>NZ_JAALJI010000006.1 GCF_011064595.1 Paludisphaera soli | reverse complement strand
GGGCCTCCTTCGGAGTGCCCACCATGATGCCCGAATGTGTCACCCATGTCCCCGGTCTATACAGGGGGAAGGTGGCCGAAGGCCGGATGAGGGGGGGACGAGCGAGAAGGCCGATGGAGTTCCAGCAGGACCCGCCAAGGCCGTCGGCCATGCGGGCGAGGCCGCGAAAGCCGAAGCTCCCCGCGCGCGTCACCCCCTCATCTGACCGCTGCGCGGTCTGTCTTCCCCCGCGAGGGGGGAAGACCGTAGTCGTTCAATCGCCGAACGCCTCCAGCTCGGCGCACGAGGAGAACGCCTGGTCCGGCCCGTCGCCCGAGGCCGGCACGCCGACGACGCGGACGCCCCGCGCGGCGACGGGCTCCTTGAGCTTCAGCTCGAACGGCCGGCCGGGGGCGAGGTCGGCGGGGTCGCTCGCGGTGGCGGCGGGGTAGTCGGCCAGCTCGCCGACCGTCTCCCACGGGCCGTCGGCCTCTCGGCGGACCTGCACGCGGGGCTTGCCCCGACTGGCGTCGAACCAGCCGCCGTCGTGGAAGCTCCGGCCGTGCCGGAAGACGACGCGGCCGATCGGGGCGGGCTCGGGGAGCGTGACGGCGTACCAGTCCTCGCCGTCCTTGGGCTTGCGCGAGTCGAAGGTCACGACGAAAGTCTCGGGGTCGCCGTCGTTGATCGAGCCGCCGACGTTCCCCTCGCGCGACCGGGTCTCCTCCGCGTAGGCCAGGACCGACTCGCGCGGCGGGAGCGCGACCCCCGGGGCGCGGAGCCAGACGCGATAGGCGCCACCGGTCGAGCCGGCGTCGGCGAAGGGGACGAAGGCGGCCGTGAAGGGGCGAATCGGGTTCCTGCCGACGACGGGGACGTGGAAGGCCAGGTCCGGCCCGTCGAGCGGGCCGCCCGCCGGCCGGTCCGACATGAGCCCCGCGGCCCGAGCGGGGGGCCCGCCCGGGTTGCGGTCCTCGTCGTAGGCCAGAACGAACGGCCCCCAGGTGAGCGCCGCTCGACCGGGATTGGCGAGCCCGCCGTCGACCCGCTTCAGTTCCAGGTCCGTGTGCACCTCGATCGTCGTCCCGTCCGCCCAGGCGTCGGACGTGAGCAGGATCGAGCCGTCCGGCATCGCCCGCAGCTCGGAAGGCGACCCCTTGGTCGAGACCCGCAGCGTCCGACACCACGACGGGTTCGGGATGGCGATCGCCAGGGGGAAGGGCCGATCGGCGCGGATCGTCATCGTCGACGTCCCCTCGCGCGGGAAGGCGCTCGACTGCTCGAACACGACCTCCCGTCCGGCGACGGGGATCGTCGCCGTCGAGGTCTCGCGCGTCTCGACGACCAGGGCCTCGCGGTCCTCCCGACGCGTCATCAGGTAGGCCGCCTGGACGACCAGGGCCATGCCGCGTGGCCCGCTGGAGTGGCAGCAGGTGATGTGGGCGTCATACTGCTTCCGGCCTTCGAGGGCCGTGTAGTAGCACCAGTCGGAACCCTCGGGGTGCTGGGCGGCGGCCAGGTGGTTGTAGGCCGCGCGCTCGATCTCCTCGGCGTACTTCCGCTCCCCGGTGAACCTCAGGAGTTGCAGGGAGAGCTGGATCCACGTGGTCGTGACGCAGACCTCGCCGATGTGGGCGCCGACCGAGTTCGGCAGGGCGTGGGCCTCGTGGAAGTGCTCGCCCGCGCTGGCGGATCCGGAGATGTAGAGCCGGTTGGCGACCACGTCGGCCCAGGCGTGGATCACCGGGTCGAGATAGGCCGCGTCGCCCGTCGCGCGGGCCAGCTCGCAGAGGCCGACGAGGTTCGAGAGCATCTCATACGCCTTGCCGTTGCCGACCTCGTCCACCCCCTTGCCGGCCGTCAGCCGACTGAGGATCCCCGGCCCTCCCGGCTCGTCCCACGACTTCACGAGGTAGCGGGCGAAGTCCAGGTACCGCTCGTCGCCCGTCGACCGGTAGAGCAGGACGATCGGCTCCAGGACGCTCGTCGAGGCCATCCCGACGTGGGTGCCGGCCGCGAGGATGCTCCGCTTCGCGGGGAAGGTCGCGATCAGCAGGTCGCCCATGCGGCGGCAGGCGTCGAGGGCCTTCGCGTCGCCGGTGTACTGGTGGTAGGTCAGCAGGCCGATCAGGTTGTACTTGTGCGACCAGACGTCCCAGTCGGCGCCGGGGAAGAGGCCGAACCGCTTCTCGGGGACGTAGGTGCCGAGGTAGCCGTCGGGCTCCTGGCAGGCGACCAGCTCGGCGACGACGGCGTCGAGCTTGGCCTTGAGCGCCGGGTCGCCGGTGTTCGCCCAGGCGAGGGTCGCCGCGTGCAGCCACTTGCCGACGTGCTCGCCGATCCAGGGGTGGCTCCCCGGCTTCTTCCGGTAGCCGGCCAGCAGCGGCTCCATGTCCACGTTCCGGAGCCGGGCGCTCTCGTTGAGCGCGACCCGGTTCCCTAGCCAGCCGCCGAGCTTCACGCGCGAGGGGGAGAGCAGCCGCGCGGCGTCCGGCATCCGATCGGGCGTCTTGTAGGGGAGGGGTTCGACCGGCGCGGCGACGGCGGCCGTCGAGGACGCCAGCAGGACCGACAGCGCGAGGAGGATCTTCATGGGAGAGGTCCTGGAGATCGTTCGTTGGAGGCGCGACGTCAGAGCAGCAGCGAATCCAGCCCCGAGAGCCCGACGGGCTCGCGGCTGGCGAAGGGCTCGGCGTGCAGGACGCCGACCAGGTGGCCCCAGTAGCGGGTGCGGTCGCAGACCGACTGGATCACGCCGGGGCGACCCGCCGGCTGGTTGTCGACCAGCTGCGAGCGGTAGCAGTTCATCGCGGCGACCTTGGCGTCCAGCTCGTCGGAGATGTCGACGACCAGGCTGGGGCGCTCGGCGATCCGCAGGTGCACGCTGAAGTAATAGAGGATGCGCGCGGGGTGGAACGGCTCGCCGGGGATGTCGGACTTGGAGAGCTTGCTCCAGAACCGGGCCTCCTCGACGAGCTTGGTGGCGGCGGTGTGGTCCGGGTGGGCGTCTTCCCAGTAGGGGGCGAAGATCAGCCGGGGACGGACCCGCCGGAAGACGGCCGCGAGCGCGCGGCGGCTGGCCAGGTCGGCCTGGAGGCTGCGGTTGGGCAGGCCGAGGTTCTCGCGCCAGGGGTCGCCGAGGGCGGCGTTGGCGGCGGCGGTCTCGGCCTTGCGGCGTTCGAGGCTGCCGAGCGGGGTGGGCTCGCCGCTGGTGAGGTCCAGCACGCCGACCTTCCAGCCCTGCTTGCGGAGTCGGACGATCGTCCCGCCGACCCCGAGTTCGGCGTCGTCGGGGTGGGGGGACACGACCAAGGCGTCGAGCATCAGAGCGGCCCGTCTCGTCGGTGGGGTCGAGGCGTCTTCCGCCGCGCCCGCGCCCCGCGCGGCCCGGCGGACCGTCCCGATCAGGTTACCCGCCGCGAGCCGAGAGCGACAGGGACGCGTGGGGCGCATGAAGAAGGGCGAGCGGGGAGGTGGTCCCGCTCGCCCTGGATGGCTTGGCTTCTTCGGGCGCGGTCAGGCCGAGGGGGAGGCCTTCTTGGCGGACGACTTGGGCTTGGCGGCCTTGGCGGCGGGGGCGGCGGCCTTCTTCGTCGCGACGGCCTTGGCCTTGGGGGCGGCCTTGGTCTTGGCCTCCGCCTTGGGGGCGTCGGCCTTCACGGTGGTCTTCACGGCGGCCTTGGCCTTGGCGGCGGGGGCGGCGGCCTTCTTCGTCGCGACGGCCTTCTTGGGGGCGGCCTTCTTCTTGGTGGCGGCGCCGGGGAGCGCGGCGGCGACGGCCTCGACGACCTCCGCGCCCTTGTCGCGGGCGGCCTCGGCGCCGGAGGCGATGGCCTCGCCGGCGGCCTTGGCGGCGGCGGAGACCTTGCCCGGCAGCTTCTTGGCGGCCTTCTTGGTCGCGGCTGCGGCCTCGACGACCGTCTCCTTCGCACTCTCCGCGACCGTCTTCGATTTCGTCTTCTTCGTCGGGCTCATGTCGACCTCTCGTGGGGATGGGGGCTGGAGCGGCCTGACCCTCGCGGCGCCGAGACGCCCGCCGGGATGCGGCCCGCGGACCGAGTTCAGGGGGAGGTTGGGACGACGACCGTGCGGGGCGACTTCGACGCGCGCTCGCGGAAGATCGCTTGCGGGAATTCTAACCCACGAACGGGCGCCGTGAGATCGTGTTTTGTTGATTCGTACCCGTTTGGAAGCGTAATTGCGACCCGAACCGCCGTCCCGGCGGCAAGTCGTGCCGGGTGCGTCGAGATTGCCGCGCGACCCTGGCACGCGCCGGCGCCGCCCGGCCATGATCATGTCGGCGGCGACGGGGCCGCGGGGCGCGAGGCGACCGGATCGGAGGCGGGACGATGGACCATGAGCCGACGGGTCGTGACGACGCGATGCGGGGCGAGGGACGACCCGGCGCGCTCGTCGGGCTGGCTATCGCGGGGGTCGCGACGGGGGCCGCGCTCGGGGCGTTGACCAATGCGGTCAACGGCCGGGTGAGCCCGGAGTACTTCCGCCGCATCCTCCACTGGGAGGGCGTGGCCGACGTGGCGACGGCGGCCGTGGCGCAGGGGATCTTCGAGGGGCTCCTGTTCGGGCTGGGGCTCTCGCTGATCTTCGCGACGGTGGTCGGCGTGGTCAGCCACGCGCGTTGCCCGCTGCGGGTCTCGGGTGGGTATCTGCTGGCGATCGGCGGGGCGGCGCTGGCGTGCTGGGCGGTGGGCGGGCTGCTGGCGGTGGGGCTGGCGACGTTGAGCCCGGAGTTCTACCGGGCGGCGTTCCGCGCCGCCCCCGAAGGGGCCGAGGCGCTGCTCCGGTTCGCGTGGGTGGGGGGCTCGATCTGGGGTCTGGAGTTCGGCGGGCTGGCCGCGGTGGTGGTGGCCTCGGTGCTGTTCCGGGCCCGGTGGCGGTCGCCCGTGGGGACGACCGCCGCCTGATCCTCGCGCGGGCCGGGACGTCGGCTCAGAGGCTGCGGTCGACGGCCTCGGCGACGCGGCGGCACTGGGCCATGAGCTGGCCGAAGGCCGCGGGGGTGATGGTCTGGGCGCCGTCGCTGGCGGCCTTCTTGGGGTCCTCGTGGACCTCGATGATGAGGCCGTCGGCGCCCGCCGCGACCGACGCCTTGGACATCGACGCGACCAGGCTCGCCTTGCCCGTGCCGTGCGAGGGGTCGACGACGACGGGGAGGTGGGACTTCTCGTTGAGGTAGGCGACGGTCGCCAGCGGCAGGGTGAACCGCGTGTGGTCCTCGAACGTCCGGACGCCGCGCTCGCAGAGGACGACGTCGGGGTTGCCGCGGTCCAGGATGTACTCGGCGGCCAGCAGGAACTCCTCGATGGTCGCGCTCATGCCGCGCTTGAGGAGGGCGGGCTTGCCGGAGTCGCCCACGGCCTGGAGGAGCTGGTAGTTCTGCATGTTGCGGGCGCCGATCTGGAGGACGTCGGCGTACTCGGCGACCATCGGCACGTGCTCGGGCGCCATGACCTCGGTGACGATCGCCAGGCCGGTCTCGGCCCGCGCGGCGGCGAGCATCCGCAGGCCCTCCTCCTTGTGCCCCTGGAAGCTGTAGGGGCTCGTCCGGGGCTTGAAGGCGCCGCCGCGGAGGCCCGTCGCGCCCAGGTCGCGGAGCTTCTTCGCGATGGAGACGATCTGCTCCTCGCTCTCGACGGAGCAGGGGCCGGCGATCATCGCGATCTTGGTCCCGCCGATCTCCAGGCCCAGGGCCTTCACGACCGTCCGGTCCTTCTTGATCTCGGACGAGGCCCGCTTGTACGGGGCCATGATCGGCAGGACCTTCTCCACGCCCTCGCCGACTTCGAGCGATTCGGCCATCCCCGGCCGCTCCTGCCCGAGCGCGGCGACGACCGTCTGGTGCTCGCCCTTGATGACCTGCGGGGTCAGCCCCATCGCGGAGATCTGCTGCGTCATGGTCTCGATTTGCGTCCCGGTCGCGTCCGGCTTCATCACCACGATCACGGTCGACGCCCTCCCTTGGTTGGCGGGCCGCGGCCCTCGACTCGATCCTCGCCCGGCGTCACGCGGCCGGGAGATCGGGGGAGGTCGCCGACGCCCTCTGGATTCGGAATCACCGACTGACTTGGAAAACCTGGAAACGAAAAAAGGCCCCGGTCCTGAAGTCAGGTCCCGGGGCCTTGGGTGTCTGCTTTGTATGGGGGGTGGGGTCCTAGACGACACCTCCGCACACAGCCCGGCGACCTGAAGTGGCGCTGGTAAACCAGAACCACCAGCCCTGATAAGAGCCAGCAAAATAGGTCGCGAACAGGCCGAGCGTCACGCGGAGGGAACCCCGACGGTCATGGTTGCGGCGTCGATCATTATCACGAGGAGAGGAGGAGAATCCGACCGGGCCCGGGGCGAATCCCCGAGCCCGGCCGAACCAAGACCTCGTTAGGTCCGGTATATGCGGCTTGCCCGACGGCAAACCCGTCGGCTGCCTTAGGCGAGCCGCCCCTGGTTGTCACTACACACGCGATCACCTCCTTTACGTTCTAGCCTCCCCGGGCCCGCGTGAGTCCAGCCTCATCGCGAGAGCGGGCTCTAGTCCGTCACGCCACGGTAGCGCGATCCGAGAGTCGAGGGGCACGTGCCGCCCTGATCGACATAGTCACTTTATCCCCGACAGGGGCCCGGATCAACAGCTCGCGCCGAAATCCTCCGAACGGGGGCCGAGAGGCGGGGCGTGTGCCTCACAGCCGTCCCTTCCAGGCCGCGGTCGAGCGACGACTGTGGAGTATCGCGATCACTTCGACTCGCTCGGCCTTCGCACGGTAGAAGACCAGGTAGGGGAAGCGTGCGACGCGCGCCTGGCGGATGTCGCGGTAGACGATCCGATGCAGGTCCGGCGTGGCTTGAAGTTGCTCCAGAACCTTGTGGACCTATCGGGTGAACTCGGATCCCAGGCCGGCATGTTCCTGATACCAATCCGCAGCGGCCAGGAAATCGTGCTCGGCCTCGACTGTCAAGACGACCGGAAGGCTCATTTCCCGAACCGCTCGAGGGCCCTGTTGCGAACCTCGTCCCAGGGGACGACGGCGTCGGGCTTCTCGTCCGAGGCTTCGATACGACGATCCAGCCAGGACCTCAGCTCCTCGGTCAACGCCACCTCGACCTCCGCGTCGGAGAGCCCGTCCCAGAGTTCACCGATCAGCCTGAGCTGATCCTGCGCCGTCCATCCTCGCACCTCGGCCAGCACGGTTCGAAGGTCCATCGATCGTCTCCAGAGGGATAGGTGTGGCTGAGTCGCAGGGATCGCGGCCGCGAGACGAGTGCCCATCGCAATCATAGCCTCTCGCCGGATTCTCGGGCCATCGCCCTCGCGCCGCGAGGGATCAGGCGCCGAGTCCGCCCAGGACCTCGCGGCAGGCCTCGACCAGGCGGGCGAGCCGGGGGTCGTCGCCGCCGCAGGCTTCCAGGATCGCGTCGTAGTACCAGAGCACCTGCTCGCGGTCGGCGTGGAAGTCGGCCCAGACGTCGACGCCCCGGGCCAGGTCGTGGGCGATCGCGGTCAGGTTGTGGAGCTTGTCGGCCAGGACCACCGCGCGGGCCTCCACGGGGGCCTCGGCCAGCGAGGCGAGGTGGTCGGCCTTGCGGTCGATCCAGGGCCGCTTGGCCCCCGAGGCGTCGAGCTTGACCTCGGAGCAGAAGCCGACGAGCCGGGCGACCTCGGTGCCGAACGCCTGCGCCACCTCGTCGAGCGTCGTCGGCGTGTCCTCGACCACGTCGTGGAGCAGGCCGGCGATCACCACCTCCTCGGCGAACCCGGCCCGTTCCACGATGGCGGCCACGACGGCGACGTGCTGGAAGTACGGCGTGTCGCTCGACCGCCGCAGTTGATCCCGGTGGGCGACGGCCGCGAACCGCATCGCCGCCTCCAGGCGGTCCGAGTACAGGGGGCGCGGGCTCGACATCGATACGTGGCTCCAGCTCGGCCGCGGCGAAGGGCGGAGACGGTCTCCCCGAAGCTTGCCTCGGACGGGCCCGGCGGGCAAGATGGCAACCAAGGCCCACCCCCGACCCACCCCACGGACGAGCCCCATGACCGACCTCCGCACGCCGCTTCGAATCGCAGGCCTGTCCGCCTGGCTCCTCGTCCTGACGACGACGCCCACCCTCGCCGACGAGCCGGTGCCGGCCCTCGCGCCCCGGCCGGCGGTCGCGGTGCGCGGGATCTACGGCGGCGTCCCCTCGCGGATCCTCGACGGCGGCGAGACGCTGGACGACTACGGGATCAACGCCGTCTGGATCGGGTCGGACGGCGCGACGGCCGAGGTCGTCGCCGGCCTCAAGGCGAAGGCCCCCGGCGTCCGGGTCTTCGCCGAGTTCAACACGATGCACCAGGCCGGCTACCTGGCCGATCACCCCGACGCCGCGCCCGTCGGCCCCGACGGCCTCCGCGCCCCCGCCCCCGACGACTGGCAAGGGGTCTGTCCCACGCACCCCGGCTATCGTCGCGAGCGGATGGCCGCGTTCCGCAAGACGCTGGCCGGGGCCCCGATCGACGGGATCTGGCTCGACTACCACCACGCCCACGCGAGCTGGGAGCAGGCCGAGCCCTACCTCCCCGACACCTGCTTCTGCCGGAACTGCCTGGACGCCTTCGCTCGCGAGACGGGCGCGTCGGTGGACGGTCCCACGCCTGAGGTCTCCCGCCGCCTGCTGGGCGAGGATCGCGCGAAGTGGGTCGCCTGGCGATGCGGGGTCTTCACCGACTGGGTCCGCGAGTTCCGGGCGATCGTGGACGAGGTCCGGCCCGAGGCCCTGCTGGGGACCTTCCACTGCCCCTGGACCGACGAGGAGCGGGACGGGGCCCTCCGCGACAAGCTGGCGATCGACCTGAAGGCCCAGGCGGCCTACCTGGACGTGTTCAGCATCATGCCCTACCACGCCCGGTTCGGCCACGCGAACGACTCGGCCTGGATCTCGCGGCAGACGGCCTGGCTGGGCCGGTTCCTGGACGTCCGGGGCGAGCCCGGCGAACGCCTCAAGATCTGGCCCATCGTCCAGGTCGCCGACTGGGGCGAGGCCGTCCGCGCCGAGGACGTGTCCGCCGTCGTCGACCACGGCACCCGCCCCCCCTCGACCGGCGTGATGATCCTCCACTGGTCGGGAGTCGGCTCCGACCCCGCCAAGGTCCGGGCGATCGGCGAGGCCTACCGGGCCATCCGGCCCTGAACGCCAGGCCCTCGCGGTCGGCCGGCGCGAGTTGGGTTCTTTCGCAGACCCCCGAGCGAACCCAACTTCTCGCAAACCACTATGCAAAAGAGACTTAACCTCGGAGAACGGCCCCAGAGATTGGGTTCGTTCGACGCGCTTTGCCCTGTTTTCGGCGTCCAGGACCGCCCGCCTCTCGAGAGATCGCCGATCGACCGAACGGCCGTCGCCCGGGTTCCGAAGCCCTCGCCCGGAATTGGCTTCGTTCGCGCAACCCGCGAACGAAGCCATCGGCCGCAAGTCTCCAAGCAATAGCCGTTTAAGAGCGGTTTGAGGCCCCGGAGATTGGGTTCGTTCGACCACTTTTCCGCCCCTTCCGCCGGTCGAGCGCCGCGTTCGGATACCATGAACGGTCATCGCCCCGCATCGCCGACCGATCGGCGAGGTCGGGGAGCCCGAGAGGTCCCGCCTCGCCCCGACGACGGGCTGCGGAGGGATCCTCCCAGGGTCACACTACTACCGATTGGCGGGACAGCGAGCCCGGGAACGGAACCCGGCGCGTTCGCTGGATCCAGGAGGAGGACCGATGGACGCAGGCCTGACGAAACTGGCCTTCGAGGGCGACCTGGAAGGGGTCCGCGCGAAGCTGGACGAGGGGGTGCCCGTGGACTTCGTCCAGGAGGGGGGCCCCGACGCGACTCCCCCCCAGGTCGCCGCGACGGCCGGGCCCGACGCGACGCCGCTCCAGGTGGCGGCGGCGGCCGGCCAGCTGGAGGTCGTGCGGCTCCTGCTGGAGCGCGGGGCCGACGTCAACCGCGTGGGCGGCAAGGGATTCACGCCGGTCATCTCGGCCGCCCGGGCCTCCCAGTGGCAGGTCGTCAAGCTGCTGGCCGAGCACGGCGCCGACTTCCAGCACGCCGACCAGACCCGGCGCAACGCCCACGATTACCTCCGGCGTTGCCGGGGCCAGCGCACGCGGATGAAGATCCAGGCGATCCTCGAAAGCCGGACCGTGAAGCCTTCCCCGCCGGCCGCTCCCGGGTCGGAGTGACGGACGGGGCCCGGCCGAGGATTCGCCTACCTTCGGGTTTCTAGCTCCCGTCCCGAGGGCTGACGCCCCCGAGAGGGACCGTCGCTACCCCGCCGGCCTTCGCACGCCCTCCCTTCCCCTGAGGTGGGGGAAGTTGCCCCGACGGGGCGGATGAGGGGGCGGACGGAGATAGGACGCAACGGCTTGCCCGCCTGCCCGGTCCTCCGAGGGGCTCCGTGCTCGTCGACCCAGGCGTCCTTCCCCCGCCAGGGGGACGACGTTCGCCGAGGGTTCAACCGATCGGCTTCATCCAGGATCCTTGGAGGGGACCGTCGTGCCCGGAAGCCAGCTCCGTTCAACGCCGGTCTTGCTGGGCGCCGCGCTGACGTCGCTGTGCTTCGTGGCCACGGGCGGCGAGATCCTCTGGGGAGTCTTGCTCGCGGGGTTCGTGGTGCCGATCCTGGTCCGGACCTACGTCGTCGCGCCCCGGCGAGACGCCGGAGATCCCGACTGGTGGCTGGTCGCGCCCGGGGCGTTGCTCGCCTCCGCCGCAGTGACGTTCCTGTCTCTCTACTGGCTCTACGTCGTCTCCGAGCTGACGTGGCGGCTGATGGTCAGCGGCCTGGCCTTCGTCCCCATGATCGCCCTCCTCGGGCTGACCGGCTGGCTCGTCCGGTCGAGGGTCCGGCGAAGGATCGCCGACACGGCCAAATGCCGGAGCGTCAGGCCGGTCTGGCCGCGTCCCCGCCTCCGGATCACCGTCCGGGGGATGTTCGTCGTCGTCGCGCTCGTCGCGCTCGCTCTCTGGCCGATCCACCTATGGCGGATGCGGGGGAGGTACACCTCGATCGCGACGCAGGAAAAACTTGTCGCCCGACTCTGCGAGGTCGAGTCGGAGTTCATGGCCGATCGGGCTGAGGAGTGCCGCCGGCGAGCCTGGCGGGGGACGGCCTGGGACCTGGACGACGAGGAGTCTCAGGCCCTGAAAGTTCGCCCCTTCCCGGACGAGGCGCCGGCCCGATCCTGGGGCGAGCAGGCCGAAATCTGGGGACGATCCGCCGAGCGAGCCCGCCTGGCCGCCAGCCGGCATCGTCGAATCTCGGCGTGGCACGAGCCCTGGGTGGGGCCCAGCCGGGCGCTGTGAGCGTCGACCGACGCGGCGGGCCGTCAGTAGACGAACAGGCGGTAGGGCGGGAACACGCCCTTCCAGTCGGTGTCCAGGATCGGGCCGTCCCAACCGCAGGGGAAGCTTCCGGCCCGATACCAGGGGAGCACCACCGGCACGCTGAAGAGGGGCGGGGAGAGGTCGGCGAGCTCGGTCTCCACGGCGATCGCGATCAGATCCCACCTGACCTGATAATAGAAGGCGCCTTCGGGCAGCGACAGGCGTTCCCCCAGGGCCCGGATCCGGCGGAACAAGGGTTCCAGGATCTGCTCGACCCCCATCACGACCGGGTTCAACCCCTGGGCCCGGTGCCAATCTCTCGCGTTGTAGGCCCTATAGTTCACGTTCCGCACCTGCAACCTCAGGCACTCCCAGACGTAGCTCCGGTGGCACTCGACCGCCTCTTCCGAGGAGCTGACGGCGATGACCGCGGGGTCGCGGATCGGCGCACCGACGTGCTCGAACCAGGGCCAGGCTTCCATGTCCCGCAGGATGGCTTGGGTCCGATCCAGCATCGCCGCCCTCCGGTCTTGAGCCAGGATCGGTTCGTGGATCTCTAGAAACAGAAAGCTCCCACCCCGCCGGGGCCGAATCCGGCGAGGGGGAGACTTCCTGAGGATGATCGGGTTGTGCGACGGGCCCCGGCCGAGGGGGCCCGTCGGGGCGAGTCAGACGGACGCCGCCTTGACGCGCTGGAGGTGGGCCTGGACCTGGCGGGCCATGGCCTCGGCGTGGGTGACGAAGCCGATGTGGCCGGCCCCTTCGAGCGACTCGAACCGGGCGCCCGAGATGTCGTTGGCGAGCCGCTGCTGCCGCGAGGTCGGGATGATCGCGTCCTTGGAGCCGGCGAGGACCAGCGTGGGGGCGTCGATCCGCCAGAGGCGGTCGGTCACGTCGAAGTGCTCAAGCTGGGCCAGGCGGTGGGCGACGACCGGCTGGGGCGTCTCCCAGATCCGATCGACCACGAAGTCATGCCGCGGGCCGGGCTCGGGCTTCTTGGCGTACAGCAGGTTCAGGAACTGGTTGAGGAACGGGCTGTTCGGGACCAGGGGGTAACGCTCCAGGACCCGCCGGACGATCGCCGAGGCGGTCGTCGCGTGGAACCGCGACTCCATCCCCTGGACGATCAGGGAGTCCAGCATCCGGGGCTGCTCGACGGCCAGCTCCAGCGCGATCGCCCCGCCGAACGAGACGCCCAGCACCGACGGCCGCTCCAGCCCGAGATTCTCGATCAGGCCGGCCAGGTCGGCCGCGTGCTGACCGATCTCGACGTAAGGAGCCCGCGTGTGCCCGAGCGGCCCCGCGCCCCGGGTCAGGTCGCCCCTCAGGCTGTAGGTGATGACCTGGTGGTTCTTCGCGAGCTTCCGCAGCAGGGGGGTGGTCAACCGCCAGCCGCCGGCCATGCCGGGGACCACGACCAGGGGGTCGCCCCAGCCCATGCGGACGACCTCGAAGGCCTCGCCGTTGACCGTGAGGCGACGAACCCGGCGGCTTCCCGCGTCGGGCATGATCGTCGTCCACGAGTCTCGCCACTTCGTTGAGAGCCGCATCCCGTCCCCCTCGCCCGCGTCGGATCGGTGGTCGATCCGTCCGTGTGTTGCCAAATCATCGATGATGAACACAGCCGGAATCGTCGTCACCCGGCGTCCCCGGTCGAGCTGCCTCGCCCTGGGACCGCGAATTCGGTAGGACTGTTTCGCACTTCACGTGCCCAGTCGATTTCGCCGGGATTTTCTTTCCAAACCGAAGGGCGTCGCGGGCCGCCGCCGACCTGACCCCGACGAAATTTCGCCAATCGACTAGCGCCGAAAACCAGGAATTTCGACAGGCGATTTCATCACGCGGCCGAATACTTTACCCAGACAACCCAAAATCTGATAACTTAGAGAATCCAGGTAAAAATACAGGACTCAGCGAGGATTACAGGGACGTCGTTCAATGCGAGCGCCTGGAGATCGTCGAAACCCCAGCACGACGGGCCGACACCTCGTCAGCGCCGAGACGCCCCAGACATTCGCTAACGATCACCTGGCGGACCAGCGCCGAAATCGCTAGACTAAGACTGACGACGAGGGCTGAGAACGACGACCGGCCCTCCCACGCGGTCGCAGGGATTAAGCCGGTTGAAACGGGCCCGGCCCACGGGCCTGGGGGTATGATGCCGCGACGATTTTTCTCCTGGATCGGCTGGCCTCCGCGGCGGGGTTCCGGGGAGTTCGCGCGCCGCCGGGAGACGTCTTTCGGGGCGAAATCCTGGATGGGGGAGCGTTGGGTCGGCCTCCGCTTGTTCTATGTCGCGTGCTCGGTCGCGGTCCTGGTGTATTCGGCGATGGTACTCGTCCAGGTCGCCTGGATGGGGACGATCGGCGTGCGCTGCATGTTCGGCACGGAGGTCGAGGAGAATGTCTCGCCGAACTTCACCTGGATCAACGCCCGGGGCGAGGTCGATCGCCCGCGACGGGGCGACGAGTTGCTGTCGATCGGCGACGTGCAGCTCGATCAGGGGGGCTACTCGGCCTACATCGTGGCGATCCGCGAGCTGAGCGGTCGCGTGGGGGAGAAGATCGACGTCCGCTGGGTGGATCGGGCCTCGGGAACGATCCACGAGGCGAAGGCCCAGGTCCGGTACGCCCCCACGCGGTCTTGGGCCTGGTCGCTGATCTGGTTCGTCCAGGAGATGCTGATCTTCGGGGTGGGCGCCCGGGTCTTCTGGCGGCGGCCGAACGACGACTCGGCGCGGCTGTTCTTCATGCTCTGCATCGTGACGGTCGGGGCGTTCATGGGGGGGTATCACTGGACGGAGATCGTGGGCCGGCCCTCGCTGATCTATCCGTTCGTGCTGTTCGCCCTCCTGGTGCCGACGGTCAACCTGCACTTCTACCTGGTCTTCCCCCGGCCGAACCCGCTGATGCTGCTGCATCGTCGCTGGGTGCTGGCCGTGCTGTACGGGGTGCCGGCGGCGTTCCTGGCGGCGCTCTGGGGGAGCATGTACGCGTCTCGGGTGATGCGGCTCCGGGACGTGACGCAGAGCACGACGGCCCTGGAGCTGATCCGGCTGCTGGCGCTCAGCTACGTCTGGGTGGCGGTCTTCTTCTTCGGGCTCTGCTTCCTGTGCCTGGTGTTCAGCTACCGCCGGGCGCGGCACCGGGGCGAGCGGAACCAGGTGAAGTGGATCCTGCTGGCGACCGTGGTGTCGTCGGTCCTGATCGGCTACCTGATGGTCCAGACGCTGATCGACCCGTCGAACCTGGGGCGCGACAGCGCGGCCTGGCCGATGTTCACGGTCTCGCTGCTCTACACGATCGCGCACGCGTTCAGCATCACGCGGTACAAGCTGCTGCAGGTCGAGGAGATCGTCAACCGGAGCGTGGCCTACTTCGCGTTCAGCGTGACGGCGGGGCTGATCTATTCGGGGCTCCTGCTGGTGAGCGGCAAGCTGATCGGCGACCGGCTCTCGGCGCTGGGGACGTCGTGGGGGGCGGTGGTGGCGACGGTCTCGGTCATCGCGGTGCTGTTCGTCTCCGAGGTGGCGCGGGGGCGTTTCCAGCGGGTGCTGGACCGCCGGTTCTTCCGCGAGAAGTACAAGTTCGACCAGGCGATGCAGAAGATGCGGCTGGCGGTCGGCAGCCTGGTGGACCGCGAGACGCTGGGCAAGCGGCTGCTGGAGGGGACGGCCGAGGTCCTGCGGCTGGAGTGGGGGGCGCTCTACCTTTCCGACGGCCCGGGGGGCCGGTTCGAGCTGGCCGCGAGCCACGGCCCGGCGCCCGACGAGGCGGTGCTGGAGGCCGACGATCCGCTGGTGGCCCGGCTCCGGCAGTCGTCCTCGATCCGCCAGACCCACACGATCGGCTCCGCGGCGGCGTCCGACCCGGCGACCGACGCGATGATCGCGCTGGGGGGGGAGGCCGCCTGCGGCGTGGGCGGCGACGGCGAGCTGGCGGGGGTGCTGGTGCTGGGCCCCAAGCGCAGCGGGATGCCTTATGAGGACGAGGAGATGGCGTTCCTGGGCGCGCTCAGCTCGGTCTCGGCGATGGCCCTGCACTCGGCCGACATCCAGGAGACGCTGGAGACGCTCAACCACGAGCTGCGCGACAAGGTGGAGAAGATCTCGGAGCAGCAGCGACGGATCCTGATCCTCCAGGACCAGCTCCGCGACCGCGCCGAGCGCGAGAGCGCGGCGCTCCCCGCGAAGGCCGGGGCCCCGGACGCGTCGGGCCGGAAGGAGCCGACGGGCCTGCTGGAGGCGTTCGAGCGGATCAAGGGGTCGAGCCCCTCGGCCCGGCGGATGATGGAGATGGCGCGGAAGGTGGCGGCCAGCTCGTCGGCGGTGCTGATCCGGGGCGAGAGCGGCACCGGCAAGGAGCTGCTGGCGGCGGCCGTCCACGCGGCCAGCCCCCGCGCCGGGCGGCCGTTCGTGAAGGTCCACTGCGCGGCGCTCTCGCCGACCCTGCTGGAGAGCGAGCTGTTCGGCCACGTCAAAGGGGCGTTCACCGGGGCCGACCGCGACCGCGTGGGCCGGTTCGAGCAGGCCGACGGCGGCACGCTGTTCCTGGACGAGATCGGCGACATCAACCTGGAGGTGCAGACGAAGCTGCTGCGGGTGCTCCAGGAGATGTCGTTCGAACGGGTGGGCAGCTCGCAGTCGCTCCAGGTCGACGTGCGGATCGTGGCGGCGACGCACCAGAACCTGGAGGCGCTGATCCAGGCCGGGCGGTTCCGCGAGGACCTGTTCTACCGGCTCAACGTGATCCCCCTGACGACCCCCTCGCTGCGGGAGCGTCGCGACGACGTGCTGGAGCTGGCGATGCACTTCCTCCACGTCCACGCGGCGCGGATGGGGAAGGTGCTGACGTACATCGAGCCCGAGGCGGTCGAGGCCCTGATGGCGTACGACTGGCCGGGGAACATCCGCGAGCTGGAGAACACGATCGAGCGCGCGGTGGTGCTGGCCGACGGCCCGACGCTCACCGCGGAAGACCTGCCGCCGGAGGTCCGCCAGCCGATCCGCCGCCGATACCGCCCGAGGGCCTCGGCGGCGGTCGTCGCCCCCCGGACGCCGGCGCGGGCGTTCGTTCCGGCCTCGACGCCGACGACGGCCCGGGCTCCCGCCCCGGCGGCGACGCCCATGCCGGCCCCGACGACGGCCGGGGCCGGGTCGGGGGACGGCGAGGAGTGGGGCGCCGAGTTCGCCTCGTACGAGCGCCAGCGGCTGGTGGAGGCGTTGGAGGAGGCGGACGGCAACAAGAGCGTCGCCGCCCGGATCCTGGGGATGCCGCGGAGCACGTTCTTCAGCAAGCTGAAGAAGCACGGCCTGGCCTGACCGGGGTCGGGGGCGGGGGCGGGCTCACTTCGCGGAGGCGGCGGGGGCCAGGGTCATCTCCATGGTGTTGTCGACGGTCTGCTGGAGCTTCTGGGGCCCGGCGGTGATGAGCTGGACCATCTTGACCTCGACGTGCGAGCTGGCGATGCGGCCCTTCGCGGCGTCGAAGAGGAACTGGCCCTCGTTCTTCTGCTCCTTGATCTCGAAGCTGACCTGGGGGTTCTCGCCGGCCTCGACGGCCATCTTGGCGTCGAGGGCGATGCGGACCTTGGTCGGGTCCTTCTCGTCGGGCCCTTCGACGGTGTAGGTCTTCGTGGTCTTGATGGTGCCGAGCTGCTGGACCGGCAGGCTGGACTCGTCGGCCCAGCCCTGGCCCTTGGCGACGGCCGCCTCGGGGAGGATGAGGCCGGACTGGGTGATCATGTTCTTCATGGACTCTTCCGAGAACATGTTGCCCATCGGCCCGGCGAGGCTGCCGCGGAGGGCTTCCATGGTCTTCTCGGGGATCTTGACCGACTCGATCCGGCCCCGGGGGTCCATGGTCAGCGTGCACTCGAAGCCGGCGAGCGCCTTGAACATGGGGCCGATCGTCGCGGCGAGCGGGCCCTCCTGGGGCTTGTCCGGCTCGGCCGAGTCGTACTCGAACGGGGGCTGGCCGCCGGAGTCGAGCTTCACGCGGACGCGGTCGATGACCTGGGTCATCGTGGCGACGCCCTCGGGGTTGACCTCGTCGACGACCCAGCGGATGTCGCTGGTCTGCTCGACGTTCGAGCCGCGCTCGACCTCGCCGGCCTTCATCTTGGTCGCGGTCTTCTGGACCAGGGCGTAGCGGATGGTCTCCCCCTTCTGGAACTTCCAGCGCAGGGGTTCCTCGGCCCGGGCCGCGCCGGCGCCGAGGCCGAGGCCGGCGGCCAGGGCGAGGGCGGCGACCGCGAGGCGGCGCGGGCGGGACGTCGAGGCTTCCATCGTCGGGTTCGGCATGGGTCGGGGCTCCAAGGGGGGGGCGGGTCGGGGGGGAGGGCCGGGCCCGGGCCGCCCGCGACGCGCGGGGGGCGGGCTCCGGTCGATCGGACCGGTCTCAACGAGGCGAAGGATCGGGGCAGGGGGCGTCGGCCGGCGGGGCGAGGGCCACGTCGATCCGGCCGGCGAGGGTCTGCTCGACCCGCTGGCCATGGGCCGAGTACTCCGTGGTCAGGGCGTCCTCCAGGTGGTAGGAGGCGACGAGCCCGAGGGCCGTGTCGAAGTCGAACGACCCCGAGCCCTGCTGGCGGATCAGCCTCATCTCCAGGTCGGCCTCGGGGGCGGGCCGGAGGGTGACGCGGGTCTCGACGTCGACCTCCCGGAGCGCCGGGCGGTCGGGCCGGGGGCCGCGAAGGGTGTAGGTCTTGTCCAGGACGATGGCGCCGAGCCTGGGCATGGCGGCGGCGGTCTGCCGGGTCCAGGCGGCGCCCGGCTCCACCGGGCCTTCGGGCAGAAGCGGCAGGGCCTGGAGGATCAGGTTGCGGGCCCCTTCCTCGGAGAACGCGGCGGAGCCGGCGTCGCCCGCCTCGCGGATCCGGGCGCGGAGGGGGTCGGGGAGGCGGACGTCGGAGGCCTCGCCGCGCGCGTCCATCCGGAAGGCGATCTCCGAGCCGGCCAGCTCCTTCAGCAGGGCGGCGAGGCGGTCGCCGAACGGGCCGCCCGGCCGGGGGTCGTCGGCCGCGGAGTCGAACGCGAAGCCGGCGGTGGGGCCCTCGCCGTCGATCCGGACGCGGAGCCGCTCGATGTCCATCGTCAGCTCGGCGACGCCGTCGGCGACCTGGCCGACGGTCCAGCGGAAGTCCACCTGCTGGCGACGGTCGAGCCGCACGCCCCGGCCGCCGTCGGGCTTCGACTCGAACCGGGTCTCCTGGACCATCGCGTAGCGGAAGACCCGGCCGGGCTCCAGCCGCCATCGCAGGGCGACGGGCTCGGCGGCGGTCGCCGTCGCCGTGGCCGTGGCGGTCGCGGCGGCGATCAGCAGGCCGAGGGCCGCGGCCCGGGCGCGCCGGCGGCCGTTCCGGTTCGAGGCCGCGTGGATCATGGGGTCGGGACCTTTCCGCCTACGGGACGATCGATCGGCCGGTCGCGGCCCCCGAGACGGGGAGGCGCGGGGGCGGCGGGCCCACCCAGCATACTCGCCGGCCGCGGCGAAAGCATCAGGGCGCGTCGTGCTCGTCGATGCGCTGGTCCGCCCCGATGGCGTCGATCGGGTTGCCCCCGAGCCTGTCCGGGTCCCACGGCCTCAGCAGGTACGCCATCAGGACGAAGTCGTAGACGCCGTGGCAGACGATGGACACCAGCAGGTTGCCGGAGGCGTCGTAGATCGTCCCGAGGTAGACGCCCATCGAGAAGCTGAGGATCGCGTAGGGGATCGAGATCGGGTGCAGCGCCCCGAACAGGAGGCTGGCGAGGACCAGGCCCCAGAACCCGGTGGTCGCCGCCGCGATCGACGACTGGAAGACGCCCCGGAAGAGCATCTCCTCGCCGACGCCGGCCGAGATCGCGATCAGCACCAGATCCGCCCACGAGCTGTTGCCCAGCAGCGGGACGAACTCCTCCTCGCAGAACTTCTTGACCCGCGCCAGCGGCCCGATCGGCCAGATCAGGATCGCCAGGAAGCAGGCGGCCGGGGCCGCCGCCGCCGCCGCGCCGAGCAACGCGGCGCGGAAGTCCCAGTCGAAGCGGTGCAGGGGGGGGTGGCCGAACCACCAGCCCAAAAGGAGCGACAGCGGCGCGAGGCCGCCCTCGAAAAAGACGGCGAAGGTCACGATCGCGTCGTGGCCGGGCGAGTCGATCTCCGTCTCCGGCTGATCGTCCGGGGCGTCCAATTCGTGACGATCCTGCATCCGTGGCTTCCGAGGGGAGGGGTCTCGTCCCGCCCTAACGCCGGTCGGGCGACGTCCTTACCGGGCCGACCTATCACCTTAGCGGACGGGTCCGCCGGTGTCGATCCTCGGTCTCCGGCGACTGCGGGATTGCGTGCTTTGAACGCACCATTGTCGACTTTTCGAAACGCAAGCGGCCCCGGCCTCGCGTCCGAAAGGGGACGAGGGGCCGGGGCCGTCGTGGTCGCGAGTCGGGGGGCGTCGGGGCGGGCTTTACTGGGCGATGATGTTCTTCACCCGGGGGTCGGCCAGGCTGATGCGGCGGGACTGGAGGCCGTTGCGGCGGATGACGTAGAGCAGGGCGCTGTCGGTCTGCACGGCCTCGGGCTGGCGGAGGACGTACATGATGTTGTCGGGCCGGATGGTCTCCCAGTTGCGGTCGCCGACGTTCATCCCGACCAGGATGTCGCCGCGCTGGAGGGCGGCGGCGGCGGCCGGGCTGCCGGGGGACACGGCCTGGATGAACAGGCCGCCCCGGAGCTTGGGGTTGACCGAGGAGACGTCGTCGCCCGAGGCCGGCGAGGTCTTCAGGCCCAGGGTGTCCCAGATCGGGTCGGTCTGCTCGTAGGCGGCGAGGGTGGCGCCGTCGGGGAGGGGCCGGACGTCGACCGCGAGGGTCGCGTCCACGCCCTCGCGGCGGACCACGACCTTCATCGGCGTGCCGGGCCGGGCGTCGAGGAACGCCCGCTCCACGTCGACGGCGTTGGAGACCGGCATCGCGCCGATCTGCACCAGCTCGTCGCCGGGCCGGACGCCCGCGGCCTCGCCGGGGCTGCCGCGCTGCACGTCGGCGGCCAGCAGGACCCGGCGCGGGCCCCGCATGGTCTCGGCCGCGACGACGCCGTGCCAGAGCTGGGCCAGCCGGCGGGTGCTGAGCATCTCGGCCGCCACCCGCTTGACCTCGTCCATCGGCAGGGCGAAGCCGATCCCCTGGGCCCCGGCCCGGACCGCCACGTTGATGCCGATCAGCTCGCCCTCGATGTTGATCAGGGGGCCGCCGGAGTTCCCCGGGTTGATCGCCGCGTCGGTCTGGATCAGGTTGCGGTACACCTGCTCGTCCGACAGCGTCACGTCCCGGTGCAGGGCGCTGACGATGCCGACCGAGACGGTGTTCTCATACCCGAAGGCGTTGCCGATCGTGATCACCGGCTCGCCGACCATCAGGTCGGCCGAGGTGCCGATCTTGATCGCGGGCAGGGGGGAGGTCGGCTCGACCTTGATCAGCGCCAGGTCCATCACCGGGTCGAACTGGAGCACCCGCGCCGGGTAGCTCGTCCCGTCCAGGAGCTGGACCTGCACCCCCGCCACCCGGTCGACGACGTGGTGGTTGGTGAGGATGTAGCCGCGGCCGTCGACGATGACGCCGCTCCCCATGCCGTTGACCCTCGGCCGCTGGTTCTCCTCGGGCGAGAACGGCCAGCGGCTGCTCGACGCCGCCTTCTTCTCGCTGGAGATGTTCACCACGCAGGCCTGGGCCTTGCTGACCGCCTCGACCACCGCCGTCCGTCGGACCCCGATCGTCGACGGGTCCGACGCGCGGGCCGTCGGACTCGGCGACCCGAGCGACAGGGCGGCCAGGACCAGCCCGGCTCCCAGCCACGGGCCCGACGACGGGCCGGGACGGCGATCCCCCTCTCCACGGCGACTCCAGGGTATTGGCACGATGTCGTCCCCAATGCGTTGACCGAGGCGGATCGTCGGCTTCCGTCCGTGTCTCCCGGCTCCCGCGGCGTCCGCTCCGCCGCACTCCGGGCCCTCCGACCTGCTTTTGGATCGGTTACCCCGCTTACCAGCTTGAGCCAAGTCGCCCTGATACCTCCTAGCTTTCCTGCGTTCCGCAAGTATCCATATAACAGCTTTAAATTGCCCATCTTCTCGGCCGTGCGACTGTTCCAGGCGGTCGGGTCGACGGCCGATTTGCACGGTTTTCCTGGACGCCTCGGGGCCGCTCCGGGCCGATTCGGGGGAATGCGCCCTGCGCAAACGGCGGTCGGGGTGTAAAACTAAGGAGGGGACCAAGACGACCACGGGAGCCGGGACGGATGGCCGAGAAATCGCCGCGACGCCTCAAGCTGGAGGAGAGCCTCCGGGACGATCCGACCGACTCGTTCCTCCGCTACGGGCTGGCCTTGCAATGCCTGCGCGAGGGGGACGTGGCCGAGGGCCGCGAGCGGCTGCTCGCCCTGATCGCCGACGGCCCCGACGACGAGATCGCCGCGTATCAGCAGCTCGGCCAGTCCTACGCCGAGGCGGAGGAGTTCGAGGACGCGGCCCGAGTCCTGCGGACGGGCGTCGCGAAGGCCCGCGCGAAGGGGGACGCCCACGCCGCGGCCGAGATGGAGGGGCTCCTTGACTCGCTCGACTGACGCCGACCGATCCGACGACGCCGGGGCGGGGGGGCTCGCGCCGTGATCGGCCCCATGCTCTCGTCGGCCTCCCGGGTCCCGATGCCGTCCGAGCCGGCGGCCTTCGACTTCCCGGGCTCGATCCGCTTCGGTGCCGGGGCCGCCCGCGGCCTGCCGGCGGCCCTGACCGCCCTGGGGGTCGCCCGGCCGCTGCTGGTCGCCACCCCGGGCCGGGCCGCCTCGGGCCTCGTCGACCAGGTCGCGGGCCCGATCGGCCCGTTCGTCCTGTTCGCGGAGCTGCCGCCCGACCCCACCGACGAGGACGTCGCGCGCGGGGCCGAGCGGTATCGCGAGTCGGGGTGCGACGGCCTGATCGGCCTCGGGGGAGGCGCGGCGATCGAGGCGGCCAAGGCGATGGCCTGGGGCCTCGACCTGCCGCCGACGGTCGCGATCCCCACCACGTCCGGGCCTGGCGTCGAGGTCCTGCCGTCCTCCCGGCTGCGATCGACCGAGACCGGCCGCAAGCGCGAAGTGGGCCGGGCCCCGCGGCTCCCCTCGGTGGCGATCTGCGACCCGCGCCTGACGCTGGCCACGCCGCCGGCGGTCACGGCCGCCGCCGGGCTCGACGCGCTGGCCCACTGCGTGGAGAGCTACCTGGCCGTCGCCTTCCATCCCCTCTGCGACGGCGCGGCGATCGAGGGCCTGCGGTACATCTTCCGGGGCCTGGAGGCCGCCGTGCAGGACGGGGCGAGCCTGGAGGCCCGGTCGGCGATGATGGTCGGCTCGCTGCTGGGCGGGACCGCCGCGCACAAGGGGCTGGGCGTGGCCCACGCCCTGGCCTTCGCCGTCGAGCTGGACGCCCCCGGCCGGCACGCGGCGCTGGTGGCCCTGCTGCTGCCGCACGCCCTGCGGTTCATCCGCGAGGCCGCCGAGCCCCGCATGGCCGAGCTGGCCACCCGCGTCGGCCTCGGCCGCGCCGGCGACGGCCCCGGCCACCTCATCACCCTCGTGGAACTCCTCCGCGCCAACGCCCCGCTGCCGAGACGCCTCCGCGACGTGGAAGGTCTCGCCCGCGACCGCTTCCCCGAGTACGCCCGCCTCGCCCTCCTCGACCCGTCCCTCGCCGCCAGCCCCCGCCCCTGCACGCCGGCCCTGCTGGAAGAGCTGCTCGACCGGGCGTGGTGAGTCGGGCGAACCTGAAGAAACCAGGCCCGGACTTCTCCAACCCGTCGAGGAACCATGACCGAACCGACGCGCGATGAAGTCGACCGGATGACCGGGCCGGTGCTCCTGGAGTTTGGCGCAAGCTGGTGTCCGCACTGCCAGGCCATCCAGCCGTTCCTGGGCGCGATGCTCGCCAAACACCCGGCCGTGAACCACATCCCGGTCGAGGACGGCCGGGGCAAGCCGCTGGGCCGCTCCTTCCGCGTGAAGCTCTGGCCGACGCTCGTCTTCCTGCGAGACGGCCAGGTGCTCAGCCAGCTCGTGCGGCCCACGTCCGAGGAGATCGCGAAGGGGTTCGCGGAGGCGACGAGCTAGCGGCGCCGCGTGAGCGCCGAGGTTTCTCGACTTCCCCGGAGGCTCAAGCCGGCACGGCGAGGCTCATGACGCGCTCGTTCCTGGAGCGCACGCGACGCGCGGCCCCTGAGATGGCCTGACGAGTCGACGCTGCGCCCCCACCACTCACAGGATCGTTTGAGAGGGCCGAATTGGGGTGCCCCACTTCCCTTTGCAACACGCCTGACGAGCCGGATCGCGGCCCGACGCGAGGCGACGGGCGGGCGGATCGTGGCGATGGATCGCAAGAGGCTGCGGAGGTCGCGTTCAGCCTCGCGAAAGCCCGCTCGATTCAGAGTCGACCTTCCTGGTTGAGTCGGGTCCCTCTGCTTTACTGCAAGATTGATAGGTTGCACAGTTGATTCCACGACGGCGAACATGAAGAATGGGTGCCCGTTGATCGCCGACGGAATCCGAGTCGGGTCGGGCGAACAGCGATTCCTGCGAAGGCGAGACTTTTGAGAATGAGCATCGCGAGACGGATCGAGCTGGTGGCTCTGGCGTTCGTGCTGGCGGGCGGGGCGACCGCGCCCGTGAAGGCCGATCTGATCATCGGCAACTTCCAGGCGGGTTTTTCCGGCTCCGGGGCGACGAGCGTCGACCTGACGCTCGCCGTGGAGTTCACGACCGGCTCGACGGCCCAATCGTTGGCCGACGCGACGTTCATCCTCCTGATCGGGTCCGGCACCACGGTGACGGCGACGCTCCACACGACCAACGCCGCGGCTCCCGACGCCCCAGGCGCGGTCCTGGCGACGCTGATGGACCAGGGGCCCGCCACGTTGTTCTACGAGCCGGCCACCTTCTCGGCCGCGAGCCCGATCGACCTGGAGGCCGACACGAGCTACTGGATCCAGCTCACCGCGACCGGGGGAGACTTCGGATTCGCCGTCAACTTCACCCCGCCGACAGGCCCGGGGGCGACTTATGTGCGATCCTACTTCTCCGATCCCTTCTTCAACGGCGCGCTCCGGGACACGTTTCTGATGGTGCAGCTGAACTCGGCGGCCGTCCCCGAGCCGGCCAGCGTCGTGGCGCTCGGCCTGGGTGCCGTCGGCGTCGGCCTGGCATGTCGCGGACGCCGAATCGCCGCCTGAACCGAAAGCAAGGCCTGTCGGATCGGAGCCGTCTCGGGAGCCTGAGGCGGCTCCTTGCGTTTGGGCCCAAACGCTCGAAATCATCTCACCGCCACGGACGCTGCAAGACGATCCCGATCGCAACGGGGCCGACGCCCGCCATGGGCGGCGTTGCGTGGTCGGGAACGGTCGCCCGCGACGTAGGAACCTGGAAACGATTTTTCCGGGCGGTGGGGCCAGGCTCGGCGAGTATCATGGCTCGCTCGTCCCAGGCCCGCACGCGACCCCGCGAAGCCCCGCATGACCGAACCCGACGACGCAGCCGCATCCTCCGCCCAACGCAACAGAGACCAGCCCGGCGCGTCGGCGTTCGCGTGGGGCGTCTGGGCGTTGTCGTTGGTGATCGCGCTGGCGTACGTCGGGCGCTATGGGGCGGACGTGCCGCGGTACGACGACTATGCGGTGGTGCCGCAGCTTTGCGGGAAGGCGCCGGTCACGCTGGGGTGGCTCTGGTCGCAGCACAGCGAGCACCGGATCCCGCTGGCGAGGCTGGTGCTGCTGGGCGTGTTCGGCGGGACCGGGGCCGACCCCCGGCCGGTGATGGGGCTGATCGTGGGGCTGCTCGCGGCTGCGGCCGCCGCGCTGCTCGTCGCCGCCGGCCGCGCGCCCGGGGGGCGGACCTATGCCGACGCCTTCCTGCCGCTGACGATGCTGGGGCTCGGCCATCATCCCAACCTGCTCTGGGCGATCCAGATCACGTACGTCGCGCCGGTGGCGCTGCTCTGCGCGATGACGGCGCTGCTGGTTGGGCGTGGACAACGGCCGTCGATCGGCCGCGCGGCGGGGGTCGGGGCGTGCCTGGCCCTCCTGCCGCTCTGCAACGCGGGGGGGCTGCTGCTGATCCCCGCGCCGACCTTCTGGCTGCTGGCGACCGCCTGGAGCGAGTGGAAGCGGGGCGACCGTCGGCGAGCGGCCGGGATCGCCGCGTGCGCCGCGCCGGCGGGGTTGCTGGCCGTCTTCTATCTGGTCGGCTATGCGTCGCCGAGCCACCACGCGGCGCCCGGCGGGCTCGTGGCGGGGCTGCGGACGACCTTCCAGTTCCTGGCGACCGGGTTCGGGCCGGCGGGGATCGTCCTCTGGCCCTGGTCGGGAGTGGCGGCGGGGCTGGCGACGCTGGGAGCGACGGCCGTCTTGCTGGCGTCGTGGTTCCGGGAGGCGGGGCGGTCGCGGATCGGCGGGCTGATCGCGGCCCTCGCGTCGGCCGGACTGCTCGCCCTGGCGACGGGTTGGGGGCGATCGGGCGAAGGGGCCGAGGCCGGCTTGCAGCCGCGATACGCCACGCTCGCCGCGCCGGCGCTGGGGATCGCGTACTTGGCGTTCGCATACGGCGGCGGTCGGCTCCTGCGGACGCTCGCGCCGATGGTCCTGTTCGCGACCTCGTGCGTGTTGATCTGGCCGAACGCCGAGGACGCGTTGCAGGTCGGCCGTCGCGACGCCGAGCAGGCCGCGGCCTTCGACCGCGAGCGCGCTTCGGGAGTGCCGATCTTCCGCCTGGTGCGTCGGCACGTCCCGTTCCTGTACCCTTCGCAGCCGCCCTTCCACGACCTGCTGACGACGCTCGGCGAGGCGGGCGTGGGCGAGTTCAAACGCCTGGCCCCCGACCCGGCGTTCCGCGAGCGGCCGGTCGAACTGCGCCCGGGCGACGTCCGCCTGGCGCGCTGGGAGGACGGCGCGATCGTCGCCACGGGCCCCGACCCCTGGGTCCGGTTCGACCTCCCCGAGCCCGTCCGCGTGGCCGGCGTGCGGATCCGCTACGACCACCGCAACGACGACGGCTCGCCGGCCCGATTCAAGCTCGCCTGGCGCGGCGCGGGCGGCTACAACGCCCCCGAGACCCAGTACGGCGACTGGAACCTGCCGACCGGCGACGACCTCGTCACGACCGTCTGGATCGACGAGCCGGTCGCCTGGATCCGCCTCCAGCCCGACAACCGACCTTGCCGCTTCCGCATCCGCGAGCTGACCCTGCTGATCGAGCCCTGAACGCGAGGTTTCAACGTCCCGGGCCGGCCGATCGTCCTCCCATCCAGGTTGCCGCGAGCGCGAGGAGGCGGCCGATCCCGCCGACGCGTCGGGGCGTGAACTCGTCGAGCAGGCGGACGACCTCGGCGTGGCGTCCCTCGCGGGCGAGGCGGTCGGCGTTCTCGCGGTAGGACTCGGCGGCGTCGTAGTTTTCGAGCGACGCCCGCAGCCATTCCCTCCCCTCGGCGTCGATGTCGACGCGATCGAGGATCTCGTCGACGTCGAGCGGGACCGGGTTGTCCTTGAGGACCGCGTAGACGCCGGGGTCGCAGCCGCGGCCGGCGTCCACGGCGATCTCGCGCGCGTTTCGGCCCATCATCACGTCGCGGATCGAAGGGTCGGCCCCGCGTTCGAGGAGCAGGCGGATCGCCTCGGGACGCCCGGCGCGGGCGGCTTCCATCAAAGCGGTCTCCTCGCCGTCGACCGTCGCCCGCCGGTCGACCTCGGCGCCGGCGTCGAGGAGGACGCGGACCTTCGGCTCGTCGCCCCGGGCCGCCGCCAGGTGGAGCGGAGTCCAGCCGTTCATGCCGACGCCGTGCAGGTCCGCACCGGCGGCGATCAGCCGGGCCATGACGGCGAGCGCGACGTCCCCTTCCGCGTCGACGGCCGCGTGCAACGGCGCGCAGCCGTCGCCGGAGCAGGCGCTGGGGTCGGCACCGCGAGCCAGGAGCGACTCCACCAACTCCAGGTCGCCCTCCGCGGCGGCCGCGATCAGCGGGGTGGTCCCGAACTCGTCGCGGACGTCCGGCTGGTCGTCGTCCCCGGCCCGTTCCGCGTCCGTCATGTCCCCTCCGAGGTCCCGGGAGCCGGGTCGTCGTGCCTTGCCACGCAGCAGAACTTGCCCGATCCTTATACGCGGACGACCGCGACTGGGACAAGTCTCCGCATTCCGGCTCGCCCAGACCCGCGAAGCCGCCTCCCAGACCGCCCAAACCCCCAAGCCGACGCTCGGCATGGGCTTTGCCCCAGGCCTCGGATGCGGTCGTGAAGCCGGACGGCCGTCGGAAGGGGAGTCCGCCTTTCGATTTCAACTCGTTCGAGTCCCGATCCGCGTTTCGATCGTTGAGGATGTCGAGGATCACCCCCCCGGCCCTGGGCGGTCGCCCGTCGACGCGCGTCGGTTCCGGGGAGGGCCGCGGCGAGTGGCCTTGAGATTCCGATCGGCGACCGCTAAAGATTCATTCGACCGACCTGACCCCTTTCGCACCTGGTGGTACATCAAGCATGGCTGAAAGCAACGTCGCTCAGGAGGATCGGACGGGGCCGGAGTACGACGCGATCTTGATCGTCGGCTTCGGCGGGCCCGAGAAGCCCGAAGACGTGATGCCTTTCCTCGAGAACGTGACGCGAGGACGCAACATCCCTCGGGAGCGCCTCGAGGAGGTCGCCGAGCACTACTACCACTTCGGCGGGGTGAGCCCGATCAACGCCCAGGTGAGGTCGCTGATCGACGACCTCGGCCCGGAGCTGCGTCGCCACGGGGTGACGGCCCCGATCTACTGGGGCAACCGCAACTGGACGCCGATGCTGGCCGACACCCTGCGCGAGATGGCCGAGGCCGGCGTGAAGAAGGCCCTGGCGGTCGTGCTGGCGGCTTACAGCTCGTATTCGAGCTGCCGCCAGTATCGCGAGGACATCGGCAGGGCGCGGGAGGAGGTGGGCCCGACCGCGCCGACGGTCGACAAGATGCGGGTCTTCTACAACCACCCGGATTTCGTCTCGGCGAACGCCGACCGGGTCCGCGAGGCGCTCGCCGGCCTGTCGCCGGAGGAGCGCGGGCGGGCGGCGATCGCCTTCACGGCGCACAGCATCCCGGACTCGATGGCCAGGACCTCGCGGTACGAGGAGCAGATCCTGGAGACCTGCCGGCTGGTCGCCGAGGAGCTGAAGATCGACGACGACCGCTGGTCGCTCGTCTATCAGAGCCGCAGCGGACGGCCCAGCGACCCGTGGCTCGGGCCCGACATCCTGGAGCACCTGCAGGCCCTCCGCGACGGCGGCGCGGAGGAGGTCGTGGTCCACCCGATCGGCTTCCTGTCCGACCACATGGAAGTCCTGTACGACCTCGACGAGGAGGCGCGGCTGCTCTGCGAGAAGATCGGCCTGACCATGGCGCGGTCGCGGACCGTGGGGACCCACCGGGGCTTCGTCCGGATGCTCCGCGAGCTGATCTGCGAGCGGCTCCATTGCGCGGCCGACGACGAGCGTCGGGCCGTCGGCCGTTACGGGCCGTCGCACGACGTCTGCCCGGTCGACTGCTGCCCGCCCCCCGCGCGGCCGGCCACGGCCCACGCGGCCCAGCCGGCCCGGGCCTGACGGGGCGGGTGCCGGGGCGGGGTGGTCTAGCCACCGTCGCGTCCGGTCCCCTATCATGGGATTCCCCGCCTTCGACCCGGACCCTCCGGCCGGGGGCGGGTCGATGATCCGTTTCCCGACGCCCCGCGCCGACGGTTGCGTCGCGCGGGGGCGATCGAGCCGGGCCGGGGAGAGAACGTCGATGTCGTCGCGTCGGATTTTGCTGGTCGAAGACAGTTCCACGATGCGCCGCATGCTCGGCACCCTGCTCAAGGAAGAGGGCTACGAGGTCCGCACGGCCGAGGACGGGTCGCAGGGCCTGGTCGCCGCCAAGGAGCAGCCCAGGCCGGACCTGATCCTCACCGACTACGAGATGCCCGAGCTGGACGGCCCCGGCTTCTGCACGGCCGCCAAGGCCGACGTCGACCTGCGGTCGATCCCCGTCCTCATGCTCACCACCCTGGGCGAGACCCGCAACAAGATCGCCGGCCTGGAATCCGGGGCCGACGACTACATCCAGAAGCCCAAGAGCCCGGACGACATCCAGGAGATGTTCGCGAGGATCCGCGCCCACCTGCGGATCGCCGACCTCCGCTCCGAGCTGGCCGAGCGCAACCGGCTCCTGGAAAGCGCCCACAAGAAGCTGACGTTCGAGCTGGAGCTGGCGCGGAAGGTCCAGTTCGCCATGATGCCCCGCCCCCCCAAGCCCCGGGGCGTGCTGAGGGTCGCCGTGCGCTACACGCCGGCCAACCAGCTCGGCGGCGACGTGTACGACTTCTACCGGCTGGAGAACAACCGGCTGGGGATCCTCGTCGCCGACGTGTCGGGCCACGGCGTGAACGCGGCCATGCTCTCGGGCATGGTCAAGACGCTGGCCTCCGGGCTGTCGATCGCCGTGCTGGAGCCCGGCGAACTCCTCGCCGGCCTGGACGTCTCGGGCGAGCAGCACTTCCCGGAAGGCTACTTCTGCACCGGGTTCTACCTGATCGCCGACGAGGAGACCGGGCTGATCCGCTACGCGGGCGTCGGCCACCCGCCGGGGATCGTCATCGGCCCCAACGGCCCCCGGCTCCTGGAGTCGAACCCGGGCATGCTCGGCATCGGCATGGTTGACGGCACCGCCGGCTCCGCCGACCGCCTGGAGCCGGGCGAGTCGCTGATCCTCTACACCGACGGCCTCCCCGACGCCATGGACCCGGCCGACGTGATCTTCGGCGAGGAGCGGCTCAAGACCCTGCTCCAGGGCCACTACGGCAGCGACCCGACCGAGATCATCGACCAGGTCGACGGCGCCGTCCAGGCCTACACCGCCCCCGGCCGTCCGGCCGACGACATCAACATCATCGTCATCCAGCACCCCGCGCCGAAGTGAGAGGGGCCCGGGGGGCCGCATGTCGAACGCGTCCTATCTGATCGCCAACGACATCCCCGGCGGGGCCGTCGGCGAGATCGGCTGGAGTCCGGAATCCGGCGACCTCATCGCCGACGCCCCTCACGCCGTCCCCGTGTTCTGGCTCGCCCTTTTCGACGAGGCCGACCTCGTCCTGATCGAGGCCGAGGACGAGGAAGGGACGGGCCGGCCGGTCCCCTCGCTCGTGACGGACCTCGAAGCCGCGAAGGCGCGATTCCGCCTTCGCCGCGCCCTGCTCGCCGCGAGGTTCCCCGAGTTCGATCCCGAGTGGGAGCGATTCGACGCGAGGCTTGCGGACCTTGCGGCCCGGTTCATCAAGGTCGACTTCGCGGAACTTTGGGAGCTGGGCGACGACGACTTCGGCGTCGCGCAGATCCAGTCCGCCGCCCGCTGGTTCGAGACGCGCGACGAGGACGACTTCGAGCAGCTCCTCTCCGCCGCTTCCATCACGGGGTACGACCTCGCTCGCCGGACGTTCCCGGCCCTGGTCGACTCGACCCCGCGCACGTTTCACCTCCATGGCTATCCGACCGGCGAGGAAGACGCCTGACGTCACGCTCCCAACGTTTGCCCGAAGCTTGCGTGGAAGAATCCAGGCGAGATTTCAACCCGGCCTCGTCACGTCGGCCCTCGACGTGATAGATTACAACCCGCGGCGTCCCGGACGCGGCCCGCTCGGGCCGCGGACCAGGCCCCTTCTCCGCGCTCGACTCCCGATTCCGATCCGTCTATAATTCCCGAAGCAGCGAGCGCGGCCGCCAAAGGCCGCGATCCGCCGTGAACCCAGTCGAATCGAAGACGGTGGCGCTCGACGGCCCGGTCACGATCTACGAGGTCGCCGGCCTGCGCGAGGCGTTCCGGGAGGCCCTGGCCGAGGGCGTGGACCTCCGCGTGGAGCTCGACGAGTCGACCAAGTGGGACCTGGCGGGGCTGCAGCTCCTGATCTCCTGCGTGCAGACGGCGCGCGCCGAGGGCCGAGGCCTGGTGCTGGCCAAGGTCCCCCCGGCGTGCGTCGAGGCCGCCGAGCGGGCCGGCCTCTCCTGGTGGCTCGAATCGGCGTCGATAAAGGATTAACCTCGGCGGAGGGCCGCAAGGCCCCGGCCGGCGGGACTCGAAGACGAAGTCGCCCCCCTTTCGATCTCGGCGGCGGAAGCCGAAAGCCGGGGGGACCAGCCAGAAGGCGGCGAACATGAACTGGGCCTCCCCCCAGACTCTCACCGCGCCCGCGGCCAGACGCCCGCGTCTGAACGACCCGCAGGACTCGCCGGGCGCCGGTATCAAGACCATGACCAAGACCGTCCTCCACGCCGATGACAGCGGATCGGTCCGTCGCTGGGTCGCCGAGCAGCTCGGCGGGATGGGCCTGAAGGTCGTCTCCGTCGCCGACGGGGACGCCGCCCTGCAATACCTCCAGGACTCGTCCTGCGACCTGCTCCTGACCGACCTGGAGATGCCCAACCTCGACGGCCTGGCGCTGCTGGCCGCCGTGCGGGAGCTGCCCGCCCATCGCTTCCTCCCCGTCCTGGTCCTCTCCAGCAAGCAGCCCGGCGAGTTCGACGCCCGCCGCCGGCAGGGGGTCACCGGCTGGCTGGTCAAGCCGGTCGACGGCGAGCACCTCCGCCGCTGGGTCCGCCGCGTCCTGCCGGAATAGCCGCCTGCGCGGGGTCGGCCGGTTGGGCCGACCGGCTTTCCCGGCCTCCGCCCGCCCCCCCGACGCGCCGTCGTGTAAAGTTCGATGGCGATGGACCGCCCCCCCGGACGGCCCCTCGGGCCTTCCCGATCGGAAAGGCCCACTCCCGGGAGGCGTCGCGGTCGCCGCGCGCTTACAATAAGGAGCGACGCCCGGAAGCCGGGCGGGATGGGCGAAGCCGGCGGGCGTCCCGCCGCCCAGCGTCCCGCGTCGTGAGACCCGATCGAGCGGCCGCGACCCGCGCCGTTCTCCTCCGTAGTCAGGAAGCGACCCGGCCTTGGGAAGCGCGGACGATCGATTTCGCGAGATGTTCTACGAGGAGGCGCGCGAGCTTCTCATCAGCCTCGAAGAAGGCCTGATGGAGCTGGAGCGACGCCAGGGCGACCGCGCGCACCTCGACAAGACGTTCCGCGCCGCGCACAGCCTCAAGGGGGCCGCGGCGATGGTCGGCCTGGGGGCGATCGCCGAGTTCACCCACGGCATCGAGGCGGTCCTCGAACGGATCCGCACCGGCAGCCTGGCCGTCGACTCGGACATCATCACCACGCTCCTGGAATCGCGCGACCACCTCGCGGCGATGGTCGAGGGCGAGGCCGCGTCGTCGCCGATCCCCGGCTCGGGCCACCTCAGCCAGCGGCTCGCCGAACTCCTCACCTCGCCCTCCACCCCCAAGCCGCCGCCCGACGAGCCCCCCCCGGCCGCGCCGCCGGCCCATCCCTCGCCCTCGCCGGCGCCGGTCCCCGCGCCGCCGTCGGCCGCCAAGGCCGCGCCGAGGCCCGAACCGACGAAGCCGGAACCGCCGAAGCCCGCGCCGACGGCCCCCACGCCGCCGCCTCCCGAGCCCGTCACGCCCGAGCCGCCGCCCGAACCCGAGCCCAAGGCCGCCAAGCCCAAACGCTCGCGACGCAAGGCCGCGGGGGAGGGTGCCTCCAAGCCCAAGGCCCCCGCCCGGATGAAGGGGGCCGAGCGGAAGTCGATGCCCGCCGAGGCGTCCGCCCCCGACGAGGCCAAGCCCCTCTACCGGATCCGGTTCGCGCCGGGTCCCGACGTGCTGAAGCGCGGGGTCAACCTGCTGGGGGTCTTCGACGAGCTTCGCGAGCTGGGCGAGCTGGAAGTCCGGGCCGACGCCGACGCCGTCCCCCCCCTGGACGACTTCGACCCCGAGCGCTGCTACCTGAGCTGGACCTGCACCCTCCGGACCGAGGTCGAGCCCGAACGGCTGGACGACGTCTTCCTGTTCGTGGCCGAGGACGGCGCGATCGGCGTGGAGCGTCGGCTCGCCGACGGCGGCTTCGAGCCGGTGGAGACGCCGCTGCTGAAGCTGCCGAGGGGGACGCCGGTCTCCTCGCCCCCCACCCCGGTCTCCGCGCATCGGCCCCCGCCCCCCGCCTCGTCGGACGGGCCGCCCGCGTCGGCTACGGCACCGGCCGCCGCCGACGGCGCCGCGGCGACCAACGGGGCGAAACGGCCCGCGACCGCCGCGGCCGCGCCGACGGCCCGCACCCACGGCCGGATCCGCGTCGACGCCCAGCAGCTCGACGACCTGGTCGGCCTGGCCGGCGAGCTGGCGGTGATCTCCGACAACCTGCAAGGCCTCCGGGAGGTCCGCAGCGCGGCCCCCTGGGGCGCCACGCTGGAATCGCTCCTGCGGGTCAGCCGCGAGATCCGCGACACCACGCTGGACCTCCGCATGGTCCCGGTGGACGAGCTGTTCTCGCGGTTCCCCCGGTTCGTCCGCGACCAGGCCGACCGCTCGGGCAAGGAGATCGAGCTGCGGATCGTCGGCCAGGAGACCAAGCTCGACCGCACGATCATCGAACGCCTGGGCGACCCGATGATCCACCTGATCCGCAACGCCGTCGACCACGCGCTGGAGACCCCCGAGGAGCGGCTCGCCGCCGGCAAGCCCCGGGTCGGGCGGATCACGCTCACGGCCGGCCACGAGGGGGACCGGGTGGCGCTGAAGGTCGAGGACGACGGCCGCGGCCTGGATCGCGACCGGATCGTCCGCAAGGGGGTCGAGCGCGGCCTGATCCCCCCCGGCACGCCGGCCGACGACCCCCGCGTGGTCGGCCTGATCTTCGAGCCCGGCTTCTCCACCCGCGACCAGGTCAGCGACATGTCGGGCCGGGGCGTGGGGCTGGACGTCGTCCGCGACTCCGTGCGGGCCCTGCGCGGCAGCCTGGCCGTGGAGAGCTCGCCGGGCAAAGGCACGGCGTTCATCTTCCGGCTGCCGCTGACCCTGGCCCTGATCGACGGCCTCCTGATCGAGACCGGCGGCGGCCGCTACGTCGTGCCGCTGGCGCAGGTCGAGGAATGCGTGGCGCTCGGGGGGATCCAGACGGCCCTCTCCGCCGGCCGGCCCTGCGTGACCGTCCGCGGGGAGCTGGTGCCGACCATCTCGCTGCGACGGCTGTTCGGGATCGAGGGGACGCCCCCCGCCCGCCAGGAGCTGCTGCTGACCCGGCACTCGGGCCAGCGCGTGGGGGTGGCCGTGGACCGCCTCAGCGGCCGGGTCCAGGCCGTCATCCAGTCGCTCGGCGAGGGGCTCCACGGGCTCGGCCGGTTCTCCGGCGCGACCATCCTGGGGGACGGCTCGGTCTCCCTGATCCTGGACCTGGCGGCGCTCGTATCGGAATCGCGGATCGCCGAGAACAACCTACGAAGCACGCCGACGGCCGGCGTGAGGGCGGAGACCGTCCGATGAGATTGACCCTGCGGAAGAAAGTCACCCTGGCGCTGGTGGCCTTCGGCCTGATCCCGGCGGGGATCGTCGCGGCGACCGCCTACCTGGCCGACGACCAGTTCAAGCGCAAGCAAGACCTGATCATCCAGACCGCCGCGGCCGCGATCAGCGACAAGATCCACACCGCCGCCCTGACCAACCAGAAGACCAAGCCGGTCACCGCCACGGCCCCCGAGGAAGCGGGGATGGCGCTGCCGGAGTGGAACCTCGACGAGGCCGCCCGGCGGATGATCCAGAACGCGATCGCCGAGGTCGTCTCGCGGTTCGAGCTGGCCAACACCCAGGTGATGGTCGTCGACCCGCAGAACACCGTGCTGATCAACCATCGCGGCCCGGACGGCAAGTTCGAGGACAAGTCGGACCGGCTGCCGTCGCGATACGAGCAGGTCGTCAACCGGGCCCAGAACGCGATCGGCAACGACCACGTCGAGGCCGTCGCCGGCGAGACCTACCTGGAGCCCGAAGTCGTGGGCTTCGCCTCGATCCGGCTGGCGACGCCCGCCCCGGCCGAGGCCAAGCACGGCTACGCGGTGCTCGTGGCCGTCCCCCGCAAGAATGCGTACGAGACGATCTACGACTCCCAGAGCAAGATCCTGATGCTGCTGGGTGCCATCATCCCGCTCACGATCCTCCTGGGCTTCCTGTTCGGCCGCTGGTTCATCAAGCCTTTGCTCCAGATCATCCACGTCACCGAGGACCTGAAGGAAGGCCACCTCTACAACCGCACCGGGATCGTCCGCTCCGACGAGATGGGGGAGCTGGCGGGGCTGACCGACGCGGTGGTGGTCAAGCTGTCGGAGGTCGTGGGCCAGATCCGCAACACGACCGCGTCGGTCTCGACGGCGAGCAACGAGCTGAACTCGTCGGCCCAGCAGCTCGCGCAGGGGGCCCACCAGCAGGCGGCGACGCTCCAGGAGATCGGCAGCAGCCTGCAGTCGGTCGACGGCTCGGTCGCCCGCAACGCCCAGCACGCCCGAGACACCGCCCGGACCGCCAACGAGGCGAGCGCCCAGGCCGGGCGCGGGGGCGAGGCGGTGCACGAGACCGTCGCCGCGATGCGGGAGATCACCCAGAAGATCCTGATCGTCGAGGACATCGCCTACCAGACGAACCTGCTCTCCCTGAACGCGGCCATCGAGGCCGCCCGGGCGGGCCCGCACGGCCGGGGGTTCGCCGTGGTGGCCGGCGAGGTCAAGAAGCTGGCCGAGCGGAGTCAGGCGGCCGCCCAGCAGATCAGCGACCTGGCCAAGAAAAGCGTGGCCGTCGCCGAGAACGCGGGGCAGCTTTTGGAGCGGACGGTGCCGATGATCCGGGACACGTCCGAGCTGATCTCGGAGATCGCGGCGGCGAGCCAGGAGCAGATGAACGCGATCCGCGAGATCAACATCGGCGTGAAGCAGCTGGAGGACGTGGTCTCGCAGAACGCGGCGGCCAGCCACGAGCTGGCGGCGACCTCGACCGACCTGGCGTTGCAGTCCACGAGCCTCCAGCGGGAGGTCGACTTCTTCCGCCTGGACGCCGGGGCCTACGCCCCCCCGGCCGCCCCCTCGCCGGGCCGGGGGCTGGAGTACAGGCCGCGAGGGGGGTCGCACCCGCACGCGACGCACCGGACGCCGGCCGCGCTCGGGGGGGACCGCCACCACGACGGCGGCAACGGGCCCGGGGGCGGCCACGGCCCGTCGCACGGCCACGGCTCGTCCCACGGCCACGGCCACGAGCAATCGGGGCGCGGCCACGGCCAGTCCGCCGGCCCGCCGCCCGCGGCGGGCCACGGGGCCGGATCCTCGCCGACCGGCGTGGTCCCGCCGCCCCGGGGCGGGGTGGTGGTCAACCTTGACGACGACGACAATTTCGAGCGATTCTGAAGAGGCGAGGGTCGGGCCGACCGCCGCGTCGATCCGACCTCGCTCCGATCCCCACGCCTCCCGGTCGAGGCCGCCGGTCACCCCGCGCGGGCCCGGCGGGGCGATCGTTTGAAGGGCCTCCGCGGATGATCGACCTGACCGCCGACGACGCCGCCGAACGGGACCGAGACCGGGACCGCGCCCAGTCGTACGTCGTCTTCCGCCTGGGGGGCGAGGGCTACGCGCTGGAGGTCCTGCGCGTCCAGGAGGTGCTGGACGTGCTGGCGATCACCGAGGTCCCGGGGGCGTCGCGGTGCCTGCTGGGGGTGATCAACCTTCGCGGACACGTCGTGCCGGTGTATGATCTGAGGATCCCGTTCGGCCTCCCCGTCGACGCCAAGCCGGCCCGCGCCCCGAGCGTGCTGATCGTGGAGACCGAGGCGGGGAACGACTCGGAGGTGACGGGGCTGCTGGTGGACCGGGTCTCCGACGTGCTGGAGTTCTCGCCCGAGCAGGTGCAGCCGTCGCCGCAGCTGGGCCTCGGCAAGACCACCCCGTTCGTCCGGGGGCTGATCCGTCACCAGGACGCCTTCTTGCTCGTACTCGACGTGGACCGTGTGTTCTCGGTTTTGGCCTCGATAAACGGCGAGGGAGTCTAACGTGGCGTCGTCGGGCATGCTGCCACCCTCGCCCTCGAATGATCCCGAACCGTGGTCCGAGAAGGATTTCGGCGGGGTCATCGGGTTCCTCCGCAGCCAGATCGGCATCAGCCTGGAGACGCACCGCATGGGGCTGCTCCAGGCCCGGTTGCGGTCGCGGCTGCAGGCGCGGGGGATCGCCAGCTTCACCCAGTTCTACGACCAGGCGCTGCGGCCCGACCCGACGGGCTGGGGCGCCCAGCTCCTGATCGACCTGAGCACGGTCAACCACACCTCGTTCTTCCGCGAGCCGGCCCACTTCACGTTCCTGATCGAGAAGGTCACGCAGTGGCTGCGGGAGTCGCCGAACGGCCCGGTGCGGATCTGGTCGGCCGGCTGCTCGTCGGGCCAGGAGCCCTACAGCATGGCCATGGCGCTGGCCGAGGCGCTGCCGCAGCACAGCCTCTCGCGGATCGACATCTGGGGGAGCGACCTCTCGCTGGAGATGCTCAAGGTGGCCGCCGGGGCGATCTACACGGCGCGCGACGTCCAGGGGGTCTCCCAGGCGCGGCTGCGGCGGTTCTTCCTGCTGGGCCGGGGGCCTCGCGAGGGCTCGTTCCGGATCGTCCCGGAGATCCGCGACCTGGTGAAGTTCCGGCACATCGACCTGCGGACCAGCCCCTGGTCGATCCCCTCCGACTTCCACATGGTCTTCTGCCGCAACGTCTCGATCTACTTCTCGGACGACGAGCGGCAGGTGCTCTTGAACCGGCTCGCCCAGCACATCCGGCCCGGCGGGTGGCTGATCATGGGCAACGGCGAGATCCTCCCCTCGGTCCCGGCGATGTTCCGCAAGCAATCGCCGTCGATCTTCCAGAAAGAGGATTGACCCCCCATGGCCCTGCGCGACCGCTCCCAGCCGCCGGTCCCGCCCGCCCATCACTCGGCCATCGAGGTGATGGTGGTGGACGACAGCGCCGTGATCCGCCAGCGCCTGAAGGCGATCATCGAGTCCGACCACCGCTTCCGCGTGACCCTCGCGGCCGACCCCTACGAGGCCGTGGGGATGCTCAGCCGGTCGGTCCCCGGCGTGATCGTGCTGGACGTCGAGATGCCCCGCATGGACGGCCTGACGTTCCTGCGCAAGCTGATGAAGCAGCACCCCATGCCCGTGGTCCTCTGCACGTCGGTCGCCGAGCGGGCGGTCACGGCGCTGGAGATGGGCGCCATCGAGGTCATCGCCAAGCCCAACTGGCTGGACGCCTCGCGGCTGCCGGAATGGTCGGCCAACCTGCTGGAGAGCATCCGCAACGCGGCCCGCGCCGGCAAGCTCCCCCTGCGCGAGGAGCGGGCGACGGGCCCCGCCGACTCGCGGCACTCGGCCGACGTCGTCCTCCCCTACGTCCCCTACACGCCGAGGGGGACGACCAGCGACCCCCTGGTCGTCGTGGGGGTGAGCACCGGGGGCGTGCAGGCCATCCAGGCCCTGCTGGCGGGGTTCCCGGCCAACGCGCCGGGCCTGGTGGTGGTGCAGCACATGCCCGCCGACTTCACCGGCGCCTTCGCCGAGCGGCTGAACAACGACGCCCGGATCAAGCTGGAGGTCGTCGAGGCGCGGCATCACGAGCCGGTGCGGCCGGGGCGGGCGTTGATCATCCCCGGCGGCGCCGCGCACGGCGCGGTCAAGCGGCACGGCTCGGGCTATCGCGTGGAGCTGCTGGAGGGCCCGCCGGTCTGCCTGCATCGGCCGAGCGTCGAGGTCCTCTTCCGGTCGGCCGCGCAGGCCGCCGGGCCGGCCGCCGCCGGCGTGATCATGACCGGCATGGGCGACGACGGCGCCGGCGGCCTGCTGGAGATGCGCGAGGCCGGGGCCCTCACGATCGCCCAGAACGAGGCCTCCTGCATCGTCTTCGGCATGCCTCGCGAGGCGATCCGCCGGGGGGCGGCCAAGTACGTCGTCCCCCTGGATTCGATCGCGTCGACCGTGCTGGCCTGGGTGGCCAACCCCGACGCCGGCACCTGGCACTGATCGCGCCAGGGGCCGACGCCGCGACTCGTGCTCAGTACGAGTCGGCGCTGATGACCTCGCCGCCGGCGATGGTGTTGAGGCCGAGCCAGACCGGCATGCTCACGCTGTTCTTGACGAACCGGCAGGAGCCGTCGCCCATCAGGGCGTTGACCCCGCCGGCGTGGCGGCTGCGGGCCCCGGCGTAGGCGAGCCGGTCGCCGGCGCCGCCGGTGCAGGGGAGGCCCTGCGCGGGCTCGGAGACGCAGAAGATCACCTGGTTGAGGAAGTCGCCGGTCAGGCCCGACCGGTAGAAGTCGGTCGGGTTGTTCGGCGCCAGTCGGGCCTGGTACGAGGCGCCGCCCGGCAGGGTCGACCACATCATGCCCCGGACGTCGTACTGCGCGCCCTGGAGGATCTCGGCGGCGAAGACCGTGTTGCTGGTCCCGTCGGTCACCCCCTCCACGCCGATCGTGAAGAAGCCGAAGGCCCCCTTCTGGAACGTCGGCAGCACGCCGGTCGCCGGGTCGATCATCGGCGCGGCCGCCGCCTGGTCGTCCTGGGCCCAGTGCAGGTTGCCCCAGTTCACCGCGTAGTTGCCCTTCGAGAAGGTGTTGGCGCTCAAGGCCCCGCCCTGGTACGCGGGCGTGATCTGGAAGATGTTGTTGCGGTCGCTGGGGCACTGGAACGTGCTCATCTTCGTCGAGGAGACCGTCGAGTTGACGGCGAAGCCCAGCGGCAGCGGCGTCATCGGGCCCTCGGCCCCGACCATGAAGTTGTAGGAGTTCGAGAGATTCCCCTGCTCGATGTACGGCAGCATCAGGCAGAACCACGGCGTGTTCTGGCAGTTGTTGAAGATGTTCCTGCCGCAGTTGCCCGCCCCGGGCATCATCGGGACGCCCATCCGCCGGATGTTGCCGGTCGGGAAGGCGTTGGTCGACGACATGTAATTATGCATCGCCAGCCCGAGTTGCTTCAGGTTGTTCGTGCACTGCGCGCGACGGGCGGCCTCGCGGGCCGCCTGGACGGCCGGGAGGAGGAGGGCGATCAAAACCGCAATGATGGCGATCACCACGAGCAATTCGATCAGCGTGAACGCGCGCGCCTTCGAAGTCCTGGACATGAGACGGCGACTCCTGAATGGAGAACGGACCGAGCACTTATGGGAGAGGACGGATTTGCCCCTCGCCTTCGAGGGGTATGGGACCAACCTACCAAGGGAGCACGGACATGACGAGAAGTCTCCCGGATATTCGTCGACTTTTCATCTCGACCGGATCCAGCGTTGACAATCGGAAGCGGAGACGCGCCCGATGCCGTGGCGGCGACGGCCCGAAAAGGCGATGATGGGGGCCCGGCGCGGCCGTCGCGCCCCGCCGTCGGTCCCTCCGGACCGATCGGGATGGATCGTCGAGAGGAGTCTGCGAGCGGTGGTCGATCTGCGCGTGAAGCTGGGGCGGTTGTCGCTCAAGAACCCGGTCCTGACGGCGTCGGGGACCTTCGGCTACGTCCGCGAGATGGCGGGCTTCGTCCGCCTCGAACGCCTGGGCGGCGTGGTCCCCAAGACGGTCACCCACCGCCCCCGGGCGGGCAACCCCACGCCCCGGACCGTCGAGACCCGCGCCGGGTTGCTCAACGCCATCGGCCTGGACAACGACGGCATCGACCACTTCCGCGAGCACCACCTGCCGTACCTCCGCACCACCGGGACGGCCGTGATCGCCAACATCGCCGGCGAGGACGAGGATCAGTTCGTGGCGATGGCCGCGTCGCTCGGCGACGAGCCCGGCCTGGCGGCGGTCGAGCTGAACGTCTCCTGCCCGAACGTCAGCCACGGGCTCGACCTGGGGATCGACGCGGCGGCCGTCGGCCGACTCGTGCGACGGGTCCGCGAGGCCTGCCCGCTGCCGGTGATCGCCAAGCTCACCCCCAACGTGACCGACGTCGTGGCGATCGCCGCCGCCGCCGCCGAGGCCGGGGCCGACGCCGTCTCGCTCATCAACACGGTGCGCGGGATGGCCGTCGACTGGCGCCGCAGGCGGCCGATCCTGGCCAACGACGTCGGCGGACTCAGCGGCCCGGCGATCAAGCCGATCGCCCTGCGGATCGTCTGGGACGTCGCCCGCGCCCTGCCGACGCTCCCCATCATCGCCGTCGGCGGGATCGCCGACGCCGACGACGCGCTGGAGTTCCTCGTCGCCGGGGCCTCGGCCGTCCAGGTCGGCACCGCGAGCTTCTACAACCCCGCCGCCGCCGAGGACGTCCTCGACGGGATCGCCCGCGCTCTCGACGAGACCGGCGTCGCCGCCGTCGCCGACTTCATCGGCACGGCCCGGTCGAACCGCGAGTGATCCGCCCCGCTCATCGCAGCCGCGCGAGCGCCCGGAGGGGGGCCAGCAGGAGGCACGCCGCCAGCCCGAGCCCGAGCGCGGCGAAGGCTCCCCCCGCGGCCGCGCCCATCGACCCGACCACCGTCTGACCGCGGGCGAACCCCTCCAGGAGGGCCCAGACGGTCAGCCCGCAGGAGACGCCACCGGCGACGAGCTTCATGACGGGAAGCCCGCGGAACACCCAGGTCAGGGCCCGGAGCAGGCCGATGAGGGCGATCACGACGAGCGTCCAGGCGAAGCCGGCCGCCGCCGACGCGATCGCCACGATCCAGGACTGGCTCCACATCCCGCCGACGACCGCGCCGATCAGCCCCGCCCAGACGGGCCATCCGATCGAATCCCCGCCGACCCCGGAGGACCCGGACGAGGCGGGTTGCTGCCAGCGTTGGCGGTCGGCCCCGGCGTTCCAGCGCCCGACCATCTCGGCGGCGGACCTCGGCGGGCCCGTGTACCAGCCGGTCGTGCCCGCCTGGTAGCCGCGGTTGTAGTCGTCGATGATCGTGCGCGAGACCCTTGGCGTTGGGATGCGGTCGGGGCGCGGGCCGCGCCGCTTCGCGCAAGCCCCCGACGAAGATCGTCGCCCCGGGGGCCTCGACTTGAGCGTCGTCCGTCTCAGCCCCCCTCGCGGACGACCCGGTAGATCGTCCCCGGCCGGCGCTCGCCGGCCTCGTCGAGCGTCCAGGCCGCCTCGGACTCGACGATCAAACCCCGCCCCGCCGCTTCCTCCGGGAAAGTCTCCGCCGAGACCCGGTAGGGGGTCGCGATCAGGGCCTCGCCGCCGGGGGCGAGCATCTTCGCGAGGACGTCGGCGACGAGCGGGACGAGCCGCTTCTCATAGAGCACGTCGGCGGCGACGATGCGCGGGAAGCGTTCGGAGGGGGGCTCGCGCCAGTCCAGGAGCATCAAGGCCGCGCGGTCGGCGGGGAAGCCGTTCTCGGCGACGCTCCGCCGGATGAAGCCGAAGGCGGCGGGGTCGTAGTCGCTGAACCGGACGCGGAAGCCCAGCGCCATCGCGGCGAGCCCCCCCAGGCCGAGCCCGCAGCCCAGCTCCAGGACCTCGTCCTCGCCGGGGGCGACGCCCCCCCAGCGCGACAGGACGGCCTCGGCCAGCATCCCCGCGCCGGGCCAGAGATACGCCCAGTAGGGCATGTAGTCGTCGCGACGGTTCCAGTCGTGCACGGCCGGGTCGTCCAGAAGCCGGTCGGGCTCGACCGGCCGGGCCAGGCGGATCGTCCGACCGGCGATCGTGAACGTGGAGACCGTCGTCGGCCCCTCATACTCGGGCCCCGTGGGCGTGGCGTCTCGGGAAGCAGGGGCGACCGACATAAAGGATCTCTCGAATCTTCGGAAGCCAGCTTCAGGGGATACGACGAAGGTATGCCAGCCCGACGGGCCTCATTTCCGCAACAGTCGGGGCGCGAGGTTCGATCGCCAAACTTTGCCGTCCTTGGACATCGACCAGGGATTGCTGAACCGACGGTGGAGGGTGCCGTGCAGCGCTTCGCCACCGCCAAGTCGCAACATCCATCTGACGGCGCGGCGGTAGCGCCGGTGCCAGGCCAGCTTGTCGGGCCGCTCGCTCGCATTGGGGCAAGTCGGCTGGACCGGAGATTTCTTGCGAGATCGGGCCATCGGCCTGCACTCCCCGGTTCCAGGCAGGATCGAGGTCCCGCCGCAATGCCGTCCGTACCGCAATCAGTATAGTAGGAAGGCGACGCCAACCCGAATGGTGATCAAGCATGTCGTCGGGAGAGGATGTCCCGCCAGGCCGAAGGATCCAAAGTGACGATGGACGTTACCCGAAACGAAGACCCGATGGCCCCCCGGGCGGCGGCCGACTCCCGAGTGAGCCTGGCGATCCTGACGGTGCCGGGGCAGGCGAACCCGTTCGGCACCCTGCACGGCGGGGTCATGCTGCGGATGGCCGACGAGTGCGGCGCGGTGTCGGCGCTGCGGCACGTGGGCCGGGGGCAGGTGACGACGGCGGCGATGGACTCGATGACGTTCCTGGGCCCGGTCTACGTGGGCGAGCGGGTGGAGATCGTCGCCGAGGTGACCTACGCGGGCCGGACGTCGATCGAGACCCGGATCGAGATCCACGCCGAGGCGCTCCAGCATCCCGGCCGCCGCATGGTGGGCTCGGGATACGCCCTCTACGTCGCGCTCGACGACGAGGGGAAGCGGCCCCACGAGGTCCCCCCGCTTTTGACCCTCACCGAGGCCGACCGCGTCCGCGACGAGGAGGCGCGGGCGAGGCAGGCGATCCGCCTGGCCCGTCGCGACGAGGCCAGGCGGCGCAGCGGCGAGTTCCTCTGATCGAGGCTTCCCGCCGGGACTGGGTTCAATCGGCCGTCCTGGGGGTCTCGACGGCGGCGGTCGTGGAGACCGCGCCGGGGATCTCAAACTTGGGGACGGCCTCGTCGGCGGCGGGCGTCGCGCGGGGGGCGTCGTAGGTCGAGGAGGGCCGAGGCGCCTGGTAGGGCGACGTGTAGTTGGAGATCGCCGACGAGGGCTCGTCGAGGACGCTTGTGACGTCGTTGAGCCCCTTCTTGAACTCGACGATCCCCTTGCCCAGCGAGCGGCCCACTTCGGGGAGCCGCTTGCCGAACAGCAAGACGGCCAGCCCCATCACGATCATCATCTCCATCGGCCCGAGATTGGGAAGCATGCGGCAGGCTCCGTTTCTGGCGTCGTCGGTCGCGTCGTGAAGGTCGTCCGCCCGGCCGGAGTCAGGGGGCCGGCGGGGTGATCTTCTTGTCGGCGTTGACGGCCTCGTCGAGCTCGTCCTCGATCCCGGCGACGCCCTTCTTGAACTCGGTGACGCTCTTGCCGAGCGAGCGCATCACGCTGGGCAGGCGGTTGCCGAACATCAGCAGGGAGACGAACGCCACGATCACGAGCTCGGTGGTGCCGAGGTTCGGCAGGAAGGCGAAGGGCATGGCTGGGTCCTCAGTCGTTCGGTCGGTTCGTTCGTTCGTGTCGGTCCGATGGTGTCAAGGCCGGGCGTGGTTCAGGGGGAGACGTCGCTGGTGATCAGGGTCCGGGTGACGATCCAGGCGGCGACGGCCGTGGCCGCGAGGATGGTCAGGAACCAGAAAAGGCGGCCCCCCCGGGTCAGCGAGGCCCCGACGACCCGCTTGCGCACGGACGCGACGGGGGAGGGGGGCGTGCGCCGACGGGGCCCCCGGCGGACCGGGGTGATCCAGGGGAGCACGGTCTGGGCGCGCTCGCTCTTGAGGACTCCGGAGCGCCCGTAGAGCGCCAGGAAGACCATCGCGATCAGCACCAGTTCGCGGAATCCGATCATCGCGCCTCGCCCGATGTTCGCGGGAAATGGGCGACGCCTCGGCCGCGCGGGGCGCGCCGACGGGTCGAGTCCGGGAGACGGTCCGCGGGGGGCGGAAGGCCGGGGGAGGTTCGCACACGGGACGCCGCCGCGTTGATGGGGGCCGACAGATCGGCTCCGCCCAGAGGCCAGTGCGTCTCGACAGGGACGACGCGGGTGGGGCTACGTCTTTCCATGGTATCGCCCCCCGCACCCCTGTCAATCATTTTCCCCCGCCGTCGCGTCGCTCTCGACCCCGCGCGTTTCGACCGCGACAGACCAGGCCCGGCCGGCCGGTCGCCCCCTACGGCCCCCGATCCCGGACCGGCCGCGCGGTCCCGGAATCTCATCGACACCTGTGGACTGCGCGATTCAGGCGAGGCCCCGCGTCGCCGCCGATCACCGAATGACGTCGGGATCGGTGTCCGAGAAGCATCGGACGTCGTCCTTGTGCACCCAAGCATTCTCCCGGCCGGGGCGTCCGCCTACAGTGCCTCCGGGCCGGAGAGTCGAGGCGGCGGGAGACTCGACCCGGGCCCGGAATGCACCCGGAACACGAGGAAGAAACCGAATATGTTGCGACGTATGGTGAAGGGCCTGGCGGCGACGGTGATGGGCATGGGCGTGATGGGCGGCGCGGCCTCGGCCGACGTCGTTTATGGGATCGACAACGCCAACAACTTGATTCGGGTCGACCTGGCGACGCAGACCTCGTCGGTCCTCTTCGACACCCCCCTGAGCGGGGCCTCGAACGGCGTGGCCCTGGACGCCACGGGGAACCATCTGGTCTTCCGCAACAACGAGGGCGGGACGCTGCGATCCTACGACATCGCGGGGGGCTCGCTCTCGACGGTCGCCAACCCGTCGAACCTGGCCCTGCCGGGGCTCTCCTCGGACGCCTCGTTCTACGACGGCGCCTACTGGTACGTCCGGAACAACAGCGACGCCCTGTACCGGGTGGACATCGACTTCTCGGGCGCCACGCCGGCGATCACCGGCGTCACAACGTTCGCCAACTTCGACGGCGGGTCGGCCACGAGCTTCGGCTTCGGCGACATCGCCATCGCCGCCGACGGCACCCTCTACGGCTCGTCCACCCAGGGCCTCTTCGCGGTGAGCCTCAGCGGCGGCTCGCCCACCGGTTACACCGTCCTGAACGCCCAGGCCCCGCTGCTCCAGATCGCCCTGGTGGCCAACGGCACCGCCCTGGTCGGCCACAGCTTCAACACCGGCGAGTGGTACGACATCAGCCTGACCGGCTCGGTCTCCAAGATCGACGGCTTCCGGACCGTCGGCCTCCGCGACATCGCCAGCATCGGCGCCGTGCCCGAGCCCGCCTCGGTCGCCATGATGGGCCTCGGCGGCCTGGCCGTCCTCGCCCTCGCCCGCCGCAAGGCCCGCCTCGCCGCCTGATCGAATCACCGGATCGTCGCCATCAGGGCAGGGCCGCCGGGACCATCGGATCCTGGCGGCCCTTCGTCGTTTCGAACGTCTGAGGCAGCAGGATTTGCCTCGGCCCAGGATACGCAGAGAGGCGAGCGTGCGAGCCGATCCGGTCGCGGCGGGCGGCGGGCGGAGACGTCCACGACGAGGAAGTCGAGCGGATCGCCCGAGAATCCGGGTAGAATGACGCAGAAGTCGATTCGCATCGATCCCCCAGGTCCTGGTGAGCCATGAACTACATCGACCCGCACATCCACATGGTTTCGCGCACCACCGACGACTACAAGCGGATGGCGCTGGCGGGGTGCGTGATGGTCTCGGAGCCGGCGTTCTGGGCGGGGTTCGACCGCTCGGGGGTGGAGGGGTTCCGGGACTACTTCCGGCAGCTGGTGGACTTCGAGGCCCGGCGCGCGTCGGCGTACGGGATCAAGCACTATTGCTGGCTCTGCATCAACGCCAAGGAGGCGGAGAACGTCGCGCTCTCGCGCGAGGTCATCGCCATGATCCCCGAGTTCCTGGACAACCCGGGCGTGATCGGGATCGGCGAGATCGGGCTCAACAAGAACACGAAGAACGAGGCGACGGTCTTCCTCGACCACCTCGACCTGGCCGCGAGGACCGACGAGCTGGTCCTGGTGCATACGCCCCACCTGGCCGACAAGTACCAGGGGACGCGGATGATCCTCGACATGGTCAAGGGGGACGGCCGCCTCCGCTCCGAGCGGGTCTGCATCGACCACGTGGAGGAGCACACCATCCGGCCGGCCCTCGACGCCGGCCACTGGGTCGGGATGACCCTCTACCCGATCTCCAAGTGCACCCCGGCGCGGGCCGCCGACATGGTGGAGATGTACGGGACCGAGCGGGTGATGGTCAACTCGGCCGGCGACTGGGGCCACAGCGACCCCCTGGCGGTGCCGGAGTTCATCTTCGAGATGGCCCGGCGGGGCCACGACGAGGCCCTCATCCGCAAGGTCGTGCACGACAACCCGCTGGAGTTCTTCTCCCAGAGCCGGCGGTTCGCGGCCCGGTTCGAAACCGCGTCCGCTTGAAGGATCATGCGAGCCGGCCCGGGGCGCGAGGCGCCGCCGGGCCGGTCGTGGAGGACGGGGAAGGGCCGCGGGGGGGCGTCACTCGACGACGCCGGTCCCGGGCGCGGACAGCTCCTTCATGTCCTTGGGCCTTCTCTTGCTGGGCTTCTCCGGGGGCTTCGTCTCGACGACCGTCGGCCCGGGGGCGGGCTCGTTGCCTTCGGAGCAGCCGGAGGCCAGGGCGATGACGGCCGCCAGGGGGATGCAGGCGAGGTGGTAGCGGGTCTTCATGTCGTCTCCGAGAGTCGGGCGAGGCGGCCGGGCGGGCGTCGACGCGCCGCGCCCGGCCCTGGAAGAACGTCCGAACCGAACGTCGTTCGATCGATCGATCAGTAGGAATCCGAGCTGATCACCTCGCCGCCGGCGCGGGTGCCAAGGGCCTGGTAGGTGGCGTCGGAGGTCGAGTTCTTGACGAACCGCACCGAGCCGTCGGCGAAGGCGAAGTTGGCCCCGCCGGGATGGAGGCTCTGGAAGGCCCACTGGCCGAGCGTCAGGGCCTGCGGGCAGTTCTGGAGCCAGTCGGCCGGGATGCCGGCGCCCGAGCCGCAGACGCCCCAGATCGAGGCCGTGATCGCGCCGGTCTTGTCCGGGGGCGAGTTGAGCCGGGGGTAGGTGAACTTGCCGCCGCGAGGCCGGTAGTCGCCGCCGTAGCTGGATCCGTAGTTCGACGTGAAGTTGGTGACGGAGACGTGGTGCCAGGTGTGGTACATCTGGGCCGTGTCGCCGGGGAACCGCGAGGCCTCGCCGAAGAGGGCGGTGTTGCTGGTGCCGTCGGTCACGCCGGCGATCCGGACGACCGCCTCGGCCCCGAACATGCCGTTGCCCAGCACGGCGTTGCAGTGCGACGGGTTCTCGGCGCCCGGGTCGGGGAACGCGGAGACCGCCGCGTTGCAGTAGACGTTCTCCAGCGTGCCGCGGCTCATGGCGTAGGAGCAGTGCGACGAGAAGAAGAAGTTCGACGGCGGGGCCGGCGACTCCTGGTCGGACGGGCAGACGAAAGCGGCGACCTTGGACCGGAAGGCCGTCGTGTTCCGCACCGAGTTCACCACGAAGTCGAAGTTGATCGCGGCGTACTGGTTGCCCCCCTCGAGGAACGGCAGCGTGAAGGCGAACGCCGAGTAGCCGAACCAGCTGCTCCCGGAGCAGGCCGTGGACGGGGCCGCGTAGGAATACACGTCGATGTAGCGGTTCCCCATCGGGAAGCAGCCCTGGGACGACTCGTAGTTGTGGCAGGCGAGGGCGATCTGCTTCAGGTTGTTGACGCACTGGGATCGGCGGGCGGCCTCGCGGGCCGACTGCACGGCCGGCAGCAGCAGGGCGATGAGGACGGCGATGATGGCGATCACCACCAGCAGCTCGATCAGCGTGAAGGCCCGACGCAGGGCCACCGACCTGGTCTGGAACGTGCTCATGACGACACATCTCCGGAAACGCGTTGCGGTACGAAGGAAGGACGAAGGATCGGATCACCGCCCGGCCCGCGGCCTAGGTGCGGCCGCGGGGGCGCCGACGCTCCGCCGGGAAGCGGGCTCGCCGACGAATTCGTTCCCGAATCCGGACGTTCAATCGTCGAATGGAGGCCGCGACGACGACGTCCTCGCGGTCGGCCGTCGTGCGGGTGCGCGGATCTCCGGGCTGCCCTCGGGGAGGAGGGCGGGAGCCGGGGCGATGGTCGCGCGAGGTCAGGTCGAAACGCTTTCGAGAACCGCGAAAAAAAATAACGAGGCGCGATTCGATTCCGTTCGCCACTTAAGAGAGAGGAGGATCCCCCGGGGACGAGGCGCCCAGACGTCCCGCGAAGATCGATCCCGCCCGGGTCGGGGGGGATCGCTCGCGCGGTCGATCGTCGGCCGCTGGTCCCATGAAGGACTCATGAAAGAGATACCAGACTCCCGGGGGCCTCGACAAGAGGCTGCCGAGGAATCATAAAAACACGTTCACCGAACGAATTCGTCGTCGAGAGGGCGGTCCGCGCCCCCTCCGCGCCCGCCCCGCCCCCGCCCAGAACGGCCCGGCAGGCCCTTGCCAACGCCCCCCCCAGGGCCGATAGTTGCCGATGTCCTCTCATGACGATCCCAGACGTCCCGCGAGCCGGGGCCGTGGTCGCCGGGGCGTCTCGCCTCGCCGCGTCCCCACGCCGACGGGCGCGTCACCTCGCCGCCGGCCCTCCGCGCGGCCGCATCGGGAGCGATCCAGACGATGAGATGGTCCAAAGCGGGTCGCGGCGCGTTCGCCCTGGCGGTCCTGGGCGTCGCCGTGGGCGTCGGCTCGTACGTACTCCGGGACGTCCTCTGGCCCGACGACACCGTCGAGGGCCGCATCGCCCGCCTGAAGGGGGCCTGGCCGGCCGCGCGGAGGGACGCGGCCTCGGAGCTGGGGCGGGACACGTCCGAGCCGGACAAGGTCGTCCCGGCGCTGATCGCCGCGCTCGACGACGCCGACGAGGAGGTGCGGGGCGACGCGCTGGCCTCGCTCGCCGGCTTCGGCGAGGCGGCCCGGCCGGCGGCCTCGCGGGCGGCCGTGCTGCTCAAGGACGACCCCGAGCCGGGAGTCCGTCGCAACGCCGCGGCGCTCCTGGCCGCGGCGAAGGACCCGGCGTCGACGCCGGCCTTGATGGCCGCCCTCGACGACCCCGACCCGGCCGTCCGCGCGGAGGCGGTCCGCAGCCTCGGCCGGTTCGGCACGCGGGGCAAGGGGGAATCCTCGCTCCCCATCGACGCGGACGCCTTGATCGAGGCGCTGAGCGCGGCCCTCGCCCCGGAGGGCCCCGAAGAGCTTCGCTCGGCGGCCGTCGACGCCCTCGACTCGTTCAGCGGCGGCGACGAGCGGATCGTCGGCCCCCTCGCCGAGGCGGCCGTCAAGGATCCGAGCGCCGCGGTCCGCAAGAAGGCGATCAGCCTGCTCCGGCCGGAATACGCCGCCACGGTCCCGGCGCTCGTGGCGGCGGTCGACGACCCAGACGCCCAGGTGCTCCTGGAGACGACCGCCAAGCTGGCCCAGATCGGCATGGCCGACGACCGCACGGTCCCCGCCCTCTGCCGCGCCGCGCTCCGCGCCGACGAGCGCTCGCGGGAGGGCGTGGGGATGAACCTCGCCCAGCTCATCCTGGAGCGCGCGGACTCCTCGGTCCCGGCCGATCGGCTAACCCCGCGTTACGAAGCGGCGGTCGGCGAGCTTGGCCGTGTGGCCGAGGCCCCCGGCGCGGCCGGCCGCCGCGAGGCGGTCACGGTCCTCTGCCGAATCGTCGCGACGTACGAGAAGTCCGGCAACCCCGCGTTGCTCGGCCCGGCGAAGGCGGCCCTGGACGCCGTCCTGGCGCGGATCGAGGACGAGAAGGACGAGGCCGAGCTGCGACTCCACGCGATGGACCAGTGGGAGCTCGCCCAGACCTTCGCCCGCTATCGCGACGCGAGCGGGCGGGGGGGCCGCGACGACGACCTCAACTGGGAGGGGCGCTGGATCGAGGCCATGGGGCGACGGCTGGCGAGCCCCGTCCCGGGGATCCGCCGCAAGGCCGCGTCGATCCTCCAGGACGGCCTCCGCAACGCGGGCGCCCCCCCGGCGCTCCGAAAGGCCTGGGGCGAGGTGACGCCCGGGCTGGCGAAGGCGCTCGAGGCGGACGACCCGGCGCTGCGCCGCGACCTGCTGGAGATCCTGGCCGCGCTTGGCCCGGAGGCCGCCGGGGCGCTCCCGGGCCTCCGGGCGCTGGCCGACCGCGAGAAGGACGCCGAGGCTCGATCCGCCGTCGACCGGGCGATAGCCTCGATCGCCAGCCTCGACGGCCTGAAATCCGAGAAGCCGGAGGACCGCGCGGCGGCGGCCTCGGCGCTGGGGAGGCTCGGCTGGCGCGCCGGATCGGCCGTGCCGACCCTGATCGACGCCCTCGGCGACCCCGATCCCGGCGTCCGTTCCGCGACCGCGCACGCCCTGGGAGGGCTCGGCCCGGTCGCCCGGCCGGCCGAGCAGGCGATGCTCGACCGACTCGCCTCGGAGCCCGATTCGGCGATGCGCTCGACGCTCCTGACGGCCCTGGAGGCCGTCGCCCCCGGCGACGCGCCGGTCGTCGCGGCCCACGTCGCCGCGCTGCACGACGCCGATCCCGGCGTCCGCGCGACGGCGGCGAAGTACGAAGGGCTGCCGAACGATGAGGCCGCGATCCAGGCGCTCGCGAAGAACCTCGCCGATCCCGAGGGCTCGGGCCGGGCCGCGGCCGACGCGCTCGTCGCGCGGCTCTTCCGGAGCCCGACCGCCGCCGACGCGCTGATCCAGGCGCTCAGGGGCGGGAACGCCGGCGTGGCGGTCGCGGCCCTGGACGAGCGGTTCGAGAAGGTCTCGGCCTCGGCCGAGATGCGGACGCTCCGCGACGACCTGCCCAGGCTCCGCGAGGTCCTCAGCTCCGCGACGCCGGCCCTGGTCGACGCCTCGAAATCGATCACGACCCCGGCCGAGCGAGGGGCCGTGTTCGCCGTGCTGGGCCGGATCCTCGCCTTCGCCGCGATCTCCCGCGACGACGCCGACCGCGAGGCCGTCGGCCCGGCGCTCGACCCGTTCCTCGCGGTGCTGGCCGAGCCCTCGGAGTCCGATCCCGAGCTTCGCGAACTGGCCGTCGAACGCCTGGGCGCCGCGCCGACCCGTCGGCCCGAGGCCGCCGCGGCGCTCCTCAAGGAGCTGGAGCGCACGAAGGACCCCGAGCCCCGCGCCGCCGTGCTGGCCGCGCTGGCGAGCCTGGCGACCCACGCCGACCGCGACCCGGCCTTGCTCGACGTGGTCGCCCCGGCCGTGCCGACCTTCGCGACCCTGCTCGATCACGTCGAACCGGACGTCCGACTCGACGGGGTCCGCGCGCTCGGCCACATCGGCGAGCCGGCGCGATCGGCCGAGCCCGCCCTGAAACGCCTGGCCGAGACCGACCCCCGCCCCGAAGTCCGCAGGGACGCCGCGGCGGCCGTCCAGGCGATCCAGGGCCTCGCCAGGATGCCCGCCTCGCCCCCGCGAAGCCCCGCGGGGGGGCCGGGCATGATGGCGGCCCCCTGACGAAGCCCGAGCGGCCCGCCGATCAGGCCCGGAGCAGGGGGGCGAGGAACTCCCGGGCCTGGCGGAGGGCGTCCGCGCCCATCGGGCTGTGGCGGCTCAGCTCGACGTGCAGGCCGCCGGCATAGCCGACCTCGCGGAAGGCCTCCAAAATGGGCGGGAAGTCCATCGTCCCCTCGCCGAACATCAGGTGCTCGTGGACTCCCGCGACCATGTCCTCGATGTGCACGTTGGCGATCCTCGGTCCCCACGCGCGGATGAAATCGGCGACCGGCCCGGCCTCGACGCAGTGGACGTGCCCGACGTCCACGGTCAGGTCGAACAGCGGATGCTTGATGCGTTCGTCGAGCTTCGCGAAGCGGGCGAAGGTGTCGATGAACATGCCCGGCTCGGGCTCGAACGCCAGCCGCACGCCGTTGGCCTCGGCGTGCTCGACCACCGGCCTGAGCGCCGCGGCGAGGCGGTCCATCGCCGCGTCCTCGGGCGAGCCGTCGCGGAGGATCCCGGACCAGAACGAGACCGCGTCGGCGTCCAGGAGCACGGCCAGGTCGATCGACCGGCGGAGGAAGTCGACGCGGAGGGCGCGTCGGACCGGGTCGGGGTCCATCAGCGTCGGGTCGTGCTTCGTCCGGGGATTGAGCAGGTAGCGGGCGCCGGTCTCCACCACCCGGGCCATCCCCAGGTCTTCGAGGAGGCGGCGGACGGCGGACGCCTGGCGGGCGAGGGTCGCGGGATCCTCGAACGGGTCGAGCGCGGCGGCGTCGAGGGTGATCGCCGCGCTCTTGTAGCCTTCCTCGGCCATGAGCCGGAGGGCGTCGGTCAGGCGGTGGTGGGCCAGGCCGTTGGTGTTGTAACCCAGGAGCATCGGGCGTCCCTTCGCGACGATTTAGGTGGCGTAGAGCCGGCGGGCCAGGAGGAAAGCCGGGACCCAGAGCGCCGCGACGGCCAGCGCCGGGATCGGCCCGCGGATCGAGGCGACGAGCGCGACGTCCAGCCAGACCAGGGCCAGCACGCCCGTCTTCACGGCTCGTCGGGTGAGCGCCGGCGAGGGCTCGCGGATCGCCCGCCAGGCCGCCGCGTTGACCGCCAGGGCGACCAGGGCCAGGACGGGGAGGCCCTCCAGACGGATCGTGGGTTCGAAGTGGAACTCGGGGAATCGCCTGGGGGCGAGCGTCACGGCGGCCAGCGCCAGCAGCGCCAGGTCCTGGATCGCCAGGCCGACGCACAGGTTCCGGGTCTCGCCGCCGCGGGCCTCGGAACGGCTGATCCAGGTCACGCCGGCCACGAACGCCCCGAACGCCGCCGCCGCCGTCCAGGCGATCGGCCCCCCCAGGGAGGCCGCGACCGACATGCCCAGCAGCATGTTGAGCGCCCGGCACGAGCCCATCGACCAGGGGCCGAGCGCCGTGTGCTTGAGCCCCGCGTTATACCCGACGATCGCCGTCGCCAGCGCGACGGCCACGGCGAACGTCGGCGAGGCGAGGCCGCCGGCCACGGCCGCCAGCAGCAGCCCGAGCGCCAGCCCCCCCCAGCCGATCGCGCCGGCGACGCCCACGGCGACCTTCCCCGAGGGCAAGGGCCGGTCGGGACGCTCCGCGCGGTCGACTTCGAGGTCGAACCAGTCGTTGAGCGCCATGCCCGCCGCATAAAGCGACATCGACGCCGCGGCCAGCGGCGTCCAGCCGGCGAGGTCGTCGAGGGCCCTGCCCACCAGCAGCCAGCCGGCGAGGCTGTCGGCCGCGGCGGTGAAGACGTTCGGGAGCCGGACGAGTTGCAGGACCGGCCTGATGGAAATCCTCATCCGACCAGCGGCTTGAGGACGTCGTACGCCCGCTTCGCCGCGACGTCGGGGTCGTCCTGGAACGGATACAGCTCGACCGTCAGCCAGCCGTCGTAGCCGGTGGCCTTGATCGCGGAGACGACCTCGGCGAAATCGATGACGCCGTCGCCGGGGATCATGTGGTGGTGGACCCGCGTGGCGGCGATGTCCTCCAGGTGGTAGTGCCGGGTGAGGGGGGCGAGCGCGGCGATGGCCCTCGGCAGGTCCTCGCTCATGCAGAAGGCGTGGCCCACGTCGAAGTTCAGCCCGAGCGCCGGGGAGTCCACGCGTTCGTGGATCTCGACGTACTGATCGGTCCGCTCCAGCAGCAGCTCGGGCTCGGGCTCGATCAGGAGCAGGACGCCCAGGTTCGCGGCGTGCTCGGCCAGGGGCTTGAGGATCTCGACGAACAGGTCGACGGCCTGGGCCCGCGACATCCCCGTCGGGATCGGCCCGGCCGGCTCGGTGGTGATGTGGGGCGCGCCCAGCTCGGCGCAGAGGCTGAGGGCTCGTCGGGTATGGTCGATCCGGACGCGGCGATACGCCTCGTCGGGCTCCAGGAACGACGGGTGCCAGTACGGCTGGCGGTGGTCGGCCACCGCGTTCATCATGAACGCGTTGATGTTCGAGAACGCGAGTCCGTTCTTCGCCATCGCCTCGCGGATGGCCCGCTTGGGCCCCTCCAGGAGCCCCGCCGGCCAGGCGTGGGGGACGTCGGCCAGGAGTTCGAGCCCCTCGTAGCCGACCGCCGCGATCCGCGCCGCGGTCTCGTCGAACGGATGCTTCAGGTATGCGTTGGAGCTGAAGGCGAGTTTCACGGGTTGCTTCCGTCGGATGGGGGCGTCGGGGTCAGCTCCGCTCGGCCTTGGCGGCGGCGACGTAGGCTTCGAGGCGGGCGAACTGCTTGAAGAAGTCGTTCTCGGGGTCGCCTTCGGGGCCCTTGAAGAAGCAGGAGAGGTGCTTCATCAGGCCCTTGCCGCCGCGCTGCTTCTCGACGTCGGCGAGCCGGGCGATGTCCACGCCGAGCGGGGCGGCGAGCAGGCTGTCGCAGCCTTGCCAGGTGAACTGGAGGGCCATCTTGGTGCCGAGGAAGCCCTTGAAGTGGATGTGGTCCCACGCGGTCTTCCAGTCGCCCATGTCGGGGACGTACTCGATCGAGACGACCGAGGCCGGCTTGTAGCCGAGGATCTCGGTGATGACCTTGTCCTTGGTCTCGACCTTCGACGACTTGTTCGAGGGGTCGTCGAGGACCACGCCGTCGCGGTTGCCGAAGATGTTGTGGCCGACCCAGCTCATCACCTGGAAGTTCCGCGCGGCGAACATGGGTGCCAGCACGGTCTTCATCAGGGTCTCGCCCGTCTTGCCGTCCTTGCCGCCGTAGAGCGAGCCGGTCATCTCGGCCAGCTCGCGGGCCGCTGGGAACGAGCCGCCCAGGCTGGGGGTGAAGTTCAGGTGGGTGTGCCCGCCCCGGAAGGCCGCCAGGGCGTACAGGCTGCTCGACGGCAGAACCGGGTCGCCGGGGCGGTCCAGCACGGCTTCCAGGTCCGCGAGCGACTCGTGGGCCGAGCCGGTGCGGAACGGGGGCTCGGTGCTGGAGACGTTCAGGACGATCAGGTGGTCGACCTTCTCGGCGGCGGCGAAGGCGTCGAGATCGGCCTGGATGCGGTCGATCGCCCGGCGGGCCGTCTCGCCCTCGCTCGATCCGGCGCCCCACGCGCCGAGCTTGGCGATGGTCGGGCTGAGGCCGTAGCGGGGGGCGGGCCGGACCCGCGCCGAGGCGGCGGCCAGCTCGTCGCGGCAGGCTTCGAGCCAGGCGGGGTCGAAGACGCCGGACGCGGCCCGGAACTCCTCGGCCGAGGCGGCGAAGCTCGTCTCGCGGATCTCGTGGCCGCCGACGACGAAGTCGCCGGGGGCGGGCAGGGGGAGGTCGCGGAACGCCGCCAGGTCGGTCGTCAGCCCGGTCTGGTCTACCAGCCCCTTCGCCATCGCCGCGAGGCCCACCGTGATCGTCGTCCCGACCCCGCCGAAGGCTCCCACGAGCCAGAGTCCAACACGCCGACGCGCCATGTTCGCTTCACCTGTTCGTTCGCGGTGCAGGGGGGAGGCAGGAAGGAGGAGGGGGGCCGCCGCCCGCGCGACGGCGCGCCCGGGACGGTCCATATCGCCATTATGGCCCCGGAGGCCCCCGCGTTCAACCCGCGCCGGGGCTCCGCCCGCGCCGGCGAGGCCGGGCGACCGCTACAATATCCGGTCGCATCGACCTTGCCCCGACCTCCTCGCCCGAGTCGTCCCATGCCCGAAGCGTCGCTCGAACGCCTCCTCGCCCCCCACCCCCGGGTCCGGGCGGCCCGCGTCGGCGCGCCGGCCCCCGGGGGGTCGTGCGTCGTCTACTGGATGCAGCGGGCCCAGCGGGGGGTCGACAACCCGGCCCTGAACATGGCCATCGCCGTCGCCAACGCGGTCGGCAAGCCCGTGATCGCGGTCTTCGGCCTCACCGCCGACTACCCGGGCGCCCAGCGTCGGCACTATCGGTTCCTGGTCGAGGGCCTGGTCGACGCCGCCGAGGACCTGGAGCGTCGCGGCGTGCCGCTCGTCGTCCGGCTCGGCGCGGCCGACGAGGTCGTGCCGGCCTTCGCCGAGGAGGTCGACGCCGCGTTCGTCGTCGGCGATGAGAACCCGGTCCGCGTCGGTCGCCGCTGGCGCGAGGCGGTCGCCGAGTCGCTCAAGGTCCCGTTCCACCTCGTCGACGCCGACGTCGTCGTGCCGACCTCGCTGTTCCCGAAGGAGGAATACGCCGCGCGGACCCTCAGGCCCAAGATCACTCGCGTCCGCGACGAGTTCCTCAAGCCGATCCCCGAGATCAAGGCCCGCCACGCCTGGGCCGGAAAGCCGCCCGGGGGGGAGGAGATCGAGCCCGACGCCCTGATGAAGAAGCTCCGGGTCGGCGGGGTGGCTGAGGTCCCCGGCTACGTCGGCGGCACGCGCGAGGCGATGAAGCGGCTGAAGCGGTTCCTCGACGAGCGGCTCGGCCGATACGCCGAGGACCGCAATGAGCCCACGCCGTACTGCACCACCGAGCTTTCCGCCCACCTCCACTTCGGCCACATCAGCCCGACGACCATCGCCCTGGCCGCGATCCAGGCCGACGGCCCGCGCGAGAGCCTCGATTCGCTCCTGGAGGAGCTGATCGTCCGGCGCGAACTGGCGATCAACTTCGTCGCCCGCAACCCCGATTACGACTCGCTGGCCGGCTGCCCCGACTGGGCCCACAAGACCCTCGCCAAGCACGCCGACGACCCCCGGCCGGTCCTCTACACGTCCGATCAGCTCGAACGGGCCGAGACCCACGACCCGCTCTGGAACGCCTCGCAGAAGGAGATGACGCTCACCGGCCGGATGCACAATTATCTGCGCATGTACTGGGCCAAGAAGATCCTGGAGTGGTCGCCGTCGGCCGAGCAGGCGTTCACGGTGGCGATCGAGCTGAACGACCGCTACGAGATGGACGGACGCGACCCCAACGGCTACACCGGCGTCGCCTGGGCCGTGGGCGGCAAGCACGACCGCCCCTGGCCCGAGCGCCCCATCTTCGGCACCGTCCGATTCATGAGCTACGAGAGCACCCGCAAGAAGTTCGACTCCGCCGCGTACATCAAGCGCGTCGAGGCGATCGAGAAGGGGCGGATGCAATGATCCTTCTCCCCTGGTGGGAGAAGGTGGCCCGAGGGGCCGGATGAGGTGACGAGCGAGACGGCCGTCGAGGTTTCGATGGGTGTCCCCAAGGCCGTCGGCCTCGCGCGTGGCTGCGAAATCCGAAGCTCCCCGCGAGCGTCCCCCCCTCATCGGACCGCTGAGCGGTCTGTCTTCCCCCGCCAGGGGGGAAGACCGTTCAAATCCTTCCCCCCTGGCGGGGGAAGGTGGCCCGAAGGGCCGGATGAGGGGGGGACGAGCGAGAAGGCCGCCGGATTTCGAGCGGAGCCGCCCGAGGCCGTCGACCTCGCGAGCGGGGCGGCGAAGCCCCCAACTCCCCGTTCGCGTCACGCCTTCGTCGCTCAGGTCAGGGCAGCGTCGAATAGATGACGATGTTGGCGGCGATGCGGAGGGCGCTCTCGTAGGTGTAGCCCTTGCAGTCGAGGCCGGAGTGGCGTTCGAGGGCGCAGCCGATGTCGAACTTGGAGTAGATGATCGACCAGTGGCCGTCGATCTTGACGCCTTCGAGCTGCGGGTAGTCCTTGCCGCCGCCGGCCGCCTTGGTGTACTGCGAGTCCTTCAGGTCGAAGAAGACCTTGTTGGAGAGCAGCTCGTCGTCCTTGGGGATCGGCACCAGGGGGTTGTTGGGGAACAGCTCGGCGACGAACCGGCGGAAGGAGGCGTCGAAGCCGGGGCTGCCGCAGGCGGCGTCGGCGAAGATGGTGCCGCCGCCGGGCTGGATGTGCTTGCGGAGCGCTTCCATGTCCTCGGGCGGGAACGACGCCGCGGCCCGGCCGTGGAAGTAGATCAGGGGGTAGTAGATCAGGTTCGGGTCGCTCGGCGTCAGGTCCTTCTGCGAGACCGCCACGTCGAAGCCCAGGGGCGGCTTGCGCAGGGCTTCCATCAGGTTGGGGACGGCCAGCGGGGCGATGTTCCAGTCGCCGCCGTGCTGGAGCTTGGCGATCCGCAGCGAACCGCGCTTGGGGACGTCGGCCTTGAAGTCGCGGACCTCGCGGACGACCAGCTTGTCGGCGGGCAGCTCGCGGCCGGTGGCGTAGTCGACGATGTTCTGGCCCACCATGGTCGCCAGGCCGACCGCCGGGTTCTTGCGGTCGCGCTCGGAGCGGTCCATCTGGTTCCAGTAGCAGGAGAGGTCCTTGGGCGAGTACATCACCACCGTCCGGCAGCCGTGCTCCACGCCCCAGAGCGGGTAGACGCCGGGCGTCAGCAGGTGCTTGGCCCGCCAGACCGGGTGGTCGTTCGAGATCGGCTTGAGCTTGTACGCCTCCTCGGGGAAGACCCGCTTCATGAGGTCGCGGAAGCCGACGTCGAACTCCTCGCGGCCGCAGCAGGCGTCGGCCACGATGAAGCCCCCCTGGTCGACGTAGTCGCGCAGGTTCTTCACGGCGACGTCGGAGAACTCGGGGGCCTGGTGGCCGTTGAACAGGACGATCGGGGCCTGGAGCAGGTCCTCCACGCCGGCCGAGCCGGGGTCGACCACCTGCCAGGTCAGCAGGTGCTTCCAGTCGGTCGAGACGAGGTTCACCAGGTTGCGGACGTCGTCGGCGTCGTTGTCCCAGTCGCCCTGCGGGCCGTGCCGCAGCTTGTTGATCAGCACGGGCGCCCGCCCCTTGGCGAGGAACAAAAGCGCGAAGCTGGTGGAGATGAGCGGGTCGTTCTCGTTGGCCGCCCCCTTCCAGAAGCCGCCGAGCTTGTCCTGCTCGTGGACCAGGGCCTCGGCCCCCTCGCGGTACCAGTCGTGCTCGCCGAAGAACCGCAGGCCGCCGAGCCTCCCGGCGCGTTCGACGCCGTAGAGGTAGTACAGCCGCCAGGCCTGGCCCTGGTTGATGTTCTGGCCGACCTGGAAGCGGCTGGCCATCCAGCCGATCCCGCGCTGGAGGTTCCTGTTGAGCGTCCCCTTGCCGCAGTTCTGGATGTTCTCGCCGTGGATCTCCTCGGCCCCCTGGAACCGTCGCAGGCCGGTGATGACCAGGCTGGAGATCCCGGCGGCCGTCATGCTGCCGGTCGATCCGCTGTCGCGCTGCTTATGGTGATAGCCCCAGCCGCCGTCGCCGCGCTGGGCGCTCTCCCAGTAGGCGCGGGCCAGGTTCCAGACCTCGGGCTTGGCCTGCACGCCGACCTCGGCGGCGGCCTGGAGGCCCAGGAGCGCGTACTGGCTGTTCGAGTTGTCGCCCAGGCCCCGCTTGCCCAGGTTGTAGCTCCACGAGCCGGGCCACTCGACGGCGTCGCTGGGGCGGATCTGGGCCCGCTCCAGCCAGTCGACGTTGGCGATGATCCGGTTGACGTCGGTCTTGGGGTCGGCGGCGGCGTAGACCATCGTCTGGAGGGCGACCGCGTAGGTGGAGTCGAGCTGCTCGGGGCTCCACCTCCGCAGGAAATCCAGCGCCTTGCGGATGGTGGGGGAGTCGGCGGGCTCGCCGGCGGTGAGCAGGGCGAGCGCGACCAGGCTGGTGAGGCCGGTCCGGGCCTCGCCGCCGACCTGGTAGTCGCGCCAGCCGCCGGTCTCGGCGATCTGCATGCTCTTGAGGTAGCGGACGCCGTCGCGGATGGCCTTCTCGACCTCCTCGTGCGTCACGGCCGCCCGGGCCTGGCCCGCCGTCCCCCAGGCGACGACAGCCGCCGCCGCCAGTTCGACGATCGCCCCGAACCGGCCCCGGAATCCGTGCGACATGGCGAGCCCTCCTCCCTCGAACCGGCCGCGACGACCGACCGGCCGGCGTCCTCTGACAATTATCCCAGCCATATCGGCCGGGGGCAAGTCGAGAAAGCGTCGGGGCGGGCCGCGGGAGGGGAGGCGGGGTCAGTGGGCCCTCGCCAGGTCGAGCGAGGGGGCCTCGGGCCGGGTGTCGAGCGGCAGCCGCAGGACCACGCCTGAGCCCTGGCCGGAGGCGAAGGCGGAGCGGCCGTCGAGCGAGGGGATGAGCGTCCCGAAGGCCAGCGCCTCGCCCGTGATCGCCGCCGCCGACCCCGGCCGGACCCGGGGCCGGCCCGTCTCCGGCGCGATCTCCAGGTCGGCCGCGTGGGCGACCGACCGGCCGGTCCAGGCGTCGTGGAGCATGTAGACGAGCTGCAGTCGGCCGTCGCGGCGGGCCACGTTCGGGAACCGCATCCGCGACCTCGCGTCGATCCCCGCCGAGTCGGCCGGGTCGAACAGCGGCCCGGCGTCGACGATCGACTCCCCCTCCTCGTCCAGCCTCAGCCACCAGGGCGAGATCGGCAGGGGCTTCCCCGCGTCGCCGACGCCCCGCATCCTGGCTAGCGAGACGATCAACAGCCCGCGCATCTCGGGGGCCTGGCTCCAGACGGGATCGATCAGGAACGGCTCGCGGCCCCCGGGGGCCTCGCAACGCCAGTCCAGCGCCCGCACCGCCGACCCGCCTCGCGCGACCTCCGTGGGGTCGTCGCCGGCGGCGAAGTGGTAGGAGTAGAGCTTGCCCGTCGACCCGGGGAAGACCACGTGGCCGGCCCGCGCGGGGTCCCAGGCGGGACGTCCGGTCGGCATGATCTCCAGGCCCAGGCGCTCGACCACCTCGGCCCCCGGCAGCCGGACGCGGACCAGGCCGATGGCCCCCTCGCCCGGGGTCCCGGAGTCCGGCGGCCCCGTCGTCGAGAACCGCCCGACGGCCTCCATGGAGCCGTCGGCGGCGACCCAGGGGGACGTGGCCAGGTAGTCCCAGCGCTCCGGGCCCGGCAGGTCCACTCGCCGCAGCCGCCCGTCCCCGCGATGGATCAGCTCCACGGGCCCGTGGACGGGCCGGACGTCGGCCGACAGGGCCTCCCACGGGTTCGCCGGGTCGGCCGGGGCCACGGCGCCGGCCGTCCGCGACGGGGCCTGCAGCTGCGCGGCCGTCAGGGCGGCCAGCGAGAGGCCGGCGAAGGCGAGGACCGCGAGACGGGCGATCGCGTGAAGACTCGTGATCATTTGGATGCTTCCAGTCTTAATTTTTTCGTTCTCGCCCCCGAGCGGGGCCCGCCGCGACTTCGGGGCGGTCGAGTTCGGTTCGGTGCCGCGGGGAGGCGCGGCGACGGCGGCGGAGGCGACCTCGCGGGGCCCGGGTAGGCCTGCGGGGTCCCGCCCGCGTCCGGCCGGGGGGAGGGCCGGGGACGTCGGGCGAGGGGGAGGGAAGGACAAGTCGGCGGGGTTTGTTCGTCGGACTTCGACGGCAGGCATTAAAGCAATTCGGGGGCCGACTCCGAGCCGCGAGCCGGAACCGCCCCACGACAACCGCCGTAACCACATGATTCAACACGATTTAAGACACCGAAAAACTCGGCGTCGGGTCCACGAAAGGCCTGACGGGAGGCGTCTGCGGGGGCGGCGGGGCGCGTCGACGTCTTGGGCGTCCCGCCGGGTTTTCGGGCGTGGCGCGGGCCTCGCCCGGGCCGGGAGGGGCCGAGGCCGTGTGACGGCGATCGGCCGGGCGGGCCTCCCGGTCGCTTGAATCGCGCATTCGCCACGCCCTACAATTGCGGACCGCCGGCGCCGTCGGGGCGCGGGCGGCGAGGCGGGCCTGTTCGAACCCTGGGGCGGAACACCGGATGTCCAACGCGAGCGACCGGATCACGCAGCTACTCGACGAGTTTCGGCACTCGCGGGACGTCATGGCCGCCGAGCTGAGCAAGGTCATCATCGGCCAGCACGAGGTCGTCGAGCTGATCCTGGCCGCCATCTTCACGCGGGGCCACGTCCTGCTCGTCGGCGTGCCGGGCCTGGCCAAGACCCTGATGGTCAGCTCGATCGCCCGGATCCTCGACGTCGGCTTCAAGCGGATCCAGTTCACCCCCGACCTGATGCCCAGCGACATCACCGGCACGAACGTGCTGGAGGAGCCGGAGTCGGGCCGCCGCGAGTTCCGGTTCGTCGCCGGGCCGCTCTTCTCGAACATCATCCTGGCCGACGAGATCAACCGGACGCCCCCCAAGACCCAGGCGGCGCTGCTCCAGGCCATGCAGGAGCGCGAGGTCACGGTGGGCCAGGAGACGCTGAAGCTCCCCGACCCGTTCTTCGTCATCGCCACCCAGAACCCGATCGAGCAGGAGGGGACCTACCCGCTCCCCGAGGCCCAGCTCGACCGCTTCATGTTCGACGTGAGGGTGGGCTACCCGTCGCTGGACGAGGAGAAGAAGATCCTCTCCGGGACGACCAAGGGGGAGACGCCGGAGCTGAAGAAGATCCTCTCGGCCAAGGCGATCGTGAACCTCCAGCGGCTGGTGACGTCGGTGCCGGCCTCGGAGTACACGGTGGACTACGTCGCCCGCCTGGTCCGCGCCACCCGCCCGGCCGACGAGCGCGCCCCCCAGTTCATCAAGGACCTGGTCGACTACGGCGCGGGCCCGCGGGCGGGCCAGAACCTGATCCTGGCGGGCAAGGCGATGGCCGCGATGGACGGCCGCTACAGCGTCTCGCTGGACGACGTCCGCAAGGTGGCGATCCCGGTCCTGCGGCACCGCCTGAGCGTCAACTTCCAGGCCCAGGCCGAGGGCCAGACCACCGAGTCCCTCATCCAGCGCCTGATCGCCGAGGTCCGCGAGCCCGAGACCCCCAAGTACGACCGAAAAGGGGCGTGAGCGGGGCTGACGGCTGGGCGTTCCCGGGCCGACGCACGTAGGATGATGGAGCAGATCCGGCCGCGCCTCGCGTTCGCGGGGCCGGGCCGTTGGCGAAAGGCCGCGCGCGTCGCGGCCGGCCCCGCGGAGCAGCCATGGGTACCGCCGAGAAGTTCCTGAAGCCCGAGGTCATCCGCCAGGTCTCGCGGCTGGACCTGCGCGCCAAGTTCATCATCGAAGGGTTCATCGCCGGGCTCCACGCCAGCCCGTTCCAGGGGTTCTCGGTCGAGTTCTCCGAGCACCGCAAGTACACGCCGGGCGACAACATCTCGGACATCGACTGGAACGTCTTCGCCAAGACCGACCGCTTCTACACCAAGAAGTTCCAGGCCGAGACCAACCTGACCGGCTACCTCGTGATGGACCTCTCGGCGTCGATGGGCTACACCCACCGCCAGGAGCTGACCAAGTTCGAGTACGGCGTCAGCCTGGCCGCGGCGCTCGGCTACCTGATGATCCACCAGCAGGACCCCGTCGGCCTGATCGCCTTCGAGAAGAAGGTCCGCAAGAGCCTGGCGCCGGGGAGCCGGCGGTCCCAGCTCGCCAACATCCTGTCGCTCCTGGCGCAGCTCAAGCCGGAGGGGGAGGCGGACTTCCAGGCCAGCCTGATGCAGGTGGCCGGCATGCTCAAGCACCGCAGCCTGGTGATGATCTTCAGCGACCTGCTGGCCGACCCCGAGCCGATCCGCAAGGCGCTCTACCGGCTGCGGTTCTCCGGCCACGACGTGATCCTGTTCCACATCCTCGACGAGGCCGAGGCCGAGTTCCCGTTCGACGGGATGCTCCGCCTGGAGGACAACGAGACCGGCGAGGTGATCGAGGTCGACGCCGACGCGATCAAGGCCGACTACCTGGAGGAGGTCGACGACTTCCGCGCCGGCTACAAGGCCGACTGCATCCGGGCCCGGATCGACTACGTGCCGCTGCACACGGGGATGCCCTTCGACAAGGCCTTGATGTCCTACCTCCTCTCACGCCAGGCGCGAGGCTGACGCCCATGGAATTCTCGCTCATGCACGCCGGGCTCGCCGCCGGCGCCGCGCTGGCCGCCCTGCCGGTGATCCTCCACCTGTTCATGCGGCCGACGCCCAAGCACATCGTCTTCCCCGCCCTCCGCCTGATCCGCGAGCGTCAGAAGAAATCCAAGAAGAAGATGCGGATCAAGAACTGGCTGCTGCTGGCCGCCCGCATGCTCCTGCTGGCCCTGATGGCCCTGGCCCTGGCGCGGCCGAGGCTCCACTCCGAGACCCCGCTGGGCGACGACTCGGTGCCGACGGCCCTGGGCCTGGTCTTCGACACCAGCCTCTCGATGGCCTACCTGGAGAACGACAAGACCCTGCTCGACCAGGCCAAGGACCGCGCCCGCGAGATCCTCGGCAAGATCCCCGACTCCAGCCTGGTCTTCGCCGTGAACTCGGCCGAGCCGGGCGTGCCGGTGGGCCTCACGCCGGCCACCGCCCGCAAGTGGATCGACGACCTGGCCGTCCGCCCGGTGAATCGCCCGCTGAACGTGGCGATGGGCCAGGTCTACGCGGCCGTCGCCGACTGCGACCGCCCCCGCCGCGAGGTCTACGTCCTCACTGACCTCGCCCGCTCCTCCTGGGACGCCGAACGCCCGGCCGAGGGCCTCGACCGCGTGGAGAAGGCCAAGGAGTCCAAGGCGACCGGCGGCCAGATCGCCACCGTGGTCCTCAAGCTCGGCCCCGAGGAGCGCGAGAACGTCTCGATCGACGAGGCGACCCTCCCCCAGGACGCCGCCCAGGGGGAGCCGGTCGAGGTCCGCGGCCTCGTCCGCGCCCACGGCGCCAAGCCCGCGAAGCGGATCGTCGAGTTCTACCTCGGCGGCTCCAAGAAGGGCCAAACGGCCGTCGACCTTCAGCCCGGCGGCCAGGCCGAGGTCCGCTTCTCCACCCCGCCGCGCCTGAAGGAGGGCGAGGTCCACCGGGTCGAGCTGCGCGTCACCGGCGCGCCCGACCCGCTCAATTTCGACGACCAGCGGTTCGTCAGCTTCGAGGTCCGCCCGGCGCTGAAGGTCCTGATCGTCTCCGACCTGGACGCCGACTCCGAATACGTCGCCATGGCGCTCGCCCCCGACCCGACCCCCGGCGCGGCGGGGGGCTACCAGCTCGAGCGGACCCGGCCGGCCGAGCTGGCCCGCTACCGCGACACGCTCAAGGACTACGCGGCCGTCTTCCTGCTCAACGTCGAGGCGCTCGACGACGGCGGCTGGGGCCTGCTCAACGCCCACGTCCACGAGGGGGGCGGCCTCGTGGTCGGCCTGGGGGACCGCTGCAAGCCCGCGAATTACAACGGCCCGATCGCCGGCCAGGTCCTCCCGGGCCAGCTCGTCGAGCCGGTCGCGCCGCCGGGCCAGGGGACCACCTTCGGCAAGATCGCCGACGCGACCCACCCGCTGTTCGACCGCTACTCCCGCGAGATCGACGCCCAGTTCGCCGTCATGCCCGTCTACCGCTACTGGAAGGTCAACGCCCCGTCGGGCTCGCGCACGCTCCTGAACTTCGCCGACGGCGCCCCCGCGCTGGTCGAGCGGAACTTCAAGGGCGCCCGGACCGGCCGCGTCCTGATGTGGTCCACCCCGCTCGCGCGGCGGGTGCTCCGCTCGGAGCGCGGGGCGTGGAACGAGTTCCCGAACTCCAGCTACTGGGCCTTCCCCGTGATCATGAACCTGACGATCCCGTACCTCGCCGGGTCGACCGGCCGGCAGCTGGTCTTCGAGGCCGGCGAGGACGTGCTGCTGGGGATGGCCCCCGACGCCCGGCCCCAGGACGTCCTGATCACCGGGCCCGACGGCAAGACCACCGAGCGGATCGCCCCGCCGCAGGCCGGCGAGCCCCTGAAGGTCGCCGCCCCCCAGCAGCTCGGCCAGTGGACGGTCGTCGCCGTGGGGCCCGGCGACGCGCGGGCGACGATGGGGTTCAGCCTCAACGCCCCGCTGGGCGAGAGCCGGTTCGCCCCGATGGAGGCGGCCGACCTGGACGTGGTCTTCGGCAAGGACGGCTACGCCCTGGCCGGCGACGACAAGGCGCTCAAGAAGGTCACCGAGCTGATCCGCGTGGGCCACGAGATCTTCCCCTGGCTCATGTTCCTGATCCTGATCCTGGTGACCCTGGAGAACTACCTGGCCAACACGTTCTACAAGGAGTCCCCCGGGCCGGCGAACATCGCCGGGACCTCCACCGGCATGGCCCAGGCGGGCGCCTGACCGGCCCCGATCCGGCCCGCGCTGGACGCGGGGCGGCCCGAGATGCGACAATCGTCCCAGGGGGCGGCCGGCGCGGCTTCCCCCTCCCGTCCCCCCGGTCTCCCAGCATCAGGTCCCCCCCGCGTCATGGATTCAGGATTCAGCGTCAGCCTCAATCCGATCGCCCCCTGGCCGTTCCTGGCGGCCGCGTCGCTGGCCGTCGTCGGCCTGACGATCGCCGCGTACGCGCGGAAGCTCCGCGGCCCCGGGGCGCGCTGGCGGTGGCTGGCGCTGGGGCTCCGGCTGTTCGCGGTGCTGCTCTGCCTGCTGGCGGCGCTGCGGCCCTCGGTGATCGTCCAGGAGAAGAAGAAGCAGGCGTCCTCGGTGATCTTCCTGGTCGACTCCAGCACCAGCATGAAGCTCCAGGACGAGGCCAACAGCCAGCCCCGCTGGAAGGCCGCCGAGGAGGCCCTCAAGGCCGGCGTCGAGGCCGCGAAGAAGCTCGGCGGCGACCTGGAGATCAAGACCCTGCGGTTCGACTCCACGCTCCGCGAGCCGAAGGCCGACGCGTCCGAGGCCGACACCCCCGAGCCCGAAGGCCGCGAGACCCAGCTCGGCACGGCGCTCATGGAGCTGGACAAGCGGCAGGCGCAGGGGGCCCGGCGGATCGCCCGGCTGGTCGTGCTGTCGGACTTCGGCTCGAACAACGGCACGAACCCGCTGATCGCCGCCCGCCGCTACCGCGACCAGCAGACGCCGATCTCGACGGTCGTCCTCGGCACCCAGGGCGCCGGCGCCGGCTCGCGCGACGTGGCCGTGCGCGACGTGGCCGCCGGGCCCACCGTCTTCGTCAAGAACAAGCTGGAGGTCCGGGGCACGCTCTCCGCTCGCGGCTTCGCCGGCCAGACGCTCGACGTCGAGCTGCTCGTCGAGGACCAGCCGACGGCCGTCGCCCGCGCCCGGATCAAGGTCCCCGAGGGGACCGACGCCGTGCCGATCACCGGCCTGAACTACATCCCCCAGACGCCCGGCGAGAAGAAGGTGACGCTCAAGGTCGCCCCCCGCGAGGGGGAGCTGGTGGTCTCGAACAACGAGATCAGCACGTTCGTCACCGTGCTCAGCGGCGGGCTCAACGTCCTGTTCCTCCAGGGGCCGAACTTCACCTGGGACTACCGCTACCTGATGAACTCGATCGCCACCTCGCCCGACATCGAGGTCAAGGGGGCCCTGATCCGCGCCCCGGCGGTCGGCGAGAAGGGGGAGCTGGACGACGAAGAGTTCACGCCGGGCCGCTACGACGTCTACGTCCTCAGCGACATGGCCGCGAACTTCCTCACCCGCAGGCAGCAGCAGCTCCTGGCCGACTCCGTGAAGAAGGGCGCGGCGGGCCTGATGATGCTCGGCGGCCGGGCGAGCTTCGGCCCCGGGGGCTGGGGCCAGACCGAGGTCGCCGACGTCCTGCCCGTCGAGGTCCACCCCGGCGACGGCGACATCGAGCCGGCCGGCGGCGTCAAGTTCACCCCCAACGCCGGCGGCCTGACCAGCTACCTCCTCCAGGTCGGCTCGGACCCGGCCGAGACCGGCCGGATCTGGGAGCTGCTCCCCAGGCTCCAGGGCGCGAACCGTTTCGGCCGGCCCAAGCTCGGCGCCGAGATCCTCGGCACGGTCGACGGCGTCGACTCCCAGCCGATGATGCTCAGCATCGAGACCGGCCGCGGCCGGACCCTCGCCTACGGCGGCGACACCTGGCCCTGGGCCCGGACCGAGGTCGGCCGCCCGGCCCACCGCAAGTTCTGGCGCCAGGCCATCTTCTGGCTCTCCCACAAGGAGAACCAGGGGAGCGACCAGATCAAGCTCTCGCTCGACCGCCGTCGCGCGGCCGTGGGCCAGACCGTCGAGCTGACCGTCACCGGCCGCGACGCCAAGGGCGCCCCGCTGACCGACGTGGTCTACGAGACCAAGGTCGAGCGCGAAGGCGAGCCCCCCGTCAGCGAGCCCGTCGAGGTCTACACCCGCGGCGACGAGTCCCGCGGCTCCTACGCCGCCGTCGGCGAGCCCGGCGACTACAAGGTCACGGTGATCGGCAAGCGCAACGGCCAGGAGGTCGGCCGCGACTCCGCGCGGTTCCTCGTCTACCAGGACGACCGCGAGCTGGAGAACCCCTCCGCCGACCCCGAGCTGGCCCGCCAGATGGCCGAGATCACCGCCGGCGAGGCCGTCCCCCCCGAGCAGCTCGCCAAGCACCTCGGCGGCCTCGACAAGGCCGCGTTCACCGAGTACGTCAGCCCCACCGAGCACCGGGTCTGGGACAACTGGCCCTTCTTCCTCCTGTTCACCCTCTGCCTGACCTTCGAGTGGTGGCTGCGCAAGCGCCACGGCTGGGTCTAGGCCCGAAGGGGAGCCCCATCGACGTCATCCCGTTCGACCCCCGCCGGTTCCGCACGGCCGCCGCGAGCTACCTGGAAGGCCGCCCCGCCTACCCGCCCCGGCTGTTCCGACGTGTCGCCCGGCTGGCCCGCCTCGACCTCTCGCACCGGGTGATGGACCTCGGCTGCGGGCCGGGGCAGGTCGCGATCGGCCTCGCCCCCTACGTCGGCAGCGTCGTGGCGGTCGACCCCGAGCCCGAGATGCTCCGCCTCGCGGGCGACCACGCCGCCGCGGTCGGCCTGGCGATCGAGCTGGTCCATGGCAGCTCCTACGACCTCGGCCCGGACTTCGGGAGCTTCCGGCTGGTCGCGATGGGCCGATCGTTCCACTGGATGGACCGCGTTGAGGTCCTCCGCCGGCTCGACGCGATGATCGAGCCCGAGGGCGTCGTGGTCCTCCTCCACGACGACCACCCCGAAGCCCCCGAGAACGCCTGGCACGCCACCTATCAACAGATCATCGCACAGTACGCCGACGACGACGTGGCCAAAGGGGTGCGGTCGCGATGGGCCGGCCACGCCGCCGTGCTGGGGGCCTCCGCGTTCCGCGACCTGAAACGGATCAAGGCGTTCGAACGCACCCGGGTCACGCTCGACGCCCTGATCCTGCGCACGCGGTCGATGTCGAGCGTGGCCCGCTCCCGCATCGGCCCCCGCGCCGACGACCTCGCCGCCGAGGTCCGCGCCGCGATGGCCCCCTTCGCCCGCGACGGCTCGCTCCCCGAACTCATCGCCTCCACCGCCCTGATCGCCGCCCGCCCCCCCGCCTGACCGCGGGGGCTTCCGGCGATCGGTAGGCCGGCTCGCTCAGCCGCCGTGCTTCTGCTGGAGGGTGCGCCGGAGCATCTCCGGGTCGAGCTTTAGGGGCTTGGACGGCTTCTTGGGGGGCGGGGGGAGGTCGTCCTCGTCATCCTCGACGTCGGCCGTGGGGAGGGGCGGGGCGTCGGGGGCGGAGACCGGGGCGGCCGATCGGGGGCGGGGGATCGCCGGGGCGGCCTGGGCGCCGGCGGGGCCCTCGGGAGGGAGCTTGGGCATGACGCCCGAGACGGCGAAGGGGACCGGGGCGTCGGCGCCGCCGGACTCGTCCTCGACCATGCCCTGGCCCGGGACGTAGCGCATGTCCGGCGTCTGGATCACGCGGTGCGCCGGCGGCGGGGCGACGAAGCCCCCCTCGGCGACGACCGGCTCGACCGCGACCGTCGACCGGCTGATGCGGCTCCGGTCGACCGCGAAGGCCTCCTCGTCGGCCGTCGCGGGCCGGGCGGGCGCGCCGGCCAGCGGGTTGGGGACGGGCTTGGACCGGAGGTTGCTCACCCACATCGAGAGGATCTGGTACGCCCGGTCGTTCGAACTCGGGAAGATCGGCCGCGTGTTCGGCCCCCGGCCGTGGGGCCGGAGCGAGCTGGCGAGCAGCTCGCTCCGTCCGGGGACCTCGCGGTCGACGAGTCGGAGCGCGGCGTCGAGGTTGGCCCGCACGGCCTCGGGCGTCTGCTCCGCCTTGTTGCGGACGTGCACGAGTTGGAACTCGCCGTCGTAACGCTCGGCGTGGCACTTGGCGCAATAGGCCTGCAGCACCGGGTGGACGTAGTTGCTGAACTCCTGGAAGCGCCTGAGGGCCGCATTGGGGGGGAGGTCGAAGACCAGCGGGAGGTCGTTGTTGCCCATCCGCCGGCGGGCCCCCAGGACCACCGCCATGTCGAGCGCGGCCGGGCTCGTGTCGACCACCTCGGCGCCGGCCTGCTGGACGCCGGCGTCCATCTGCTGGCGCTTGGCCAGGCGAGCCTCGGCCATCGTGATCGAGGTCTTCATGGCCGTGGCGCGGAGGTGCTTGGGGTCGATTTTGAGGATCAAGGCCAGGTGCTCCTGGGCCTCGGCCGGCATCCCGTTCGCCAGGCACCACTGGGCCAGCTTGAGCTGCTCGTCCATGTCGTCGTCGGGGACCTGGTCGCGCTTGTAGGCGTGGACCTCGGCCATCGTGGCGAAGATCCGCTCGATCTTGCCGGCGGGGAACGTCATCGCGCCGACGGGCTGCGTGACGATGACCTTGTCCTCCTCCTCGTCCTCCGTGACCACGCCCTTCACGAACCGCCCGTCCAGGAGCAGGACGAGCTTCTCCGCGGCCGCCGCGGGAGCCGCCTGCGCCGGCGGGGCGGGGAGGGCCGCGGCGGGGTCGACGGGGTCCTGGGCCTTCCAGCCCGCGAGCCCCAGGGCGGAGAAGGCGACGACGACGAGCGTGCGATTGGACTTGATCATGACCGCGAGGCCCTATCACGGCACCCGGGGGCCGACGGCTCCGGGCGGCGCGTCGAGAATTCTGGGGGAGATGTGGTGGCGGGACGTTATCGCGGGTCCTACAATTCGTCAAGCCGAAGCGACGGCACGGATTTTGTTTGTAAATAATGAAGTTCCAAGGCCTTTCAACCGAGGGCGCCGGCCGTGTCCGACGAATCCCCGATGCTCCGCGACCTGATCGGCCAGGTGGTCGTGGTCGACCTGATCTCGACCTACGTCTGCCTGGGCACGCTGGCCGGCGTCGACCCGCTCTTCCTGGAGCTTCGCGACGCCGACCTCCACGATTTCCGGGACGGCGCGGCCACGCGGGAGGTCTACGTCTACGAGTCCGTGAGCCTAGGGATCCGCCCCAACCGCACCCGCGTCCTGCTCCGCCTGGCCGACGTGGTGGCCGTCTCGCGGTTCGGCGAGGTGGCCATCGCCTGAGCCGGACGGCCGATTTCGCCGAACCGATCGGGGTCGCCGACGTACCACACTGGTGAAAGAATTCGTCGCGGGGAGCGAATCTCCTCGCGCGGGCCGACTCGGCCCCGGGGGCGAGATTTCGCGTCCGACGACGTCCGATTGGGCGCGGGACCGCCCGCGCCGGAAGGAAGGAGACCCATGCCCTCGACGATGACCCTCCGTTGGTCCATGCCGCTGCTGGCGGCGGCCGCCCTGGCCCTCGCCGGCCCCGCCGCCCACGCGGCCGAGGTCCGCGATCGCGCCGGGATGTTCTCGCCCCAGGCCGTCAAGAAGGTCCAGGAGGAACTGACCCGGATCGAGAAGCAGACCCGCGTCCCGATCACCATCGAGACCATCGAGTCGATCCCCGGCCTGGGCTCCGAATCGCCGACCAAGGCCATCACCAAGCTGGCCGTCGAGCGCGATCGCGAGGTCGGCGCCGAGGGGATCTACATCCTGCTCTCGAAGAAGGACCGCGTCCTCTCGAACGTCCTGGTGCGCCAGAAGTACGCCGGGGCGCTCCCCGAGCCCGCCCGGATGAAGATCCGCGAGGCCTTCATCGGCCCGTTCAAGAACGGCGACTACGACGGCGGGCTCGCCGCCGCCGCCGCCGCGATCGACTCGGCCCTGCCCGACCGGCCCGTGATGGTCGGCACGGCTCCCGGCGCGCGGGGGCTTGTCCCGCGCGGCGAGGCCCCGGGCCGCGTCCAGGTCGAACGCCGGGAGCAACGGCCCGGGCAGTTCGGCTTCGGCTCGCTGCTGATGATCGGGCTGGGGATCCTGGCCGTGCTGTTCGTCGTCCGCCTCATCGGCGGGGCGTTCAACGGCGGCCGGAACGCCGGATATCCCCAGGGCATGCCCGGGCCCGGCGGCATGGGACCCGGCGGCATGGGCCCTGGCCCCGGCTACGGCGGTCCGGGTTACGGCGGCCCCGGCTACGGCGGCATGCCCGGCCGAGGCGGCGGCTTCTTCTCCGGCATGCTCGGCGGCCTCGGCGGCGCGGTGGCCGGCAACTGGCTCTACGACCAGTTCTCGGGCCGTCACTCCAGCCCCGGCCAGCAGGCCGACGCCTCCAGCCACGCCCCGTTGACCGGCCAGGACGACTTCGGCGGCGACCCCTACGGCGACTCCATCGTCGGCGGCGACGACGGCGGCGGCCAGGGGGGCTCCTGGGGCGACTCCGGCGGCGGCGATTGGGGCGGCGGCGGTGGAGACTGGGGCGGCGGGGACGAAGGCGGGAGCTGGTGACAGGCTTCGTCGTGCCGGCCGACCGATCGACAGGAACGGGGACGCTCAGGCGTCCCCGTTCTTCGTTGATGGGCGAGTGGGGGGCTTTCCCCTCGCTCGCCGTGGACCTTCGACGCGAGGCCTTCGCTCCGCAGGCGCTGGAGGCAGGCATCGCCTCGATCCAGGTCCAAAGCAAAAGCCCCGGAAGGGCGAACCTTCCGGGGCTTGCGATCGCTCATGCGGGCGATGGACTGATCAGAACGCGTCGGAGCCGACGATCTCGCCGCCGTCGCGGGTGCCGAGGGCCCAGATCACGGTCTGGGCGACCGAGGACTTGAGGTAGCGGACCGAACCGTCGCCGAAGAGGGCGTTGGCCCCGCCGGGGTGGTAGCTGCTCATGCCCACCGCGCCCCAGGCGCCGTCGTTGTCGCCGCCCCAGTTGACGATGATGCAGTTCGGGAAGTTGGAGTTCGGCGGGACGAGGGTGTTGCCCAGGGTCCGGCCGAGGAGGGCCTGGCACCACATCTGGCCGATGAAGCTGCGATGGTTGGTCGGGTTCGTCCGGGCGAGGGCCCCGCAGTCCGTCAGCCAGGGGACGAACGAGGCGCCGCCGTAGGGCATGTTGGCGCCCGGCTGGTTCCAGTCGGCGACGTTCTGGGGCGTCGACGTGGAGATGACCATGTCCTGCGGATTGCTGAACTTGTTGTTGTTGTTGTCGCCGGAGCGCCACTCGCCGAAGGCGATCGTGTTCGCGGTCCCGTCGGTGATGTCGCGGACCCCGTAGGACGCGCCCCCCACCTCGAAGAGCCCGTTGGGGCGCGAGTTGGGATTGTAGAAGAACTGATTCATGCTCGCCCCCATGGAGGCGAAATAGTTCGTGTAGGGAGACTGATTCCCGGCCAACCAGCCGCCCGGATAGGGGGGCGACGAGGGGCAGGTGAAGGCCGTGATCAGGGTGAGCGTGGCCGACGTGTTGGCCCACTGGCCTTCGGCGGCGTCGCTGGCGTTGGGGAGATTGAAATTGATGGCGGCGAAGATCGCCGTCTGCTCCATGTAGGGAAGCAGCATCGAGTGGGCGCTCCAGTTGCCCCACCCGGTTCGCACGGCGCCGGCGACGATGACCGAGCCGCCGCCCATCGGGAAGGACCCGACGGACGAATGGTAATTGTGCATGGCCAGGCCGATTTGCTTCAGGTTGTTGGTGCACTGGGCGCGGCGGGCCGCCTCGCGTGCGGACTGCACGGCGGGGAGGAGCAGCGCGATCAGGACGGCGATGATGGCGATGACCACCAACAACTCGATCAGCGTGAAGCCGCGCGAATCGCGAGGGGATGAGATCGAAGAGCTTCGCACAGAGGATTCTCCAACGGGATCGGAAGAGGGAAGAAAATGGCAGACCGGGACGCTAGGCCCCGAGGGCGGTCGGATCCCGCCCGAGGCCGGGCCGCGACCGTTTCATCACGACGGCGGCCCGCACGCCCGGATTCGACCCGAGCCCCGCGCGGACGGCGAGGATCTCGGCGATCGGAGTCCGGGACGCCGATCGGTCGCACCCGGTCGGGAGGGGTGACCGGGTGGTCAGGGCTCGTCAAGGCAGCACGGACGGGCTCGAGCCCGGCGGGGTCTTGATCTTGCTCTTATCCTGCGCCGGCAGCGGCGGGGGCGAGTCGACCTTGGCCAGCGGGATTTCCTGCTGGCTGTCGCACCCCGAGGCGAGGGCCAGGAGAAGCAAAGGCGCCGCGGCGATCGCGACCGTCAGGGGCAGCTTGCAAAGCTTCATGCGGATCAGACTCCGTGTTTGTTGTGTCGTCGCCGACTCGGCGTCGCCGGAATCGTCGGCCGGATGCGGATCCAGCAGCCTTCCTCGAGGACGGCGGGCCGTGCTGTCGGAGAGGCGTTTCCGGTGGAGAAGCGGGGCTCGCACAGTCCCGCTTTCCATCTTGAGCCCGAATCTCAGGTTGCCGAGGCCCGGCGAGCCGGGCGCAAGTCGCGGACGCACTAAACCCCTGTCTTTAGGGACCTTGCGACCGACGAAAACACCCGATCAATCATCCAGGAAGATACGACTCGACCGACGCCCCTGTCAACGATGTACTTCGGGGTTCATTTGAACGGTTTTCGATTGGGTGTACCGCATGATGACCGACGGCGATCGGGTGGCGAGGGTGCGGCCGTCGGCCCATCACACCGAGGCGTTTCGCCGCGAGGATCGCGACTCGATCGCGCCGGGCCCGGGGCCGGGGTTGGACGAAGCCCGGCCCGGCCGGGCTTTGCGAACGGGTCGCGCCAGGCCGCCCGCCCGGCGTTCAACTCCGGGCGGTCCGGCTCGGCCGCCCGCCGCGACGTTTCTTGCGCGTGACCCCCAGCCGCTTCAGGGCCCGGTGCACGGCCGAGACGCAGCACGAGACGCCGGCGGCCCGGGCCAGCTCCTCCAGCGTGGCGTCGTCGTCGGCCCGGACCGCCTCGAGGAGCCTCCGTTCGGCCACGGCGTCGAACGCCGAGGCGTGGCCGCCGCCGTGCGGCCTGGGCTCGATCGAGCCGGTCTCGCGGCGTTGCCGCATCAGCTTGCGAATCCAGGCGACGCTGACCGAGAAGCGGGCGGCGATCTGCTCGCGGGTCGCATCGCCGGCGTCGCACGCCGCCACGACCCGCTCACGCAGGTCGGTCGAGTAGGCTTTCATCCCCGAGAACCCCTCCCCAGCCACCCAGGCGGACCCGCTTCAATCGCCACACTCAACGGAAAAAAATCGCGCGATTTTTGTTTAAGATTTATCGAACAAACCTGGCGTTCGTGTCATTCCGAAACGCCCGGCAGCCGCTGCACCGATCCGAAGGATGAATGAAAAACCCCGACCGCGCCAGGGTTCAGGGGGCCCGCCATGACGTCGGAGGCCGGAACATCTCTCTTGTCGCGATCCCCATGGGAACGTCCGAGGAATCCCATGTCCACGGAGTCCCCTGCGAGGAGGCCTCGGGGACGCCGACGATTCACGAATCGGCCAGACCAAGGGGGGAACCTCGAGCCCGGCCGGCTCGGGCATCTTAAGCGACATTCCTATTGTACCAGCAGTCCTGGACGTGGAATCCTGCTTGACCGACCGAATCGGATCCGGAAGTTGGCGTCGGAATCAATGCGATCTTCACGCCTTGCCGCGCCCCACCGCCGCGGGCCGTTGAAGTCGCGACGGACCGGCCCGGGATCCGTCAGGTCGTCCTGAGGCGAATCTTCCATCGAGACGCCGGCCAGGGTCGTCCCTATCGCCGGGCCTCCGCGCCGACTATGCTCCGTCGTGAACCGTCGGCGGGCCGGGAGCGGGGAGGGCGGCATGAGCACGGATCGACGAGGCCACCGCGTCGGCATGGCCCAGATCCTGGTGGAAGGGGGCCGGCCCGAGGCCAACCTGGAGCGGGCCGCGAGCGCGATCGGCGAGGCCGCCGCGAAGGGCTGCCGCCTCGTCGTCCTGCCGGAGTGCCTGGACCTGGGCTGGACCGACCCCTCGGCGCGCGAGCGGGCCCGGCCGATCCCGGGCCCCCACGCCGATCGGCTGGCCGTCGCCGCGCGCGAGCACGCGGTCCACGTCGCCGCCGGGCTCGTGGAACGCGCCGGCGATCGGCTCTACAACTCGGCGGTGTTGATCGGTCCCGGCGGGGAGATCCTGCTGCATCACCGCAAGATCAACGAGCTGGACATCGCCCTGGACCTCTACTCCATCGGCGACCGGCTCGGGGTGGTCGAGACCGAATTCGGGACGATCGGCCTGGCGATCTGCGCCGACAACTTCGGCAGCTCGCTGGCGATCGGGCACGTCCTGGCCCGCATGGGGGCCCAGCTGATCCTGTCCCCCTCGGCCTGGGCGGTCGACGCCGATCACGACGAGTCGCGCGAGCCCTACGGCGGCCTCTGGCTGGACTCGTACGCCGAGCTGGCCCGCCTCTACGACGCGACGGTCGTCGGGGTCAGCAACGTGGGCCGGATCACGGCCGGTCCCTGGAAGGGCCGGAAGGTCATCGGCCGGTCGCTGGCGATGGGCCCGGGGGGCGTCGTCCTGGCGCGAGGCCCCTACGGCGACCGGGCCGAGTCGGTGGTCGTGGTGGAAGTCGCCCCCCGGCCGCCGATCGCGCGAGGGACGGCCGTCGCGGACGCCCTGGAGGCGCGGGGCTATCGCGGCGTTTGAAGAACGCGAAGGGGGTGAGGGGATGAGGCTGGATCACGTCGCTCGGCTCGGGCTGATCTCGGGTTTGATCGTCGGGGCCTACTCGACGGCCCCTTCGGGGGCGGACGAGCCGAAGCGCAGGACCGAGATCGCGATCCGGGGCGACGGCTTCCTGATCGACGGCCGGCCCACCTACGAGGGGCGGACCTGGCGCGGGCGATCGGTCGAGGGGCTCCTCCTCAACAGCCGGATGGTGCAGGGGACCTTCGACGACCTGAACCCCGAGACACGGCCCCTGTGGGCCTACCCGGACACCGGCCGCTGGGACCCGGAGCGGAACGTCCGCGAGTTCCTCGCCGCCATGCCCGAGTGGCGACGCCACGGCCTCCTCGCGTTCACGCTCAACCTGCAAGGCGGCAGCCCCCAGGGGTACTCGAAGGGCCGGCAGCCGTGGGAGACCTCGGGGTTCACGCCGAAGGGGGAGCTTCGCCCCGAGTTCCTCGACCGGCTCGTCCGCATCCTCGACCGGGCCGACGATCTGGGGATGGTCGTCATCCTGGGGGTCTTCTATTTCGGCCAGGACGAACGCCTGGAGGACGAGGCCGCCGTGCTCCGCGCCCTCGACGCCGCCGTGGACTGGGTGCTCGACCGGGGCGATCGCCACGTCCTGATCGAGGTGAACAACGAGTGCAACGTGAAGTACGACCACGCGATCCTCCGGCCCGACCGCGTTCACGAGCTGATCGGACGCGTGCAGGCGCGACGGCGCGGCGACCGGCGGCTCCTGGCCGGGACGAGCTACGGCGGCGGGACCGTGCCCGGCGAGAACGTCGTCCACGCCTCCGACTTCCTGCTGCTCCACGGCAACGGCGTCGGCGAGCCGGCCCGGATCGCCGAGACGGTGCGCGAGACCCGCCAGGTCCCCGGCTACCGGCCGATGCCGATCCTGTTCAACGAGGACGACCACTTCGACTTCGACCGGCCCGAGAACAACTTCGACGCGGCGCTCTCCGAGCACGCCTCCTGGGGCTACTTCGACCCCGGCGCGAGCGACTACCGCGACGGCTACCAGTCGCCCCCGGTCGACTGGGGCCTCGGCACGCCCCGCAAGCGCGCCTTCTTCGACCGAGTCCGCGAGATCGCCGGGGACTGACTGAGGGGGGCCCGGCCCTTTCGCCGGCCCCGCCCGCCGCGCACAATGAGGCCGGGAATCAGGGTCCGGGAGACGGCGGGCGGCTCTGGCAGCGGGGAGCGACGATGGACGCGAACAACCTGGATCTCGCCCGGATCGGGCGGCGGGCTTTCCTTCAGGGGGGCGTGCTCGTGCTGGGCGCCGCGACGACCACGGCCACGGCCCGCGTCGACGAGAAGCCCGGCGTCCGGTTCGGCCTGATCACCGACCTGCATTACGCCGACAAGCCGCCGGCCGGCACCCGACACTATCGCGAGACCCCGGCGAAGCTGGCCGAGGCCGCCGAGCGGTTCAAGCGCGACAAGGCCGAGTTCCTCGTCGAGCTGGGCGACCTGATCGACGCCGCCGACTCCGTGGAGGTCGAGCTGGCGTATCTCGACCGCATCGACCGCGAGCTTGCGGCGATCGCCGAGCGCCGGCGCTACGTCCTGGGCAACCACTGCGTCGACACGCTGACCAAGGCGGAGTTCCTCGGCAAGGTGGGGCAGGAGAGGTCGTTCGACTCGTTCGACGCCGGGGGCTGGCACTTCGTCCTCCTCGACGCCTGCTTCCGGGGCGACGGCGAGCCCTACGGCCGCAAGAACTTCGAATGGACCGACGCCAATATCCCGGCGCACGAAATCCGCTGGCTCCGCGACGACCTGGCGGCGACCTCGAAGCCGACGATCGTCTTCGCCCACCAGCGGCTCGACGTCGAGGGCCCGCACACGGTGAAGAACGCCGCCGAGGTCCGCGCCGTCCTTGAGTCCTCAGGCCGGGTGCGCGCCGTCTTCCAAGGCCACAGCCACAAGAACGACTACCGCGAGATCGCCGGCGTCCACTACGTCACCCTGGTCGCCATGGTCGAGGGCTCCGGCGCCGAGAGCAGCGGCTACGCCCTCGTCGACGCGGACGACGCCGGCTCCATCCGCGTCCGGGGCTTCCGCAAGCAGCAGGCCTACGCCTGGGCCCCCTGACCCCAATCACCCTCCCGCAACCGACCGGAGAATCTCCCCATGCTTTCGCGATCGAGAATCGGCCTGACCCTCGCCATGCTCGCGTGCCTCGCCCCGTCGGCTTTCGCCGAGGAGCCCGGCTGGACGACGCTCTTCGACGGCAAGACGCTGGACGGCTGGAAGGTCAACGGCGGCACGGCGAAGTACGCCGTCGAGGACGGGACGATCGTCGGGAGGACGGTCGAGGGGAGCCCGAACACGTTCCTCTGCAAGGGGGACTACAAGGACTTCGTCCTGGAGCTGGAGGTGAAGTGCGACCCCCGGCTCAACTCCGGCGTGCAGGTCCGCAGCCACGTCTACCCCCAGGGCGAGCCCCGCGCGGGCGTGGTCTACGGCCCCCAGTGCGAGATCGCCCGCAAGGAGACCGGCACGGCGGCCCGGTTCTACGACGAGGGCCGGCGCGGCGTCTGGCTCGCCGAGATCGCCGACGGGGCCAAGGCCGCGTTCGACGACGACGGCTGGAACCGCTACCGGATCGTCGTGCAGGGAAACCGCTACCGATCCTGGCTCAACGGCCAGCCCGCCAGCGACTTCACCGACGGCGAGGACGAGCGCGGGTTCATCGGCCTGCAGGTCCACGGCATCCCCAAGGGCGAAGGCCCCTACCAGGTCCGCTGGCGGAACGTCCGCGTCCGCGAATTGAAGCCCGGCGAACAGGCGGCGGCCCGCCCGGCCGGCGAGCGGCCGACTCGCATCGGCTCCTGACCACGCCCCGCCCGGACCCCTCGACCGCACACCCGGAGCGCCTCTCATGACTCGAGTCCCTCGCACGGCCGCCCTTGTCTTCGCGCTGGCCGTCGCCGCGATGATCCATCCGACCCCCGCCTACTCGGACGAGCCGGCGAAGCCCGTCAGCCTGTTCAACGGCAAGGACCTCGCCGGCTGGTACACTTTCACCGCCCACGCCGGCGGCTCCGCCGACCCCTACGCCGACCCCAAGGGGGTCTACAAGGTCGAGGACGGCGTCATCCACATCTCGGGCCAGGAGTTCGGCTGCCTGACGACGAAAGAGGAGTACGGCGACTACCGCCTCCGCCTGGAGGTGAAGTGGGGCGACAAGAAGTGGCCCCCCCGCGACGCCGAGACGACCCAGCGCGACTCGGGGATCCTCATGCACTGCGTCGGCCCCGATCAGGTCTGGCCGAAGTCGATCGAGTGCCAGATCCAGGAGCGCGACTTCGGCGACTTCTTCATGGTCGGCAGCACCACCCTCGAAGTCGACGGCAAGACGGAGGGGGGCCGCGTCGTCCGGACGAAGGACGTCGAGAAACCCCACGGCGAATGGAACGTCGTCGAGGTCGTCTGCGACGGCGACTCGATCACCAACATCGTCAACGGCGTCGAGGTCAACAAGGGGACCAAGGCCAGCGTCACACGCGGCAAGATCGTCCTGCAGTCCGAGGGCGCCGAGGTCTTCTTCCGCAACGTCACCCTCACGCCGCTGAAGCAGTAACCGCCCCCGCGGGGATCCAGGCGGGAATCGATAGGTTGGCGCTGGGGCCCAGCGCCAACCATCGACTCACAGTCGGAAGCCCTTGGGGTTGGTCTTCAAAGTGTCCTTCACCGCGTCTCTGGCTGCCGCGAACGCGGCGCGTTCGGCGGGCGAGAAGGACTGGTCCTCGCTCAACCTCGTCCAGAATCCCAGGGTGGCGGGGGTCATGGCGGCGAACACGGACTGGCCCGTAAGGTACTTGAGGAGACGCTTGCGGCGTGCTCGCAACGCGGCCTCGGCCTCGGAGGCCGACGGGCCGCCCGTCGACTGCAGGAGGAAGGCCCGGAGGGATTCCAGCCCGGCCGGATCGCCGATGGACATCAGCGCCTCGGCGGCATTCTGCCATCCTAACCGTTCGTCCGACACGATCTCGGCCAGCTCGGGCGTCAGCGAAGCTTCCCCTTGGTGCTTGACGGCCAAAGTGACCAGGAACAGCTCTTCGGAGGTGATGGACGAAGCCCTCAGGCGGTCCTTCAGGTAGGCGGGCCGGAGTCGGCCCCTCGCGGTGAGCCCCAGCGAGTTGATCGCCAGGCCCTGGGTGCCTGAAGCGGATCGGTCGCGCGTGTAGTTGGCACCACGCCAGACGGCCAGGTCGTCATCCGCCCAGTCGGCCCGCATGGCGGCGGGAAGCTCGAGCCTTCGACGCATCGCCGCGAGGTTGGAATCGAGCTTGCGCGTCGCCGGCGTACGGTCGGGGCGTTCCGCGGCGACCAGCAACTCCAGCTGCTTCAGGTCCTCGTTCTCTCCGAAGAATCGCAGCAGGGCGGCGGCGTCCTCAAGGGATGACCCCGCGGGCCGGGCCTTCGCCATCGCCGCGAGGCCGAGCCGGCGGCCGAGGCTCGGCGACGCGTAGGTCGCGGCGACGAGGGCGAGGTCGTCATGCCCCTCGCGCCGGGTCAAGCACCGTTCGAGAATCCGCGAGACCTCCTCTTCGCCGGACATGGCCATCAGGGTGGCGAATGCCAGCTCCCGGCGGGCCAGGCCGCCGGGTTCGCCCGGGCGGGACTCGATCAGGCCGGTCAGGTGGCTCAGGAATGCGAGCCCGTGACGCCTGGCCAGGGTTTCGGCCTCCTCCCGATAGCGGTCGAGGCCGATCACGATCGTCGGCTTTGGGCTGGGGTCCACAGTGGATCGAAGGGCGGTCGGATTCGGGCCCAGCCGCGCGAGTGCGGCCTCGAAATCGGCCGCCGGCCCGTCGGTCGACTGAGCCGCCCCGAGGGGCGAGCCGACCGCGGCCGCCGCCAGCCCCAGGACCAATCCTCGAAAGAAGCCGCACCGGGGCTCGCGACGGGTCTTCATGATCCACCTGCTCCGCCTGTTCCATGAGGGGACGCGACGGGCGACGTCCGCCGCTTCTCGGACGGCCCCCCCGGCAAGATCGTATCAGATTTCGTCGTGCATGCTCCGACAGACGCCCCCCAGGATGCCGGTCGTCGGTTCGGACTTCCGGCCCGGGCTCGCGGAGGGTATGTTCGTTAAAGCGTTGTTCAACAATCCAGCCCCGGCGGGGACGCGGAGGATCGCGACATGCCTCGGACTTTCATCGGCCTTCTGCTGGCGAGTTTGCTGGCCCAGGCGGCGACGGCCCGGGGCGATGAGCCCGATCCGGGGGCGGCGTCCGAGGCCTTCTTCGAGCTGCGCATCCGGCCGGTGCTCGCCGAGGGCTGCGTGAAGTGCCACGGCGCGGCGAAGCAGAGCGGGGGGCTGCGGCTCGACTCGCGCGAGGCGATCCTCGCCGGCGGCGACACCGGGCCGGCCGTCGTCCCCGGCGACCCCGCGAGCGGCACGCTCATCCCGGCGATCCGCCACGCCGACGACGACCTCAAGATGCCCCCCGCCGGCCCGCTCGCCCGCGCGGCGCAGGACGACCTGGCCGCGTGGGTCGCCGCCGGCGCCCCCTGGCCGGAGGCCGCCGCGTCGAAGGCGATTGAAGGGCAAGCCCACTGGGCCTTCGAGCCGCTCGCGTCCGTCGCCCCGCCCGAGGACCCGACCGGCTGGGCTTCCGGCCCGATCGACCGCCTGATCGCCGCCGGGCATCGCGAGAAGGGCCTGCACCCCGTCGGCCGGGCGGACCGCCGGGCGCTGATCCGCCGGGCCTCGTTCGACCTGATCGGCCTCCCCCCCGAGCCCGCCCGCGTCGAGGCGTTCGCGGCCGACGACCGGCCCGACGCCTTCGCCCGGCTGATCGACGAACTGCTGGCCTCGCCGCAATACGGCGAGCGCTGGGGCCGCGACTGGCTGGACCTGGCGCGCTACGCCGACACGGCCGGCGACAACTCCGACTACCCGATCCGCGAGGCCTACCTCTACCGCGACTACGTCATCGACGCCTTCAACGCCGACGTGCCGTACGACCGCTTCCTCCACGAGCAGATCGCCGGCGACGTGCTGGCGGCCGAAGGGCCGGCCGACGACTACGCCCGCCGGGTGGTCGCCACCGGGTTCCTCGCCCAGGCCAAGCGGTTCGGCACGGTCAAGCTGGAGGACCCCCACCAGATCATCGAGGACGTGCTCAACACCACCGGCCAGGTCGTCCTCGGCCTCTCGCTGCGGTGCGCCCGCTGCCACGACCACAAGTACGACCCGATCTCGGCGAACGACTACTACGCCCTCTACGGCTTCTTCGCCGGGACCAAGTTCCCGTTCGCCGGCTCGGAGGAAGACCACAAGCCGAGCGAGTTCGCCCCGATCGTCCCGCCCGATCGCATGGCCGAATACGAGGCGAAGCACGCCGAGATGGTCGCCTCGCTCAAGCAGGAGATCGCCCGCGCGTCCGCCGAGGCCGCCGCGAAGGCCGACGAGCAGGCCCTCGCGGTCGCCGCGGCCGAACTCGCCGGCGAGGCCGCCGGGCTGGAGGCGGCGAAGCGGGAGCTGGCGAAGGCCGTCCGCCGCCGCGACCAGGGGCCGAAACCGCTCCGCGACAAGCTCGAACGCCTGGAGAAGGCCGGGCCGGCGTCGCTGGCGCCCCGGGCCTACGCCGTCCGCGACGGCGAGCCGACCGACGTGAAGGTGCAGATCGGCGGCGACCCGCGCAAGCTCGGCGACCTCGCCCCGCGCGGCGTGCCGAAGGCGCTCGACCCGGCCGGCAAGATCGACCTGCCGCCGACCGGCAGCGGCCGGCTCGCCCTGGCCCGCTGGCTCACCGAGGGCCGCCCCCAGGCCCTCACGGCGCGGGTGATGGTCAACCGGATCTGGCAGCACCACTTCGGCAAGGCGATCGTGGCCACGCCGTCCGACTTCGGCCTCCGGGGCGCCGCGCCGTCGCACCCCGAGCTACTCGAACACCTCGCGGCCGAGTTCGTCGCCTCGGGCTGGTCGATCAAGGCGATGCACCGCCGGATCATGCTGACCGAGACCTACCAGCTCGCCGCCGAGCACGATTCCGAAGACGCGGCGATCGACACCGGCAACGCCCGCTACTGGCGGTTCGACCGCCGCCCGCTCGACGCCGAGGCCCTGCGCGACGGCCTGCTGGCGATCTCGGGCGGCCTCCGGCTGGATCGGCCCGGCCCGCACCCGTTCCCGGCCGAGGAGACCTGGGGGTTCAGCGCCCATCACCAGTTCAAGGCCCTGTACCCCTCGGACCACCGCAGCGTCTACCTGATGGTCCAGCGGCTCCACCCCCACCCTTATCTCTCGCTGTTCAACGGCCCCGACACGAGCGTGACGACCGCCGCGAGGGACCGCTCGACGGTGGCCTTGCAGGCGCTCTACCTGCTGAACAACCCGTTCGTGCACGACCAGGCGCGGCGGTTCGCGGCCCGGCTGATCGTCGAAGAGAGCGACGCGCCGTCGCGGCTCCGCGCGGCCTACCTCCGCGCGTTCGGCCGGCCGCCGAACTCGGCCGAGGAGTCCCGCGCCGAGGGCTTCCTCCGCGAGTACGAGGCGAGCCTCGCCGCCGAGGGCCTGCCGCCCGAGCGTCGCGGCGAGGAGGCCTGGGCCGGCCTGGCCCGGGCGCTGCTGGCCTCCAACGAATTCCTCTACGTCGATTGATCCGATCCATCGACGGCCGACCGCCGACGGGAGCCGACCCATGAACGACCGACCGCTGAACCGACGCACGATGCTCCGAAGGGGCTCGGCCCTGGCCGCGGCCGGCGGGCTGGGCCTGGGGCTGCGCGGCCGCCTCTCCCTCGCCGCCGCCGCCCACGAGGGGCACCCGCTGGCCCCGCAGCCGGGCCATTTCCCGGCGAAGGCGAAGCACCTGATCGTCTTCTTCATGACGGGCGGGATCTCGCACATGGACACCTTCGACTACAAGCCGAAGCTCCAGCGGGATCACGACAAGTCGGTCGGCGGGCGGAAGGTGCTGGGCTCCCCGTACGCCTTCCGGCCCCGGGGCGAGTGCGGGAAGATGGTCAGCGAGCTGTTCGAGAACGTCGGCGGCGTGGTCGACGACGTCTGCTTCCTGCACACGGTGCACGGCGACTCGGCCGGGCACTCGGCCGCCACGCTGGGGATGCACACCGGGTCGGTCACGATCCCGCTGCCCAGCCTCGGCTCGTGGATCAGCTACGGCCTGGGGACGCTCAACACGAACCTGCCGTCGTTCGTCGTCCTGGCCCAGAAGGAGCCCTACAACGGCTTCCAGGTCTGGGACGCCAACTTCCTCCCCGGCTACCACAAGGGGGTGCGCGTCATCCCCGGACCCGACCCGCTGCCGGACGTGAAGAGCCCCGTCCCCTCGGTCTCGCGCCGCGACCTGGAGGCGCGGATGCTCCGCGACCTGAACGAGGCCCACCTCTCCGCCCGCGACGCCGACGGCCTGCTCGCCTCGCGGATGACCACGTTCGACACCGCCTACGGCCTGATGCGCGAGGCCCCCGAGGCGTTCGACCTGGCGGGCGAGTCGAAGGCCACCCTCGACCTCTACGGCGCGACGGCCGACGCGCCCGGCTCGTTCGCCGCCCAGTGCCTCACCGCCCGCCGCCTCGTCGAGCGCGGGGTCCGGGTCGTCGAGCTGTTCGACGTCGGCTCGAACACCAACTGGGACAGCCACAACGACATCGACGACCACCGCGCCCTCTCGCGCAACGTCGACCGGCCCATCGCCGCGTTGATCGCCGACCTGAAGAGTCGCGGGCTGCTCGACGAGACGCTCATCGTCGGCTGCTCGGAATTCGGCCGCACCCCCTGGCAGGACCTCACCCCGCGCGGGCGGGGGCATCACAGCCGTTGCTTCACCTGCTTCCTCGCGGGCGGCGGGGCCAAGGGGGGCTTCAGCCACGGCGTCTCCGACGAGTACGGCGACGCCCCGGCCGAGGACCCCGTCCACGTCCACGACTTCCACGCCACGATCCTGCACCTGATGGGCCTGGATCACACCCGGCTCACCTACCGCTACTCCGGCCGCGACTTCCGCCTGACCGACGTCCACGGCGAGGTCGTCAAGCCGGTCATCGCCTGAGCGACGCCAGCCGGGCCGACGGGGCCGCGCCCGAAGGAGCGGCCCCGTCGCGTCGCTCCCGCGTCAGAATTCCAGCCGCAGCCCGGCGGCCTCGGTGAGCCGGTCGAAGGCCGCGGCCTGGGTGGCGAGGTAGACCACCTCGGCCGTCTCGGAGTCGGAGAAGTGCTTGCGCACGGCCTCCACGTCGGCGTCGGCCACGAGCGCCGGGTCCTCGGTGATCTTGCGGACGAGGGCCAGGGCCGCCTGCTCGCCCGCCGGGCTGGCGAAATCGGCCTGGTCGAGCGCGAAGACCTGGTCGTCGGACAGGCCCAGGTCGTTCAGCCGCTTCCTGGCGTGCCCGAGGGCGTACCAGGCGCGGTCGTGACGGGCGCCGACCCAGGCGATCTTGGCCTTGAGGGTCGGGCTCAGCTTGCCCTTGGTCTCGGCGCGGGCCAGCGAGTCGGCCAGCCGCTTGCCCCCCTTGGGGAAGTTGCCGAGCAGGCGGAGCCACTGCGGCTGATCCCCCGACGCCGACGCCTGGTCGGGCAGCAGGGCGCGGGCCTGGTCGTCCGAGGCGAGGGGCAGGCGCGGAGTCCGCTTGCGGGCGGCCTCCAGGGCCTTCTCGACCTCGACGCGGGGCTCCAACTCGCCGCGCGACGCCGGCCTGGCGCAGGCGGCCCCCGAGGCGGTCGGGTCGAGCGGGGCCACCAGGCTGCGCATCGCCCGGTACTTCTCGGCGGTCGGCGTGAGGAAGACCCGGTGCTTCTCCTGAGGGATCGCCAGCGGGCCGGTCCAGCGGTTGGTGGCGTTGTTGCCCGCCACCGTCATGACGATCTCGAGGATCTGGAGGTCGTTGTAGTGGGCGCGCAGGCGGTCCACGTCGGCGTCGGTCAGGGCGTGGGGCTCGTACGTCAGCTTGCGCGTGAAGGCGAAGGCGGCGCGTTCGGCGGGGGTGAATTCCGACCAGTCGCCGTCGAGGGCGGCGATCGCGTCCTCCTGCACGCCGTCGGAGGCGAGCTTGACCTCCTGGTGCCCCTGGCAGTAGGTGCAGTTGTTCGCCCGCGAGACGATCCAGAACAGCATCGTCTTGAACGTGCCGTCCAGGGTCATCGCCGGGTCGGGCTCGCGCGACCCCGAGTAGCCCGCGCCGAGCAGCTCGGCGTCGAGGTGGATCTGGCGCAGGCGGCCGTTGTTGGCGACGCCGCCGCCGATCCCGCGCGGGGGGGCGTTCCCGGCGGCCTCGGCCCTCGCCTTCGCCTCGGCGATTTCCGCCTCGGTCGGCGGGGGGAGCGGGAGCCTGGGCTTGGACTCCTTGGACCGTTCGAGCTGCTCCTTCAACTCCTGGCGGGTCGCGGCGACCTTCGACGGGCCGGCCGAACTCGGGGCCTCATCCGCCGGTGAGGCGGCGGGCGCGGCCGCGATCACGGACGCGGCGAGCATCAAGCGAAGTCGTGTCTTCATGCGTGGTGACCTCGATCGGTTGGGGAGGAGGATTCTCGCGGGTGCGGCGGCCTCAGTCGTCCTGGCGCAGGACCAGGAGCTGCGGCTGCGTGGAGACGGCGTATACGGCCTCCTTGGTGACGGCCTTCCCCTTGGGGTTCTTCAGTTCCAGGACGACCTTGTAGCTGAGGTCCGAGCCGACGTGCCGGGCCTCGTCCTCGGCCTTGTAGTTCTGGAGCGCGAACCCGCCGCTCCAGTCGCCGTCGGCGACGTGGATCGAGGGGGTCCGGCCGGCGAGGGCGTCGGGCTTCTCGCCCCCTTTCCAGGCGTCGAGGGCGGCCAGCAGGGCCTTTCGGCCGTCGGCCGGGTCGGCGGGGGTCGCGGCGGGCCCGCAGCCGGCCGCCCCGAGCGTCAGGCCCAGGGCGACCGTCAGGACGGCCGCGCGACGGAGCACGAATGTCCGTTCGGCGTTCAAGTCGGGGATCTCCGGTCGGAGGATGCGGGATCGCGGGGCGGGCCCGATCAGAGGCTGTCGCTGCTCAGGACCTCGCCGCCGTTGCGGGTGCCCAGGGCGCGCCAGGCCGGCAGGCTGATCGCCGACTTCACGAACCGGACCGAGCCGTCGGCCAGCATCACGTTGACGCCGCCGGCGTGGCGGCTGTTGGCCGTGGTGCTGATCCGCGACGGGGGGAACATGCACGACCGCGAGTTCGGCGGGCTGCCGTGGTAGTAGCGGGTGGCCGTGTGGTTGTCGGTCATCCAGGGCGCGCCGACGTTCGAGTTCCCCTGCTTCGTCAGGTCGCGGATGTCGACCGCCAGGCACATCTGGTAGGCCTCGTCGGCGTTGGCCGGGTAGGTGCCGGGGCGGTAGGTGTCGGACAGCTCGGTGGAGATCGTGTTGCTGAAGTCCCCCTTAACGTGCTCGCTCAGGGCGGCGGTGTTGCTGGTGCCGTCGGTCACGTCGGCGATCCGCACGGCATAGTCGGTGAAGAGCAGGCCGTTGGGCGGGGGCAGCGCGACGTTGACCTGCGTGGTGTCCTGCGCGCCGTACGAGTTGACGACGCTGGTGCCGCAGTTGGCCCGGTAGTTGATCCCGGCCCAGCCGGCGGGGAGCTGGGTCGCCGCGTCGCTCGGGCAGAGGAAGCTGGCGACGCTCGTGACCAGGGCCGTCGAGTTCCCGACGTGCTGCGAGGTCAGGCTGAAGTTCAGCGAGTTGGTGACGTTCGTCTGCTCCATGTACGGCAGCAGGCGGGTCTGATGCGAGATGTCGTTCGACACGCCCGTCGATACGTTGAGACTCCGGCCGATCGGGAACGACCCCTGGACGTCGTGGTAGTTGTGCAGGGCGATGCCGAACTGCTTCAGGTTGTTCACGCACTGGGCCCGTCGGGCCGCCTCGCGCGCCGACTGCACGGCGGGGAGGAGCAGCGCGATCAGGACGGCGATGATGGCGATGACCACCAAAAGCTCGATCAGCGTGAATCCGGGACGACGCTTCATGGGGACCTCTCGTGGAGTGAGGATCGTGGATCTTGGATTGAGGATGCGGACGGATGACGGGCTTGCGACGGCGGCGCGGCGCGATCGAGCCGCGCGCGCCGACCGGGTCGCGGGACGGCGACGGCCTGTGCGTCGATCGACGGGCCGGTGCGAGGGACGGCGCGGCGCGAGCGAAACGTTTCCGACCGTCCGATCGCCCGCAGGCGACGGCCGATCGGTGGACGACTCGACGCGACGGCCGAGGCATCGGCCCGAGGAGGCGATTTCAGGACCGCGACGGCCGGGCGCGAGGAGCGACGGCGCGGGAGATCACGCGGCGGGCTGGGACGGCGTCGCGACGATCAAAGGGACGCCGAGGCGTGCGATCGCGGGGGGTGGAAGACGGAGAGGGCGCGCGGCGAGGGGAGCCGCGAGGGATCGTCGAAGGGGTAGGGGAGCGAGCCCTGGACCTCGGGGGCGGGTCCTTCGGGCAGGATCGCCCACAGGCCGGGCGGCGGGATCGGCGTCGAAGTCGTCGGCGAGGGGGTCGCCGGACTCCCCGAGCAGAAGGCTCCGGAGCAGGGCGGCGGCGCGTCGGCCGGCGCGGGCGGGAGGTCCGGCGTGAGGGTCCCGATCGCCTCGACTTCCGCCAGACCGGCGAGGCCGAAGGACGAGGCGGGCTTCGATCCCGAGACGGCGTGCCCGAGGCAACCGGCGTCGGCCGACCTCGGCGCGAGCGCGGCCATCGCCGTGAGGGCGACGAGCATCGCCCCCCAGGCCCGCGTCGGCCGCTTCGGGTTCGCCTCGGTATTCATCAACACGCGTTCAAGAATCCGCCGGATACGATGTGCGACTCGGAGACAGGGCACTTGGATGGGAAGAAGGTACAACTCGGCCGGTGCGCTTGCAAGGCTTGACGCGTCGATTTTTCCGGAGCCCCGCCGGGGTCGCGGTTCGGAAGGCCCCGACCCGTTGTATAATCGCATCTCGGAGCAACCCAAACCCCGACCGAGACGACCCCATGCGCGGATCCCTCTCCCGGAACGTCCTCCTCCTGGCCTTCGGCCTCGCGCCGGCGATCGCCCCGGCCCAGACGAGCCCAGGCCCCGTCGAGCCCGCCGCGACGGTCGGCGCGGAGCCCCGCTGGCTCAAGGGGAACCTGCACACGCACTCGCTCTGGAGCGACGGCGACGACTACCCGGAGATGATCGTCGACTGGTATGTGAATCGGGGCTACGACTTCCTCGCCCTGTCGGACCACAACGTGCTGGGCCAGGGGGAGAAGTGGATGAGCGTGGCCGCCGCCGACAAGCGCTCGGGCCACGACGGCTTCGCCCGCTACTTCGCGAAGTTCGGCGACGCCTGGGTGCAGACTCGGGACGAGGCGGGCGACCGCCAGGTGCGGCTCAAGCCGCTGAGCGAGTACCGCACGCTCTTCGAACGCCCCGGCCGGTTCCTGCTCATCGCCGGCGAGGAGATCACCGACAAGTTCGAGTCCAAGCCGATCCACATGAACGCCACCAACCTGCTGGAGTTCATCAAGCCCCAGGGGGGGAACAGCGTCCCCGAGGTCATGGCGAACAACCTGGCCGCGATCGAGGAGCAGTCGAAGCGGCTGGGCCGGCCGATCCTCGGCCACCTGAACCATCCCAACTTCGGCTACGGCGTCACGGCCGAGGAGCTGGCAATGGTCACCAAGGAGCGGTTCTTCGAGGTCTACAACGGCCACCCCGGCGTCCACCAGCCGGGCGACGAGCACCACGCCGGGGTCGACCGGATGTGGGATGTCATCAACACCCTGCGCATCGGCGAGATGGCCGCCGCCCCCGTCTACGGCCTGGGGACCGACGACTCGCACCACTACTTCGACGGCAGCTCGTCGCCGGGCCGGGGCTGGGTCATGGTCCGCTCCCGCTTCCTCACCCCCGAGTCGGTCATCAACGCCATCGCCGCCGGCGACTTCTACGCCTCCAGCGGCGTCGCGTTGAAAGACTACCGCTACGACGCCGACGCCCGCACCCTGAGCCTGGAGATCGAGCCCCAGGCCGGAGCCACTTACACCACCCGGTTCATCGGCACGCCCAGGGGCTACGACCGCACCCGCAAGCACGTCCAGGACAAGGACGGCAAGCCGATGGCCGTCACCCAGCGCTACTCCGACGACGTGGGGAAGGTGCTGGCGACCGTCGAGGGCCTCAAGGCCGAATACAAGCTGACCGGCGACGAGCTGTACGTCCGCGCGGTCGTCACCTCGGACAAGGCCCCCGCGAACCCTTCGTTCGAAGGCCAGCTCGCCCAGGCGTGGACCCAGCCGGTGGGCTGGCAAGCGCCCGCCCCGAAGGCCGCCGCGGCGGAGTGAGCGGGGCCCGCGGCGAATTGGGGGAATTTGGACGACGACGGTCTTCCCCCCTCGCGGGGGAAGACAGACCCCGAAGGGGTCAGATGAGGGGGTGACGCTCGCGGGGAGCTTCGGAATCCGACGCCCGGCCCGCCTGACCGACGGCCTCGGCCGGCCCCGCTGGAACTCCGTCGGCCGACTCGCTCGTCCCCCCTCATCCGGCCCTTCGGGCCACCTTCCCCCGCCAGGGGGGAAGGGCGTTGAGAGATCGGATTCGCGCGATGCCAGGGCCCCGGGACGGCCGGCCAGGCCGCCAGTTCGTACGAACGATGGCCGGAGCGTTTCAGGCATCCACGACCACGCTGCCGTGGATCACGGACTCGCCCACGACCAGCGAGGAGGCGTGGGCCGGCGGGGCGGCGTCGGTGCGGTATTCGCTCCCCTGGCCGACCGCCGGGGCGGCGTCCCACGCGGCGTCGCGGAGCCGGGTGAAGAGGCCTTCGACGTCGCCGGCCTCGGCGGCCTTCGCGGAGGGGCCGGCCTCCAGGGCGTCCATGACGACGCCGCTCAGCAGGCGGTCCCACACCTTGCGGCAGGTCTCGGGGCGATCGAACAGGTCGGCGGCGACGACGTGGGAGCCGACCGCCACGGCCACGCCGGTCGCCCCCTCGACGTACCGCAGCCGCTCGCGGAACTCGGCCAGGCGGTCCTTGTACTGGTCGTAGGTGTCCGACATGGCCGAGGTCTCCGAGCTGGCGGAGAGCGAGTACATCTGGCGGTGGACCTCGGACCAGACGGCCCCCTGGTCCGAGGAGTGGCCCAGGCCGGCCTTGAGCGATCGGATGACCGACTTTTTGAGAGAGCTTCGCAGCTTGGACGACGAGTGCGTCTCGCTCGGCGCGAATTGCCGCGATCGGTAGCGCCAGCGACCCTGCTCCACGCAGCTCACCGGGATCGCGGTCTTGCTGCGCGGGGCGACCAACACCGAGGTGTTCAGCACCCGGTTCTGCTTGGCCCCGCGCAGCTCCTCGCCCTCCAGGAACAGGACGGGGGAATCCCCGGCGTTGTTCACGAGCAGGTTGGGGACCGCGCCGCTCTCGCTGACTTCCTCGACCGTCACGCTCCCCGAGGCGATCGCCTCGTCGGCGAGGACGTATTCGACCTCCTCGCCCGGGGGCGAGAACAGGGGGAAGACGGTCAGGGCTTCGTGACGGATCGGGTCGCCGACGCGGACTTCGGGGAACGTCGTCATGTGCGGACTCCCGCGGCCCCTCCGGGCCGTCCCGGACCGACGCCCGGCCCCGTCGCGGGGCCTGGGAGACCGTCGGCCCGGTCCTGATGTGGGGGGGGCGATCCGGGCCGCCCCCCCCACCAGATTATCCGATCGGCGGCATCGACGCCTATCCACACCTCGATCCGGCGACGCCCCGCGCCAGGTCCGCGCTCAGATCCCGTAGGGGCAGCCGGTGTACAGCTCCTCGGGGGCGTCGGGGAAATCGAGGGGCCTCTCGGCCGTCCCGGACAGTCGGGCCATCAGCGCCCCCAGCTCGCGGAGCATGGGTCCCGAGTAGCCGGGCCAGTGGTTCGCGATCGCGCCGCCGGGCTCGATGAGCACGACGTACGCCGAGTTCTCCGCCCCGTAATCGCGGACGAGATCCTCGTCGGGATCGAGGAGCAGGGGGTAGGCGGCGTGGAAGCGGTCGGCCCATCCTCGGGCCTTCTCGGCCTCGACGTCGATCACGCCCCGAATCGCGACGCCGGGGTACGCGGCGTGCAGCTCGTTGAAAGAGGACTGGGCGGACTCGCTGCACGGGCAGCCGACCTTGATGAACGTCAGCAGCACCGGCCCGTCGCGGAGCAGGTCTTCCAGCCGTTCCGTCGCGCCCCCGGCCGTGGGCTTCTCGAAGCCGGGAGCCGCGAGCCCGATCCTCGCGACGCTGGCCGAGGCCATCTCCGGCGTGACCAGATGCTTCTCATCTTCCACGATCACCGGGGCCGGCCGCGGATTCGTCGCGACCCGTCGCGACCAGCCGTAGAGGCTGGCCACGAGCGCCACGGCGAACGCGAAGCTCGCGATCTGCTTGCGATTCATGTTGATGCCCCTGAACGATTCACGCATCCGCCCAAACTCGACGAGGTCGCCGCGAGCCCAAGCCAGTCGCGCACGCCGGGGATCCGCCTCAGGACGAGGAACTCCGCCAGCAGCACCACGATCAGCGAGGCCCCGAACAGGGGCAGGTAGATACCGAAGAGCGCGACGAGCGCCGCCAGCCCCAGCGAGAGCCGCCTCGGCGCGAGCGCCCGGGGCACCCCCAGCGCGCCGACCTCGCGTCGACGCCACCAGAGGACCACGGCGCTGACGCTGAGCGTGACCAGGCCGGCCGCCGTGAGCAGGCCGATCAGCTGGTTCGGCCAGCCGAACAGCCGCCCCTCGTGCAGCGCGATCCCCGTCCCGACCACGCGGTCGACGACGTGCTTTTCGCCGAAGTCTCTCCGAGACTTCACCGCCCCGGTGTCGCCGTCCATCGTCAGGTCCACGCGGTACGGGCGGTTCGCGGTCATCGATTTCGCGGTCCAGTCGACGCTCGTCCCCTCGAACGATCGCGCGAGCGGCGGGGCGATCACGACGGGGGGCAGGAGCCCCATCGGCTCGACGGTCGCCGCGATCCGGTCGACGGCCGTCAGGTCGACGGGGACTCGCGGCCCGGATGCATCGCCTCGCCCCATGCCGCCGTGGCCCTCGTGCCCGCCCCCGCCGCCGCCCGTTACGCGGGGGGCCGCGCCGTTGGTCCAGTCCTGGCGGGCGACCGCCGTGCCGGTCAGGCGGCGGACGTTGCGGAAGTAGTCCCCCCAGAACTTGGCCCAGGGGAGCCCGGTGAGCAGCAGCACGATCGCGAAGCCGGAGACCCAGAAGCCGGTGACGGCGTGGGCGTCGCGCCAGAAGATCCGGGAGCCTCGCCGGAGCCGGGGGTAGACGATCCCAGCAAGCCGGTTCGCGCCCCGGGGCCACCAGAGGAACAGCCCCGTGGCGATCATGACGATCGCCCACGACGACGCCAGCTCCACGACCATCGAGCCGCGATTCCCCATCAGCAGCTCGCCGTGCAGGCGGAACAGCCAGCTCATCAGTCGCGAGTCCTCGGGGACCGCGTGCAGCACCTCCAGCGTCTCCGGGTGGACGTAGGTCCGGATCGCGCGGCCCTCCTTCATCACGATGACGCGCGTCGATTGGTCGGCGGCCTGGGGAAGCTCGTACCCCTGGAACGTCGACCCCGGGAACGCGGCGAGCGCCGCCCCGATCCGCTCCGACGCCGGGGCCGGGCGGCCCTGGACCGCCAGGCCGTCGTACGGCCGGTCGACCCAGGCTTCGATCTCCTCCTTGAACAGGTAGAGCGAGCCGCTGATCGACAGCACGACCACGAACGGAATGCACAGCAGCCCGGCGTAGAAGTGCCAGCGCCACACGGCCCGATAGTCGGGCCAGGAGGAGCGTGCCCGCCCCTCACCGTTTTCATTCTCGTTCATATCTCGAATTCTCCTTGTATGAATATCGACTCCTCGCGAGCCGGAGTCGGACGCGCGCGGGCCTCCCGGCCCGGCGATCGGCGTGATCGGGGCCGGGACGAAGGCGCGGGGATGCAGGGATCGAGGAGCGACGACGCCCCCCGGCCCATCCGACCCGGGCGGGGACGGCGGGCGTCGGCGATTCGGCCCGGGGGATCAGGCCTTCGCGGCCTCGACCCGGGGCGGGCGCTCCGGCCGGAAAACCATGCGAGAAGGGAGGGGAGGGGCCTCGCCGCGCCCGAGGCGGCGGCCGGCCTCACGAGTCGGGAGGGCGGCCGGGAGGGTCAACGCGGCGACCTTGACGGAGGGGCTGGCCGCGGGGTTCTCGGGGGCCGCGGGGTCGCCGCAAGGGGCCGCCGCGAAGCACGGACCGGCATCGGCCGGGGCCTCGGGGACGGCCGTCGGCCCGGGCGGGCTCGGCGGACTCGGCCTCGACGGCCGCCTCGGGGCGCAGCAGCAGGAGGCGCCCCGGCAGCGGGGGCCGCATTTGCACGAGTGTCCGTGCTCGTCGCCCGCCCGGATCTCCGGCGTCGCGGGGGCCGCGCCCGCCGTCTTCGCGTCGGCGAGGCACGCCGACATCCCGAGCGCGAGCAGGACCGCGAGCAGCGGCCGACTTCGCGAGCGGGCGGGTGATGTTGGGGAGGGCGAGAAGGCCATGCGGTCTCTGCCGGGGGCGGGGCGAGGGTGGGTGATCCGGCAGGCCACATGTTCACGCCGTCGGCCGGCCCGTCAAGCGGGCGGCCGACGGCGCGGGGAGGGTCAGCGGCCCAGGGCGAGGGGGGCGATCGGCACGACGTGGCGGGACTTCTCGACGTTCCCCGCCTCGTCCTCGGCGTGGGCGGCGACGGCCTCAAGGTCGGCGGACGGAAGCTCGACCTCCCACTCGGCGAAGCTCCCGCGCGTCGGGCGGGCCTCCATCTCGTTGACGACCACGCGGACGATCTCCGCGTCGTCGCACGACGAGCCCCGGACGATCAGCGGGCCCGAGGGATTGAGCCTGTCCTTCAGCCAGACGCCGGTCACGACCGTCGCCGGGGGCAGGTCGTCGACCGGCTTCAGCAGCACGTTGTCGGCGGAATCGGCCCGTCCGGGGCGGGGGAAGAAGATCCCACGCGAGACGATCTTCTCCATCCGCAGGTCGGCGTATTCGTGGCGGTCAAGCACGCTCCGCCAGATGCCGTACTGGGAGTCGTGGATGTCCATGCCCTCGACGAGCACCGACGGCGAGCCCGCGTGGAAAGCCCAGTGGACGTCCCACGCCTTGAACCGGCGGATCCGGAACGGGTGGCCGGCGTCCGGCCCGACGCCGTCCACGTCCTCGAACTTCTTCCGCCCCTCGTACTCGGCGCCGGCCCCGGCCGGGGCCTCCGGCGCCGGCTTCGCGCCCGGGGCGGCCGGCACGCCGCCGTCGTTGAAGCCCCCCAGGTTCAGGCCGAAGAACCGCATGCAGTGGGCCTCGTTGTCGTCGAACCGGATGAACGGCAGGGTGCGGACGTCGACCGGCTTGCGGCGGCCGTCGGGCTGGAGCACGGGGAGGACCGGGTCGAAGTCCGCGCCGGCCACGACCTCGAAGCGGAAGCCGTCCTGGTCGCACTCCACGGCCGAATTGTTCGTGAAGGAGTTCAGGCTGTTCGACCACCAGAAGCCCGAGCCCAGGTTCCGGTCGAACGGCAGCACCTGCTGCGGCAGCGGCTTGCCGCGCAGGGCCATCACGGCGAGGTTCCCGTCCAGGATGTTCCGGGTCTCGGTCCCGTCCTCCAGGAAGAAGCCGTGGCCGACCGACTTGTAGCCGACGCAGTCGCGGATCACCAGGTAGCTCGCGCCGTGGAGCGTGATCCAGCGGTTCTTGCTGTCCCAGAACGAGGCCCCGACGACCGACGTCCCCCGCATGGTCTCGCCGACCTGGTGGAAGTGCAGGGCGTACTTGCCGAGCACCCCCTCCTTGCCGAGGTGGCGGAACTCCGCGTAGGAGATCGAGCCGGTCGAATTGCGGTGGTACATCGTATGCCCCCGCACGCCGTCCGGGTCGGCCGACTCGACCACGACGTTGCGGCTGAGGTTGGCGACCTCGGCCCGTCGGCTTTCGGAGGCCCGGTGGTCCCCCTCCAGCGGGCGGTCGAGGAAGAGCCGGACCATCCGCGCCTCCAGCTCGCGATAGGGGGCGATCCGGACGATCCGGCGGGTCTCGGTGGCGGGCCGCTCGGCGACGCTGTGCGTCCGCGAGTTCTTGTAGCCGACCTGGCGGGTGGTCCCGGCGACGAGGATTTGGTCCCCGACCTTCCAGCCCTTCGCGTCGGCCTCGGGGACGAGGACCACCGCCTCGTTGCGGCCGGCCTCGCGGGCGAGGCGGGTCCAGGTCTTCGGGATGGGGGCCCCGTGGAACTCCATCCGGCCGCCGCAGTCGACGACCGCCGGGCAGGTCTCCTCGTCCAGCCCCTCGACGCGGGCCAGGCGGATGATCGCGGTCCGCCCCGCCGGGATCGGGTCGTCGGCCGTCCCCACCAGCAGCGACGGCCGGGCCTCTCCCGGCTCGGGCGCGGCCGGGGCGTGGAACTCGCAGTCGAACCCGTTCTGCGAGGCGTCGTCCCCCGCCTGGATCTTGATGAGGCCGACGGTCAGCTTGGTGTCGCGGTCGCGCGCGAACTCCAGCGTCCCGGCGACGTGGATCGAGCGGACGGCCCGGTCGTCCGAGGCGTCGTAGACGACCGTATGGCCCCGGCGGACCTGCACGCGGGCCCCCGCGCCGGGGACCTCGCCCCCCTCCCAGGTCTTCGGGTCGGACCAGGAGCCGTCGGCGAGCGATCGGATCAGCGGGGGCTCTGGCGCGTCGGCGGGGGGCGGGGCGGCGAGCGTCAGGGCCGCGAGGCAGAGGGACGTCGCGAGCATGATGACTCCTGAAGGGGCGGGGTCCGAACGGCGGATTCGTCACCGGCCGTCGATGTCGATCGGCTGGCGGTTCTTGCGCGGCGGGGGCTTGGGCTTCGTCGCGGCGGGCTTCGGGACGTCGATGGTCGCGATCTCCCCGCCGCCGTCCGGGACGGTCGCCTCCAGCGTGGTGCGGGCGACCGTGGCGTAGGTGCCGCCGAGGAGGTCGTCGGCCCGCTCGGGGCCGGGGGGGCGGTCGGGCCAGAAGAGGGTCACCTTGTAGCGGCCGGCCGGCGCGCCGTCTCCCTCCTCGTAGGTCCCCAGGACGTAGCCCCCCTCCGCGTCGGTCCGGGCGAACGGGACGAGGGCGTCGAGCGACTCGGGGTCGTCGGCCGGCCGGAACCGGACCTCCAGGTCGGCCGCCGGCTCCCCGCCGACCGTGACGCGGCCCGTGGCGGGGACGAGCGGGACGCGCGAGGGGTCGGCCTCGCCGCAGCCCGAGGCGCAGGCGGCCAGGAGGAGCAGGGGGGCGGAGGCCCGCAGGAGGGCTCGACGGAGGCTCACCATTCCGAGGCGTCCTGGATCTCGCCGCCGGTGCGGCTGACGTACGCCTTGACCATCGACTTCGCGACCGACTCCTTCAGGAAGCGGACCGAGCCGTCGCACGACAGGGCGTCGATCCCGCCGGGGTGGAACGAGAAGACCCCGTTCCAGCCGTTGTGGCAGTTGATCACGCAGGGGCCGTCGTACTGGTACTGGTCGCCGGTGAAGCTGACGATCCGCATGTTCATGTAGCCGCCCCAGGCCCCGTGCGCCCACCAGCGGTCGGTGGCCCGCGACGAGGTGGGCTGGGGGAACGTGAAGCCGAGCTTGCCGCCGCGGCGGTAGTAGTCCGGCTTGCCGGCGCACTCGTAGGCCAGCAGCGTGTTCGAAAGCCCGTCGGTGATCGACGCCAAAGGCGTGTGGTTGGTCATGTGCAGGGCGCCGAAATGCTCCACCTGCTGCGCCGAGGGGACGTTGAACGGGTCGACGAACGACCGCGCCGTGAAGTAGTCGCCGGCCGCCGCGTAGAGGGCGGGGTCGGGCGTCCCATTGCTCCCCTGGAATCGCGGCACGTTGTTGATCGGGTTCGTCGTCCGCGGCGACGAGGGGCAGACGTAGGTCGCGATCACCGTGCGGACCGCCGTCTGGTTCGGCTCCATGTGGAACCCGAACGAGAAGTTGTACGCGCCATACACCGCCGGCTGCTCGATGTGGCCGAGGAGCTGCACGCACCAGCCGCCGAACATCTCCAGGTTGCCGCTCCCCCGCGCGAACGACGTCGGCGGGAAGCCGTTGTGGACGTCCGCGTAGTTGTGGAATGCGATCCCGATCTGCTTCAGGTTGTTCGAACACTGGGCCCGACGCGCCGCCTCCCGCGCCGACTGCACCGCCGGCAACAGCAGCGCGATCAGCACGGCGATGATGGCGATCACCACCAGCAGCTCGATCAGGGTGAAGCCGCGACGACTCGACCGGGGCATGGGCGACGACTCCGAGGGCCAAGAGATCAACGGACCGCTCCTGGCGCGCCTCGTCGAATCAAGCCGGAAATGAGATTGAATCTCAGGATCACCGGTAGATCCTAAGGATCTCGTCGCCGAGATGTCAACGCCCCTCCGGGCCGGCAGCGAGCCCTGCAAGATGCAAGCCCTCGCGGCGGCCGAAGGCGCATCCGGGATCAGTCGTCGTCCAGGCCGAGGCCGGCCAGGACGCGGCAGGCGTCGAGGATGCGGCGGGCGAGGGCCTCGTCCTGGACCGACCGGGCGAGGCCGAGGCCGCCGACGCAGAGGGCGAGGACGGCCAGCGCGCGGTCGTCGGGGCGGGAGTCGGCGGGGCGGTCGGCCATCCGCGCGCCCAGGTGCAGGATGATCGCCTCGAAGCTCCGCTTCACGGGCTCGCCGGCGCGGGCGACCTCGGAGAGCAAGGCGGCGAGCGGGCAGCCGTCTTCGGTCGCCTCGCGGTGCGAGGGGCTCAGGTAGGCGTCCACGAAGGCGCGCGACCAGTCCCGGCCCGCGAGGCCGTCGAGGGCCCGCTCCCGGCGCGTCTCCACGGCGTCGGCCGCCTGGCGGAGGGCGTCGGCCAGCAGCTCCTCCTTGGAGCCGAAGTGGGCGTAGAAGCCGCCGGGGGTGAGCCCGGCCTCGCCCATTACGGCGTCCACGCCCGAGGCGTGGTATCCCCGACGGCGGAAGATCCGGCCCGCCGCCTCCAGGATCTTCGCCCGCGTCTTCGCCTTGTGGTCCGGTCCGTATCGCATGGCGGCCCTTCGTCCGGCCCCCGCGGCGTCGCGCCCGGGGCCTCGAACCGTCATGGTAGGACGCGGGCGGATTCCGTCAAGCGGGGGCCGGGGGCGTGGCGACGACGCCACGGCATCGGCGGCGCAACCTTGCCGAGCGGCTTCGAGCTGATATCATCAAAGCCGACATCATGGTATCGACGCACGAACGGCGAAGGTGGGGCGAGATGGCAAAGCGGCGACGACGCGACCTCGGCCTGGAACGGCTGGAATGCCGGACGACCCCGAGCATGACCGCCGCGCTCGACGCCGCCGGGGTGCTCACGCTCGGCTGGCGAGGCGAGGGCGGCGGCAACACCGTCGACATCTGTATCGTCGACGGGGAGTCCGTCGTCTCGATCGGCTACGGTTATGGCGCGATCGACGTCGCGGCCGACCCCGGCGGGCTGATCGCGTCGAGCGACTACGGCACCAAGCTGCGGATCCAGGGCGTCACCCGCCTGGAGATCGAAGCGGGCGATTCGAGGTTCGTCCGGATCACCCAACTGGACGTCCCTGCTGCGGTCCGCTTCTCGGGCGATAATCCGACCGTCATCCTCGGCGACCAGTACGGGAGCACGGGGCTGGCGGCGATCTCCGCCCCCGTGGACGTCCGGTCGGTCCGCGCGGTCGACGAGCACTTCTCGTCGGCCGAGTTGTGGCTCATGGACGGCAGGTCGACCGCGTCGCTCGGCCTCGTCGTGGAGTCGAACTCGATCACGGCCACCGCCCCCGGGGGCTTCGGCGGCGTGACGTACAGCGGGCTCGACGCCGTCCGGTTCGAGGAGACGCCGGGCGAGTATCCCGACAAGTTGCTCACGTTCCAGGTCCGCTCCACCCACGCGGGCCTGACCTCCCTCTCGATGGGCGGGGCGGGGCGTTCCTCGGTCGTGATCGATGCGACCGCCGCCCCCGACGACCGCCCCCCCCCGGCCGAGGACTGGGTCGCGGACGGTCGGACGACCCGCAGCCTGCTCGTCGGCGGGGCGGCCGACGTCGAGATCCGCCGCACCCCGTCCAGGATCACCCTCCACCAGCCGGGCCGGGTCGAGATCGGCGACGAGGGGTCCACGGCGGGGATCGCCCACGACGTCTGGATCGGCCGACCCCCGTACTTTTCGTTCGGCCGGACGACGACCCGGATCATCGTCGACGATTCAGCGGGGACCGTCGCGCACGACGCCCGTCTCGGATCTCGGCGGAACTCCCCCTATACGGCCGATCGCGACGCGACACTCTCCGGCGTCGCCGGCGGCCTGATCACCGTCGAGCGGTTCACGTGGCCGTCGAGCGACTCCTTCGTCGGCGAGTTCGAGTATCGCGCGCCCAGGGGGCTGGCCAACAAGCTGACGATCGAGATGGAAGGCGGACCGCCCCTGCCGGCCTCCCCCGGCCGGTTCGTCTACGACGGCGGTTCCGAGGCCGACGCCCCCTCCGCCGGCGGCGGGCCCACGCTGACACTCGTCGGCACCCTTTGGAGCAACGCATCGGTGGGGCAGGAGCATCACGCCGAGACGGCCTCTTCGGGCGACTTCTCCTTCCAGGTTTGGTATATCAGCCATCAGATCCCCCCGGCCCTCCTGGGCTACCGGGGCATGGCCGGCGGCCGGGTCGACGACCAGGTCGCGGCGGAGAGCTACATCCTCTACGTGGAGTCTCCCGACGCCCTGATGACGATCCAGAAAGGCCAGGCCGACCCCGACGGCAGTCGGCCCCTGCTCATCGAGACGCAAGGCTTCGTCACGAACGCGGTCACCGCCAAGGATCGCGTCGCCGTGTACCAGACGGGCAATCCCGACCCGGTCAACCGCTGGCGCGGGCGGTACGACTCCGACGCCCCCACGGGCGACGACGCGGGGATCGGCCTGTCGCCGGGCGTCGAGGTCGAACAACCTCCGCCGGGCGAGGGGACCCCGATAGGCGAAGGCGACGCGCCCTTGCTCCCGCCCGATCCGAACGTCGAGCCGATCGCGGCCCCCGCCCCCGCCACGCCCGCTCCGGCCGAGGCCGGCCCGCCCGGCGCGGCCGGGGATCCCGTCCTGAGCCCGTCCGCACCCGAGACGTCCCCCGTCGGCCGCGCGGAGTGGGCGACGACGATGAGGCGGCCCGCCGGCCCCGGAGGCGCGGTCCGCCCGATGTCCCGGCTCCAGGCCGAGCGCCTCGCGCGGCTCGCCGCGCGTCGGGCGGCCCGGGCGGAGCTGTTGCTGGGGCGACGCGCCTCGCCGCGCGAACGGCCTTCCGGGGTCGGGTCGCCGCGGATCTAGCGGAGGCCCGAAGTCCCGGCGCTCAGCCCTTGGCGCGGGTGCGGGGCTTGGGCTTGGGCTTCTCCGGGTTGCGGGAGGACTCGACCTCGGCGTCGGCGAGGTAGAGGAGCCGGCCGCAGCTCTTGCAGAAGGTGAGCGTGTCGCGGTTGATCAGCTCGTTGACCATCTGCGAGGTCACGGACGTGAAGCAGCCGGTGCAGGCGCCGGCCTCGACGGGGGCCAGGGCGTCGGCGCCGAGCTGGCGGACGACCCGGCGGTATTGCTCGCGCTGGTCGGCCGGGATGGAGTCCTCGGCGGCGACGATGGCGGCCTCCAGTTCGACGATCTGGGCCTTCTGGGCGACGGCCTGGTCGGCGATGAACTTCCGGAGCGTCTCGACCTCGTCGCCGACCCCCTTCACCTCGGCGTCGAGGCGGGCGAACTCGGCGCCCTGGGCCTCGATCGTCTCATACCCCTGGAGGATCAGGTCCTCATACTTGCCCATGGCGGCGGTGTCGTGGGCGATCTGGTTCTGGAGCGCCTTGTATTCCTCGTTCTTCTTGACCGAGTTCAGCTTGACCTTGAGGTCGTCGATCTTGGCCTGCGAGGCCTGCAGCGCGTGCTCGTTCTTGCTGATCCCGACCTTGGCGTCCTGCAGGGCCTTGCGGGCCTTCTCCACGTCGGCCTGGCGGGCGGCGAAGGCCGCCTGGCGGGCGGCGAGGGTCTTGGGGGCGGAGACGAGGCGGTCGCGGATCGCCTTGGCGCGCTGGTGGAGCGTGTGGAGTTCGCGGAGGGCGTCGGCGGTCGCGGTCATGGTCGGCTGGCTCCATCGGGGACGGGGAAAGGGTGAAACTCGACGCGTCCATGAGTGGGGGTGAGGGCGGAGGCCAAAAAAAAACCGCCGGTCGCGATGACCGGCGGTTGAGGATGGCGTCAACCGGTGCTCTCAAGGAAGCCCTCGAGCTGTCGGCTTCGGACCGGATGCTGGAGCTTTCGGACGGCCTTGGCCTCGATCTGCCGCACCCGCTCGCGGGTGACCTTGAAGATCCGGCCGACCTCCTCCAGGGTGTAGGTGTAGCCGTCGCCCAGGCCGTAGCGGAGCTTGATGATCTCGCGTTCGCGGTAGGTGAGCGTCTTGAGGACCTGGTCGATCTTGTCCTTGAGCATCTCCTGGGTGGCGGCGTTGATCGGGCTCTCGACGGCCTCGTCCTCGATGAAGTCGCCGAAGTAGCTGTCCTCGCTCTCGCCGACCGGGCGGTCGAGCGAGATCGGGTGCCGGCTGATCTTCATCACCCGCCGCGTCTCCTCGACGGAGATGTTGGCGGCCTTGGCCGTCTCCTCGATGGTCGGCTCGCGTCCCTTCTCCTGGAGGAGCTTCTTGGAGACGTTGCGGAGCTTGGACATCGTCTCGATCATGTGGACCGGGATGCGGATCGTGCGGGCCTGGTCGGCGATCGCCCGGGTGATGGCCTGGCGGATCCACCACGTCGCGTAGGTGCTGAACTTGTAGCCGCGGCGGTACTCGTACTTGTCCACGGCCCGCATCAGCCCGGTGTTCCCCTCCTGGATCAGGTCCAGGAACGAGAGGCCGCGGTTGCGGTACTTCTTGGCGATCGAGACCACCAGCCGGAGGTTGCCGCCGGACAGCTCGCGCTTGGCCTGCTCGTACTCCTTGAACCGGGCGTTCATGATCGCGACGCGGCGGCGGAGGCTCTTGGGGCTCTCCAGCGTGATCCGCATCAGGTCCTTCAGCTCCTTCACCAGGTTCGCGCGGTCTTCCTTGCCGGCGCGGCCGGCGCGGTGCTCGCGGAGCTGGAAGAGCAGCTCGTTCATGCGGACGGCGATCTGCTCCAGCCGCTTCATCAAGGGCTGGACCTTCTGGGTCCGGATCGACAGCTCCTCGACCAGGTTGACGGCCTTGAAGCGGCGGCGCTTCAGGTCGCTGATCAGCCCGGCGCGGGTGGCGGCGTCGCGGTCGCGGATGAACGACTTGAAGTCGCGGACGTTGCACTCCATCAGGTGGGAGAGCGTCGCCAGGTTGTGGGGCATCCGGCCGAGGATCTGGTCCTTCTCGAGGTTCTCGGTGACCGAGACCTTGACCGTGCGGTCGAACGGCAGCTCGCCCTCGGACACCTTCTTCAGCACGTCGACCACCAGGGCCAGCGCGAAGTGGCACTCCAGGACCTTGCGGCGGAACTTCTTGCGGGTCACCTCGATCTTCTTGGCGAGGTTGATCTCCTGGTCGCGGGTGAGCAGGGGGATCTCGCCCATCTGCGTCAGGTACATGCGCACCGGGTCGTCGATCCGGCGGGAGATGTCCTCCAGCTCCTCGGGCGTGAGCTCGGCGTCCTCCTCCTCCTCCTCGGCGGCGTCCTCGGGCTCGTCGTCGAGGTCGCCGGAGGCGAGCAGGCGCGCCTCGGCCTCGTCCTCGTTGATGAGCTCGACCCCCATCTCGTCGAGCGTCTCCAGCAGGCCGTGGATGCGTTCGGGGCTCGTCGCGTCATCGGGCAGGACGTCGTTCACCTGATCGAACGTCAGGAAACCACGTCGTTTGCCCAGTTCGAGGAGAGCCTTGAGGCCCTCGTCCAGCTTATCCATCTTTCCTCCCTCACGCACGAAACGTCGGATCGGGACGCGTCTTCTTGTCGGAAGTCCCGGCCCGCTGAGTCAGTAGTCGACGATATTCCAGTTGCAAGGCGCGATAAGCGTCGGGTTCAGCCGTCCGGTCGGTCTCTTCGAGGGCCTGCCGAAGGTCGGCGAGCCGCGTCAGCCGCTCGCGTTCCGCGAGCCGGCCGAGCACCGGTTCGAGTCGCTCGCCCCAGGTCCCCGGGGGGAACTGGACGGCGTCCAGGGGTTGCAGTTCAGGTCGGTCCAGTCCGTCTTGCAGGTCGCTCAGGTGGGCGACGACCGACCGGGGTCGGGGGTCGTCCAGGTTCTCCATGATCGCATCGAAGGTCGCGGCCGCTCCCTGGCCGTAGAGGTCGTAAGCGGCGTCCAGGATCGCGCGGGCCGCGTCGTCCCGGATGGCCGCCAGGGGGACCCGGGCGACGAGCCGGGCTACCACCTCCGGCTGGGCCACCACGATCGACACCAGCTCGCGTTCCACCGGGTCCATCGCCCGCAGGATGTCGGCCGCCGCGGGGATCGCCGCCGCGGCCTGTTCCGCGGCCGACGCCTCGGTCGGGGCCGGGCCCGCGCCCGCCGCCGAGGCCCCCGCCGGGGCCTTCCGCCGCGCGGCCCCCCGCAACTCCCTCAGCCGCCTGGCCAGCGGGCCGATCGGCAGCCTCAGGGCGTGGGCCAGCGAGTCCAGGGCCTTGTTCAACGCCAGGTCCTGCACGCTCCCCGGCCGCGAAGGGACCCGGCAGAGGATGCCCAGCACCCACTCCGCCCCCCGGCGGGCGCCCTCGATCGAGTCCAGGTCGAACCGCGACCGGGCCCGGTTGAGCACGAAGGCCAGGGGGTCGAGCGCGTCGGCGGCCAGCTTCCGGAATGCGTCGGCTCCTTCGCTCAAGAGGAAATCGCAAGGATCCAGGCCCGAAGGGAGCGACAGCACCCGCACGTCCAGCTCATGCCCCAGGAAGATCTCCAGCGCCCGCTCCGCCGCGGACTGCCCCGCCTCGTCGCCGTCGTAGACCAGGACCGCCCGGTCGGCCAGGCGCCGCAGCATCGGCACATGATCGTCGCCGAACGCCGTCCCCAGGGTCGCCACCACGTTCGCCAGCCCCACCTGGTGCGCGGCCATCACGTCGGTGTACCCTTCCATCACCGCGACCCAGCCCGCCTCGCGACAGGCCGACTTCGCGAGATCGGCGGCATACAAGATGCGACGCTTCTGGAAGATCGCCGTCTCCGGGCTGTTAACATATTTTGCGACACGAAATCCCCGAGACGAAGCCGCCCGCTCCGCTTCCGGGAGAATCCGCCCCCCGAACCCCACCGGCCGGCCTCGCTCGTCATGAATGGGAAAGATCAGCCGACCCCGAAATCGCGCATGCGCCTTGCCCGGCGCGTCTTCGGGGCGGATCGCCAAACCAGACTTCTCCAGCAGATCCCGCGACACCCCCCGACGCCGCGCCGCCTCGAACAGCCAGGCCGGGTCGTCCGGGGCGTAACCCAGGCGGAACCGCTGCGCCGTCGCCGCCGTCAGGCCCCGCCCCTCGACGTACGCCCGCGCCGGCTCGTGTCGCCCCAACGCCTCCTCGAACGCCCCCTCCGCCCACGCCAGCGCCGCCGTCAGCTCCGACTTCGAAGGCCCCTCCGGCCCCGAGCCCGCCCCCGTCGCCGGGCCGCTCTCCAGCACGATCCCCGCCCGCTCCGCCAGCATCCGCAACGCCTCGGGGAACTCGATCCGTTCGATCTTCTGCACGAACTCCAGCACGTCACCCCCCGCGCCACAGACCCAGCACTTGAAAGTCTGTCGCTCGGGATTCACTTCCAACGACGGATTATGGTCGTCGTGAAACGGGCAGAGCGCCTTGTGACGCGATCCGGCCCGATGCAAAGGCAGGTATTCGCCCACCAACCCCACGATGTCGACCGCGTTTTTTATGGCGGTCTTTATCGCATCGGATTGCCTGGGCACGGGAATCTCCTTGATCGTTCCGGCGCGAGTCCGGTTCCCTGGTTCACGCCGTCGCCGATCTCCAGCAGAGATCGCCGGCGCGCTCGCGCCTCGTTTGCCTGTGCCCAGCGGTCGTCTTGTCGGCGGGATCACCCGAATTATAGTCCCACCCGAAAAACGGTCAAGTTTTCGGACGACCTCGCCGAGACCTCGTCGATTTCTCTAACCGGGCATGGTTTTAGCAGTTAAGACAATCCGCCCCGACTCACCCCGCTTCTATCCATCCGTTCATCAGTTCCCCGCCCCTAGGCGGCCCATCCGGATTGCGCGCGGGCCTTCGGCCCGTCGCACACGGCCCGACGCCCCGAAATCCCCTTCTTCAAATGTCCCGCAAACCAGGTGTCCAAGTCAAGCCCCGGCGGGTTTTCCGGAAAGTTCGCGAGGGGCCCGACGCCGCGCCCTGCACCGTACCCGCACCGGGGCAGGTCGGCCCTATCCAACACTAGCTCCCGCCATCGCGGACGTCGGGGATGTGGCCCGCGACCATCATCGGTCCCGACGCCCTCGCTTCGATCCCTCGACCCCGCAAGGGCGGGGGGGGTGGAAGCCTTCGCACGTGGAAGCCCCGACCCGCCCCCGAGCCCACAACGCCCCGGCCCTTCCTCGGTTGACGTCCCGACGGGAAGGGTGAGGGGATGGGTAGGTAGTACGTCGGCATTTCGACGCCCCCCTCTGCACCCCCGCCTCGCCATCGCCGGTCGGGCATCGCCCGAGAGCCCCGGCGTGGAGGACGCGTCACGATCCTCGGATGAGCAATCGCCGACCTGTTCAAATCCTTCCCCGCCGGCGGGCGGAGGCGGGCGAAGGTCGAACGAGGGGGAAGGCCGGCACGAACAGCGTCGGCGTCCCGGCGACTTCCCCCCCGGCGGAGGCGCGGACGTCCGCCGATTCAGGGCTTGCCGAAGAGGGCCTCGCGAAGGCCGGGGAGCGGGCGATCGTTCTCGACGTCCCAGTAGTTGAAGCCGGCGTGCCAGTCCCAGATCGCCCAGCCGACGCCGGCCTTCTCCAGGCGCTTGCGGAACTCGCGGTAGTAGTTGGCCCGCGACTCCGGGTCGGCCGCCATGATCGCGCCGAACTCCCCGAGGTAGACCGGCCGGCCGTAGTATTCGGACCACTCGCGGATCTGCTCGGCCGCCTTGTCCATGACGGCGGGGCTCGACGGGTTCGACTCGGCCGGCGCCGTGTTGTACTCGCGGATCCAGGCGAGGAATCCGGGCGTGAGCTTGAGCGAGGGATCGGCCTCCAACGGCGAAGCCGGCGGGCCCGGGAACTTGATCCCCTTCTGCTTGCCGTCGTCGCCGCGGTTCGTCCAGGGCGCCCCCTGGTGGGTGAAGAAGAACGGGTCGTACGAGTGGACGGTGACCAGGATGTTCTCGTCGTCGTCCGGCAGTCGCAGCGCGGGGAGTTCCGAGATCGAGTTCCAGCGCCCGGGCCCGATGACGATCAGGCGGTCGGGGTCGACCTTGCGGATCGCCTTGACGGCCTCGGCGAAGATCGGATTGATCACTTCGGTCGTGGCCGCGTCCTTCGCCTCGTTGAGCAGTTCATAAGCGAGCGTGGCCCGGTGCTTCGCGTAGTGCTCGGCCACCTGCCGCCAGATCGCCAGGAACTTGGCCTTCTGGCCGGCGGGGTCGGTAGTGAAATCGTCGAAATGGTGGATGTTGATCAGCGCGGCGAGCCCCTCGCGGGCCGCGGCGTCCACGAAGGCGTCCACGCGCTTGAAGATGTCGGCCGAGAGCTTGTACGCCGGGGCGGGGCCGGCGTAGTGGTGCCAGCCGATCGGGACCCGGATGTGGTCGAAGCCCTCGGCCTTGATCTTCCGCACGTCGTCGGCCGTGTACTTCACGGCCCAGTTCTGCCCGGGAGGGACTTCCAGGCCGTTGCCCAGGTTGGCGCCCCGGAGGAACTTCGCGGCGTTGCGGTGCGCGGGGGTCTCGCGGCCGGCGATCCGCTTCATGTCCCGGAAGCCCTCGGGCGTCCGCGCGCGGGCCCTGATCTCGACCACGACCGGCGCGCCGGCCTTGACGATCAGCCGCGTGGTCAGCGGTTCGTCGTGCCAGGTCCGGCCCAGGTGCGAGCCGGTCGCGGCCGGCGACGCCTCGCTGGAGGGCTCGACCTTCCCCGCCCCCTCCCAACCTTTCCGAGACTCGAAGCCGGCGTCGGCCGCCAGCTCCGCGCCCTCGGCGCGGAGGTCGTCCCAGAGGATCTCCTGGCGATACACCCCGCCCCCGGGCGCCTGCTCCCAGGGGCCCATCAGGGACAGCGTGACGGTCCCGGACTGGACCGGCGTGAAGCCGACCGCGACCGCACGCCAGCCCAGCCGGTCGATCCGGAAGTTGACCGTGTAGCCGCGATCCACGCGGTCGGCGGGGACCCAGTTCATGCGGCCGATCGTGCCGTCGCCGGCGACGATGCGGCCCTGGTCGATCGCGACGTCGGCCGTCAGGTCGAACCGGCCGGTGGTGGCGAGCCTGCCGGGCGCGGGGTCGGCGGCCCGGGCGTGCAGGGCGGACAGGGCGAGCAGGACGCCGGCCGCGAGGGCGGACGCGAGCGGCGAAAGTCTTCGGATGCGGAGCGTCATGGAAGTGGACTCCCGGGAAAGGAGGGACGCCGCGGGGGCGGGTCCGATTTCCGGGGAAAGGGGGAGTCCGCCCGGGGGCGCGTTCGGGACGAGGCGTCGCCGCCTCAGTCGTCGGCGTGGCCGCCGAGTTCGCGCTGGATGAGGGAGGCCGTCCGGCCCATCTCGTCGCCGAGGTAGGAATCGTGCGGCCAGGGCCAGCGCACGGGATCGTCCTCGAAGCGGGGGATGACGTGCCAGTGGCAGTGGAAGATCGTCTGGCCGGCGACCCGGCCGCTGTTGATGATCGTGTTGGAGCCGTCGGCCCCGGTGGCGGCGACCACCGCGCGGGTCAGCCGAGGGACGAGCGAGCCCACGTGCGCCGCCAGGTCGTCCGGCAGCTCCGCGACCTGCGCGTGGTGATCCCGGGGGATGATCAGGACGTGCCCCTTCGCCACCGGGTTGATGTCCAGGATCGCGACCGCGCGATCGGTCTCCAGCACGCGGGCCGAAGGGATCTCGCCGTGGACGATCTTGCAGAAGAGGCACTTGGGATCGCGGCTCATCGTGCGGCGCTCCTGACGGGCGAAGGCCGGGGCCGGCGCGGGACGGCCGGGGACGAGGCGACGGGGGAGGGCGCGCGGGGCGGATCGGGCCGTCGGGGTTCGCGGCCGATCCGCCCCGCATCGTTCGGGGCGATTCGAATCGATCGGGTCGATCCGATCAGGACGCCGGGGCCTCGGCCGCGACGACGGCGGGGCGGCTGGGGGTCTTGATGGCCTCGTTCTCGCCCAGGAGCTGGATGACGGCCATCTCGGCGGCGTCGCCCTGGCGGACCTTGGCGAGCTTGTAGATGCGGGTGTAGCCGCCGGGACGGCCGGAGAATCGGGGGCCGATCTCGTGGAACAGCTTGTAGGCGACCTCTTTGTTGGTGAGGACGGCCAGGCTGCGGCGGAAGGGGTCGAGCTTGAAGCCCTCCTTGGCGGAGGTGATCAGCTTCTCGACGTAGGGCTGCAGTTCCTTCGCCTTGGGGACGGTCGTGGTGATCTTGCCGTGCTCCAGCAGCGCCGTGGCCAGGTTGCGCAGGAGCATGCGGCGGTGTTCGGGGGAACGCTTGAACTTGCGGCCGGCTTTCTTGTGACGCATGGCGAATTTCTTATCTGATCGTAAGGGCTTCGTCGGTCCGGCCCGGGGTCGCCGCGCCTCAGGGGGTGCGGGGCGGCGGCCCGGGCGGAGGTCGCGAAAACCGGTCAGCTCTTGGGGGGGACGTTCATGCCCAGGTCGAGGCCGATCTCGTGGAGCTTGGCCCGGACCTCCTTGAGGGTGGTCTCGCCGAAGTTGCGGACGTTGAGGAGCTGGTCCTCGGAGCGGCTCACCAGGTGGCGGACGGTGGTGATCCCCTCGCTCTCCAGGCAGTTGGTGGCCCGGACGGACAGCTCCAGCTCGGCGAGGCTCATGTCGAGCTTGCGCTCGAGCTCGGCGTCGAGCGGGGCGTAGTTGCCGCCGTCGTACGGGCCGGACTCGCTGGGGAGGCCGGGGCCGGGCTCGTTGTACTGGACGAACGGGTTCAGGTGCTTGCGGAGGATCTTGGCGGCCTCGACCAGCGCCATCTCGGGGTTGAGGACGCCGGTGGTCCAGATCCGCAGGATGAGCTTGTCGTAGTTGGTCCGCTGGCCGACGCGAGTGTTCTCGACGTTGTACTCCACCCGGTGGACCGGGCTGAAGCTGGAGTCGATCGGGATGACGCCGATCTCCAGGTCGTCGGTGTGGCCCTCGGCGGCGGTCTTGTAGCCCCGGCCGTTCTCGACGGTCATCTCCAGGTGGAAGGGGACGTCGTCGGTCAGCGTGCAGAGGATGTGATCGGGATTGATGATCTCGATCGACTCGTCGTGGAGGATGTCGGCCGCGGTGACCACGCCCCGGCGGTCGCGGTCGATCCGGATCGTCCGCGGGTGCTCGGAGTGGTTCTTGACGACGAGCAGCTTGATGTTGAGGACCAGGTCGGTGATGTCGTCGACCATGCCGGGGATCGACGAGAACTCGTGCTGGACCCCCTGGATCTTGATCTTGGTGATCGCGCTCCCCTCCAGGCTGGAGAGGAGGATGCGGCGCAGGCTGTTGCCCACGGTGTGGCCGAAGCCGCGCTCGAACGGCTCGACGTGGAACTCCCCGAACGTGTCGGAGAGGTTGTCGCGGTTGCAGACGACTCGGCTGGGCAGTTCGAGCCCGCGCCAACGGATACGCATCATGAATCCCCCTGGTGGTGCTCTCGGCCGGTCGCGATCAGCGGCTCAACAACTCGACGATCAACTGCGGCGTCACCGGCAGGGCCACGTCCTGGACGGTGGGCAGCCGGCTGACGCGGCCCTCGGGGGGATCGGTGCTGATCCGGTCGAGCCAATCGGGGACGGGGGCCACGAAGTCGGCCGCCTGGTTCTCCAGCGCGAGGTTCCGCGAGTGCTCGCGGTCCTTCACCGAGACCTGGTCGCCGGGGCGGACGAGGTAGCTCGGGATGTCCACCTTCTTGCCGTTGATCAGGATGTGGCCGTGGCGGATGAACTGCCGGGCCTGGGGGCGGCTGGCGGCGAACTGGAGCCGGACGACGACGTTGTCCAGCCGGCGCTCCAGCAGCGACATCAGGGCGTCGCCCGTGTTGCCGGTCTTGCGGATCGCCTCGGCGTAGTACTTGCGGAACTGCCGCTCGAAGATGCCGTAGTAGCGCTTGACCTTCTGCTTCTCGCGAAGCCGGATGGCGTACTCGCTGGCCTTGCCCCGGCGGAACTGGTGCATGCCCGGGACGCCGTCCCGGCGCGCGACGGCGCACTTGTTGCTGTGGCAGCGGGCGCCCTTGAGGAAGAGCCTGAGGCCCTCGCGGCGGCAGAGTCGGCAGACTGGCCCTGTATATCGTCCCATGGTAGATCCAACGAACCTCGAACGTTTGGTTTGACTCGTAAGTGTGCGGCGAAGGGGGGCCCGTCGTGCGGGCCCCGGTGGTGTCGCGGACGCGACGCGGGGGGTGGCGTCGGCCGGGGGCGGGGGGGCTCCGCCGCCGGCCCGGGCGTCGCGCCGCGGGCGGCGGTCAGACGCGGCGCTTCTTGGGGGGGCGGCAGCCGTTGTGCGGCAGCGGGGTGACGTCCTCGATCGCCTTGATCGACAGGCCGGAGGCCTGGATCGCGGTGATCGCGCTCTCGCGGCCGGAGCCGGGGCCCTTGACCTTCACCTCGACCTCCTTGACGCCGTACTTCGTCGCCGACGCGGCGGCCGTCTCGGCGGCGCGCTGGGCGGCGAACGGGGTGCTCTTGCGGCTCCCCTTGAAGCCGACGGTCCCCGACGAGGCCCAGCAGAGGGCGTCGCCGTTGGGGTCGGTGATCGTGACGGTCGTGTTGTTGAACGTCGCCTTGATGTGCACCACCGCACGGCTTACGTTGCGTCGCGTCTTCCGCTTCTTGGCCTTGGCCACGGGTCCTGCGCTCCTCGTCTACTCTGATTCGTGCCTGGGTCGTCCGCGGATCGAAAGACCCGCCGCCGGCCGGCGGACGCCTCGCGCCCGCCCTGTCCACTCGATCGATCCGCGTCCCCCGCCGCGACTCGTCCCGGCCTGCGCGAACCCGGCGCGGGCCAAGGGCCGCGACGCCGGCCCCACGCGGGCCGAGGAGCCGTCAGCGCATCTCCTTGACGCCCTTCTTGCCGGCCACCGTCTTCCGCGGCCCCTTGCGGGTCCGGGCGTTGGTCCGGGTCCGCTGGCCGCGGACGGGCAGGCCCTTGCGGTGCCGCAGGCCCCGGTAGCAGCCGATCTCGCGGAGCCGGCCGATGTTCTGCTGCACCTGGCGGCGGAGCTGGCCTTCCACCGTGTACTCGTTGTCGAGCAGGCCGGCCAGCTTCGCCAGGTCGTCCTCGCTCAGGTCGCGGGCGCGCTTCTCCGGGTCGATACCCGCCCGCTCGCAGAGTTGCTCCGCGAGGAACGGCCCGATCCCGTAGATGTAACGCAGCGAGATCACCGTCCGCTTGTCGTTGGGTATGTCCACGCCCAGAATACGAGGCATTCCATCAGTCTCCGTCGATCCACGGCTGTTCTTGTCTTGGGATCGGCCGAGCCGCCCGACGCACCCCGGCCGAGGCCGGGCGCGCCGCGAGGGGTCAGCCCTGTCGTTGCTTGTGCCGGGGGTTGGAGCAGATCACCAGGACCTTGCCCTCCCGACGCACGATCTTGCAGTTCTCGCAAATCCTCTTGACGCTCGATCGCACTTTCATGGCCGTCGCTGCTTTCGTCTCTCTTGGGTCCCGGGGCTCCGCAACACGTCCGGACGCCCTCCCCGGATGACGCGCCCTCGGGACGCGCCTTCGGTTCGCCCGCCCCGGCGAATTCCTACGCTCGCCGTCGCGCGACCGTTCGGCGTCCGCCGGCCGATCGAAAGACCCGAGTCCGCGGCGGGCCCGACGTCGGCGGGGCGGCCGACGTCCGGAAAGGGCCGGAACCGAGGCGGCTTCGGACCGCCGCCATTCCCGAGCCGGCCGCCTGAAGTCCCGATGATCGCTCTCGCCGATCCGACCCGTCGGTCGCCGGGCTTCAAGGAGCCCAGGCGCACGGAGGCTTGGCGGGTCTTCAGGGGAATTCGACCATCCTAACGATGTTGCTCCACTTCCGCAAGGGCCTCTCCGTTCCGTTCCGTCAAGATTATTCCGCCGCGATTCCCGGCCGCCGCCGGCCTCGATCGTCGCATCCGGCCCGGCCCCGGGGGCGTCTCGCTTCAGGGGAGCGTCAGCACCTGGGGGCCGTCGACGGTCATGGCGATCGTGTGTTCGAAGTGGGCGCTGGGGCGACGGTCGCGGGTCTCGACCGTCCAGCCGTCGTCCAGCGTCCGGACGTCCTTGGTCCCCATCGCCACCATGGGCTCGACGGCCAGGACGACGCCCGGTTCTAGCCGGATGTCGTGCCGCCGGAGCGCCTTGCTGACGAAGTTGGGGACCTGCGGCTCCTCGTGCATGTCCTTGCCGATGCCGTGGCCGACGAACTTCTCGATCACGAAGAAGCCCTGGCTCTTGACGTACTGCTCCATCAGCGAGGCGACCTCGGACCAGTATCGGCAGCGCCCCATCGCGCGGATGGCGAGGTCCAGGGTCTCGGCCGTGCAGTCGAGCAGCTTGCGAACGTCGGGGGCGACCTCGCCGATGGCCAGGGTGACGGCGGCGTCGCCGCACCAGCCGTTGAGCCGACAGCCGGTGTCGATCGCCACCACGTCCCCCTCGCGGAGGGGGCGGCGGTTGGGGATCCCGTGGACGACGTGCTCGTTCACGCTGGAGCAGATGACCCCGGGGAACGGCGGCTTGCCGCGGGTGGAGCAGGGGTAGCCGAGGAAGAGGGGCTCGGCGCCCGCCTCCCGGAAGACGGCGGCGACGGCCTCGTCGATGTCGGCGGTGGTGGCCCCGGGGACGGCGAGCTTGCGGGCCTCGGCGTGGGCGCGGGCCACGAGCCGGCCGGCCTCGCGCATCAGGGCGATCTCGCGAGGGCTCTTGAGCTGGATCACGGGCGCCCTCCGGGCCGACGGCGGCTCCGATCCCGGTCTCGGCCCGCCGGCCCCCTCCGGACGCCGCAGGGCGCCGGAGAGGAAGGACGGCAGCGGGGGGCGGCGGCCCGGTCCGCGTTGCGATGACACGATGCGGGGTCTCCGTCTCCTGGCGTCATTTCCGGTTCACGAGGCCCGAATAGTTCCGCATCACCAGGTGGCTGTCGATCTTCTGCACCAGGTCGAGGCAGACGCTGACGACGATCAGGAGCCCCGTCCCGCCCAGGAACTGGGCCACCGTGAAGTCCACGTTCAGGCCGTTCTGGACCAGCGACGGGATCACCGCGACGAGCGACAGGAAGGCCGCCCCCACGTAGGTGATCCGCAGCATCACCTTCTCCAGGTACTCGGCCGTGCGACGCCCCGGACGGTAGCCCGGGATGAAGCTGCCGTAGTCCTTCAGGTTCTCGGACATGTCCTTCGGGTTGAAGGTGATGGCCGTCCAGAAGTAGCAGAAGAAGTAGATCATCACGATGTTGCAGATCGTGTAGAGGTAGCTCTGGCGCTGGAAGGCGTCGGCCAGGTCCTGGAACGTCGTGGCGAAGAACGAGCCGACCGTCCAGGTCTCGGACCGCAGCCCGGCGGTGGCGCGGGCCAGTCCGTTGAAGATCAGGGACGGGAAGATGAGCAGGCTGGAGGCGAAGATGATCGGCATGACGCCGGCCTGGTTCACCTTCAGCGGCAGGTACTGCCGGGTGCCGCCGAAGACCCGACGGCCCCGGACGTGCTTGGCCGACTGGGTGGGGATCCGCCGCTGGCTCTCGGTGATCGCCACGACCCCCACGACCACGGCTATGAACAGGCCGATCAGCAGGACGATCGTGATGATGCCGTACTTGCCGGGCTCGGGCGTCAGGCGGGTGGTGGCGTTCTGCCAGAGCCCCTGCAAGGCGACGGGGAGCCGCGACAGGATGCCCGCCATGATCAGCAGGCTGATCCCGTTGCCGATGCCGTACTCGTCGATCTGCTCGCCGACCCACATCAGGAACACCGTGCCGGCGGTCATGATGCAGACCGAGACCATGCCGTGCCAGAAGTCGCGGTACTGGGGGAGCACCACGTTCATCTGGGGGCTCATCATGTATTGCACCCAGAACGCGCTTTGCACGGCGCATAAGATCACCGTGGCGTATCTCGTGTACTCGTTGATCCGCTTCCGGCCGCTCTCCCCCTCCTTCATCATGGCTTCGAGCGAGGGGACGACGCTGCCGAGGAGCTGGAAGATGATCGAGGCCGAGATGTAGGGCATGATCCCCAGGCCGAAGATCGTGCTCATGCCGATCGACGTGCCGCCGAACATGGCGACGGTGCCGAAGATCTTGCCGGCGGCGTTGGTGTTGAGCTGCTCTTCCCAGTTCCGGAGCTGGGCCTGGTTGACGATCGGCAGCGGGACGTAGAACCCGATCCGGTAGATGGCCAGGAGCAGGGCGGTGAACAGGATCTTCCGCCGGAGTTCGGGGATCTTGAAGATGGTGATCAACTTGTCCACGCGCGATCGCCTCCGCTGGGGCCGTGGGTCGTCGTTCGGGCCGGGTCCGAGGTCGAGGCCCCGGCGTCCGGCCCGTCCGGGGCCGTCGCGGCGGGGCGTCGCCTCGCTGGAAATAGGACCGCCGCCGACGCGCCGATCGCCGATCGACGGGCCGCGGCGGGATGGAAGGGAGGGGTCAGGACCCGGGGGTCTCGGCCTCGTCCTGCTTGGCGACCTTGCCCACGTAGGGGGCGACGACGGCCTTGCCGCCGGCGGCCTCGAGCTTGGCGGCGGCCGAGGCGCTGAACTTGGTGGCGCGGACCTCGAAGGCCTTGGTCACCTCGCCGTCGCCGAGGATCTTGATGCCGTCGTGGGCGTAGCCCTTGACGAGGCCCTTGGCCCGGAGGGCGGCCTCGTCGACGACGCCGGCCTCGGGGAAGAACGAGTCGAGCTCGCCCAGGTTGACGAGCACGTAGTGCTTCTTGAAGGCGCCGTTGAAGAAGCCCCGCTTGGGGACGCGGCGGGCCAGGGTGATCTGGCCGCCCTCGAAGAGCGCGCCGATCTTGAAGCCCTGGCGGGACGAGTGCCCCTTGTGGCCCTTGCTCGACGTCTTGCCGTGCCCCGAGCCGACGCCGCGGCCCACGCGCTTCCGCTTCTTGTACTTCTGGATGCCCTGGTGGACGTCGTGGATTTGCATCAGATCTGGACTCCCCGGAGGCGGGCGATCTCTTCCTTGGTGCGGAGCTGGGTCAGGCCCTGGATGGCGGCCTTGACCAGGTTGAGCTTGTTGGTGGAGCCGAGGCTCTTGGTGAGGACGTCGCGGATCCCCGCGGCCTCGACCACGGCGCGGACGGCGCCGCCGGCGATCACGCCGGTGCCCGGCGCGGCGGGCATCAGCAGCACCCGCGCGGCCCCGAAGCGGCCGACGACCGCGTGGGGCACGGTGGTCCCCTTCAGCTGGACCCGCTTCATCTGCTTGTGGGCGTCCTTGACGCCCTTCTCGACGGCCGGCGGGACCTCGTTGGCCTTGCCGTAGCCCCAGCTCACCTGCCCGCGGCCGTTGCCGACCACGACGAGCGCGTTGAAGCTGAACCGGCGGCCCCCCTTCACGACCGCCGCGCAACGGCGGATCGAGACGACGCTCTCAACCCATTCGCCGCGGTCGCGGTCGCGATCTCGTGTGTCGGTCGACACGTGGGATGCTCCTTCTCTCTGCCAAGTAGATTCGGTATGGGCTGCCGGTCGACCGGATGGCGGGCGACGCGACGTGGATTCGATCGGCGGCGGCGGTCGGCTCAGAACTCGAGGCCGCCCTCGCGGGCGGCCGTCGCCAGGGCCTCGACGCGGCCGTGGTACTTGTAGCTGCGGCGGTCGAAGCAGATCTTGCCGACGCCGGCCTCCTTGGCCCGCGCGGCGACGACCCGGCCGACGACCGCGGCGGCGGCCTTATTGCCGCCGTACTTGACCTCGGCCTTGACCTCGGCGTCGACGGTGCTCGCCTGGGCGAGGGTCTTGCCGGACAGGTCGTCGATGACCTGGGCGTAGATGTGCTTGGAGCTGCGGAAGACGGCCAGGCGGGGACGCTCGGGCGTGCCGGCGAGCCGTTTGCGGACCCGGCGCTGGCGGCGCACGCGGCGCGTCTGGACCAGGTGGTGGTGGTTGGCGGTGTCCACGGGAACGATCCTCTCGCTGTCGGCGGCCGGCGGGGCTCGCGTCCGTCTCGGGGACGGGGGCGGGGCCGGCGCCGTCTCGGCTGGGTCTTGCGGGTCTCTGGATTATCTCATGCAGGGCGACGCGACGTCACTTCGAGCCGAACGCCTTGCCCGCCTTGCGACGGACGGCCTCGCCCTCGTAGCGGATGCCCTTGCCCTTGTACGGCTCTGGGGGGCGGACGCTGCGGATCTCGGCGGCGAACTGGCCGACCGCCTGCTTGTCGGCGCCGGTGACGACGACGTGGGTGGCGTCGGGGACGGCCACCGTCACGCCCGCGGGGGCCTCGAGGACGACCTGGTTGGCGTAGCCGACCTGGAGCGCCACCGTGTTCGCCTTCTTGAGCTGGGCCTGGTAGCCCACGCCCACGATCTCCAGCTTCTTGGTGTAGCCGGTCGCCACGCCCTCGACCATGTTGGCCACCAGGCTCCGGGTCAGGCCGTGGAGGGCGCGGCTCTCCCGCTCGTCGTCGCGGCGGGCGACGGCGATCTCCTTCTTGGCCTCGTCGAAGGTCACGGCCACCTCGGGGCGGTGGGCGTAGCTGAGCTTGCCCTTGGGCCCCTCGACCTGGATCGTCGAGTCGGCGATCGCGACTTTCACGTTGGCCGGGACGACGACCGGCTTTCGACCGATACGGGACATGGCTCCGTCTTCCTCGTTCTGGTTCTGGCGGTGGGGGGGGTTCGGTTCCCGGGGGGGCGGCGGCCCGGCTCGGTCAGTAGATCATGGCCAGGACCTCGCCGCCGACCTTCTGGTCGCGGGCGAGGCGGTCGCTGACGATCCCCCGGGGGGTGCTGAGGATCTGGATGCCCATGCCGCCGAGGACCGGCTTGAGGTCCTTGTAGCCCCGGTAGACCCGGCGCCCCGGCTTGCTGACGCGGTCGATCTTGGTGATCAGCCGCTCGCCGTTGGGGCCGTACTTCATGTGGAGCCGGAGGGTGCGGGCCGGGACGGTCTCGATCTCTTCGAAGTCCCAGATGTAGCCTTCGTCCTTGAGGACCTGGGCGATCCCCCGCCGCATGTTGGAAGCGGGCATGTCGAGGGACGTGCGCTCGATCCGGACGGCGTTGCGGATCCGGGTCAGCATATCTGCGATCGGGTCGGTCATCATGGCGGGGAAGCCTTCCTGAACCGTCGCGGGTAACGTCCCCGGGGGCGCCTCTCGGGGGCGGCTCCGCGTGTCGGGGTGCGTCGGCGCGGCGGGGCGACTCGGACGGACGCGACTGTTCTGTTCGGTGTACGGTTGGGGTTGGTCCCGGCCGGCGTCGGGCCGGCGGGTCGCGGCGGGGGGCCCGGCGGCCCGGCCCGGCGCGCTACCAGCTCGCCTTCTTGACGCCCGGGATCAGGCCGCGGCTGGCCAGGTTCCGGAAGCAGATCCGGCAGATGCCGAACTTGCGGTAGTAGGCTCGGGGGCGGCCGCAGAGCCGGCACCGGTTGCGGTGCTGGACGGCGAACTTGCGGGGCGTCTCGGACTTGATCTTCTGGGCCTTGGTCGACATGCTCAACCTTCCAGGACCGTGGGGTGGACGCCTCGCGGCGGCCGGTCAATATCGCGTCGGGGCGGTGTTTCGGGGTGCGGAAAACGTCGGTCCGGGATCAGCCGGCGCCCAGCCGGCCGCCTGCGGCGCCGGGGGCCCGGAAGGGCACGCCCAGGAGGCGGAGCAGCTCCCGCGCCTGGTCGTCGTTCGTGGCCGTCGTGACGATGGTCACGTCCATGCCGTGGGTGTGCTGGATGCGGTCGGCGTCGATCTCGGGGAAGACGACCTGCTCGGCCAGGCCCAGGCTGTAGTTGCCGTGGCCGTCGAAGCTGTTGGGGTTCAGGCCGCGGAAGTCGCGGATACGGGGCAGGGCGATCGACACCAGGCGGTCGAGGAACTCGTACATCCGCGACCCCCGCAGGGTCACCTTGCAGCCGATGTCGTTCCCCTCGCGGAGCCGGAAGCCCGACACCGAGGTCTTGGCCTTGGTGATCGCCGGCCGCTGGCCGGTGATCCGGCCCAGGCTCTCGGCGGCCGAGTCCAGGACGGTCTTGTCCTGGGTCGCCTTGCCGACGCCCATGTTGACGACGATCTTGGACAGCTTGGGGATCGCCATCGGGTTGTCGAGGTTGAACTTGGCGGCGACCGCCTGCTTGATCTCGGTCTTGTACTGTTCTTGGAGGCGAGCCATTCCCGGTTTCCTTCGTTATCGGCGGCGGGCTTGCGGTCTCCGCCCCCGGGGCCCGGCCTCGGGGGGGGCGGCGGTCGTCAGCGTTCGGCCTGGGCCGACGCGGCCTCGGCGTGGGCCTTCTTCTTGGGCCCGAGCGTCCCCAGCCCCTGGCCGCACTTGCGGCAGAAGCGCTCCTTCAGGCCCTCGGAGGTGAACCGCGAGCCCTGGCGGACGCCGCGGTTGCACTTCGGGCAGTACAGCAGGACGTTCGAGACGTCGACGGGCATTTCCTTGGAGAGCCGGCCCCCCTGGGGGTTCTTCTGGCTCGGCTTCATGTGCTTGTAGACCCGGTTGACCCCCTCGACGACGACTTTGTTCTTCGAGGGGACGGCCCGGAGCACCTTGGCGATGCGGCGGCTCGACGGGGTCCCCTTGTCGTCGCCGGCGATCACTTCGACCTGGTCGTCTTTCCGGATATGCATGGTTCACTCGCTCGCTTGCGGAAACGCGCCGCGGGGTCGGGTCGGGGGTCGGGGTCGGTCGGCCGGGCCCGCGCCTCGGTCGGTCAGACGACCTCGGCGGCCAGGCTGATGATCTTCATGAACTGGCGGTCGCGGAGCTCGCGGGCGATGGCCCCGAAGATGCGCGTGCCGCGGGGGTTCTTGTCGTTGTCGATCAGCACGACCGCGTTGCGGTCGAACTTCACGTAGCTGCCGTCGGTGCGGCGGGCCTGGTTGCGGGTCCGGACGATGACGCAGCGGACCACGTCGCCGGCCTTGACGTCGCTGCCGGGCGAGGCCTTCTTGACGCTGGCGATGATGGTGTCGCCGATGCCGGCGGTGCGCCGCTTGTAGCGGGACGCGCTGCCGCCGAGCACCTTGATGCACATCACTTCCTTGGCGCCGCTGTTGTCGGCCACGTCGAGCCGGGTCTGCATCTGGATCATGGGTCGGTGACCTTTCGGTGGTCGGGTTCGGGTCGCGGGGCCGTCAGTCGGCCGGCTTGGGGGTGGGGGTCGGGGCCGCGGCCTCGCCCTCGCCGGCGAGCGCCTGCTGCGCCCCCTTGCGGACGATCCGGACCAGCCGCCACCGCTTCAGCTTCGACAGCGGCCGGGTCTCCATGATCTCGACCAGGTCGCCGACGTGCGACTCGTTCAGCTCGTCGTGGGTGTGGCAGACCGTCCGCCGCTTCATCAGCTTGCCGTACTTGTCGTGGGGCACGAGGCGGTCGACCACGACCCGGCGGGTCTTGTTCATCTTGTCCGAGGCCACCACCCCCACCTCCGTCTTGCGGGGGCGGCGGGCGGGCGTCGCGTCTGCGTTCGCGGGGCTGGGTTGGCTCATCGTGCGTGCTTCGATTTCGGGTTGAGGCTTTGGTGGATGTCGCGTCGCCTTCCGACGCCCCCCGGCGGGGGGACTGTCAGGAGGCGGCCCCGGCGGCCTTCTCGCGCTCGATCTGCCGCTGGCGGAGGATCGTCTTGATCCGGGCGATCTCGCGCTTGGCCTTGATGATCTCGCTGGGGGCCTCGAGCCGCTCGGTCTCGCTCTGGAGCCGCAGGCGGAACAGGTTCTTCTGCACGTCCTTCAGCCCCAGCTCGAGCTGCTCGTCGGAGTGTTCGCGGAGTTCGGAGGCCTTGCTCATGGGTCCTTTCGTCCTTCCGGTCGTCTCGGCCCGCTCGCGGGCCTCCGGTCGTCGTCTTCGCTTCGCTCGTCTCGCTTCGCTTCGATCCCGGCCCCCGCCCGATCGGTCGGTCAGACCGTCGGCCGGCGGGCGACGAAGCGGCAGGCGACCGGCATCTTGTGGGCCACGCGGTTGAACGCGGCCCGGGCGGCGTCCTCGGACAGCCCGCCGATCTCGTAGAGGATCGTCCCCGGCTTCACCACGGCGGCCCAGAACTCGACCTCGCCCTTGCCCTTGCCCATGCGGGTCTCGGCCGGGATCGCGGTCACGCTCTTGTGGGGGAAGATCCGGATGTAGAGCTTGCCGCCCCCCTTGACCGCCTGGCTGGCCACCACGCGGCCCGCCTCGATCGTCTGGGCGCTGATCCGCCCGGGCTCCAGAGTCTGCAGGCCCCACTCCCCGAACGAGACGTAGTTGCCCCGGGTGGCGTTACCTTTTACGCGGCCTTTTTGGCTTTTTCGATACTTGACCCGCTTGGGCATCAGCGCCATCGGTCGCCTCCATCTTCAAATAGTCGCCCTGGTTGACCCACACCTTGACGCCGATGTGGCCCTGCGCCGTCTTGGCCTCGGCGAAGCCGTAGTCGATCTTGGCCCGGAGCGTGCTCAGGGGGACCGACCCCTTGGCCGCCGCCTCGGTCCGCGACATCTCGGCCCCGCCCAGGCGGCCCGACAGCTGGACCTTGACGCCCTTGGCGCCGCCGTCCATCGTCTGCTCGAGCGCCCGCTTGATCGTCCGCCGGAAGCTCGAACGCTTCTGGAGCTGCTCGGCGATGTCCTCGCTGATCAGCTGGGCGTCGATCTCGGGGCGCGGCACCTCGACGATCTTGATCTCGATCCGCCGGCCGGTGAGGTTCTGCAGCTCCTCCTGGAGCTTCTCGACCTCGGCCCCCTTGCGGCCGATCACCACCCCCGGCCGCGCCGTCGACAGCAGCACCGTCACGGCGTCTCGCGTCCGCTCGATCTCGATCTTGGGGATGCCGGCGAATCCGTACTTGTTCTTGATGAACTTCCGGATCTTGAAATCCTCGACCAAGAGGTCCGCGAACTCATGCTTGGAGGCGTACCAGCGGCTCCGCCAGTCCTCCATGATGCCCACGCGGAACCCGGTCGGTCGAACCTTCTGGCCCATCGCTCAGCGTCCCCCGGCTTGTGGATAGCGCATCTCTTCGTCCTCTCGTCCTCGATTCCTCGGCGGGCGAAGGCGCCCGGCCGGGGGGTGTCTCGTCAGCCCTCGTCGCCCCGGGTGCTGAAATCCTCCAGCCCGATCGCGATGTGGCTGCTGCGGCGGCGGATCAGGTAGGCCATGCCCCGAGCCCGGGGCATCAGCCGCTTGAACATCGGCCCGCCGTCGCCCCGGGCGTCGGTGATCACCAGGTCGCCGGCGTTGCGGACGCCGCGATCCTCGGCGTTCGCCATGGCGCTCCGCAGGACCCGCTCGACCATCCGGGCGCCGCGGTGGGGCATGTACTTCAGGATGTCGAGCGCGTCGTCCGCGTACTTGCCGCGGATCAGGTCCAGCAGGGGCCGGACCTTCCGCACCGAGATGCGGGCGAAGCGGTGGCTGGCCGTGTATTCGGCGATGGTGCTCATGACCGGGGTCTCGTGTTAGGTCCGCGGGGGCCGGGGGCGGGGCCCCGTGCGTCTCGTCTCAGTCTCGTCCTGTCGCGGGGGGCCGAGGCCGGCCGCCCGGGCCGGGTCACTTGCGGGCGCCCTTGGCGGACTTGCCGCCGTGGCTGCGGAAGGTCCGCGTCGGCGCGAACTCGCCGAGCTTGTGGCCGACCATGTCCTCGGTGACGTACAGCTTGATGAAGTTCTTGCCGTTGTGGATCGCGAAGTTCTTGCCGATGAACTCGGGCACGATGGTGCAGGCCCGGGCCCAGGTCTTGATCGGCTCGCGGGCGCCGGTGGCGTCGGCCTTGGCGGCCTTCTCCAGCAGCCGCTCGACGACGTACGGGCCTTTCTTGAGCGAACGTCCCATGAATGCAGCTTCCCTTGGTAGGCGTTGAAGCGGGCGGGGCCCCCGCCGCGGGCCCGGGCCGGACCGGCGGCGGCGACCGGATCAGTTCGGGGTTCAGACCTTGAGCTGGCCGTAGCGGACGCTCGTCCGGCGGCGGATGATCGACTTGTTCGACGGCTTGCGGCGGCGGCGGGTCTTGCCCCCCTTCGCCAGCACGCCGGTCGGCGACTGCGGGGTGTGGCCCTTCGACCGCCCCTCGCCGCCGCCCATCGGGTGGTCGACCGGGTTCATCGCCATGCCGCGGACGTGGGGCCGACGCCCCAGCCACCGCGAACGCCCCGCCTTGCCCAGGCGGATGTTCATGTGGTCGGAGTTGCCGACCACGCCGATCGTCGCCCGGCAGGCCGCCGGCATCCGCCGGACCTCGCCCGACGGCAGGGTGATCTGGGCCCAGGTCCCCTCGCGGGCGGTCAGGGTCGCCGACACGCCGGCCGAGCGGCAGAGCTTGGCCCCGCCGCCGGGCTGCATCTCGATGTTGTGGATCGAGATCCCGGTCGGGATCCGGCTCAGCGGCAGGCAGTTGCCCACCTTGGGCTCGGCGTCGGGGCCCGAGTTGACCGTCATGCCGGCCTTCAGGCCCTCGGGCGCCACGATGTACCGCTTCTTGCCGTCGGGGTAGACGATCAGGGCGATCCGGGCCGACCGGTTGGGGTCGTACTCGATGTGCGTCACCTCCGCCGGCTGGCCGTCGCGGTCGTTGCGCCGGAAGTCGATGATCCGGTACATCCGCTTGTGGCCGCCGCCGCGGTGGCGGGCCGTGATGAAGCCCTGGTTGTTCCGCCCGCCGGTCTTCTTCAGCGGCTCGGTGAGCGACTTCTCCGGCTTCTTGTTCTTGTCGGTCAGCTCCGAGAAGTCGCTGACCGACGCGTTGCGGCGGCCCGGACTGGTCGGCTTGTAGTAGCGAATGCCCATCGCTGGATCCCTCTGCGGGCGGCCCGCCGGCTGCGCCCGTCCCTTCACGTCTCGGTGTTCGGTTCCGGGGGGCGGACGCCAGGCCCGCCGCGCCCCTTGCTCACGCGGCCAGGGTCAGGTCAATAGAAGTCGATCCGGTAGTCGTCGTGGAGGGCGACGATCGCCTTCTTCCAGCTCCGGGTGCGGCCCTGCTGGAGGCGGACCCGGCGGAGCTTCCCCTTGCGGTTCTGGGTCCGGACGTCGCGGACCTTGACGTTGAACAGGGCCTCCACGGCCGACTTGATCTCGGTCTTGCCCGCCAGCGGGTTGACCTCGAACGTGTAGGCGTTGTGCCGCTCCGAGAGGTGGGTCGCCTTCTCGGTGATCAGCGGGCGGACGACCACCTGGTGGGGGTCGAGGGCCGGTCCCTTGCGGGAGTAGGCCGGGGCTCGGCGGAGCGTAACCATGGACTCAGGCCTCCACGGCGCGACGCGCCGGCTGGGACTTCACGCGCTCGACCAGGGCCGCGAGCGCCTCGCGCGTCAGCACCAGGTATCGCTGCTTGAGCACGTCGTAGGTGTTGAACTCGGCCACCGGGGCCACCGTCACGCCCTCGATGTTGCGGGCGCTGCGGTAGACGACCGGGTCGGCCGCCGGCAGGCCCAGCAGGATCGAGCGGCCGTCCAGGGTCCGGCGGGCGGCCTGGGCCTTGGTCTCGCCCACCACCTCGGCGGACTCGGCCTCGGTGATGTCGGGCCGGCGGATCGCCTTGAGGGCCTTGGCGACGACCTTGGTCTGCGGCTTGTCCAGGCTCAGGCCGTCGAGCACCAGGACCTGGTTGTCCTGGAACTTGGACAGGATCGCCATCCGGATCGCCGTCCGCACGGCCTTCTTCGGCAGGCTGTAGCGGTAGTCGCGGTTGCGGCGGGCGAAGGCCATGCCGCCGCCCTTCCGCTTGTTCGTCCGCTTGGAGCCGGCGCGGGCGTTGCCCGTCCCCTTCTGGCGGAACAGCTTCTTCCCCGAGCCGGCGACGTCGGCGCGGCCTCGGGTGTTGACCGTCCCCACCCGGCGGGCGGCCAGGTGCATCAGGACGACGTCGTGCAGGAGCTGCTTGTTGACCGAGCCGCCGAAGTCGGCGGGGTCGATCGACTCCTCGCCCACCTTGGCGCCGTCGGGGTTGTAGACAGGAATCGTCAGCATGGCGGTCGTATCCATCTCCGAGGGTCCGCGCGAACCCGGCTCAGCCCTTGTTGGTCTGACGGACGGTCAGGTAGCCGCCGTTGGGGCCGGGGACGGCGCCGCGGAGCAGCAAGAGGTTGTTGGTCGGGTCCACTCGGACGATTTCGAGGTTCCGCACGGTCACCTGGGCGTTGCCGTGCTGGCCCGGCTTGCGGATGCCCTTGCGGGTCCGCGACGGGTCGGCGCTCGGCCCCGAGGAGCCGGGGTGGCGGTGCATCCGCTTGACGCCGTGCGTGGCCCGGAGGCCGCGGAAGCCGTGACGCTTCATGACGCCCGAGAAGCCCCGGCCCTTGCTCACGCCCGTGACGTCCACGTTCTTGATCTCGCTGAACGCCTCGACCGTCAGGGTCGTCCCCGCCGTCACGTCGACCGGGCCCGCCTGGCGGATCTCCTTGACGTAACGCTTCGGCTCGGCGTCCACCTTCTTGGCGTGGCCCCGCTCCGCCTGGGTGGCGTTCTTCCGCTTCTTGTCGTCGAAACCGAGCTGGACCGCGTGGTAGCCGTCGACTTCGTCGGTGCGGACCTGCAGCACGGTGCAGGGCCCGCACTCCAGAACCGTGATCGGGACGGCGGTGCCGTCCTCCTGGAAGATCTGGGTCATTCCGATCTTCCGTCCCAGCAGTCCCACTCGCATCGTCGAACTCCGTGTACAACCGGTGGCGGCGCTTCCGCCGGCCGAGCCCCGGGGGGCCGGGACGCCCGGCGGGCCTCGCGGCGAGGCGTGTTCCAATCAACCTGGGAGGTGGCGGGCTTCAGACGGAGGATCGCGGCCAGGCTTTTCGGCGATCCCGGCGCCGGGGCTGTCTCTCGGCCGAGGCCGATTGAGGCGTCCGACGCGTCCGGACGTGCACGTACCAGTCGTACGCGGTCCAGGAAGCCTTCAGCCCGTCTCGCCGACCGGGGAGGTCGGCGTCTCGGGCGGGTTTGACTCGATTGCAGTTCGTCGGCGATCAGGCGCCGGAGTTCGACGCCTTGATCTTGATGTCCACGCCCGCGGGCAGGCTCAGCTTGTTCAGGGCGTCGATGGTCTTGTTCGTCGGCTGCACGATGTCGATCAGCCGCTTGTGCGTCCGGATCTCGAACTGCTCGCGCGACTTCTTGTCGATGTGCGGGCTGCGGAGCACCGTGTACCGTTCGATCCGCGTCGGCAGCGGGATCGGCCCGTGGACGATCGCCTCGGTCCGCTTCGCCGTGTCGACGATGTCCTTGGCCGACTGATCCAGGATGGTGTGATCGTAGGCTTCCATCCGGATCCGAATCCGCTCGTTGCTGATACCCGCCACCGCAGTCACGTCCTTCCGCCCGAAACTCGGCCGTCCCGAGGTGGGCCCGTCCCACCTAATGGCCTATCACGCAGGAAAGTAAGAGTGTAACGCCACCTCTCGGGGCCGTCAACCATTCGTCACGGCGATTTCCCGCGGAATCTTCCGCGCCACCGGAACTCCACGGTCGCGGCCCCCGACCTTCGCCGAAAACCCGACCGTCCGATCCGCGATCGCCGTTCCGGCCCCATGGTAACGGGTAGGGGGCGGTGCGCCTTCCGGGCTCCTTGGCAATCCGTCGGAATCGTGGTCGGTCCCGGCGGACCCTCCGCCGCTTGCGACGCACGTGAGAGCGCGAATCGCGCCGAACGAAGCCAATGTCTGGTACCGAAGACCGATCTTAATTGCATTGAGGACAGGGACATCGGGGATCGGCTTCGATTTGGATCCGGCTCGAACGAACCCAATCCGACATCACCTCGCGTCGGATACCCGTCCCGGACTGTCGAAAGGCCCGACTGACCCCCGATCGACCGGAGGGGGTTCGCTGTGATGGAACCCCCCTGGCGTCAAGGGTTCGACGAACCGGAGGCCGACCGGGGCTGTCGGCGACAGCCCAGAAGCCGCCCGACGCCGATCCACGGGTTCGCGGAACCCGTGGCACCCCGATCCGAGCCCCTCGACGGGCGCCGAGCTGGCGACCGTCGTGGAAAATGAGGCAAAGCGCGCCGAACGAAGCCAATTTCCAGACCCCTTTCATCGCACCTAAGTCGAAACTCCAAAACATTATCCGTCGATTGGCTTCGTTTCCCGGGGTGCGCGATCGAAGCCAATTCGCCGGCGGCCCGTCGGGGTCAGGCGTCGGCCTCGGGGATGGCGTCGGGTTCTTCGAGGAGGTCGGCCGGGGCGGGGAGCCGGCCCTTGCGGACGACGTGGACGAGCATGGCCTTGGCTCGGTCGGGCCAGGTGGCGGCCTGGATGGCGGCGACGGCGTCCTCGATTCGGTACGGGACGCGCTTCAGCTCGACCCGGCCGTCCTCGATGACGGCGTACGCGGCGCGGGGGTCGCCGTCGCGGGGGAGGCCGAGGCTGCCGGGGTTGATCACTGTCTTGTCGCCGACCTTCAGCTTGAACTGCATGTGGGTGTGGCCCACGCAGACGACGTCGGCGTCGACGTTCTCCAGCCGGCGGCCCCAGGCGGCCTCGTCGCGGAGGAGGTACTCGTCCAGGGGGTCGCGGGGCGTGGCGTGGACCAGAAGGTAGCGGACGTCGTCCAGGGTGACGCGGAGGGTGACGGGGAGTTGGAGCAGGTACTTGCGCTCGTCGGGCCCCAGGGAGTCCCACACGTCGGGCCGGGTGACGCGGGTGAGGTAGCGGAAGCCGACGTCGCCGGTGACGGGGACCCCCTGCGCCGCGCCGTGGTCGTGGTTGCCGCGCACGGCGTGATCGGCGTGGGCCATCGCCCAGCGGACGCAGGCCGACGGCTCGGGGCCGTAGTCGACGAGGTCCCCCAGGCAGAAGCAGACGTCGTGGGGCTCGTCGAGGGCTTCGAGCGCGGCGGCGTTGGCGTGGAGGTCGGAGACGACGAGGATCCTCATCCTAATCCTTATTCACTCAAGCCACTGTTCATACCAGAGCTGGAACATCAGGAGCGTCCAGAGGGGCTTGCGGTGGTCGCGGGCGCCGGCCTGGTGTTCGGCGATGCGGCGGGCGACCTCGTCGGGGCGGAAGAGGCCCTGGGCGCGGAGGCGGTCGGGGGACAGGAGGCGGTCGAGCAGGGGGGCCAGCGGGCCTCGCAGCCAGCGGGCGACGGGGATGCCGAAGCCCTTCTTGGGGCGCTTGAGGATCTCGGCCGGCAGCCGGCTCGCGGCGGCCCGCTTGAGGAGCCGCTTGGTCGTCCCCTTGCCGTACTTGTACGACGAGGGGAGGGAGCGGATCTCGTCGACCAGGTCCGCGTCCAGGAACGGGGCGCGGACTTCCAGGCCGCAGGCCATGCTCGCGCGGTCGACCTTGGTCAGGATGTCCTCGGGGAGGTACGTCTCCTGGTACAGCTCCAGCGAGCGGTCGAGCCGGTCGCCGGGGGTCTCGGCGGCGATCCGGGCGGCGAGGGCCGCGTGCTCGGCCTCGACGTCGAGCGGCGGGCGGACCAGCAGCCGGGCCAGCTCGGGGCCCGAGAACGAGCCCAGCCAGCGCTGGTGGGCCAGGGCGGGGGCCTCGGCGGCGCCCCGGAGGAACTGCTTGAGCTTGAAGTCGAAGCTGAAGTTGCGGTGGTCCACCGGCAGCCGGCCGACGGCCGCCTCGGCCAGGGCGCGGGCGGGGCGGGGAAGCCCGCGGTAGAGCCTCGCGGCGCGTTCGGCCTCGAAGGTCGGATAGCCGGCGATCAGCTCGTCGGCCCCGTCCCCCCCCAGGGCCACCGTGACGTGTTCGCGGGCGAACCGGCTCAGGAGGTGGGTCGGCAGGATCGAGGCGTCGCCGAAGGGCTCGTCGAGCCAGGTCGCGACCTGCGGCAGCAGCTCCATCACCTGGTCGACGGAGAAGGTCCGCTCGTGGTGGTCGGTCTTCAGGAAGGCGGCCACGGCGCGGGCGTGGGCGGACTCGTCGAAGCTGGGGTCCTCGAAGCCGATGGAGAACGTGTGGACCCCGGCGGCGGGCTCGACCTCGCAGAGCGCGGCGGCGACGCTCGACGAGTCGACCCCGCCCGACAGGAAGACGCCCAGCGGCACGTCGGAGCGGCGGTGGCGGGCCACGGCGTCGCGGAAGGAGCCCCAGAATCGCTCGGCGGCCGCCTCGAACGGCGGCGGGCTCGGGTCGCGCGGGTCGGCCGACGGGGGGAAGAACCGGGAGACCCGGACCTGTCCGTCCTCCCAGGTCAGGACGTGCCCGCGAGGGAGCTTGCGGACGCCTCGCCAGATGGAGTAAGGCGCGGGGACGTACTCGTAGAAGAGGTAGCGGGCCAGGCCGTCGGGGTCGAGGTCGCGGGGGACCTCCGGGTGCTTGAGCAGGGCCTTGGGCTCGGAGCCGAAGGCCAGGCCGCCGCCGGGTAGCTCGGCGTAGTAGAGGGGCTTCTGGCCCATCCGGTCGCGGGCCAGGACCAGGCGGCGGCGGGAGCCGTCCCAGATCGCCAGGGCGAACATGCCGTTGAGCCGCTCGACGAAGGCGTCGCCCTCCTCCTCGTAGAGGTGGACGAGGGTCTCGGTGTCGCAGCGGGTGCGGTAGCGGTGGCCCTTGGCTTCGAGGGCCGGCTTCAGGTCGGGCTCGTTGTACAACTCGCCGTTGTAGACGATCCAGAGGGAGTCGTCCTCGTTGGCGAGCGGCTGGGCGCCCCCTTCGACGTCGATGATCGAGAGCCGGCGATGCCCCAGCGCCACGGGCCCGGCGACGTGGACGCCGTCGCCGTCCGGGCCGCGATGGGCGAGCGAGGCGGTCATGGCCTCGATGACGGCCCGGTCGGCCTCGCGCCCGCCGCCGTTCACGAATCCGGCGATCCCACACATTCGCGTCTCGGCCCCTTCGCCCCGCCGCGGTCCATTCCGCGGCCGGTTCACAGTAACGCAAAGGTTCGGGGTCCGGGAAGACGTCGACGCCGGATCATCGGACGCCGGCGGGTCGGGTCACTTCTTGCCGTCGCCCAGGAGGGAGTAGAAGACCCGGTAGGTCAAGTCCTTGTACTGCTGCTTCAGCCAGTGGAAGGATCGGCACATGACGGCACCCTTGTTGTTCGAGTCCGGGTAGGGGTCCCAGATCGCCATCGTCGTCCCCTTGTCCGAGCCGTCGCCCCGGGCGCCGTAGAGGACGAAGTAGTGGGTGTTGTTGTCGTGGAGGTTCTTGGCGTTGAGCATCACCCGGCCGTACAGGTACATGATCCCGATCAGCAGGTAGAGCGAGGCCCCGCTGGTGAGCACGTGCAGCTTGTTGTCCCTGGCGAAGTTCTTCGAGTTGTTCGCCCAGGCCTGGGTGGGGTCGTCGTTCAACAGCCCGCCGAGCGTGTCCAGGTAGTAGGTGCTGGCGGGGGTGTGCTGGATCTCGGTCGGGAGGCCCTTGAGGGTGGCCGTGGCGGCGGCCCAGCAGCGCCGCTTGTTGGTCTGGGTGTGCGAGGCCCCGGACGGCGGGTCGAAGGCCATGGCGAACTTCTCGAGCCCGGTCAGGGCCATCCAGGTCTTGTAGCCGACCACGCCGTCGGCCAGCAGGTAGTTCCACGACTGGAACGTCCGGACGGTCGTCTTGGTGGCCGTCTTGAACGTCGAGCCGACGAGGTCGTCGTACTCGTAGGTCGACTCCACGTCGGGCACCACCGCCCGCAGCAGCCGGTGCAGCAGGGCGACGTGGGGGCCGGTCGAGCCCTTCTCGATCGTCGGCGCGACGGCCAGGTTGAAATCCGGGAGCCCGACGGCCCGCGCATGGGCGCGCAGCTCGCTCTTGTTCATGATCCGACCGCCCTCCGGCCTCGCGCGGCGCCCGGTGTCGACGTGGAGCGAAGCGAGCGAAAGGCGCCGGCCTTCGGCTGCCTTGATCTACTCCGGCCGCGAGTCGACGTGACCGGATCTGGCGTGAATCAAAATCACGCAATCAGGTCATGGACGACGTTCCCCTTGACGTCGGTCAGGCGGAAGTCGCGGCCGGCGTGGCGGTAGGTGAGGCGGGTGTGGTCGAGGCCGAGGAGGTGGAGGATGGTGGCGTGGAGGTCGTGGACGTGGACGCCGTCCTCGGCGACGTGGATGCCGTGGTCGTCGGTCGCGCCGTGGACGTGGCCCGCCTTGACGCCGCCGCCGGCCAGCCAGGTGGAGAAGGCCCAGTGGTGGTGCTCGCGGCCCTTGGCGTCGGCCGACTCGTGGTACGGGGTGCGGCCGAACTCGGTGGTCCAGACCACGAGGGTCTCGTCGAGCAGCCCGCGCGACTTGAGGTCGCGGAGCAGGCCGGCGATCGGCCGGTCGACGTTGCGGGCGAGCGGGGCGTGGGTCTGCATGTCGCCGTGGGCGTCCCAGTTGTTCGAGGCCCCGGTGTCCACCAGCTCGATGAACCGGACGCCCCGCTCCGAGAGCCGACGCGCCACCAGGCACTGCCAGGCGAAGCCCTCGGTCGACCCGCGCTCCAGGCCGTAGAGCCGGAGCGTGGCGTCGGTCTCCCGCGAGAGGTCGAACGCCTCGGGGGCCTCGTGCTGCATGCCGAAGGCCGTCTCGTACGAGCGGATCCGGGCGGCCAGCGCGGGGTCGCCGGCGCGGGCGGCCAGGTGGTCGCCGTTCAGGGCCTGGATGCGGGCGATCTCCCGCTCCTGGACCGAGGCCGAGCGGAGCCGGCGGTGGAGGTCGGCGATCGGCTCGGGGCCGGGCGTGACCCGCGTCCCCTGGTGGCAGCCGGGGAGGAAGTCCGAGCCCCAGGCCTGCTCGCCCGCGTAGGGCGAATGGGGGGCGATCACCACGAACGACGGCAGGTTCCGGTTGAACGTCCCCAGGCCGTAGCTCACCCACGCGCCGACGCTCGGCCGGGCGAACGTGATCGACCCGGTGTGGGCCTGGAGCGTGGCCTCGTAGTGGTTCGTGTGGTCCGACTTCATCGACCGGATCACGCAGAGGTCGTCCACGCAGCCGGCCACCTCCGGGAACAAGGAGCTGACTTCGATCCCGCTCTCCCCGTGCCGCGCGAAGGTCCAGTCCGGCCGCTTCAGGTGGCGCGTGTACTTCCCGCGCTTGCCCTGCCACTCGTCGATGGCGATGGTCTTGCCGTGGTCGGCGAACAGCCGGGGCTTGGGGTCGAACGAGTCGACGTGGGAGACGCCGCCGGTCATGTACAGCATGATGACCCGCTTCGCCCGGGCCGGGTGGTGGGGCTCGCGCGGGGCCAGGGGGTCGGCGGGGGCCGCCGTTCCATTCTCAGAGGCGCACAGGTCGGCGAGGATCCCGGAGAGCCAGAGCGAGCCGCAGCCCAGCCCGGCGGCCGAGCGGATCAGGGTGCGCCGGGAGACGTCCGTCGGTCGATCGGCCATGGCCCGCGCTCGCTTCCTCGTCAATCGACGTAGACGAATTCGTTGGTCCCGAACAGGACCCGGGCCAGGCTCGCCCAGGCGCGGCGGTCGAGCGTCTCGGCGGGCTCGCCGTCGCCGGCCAGGTCGGCCCGGCAGGCTTCGAGGTGCTCGCGCATCCGGTCGACCTCGGCGGCCGAGGCCGGCCTCCCCAGGGCGAGCCGGAAGGCCCGGTCGACCCGCGCGGCCGGGTCGGCGGCCTCGGCGAGCAGGCGGTCGGCGAGGGCCTCGGCGGCCCGGTGGACGACCGGGTCGTTCAGGAAGAAGAGGGACTGGGTGGGGACCGTCGTCGCGCCCCGGGCCTCGGTGCTGGAGTTCGGGTCGGCCCCGTCGAAGAGGCCCAGGAACGGGTGCCGCCGGAGCCGCTGGGTCATCAGGTAGACGCTCCGACGGTCGCTCGGGTAGGCCGCCAGGAAAGGCGCGTGCTGGGTGTAGCCCCACTGGTCGACCGGCGGGAACGGATGCGGCCCGCCTCGGCTCGGGTCGAGGGTCCCCGAGACGGAGAGGAGGGCGTCGCGGATCTCCTCCGCGTCGAGCCGGCGGCGGTTGAACCGGGCGAGCCGGACGTTCTCCGGGTCGGCCTCGTCGGGCGTCCCCGAGGCCGTCCGGTAGGCGGCCGAGAGCAGGATGCGGCGGTGCAGGGCCTTGATCGAGAGGCCGTCGTCGAGGAACCGAAGCGCCAGCCAGTCGAGCAGCTCGGGGTGCGACGGGGGGCTCCCCTTGACGCCGAAGTTGCTGGCCGAGGCGACGATCCCCCGGCCGAAGTGGTGCTGCCAGACCCGGTTGACCAGCACGCGGTAGGTCAGGGGATTGTCGCGATCGGTCAGCCAGGCCGCCAGCTCGCGACGGCCGCTGCCGGCGGCGACGGACGGCGTCCCGGCGGCGACGAGGACCGCCGGGAAGCCGCGAGGGACCGCCGCTCCCAGATTCGTGGGATCGCCCCGGCGCTGGATCCGGGCGTCGGCCGGCTCGGGCGACTCGGCCACGGCGTAGGCCAGCTCGGCCGTCCCCGGGGCCGCGCCGGGGGTCGGCGGGAGGGGGACGAAGTCGCGGGGCCGCTTGGTCTCCTCGCCGCCGGGGAACGGGTAGCGGGTGCTGGCGAAGACGCCGTAGAGGGCGTAGTAGTCGGCCTGGCGGATCGGGTCGAACTTGTGGTCGTGGCAGCGGGCGCAGGCGACGGTCAGGCCCAGGACCGACTTGCCCAGCGCGTCGATCGTGTCCTCGATCGTCAGGTGGTGGTAGTTCTGGGGGTCGAAGCCGAACCGCCGCGAGACGGCCAGGAACCCGGTGGCGATCAGGGACTCCCGGGCGCGCCCGTCGGCCGCCAGCAGGTCGCCGGCGACCTGCTCGGCGAGGAAGCGGTCGTAGGGGAGGTCGGCGTTGAACGCGTCGATCACGTAGTCGCGGTAGCGGTAGGCCTCGGGCACGGGGTAGTCGGCGGTCTCCCCGGCGGTGTCGGCGTAGCGGACGAGGTCCAGCCAGATCCGCCCCCAGCGCTCGCCGTATCGCGGCGAGGCGAGCAGGCGATCGACCAGCCGGGCGACGGCCTCGGCCTCCGGCGCGGGGTCGGCCTCGAAGGCTTCGACCTCCTCGGGGGTGGGCGGCAGGCCGGTCAGGTCGAACGAGACGCGTCGGACGAAGGCCCGGCGGCTCGCCGGGGGCCCAGGCGTCCGGCCGGCTTCCTCCAGCTTCGCCAGCACGAAGCGGTCGATCGGCGAGGCCGGCCAGTCGCGGTCGCGGACCTCGGGGACCGGCGGGTCGGCCAGCGGGCGGAACGACCAGTGCGCGCGGCCGGCCTCGATATCGAGGCCGCCGGACGGGTCGGGGGCGGCCGTTTCGGTCTCGGGGGCCTCGCCCTCGGCCGAGCCGGGCCAGGGGGCGCCTTGCTCGATCCATCGGCTGAGTGCCTGGATGTCGGCGTCGTCGAGCCGGCGGTCGGGGGGCATCCGGGGCTCGTCGTGGTAGCGGACCGCGCGGACGAGGAGGCTGTCCTCGACGTTCCCCGGCAGGATCGCCGGCCCGCTGTCGCCCCCTTCGAGGATCGCCGCACGCGAGGTCAGGTCGAGCCCGCCCCGGACCTTGACCTTCCGGCCGTCCGCCCCCGCCTTCGACTTCGCCGGCCCGCCGTGGCAGGAGGCGCAGCGCTCGATCAGGACGGGGCGGACCGAGCGCTCGAAGAACGCCCCGGCCTCGTCGTCGCCCGGCTCGTCACCGAGCCCGACGCCGCCCCAGGCCGCGACCAGCAGCCAGGCCGCCGTCGCGGCGATCACTCCGAGATGTCGCGTCGTCCGTCGCATGTCGATCGCACCGCCGGCCGGAGGGAGGGAGCCCGTCGCAGGTCCCTGAACCTTACGGGCCGACGACGATCGGTGCAACGAAAATTCAACAAGGCGGGACCAGGGACGCGCCAAGAACCGACTCTCCCGGATCGACCACCCGATGTATCATTCCCCCGCCAAGCACGACCCAGAAACGAGGCCGCATCCGAGGCGACTCATGCCCGCGAAAAAGTCCCCCAACCCCGGTGACGTCGAGACGTATCTCGCGTCGCTCGAACATCCATCCAAGCCCGAGCTCCTCGCTCTCCGACAGCTCATCCTTGGGGCCGATCCGGCGATCTCCGAGGGGGTCAAATGGAACGCGCCGAGTTTCCGCACGACCGAGTGGTTCGCGACGTTCCACCTGCGCGAGCGGGCCGGCGTCCGACTGATCTTGCACCTGGGGGCGAAGGCCAGGCCCGGTCCCGGCCTCGTGCTGGAGAGCCCGCTCCTCGATTGGCTGGGCCGGGATCGGGCCTCCGTCGTATTCCGCGATGCGGGCGAGGTGGAGGCGAGGGCGCGCGACTTCACGGACCTGATCCGACGATGGATCGTCCACGTCTGAGGAGGACGCCCCCCGCGGCGTCCGTCCCGTTCATGAGCCCGCCGCGTCGCGCCGACGGAGGCCGCGGACGACGACCTTGCCCAGCTCGCAGAGCCAGAGGACGGAGCTGGCCACGGCGGCGCAGACGAGCCAGTCGTTGAGGCTCAGGGCCGTGGTGGAGAACGCGACCTGGAGGAACGGCGCGTAGATCACCGCCACGTGGAGCAGCAGCGAGAGGCCGACGGCGCCCCACAGCCAGGGGTTGCGGAAGAGGCCGTGGAACGCGGACTCGTCGTCCGAGCGGGCGTTGAAGACGTTGACGAGCTGGAACATCATCAGCGTGGTGAAGGCCATCGTCTGGGCGTACCGCAGGCTCCCCGAGCCTTCGATCAGGCCGCCGGGGAGGCAGCCGTCGAGCACCAGCAGGGTGCCGACCGCCATGACGGCGCCGATGAGCACGATGCCGATCCACATCCGACGGGTGATGACCCCCTCGCCGGACGGGCGCGGGGGCCGGTCCATCACGCCGGGGTCGGCCGGGTCCACGCCCAGGGCCAGGGCGGGCGCGCCGTCGGTGACGAGGTTGATCCAGAGGAGCTGGGTCGCCAGCAAGGGCAGGATCACGCCGCTCCCCTCTTCGGCCTCCAGGCCGATCGCCTTGGCCAGCAGGACGCCGAAGAACATGGTGAAGACCTCGCCGATGTTCGACGAGATCAGGTAGCGGAGGAACTTGCGGATGTTCTCGAAGATCGCCCGGCCTTCCTCGACCGCCGAGATGATCGTGGCGAAGTTGTCGTCGGTCAGGATCACGTCGGCCGCTTCCTTGGAGACGTCGGTGCCGGCGATCCCCATGGCGACGCCGATGTCCGCGGCCTTCAGCGCCGGGGCGTCGTTGACGCCGTCGCCGGTCATCGCCACGGTCTCGCCGTCGGCCTGCAAGGCCCTGACGATCCGGAGCTTGTGCTCGGGGTTCACGCGGGCGTAGACCGAGACCTCGCGGACCGTCGCCGCCAGCTCCTCGTCCGAGAGCTGCTGGAGCGTCGCGCCGGTCGTCACCCGGCCGTCGGCCGAGATGCCCAGCTCGGTCGCGATCACCGACGCGGTGATGGGGTGGTCGCCGGTGATCATGATCGGCCGGATGCCCGCCCCTCGGGCCCGCTCCACGGCCTGGCGAGCCTCGCCTCGGGGGGGGTCGATCATGCCGATGAGGCCGAGGAATACCAGCTCGCGCTCCACCCCCTCGTCCACCGACTCGCGCTCGGGGGCGTCGGCGGGCAGCTCGCGCGAGGCCACGCCCAGCACCCTCAGGGCCTTGCCGGCGAGTTCCTCGTTGGAGCGGAGCAGCTCCGCCCGGCGGTCGTCGGCCAGGGGCCGCTTGCCCTCGCCGACCAGCTCGTGCGTGCACCGGGCGATCAGGACGTCGGGGGCGCCCTTCGTGAAGACGAGGATGCGCTCCAGCCGCTCGGCGTCGGTGTGGACGGTCGACATCAGCTTGCGCTCGGACGAGAACGGCACCTCGCCGACGCGGTCGTACCGGGCCTCCAGCGCCTCGTCCGCCAGCCCGGCCTTGCGGGCGGCGACCACGAGCGCGCCTTCGGTCGGGTCGCCTTGCACGGTCCAACGGCCCTCGCGCTCCTGCACCACGGCGTTGTTGGCCCGGGCGGCGACCGAGAGCGCGTGGCGGACCTCCTCGCGGAGCGCCCCGTCGTCGGGCCCTTCCCCGCGGAAGTCGATCGCCCCCTCGGGGTCGTAGCCGGTGCCGCCGAAGTCGGCCCGGCCGCTCGCGACGGCGACGACCCGGACGGTCATCTCGTTGCGGGTGAGCGTGCCGGTCTTGTCCGAGGCGACCACGGTGGCCGAGCCCAGCGTCTCGACGGCCGACAGCCGCCGCACGATGGCCTTCCGCGCGGCCATCCGCTGGACCCCCAGCGCCAGCACGGCCGTCACCACGGCCGGCAGCCCCTCGGGCACGGCCGCGACCGCCAGCGCCACGCCCAGGATCAGGACGTCGAAGAACGCCGAGATCCCGCGGACCTCCTCCACCAGCAGGATGGTCGCGATCATCACCACGGCGATGACGACGACGATCGCCCCCAGCATCCTGCCGACGCGGGCCAGCTCGACCTGGAGCGGCGTCAGCTCGGTCGGGGCCGACTGGAGCATCTCGGCGATCCGGCCCATCTCGGTCGCCATGCCGGTCGCCGTGATCACCGCCGCGCCCCGGCCGTAGGTCGCCGACGTGCCGCTGTAGACCATGTTGCGGCGGTCGCCCAGCTCCGCGTCCTCGGCGATCGGGTCCACGTCCTTCGAGACCGGCAGGCTCTCGCCCGTGAGCGCCGCCTCGGCCATCTGCAACGACGTGGACCGGACCAGGCGGCCGTCGGCGGGGATCGTATCCCCCTCCTCGATCAGCACGAGGTCGCCGGGGACCAGCTCCCCGGCCGGGATCATGTGCCGTCGGCCTTCGCGGACCACGGCCGCCTCGTCGGCGGTCATCGCCCGCAGCGCGGCCACCGCCGCCTCGGCCCGCGACTCCTGGACGTAGCCGATCACGGCGTTGAGCAGCACCACGCCGAAGATCGCCAGCGCCTCGTAGGGCAGGGCGGTGTCGCGCTCGTAGAGCCAGAGCGCGGCCGAGATCGCGGTGGCGATCAGCAGCAGGATCACCAGGACGTCGCCGAACTGGGCCAGGAACTTCCGCCAGCCCGGCTCCGGCTCCTCCGCCGTCAGCTCGTTGCGGCCGTAGCTCTCCAGCCGCTCGCGGGCCTCCTGCCGGCTGAGGCCGAGCCGCTCGTCCGTCCCGAGCGCGGCGACCACCTCGGCCGCCGATTGCTTGTACGACCCGCTGGTGTCGGGGTGAACCGTCGACGCATTCATCAAGCTTGATCCTTCACGGCCGCGCGGGCTTGCGGACTCCCGCGAGGCGTCCCTGGCGGCTGACCGTCGATCGCGAACCGCCCGCGCGCCGGGGCCACCCGGCCGGGGCCGACCCCCCAACTATACCGCGAGCGCGAGCCCCCCGCCTCCACCGGCCGCTCAGTAGCCGATGGCGCCGCCGTCCTTGCGGGGGTCCGAGCCGCCGAGGAGGACGCCGCGGTCGACGTCGATGCGGATCGCCTGGTAGCCGCCGAAGCCCCCGCGCGACTCGACCAGGCGGTGCCCCTTCGCCTCCAGCTCGCGGCGGACGTCGGCGCCGATCCCGGACTCCAGGGCCGTCGCGCCGCCGGCCTGCGCCGGGGTCCCGTTGGGGTCCGACGAGCCCAGGTGGCGGAACCGCGGGGCGTCGCCGGCCTCCTGCACGTCCATGCCGAAGTCGACCATGTTGAAGACCATCTGCGCGTGGCCCTGGGCCTGCATGTCGCCCCCCATCAGGCCGAAGCTCAGCCAGGGCGCGCCGTCCTTGGTGATGAAGGCCGGGATGATCGTGTGGAAGGGCCGCTTGCGGGGCTCCAGCCGGTTGGCGTGATTCGGGTCGAGGGCGAACGAGCAGCCCCGGTTTTGGAGGGCGAAGCCGAGGTCGCCGGGGACGTGGCCGGAGCCGAAGCCGTGGTAGTTGCTCTGGATCAGGCTCACGGCGTTGAACGAGCCGTCGACGACCGTCATGTAGATCGTGTCGCCGTGGCGGGGCTCGCCGGGGGTCGGCCGGTCGCTGGCGCGGTCGGGGTCGATCAGCTTGCGGCGGCGGTCGGCGTACTCCTTCGAGATCAGCTCGCGGGTGGGCACGTCGGACTTCTCGGGATCGGCGTAGTACCGCGCCCGGTCCTCATACGCGAGCTTCTTGGCCTCGATCATCAGGTGGAGCGCCTGGGAGGAGTTCGGTCCCAGGGCCTTGAGGTCGTAGCCTTCCAGCAGGTTGAGCATCTGGAGGACGGCGATCCCCTGGCCGTTGGGGGGCAGCTCCCAGACGTCGTATCCGCGGTAGTTCGTCGAGACCGGGTCCACCCAGGTCGACGCGTGCTCGGCGAAGTCCGAGGCCGCGAAGAGGCCGCCGGCCGAGTCGGAGTAGGCGACGATCGCCTCGGCGATCGGCCCCTTGTAGTAGGCGTCGCGGCCCCCCTCGGCGATCGCCCGGAGCGACCGCGCCAGGCCGGGGTTGCGGAACGTCTCGCCGACGCCCGGCGCGCGGCCGTCGGGGAGGTAGCAGGCGGCCGAGGTCGGCACCCGCGCCAGGCCGACTCGCGAGGCCCGCCAGTCGGCGGCGATGATCTCGCTGACGGGGAAGCCTTCCTCGGCGTAGTGCAGGGCGGGGGCGAGCAGGTCGGCCCAGGGGCGGGTCCCGAACTTCCGCCGCAGCTCGTCCCAGCCGTCGACGCAGCCGGGGACCGACCAGCTCAGGGGGCCGAGGTCGGGGATGACTTCCAGCCCCTTCGCGCGGAGGGCTTCGAGGTCGGCCTTGCCCGGCGACCGGCCGCTGGCGTTGAGGCCGTGGAGCTTCTTCCCCTTCGCGTCCCAGACGATGGCGAAGAGGTCGCCGCCGATCCCGCAGGACATCGGCTCGACCATGCCGAGCACGGCGTTGGCCGCGATCGCCGCGTCGACCGCGTTGCCGCCGTCCTGGAGGACGCGGATCGCCGCCGCCGTCGCCAGCGGCTGGCTCGTCGCGGCCATGCCCCGGCGGGCGACAACCGTCGACCGGGTCTTCGACCCCGGCCCCGACGGCCGGTCGTGCCCCGAGGCGGCCTTCAGGCCCCCCGAGCCCAGCCAGGCGAGCCCGGCGACGGCGGATCCCAGGAACGTCCTGCGGGGGTGGGCGGTCGGCATGCGCGGCGACTCCTCGGGAACGGCGGCGGATCGTTGGCGTCCGGGGGAGAGGTCTCGACCGAACATACACGTCTCCGCCCGCACCCGCCACGCCCGGCCGCCCCATCTCCCGATCTCGGGGGATCAATCGGCCGAGAACGGCTCCAGGCCCAGGCCGTAGGCGGGCTGGCCGGTGTCGTTCACGACGGCCGCCCGCACCGTGCCGTCGGCCCAGACGCCGCCGTCGGGGACGTAAAGCTCGATCTCGCGGCCCCCCCGGACGCTGAACCGCAGCCCCTGGTCCGCCTCGACGACCCGCTCGGCCAGGTGGAACACGACGACGTGGATCCCCCCCAGCTTGTCGATCTCCGCCGTCACCCCCGGGGCCAGGACCTCGCCCGCCTCGGATTTCAGGTCGCCCGTCAGCCGCTCGTTCTCGCCGCCGATCATCGTGCCGCCCTCCCGCGATGCTCCCACGCCCGCCGCGAATCGGCGGCCCTCGGGATTCATGATGACGCAACCCCGGGGGCCCCGGAACCCCGGCCGCCGCCGGCCGTCGGATTTCGCGACTCGGGCCGGCCCGGTCCCCGAAGATTTACGTTCTCGAATCGCCGGCACCGGACCCCTTGCGAGCTTTCTTTCGCCTTGTCAGGATATGTCCGCGCCGCCCGACGAGGGGGCGTCTGGACCGCCCAGTGAACCTGGCCCGAGGCCCTTGCCAAGATGAACCTCAAGAAGACGTCGATCGCCGCGAGCCTCCTCCTGATCCTCGGGGCGGGCCTGCTGACGGCCGAGCTGCGCGGCCAGCAGCCGGTCGGGCGCGGCCATATCGCGCACGATTACGCGAAGTGGGAGAGCGAGATCGCCGCCATGGAGGCGGCCGACGCGCAGTCCCCGCCGGCCAAGGGGGGGGGCCTGTTCATCGGCTCGTCGACGATCCGGCTCTGGAAGACGCTGGCCCAGGACTTCCCGGACCACAAGGTCGTCAATCGCGGCTTCGGCGGCTCGGAGATCACCGACTCCACCCACTTCGCCGACCGCCTGATCTTCCCCTTCGAGCCCAAGCAGATCTTCCTGCGGGCCGGCGGCAACGACATCCACGCCGGCCGGCTGCCCCGCGAGGTCGCGGCCGACTTCGCCGAGTTCGTCCGGCTCGTCCACGAGCGCCTCCCCCAGGCCGAGATCCTCTACATCGGCCTCAGCCCCGCCCCCGCCCGCTGGGGCGAGGTGGACAAGGGCCGCGAGCTGAACCGCCTGATCCGCGAGATGGCCCTGGAGATGCCCCGCGTCGGCTTCGTCGACGCCGACGAGTTCACCGTCGACGAGGAAGGCCGCGCCCGCCCCGAGCTGTTCGTCGAGGACCGGCTCCATTTCTCCGAAGAGGGCTACAAGCTCCTAGCCGAGCACGTCCGGCCGTTCCTCGCCCGCTGAAACCGGGCGGGGACGGCTCAGAAGTCGCCGTGGTCGATTCGCAGGTCCGGCAGGGCCTTCCGGAGGTCGTCGAGGCCGGCCTCGGTCACCTTGGTCCACGAGATGTTCAGGTAGCGGAGGTTGGCCAGTCCCTTCAGGTGGGCCAAGCCCGCGTCCGTGATCCGGTCGCCCGAGATGTAGAGGTCTCGGAGTTCCGGCAGCGACGCGAACACGGCGAGCGAGTCGTCGTCCAGCTTGTTGTAGTAGAGGTTGAGCTCATACAGGGCGGTCAGGCCCCGCAGGCTCGCCAATCCTGCGCCGGTGATCTTGTTGTCCGGGAGGCGCATCCGGTCGAGCTTCGTCAGCTTGGCGATGTGGGCGAAGCCGGCGTCGGTGACGTTCCCCTTGGTGATCTGGAGGACCTCCAGGTCCTTCAGCTCGCCGATGTGGGCCATCCCCGCGTCGCCGATGTCGCCGAAGCCCAGGAATAGGTACTTGAGCTCGGGGAGCTTCTTCAACGCGCCCAGCCCCGCCCCGGTGACCGGCGTCTCGTCGAGCGTGAGCTGGTTCAGCTCCGGCAGCCCCTGGAGGTGGACCAGCCCGGCGTCGGTGACCCGGGTCGCCCACAGGTTCAGCAGGTAGAGCTTCCGCGCCCCCTTGAGCTGCGCCAGCTCGTCGTCGCCGATCGGCAGGTGCGTCAGCTCCAGCTCCATCAGGTTCGGGAAGGTCCTCAGGGTCGCCAGGCCGGCCTTGGTGATCGGCTCGCTGACGTAGCCGGGGTCCTTGGAGAGGACCAGGCGGCGGAGGTCGGGCACCTCCTTGAGCGCGGAGATCCCGGCGTCCCCCACGTCGGTGGTGGTCAGGGTCACCTGGCGGAGGTTTTTGTGGCCCCGGAGCGAGCGCAGGCCCGCGTCGGTCACCAGCGTCTGGTCGACGTGCAGCTCGACCAGGCCCGCCAGGCGGCCGACGACCTGGAGCCCGGCGTCGGTCGTGGGGGTGCCGATCAGGGTCAGCGCCTGCAGATCCTGGAGGCCGGCGATGTTCTCCAGCCCGGCGTCGCCGACGCGGGTATTCCGGAGCGAGAGGGATCGGAGCGCCTTGAGCCCCCGCAGGTGGGCCATGCCGGCGTCGTCGATCGGCTTCTCGTCGAGGTTCAGCTTGGTGATCTCGGCGACGTCCTCCGGCTCCATCCCCTGCAGCTCGTCCGTGAGGCCCTGCAGGTACTTCAGGTCGGCGGGGGTGACGCGGGCCGCGGCCAGGGCGCGCGGGGTCGGCTTCGGGGGACGCTTGACCGCGATCGTCGGGGCGGACGGGAAGCCGGCGGGCTCGCCGTGCGGGACCGGCGGGGCGAGCGCCCCCAGGTACGAGTGGATCGCCCGGGCGACGCCGTGGCGGCCGTCCTTCCGCGTGAATCGGAAGAGCGACGCGACCCAACGCGCGTGGCCCTCCTTGTGGAGCGAGTGGACGAAGTAGGCCCCTTGCGCGTCGCGACGGAGTTCGGACGTCCGGGTCTCGGCCAGGTCCTTCCAACCCCAGTGGTCCATCGCGCCCGACCCTTCGCCCCAGCTCATGGCGACGCCGATCGTCGTCCCCTCCCAGTCGCCCGGCCCGAACCGGAGCTTGTACGACTCGAAGTCGGGGAGATACCCCTCGTCCTTCGGCCCCAGCTTGCCGCCGAAGCCCAGGACCGCGATCGTATCCCTCGGGATGGTCGGGTCGCCGCCGTAGGGGATGACGGCGCTCGCGACGCCGTTGCGGCCGTCCCTCAGCGTGTAGCGGAAGTTGGCGACGATCCAGTCGTCGGCGTTGGCCGTGGCCAGCGAGTAGATGAAGTAGGCGCCGTCCTTGTCCGACAGGACGTCCGAGGTCCGGACTTCCAGCCCGTTGAGCCAGTGCCACAGGTCCGTATCCGGGTTCTTGTCGCCCCAGGCGCTCGTGATGACGATCCGGGCGCCGGCCCAGTCGCCGGGGCCGAACCGGAGCTTGTACGACTCGAAGCCGGGGACGAACCCCTCGTCCTTCGGCCCCAGCTTGCCGCCGAACCCGAACGCCACGGCCGAGCGCGGGCCCGGCGCGGCCTTCGCCGCGGGGGGGGCCGGGGCCGCCGCCTGCTTGCGGGCCGGCGCCTGCGGGGGCGGGGCGCCGACGCCGGCCGCCGCGAGCCAAAGGACCATCCCCGCCGCCGCGCGTCGTCCCGTTTCGAGCATCGTGCGACCCCTCGCCGGTCCCTCGTCCGCAGACGTGCTCATACCTCGACCCCGCCGCCGGGCATCTTATCGGACCTCCCGTGGCCGCGTCAAACGAGACGCCGAGGGTCTCCCCCGGGCCGGTCGGATCAGGGCATCGGGGCGTCGTCGCGCACGGAGCCGGCCAGGCGCTTGAGGCGGAGGTTCATCTTCGAGCCGGGGTCGCCGGGCTGGATCTCGCCCCAGTCCCCCTCGGCCGAGACCAGGACGAGGCGGAGGTCGGGCAGGATCGCGGTGCAATTGCCGCCGAAGCCGAGGCTCATGACGGTCTCCGGCGGGGCGTCGGGCCAGGTCCGGCGGGCCGGGTCGGCGAGCGGGGCGTTGAACCACCAGTTGAAGCCGTAGATGCCGGGGCCGGACGCGGTGAAGTGGTCCGAGCCGCCGCCGAAGCTGCCGACGCCGAGGTAGTCGTCGGTCTCGGCCTTCGCCGTGCGCGGCAGGCCGGCGGGGACGTCCGGGCGCATCCAGTCGTCGAAGTCGCGGCGGGGGAGGAGCTGACGGTCTCCCCAGCGGCCCCGGTTGGCCCAGAACCATGCGATCCGGGCGAAGTCGCGCACCGAGGCCTTCAGCCGGCGCTTGGCGTTGAACTTCAGGCCGTCCTGGAACCGCAGCGGCCCCAGGCGGTCCGGGTGGCCGACCACCTCCTCGGCCTCGGCGCGGAAGACCCGGTCGAAGAGGGTCTCCTGGTAGAGCTGGATGGCGAAGTCGTTGTAGGCCCAGGCCACGCCCGGCGGCTCGGGGCGGGCGTAGCCGCTCGTCATGTCGGCCAGGTGGCGGAACGTCATCGCCTGATCCTTCGGCTTCAGGTCCCAGCCGAAGTCCCGGATCGGCGCGTCGACGCCGGCGACCTTCCCCTCGTGGACAGCGAAGAACAGGAGCGTGCTCAGGAGCGGCTTCACCGACGAGTACCAGTCGGTCCGGAGCGTCTGGTCGCCCCAGGCCTTCACGACGTAGCCGTCCCGGACGACGCAACCCCGGCCCCCCAGCGCCTCGGCGAGCCGGTCGAGCGTCGGCCCGTCCAGCCCCCGATCCTCGGGCGAGGCGTGCTCCCACTCGACGCCGGGGAAGACCCGGTCGTCGGCGACGGACGCTCCCGAGCCGTCGGCCAGGGAGAGGGCGATCAGGAATGCCGGGAGGCCGAGTCGGATCATGGTCGTCGCTCCGAGGTGGTCCTGTTCCCGATCGTCGCCCCGGTTCGGGCGGCTCCGGATCGGAGCCCGAGCGCGAACGGAAAGACCAAGCCTCCCGAACAAGGTAAGGCGACGTCGCGCCGGATCCCAAGGAAATGCGCGGGGAGGGTCGCGGTGGCCGCCGGGAGGTCGGGGGAGAGGTGGGAGGGGGGCTCGCCACGGCGGTTGATTTCCCCGAGGGCCGCCCGCACAATGACTTGCCTCCTTGGGGTTTGCACCGGGGTCACTTCGCGAAAAAGGCCGGGTCGAGCATGGCATCGGACTACTTGCCGGACGATGGGTATGGGTACGACGCGCCGCCGCCGAGGCCGACGACGCCGCCGGTGAGGCGGGGGTTCGTGATGATCCTGGCGCTGCTGAGCCTGGCGGTGCTGGCGGTCTACGGCGTGCCGTTCCTGGCCGAGCGGGCGGGGCGGGCGTGGGAGGCGGGCCGGGCCGAGTCGGCCTCGGCGGCGCTCGCCAAGCTGGACGAGCAGGGGGCGGTGAGCCAGGCCTCGCGGCTCTTCCGGCTGGCGACCACGGCGGTCTCGCCGGCGGTGGTGAACGTCCGGTCGTTCCGGGGCGGAGGGGGGACCGGCCGCCACGGCCTGCCGATCGGCGGGCCCCCCAGCGGGGGCGACGGCCCTCGCAGCGAGCTGGGCTCGGGCGTGGTGATCGACAAGGCGAACGGCTACATCGTCACCAACAACCACGTCATCCAGGACGCCGAGACGATCATGGTCCGCCTGGGCCCCCGCGACGACGTCCCCGCGCGGCTGGTGGGGGCGGACCCGAAGACCGACCTGGCCGTGCTCCAGGTGAAGACCGACCTGAAGACCGCCGCCGAGTGGGGCGACTCGGACAGGCTGGACATCGGCGACTGGGTGCTGGCGATCGGCAGCCCGCTGGGCTTCGACCACTCGGTCACCGCCGGCATCGTCTCGGCCACCGAGCGCAACGACCTGCGGATCGCCGAGTACGAGTCGTTCATCCAGACCGACGCCGCCATCAACCCGGGGAACTCGGGCGGCCCCTTGATCGACCTCTCGGGGAAGATCGTGGGGATCAACACGGCCATCATCACCCAGTCCGGCGGGTACGAGGGGATCGGCCTGGCGATCCCGGCCTCGCTGGCCCGGCGGGTGGTCGAGGCGCTCATCAAGGACGGCCGGGTGGCCCGGGGGTTCCTCGGCGTGGCGATGCAGCCGCTCGACGACAAGACGGCCGAGGAGCTGAAGGTCCCCGCCGGGGCCGACGGCGTGGTGGTCGGCGGCGTGCTCCCGGACGGCCCGGCCGCCCGCGCCGACCTGCGGCCCGGCGACGTGATCGTCTCGCTCGACGGCCGGGCCGTCCGCGACCCGATCGGCCTGCGGTACGTCACGGCCGACCTGGGGGCGGGGGTCGCCGTCCCGGTGGTCTTCTACCGCGACGGCGCCGAGCAGCGGGCGACCGTGACCCTGACCGAGAGCCCCACCAACCCCGAGATCTCCCCCCTGGGCTTCCGCGTGAAGGAGGCCGACGCGCCGACCGCCGACGGCAAGCCCCGGACGATCGTCGAGGTGGACCGCGTCGTCTCGGCCGGCCCCGCCTTCAACGCCGGCCTCCGCCCCGGCATGTGGATCGTCGCCGTCGAGCAGGCCCCGGTGCGGTCGGTCCTGGAGTTCCTCGCCCTGATCCGCAACTACGACCTCGAACAGCGCCTCCCCCTCTTCGTCATCACCCCCGACGGCCGCGGCACCGGCCTGGTGATCCTCGGCCCCAAGGCGTTCCAGGACCGGCAGGCGGCCCCCGGCGCCGCCGCCCCACCGCCGGCCGGGCCCTGATTCCGGCCGCGCCGCGTCACTCCCGCTTCGCCCGGCTCGAAGGGACCCCGTCCCCCGCCTCCCCCTCGCCGGGCGGCGCACCGCCCTCGCCGTCGCGCGAGGCCGGGGCGTCGACGCGCCTGAGCAACCCGCGGACGACGTCCCAACGGCCCTCGGCGACGGCGAGGGTGAGCGCGCGGAATTCGTCCAGGTCCGACGATTCGGGATCGACCTGGAGATCCACGAGCTTCCGGGCGGCGGCCACCTTGCCGCGCCATGTGGCGCGCGCCAGGGAACTCCACGGGAAGCGGCCGTCCTCGGCCGGCTCGACCTCGGTCCCCCGGACGAGGAGCCGCCTGATCTCGGGATCCCGCCGGAGGCGCCCCAGGTGGTCGCGCACCGAGAAGATCGCCAGGGCCGCGAGCGCGCCCAGGCAGGCCAGCGTGAGGGACCGGAGGCCCAGCCGGCCGCGGATCCCCGAGCGAATGTCCATCGTCGCCTCCCCGGCGGTCGGGTCCCTTTCGCGTCATCCGCCCTCGGATCTCGCCGCCGCCGGCCGGATCTTGCGAAGAATCGCGCCGGGATCCGGCGGTTCCCGGCGCGGCTCGCTCCGAACCGGCGCAGACAGGATCGCCGAAGTCGCTAGGATCCGCACCGAGATCCTCTCCCACGGCCTCGGCCGGGTCCCGGAGGCGACGGCGGATGATGCGACGACGGCGTGCGGCGATGCTCTCGGTCCTGGCCGTCGTCCTGACGGCGGTCGGCGGCTGCGCGCAGATCGTGGTGCACCAGAAGCCGATCCTGAACCGAGAGAAGCGCGAGGTCGTGGAGACGGCCACGCTCGCCCCGGCGGGGAACCGCCGCGCGCACGCCCTGATCAAGACCGGGCTGGAGCTGGACCGCAAGCACCCCGGCTGGGCCGTCACCTACTTCCGGGACGCCGCCCTGGAGGCCCTGTCGGCCGTGATCGAGGGGGGCGCCGGCGGCGAAGGTTCCGCCGAGGCGGTCGACGGCCGGGGCGCGTACCGCCGGGCCATCGAATTCCTGCTGGTCACGGCCGACCGCCGCGTGAAGACCGAGAAGGTCGCCTGGACCGACGCCCTCTCGCAGTCCGGCATCGGCGTCTCGGGCCGGGTCGCCCTGTACGACCCGGCGCTCTGGCGCGAGGTCCTCCCCACGCGGGAGTTCGAGGTCAAGGGCTTCCACCGCTCGATGGCGCGCGGCGGCGTGGGCGCCCCGGTGGTCATCCGCATGGCCAAGGTGGTCGAGGACCGCCGTCGCGTCATCGAGGGCGCCGTCGACCTGACCGACCCGTCCGAGCGGCACTTCCCGGATCAGCTCTTCCGGTCGGCCTCGGCCGTCCTCCGCCCCGGCGGCCCGGGCGAGCCGCCGGCCGTGCTGGAGTTCCACGACCCGGTGCGCGACCCCGACATGACCTGGAGCCCGGACGGCGGCGAGCCCCTGCCGCTGGCCTACGACATGACGATCGGGATCGCCCGCCAGTTCCACGAGGGGAACCTGGACCTCGTCGGCGGCCTCGGCGTCCTCTACCCGTCCGAGTACGACGGCAAGACGGGCATCTTCATGATGGACCCGTACCAGCCCGGCAAGATCCCGGTCGTCTTCGTCCACGGCCTGATGTCCAGCCCCGCCGCCTGGACCAACGCGATCAACGAGCTGCGCGGCGACCCGGAGCTGCGCAAGCGCTACCAGTTCTGGATGTTCTTCTACTCCACCGGCAACCCGATCCTCACCTCGGCCGCCCGGCTGCGGTCGTCCCTGATCTCGATCCGAGACGACTTCGACCCCCAGGCGAAGGACCCGGCGATGGACCGGATGGTGGTGATCGGCCACAGCATGGGGGGGGTGCTCACGCGCCTGATGGTCAGCGACAGCGGCGACTCGCTCTGGAAGGCCGCGTCCGCCAAGTCGCCCGACGACGTGGTGCTGGCCGACGAGCCCAAGCGGATGCTGATGGACACCATGTTCTTCGCCCCCGTGCCGACCGTCCGCCGGGCCGTCTTCGTGGCCACGCCCCACCACGGCAGCCCGATGGGGGACGCCTGGATCGGCCGGATCGCCTCGCGGCTGATCCGGGTGCCGCAGCAGGTCGTCGACATCCAGGGCGCCCTGGCGAAGCTCAACGGCGGCGACGACGTGGGATGGGACTTCAAGGACCGCCGCTACGCGACCAGCGTCGCCCAGCTCGGCGTGGCCAACCCGGTCCTCCGCGCCATCGACGACCTCCCCATCGAGCCTTCCGTGCCGTTCCACTCGATCATCGGCTACGACGGCGAGGAGCCGCTCCCCACCGGCGGCGACGGCGTCGTCCCCTACCTGAGCGCCCACCTCGACGGCGCCATGTCCGAGCTGATCGTCTCCAGCGGCCACACCGCCCAGGAGACCGAGGCCGCCATCGAGGAGATGCGCCGGGTCCTGGCCGTCCACTACAACGAGTTCGCCGCCGACCGCATGGCCCTGCTCGCCGGCAAGGCCCCGCCGGAACGCCCCGCCCGCCCCGACGGCCCCACCCGCCCCCGCTTCGACGACGCCGCCGCCGACCCCCGCGTCAAGGCCGACGTCGCCCGCGACGAGAAGCCCCTGGACCTGCGGATCCTCCGCTGAGCCGCCCCCGCCTTGACGCCGATCGGCCCGGCCGTTCGATTATCCGTAGGACCCCCACCTCGGACCCGAGCGGAGCAGGAACGACGACGATGGACGAGCCACCTTTCGGATCGATCGCGGGCCTCCTGGGCCGGACCCTCGTGACGACCCTCGACGGCCGGGAGCTGCGGGCCGCGCCGCGCGAGCACGGCGCGATCCGGGTCGGGGACGACGGCGCGTTGCTGATCGACCCGCTCAACGACTGGTCGCTCGCCGACGCCTTCCCCGTCCCGCTCGCCCCCGGCCGGTATCGCGTGGCCACCCTCCGCGAGGCGGACGTCGAGGCGACCAACTACGGCGCGATCGCGACCTGCGCGTACCGCGAAGGCCCGCCGCCCACGCGCTGGGAGCGGTCCCCCCGACCGTTCTCGACAGGCACGTCCAACGTGATGCTGATCGTCCCGACGGCCTTCGCGCGCCTGGTGGATCTCCTGGAGCGGGAGTCCGCGGCCGACCTCGACCGGGGCGACCGCGAATGGACGCCGGACGACGGCCGCTTTTGGAACGGCGTCGTCGACCTCTGCGGCGCGCTCGAGGGGGCCGAGGCGTTCTGGGAAGGACAGGGCTTCCGCTTCAACGTTCACCCGGAAGGGGGCGACGGCGTCGGCTTCATGACCCCCGGCGGCTGCCATCCTTACCTGGGCTTCGACGACGAGGGCCGCTGCATCGCCCTCATCTGCCCCTGGATCGGCCTGGCCGGCCGGAGCCTGGAGCAGGACGGCGTCGCCTGGTAAGCGCCGCGGCCGGTCGCCGCGCCAACCCCTCTCACCCTCCCGATCCGCAGGCGGGACGACAGGCCCGGCCGCAGACTCGACCCCGTCGGCACGCAGGCTGCTCCGCTTGACGAAAAATCGGAATCGCTGTACAAGCCGCCGGAATCCCCGCCGTCCGATCGGTCGACGGCGCTTTGTTTCACGCGGCAGCCTTTGAGAAAGCGAGAACTTCGATGCGGACTCCCGGCCGGCTGCGGATCGCCGCCCTGTGCGTCGTCCTCGGATGCCTCCCCCTGAACGCGGCGCGGGCGCAGAAGCCCCCGGACGTGGTGATCGGCCAGTCGATCCAGGCGCTCAGCGAGGTGACGCGGAACCCCAAGACGGGCATGCCCCGGCTGGTGATGCGCAACGCCCAGGGGATCGCCATCATCCCCAGCATGGTCAAGGCGGGCTTCGTCATCGGTGCCCGGTTCGGCCGCGGCGCGCTGCTCATCCGCCAGGCCGACGGCTCCTGGAGCAACCCGGTCTTCATCCACCTGGTCGGCGGCAGCTTCGGCTTCCAGGCCGGCGCGCAGAAGACCGACCTGATCCTGGTCTTCCAGACCCAGCGCGGGCTCGATCGCTTCATCAAGGGCCGCGACAAGATGACCCTGGGCGTGGACGTCGGCGTGGCGGCCGGGCCGGCGGGCAGGCGGTTCGAGGCCGGCACCGACGTCGCCCTGAAGTCCGAGATCCTCTCGTACTCCAACAGCCGGGGAGTCTTCGCCGGCGTCTCGGCCGAGGGGGGGACGCTCCAGATCGACTGGCGGGCCAACATGCTCTACTACGGCCGGCCCGTCTCCGTCGGCGAGATCGTGGCGATCAACAGCACGCTCCCCGTCCCCATCCAGGCCGTAACCCTCCAGCAGATGCTCGCCGAGAAGACCGCGCTCCCCGCCGACGGCGTGATCGTCGAGCGCCCCGGCCGGGTCGTCGAGGGCGAGACCATCATCCTCGAAGGCGACGACGAGGTGATGGAAGGCACCCCGCCCCGGACCTCGTCCTCCGTCCGCACCGCCCCCGAGGCCAAGCCCCGGCCCCGCCCCCGGGTGATCCGCCCCGAGTACCTCGACGAGGACGAGCTGGACCCGCTCCCCAGCGCCCGGCCTTCGGAGAAGATGAACGACGAGGACCTCCCCGCCGCCATCCCCGACCCGCGCCCGGCCCGCCCCGACAACGAGCCGCTCCCGAAGCCGAAGGCCAAGGTCGAATCGTCCCCCAGGCCGACCGCCGAGCCCGGCCTCGACCTGGACTCCATCCCGCCGCTCGACCCGCCCAAGTCCTGAGCCCAGCGGGGCCGACGCAATATCCGGGGCGGACCGCCGAATCGCCCTCCCGATCACCCGACGACGCCGCGCGATCATCCGGTCGCGCGGCGTCGTCGCTGCGCCCGGCTCCCGAAAGGACGACTCGCTTGAAGCCCACCCCCGCGATCCTCGCCGCGCTCGGCCTCTCCTGCCTCACCTCCTGCGCCGCCCGGGCCGACGAGCCCGCGAAGGGCGTGAAGCGAATCCCCGCGGTCTTCTCAGGCGGCCACGAGACCGACCCGGCGGACCGGGGCCGGCCGGTGGTCCTGGTCGCGGGCGGGCTCGGCGTGAAACCTGAGGTCTTCCGCGAGGCCTTCAAGCAGGTCCGCCCCGCGCCGGCGGGGACCAGGCCGACGCGCGAGCGCGAGCGGGCGAACAAGGCCGTGCTCCTCAAGGCCCTGGGCCCGTACGGCGTCACCAACGAGCGGCTCGACGAGGTCTCCGACCATTACCGCTACATTCCCGGCCGCGGCGAGCTTTGGACGGCGAGGCCGGCAGTCGCCTTCGCCCTGGTCCGCGACGGCAAGGTCGTCGGCTTCGAGATCGAGGACGCCGGCGCAGGCTACAGCTCCAAGCCGAAGGCGACCGTGCCCGGCTTCCCGGCTGAGGGCGTCGAGGTCGAGTTGGCGTTCGGGAAGGACCTGGAGGCCAACGGCTCCATCAAGGCCGTCCGGCTCCCGAAGGCCGCGACGAAGTAGCCTCGGGCCCGATCGATTCCTTGTCGCCCGTCGATCCGCTATCCTGGTCCCTCGCGAGGAACAGGCCAGTGACGACGAGACCGAGAGACGAGGCGACGATGAGCGAGCGCATCCTGCTGCGGACGGGCGAGGCGTTGGTGGAAGGCTCCGAGGACTACCTCTGCGCCGAGCCGGAGATCGTGATCGGCGAGCTGGACGGGCCGGTGGGCACGGCCCTGGCGACCCTGATGGGCGACCAGGTGAAGGGGCACTCGCGGGTCTTCGCGATCCTCAACAGCGACGTCCAGGTCCGCCCGGCCACGCTCATGGTCAGCAAGGTCACCGTCAAGGACGCCAAGTACACGAACATCCTGATGGGCACCGTGCAGGCCGCGATCGCCCACGGCGTCCTCGACGCCGTCCGCGAAGGGATCATACCCAAGGAGAAGGCCTACGACCTGGGGATCATCTACTCGGTCTGGCTCGACCCATCCGTGCTCGACGTCGGGACCGTCGACCACAAGGCCCTCTTCGACGTCCACCGCGAGGCCACCGTCAAGGTCATCCGCAAGGCCCTGAACAACGCCCCCTCCATCGACTGGCTCCTGGAGAACCAGGACAAGGTCGAGCACTACTTCCACAAGCTGGGCGTCGACGGGGAGCTGTAAGGTAGAATCGGGTGGCGCAGGGGTCGTCGAGCCTTTGCGTAGCAGGTCCGACCTTCCTGCTCACCTCGACCACGCCTTTGACGGTAGGGATCCTGGGTGCCACGGGTTCTCCGAACCCGTGGACCGGCTCGGGATCTCGGCAACAGCTCGGGACCGGCCCGAGGCCGATTTCCACGGGTTCGGAGAACCCGCGGTTGCCGAAAGCTGTCAACTAGCGCCGCTGGCGACGTTCACCTATTGAGCCAGGCGGACTCATGGCACGAAAAGCCTGCCGGCGGATCGACGAGCCCGGCCATGCTCATGAGCTGACCTTCTCTTGCTACCGGCGGCTCCCGCTGCTGGCCCGAGACCGATCGCGGAACTGGCTCGTCGAGGCCATCGAAGCGGCCAGGCGGACGATGAATTTTGAACTCTGGGCGTACGTCGTGATGCCCGAGCATGTCCACATCCTGCTGTCGCCGCGCGAGCGGCCGTACCAGATCTCCCGGATCCTCTGGAGGATCAAGCGGCCGGTCGGGCTCCGGGCCATCCGCTTTCTGCAAGAGCACGACGTCGCGTGGTTGAGACGTTTGACCATCGAACGCGGCGACGGCACCATCGAGCGGCGGTTCTGGCAGGTCGGCGGTGGCTATGACCGGAACATCCTGGACCCTTCGACGGTCCGGTCCGTGATCGCCTATATCCACCTCAATCCGGTACGCCGCGGTCTCGTGGAACGGCCGGAAGATTGGGAGTGGTCGAGCGCCCGCTGGTACGCCGGCATTCGTCCGGTCCCGATCGAGATCGATCCGACCATCCCGACGCTCGATGATGCCCGAGGCTCATCCGACGGGGTCTGAATCGAATCGGATTGGGCGAGCCTCTCGGCGAAGCCCCGAGATCGGTCCGACGCCGGTCCACGGGTTCACAGAACCCGTGGCACCCGAGGGTTATCCGCCACGACCCGATGAAGCTGAGCGAGGGACCTGATAAGTGCGGCGCCGGGTGCCACGGGTTCGCAGAACCCGTGGTGAGTCGGCGTCGTGACGGTCCCGAGCCATGGCCGAAGTCCCCGGCCGGCCATCGTAGCGCAAAAAAAAGCCCGGCTCCCCCCGAGGGAGCCGGGCACAGCCAGGGAGAACGACGCTTGCTCGTGAGGGCTGCCGCGATCCGACGGAGTCGTCGGATCTCTCGGCGTGACTTGGGGAAGCGACTCAGTGCCTCGTCAGACTCGGCCTCGTCGCTCACAACGAAATGCATCTAAAGCACGAGGCGTGCCCAAGACTTGAATCTTCCGAAAGGGCGAGCGCACCGTCGCTCGCAAACCCAAAAACAGCCTGGTTTTGGGGTTCGGAAATTTTCTCCGCAAGGAGGCTCGGGAGGGATTTCTCGACCACCTCACACTCCTTTCACGCGGCACGACCGCCCAGAAAATCATCGACCGCCGCCCAGAATCCGGGCAGGTGATAGGATAGAACAAGTTGGGGCGGTCGAACGGGCCTTTCGGATGTCGCGCCGGGGTCGGGTTTCGCGGTTGCGGCGATTCGGACTGACCGCGAATGGGCCGGAAGGCGGGGCGGGGGCGAGCGCAAAGGTCGGTTGACGATCGCGGCCGGAATCCCGCAAGCTGGGAGAAATGGGGCCGAAGTTCCGGGATTCCCGGCGGATCGACGAATCGGCGGACGCACAGAAAGGATCGAGCGGCGATGAAGGTCATGGTGCTGGGCCTGGACGGGGCCACCTGGGACATCCTGGGGCCCCTCGCCGCGGACGGGCTGCTGCCGAACTTCGAGCGACTCCGCCGGGGCGGGGCCTCGGGCGAGCTGCGATCGGTCTTCCCGCCCCTCAGCCCGGTCGCCTGGACCGGCGTCATGACCGGCAAGAACTCGGGCAAGCACGGCGTCTTCGAGTTCCTGGAGCACGACCACGACCCCATGAAGGGCCGGGTCAACTCCTCGCGCGCGATCCGCTCCGACCTGATCTGGGAGGTCGCCGCCCGCCACGGCAAGAAGGCGATCGCCGGCGGCGTCCCCATGAGCTACCCCCCGCGCCCGGCGAAGGACTTCCCCGGCTTCTACCTGGGGGACTTCCTCAGCCCCGAGAACGCGCCCGACTTCTCCTCCGACCCCGCCCTGTTCGCCGAACTGGAGAAGGCCGTCGGCCCCTATCACGCCTGGTCGACCTCGATCCACGACGGCAACAACGAGGAGGCCGTGACCGACGACCTCACCGCGTTCCTCGACCAGCACCTCAAGAGCATCGCCTTCCTGATGGAGCGGTGCGAGTGGGACCTCCTGATGTTCGACCTCATGGCCACCGACCGCTTCGGCCATGAGCTGTGGCACGCCTGGGACACCACCCACGCCGCCGCCAAGGGGCGTGAGAAGGAGCTGCAGGCCCTCCGGCCCAAGCTGCTGGAATTCTGGAAGACCCTCGACCGCGGCCTGGGCGCGATCTTCGACAAGGCCGACTCCGACACCACGTTCCTGCTGATGAGCGACCACGGCTTCGGGCCGATCGAGCACTACGTCAACTTCAACGTCTGGCTGCTGGAGCAGGGCTACATCGCGCTCAAGGACAACTTCTACGTCAAGCAGAAGCACTGGTTCTACCGCCGCGGCGTGACCCCCCAGTGGTTCTACGGCCTGATGAGCAAGTGGGGGATGGCGAACCACCGCGTCACCCGGTTCCGGGGGAAGCAGGAGAGCTGGCTCGACCGCCTGGGCGAGAAGACCTTCCTCTCGCGCGAGCACATCGACTGGTCGCGCACCCGGGCCTACGCCCAGGGGAACTTCGGCCAGATCTTCCTGAACCTCAAGGGCCGCCAGCCCCAGGGCTGCGTCGACCCGAACGACGCCCGCGCCCTGCTCGACGAGATCAAGGCCGGCCTCATGGCGATCCCCAACCCCGAGACCGGCGAGCCGCTGGTCGAGCGCGTGCACGAGGCCGCCGAGCTGTACCACGGCCCCCACGCCGACAAGGCCCCCGACCTGACCGTGGTCCTGAAGGACTGGAAGTACCGCACGATCGGCCTCCACGACTTCACGACCCACAAGCTGATCTCGCCGGCCTTCGGCCCCACCGGCGACCACCGGATGGAGGGGATCCTGGTGGCCGGCGGCCCCGGCGTCCGGCCCCACGCCGCGCCCGAGGGCGCCGACCTCCTGGACGTCGCCCCGACCGTCCTCCACCTGCTGGGCGTCCCCGTCCCCGCCGACATGGACGGCCGCGTCCTCGCCGAGCTGCTCACGCCCGAGCTGGCCGCCACCGCCGACCACCGCGACGACCGCCACGACGACCAGGCCGCCGCCGTCGGCTCGGCCTACGACGCCGACGACGACGCCGCCATCCAGAGCCGCCTGGCCGACCTGGGGTATCTGTAAACGAGCCCGCCGCGTCGGGCGCTCAATCCTCGCGCGAGGGCGCGGGTCGGGCGTCGATCGACGAGAACTCGGGGGTCGAGACTCGCGGGTCGTCCGGCCTCGCAGCCCCGGTGGGGGTCCGCCTGACCGAGCGGATCGTCGCCGTCGGCAGCCAGACTTCCGCCCCGGCCCCCGACCCAGAGCGGCTGACCCCGACGTTCCGAAAGAGCCGTTCCAGGTACGGCACGCGGGCGAGCGGCGTCTTGCGGACCACGGTCACCCGCTTCTCCACCACCGACAGGCCGACCCCCTCCGCGCTCGACCTGACGACCACGCCCTCATACTCCGCGACGGTCTCATCTCGGCCGGCCGTCGTCGGGTTCAGCTCGATGCGGCAACGCGAGCCCACCTCCGGCGGCACGACGTGGGCGCGGGGCGTCTCGGCCCCGCCAGGGCCCGGCTCGCCGGCCGCCAGGACGGCGCCCGCCAGCATCGCGCAAGCTGACATCGCGAGCCCAAGGGACCTGGGACGCATCATCGCCTCCTCCGAGTTCGTGGGGACGGGACGTGGATCTTGCGGGGTATCGCATGATCGCCACACGGCGTCAAGCCGTGTCGATCCGGGGCCGGGGCGTCCCGGATCACCACGCTCCGTCCGAGGCCCAGTCCAGCACGCGCAGGGCCCGGAGCGTATTCCAGCGGCTGGGCTCGTCGGCGGCCTCCATCGCGAAGTGGACCTCGCCGGGATGGGGGTTCTCCAGGGGCCAGCGCCCGGAATCGTCGCGCTTCCGCACGACCAGAGCGACGGCCTCGGCAATCCGCCGGTCGGGCTCGACGCCGGCGGCTCGCAGGTAGTCCAGACCCCGCAGGACGTCGTAAGCCCAGCGGGTCGGGAACGAGAACCGCGCCCAGTCGGCGTCGATCACCGCTCCGGTGGACCGCCTGCGGAACAGGCCGCGTTCCAGCAGGTACTCCCGGCCCCGGGCGGAGGCGTCGGCCACGGCCGTCGCGGGGCCTCTGGCCTTCTCGTACTCCAGCAGCCCTTCGAGGACGCAGATCGTCGAGTGGAACGAGGAGCGCTTGCTGGCCGGGGCCTCGCAGTTCCAGCCGCCGTCGTCGAGTTGCTCGCCCAGGAGCCGGTCGACCAGCCGATCGCTCGGCTCGCCGAAGTACGCGCCGAGGGCGAGCACCCGGCCGTTGATGCAGGGCTCGACCTCGCCCTCGAAGAAGGGGGCGTCGCCGAACTCCTCCCCCCAGGTGACGCGGTCGCGGACGAGGCCCGCCGCGCGTCGGGCGCGATCGCAATCCGGGTCCACGCCCAGCTCCCGAAGCAGGGCCAGCGTGTCCGTGGTCGCGGTCCAGTACGGGAAATAGACGCCGCCCCCCCACTGGCCGTCGGCAGCCTGAAGGTCGAGCAGCCGGGCGCCCCAGCCCTCGGAGGCGACCCGCGCCCGCTCGGCGGCGACGACCTCGGGAGGCTCGCCCGTCAGGTCGCGCAGGACCTGCCATCGGATCGAGGGGTCCGAATCCAGCAGCCACTCCAGGACGACGCCACCTGGCTCGGGGGCTTCGGATCGGGCGGTTCTCTCGGCCATCGCGCGCTCCTCCTTGTCGGGTCGGGCGACGATTCTGCCAGGAATCCCGCGCCCCGCCCAGGCCCCGACGGCGAGGCGCGGAATCACCGGCCGCTCGCGACCGCCGCGGCCAGCCAGTCGTCGAACCGCGTCGGGCCGACGAGCGAGCCGTCGTCGGGGACGAGGGATCGGTCGTCGATCGCCGCGCCGAAGTAGCGGGCGTCGGGGTCCGCGACGACCGCGCGGTCATCTCCCTTCGAGGCGAGGAGCCGGCGGACCATCTCGGCGAACGGCAGCCGCTCGGGGCCGGCCAGCTCGATCGTGCCGTTCGCCGGCGCGGCGAGGGCCACGTCGACGAGCGCCGCCGCGACGTCCGTCGCCGCGATCGGCTGGAACAGGGCGGTCGGCATCCGGACCGTCCGGTCGACGGCGTCCGCGCCGGACTCGGCGATGGCCGGGACGAACTCGAAGAACTGGGTCGCGCGGACGATCGTATAAGGGATCCCCGACGCCTTGATCGACCCCTCCTGGGCGAGCTTCGCGCGGAAGTAGCCGCTCTGGAGCATGCGATCGGTCCCGACCACCGAGAGCGCGACGTGGTGCTCCACCCCGGCGGCGGCCTCGGCGGCCGCCAGGTTCCGGCCCGAGGCCTCGAAGAACGCCAGGACCGCCGCGTCCTCGAACGAGGGGGAGTTCGCCACGTCGACGACGACCCGGGCGCCGGCGAGCGCCTCCGCCAGCCCCTCGCCGGTCACCGCGTCCACCCCCGACGAGGGCGAAGCCGCCGTCACCTCATGGCCGAGCCGACGCAGCCCGGCCACCACCTTCGACCCGATCAACCCGCTGCCGCCGACGACCACGATCTTCATCTGCAATTCTCCTGATCGACGGATGATGACCCGATCCCCCCCGGTGGGGGAAGGCTTTGAGACCAAGGCTTCATGATGCGAAAGTCCTTCGATCGGCGCGCCCGTGGCTCGTCGGCGTCAGTCGTGCACCTTCTCCGGCACGGCGATCTCGGCCGCGTCGCGCGGGTGGAGGACCAGGGCGATGAGGCGGGTCTTCCCCTTCGAGGCGGGGTTGCGCGAGACCCGGTGCAGGCAGCCGCCCGGCTCGTAGAAGGTCTCGCCGGCCTTGTAGACGCGGGTCGGCTGGTCGTCGATCCCCAGTTCGTACTCGCCCTCCAGGACGTAGCCGAAGCCGGGGCCGGGATGCCGGTGGGGCGGTCCGGACCGGCCGGGCTCGATGGTCACCTCGACGACGGACGCCTTCGTCGCCTCGCCGTCCAGCTTCTCCGCGATGTCGCGGGCGGAGATCAGCCGCACCGACTCGCCGTCGTCGTGGCGATGGGCGGCCGCCATCACGCCCGCCCCGAGCCCGATCGCCAGAAGAACCAGTAGACCGCGATTCATGATCGTCCCTCCCTCGATTCCCGATGGGTCCGTCGACAGCGGGACTCGCCCCGCCGTTCGTGGGCAAGGACGTCGGAGGGGGGGCGATTCGTGACAGGCCCGGGCGGATTCGGTCAGGGGAAGTCCGGGTCCGGCGCGTCCTTCTTCTCGTCCTTGCCGCCGACCGCGACCCGCTCCAGGATGCGGTCGACCTCGTCGACGCGGGGCACGCCGAAGAAGCCGAATTGGAACCCGCCCTGGCTTCGATTCTCGCGACTGACCTCGTTCGCGTCGAAGATCAGGTCGCCCGAACCGCCTCGACGCCGGCGCTTAACGATGCGGCGTCGAATCGAAGGGATCTCGAACGCTCGGTCGACAAAGGTCGACTCAAGGCGGTTCCGCTCGATGGAATGCTGGAATCCGTTCAGGACGATGGCCCGGGCGGTCGTTACGACGTAAAGCGTTCGCTCGCACAGGACTCTCCCCTGATGCGGACCGACGAGCCGCCGAAGGAGGAGCAACAGTAGGATGTTGGCGGTCAGGCCCTTGAGCCATGGGGCGTGCATTCGCGTCCCCACGACGTCGGCGATCGCGACCGCAGGCAAGAGGACCGCCCCGAAGGCGATCGCGCCGAGGCATCCGATCCCGGCCGACTCCCAGCGGAACCGGCGGGGGTCGGGGCGGCCGATCCAGACGATCGACTCGTCGTCGCCGAGCCAGGGGGCGACCTCGCGAAGCAAGGCCGCTTCGTCCGCGGACTCGTCCATCGGTTCGACTCGCAGGGGGCCGGGGCCGGGCTCCTCACGCGACGCCCTCCGATGGTAGCCCCGCCGGCGGCCGAGGGCCACCTGCCTCCGGGGCCGGGTCGGCCGGGTGCCCGGGCCCGGCCCGCGAACCCGGCGAGGCCCGCCGGCGTCCGAAGGACCGTGTTGCCCGCCCCGCATCGGCAAGCTAGAATAGACTTGCACGGTCGATCGTGATTTAACGCGGTTCGAACGCGATGCCACCTCTCCTTTCCTCATGCGAAGGAGGCCGACGATGCTGCATTTCCCCCGCCCTCTTGAGCCGTCGAGCCCGACTCCGCCTCTCGCCGCCCTTTCGGATCGCCGCTGAGCTTAGCGTCCGCGCGTCCTGACCGTGCGACGCTCCGGTTCCGCCCCGCGCCCGTCGCGGCGGCATCCCGCGAGTTCGGGCCGTTTCTTCATCCACGCCGCCGCGCCCGAGGATCGGGACCGGCGGTCGACGACGCTTCGCGCGATGTCGCGAGGCGCCGAAGGAAGCTCTCAGGCACAGCGAATCTCAGGAACGAGGACGATCATGGGACGTCATTTCCCCTTGCGCCGGATCGAGGACTGGACCCCGACCGAGGCGAGCGACCGCGAGGGCGCGCGACCTGCGGGGGCGCGTCGGCGTCGGGGCGGCCGGGGCGGCGGGCCGTCGGAGCCGGCGGGCCGCAAGGCCATGCAGCTCTGCCATCAAGTCGCGGTGACGCTGAGCGAGGTCCTGGCCGACTGCGGCGACCCGCTCTTGCAGGGCCTCCGGGTCGTGAACGTCGAGCCGGCGCCCGACGCCTCGCGGCTCGTCGTCGCCCTGGAGTGCGACGAGGACCGGGCGCTCGACCGCGTGGAGGGCCACCTGGCGAAGGCCTCGGGCCACATCCGCGGCGAGGTCGCCCAGGCCATCACCCGCAAGCGCACGCCGGTGTTGATCTATCACCTGACCCCGGCCGGCTCGCACGACTGAGGCGGGCCGACCGATGATCCCGGGGGCGGCGGCCAGGCCCGTCGCCCCCGCATCCGTCCGCCGCCGGAGCCGCTCTCCCCGGCCGACGGGGCGTCAGGCCACGACGACGCGGCCGGGCTGGTCGGGGGCGACGGACTCCTCGACCTCGATCTCGCGGTCGAGGAAGGCCCCAATGGTGGCGGCGTTGGTGCGGAGGTGCTCGGTCACGCGGGAGACGGTGTAGACCGAGCGGCCGTCGGCCAGGGCCAGGGGCAGGAGGATCTGGTCGGCCGAGTGGGGGTCGACCGCGCCGTCGGGGACGCCCAGGAAGTCGAGCAGCTCGTCGACGGCCTCGTCGGCGACCCGCTCGGCGGGCTTGCCGCGCTCGCCGAGGCCGACGAACGTGGCGGGGGCGGAGCCGGCGTGCTCGGCCGTCAGCGCGATCGCCGCGCCCTGGCCGGGGCTGGGCCACGAGGCGGCCTCGATCTCCACGTCGACGTTCCAGCCCTCGTCCGCCAGGCGGGCCAGGGCCCGCTCGCGCATCCGGCGGGCCACGTCCTCGCGGAGGTTGGCGGAGCCGGCGACCCCCCGGATCCGCAGCAGGTCGCCGCGCGTGGTGCGGACCCAGGCCCGGGGCCGGGCCGGCTCGATCCAGGCCTCCAGCCGGCCGCCGCCGCGGGGGTAGAAGCCGGCCGAGGGCATGGCCAGGGCGACCGGCATCCCCAGGTTCGCCAGGTGGCCGCGCCAGGTCTGCTCCAGGAACAGATAGGCGGGCGCCTTGGGGTTGAACGTGCCCCCCGTCAGGACCACGCGGCAGGCGGTCTCGGCGCGCATCGCCAGGGGGAGGTGGAGGGTCTGGAGCACCAGGCCGGTCGAGCCGGCGGTGCCGATGTCGATCGCCAGGTCGCGGGGCTCGACCCGGCCGGGCCGGAAGACCAGGTCGCGCGAGCCGACCTCGGCGCCGAGGAGGTCCGCGCGGCCGAGCAGCGCGGCGGCCTCGACGGCCTTGAGGTGCTGGGGCCGCAGCCCCGGCTTGTCGCGGTTCGCCCGGATCTTCACGATCCGGAACGGCCGGCCCGTCAGCAGCGACAGCGACAGGGCGGTGCGGAGGATCTGCCCGCCCCCCTCGCCGCGCGAGCCGTCGAGGACGACCAGGGATTCGGAGGGGGACTTGGAAGTCGACACGGCGCGCGATCCCCTGGGAGGCCGAGGACTGGGGGGAGAGGCCCACGACGGCCGCACCGGTCCCGGGGTCGGCTCGTGCGCGGCGTGGCCGACCCAGCGCTTCCGACACCCGCCGGCGGGCTTCGGTTCGAGGCCCGTCGGGGGGCGTTCCCGCCGATCCCCGGATCCGATGTCGCCTTCCATGGTCGCGCTCCTTGGGTGCGAGGTCAACGGGACGCCGCCCGCCCGGAGTCGTTCCGCGGCGCGGCCTCTCGTCGGGCGGACGTCAGCGGGCGGCCTCGTCCTTGGCCGCGGTGGGGCGGGCCGTCAGGCCGGGGCCGGCCGGGCCCTCGGCGTCGCCCCCCTTCTTCGCCTTGTCGTCGAGCACGCCGACCTGGTTGCGGGCGGCCCAGATCAGCACCAGGCGCTGGCTGCGGCGGTCGGGGTGGTCGGCCGAGGCGGTGAACAGGAAGGCGCCGAGGCTCCGCTCCTGGTCGGGGAGGCAGCCGAGCACGACGGCCTGCTGGGGCTCGACGACGAGGTTGGCGGCCAGGTCGCGGAGCGAGTCCTGCTGCTGGCCGTCGGCGATCTTGAACTCCTGGGGGGAGTAGGGGGTCGGCTGCTGGAGCGGCTGGTACGACCGCTGGACGGGCCCGTGGTGGATCTCCGGGGTGAGCCGCAGGGCGACGGCCTCGCCGTCGTGGTGCTCGGGCGTGACCCGGTAGAAGCCGGCGGCCTCGCTGTAGTCCTTGCCCGTGACGCGGCGGTCGCGGTTCATCAGGAGGCTCGCCTGGGCGACCGGGTCGCAGACCGTGAGCAGCTCCTGGGTCCCCTCGGGGACGAGGAAGGTGATCGGCTCCACCTGGTTGGGCGGGGGGGCGTTCAGCAGGGATTCCAGCTCGCGGGGGAGCTCGCCGGTGATCCGGCCCATGCGGATGCCGTTGGCCTGCAGGGCCAGTCGCTCCTCGGGGGCGACCGCCTGCTCGTCGACCGACCGCCAGGCGACCTCGTTGATGATCGGGTCGCGGAACGGGCGGGTGACCACCGCCATGCGCAGGGCGCACTTCTTGGGCTCGATGACCTGGCCCTGGCGGCCGCCGATCCGCCCCAGGAGGTTGTCGGGTCGGATCTGGTCCTTGTGGGGGTTGCAGCCCCAGGCGGCGGCGAGCCCCGTCGTCAGGCCGGCGAGGACCGCCCGCCGGCTCACGGCCGAAACCCCTCGATTCGCACGCATGGGGCGGAATCCTTTCCGCAAATGCCCGACCTCGTCCCCGACCGGATCGCCTCCGCCGACGGGGGGCGAGTCTAGGGGGACTCGACGCCGCCGTCAACCGCATTCGCCCGCGTCGCCGGGGCGGGGGCGGTCGCGGCGGGCCTGTTCGAAAGATCCGGTTGAGATCCGACCGGGCGATGGGTATACCTGGTTCGGCGGCCGCCCCGCGAGGACGGCCGACGCCCTCGACCCACGACGCCGCGCTTCAGGATGAACCTCAAGGAGAATGGGCGGACGGGCCATGAATCGATGCGGAAGGTCTCGACGCTGATGGGCCCGCTCGAGGCCCTGTCGTCGCCGACGGGATATGAAGTCGCCGCCCGCTCGCTGGAAGCCGCGGTCGGCCTGGTCTGCCTGGCCTGCGCCGGCGCGCTGGCGGCCGAGCGGCTGCGGGGGGTCCCGGACCGGCCCGGCCGGTTCGCGCCCGGGCTCGTCTGGGGCCTGGCCGCGTTCGCCGCCCTGGCCGCGGCGGGGACCTTCGCGGCGTCGCTCGGCCTGGCGGGGCGGGGCGACGTCCGCCTGGCCCTGGGGCTGGGCCGGACGGCCGCGGCGGGCTCGATCGCCCTGGGGCTGGCGGCGCGCGGGGGGCGGGCGAGGGGCGGGGCGATGGCCCTCGTCGCGCCGTCCCTGGGCGGCCCCGACCTCCCGCGAGAGGACCCGGGCCCGGCCCGCCGCGACGCGCGCTGGCTCCAGCTCCTCGCCAGCCGGACCGAGGAGGCGATGATCGTCACCGACGCCCGCCGCCGGATCGAGTGGGTCAACGAGGGCTTCACCCGGATCACCGGCTACGAGCCGGCCGAGGCGATCGGCCGCGAGCCCGGGGCCCTGCTCCAGGGGCCCGAGACCGACCCGGCGGTGCGCGACTTCATCGGCCGGCGGATCCGCGCCGCCAAGCCCGTCCGGGCCGAGATCCTCAACTACGCCAAGAGCGGCCGGAAATACTGGGCGGCGATCGAGGTCCAGCCCGTGCTGGACGCCCAGGGCCGGGTCGCCAACTACCTGTCGGTCCAGACCGACGTGACCGAGCGCAAGCGGGCCGAGCGGCGGCTGGAGGTCCAGTACGCCGTGATGCGGATCCTGGGCGACTGCCTGCGGCTGGACGAGGCGGTCCCCCACCTGCTGGCGACCATCGGCCGGACGCTGGACTTCGACGTCGCCGCGTTCTGGATCTGGGACCGGCAGGCCCGCGGCCCCCGGCTCGCCGGCCGGACCTGGGCCTCGTCCCGGGTCGGCGGCGACGGGGACCGGGCGGCCCTCCCCCACGCCGCGATCGCCGGGCCGCTGGAGCGGGTCTGGAGCACCGGGGCCCCCGCCTGGGTCTCCGAGATCGCCCCCGACCCGGACGCCCCCCCCGCCGACGTCGCCGCCGCGGCGGACGCCCCCCGAGGCCTGCGGGGGGCCGTCATCATCCCGGTGGCCGACGCCGAGAAGAGCCCGCTGGTCGGCGTGCTCACCCTGTTCAGCCGCGACCCGCTGATCCACGACGAGCCGCTGCTGCAGGTCCTGACCACGCTGGGCCGCCAGATCGGCCTGTTCGCCGAGCGCCGCAAGGCGGTGCGCGAGCAGGTGGAGATCAACGCCCGGCTCAACGCCATGCTGGACGCCTCCACCCACTCGTCGATCCTGGTCGCCGACCCCGCCGGCCTGATCACGGTCTTCAACACCGGGGCCGAGCGGATGCTCGGCTACGCGGCGGGGGAGATCATCGGCCGGACCACCCCCCTCATCCTCCACGACCCCGCCGAGGTCGCCGCCCGCGCCGCCGAGCTGGCCGCGGAGCTGGGCCGGCCGGTGCAGGGCTTCGAGGCCCTGGTCGCCCGCGCCCGCCGCGACGGCCACGACGTCCGCGAGTGGACCCTCGTCCGCAAGGACGGGACGCGGATCGCCGTCCTCCTGGCCGTCACCGCCGTCCGCGACCCCGAGGGGAACCTCCGGGGCTTCCTGGCCATCGCCACCGACCTCAGCCAGCGTCAGGCCGCCGAGCGCCAGGTCCGCACCAGCGAGGCCCGGCTCCGCCGCCTGGTCGAGGCCAACATCTTCGGCGTCGCCTTCGGCGAGATGACCGGCGCCCTGACCGACGCCAACGACGCCTTCCTCGACATGGTCGGCTACTCCCGCGACGACCTGATCGACGGCGGCGTCCACTGGCTCAACATCGTCGCCGAGACCTCGGGCCGCTGGGTCCGCCGCTGCCGGGTCCAGCTCGCCCGGCGGGGGAGCTGCACCCCCTTCGAGATCCAGGTCCGCCGCAAGGACGGTCGCACCCTGCCGATCCTCCTGGGGCTCGCCCGCCTCGACGAGACCCGGATCGACCCCCGCGCCCCGATCGTCGCCTTCTGCCTGGACCTCGCCGAGCGCAAGCAGCTGGAGGACGAGCTGCGCCGCCACGCCGCCGACCTCGCCGAGGCCGACCACCGCAAGAACCAGTTCATCGCCATGCTCGGCCACGAGCTGCGCAACCCCCTGGCCCCGATCCGCAACGCCGTCCGGGTGATGAAGCGGCGCGGGGGGGACGACCCCGACCTCGCCTGGGCCCGCGACGTGATCGACCGCCAGGTCGGCCAGCTCGCCCACCTCGTCGGCGACATCCTGGAGCTGGCCCGGGTCAACCGGGGGAAGGTCCGGCTCCATCTCGAGCCGGTCGACGCGGCGGCCGTGGTCTCGGCCGCCGTCGAGACCAGCCGCCCCGAGATCGACGCCCACCGCCACCGCCTGACCATCGCCACCCCCCCCCAGCGGGCCCTGGTGCTGGCCGACCCGCTGCGCATGGCACAGGTCCTCTCGAACCTCCTGCACAACGCCGCCAAGTACACCGAGGACGGCGGCTCGATCCGGATCTCGGCGGCCGTCGAGGGGGAGCAGGTCGTCTTCCGGGTGATCGACGACGGCATCGGCATCCCGGCCCCCATGCTCGACCGGGTCTTCGACGTCTTCACCCAGGTCGACCGCACGCTCGACCGCTCCGAGGGGGGGCTGGGGCTGGGCCTCTCGCTCGTCCGCAGCCTCGTCGAGATGCACGGGGGGGCCGTCGAGGCCCGCAGCGACGGCCTCGGCCGGGGCTCCGAGTTCGTCGTCCGCCTCCCCCTCTGCCACGCCGAGCCGCTCCACCGGCCCGATCCCGCCCCCGAGGCCCCGGCCGACGTCCAACCCCGGCGGATCCTCGTCGTCGACGACAACGTCTCCTCGGCCCAGAGCCTGGCCCTCATCCTCCAGTACGAGGGCCACGACGTGCAGGTCGTCCACGACGGCCCGACCGCCCTGCAGGCCGTCTGCGAGCAGGCCTTCGACGTCGTCTTCATGGACATCGGCCTCCCCGGCATGACCGGCTACGAGGTCGCCCGCCGCCTCCGCGCCCGGCCCGAGTCCGCCGCCTTGCCCCTGGCCGCCGTCACCGGCTACGCCGAGGACGAGGCCCGCCGCCAGTCCCACGAGGCCGGCTTCGACCACCACCTCGTCAAGCCCGTCGACCCCGAGGCCATCCTCGCCGTCGTCGCCTCCCTCGAATGGGCCGACCACACCCCCAGGGCCGCCGTCGAATGCTGACCGGGAATCGGCCTCGCTCGCGAACGGAGCCGGATCGGCCCCCTTCGGCGCGAAACGACGATCACCGCGGCCGTCGGGTCCTCTCGCGTCCCCCATCAGGGGGCGACGATCGCGGACCCTCGCCCGATCCGGGCGGGACTCGCCGGGCCGCGGTCCTCATGAGTGCTTGATCTGATAAAATCCGTCTCGTCTTGTCAGGTCTTTCATTCCCATACTTCTGGATCGATAATCTCCGACGCCCGCGACGATGCGGGGCGGCCGAATCGATGGCAACGTCGTCTCAGGGGGTTCCCATGGTCGACATCTCGAACTTCTTCCGGACGGGCAGGCGATTCGCAGGCGTCGCGACGCTGTCCCTGCTCGCCGTCGCGATCTCGTCGTCCCGGGCCGACGCCGGATTCATCGTCTTCGAGTCGGCCGGCGCCGACGCGGCCGCGATCACCCCGACGCGCGACGCCTTCCGCGCGGCGGTCGGCGGCGGATCGGTAGCCGGGCCCGGCGGCTCGTTCGGCGGGCTCCGCCGCGAGATCAACTGGGACGGCGTCCCCGACGCCTTCGCCGACCCCAATCCCTTCCCCGGCGACTTCTTCGCGGCTCGCGGGGCGGTGTTCGCGACCCCCGGCACCGGCTTCCTCGTCAGCGCCAACCCGGGGACGGCCGCGACGCCGCTGTTCGGATTCCCGAACGATTTCCAGGCGTTCAGCCCCCAGCGACTCTTCACGGCCGTGAACAGCAACATCACCGACGTCCGCTTCGTCGTGCCGGGGACGTCCGACGCGGCCACCACGAGCGCCTTCGGGCTCGTCTTCGTCGACGTCGAGGTGGCCGGCCTCACCAAGATCGAGTTCTTCGACCAGAGCGACAACCTGATCTTCAGCCGCGACGCCCTCGTCGGCGGCAATCGGGGACTCTCCTTCCTCGGCGCCGTGGCCGACGCCGGCGAGCGTATCGGCCGCGTCCGGATCACGTCGGGTGCCAACACGATCATCGCCAACGGCCAGCTCGGCAACCCAAACGACGACGTCGTCGTCATGGACGACTTCCTCTACGCCGAGCCCACGGCCGTCGCCGTCCCCGAGCCGGGGAGCCTCTTGTTGGCCGGACTGGGCCTCGCCGGGGTCCTCTTCGGCCTCTGCCGACGCGTCGTCCTCTCGGCGTGAGATCGGGGTCGAACCGCGGGGAAGGAAAGCGGTCCATCGGGTCCGGACGGACCATCGATCGACCGAGGACGCCAGGGTCGGGGCGATCGGCGACCCGGCTCCACTTCGAACGACCGTTGAGGTATCCTGGAACCGAACGGCGCAACGTGCCCGTCTCTGGTGCGACGGAACAGGGGTCACTTCCATGTCAGTCCGCATCGAGCGGCAGCCCGTCCCCACGCCCGCCGCGCCGAGACCGGCCGCGAGGCGCGGCTTCAGCCTGGTCGAGCTTATGGTGGTCGTGGCGGTGATCGCCCTCTTGATCGCCCTGCTGCTGCCGGCCACCCGGAGCGCGAGACCGGCCGCGAGGCGGGCCCAGTGCCAGAACAACCTCAAGAACATCGCGCTGGCAATCCTCGCTTACCAGGGCGAGCACGGCGCCCTACCGCCCGCCTACACCGTGGACCCGGCGGGCCGACGGCTGCACAGCTGGCGGACCTTGATCCTGCCGCATCTCGATCAAGGCGACGTCTACCGCTCGAACGACCTGTCGAAGCCCTGGGACGACCCGGCCAACGCCGAGGCGCGGGCCGTTCGCCTCTCGATCTTCCGATGCCCGGAGGCGTCCCGAGCGGAAGGCGCGACGAGATACCTGGCGAGCGTCGGCCCCGATGCGGCCCTGGCCCCCGACCGGGCCCGACCCCTTTCCGAGATCACCGACGGCCACGGCTCGACGCTCCTGGTTATCGAGTCCGGCGACGAGGACGCCGTCCACTGGATGTCGCCGAACGACGTGGCCGAGGCCCTGATTACAAAGATCAGCGCGGAGCCCGAGCTTCCCCATAACGGCAGCGTGAACGCCGCCTTCCTCGACGGCGGCGTTCGCTTCCTGAGGGCCACGACTCCCCTGGAGGTCCGTCGCGCGCTCACGACGATCGCCGGGGGCGACGACGCGGCCGTCGAGGACCTATATCCGGCCCGCCCGCTTCCTCCGGCACGCCCCCCGCGATAGCCTGGAGTCAGGCCATGCTCCTCGCTCGTCTCGGACGCGAGACAACGGAGTTCCCCTCATGTCGACCCGCAGCGTGCGCCCCCCCGCCCCCACCCTCGCGACGCGGAGGCCGTCCGGGGGACGCGGCTTCACCCTGATCGTGTCGACCCGCAGCGTGCGCCCCCCCGCCCCCACCCTCGCGACGCGGAGGCCGTCCGGGGGACGCGGCTTCACCCTGATCGAGTTCCTGGTGGTCGTGGCGGTGATCGCGCTGCTGATCGCCCTCCTACTGCCGCTCAGTCGCAGCGGGGGGAGAGAGGCGGCCAGGCGGGCCCAGTGCACCAACAATCTGAAGCAGATCGCGAGGGCGATCCTCGCCTACCAGGACGAGCATCAGGCGTTGCCCCCCGCCTACACGGTGGGCCCGGACGGGCGGCCGCTGCACAGTTGGCGGACGTTGATCCTGCCGTATCTCCAACAGGGATCGCTCTACGACTCGATCGACCTGTCGAAGCCCTGGGACGACCCGGTCAATGCCAGGGCGGGGGAGACGGCACTTGCAGTCTTCCAGTGTCCGAGCGGCAGCCAGGCCCTCCCGAACGCGACGACCTACCTGGCCAGCGTCGGCGTCGAATCGGCCCTGGCCCCCGATCGGGCCCGGCCGCCGTCCGAGATCACCGACGGCCTCGCCTCCACCCTCCTCGTGATCGAGGCGGGCGAGGAAAACGCCGTCCCGTGGATGGCCCCGGCCGACGCGGACGAGGCCCGGATCCGCAAGATCGGCCCGGAGTCCAAGCTCACCCATCCCGGCGGCGTGAACGCGGCGTTGCTCGACGCCAGCGCCCATTTCTATAAGACCACCATGCCGCCGGAGCAACGTCGGGCGTTGATCACGATCGCCGGAGGCGAGAAGGCGGACCTCAGCGAGTTGTGACCGCCCGGGCGCCCGCCGCGATCGTCCCCGACCTCCGCCGGATCCGCTCGCACACCTCGAACGCGGCGAGGGGCAGGAGCCAGCTCATCCAGTTCGCCAAGGGGTCGAACCACGGGGCGGCGATCCCGAGGACCGTCGCCAGGCCGCCGAGGAGCCGCAGCACGACGGCGGAGGCGAGGAGCAGGTAGCTCCGCCACATCCACCGGCGATGCTCCGCGAAACGTCGCCGCGCCGCGGCCCGCGCGCCGAGCGTGGTGCAGGCCGCCGTGGCGACCGCCAGGCTCGCCAGCCCGACCGCCGCGACCGGCCCCGCCGCCGCGTATCGGGCCATCGCCAGCCCGCTGGGGGTCACCAGCCCCAGCACGCACATCACCTGGACCCAGCCCAGGCGGCGATGCCAGGCCCGCAGCCGCTTCCGCGACCACTCGCCGACCAGGAACAGCCCCAGCACCAGCGCGACGGGCCCGGACGCGATGTGGACGTAGAAGGCCCAGGAATACCCGCCCCAGAAATAGGCTTCTCGACCGCGCAGGAACTCGGAGCCAAAATCGGGCGGGATGTACGCGCGGTAATTCGCCGCAACGCTCGCGACCACCCGCAGCACGACCACGCCGGCCAGCCAGGCCTGGACCCGCCTGAGCGACACCGGACGAACTGGTCGCCGGATGGAGTTCATGGGCCCTCGTCTATCAGTCGATAGCCCTCCGCATGCTGGTCTTCGGCCCTCAGATACGGATCCATCCATCGCTCGTCCGCCGCCCTCTGCCGAGCATCCCACACGAGGACGGCGATCATCTGCAACGCAACCAACGCGGCCGCCGTCAGCGCAACGGCGAGCATCCAGCGCCGGGTGGTCATGACGGGGATTCGCATGACGAGACTCAGTTCTGTTCTCGGAGACGGCGGCCCGCCCGGGCGTCACGGTTGGAGGTCGCGGGAACGCCGATGGCGTCCGTACTCGCCCCCCCGTCGTCCGGCCCTTCGGTCCACCTCCCCCCGCCAGGGGGGAAAGGCCGTTGATCCCACAAGAGTGATCACTTTTTCAAATGCACATCCGCGAAATCCAGGAACGCCTCCCAGTCCGAGGGGAGGACGTCGTGCTTGCCGGGGCGGTGGCGGTAGCCGATGGTCCCCTTGCTGAGCGAGTCCTCGGCGGGGGCGGGCCAGTCCTTCAGGAGCAGGCCGTCGGTCCCGAGAAGGCGGTAGACCGGGTCGGCGGCCTGGGCGGCGAGGAATTCGCCGCGGGGGTCGGCCCACTGGTCCTCCTCGGCGCTGCTGATCAGGACGGGACGGGGGGCGATCAGGGCGATCAGCTCGTGCTGGTCGACGGGGAGCTTGTCCTCGTGGCCGGAGTACTGCTTGTAGTTGCCGCAGAACCAGTGCGGGAAGCTCTTGTTGAGGTGCGCCACGTCCTCGCCGAAGTTCCGGCGCGAGAGCGACGCGCCCCCTTCGCCCGAGTTGTTCGAGATCACCATCGCGAACCGAGGGTCTTGCGCGCCGGCCCAGAGGGCCGTCTTCCCGAGCCGCGAGTGGCCCATCACGGCGACCTTCTTCGCGTCGACCTCGGGGACCGTCTCCAGGTAGTCGAGCGCCCGGCTCAGGCCCCAGGCCCACGCGCCGATGGCGCCCCACTGGTCGGGGTCGGGCTTCGTCTGGCCCTCGCGGTAGAAGAGGGGGTGGATTCCGTTCTGGAAGCCGTCGTCGAAGTCGGGGTCGAGGTCGCCGTAGTAGGCCGTCGCCAGCGCGTAGCCGCGCCCGACGACCCGCTCGACGCACCAGCGGTCGGCGACCGACCCGCGGGCCTCCTCGGTCGCCCGATGGTCGACGACCCCCTTGCCGTGGTCGCCCCGCATCCAGGCGGTGGAGAGCCGCACGCCGGGATCGTTGCTGACGGCGTGGTTCCCCTCGAAGTTCAGGCCCAGGAACGCCGGGACGGGGCGATCCTTCGACGCCCCCCCGGGGAGGAAGACGAGCAGTTCCATGCGAGGCGCGTCGGGGCCCTCGCCGAACCGGATCGTGATCTCGCGACGGACCGCCTTGCCGCCGAGCGCCTCGGATTCCTCGGAGACGACGTGGTAGGGGATGGGGAGTTCGCGGGAGAGGACCGGCGTCTTGCCGTAGACCTGGGACTCGAACAGCCGCAGCAACTCCGGCCGCCGCGTCTTCGCCCAGAGGTCGGCCGACGTCACCTCCCGCCCCTCGACCGTCCGCAGCGGGTCGGGCAGGGTGTACGGCCTCACCGCCGCCTCGTCGTAGTTCGTCTGGGCCGAGACCTCGGCCCCCGGCAGCATCGCCATGATGAATCCCCCCGCCGCGACGAAAACCCTCGTCACCCACGCAGTCGAACATGAAACTCGATTCATGATTCCTCCCTGGCAGACTGGACCGGACGTCCCGTCGATGATCGCGCGGGCGGCCGCGCGACGCAACAGGCCGCCGACCGGCCGGGGCGGGCCGCCTCGGGGTCATGCGGGCGGGGCGGGGCGGGCGGCCCCGGGGATCGCGAGGCCCTGGCGGACGCCGTCGAAGACCCGGGCGACCTCGGCCTGCTCGCGGAGCTTCTGGTAGGCGGCGGCGTCCAGGACGACGACCTCCGCCTTGCCGTTGATCGTCAGGACGATCGGCTCGCCGGTCTCCTTCAACTGGCGGATGAACTCCGGCGTGTTCTTCTTGAAGTCGGTCAGGGATTGGATGTCGCGGCTGACGTCGAGCATGGGGCCTCCGGCGAGAACCGAATTCGATTCGGATTCGATTCTCGCCGCAACCGGCCCCGCCATCAACCCTTTGGGGAGACGACCAGTGCCCAGTCGTGTTCCCCCTCGGGGGGCGAAGCGGTCGCCCGGCCTTCCGGCGAGGCCGTCAGCTCGAACGGGGCGCCGCGGGCGCCGGTGGTCGGGTCGAACCACGAGGCCGCGAAGGTCGACCCGGCGGGGAGGCCGGAGAGGGCGACCTCGCCGGGCGCGATCAGGTAGGCGAGCCGCGCCCCGTCCGGCGTCGCCGCGCAAAGCGGGGCGGGAGCCTTGTTCGAGGCGTCGGCCCAGGCGACGAGTTCGGGATGCGGCGCGAGGCGGTTCCAGCCGGGGACGGACTCGATGAGCTTCTTCGCGGCGGCGAGCTGGGACGAGCCGGGGAGCTTCATGGCGAGGTTCCACGGCGTCGTCCCCCAGTTGTTGCCGGCGGGCGAGGGCCCGTAGGGTTTCCCCTCGCGGTTGACCTGCCAGATCCCGTTCGCGCCGTAGGTGTGGCCGACGCAGCCGCTGGCCATCGTGTGGGCCCAGAAGGCCTTGCGGGCGTCGTCGGCGGTGAGCGTGGGGTTGATCTCCAGGGCCTCGTAGCGCGACTCGCCGCTGAGGACCGGCATGACGGGCTCGGTGTTCCAGCCCTCGAAGGCCAGCGCCGCCTGCTTCTCGGCCGGCGTGCCGTGGCCGCTCTGGTGCATGTCGAAGTCGAGCACCGCCGGGTCGGTCACCGACGCCCGGGCGGTCCGCGAGGGGTGCGTGGTGATCAGCCGATGGAACGGGTCGATCGCGCGGAGGTCGGCGATCACCTCGGTCCAGCCGCGCTTCTGGCGTTCGGCGTCCCCCTTCTTGTCCTCGGCGAGGTAGAACGGCATGGTGGTCTCGCCCGCCGCGCACCAGACGACGGGGTACGCCCCCCAGCGCGCCACGAGGTTCCGCCAGTGCTGCTTCATCCTCGCCTCGCCCAGCCAGGGGAGGTGATAGCCCCACGCGCCGACGACGCAGGGGGTGATCCCCCGGTCGACGAGGTGGGCGATGCGGCGGTCGGCGGCGTCGAAGTACGCGGGGTTGATCCGGGCGTAATCGGGCTCCCACGGGAAGCCGGCCTCGTTGCGCCCGCGAGGGTCGAAGGCCGGCATGTCGGGATAGAGCCCGGCGACGATCTGGACGACGTTGAAGCCCTTCTCCGCGCGGTCGTCGGCCAGGGCCTGGAAGTCCTCGGGCCAGGCCAGGCGGTCGGTGAGGCCCATCCACCAGGTGTCGCCCAGCCAGAAGAAGGGCGTGCCGTCGGCATGACAAAGATGCCGCTTGTCGTCGGCCACGCGGAGCGTCCCGTGGCGGAGCAGGGGGTTCTCGCCGGCGTAAGGGACGACCTCCACCACGCCCGAGACGCCGTGAAGCCCCGGGTCGTCGGCGTCGCTGGAAGCGGTGACGAACTTGTGCGCACCCGGCGTCCGGCCCGAGTAGCGGACCTTCCACGCGTTCCCGCCCGCCCAGAACGCCGGCACGCGGAGCGTCGCGCCGTCGGGCGTCGTGAAGGCCACGTCGACGACCACTTCGTTGAACGGGTCGGTCCGGGCCTTCGTCGACGTGAGCGTGACCTCCGCGACCTTCCCCGCCTCGACGCGCGGCGGGTCGTCCGCGAAGGAAGCCGCCGAGATCATCAGCAGCAGGCCCATCCCGATCGTCCAGGCGAATCGACGCCCCTCGACATTTCGACCTCGCGGCGCGTGCGTCATCGGCTTCCTCCCCGATTGCGGACCAACTTGCCTCGAATGGGATCGGACGGTCATGATAGATCGCCCCGACCGATGCGGATAGGGCCGGCCCCCGTCCTTCCTTCGCCGTTCGCAGGAGGTCCCGCCGATGCGAATGTTCGAGAATCCGGCACGACTCTCGGTCGCCCTGGCCCTCGTCCTCGTGTTGGCCGAGGGATCGACGAGGGGCGCGGATCGTCCCGCGATCGGGGCCGATCTCGACTCGGTCGAGCCCCGGTCGTTCCCCGAATGCGCGGCCGTCGTCGACGTCACGAAGCCGCCCTATTCCGCCAGGGGCGACGGCGCGACCGACTGCACCGAGGCGCTCCAGAAAGCCCTGGCCGACGCGATGGGTCGGCATCGGGTGCTCTATCTCCCCGAGGGGACCTACCTGATCTCGCGGACCCTGGAATGGTCGAAGAAGAACGCCGACGGCGGGGACGCCTGGGGCTTCAACGCCATCCAGGGGCGGCACCCTCGACGCACCGTCATCCGCCTGAAGGACGCGACGTTCACCGACCCGAAGGACCCGAAGGCGATGATGGGGTGCGGCGGGTTCGGCTCGGCGGACTGGTTCCACAACCACGTCCAGGGGGTCACCTTCGACGTCGGCCGGGGCAACCCGGGGGCGATCGGCCTGCAGTTCTATTCGAACAACGTGGGCTCGGTGCGCGACGTGGCCGTCATATCGGGCGACGGCGCGGGGGCGGTCGGCCTGGACCTGGGCCACCGCGACATGAACGGCCCGCTGCTGGTCCGCAACGTGGAGGTCCGCGGCTTCGACGTCGGCATCCGCGCCGGGGCGGCCGTGAACAGCCAGACGTTCGAGCACATCCGCCTGGAGCGCCAGCGCGAGGTCGGCCTGGCGAACTTCGGCCAGAGCGTGAGCATCCGCGGCCTCGCCAGCGACAACGCCGTCACGGCGCTTCGGCTCGAAGGGTTCACGGCGATTCTCGACTGCGATCTGGTCGGCCGGGACGCCGCGGCGGGGGCGCCCGCGATCCGGATCGGCCAGGCTCCCTTCTACGCGCGCGACGTGGCGACACGGGGCTACGCGACGGCCTTGGCAGCCCCGGAAGGCCGACGGGCTGCGGCCGGGCCGGTCCTGACCGAGTTCCTCGGCGAGGAACCCACGAGCCCGTTCGCCTCGGCGCCGGCGTCGCTCCGCCTGCCGGTGCGCGAGACGCCCGAGGTCCCCTACGGCGACCCGGCCGGCTGGGCCGTCGTCGACGCCTTCGGCGCCGATCCCACGGGGGACCGCGACTCCTCCGAGGCGATCCAGAAGGCGATCGACTCGGGCGCCGAGACGGTCTTCTTTCCCGGGGCCTACGACCTGCGCTCGCCGGTCCGGGTCCGGGGCAAGGTGCGCCGACTGCTGGGCGTCGGGAACTGGCTGGACTACAACAGGCACTCCGCGCCCGACCTGGTCATCGAGGACGGCGAGGCTCCCGTGGTGGTCGTCGAGCGGTTCGCGCCCATCAACGGCGGCGTCTCGATCGAGACCGACCGCACGGTGGTCTTCCGGAGCCTGGAGGTGGCCTTCCTCGCGCCTCTCGGCCGGGGCGACCTGTTCCTGGAGGACGTCGCCACCGGCGACCTGCGGCTCGCCCCCGGCCAGCGCGCGTGGGCCCGGCAGCTCAACATCGAGAACCAGGGGACCCACCTGACCAACCCCGGCGGCGCCCTCTGGGTCCTGGGCTACAAGACCGAGCGCGGCGGCTGCCTGGCGCGGACCTCGAACGGCGGCGCGACCGAGATCTTCGGCAACTTCAGCTACACCACGACCGCCGGCTCGCTCGCGCCGATGTTCGTCACCGAGGACGCCTCGGTCTTCGCCTTCCTCAACGAGGTCTGCTTCAGCGGCGACCCGTACCGCACGCTCGTCCGCGAACGCCGCGGCGACGTCACGAAGGTCGTCCGCCGCGGCGAGGGGGGCGTCTGGCCGTACGTCGCGAACCCCGCGCCCAGGCCGGGCGGCGATCGTTGAACACGGGCCGACGAAGCGGGCGCCGCCCGACGTTCGATCGATCTCGGAGGGGGGTGGGGCGTGCGAAGACCTCGATGGACGGTCGGGAGGAAGATGGCGGCGGTCGCTGTGTTCGCCCTGGCGACTTTCGCCCTCTACGAGCTGTCCGGCGCCCGGAAGTTCCGGAGGGAGAACCTGGGCTGGGCGGCGGAGTCGCGCCTGTACGAGCAGCGCCTGCTCGACGCGGCCGGTCGGTTCGAGGCCTGCCGCTCGGGCCACGGCGCCGTGGACCGCGACGCGACGTCGTGCCCGGTCTGCCAGAAGGCCTGGGAGCAGGCCCCGCTCCGCGAGGCGGTCCGCACGCCCGCCGAGGCGATCGTCGTCCTGCACGATTCGGCGGGCCTGATGGCCTGGTGGGCCTCGCGCCACGAGCGAGCGGCGGCTCGCCCCTGGGCGGCGAAGCCGCCCGTCACCCCCGCCCAGTGGCAAGCCTACTCCGACCTGAAGTACGGCGATGGTCCGATCCACAGGGGATTGTTCGACGCGTATTGAGCCGGCCCCCGGCAGGCGGGGGCTGCGTCCGGAGCGGTCCGGGGCGGCCCCTTGTGCGGGGCGGGAGGCGGGTGCGACGATGCCACGGGGTTGGCTTCGCGCAAGCGTCCGGCGCGCAGCGGCCGTCGTGCCGGTCGGGTAGGCCCCGTCTGCGCGGTGTCGTCAGGCTACGGAGAGGTGGGATGAGCAAGGCCATCGATCGCGAGCGATTCGTCGCCCTGCTGAACGAACGGCTTCCCGAAGTCGCCTCACAGATCGACGACGCCTCGGAAGGCTTGCTGCACTTGGAGATGGGCGTCCTCGGCCGGGCCACTCAAGCGGCGATCGACTCGCAGCATCGAGAGACCGTGAAGCAGCACTTCCGCTTCGTCGACGAGGTGCTCCGGGATGCGGCCTCCGACGTCGAGAACGCCGTCTACGTCTCGTACCTCGAACATCTCCGGTTCGAAGGCCGCAAGGCCGGTCCGACCAAGGCTAGGAGCTTGCTGCCACCGAGGTTGCATCAGGCGCTGATCGCGTTGGAGGAGCACCTGACCAAGCTCCACGGCGGCAGCGGGGACGCCTAGCACTCGAATCCGCAGCCAGGACGACGGTGAGAAGATCGAAACGGTGACGCCAATCGCAAGCAGCGAGGAGAATCCTCATGGACGTTTTCATCCTCTGGCACGTCCACGAGATCCCCGACGGCGAGGACGACGCCAAGCTCATCGGCGTCTACGCCACCGCCGAGGACGCCGAGGCGGCCAGGCTCCGGGTCCAATCGCAGCCCGGCTTCCGGGATCTTCCCGAAGGATTTCAGGTGGACCAATACACCCTCGGGCAGGACCACTGGACCGAAGGGTTCATCAGCTGGGCTGAAGCGATGGGCGATACCGACGAGGCGGACTCCTAGCTGACACACTCGCAGCCGAAGCGTGCGACGCGGGGGCCGACTCTTCGCTAACCTTTACAGACTTCCCGAAGAATCGGGACAACTCCTCGAAGGTGGGCGAGCATGCTCGACTGGCGTGAAATGCGAGTGGAAGGCCTTGGCCCGATTTCAAAGGTGGCTGCCATTTTTCAAGTCGGGGCCCCACTGGAACGACTTCCATTCTCCAGCTTCAAGATCAAGGTCCTTGAGCGAAGGGATGGCTCATTCCTGGCGGTTCCAAACGTGTCCGCCCTCGGGGCGGACGGGCATCCGAGTTGGGACGCAGGGCTTGGAGACACCATAGACCAGGCGTTGGGGGACGCGCTCGAACGATTTGCTCGGCTCCTTGAGGAGCTGAAACCTTCCAACGAGACGGATTTCAGCTGGGCGGATCCGACGGAGTTCTGATCGCCGTCGATCCTGACCTCTCCACTCGGAGAGGGTCGCCTCGGACGAGCGATACGGCTTCGCAGGGATCGGCCGGTCCTGATAAGTCGCGACGGGAGAAGCCTGTAAAATTCTGAGGCGCGGCTCGCGCCGGGGCGGCCCCTTGTGCGGGGCGGTTGGGCAGTCACAATGTCGAGGAGCCGCACGCTACGCCCCCTCGCGACGAATCGAGGCCAGACGCCATGCTCCAGCTCGGGATCGTGACCTACAACATCGCCAAGGACTGGGACCTGCCGACGCTGCTCCAGAAGCTGGAGGCGCTGGGGTACGGCGGGGTGGAGCTGCGCACGACGCATCGCCACGGCGTCGAGGTTTCGCTGTCGGCCGACGAGCGCCGCGAGGTCCGCAAGCGGTTCGAGGACTCGCCGGTGGAGCTGGTGGGGCTCGGCAGCGCGTTCGAGTACCAGAGCCCGGACCCGGCCGTGGTCCGCAAGCAGATCGCCGACACGAAGGAGTACGTCCGCCTGGCGCACGACGTCGGCGCTTCGGGCGTGAAGGTCCGGCCCAACGGGCTGCCGAAGGGGGAGGACCCCGAGGCCGTCTTCCGCCGCATCGGCGAGGCCCTGCACGAGGTCGGCGAGGACGCGGCGGGGCAGGGGATCGAGATCCGGGTCGAGGTCCACGGCTCCGGCACCTCGGAATGGCCCGGCTTCGCCCGGATCATCCAGCACGCCGACCACCCCAACGTCGGCGTCTGCTGGAACTCCAACCCCCAGGACGTGCCGGCGGACGGCGGCTCCATCGCCCCCAACTTCCGGCTCGTCGCCGACAGGATCCGGACCGTCCACCTCCGCGACCTGACCGACGAGAAGTACCCCTGGCGCGAGCTGTTCGGCCTGCTCGTCGCGAGCGGCTACGACGGCTACACGCTGGCCGAGATCCCCGAGAGCGCCGACCCCGACCGCGTCCTCCGCTACTTCCGCTCCCTCTGGATGGCCTACCAACCCACCCGCTGATCCTCCCGGACTCCCCAATGCCCACCATGCCCCCGCTCGCCCGGATCGCCGCCCTGACGATGTTCGGCCTGCTGCTCGTCCGCCCCTCGGCCGGCCAGGAGCCGACCGCGAACTACGAGACGCAGGACGTCGTGGGATGGACGGTTCGCGTCCACAAGGACTTCCCGCGCGACGAGCCCGAGCTGGCCCACCACACGATGTCGCTGCTGGCCGACCAGCTCCGGGCGATCGTCCGCGCCGTGCCGGCAGACGCCGTGGCGAAGCTCAAGCAGGTCGTGATCTGGGTCGAACGCGACGAGCCGCACCACCCCTGCATGGCGTACCACCCGGCCGAGGGCTGGCTCCGCGAGCACGACATGAACCCGGACAAGGCCCGCTGCGTCGAGATCGCCAACGCCCGCAACTTCCTCGACTGGTGCCGCGACCAACCCTGGATGGTCTTCCACGAGCTGGCCCACGCCTACCACCACCAGTTCATCCAGGACGGTTTCGAGAACCCCGAGATCGCCGCCGCGCTCGCCCGCGTCCGCGAGGCCAAGACGTACGAGAAGGTGCTCCACATCAACGGCCGCGAGGAGCGCCACTACGCCCTGACGAACCCGATGGAGTACTTCGCCGAATCCTCCGAGGCCCTGATCGGTACGAACGACTTCGACCCCTTCGTCCGCGCCGAGCTGGCGAAACGCGACCCGGAGGGCCACGCGCTCCTGAGGCGGCTGTGGCTCATCGTCCCCGACGGCGATTGAGGATCCGAGGAGGGCGCACGGGACCGCCCCCGCCCCCCCGCGATGGAGGGCGAGGGCTTTCGCCTCGTTCAGCAGCGACGACGCGGGCCTGCGTCTCGAGATCAGGCGGGGCGGCGACGGAGGCGGCGGCAGGCCAGGGCGCCGACGGCCCCCAGGCCCAGCAGGGCCATCGAGGAGGGCTCGGGGACGGCGTTGTACGAGCCGGTCATCTCGACGATCAGGCCCGTGGGGCCGCCGTTGGTGTTCCGCGTGACGAAGGTCAGGACGTTCTCGCCCACCTGGAAGTAGTCGTTGATGGCCAGGTCGTACCACGTCCCGTACGACTGGTCGCCGGTGGAGATCCCCAGGGAGTTGCCGTTGAGCAGGACGTCGTCGACCGTGTCGTCCGCGGTGAGCCGGCCGAGGATCGAGGCCGAGGCCAGGTCGGCGTCGGCGCCCACCGTGAAGGTCGTCGAGTAAGTGTAGGTGCCGTTGGGCATGCTCCCCTGCGGCACGATCCACCGGGCGATCGAGGTGTCCGGCACCCAGGTCCCAGCCAGGCGGTTCGCGACGGGCGTGGTGGGGCTCCCGGCGTGGGCGAGCGTGTAGTTCAGGTCCGGCTCCCCGGTCGCCAGGAGGACGTGGGAGGAATCCACCCCCGTGTTGTAGAGGTCGGCGATCGCCACGCTCCCGGCGCTCAGGTTCGGGGTGGCGACGGCCGCGACGAGACTCAGGGCCAGGCAGAGTTTCCCGATCATCAAGTTCATCCTTCATTTTCTCATGAATTTTAATCCTTGAATCAGGTCGTGGGCGGACCCCCGGCTCCGGCCGGGGATCTCCGATCGACTCGGCCGCCCCGCGGCCTCGCCCACGACACCGTCCGCCCTCGCGCCGGGGGCCGGCCCCGCCACCCGTTGAGTTCCTCGGGCCGCCGGAAGCCTCGCCATTCACCGACGCATGGATTACGCATGGGCCCGGGATTGGGACTTCGCCGCCGGCCTCGCGCCGCCTCGAATCGGCGCGAGGCGGCCGGAACGCGACGGACGCCGCGTCCGCGACGCGGCCGTGCATCGGGAACGTCGCGTCGCCGCAGCATGACGGCGATCTTACGTCGATCCTTGACGGATGGGCGTCACGGATCCGAGGTCGTCGCGGCTCCGCGCCCCGGAAGCGCGTGCCTCCGCTCGAATCAGCGGATGATCTTCAGCCCGGGCCGCGCGCGACGCATCCGATCGATCCCGGCTTCGGTGACCCGAGTGCGGCCGATGGTCAGCCGCTCGAGGGCCGGCAAGGCTTCCAGACGAGCCAGGCCGGCGTCGGTGATCGCGTTGTCGTTGAGCCTCAGCTCTCGGAGCTGGGTCAGGGTCGCCAGGCGTTCCAGGGACGCGTCTGTGATGCGGGTGCTGGTCAGCACCAGGCTCCGCAGGGCCGGTCGGCCCCCCTTGAGGAGGTGGCCGACGCCGGCGTCGCCGACCTGGGTCCCCGCGAGGTAGAGGCCGCGCAGGCGATCCATCCGGTCGAGGGACTTCATGCCGGCGTCGGTGACCTCGCAGCCCATCAGCCCCAGCTCCTCCAGCTCGGTCAGCCCCTCGAGCCGGGCCAGGCCACGGTCCGTGACGTTCGTCGAGTCCAGTCCGAGGAACTGGAGTCGCCCGAGTCCGCCCAGCTCGGCCAGGCCGGCGTCGGTGATCGCGTTGCCCCCCAGCGCGAGCCGCCGCAGAGCCTTCAAGCCCTTGAGGTGGGTCAGTCCCTTGTCGGTGACGTCGTTGTTCGCGAGGTCCAGCGTTTCGAGGGCGGTCAGGGACGCGAGGGGTTCGAGATCGTCGTCGGCGAGCGAGGCGAACCTCGCCACCAGGATCTTCAGCTCGGGAAAGGCCTTCAGGCCGCCGAGGGACTTCTTGGCGTTCAGGACGAGGTCGATCCGCACGACGGGCCGGCCCGGGGCGTCCTCGTCCCGCTCGACCTTCCCGCCGGAATCCACGATCGCGGCGAGGAGCCGAGCCCGCTCCGCCTCGTCCCCCAAGCAGGGCGCGCCCGCCCCCACGAGGAAGGCCCACGACGCGACGCCGATCCAGAACGGCCGAAACGCCCTCGACATTCGATCCCCCCAATTCAACGGCCCGCCATCGCAGGCATCTTACCCGCGCGTCGCGGCCGGGACGAGAACGCCCCGGTCACTCCGCCCCCGCACGCCGCCCGTCGAACTCCCGCGCCCGCTCGATCAGCCGGGGGTGCGAGCGGCCGTCGAGGGTCAGCTCCGGCTGCCAGGGGAAGTGCCAGACCCAGAGGGCGATCAGGGAGATCCCTTCCTCCTCGGCCATGTCGAGATACGCGCGGGCCCACCTCGCCTCGGGATCGGACTTGAAGGCGGGGGCGTCCTGGCCCAGCTCGCCGATGAACAGGGGGACCCGGGCGGCCCGCACGGCGCGGGCGGTGAGGCGGGCGCGTTCGAGGGGGTCGAGGCCCGCGCTCTTGGGGCCGGGGTCGGCGGGTCCGTAGTGGTGGAGGCTGAGGACGTCGAGCGGCTCGGGCTGGGAGGCCAGCTCGTTCGCCAGGTGCTCGCGCCAGGCGTCGTCGCGGTATCGGAAGTCCGGGAAAGTCTCCCGGCGGCTCGTCGCCTCGGGCCGGACGCCGGCGTCGCCGCTGGTGACCAGGTGGTTCGGATCGAGCGACTTGATGAACGCGGCCTGCTCGCGATAGATCCGCTGCGTCATCGCCCAGGTCAGGGAATCCTCGCGCGTGCCGACCTCGCGGACCTCGGCCCCTTCGGGATGGACGGCGCGGGGGGGCTGGGGCGTCCCCGTCATGTCGACGTCGGCCGCGAGCATCAGCTCGTTCTCCAGCTCCCACATCAGGACGATCGGGTCGTCCTTGTAGCGAGTCACGAACGCGCGGACGTACTCGCGGTTCGCCTTCCAGGTCTTCGAGTCGGGGTCGAGGATCGCGCTTCGAGGCTCGGCGAAGCGGGCGTGGCCGGACGCCACGTTGAGGCAGGGGACCAGGCGGAGGCCCTCGCGGCGGCAGAGGGCGAACAGCTCGTCCAGGCCCCGCCAGTAGGCTTCCGGGTCCGTCTCGTAGAGCCGACGGGCCTCGATCGGATAGCCGGGGCCGGCGAAAAACCGGATGAACGCGAAGCCGCTGCGCGAGGCGTCCTCGACCGCCGCGACGGCCGCGGCCCTCGCCTTCTCGGGCGTGCCGTAGAGCTGGCCGAGGTGGAACCAGGTCCCCAGATAGATCTGGTGCAGGTGCGGCACGTTGACGCCCACGGCCCGGTACTCGCGGCCGTCCAGGACGAGACGAGGGCCGTCGGCTTTCACGAAGCCCTCGACCGGGGCCGAGGCCCGCGCGGCGAGGCACGAGACGACCATCACCGTCGCATAAGCGAACCGTCTCATGATGCGATCCTGAATCGTCGCCGCGCGGCTCGGGGAGGGCCGTCGCGACGGCTGGGGTGGGTGGATCTCGCGGGACTCCCGTCGAGGCTACCGCCGAAGCAGCCCGGCGTCGAGGGGGCGGAGGCTGGCGGCGGCGTCGCGGATCGGGTCTATTCTCGGGTGTCGGGCGTCCTCCCTCCATCCGTCGAGGCCGTCATGCGGGCCTCGCCGAGGACGCCAAGCGAACCGTCCGCCCACGATCGGGGAGAATGATGAACGCACGAAATCCAGGCCTCGCGATGGCGGCGATCCTCGCCGCGACCCTCTCCACGTCCACGGCCGCCGCGCCCCCCGAGACGCCCCCCGACCACCCCCTGCGGCACCCCGCCGGCTTTCGCATGGAGCCCGCCGGGCCGCTGCGGGAGTACCTGGACGCCGTCACGACGAACTGGCTGCTGCCGGGCCCGAAGGCGAACCCGGCCATCCTGGCGATGTTCGCCGACCGCGACCGACCGCCCTATCGCGACCTGCTCCCCTGGTCGGGCGAGTTCGCCGGCAAGTTCCTCACGGGCGCCACGCAGGTCTACCAGGCCACGAACGACCCCGCGCTGAAGCGTTCGCTCCAGGCCTACGTCCGCTCGCTCCTGCCGCTCCAGGCCGAGGACGGCTACTTCGGCCCCTTCTCGAAGGAGCACCGGCTGACGGGCACCGCCCCCAACATCCAGGGGAAGCCCGGCGGCTCGTGGGACGCCTGGGGGCATTATCACATGATGCTCGGCCTGATGACCTGGGACGAGGCCGTGGGCGACCCCGAGGCCCTCGCCGTCGCCGTGAAGATCGCCGACCTCCTCTGCGAGAAGTTCCTGGGCGAGAAGAAGCCCCGCCTGGTCGACACCGGCTCCACCGAGATGAACCTCGCCCCGGCCCACGCGCTCGTCTTGCTCTATGAGAAAACCCGTCGCGAGAAGTACCTGAAGCTCGCGAAGCAGATCGTCGACGAGTTCGCCGCGACGGGCCCCGACGGCGCGCCGCTGGCCGGAGACTACTTCCGGCGCGGCTTGGCGGGCGACGAGTTCTTCCAGACGCCCAAGCCCCGGTGGGAGAGCCTCCACCCCATGCAGGCCCTCGCCGCGCTGGGGCGGATCGAGAACGACGCCGACCGCCGCAAGGCGTATGCGAACCTCTGGTGGAGCATCGCCAGGCTCGACCGCCACAACAACGGCGGGTTCTCGTCGGGCGAGCAGGCGCAGGGCGACCCGTACCACGCCGGCGCCATCGAGACCTGCTGCACGATCGCCTGGCTGGCCCTCTCGGTCGACATGCTCAAGCAGTCGGGCGACCCGGTCGTCGCCGACGAGCTGGAGCTGTCCACGATGAACTCGGCGCTCGGGATGTTCTCCCCCTCGGGGCGCTGGAGCACGTACAACACGCCGATGGACGGCTTCCGCCAGGCGAACTTCCACGAGATCGTCTTCCAGGCCCGCCCCGGCTCGCCCGAGCTGAACTGCTGCTCGGTCAACGCCGCGAGGGGCCTGGGCCTGGTCTCGCAGTGGGCCCTCCTGGTTGACGACGCGACCGGCGGCCTGGTCCTCAACTGGTATGGGCCCGGCAAGCTGGCCGGCCGCCTGAAAGGAGGCGCGCGGGTCGGCCTGACCACCGAGACCGACTACCCGCGCTCGGGCCGGATCCGCATCAAGGTCGACGTCGACCGGCCGACGAAGTTCGCGCTCGGGCTCCGCATCCCGCAATGGTCCACGGCCACCAAGCTGGCCGTGGGCGGCGAGACGGTCGCCGACGTGAAGCCCGCGACGTACAAGACGATCGACCGCGAATGGAAGCCCGGCGAAGTCGTCGAGCTGGACCTGGACATGGCCCCGCGCGTCTGGCTCGGCGAGAAGAACTACGAGGGCCGCGGCTCGCTGTACGTCGGCCCGACCCTCCTCGCCTATGACGCCAGCCTGAACGACAACGGCCCCGACGACCCCGAGCCCATCGACGCCCGCTCCCTCCGCATCCTCCCCGCGTCCGACGCCAAGGGCCCGCAGGCTTCGATCGTCCTCGTGGAGGCGAAGACCGCCGACGGCAAGACCGTAAAGCTCCGCGACTTCGCCACCGCCGGCGCCGACGGCTCCCGCTACCGATCCTGGCTCCGCGTCGAGCACGCCGCCGCCACCCCCTTCTCCCGCGAACACTCCTTCCGCACCGGCCCGCCGACGGAGTGAGGCGGACCGGACGCGATGCAGGCTACGGGGTTGGCATGGGAAGAGTCGGGACGTGCATGGAGAGGACGGTGGAGGAGTCCTCGGCCCCCGGAGATCGGCCATGCGCGACCCCGACGTCATCGAGATTTTCGCCGTCCTCTGGATCATGCACGTCGTGGCGGCGCTGTTCTTCGGCCTGCCGGCCTGGCTGCTCGACCGTCGGCGGCTGACGTCGTTCGACGGGTCGTTGTTCGTCGTCCCCTTCGGCCTCTGGGCGGCGCTGATGCTCGCTGAGGTTTCTCCGAAGTCGCTCGGCAACCTGGTTGAGGCGGTCTTCCTCGGGGCGGCGATCGGCGTGTCGTTCCTCGTGAGGATGTTCGTCGGATCGGCCGCGCCGGAGCGATCCCGTTCTCTGGCCCACCTGGCCCTGGCGTGCTTGATCGCGCTGCTGCTTTACACGCTCACTCCGGGCCTCCCAGAATAGACGGCGGGGCGGATCGCGGGAGGTGGCGTCACCGTTCGGGAGCCGACGATGTCGAACGAGAAGCGGGGTCGATGGTTCGCGGTCGGATGTCTCGCCGCGTGCCTGGCGGGCCGGGCCTCGGCCGAGGAGCGGACCGAGCGGTTCGACCGCGATCCCGGCTGGGAGGGGCGGAACAACCGCTCGACGCATTTCGAGCCCCGGTCGGTCCGGCAGGACTTCGGCCACAGCCGGACGGCGCACGCCGGGGGAGGCGTCGGCGAGGTCGGCGGCTTCGTCTGCCCGGCGGCGGAGCCGGCGTACTACGCGAAGGCCATCCCCCGGTCGACGTTCGACCGCCCGATGTCGGCCTCGGGTACGATCGCGCTCGACGGCCGGCCGGTCCACGCGCTCGTCGGCTTCTTCAACGCGGGGACGCTCAACGAGTGGCGGACGCCGAACACGATCGCCCTGCGGGTCTCGGGGCGCGGCGACGTCTTCTACGCCTGGCTGGAGTACGCGACCTCGCGATGGCGGGCGGGGGGCGACGATCCCCGGGGGTTCTCCACGCCCGACCCTGGGACCGGCCGCGCCACGCCCATCGGCTTCACGGCGAAGGGGGCGGTGCATCGCTGGTCGCTCCGGTACGACCCCGAGGCGAACGGCGGCGGCGGCTCGATCACAGCGACGATCGACGACCGGACGGCCGTCTGCCACCTCGCCGAGGGCCACAGGGCCGACGGGGCGACCTTCGACCGCTTCGGGCTGATGACCGTCATGAAGTCGGCCGACTCCGGCGGCGAGGTGTGGCTGGGCGACCTGGCGATCGACGGCGTGCGGCAGGACCTCGCGGACGACCCCGGCTGGGAGGGGTTCCAGAACCGTCGGGAGTCCACGTCGACGAACGTCCGGCCCCGGTTCGATTTCGGCTTCAGCCCGACCCAGTTCGCGGGCGGAGCCGGCCCGGGCGAGCTCGGCGGCCTGATCTTCCGGGGCGACTGCCGCGAGCCCGCGCGGATGGCCTCCTACGCCGACCGGCTCGACGAACTCACCCTGCGTACGCCGATCCAGGCCTCGGGCCGCGTCGCCCTGCGCCGGGGGGTGACCGACAGCACGACGCTGCTCGGTTTCTTCGATTCCCGCGAGTCGATGACCGTCCGCGACTCCCAGGCCACGATGCTGCCGACGAACTTCCTGGGCGTCGCCATCGAGGGGCCCAGCCGCGAGGGCTTCTACTTCGCCCCCGCGCTCGCCACCCGCGACGGGGCTCGGCTCGCCGGCGCCGGCTCGCCCCACATCTACCCCGACGGCGCCTCGCACGCGTGGTCGCTGAGCTACGACCCCGAAGGACCCGGCCGGATCACCGTCCGGCTCGACGACCGCTCCGTCACCCTGGACGTCGGCGAGGCCGCCAAAGCCGACGGAGCCCGCTTCGACCGCTTCGGCCTGGTCACCACCTGGATCGACGGCAACGGCCAGCACGTCTTTTTCGACGACCTGACGTACACGTGCAGGCCGTGAAGTCGGAGCGGAATCGCCTGCGCGTCATCTCGGCCCCGCGACCGATTTCGCCCAGTCGGCGTGGATTTTCGTGAACCTCTCGACGATCTCGGGGTGGTCGGCGGCGAGGTTCTTCGTCTCGCCGGGGTCGGCTTCGAGGTCGGCGAGGAAGAGGGCGTCGGGGCCGGAGAGGGGGCGGTTCTGGTCGTCGCGGCCGTTGCGGACGAGCTTCCAGCGCCCTTCGCGGACGGCGTCCTGGCCGGCGGAGGACCAGGCGAGCGAGGCGTGCGGGGACGGGGCGTCGCGGAGGATGACCTCGGTCAGGGCCTTCCCCTCGAACGCGCCGGGCTCGGCCGATCCGCCGGCGGCGGCGAGGAAGGTGGGGGCGAGGTCGAACGTGCAGGCGACCTGATCGCGCACCTGTCCGGCGGGAACGACGCCGGGGCGGCGGATGATGCTGGGGACGCGGAGGCCGCCTTCGAAGAGGCTGAATTTGCGGCCCCGGAACGGGCCGTTGTCGCCGACGGGGCCGTCGCCGCGGGCCTCGGCCGTCGCGCCGTGGTCGCTCAGGAAGACGACGAGGGTGCGGTCGGCGAGCTTGTGCTCGTCCAGCCGGGCCAGCACGTCGCCGACGCTCTCGTCGACGACGGCGAGCGTCGCCGCGTATTTCGCACGCGAGGGGGGCAGGTGGGCGAACTTCTTGAGGATCCGCTGCGGGGCCTGCAGCGGGTAGTGCGGCAGGTTGTAGGCGACGTAGAGGAAGAACGGCCCGTCGCGGTTCTCGTCGACGAAGCGGAGGGCCTCGCGGGTGACGATGTCGGCCAGGTACGTCCCGTCCTCGTAAACCTCGCGGTCGTCGCGGCGGAGGTCGTGGAAGTGGGGGGCGTCCCAGTAGAACGTGTGGCTGAAGTTGTCGACGCAGCCGGCGAAGAAGCCGAAGAAGCGGCCGAAGCCCTGGTCGTTGGGAGCCGCGCCCGGGGCCGAGCCCAGGTGCCACTTGCCGACGGCGGCCGTCGCGTAGCCCAGCGGCTTGAGCCGCTCGGCGATGGTGATTTGCTCGGGCGGCATCCCGGGCTTGCCCGGGTAGGAAGAGACGTTGCCCGGCACCCCGGCCCCCTGCGGCGACCGGCCCGTCAGGAGCGCCGCGCGCGACGGCGAGCAGACCGGCGCCGCCGAGTACCACGACTTGAACCGCAGGCCCTCGGCGGCCATCCGGTCGATGTTCGGCGTCCGCAGGTCCTTCGACCCGTAGCAGCCGAGGTCGCCGTACCCCTGGTCGTCGCTGAAGAAGACGACGATGTTCGGCCGGTCGCCCGGCGGCGGGACGTCGGCCCTGGCGACGAGCGGGCCGACGGCGAGGAGGACAAGGAGACTCGCGGAGAGGTGCTTCATGGTGGATGGGCCTTCTGGAGCATCCGGAATTCGTCGGATCGCGGCGTATGCGAAGGTCGAGTTCGGCGGCAGGCCTGGCGCTCGACCTGATGCGCCTCGATCGATCCCTACTGGTTCGCCGCCTCGGCCTCTTGCAGAAGCCCTTCCACGACCTTGTCGAGGAGTGAGCCGACCAGATGCTTGGAGCGGATGACCCCCTTGGCGTCGATCACGAACACGGTCGGGAACCCCTGGACGTGGTAGCGGGCGCAGATCGGCCCTTCGCCGATCCCGGCGTCGAAGAAGTGGGGCCAGGTCATCCCCTCGCGGCTCGCGGCTTCGATCCCCTTTTCCTTGTCCTCCTCGCAGTCGACGCCGAGGATCGCGAACGGCCGGTCCTTGTGGCGTGCGGCCAGTTCGCGCTCGTGGGGCGCCTGGTCCAGGCAAGGGCCGCACCACGATCCCCAGAAGACAAGCAAGACGACCTTGCCGCGGTAGTCGCTCAGCTTCAGGGGCGCGCCGTCGAGCCCCGGGCCCTCGATCTCGGGCGCGGGCCTGCCGACGGCCAGGTTGCGCAGCTCGTCGAGGGACGCTCTCGCCTCCTCGCCCAACGTGGGCCGCCGCGCCTTCGGAGCGTTGGGAACGTTCGCGTATTCGGCCATCACGCGCTCGAATGATCGCTCGGCCTCATTCGCTAGGGCGACGGGATCCAGCGAGCGGAGGTGCGCCTCGTAGGCCGCCTCGAAGACAGGCTTTCCCAGCTTCGTCGTCGGCTTTCCGGACGGGTCGGCCTCCTCGAAGGGCAATCGGAAGGGCGACGCCTCGCCGGCGAGAAAGGCCACGACTTCGGACTTCATGAGGAGGTGGCGCCCCAGGGCCAGGCACGCGGTCCCCTTCACTTCGCGACTCCTCGCGCCGGCGTCCATCGCGGCGCACAGCCGATCGAGCTGCGGCGACTGACGGTCGCTGAGCGAGAGGGTCGCGCGGGCCGCTTGCAGGTCGTCCGCGTGACTTCCGATCAGGAGGTCGATCGCACGCGCGAGCGCCGGGTTCTCGCGACGATCCGTCCGCATCGTCCCGAGGACCCACAGCAACGCGTCCCGCGAGGCCGGATCTCCCGGGTTGGCGGCGGCCAGGTCGACGAAGCGGTTCGCATACGCTCTGGAGTCGGGATACAAGGGTTTCGCACGGGCCTCGTAATCCGCCTCGTCCTTGGCCTTGGCGGCCTCCGCCATGTAGCGTTTCATCGCCGAGTCATATTCGGCGAGGATCGCCTCGTAGCCCTCGCGGAGCTTGGGATCGTCGAGAGTTGAGCCTCCGGAAGGGATGGTCGGCGCGATCAGGAGCAGGGTCGCGAGGAACCTTAGTCGCCCGGACGAGATCATGCGCGAGATTCCTTTCCTTGGGTACATACGACTGGATCCACCGGTCAGTCCAGTTGCGGCCGGCGATCGCCGTAGGTCCAGGGCTTACCCGTGAAGGGGTTGAGCGCCGGGGCCCTAGGGGCGACGCCGGGCGTGAGGCCGGCGGCCAGCTCCAAGAGCGCGTCGGCGATCTTGCGGCCGGCGGCGGGCTCCAGGTTGCTGTAGCTGGTCAGGCGGGTCTCGTAGCCGCCGCCGGTCTGGGGGTCGAGCGCGTTCTCGTGCGGGACGTAGCCGACGACGTCGTTCGCCAGCGAGACCGGGAACGTGAACGGGAATTTCGACCCGGCCTTCAGGTCCAGGCCGTACTGGCAGAAATACTCGGCGGGCGAGGTCAGGAAGACCGCCGGGCCGACCTGCACGGCCTGGACCTCGGTCTCGACCACGGGCTCCCGCGCGATCCGCGCATCCAGGACGACCGTCTCCTTGGCGAAAGCCCAATCCGTCGTGTCGACGCTCGCCTTGTCCGGCTTCTGGATAAGCTCCAAAGCCGCCGCGACGTGCTCGGGCGAAGGCTTGCGGCGCGGGATGGAGAGTTTGCGCGAGGTCGCCGCCACCGGGACCATCGGGCCGGCCTGGCGTTCCATCGCGACGAGCGCCTTGCCGGCCTCGGCGCCGACGGTGCCGCCGACGAGCCGGGCCGACCCCTCACCGAACTGGGCGGCCTGGTAGGGTAGGCGATTGTCGACCTGGGTGACGTCGCCCGCCATGCCGGGGACGAAGACGACCTTGGCGTCGTCCCCCATCAGGCCGCGGATCGCCCTCTCGATGTAGTAGACGTAATCCGCCGAGATCCCGCCGGGGCCGGTCGTGCAGTGGCAGGCGAAGTTCACGACGCAGCCGAGGAACTTCCCCTTCTCGTCCCACGCGCCCAGGACGCCGACCTGGGGGTCGACCGGGCCGGCGGGCTCGACGATGTCCGGGTTGCCGACGCCCGGGTGGGTCATCGCGTGGCCCTGCTTCATCAGGAATCGGCGGTTGAACGCGACGTTCTCGGCCAGGCCGAAGCCCGCGCCTCCCCGGGCCGGGACGCGGTTGGCGTCGGCCTCGACGACCGCCTCGACGATCCCCGCCTTGACCTTCTCCAGGTACGCGGCGTCGGCGATCACGGTCTCCTTCTCGACCATGTCGCGGACCAGCGGCGAGGCGTCGGCGAACTCGCCGGGGAGGAACAGGCCCGTCGGGCCGCCGCTGTGGGTGTGCGAGGCGGAGACCAGGATCGAGCCGGCGGGGATGCCGGTCTTCGCCTCGATCGCGGTCCGGACCTCGCCCACCGTCTTGCCGCGGATGAACAGCGCGTCCAGGCCGACGATCGCCACCCGGTTCGCCCCGTCGTCGAAGACCGCCGCGCGGGCCTTGCAGGGGTCGTGGAAGGTCCTGTGATAGGCCTTGCCGTAGCCCCCCGGCGCCTCGTCGCCGATCTTCGGCGAGACGTCGCGCTCGGCGAACCCCGCCTTGAACGTCGGCTTCTCCTCGGCCCTCGCCGCCGAGACGGCGCCCAGAACGACCGCGAACGCCGCCAACCCACGCATCGCCTTCTTCATCGTCGACCCCTCGTCCCGCGATGTTCAACACCGAAGGAATCGAGGGTGCGGCATGGATTCCGGAGAATCAAGAGGGGGGCGGAGGCGTCCGCGCCGGGCGGCCCCTGCCCAGCGCCACGCCCGAGACGGCGGCGGGCGCCGAACCGCTTCTCCTCGGGGGTCGGCGGCGCGCCGGCCAGGGGGGTGTCGAAACCGAGGACGATCCCGTGCAGGATCAGGATGAGTCCCAGGTAGGCGGTCCAGATCGACGCCACCTCTCCGGGCCGCTCCAGGCGGCCGAGGACGCCTCGGGCCAGATACCAGAGGCCCAGGGCCGCAAGCGCGGGATAGCCGACGAGGAACGCCAGGGGGAGGAAGACGACCGTCAGCGTGACGCCGATCAGGAACGCCCCCAGGCAACCGAACGGGCCTCGAAGCATGGGCGCTTCCTTGCGTTTAGGCCTCCACGGCACCGCGACGTCTTCACGACCCGTCGCCGGTCGTGAGCAGCAGCAGCGGCCGATTCAGCGCGTCGGCCAGGCGAGCGGCCACCTCCCCGCCCTGATCGACGTCTCGACTCCAGGCGACCGGGACGTCCGCAAGCGCTCCGCCGCGACGCGCCAGGAGGCCGAGCCGGTCCAGATCCACCAACCCGTCGGGCCCCCCATGAGATCCGCGACGGAGCGTCACGGACTCGACGTCGGCGATCGCGAACGCGTCCCCGGACCGAGGGATCTCGATCGAGCCTCGCTCCTGATCCACGACGAGTAGAGGGCCGCGCGACGCGTCGCACCGCGAGACGGCGTACTCCAGCGCCAGGATCCCCGGGACGAAGAGGGCCGCCGCGACGAGCGACGGGGCCGCGAACGAGCCCTCGAACACCGCCCCCATCACGAGGAAGGCACCCGTCGTGGTCGCCAGTTGCAAGGCCGTGCGCGGGATCTCGAGCGGGGCCGGCTCGATCACGAACCGGCCCGATTCCTCCAGGACGCGGAGGCCGCGCCGGGCGAGGTCCCGCGTCTCGCGAGGTCCGACGACTTCGGCTTCCGACGCCTGCGTGACCTGGCCCATGATCGTCGGCCTCCGCGCAACCCGACCGGGGGGACGCATCGCAACCATCGGATCGAAGTATGACCCGCCCTGGCCGGCGGGTCAATCGGCGTGCCGGCGGGTCGCGTCAGAGGTCGACGCGGCGGCCTTCGCGGGCGGATTCCTTCTCGGCGAGGACGAGGCGGACGGTCTCGCGGGACTGGAAGGGGGTGACGACGGGTTCGAGGGTCTCGCCGGCCACGGCGCGGGCGAAGTGGTCGATCTCGCGCGTGTAGCCGTCGCCGGGGGGGAGTTCGGGGGTGTAGGCCTCGCCCTCGGCGGGGCAGACGCGGAAGGCCGGGGTGCGGGTGCAGTCGAAGACGATGGTGGCCTTCTCCAGCACGATGTTGAAGCTCATCTCGAAGCCGAAGGTCGGCGCCATCCGCCAGGTGCTCTCGGCCACGACGGCCGGGCCGCCGGGGTAGAAGTACTGGCTGGAGATGTAGGCCAGCGGCGGGTCGGCGATGCTCGACACGGCGGCGGGCAGGCCGAACAGGTAATGGACGTAGTCCGTGTCGTGGATGTGCAGGTCGAGCGGCTGGCCGCCCGAGCGCGACTCGTCGGCGAACCAGTTGTCCGGGCTCCAGTTCGGGGCCGTCGAGAACCGGCGGAAGGTGGCGGCGATCGGCTTGCCAAGCTCGCCCGAGTTCACCAGGTCGCGGGCCGCGACGTACTCGGGCCAGAACCGGATGCAGTGGCCGATCTGGAGGATCTTGCCCGTCTCCTCGGCCGCGGCGACCATCCGGTCGCACTCGGCCGGGTTGAGCGCCATCGGCTTCTCGCAGAGGACGTGCACGCCCGCCTTCAGCGCCTTGATCGTGGTGTCCGGGTGGACGAACGTCGGCAGGGTGATCGAGATGGCGTCGACCTCGCCCGAGGCGAGCATCGCGTCGAAGTCGGTGAACGTCTGGATGCCCGTCAGGTCGATGTGGTCGGCCGCGCCCTGGACGTTCCCCTTGGGGGCCCCGCCGGCGTCGGCCAGGACCTTCGGGTTCGCCTCGCAGATGGCCGTGATCGTCGCCCCCGGCTGCGACTTCCAGCAGCGGTAGTGCATCCGGCCCATGAAACCCAGCCCGACGATCCCGACCCGAATCATGAGGACGTCCTTCGATGTTGCTCAAAGAATGCGTACAATACGACGCGGCGGGGCCGCCTCGCGGGACGGTCCTAACATACCAGCCCGGGGCCGGCGATCCAAGGGCCGCCGCGGCCGGGCGTCCGACGAAGGCGAGGGGGGCTGCGATGCGACAGGCGGCAAGGCGGACGATCGCGGCCTGCTTCGGGCTGGCGGCCCTGACGGTCGCGCCGGGCTCGTCCCGCGCGCAGGCGGCCGCCCCCCCGGAATCGTTCTTCGCCCTCGTGGCCGAGCCCGACCGCGAGGCGGCCCGCGGCTTCTACGCCAAGCATCTGGACGTCGGCGGGCTGCCGGTCGCCGCCTCGGCCGAGGTCGACGACCGGGCCCTCGTCCGCACCCGCGAGATCGTCTCCCGGATGCTCGCCGGCCGGCCCGACCTGATCCGAGCGATGGCCGAGCGGGGGATGTACCTGGTCGTCATCGGCAAGGACCAGGTCTACACCGACATGCCCGAATACCGCCGCCACCCCGACCCGGCCTTCGTCAACGAGCGCGTGCGCGGGACCGGCGGCCGGCCGACGAGCTTCGGCGAGGAGAACCTCCTCAGCCTGCCGCTCGACCGCTACGACGACGAGAGCATCGCCGTGCACGAGTTCGCCCACACCATCGACTCGACCCTGGCCGCCGTCGAGCCCGACTGGAAGGGCCGCCTCCGCTCCACCTACTGCGCCGCGATCGACAGGGGGCTCTACCGCGACGCCTACGCCGCCGGAAACCCGGCCGAGTACTGGGCCGAGGTCGTCCAGGCGTACTTCGACTGCAACCGCGTCAACAACTGGAACCACGGCCCCGTCGGCACGCGCGAGCAGCTCAAGGCCTACGACCCCGACGGCTACGAGCTGGCCCGCTCCGCGTTCAAGCTCGCGCCCGAGCAGGACTGGCGCTACTCCTGGCTGCAAACCCTGCCGAACGTCGAGCCGCCGCCGGCCCGATCCGGGTTCGACGCCCACTACAAGAAGGCCACCTGGGCGCGGAGCTTCCCCGTCCTCGGCCGGGGCGCCAGCGACCGGGCGATGCTGCGGGCCAACGACGTGATCCGCAAGATGTTCGCCTACCGCCACGACGTCCTGAAAGCCCTGATCGACGAGGGGCTCCGGCTCATCGTCCTGGGCCCCGAGGAGTCGATCGCCGGCCTCCCCGAATGGGGCGATCTGAAGGGCAAGGACGTCGACGCGCTCTCGCGCCATCTTGAATACGCGCCTGGCCTGGGCCTGATGGTCGTCGGCGAGGAGAACGTGCTGGGCGACCCGACGGCCCCGAGGACCGGCGGCGATCAGGTCGTCCGGGCCTTCGCCGGGGCCATCCTGCGCGGCCCCGGCCGACGGCCGGCCGTCCCCGGGCGCGACCCGAACGACCGCGACGTGCAGCAGTACGAGCTGCGCGTGAAGCGGCTGGACGCGAGTTTCGACGCGCGCCTCAAGTCCCTGTTCGAGGCCGCGACCGCCGCCGGCAAATGGCGGGGGACGGCCGCCGCGCGGGACCGAGACGCCTACTGGGTCGAGGGCGTCCTGGCCTACTTCGACGCCCAGGGCCAGGTCCCCGCCCCGGCCGACGCCCCCGCGCCGATCGCGACCCGCGAGGCCCTGCAGACCTACGACCCGGGCCTCTTCGGACTGGTCGACGAGACGATGGGCTATCGGGGGAAGGTCGACTGGCGGCTCAATCGAAGTCGTAGACCGTGACGTCGACCCCCTTCGCGACCAGCTCCTCGGCGACGATCGGCTCCACTCGCTCCCAGGAGCCGCCGGCCAGGCCGCACCCGATCCGGGGCATGTGCACGCTCGCCTTCAGCGCCGCCGCCTCCACGGCGAGCCGTCGCAGGCAGGCCTGCAAGGCGTCGTAGCGGATCGGCGGGCCGTTCGAGCCGGTCTTCGTGCCGCGCTGGGCGACCATGTTGGCGACCCAGACGTAGGGCTCGACCGCGACCACCTGGACGGCGCCGAGGGCGAAGTCGTTCTGCGCGCGATGTCGATGCCAGCCCCGGTAGGCCTCTTCCGGCCCTGGCCAGCGATTCGAGATCGCCAGGACGAAGCCCTTGCCCCAGCCGCCGAGGTCGTTGCAGACGTGGGCGATGAGCTTGTTCCCCTTCGCCTGGGGCCGCGTGGCGTCGCCTTGCAGGTATCGGATCGTGGTCATCACGCGGTCGCTCCCGGAGCTGGCCCCCCGCCCGGCGGGCCCATCTGCTCCTTGAGCAGACCGATGAACTCGCGGAAAAGTTCGACCCCCGGGCGCGCCGGGGGGTCGTGGGGATGGGCCTCGGCCCATTCGAGGGCGAGGATCAGGGGGACGAACCGCTCCAGGAAGTGCTCGGCCGGCGGCACGTCCCAGCGGGCCAGGGCGTTGAAGGTCTTGAGCGGGAGCTGGATGCGGACGACGTCGGCGGCCGAGCCCTCGGCGCAATGCTTCGGGTCGGACGTGACGAGGTACTCGCGGCAGGTGACGGGGCGTTCCTCGTAGATCGAGCACGACTCGGCTTCGAGGAACGGGCAGGGGATCTTCAGCCCGAAGTACGCGCCGGTGAGGGCGTCGACCTGCGCCGGCGTGAGCCCTCCGGCGCGTCGGAGCGCCGGCATGAGCCCGGCGGCGTCCAGGCGGCGGAGGGCGGCGGCGAACCGGGCCAGGATCTCGCCCCGGCGCGGCTCGGGCAGGTCATGGACGACCTGGCGGAGCCGGCGGGCCTCGACCTCGGAGACGTTCACCAGCATCCGGCAGCAGGCCCCGCAGCCCGGCCCGCACGAGACGCATGCGCCGAGGCCCTCGACCGCCGCCGAGGTCTCGCCCACCACCGCGTCCGCGATCGCCCGCGCCGCCGGCAGCAGGTCCGAGAGCGTCGTCGGCCCCGTCGGCACCCCGAGCGCCCCGCGAAGCTCCCACGCCCCGGCGTCCAGCACGACCTCCACCGCCTCGACATCGGCCGCCGGCCTCGCCTCGTAACGTTCGGCCATGAGAGCCTCCAAGGACGTGAAAGCCGCGACCGGACCGGAACCCTCGCCGCTCGAATTTCCTCAGTAGAACCGCGTAAGCATCGCGACCTTGCCGACGCACCAGGCGACGGCATCGAGGACGTCGCGACGAGGGGTGCGGTGACTGTCGAACCACGAGCGGAACTCGCCGCGACTGGCCGCGTCGTCGACGAACGAGCCGAGGCGGCTCCACGGCCCGGCGGGCCGATCCACGCCGGCGCCGCGGAGGAGGTCGAGCAGTGCGAAGAGGCTGTCGGCGACCATGGCGTCCTCGTCGCCGTCCTCGCACTGGATTCGATAGAGCGAGCCGGCGACGTCGCACTCGACGGCGATGCGCCCCGGGTTCTTCGCGATCGAGCGAACCTCGGGGTCGCACCGATCCAGCACGTTGCGGACGCGTTCAGGCTCGGTCACGAAGGCGAGACGGCCGTCGACGAGGATCGGGCGGTCTTCACCGTCCGCGAAGAACCTCACCACGGCGTAGAGGTCCGCCCGTTCAGAGCCAGGATCGAGCCGGAAGCCGGCGAGCGCGACGTCCGAGGGTTGGCGGGGCGGGCGGGCCGCTCCGTCGTCCGCTCCGGGATATCTTCGGCGATAATCCTTGCCTCGCTTTCGGGAGGCGAGCGGACGCGGGGCGGGATGCTCCCACGTCGATGGTTCGCCCGGATGGCCCGGCGGAAAATAGGCGAAGTCGGCAAGTTCCAGGACGCCGTACCGGGGCGAGGAGTTCACGGTGAACTCGACGCGTTCGCCGTCCCGGACGTAGCGGCAGCGTGGAGTTTCGCCCTCGTCCAAAGCCCGGTGCATCTCGAAATGGCCGTTCGATCGATAGGGTTCGTAACGACGCGGGCCGGGCGAAAGCGGCGCGCGTTCGTCGAAGAAGCAGCCGACGACTTCGCCGTTGAATGAGAACTCCTGACCGAATTGCATGGGCATGGCACCTGCTTCCACTCACGCGTTGCAGTCACTCCTCTCGCCTTGAATGGGCTTTGCCCCCTAGGCGAGGTTCTGCATGCAACCCGAGTCACTTCTTGGCCGCCTCCGCCTTCAGCTTGGCCTTGAGCTTGGACATCTTGGAAGGCAGGTACGTCTCGATGTAGCCGTGGTAGGGGTTGTTGCGGGCGAAGTCCTGGTGGTACTCCTCGGCGGGGAAGAAGGCCTCGAAAGGGACGATCTGGGTGACGATCGGCGACTTGCGGCCGCGGCTGGCGTTCAGGGTCTTCTTGGCCTCCTCGGCGAGGCGCTTCTGGTCGTCATTGTGGTAGAGGATGATCGAGCGGTACTGGGGGCCGTGGTCGGGGCCCTGGGCGTCGACGGTGGTCGGGTCGTGGGCGATCCAGAAGTAGTCGAGGAGCTTGTCGAACGGGACGACGTTCGCGTCGTAGGTGATCTGGATCACCTCGGCGTGGCCGGTGAGGCCGGTGGAGACCATCTCGTACGTCGGGTTGGCGACGTTGCCCCCCGAGTAGCCTGAGACGACCGACTTCACGCCCGGGATCCGCTCGAAGACCGCCTCGGTGCACCAGAAGCAGCCGCCGCCGAACGTCGCCTGCTCCAGCTTCGGCTTCTTGGGCTCGGCGTCCTTCTTCGCGGGGGTTTCGTCCTTGGCCTCGGCCTTCGTCGCGTCGGCCGCCTTCTCCGTCGTCTTCGCTTCCTGCGCGAAGGCGACGCCCGCCGCGAGCGCGATCCCGAGTCCGAGGCCGAGCCGCCAGGCCTGCTGAAGCATGCTCATCCGTCTGCGCTCCTGGTGAAGACGTCCGATCCGAGCCGAGTCGATCCCGCGCGGGACCTCATGCGCGTCCAGGACCATTGTCGCGTGCCTCGCGCGAGATTCCAGCCCCGATCCGGCACGCGAGAACCGACCGACCCTCAACGGCAGGAGAAGCCGGCGTAGCAGCGGCGCGTTCGCGTGTCGTAGCACCCCGAGTAGGAGCATTCCCCGTCCCCCTGGAAAGCCACCCCCTCGGTCAGGATGACGTCCGGATGAACGACGCCCTCCCGGTCGATGGTGAACCCCGCGCCCGGGCGCTCGGCCGTGATCGGGACGACCCGGAAGCCGTGCCCGCGACGCCAGGCTTCGAAGCCCTCGCGATCGACGTCGAAGGACACGGAGGAGCCCCTCGGCGTGCTGACGAACGAGACCCTCAACGCCGTCGCCGGGATCGCGAACCGCTGATGGATCGTCCCGTTCGCCTCCTCGGGGCGCACCTCGAAGCCGACCGTCGTCCAGTTCGAGGCCATCGCGGCGACGAACGCCAGGGCCAGGGCGGGCAGGACGAACCATCGCCAGCGGATCGCTCGGGGCGGCGTCATGCGGGGCCTCCGGATCTCCTCTCGTTCGCCCTCGGTCACATCGACAAGGTCGCTCGATTGAAGTAGGCGACGGTGGACCAAAGCTCGGCGCCGTGGACGAACACGACCATACAGCCAGGATCACACTCGGTTAAGCCGGGCCAAGGCAGGTAGGTGACGACGAACTGATCCGCGTGGCCGGCGAAGATCTCGGCGGCGGATTCGGGCCAATCGAACTCCCCGGAGCAGCAGGAGGCGACCGTCTGCCAGACGCCGGCGGGCACCGCGAAGATGCGACGCATGACGGGCTGGAACCGTTTCAATGAGAGGAGGTCTGCCGCGATGGCGTGCAGATTCTCTTGTAGGAGATCTGGCTCTTCCATAGATCGCCTCGGGGCCGCCGGGCATGTGGTGGATGAACGGGAACCGGCCTGTCCGGGACGCCGACGCTCACGACGCGGCCGGGTTACGCGCGGGGCGAATCCGCCGGGAGAGGCTTCCAGGCGTACTGAGACCGTTGCTCCGGCGTCGCGACGTGGATGAGCATCTCCCGATCGCACGCCCCGAATGCGACGAAGTTGGCGCGGCCCTGGCGAAGGCTCATCTTGTTGCAGAGCGAACGCTCGTCCAATCGGTCGCCGATGAAGGCGTCGTCCTCCCAAAAGCAGACCTTGCAGATCAGGCTCCGACCTCGCTCCGGGAGCGTGACATAGCCACAGCAGGGGCACTGCTCGCGAGGCGTCGGATCTCTGGGAGCGTACCAGGGCATGGGGAGAGCCTCGCCGTCGCAGTATAAGGGTGCCAGGTCGACCACAACGATGGCAGTCGCCAGACCGGACTTTCAGAGCACACTCCGATGCCGTCCTCGCATCCGACGCTCGCACCGGCCAGTGGTCCGTACGCCTCGCGGGGCCGCTTGACCGTCGCACGACGGTGGGGCTCGGCTCGATGTTCATCGTGACGGTTCTTAACCGTCCTTCGCACGTCGGATCGGCGGGGATGGGAGCGTTTCCGTCCATCATCTCGAAGCGAGCCGAGCCCAAGGTCGGGTGATACCATATCTCCGTCAACCTGCGCGTCCCAGGCGGGCGAGGAGGGTGGCGTGGAAGGCCGGGGCGTCGGCCTCGCGGGGGAGGCCGGAGACCTGGCCGTCGCCGAGTTCGACGATCATCCAGGCGCCGTCGCGGCGGCGGGCGACGTCCATCGCGAAGAAACGGCTCGGCACGCGGGCGGCGGCCTCGGCGAAGTCCGCGACCGGCGGCGGCTGGCCGGCGGCCTCGAAGCCTTCCCAGTAGGGGGTGTGGAAGATCGGCTGGCCGTCGAGCCAGAAGATCCGGTGCTCGTCGACGATCGGCATGCCGCTGCGGGGGTGGGTCCCGATCGGCTGGAACTCGACGTACTCGCGGAAGACGAGACCCCCCGCCAGGTCGTCCCCCTGGAGTTCCCGAAAGCGGCCGACGACCCGCGCCACGGCCTCGCGGTCGTCGGAGCGGGGGAGGAAGCAGGCTTCGAACCACTCGTGCTTCCGGCTCTTGACGAAGTCCTTGACGATCGCCGGGCCGCCGCCGAACGTCGCCAGCGACGCCATGATCCGGTCCAGCCCCGGGTCGCCTTCCAGCCAGACCGATCGCGGCGTCAGCCCGGCGATCGCCTCATAAGAATCGGGCAGGTGGTGACAATGGCGGTATTGCGCGGGGTCGTTCACCAGGCGGATGTTGCGTCCGGCGAGCGCGTCGTGGAGGACGGCGTAGTGCGCGGGCGTCGTCATCCAGCCGCGATAGACGGCCGTCGTCGGCTCGGGCCGCTCGGCGACGCCCCGCACCATTCGGCCCGGGGACTCGCCGCGGACCAGGGCGTCGTGATCGATCAGGATCCGTTCGACGTCCAGCGCCTCGGCCGCCTGGACCTCGGCCCGGAAGGACCGGTCGGGACGTGCACTCTCCAGGGGGTCGCGGCAGAAGACCAGGAGCATCGCGAGAGCCTCCGCGGGTCGGGTCGGTCGACGGTGCACCCGCGTTCGGGCCCGCCGCACTTTAGCAAAAACATCCGTTCGCGATGGCAAATCTTACAACGAAGGGGCGCAATCACACCCCGGGCAATCCCTGCAAAACAAAACAACCGCCCGTTCGCCAATCCCGACGCATATTCCACGCACGCCCCGATTTCCCGCAGCTTTCATAATCGTCCCAAGTTCAAGGCTAGTCGCGGACGATAAAGAGGTCCGATGGCGGAAGCGGGGAGGGCGGGCGCGTGGTCGCGTCGGACTCCGCGTTGACGGGCTTAGGGGGATGGGCTATGGTGCCGCCGCCTGGGGGAGTGGTCCGACCTGACGTCGGCCATCGGTCCGCGGGCCGGGCAGGGAGGCCCAGGATGGCGACGATCTCGGAAGCGACGACGGCCCCGGAGACGGAGGCCGAGGCCCTGGCGTTCGCCCGACGCGTCCTCCGGGACGAGGCCGCCGCCCTCAACGCGGTGCGCGACCGGCTCGACGGCTCCATCGTCCGGGCGGCCCGGCTGGTCCACCAGTGCCAGGGGGGCGTGATCGTCACCGGCATGGGCAAGGCGGGCCTGGTGGGGCAGAAGACCGCCGCCACGCTCGCCTCGACCGGCACGCGGGCCTACCCGCTGCACCCCGCCGAGGCCGTCCACGGCGACATGGGCCGGATCCGCGACGGCGACGTGGTGGTCGCCTTCTCGCAGAGCGGCGAGACCGAGGAGGTCCTGCGGATCCTCCCGTCGATCCGCCGGATCGGCGCCCGCCTGATCGCCGTCACCGAACGCGCGGCGAGTTCGCTAGGGCGTTCGGCCGACGTCTGCATCGCGATGGGGACGATCGCCGAGGCCTGTCCGCTCGGACTGGCCCCCTCGGCCAGCACGACGGCGATGATGGCCGTGGGCGACGCCCTCGCGCTCCTCGTCTCGCGGATGCGTGAGTTCACCCCGGAGGACTTCGCGCTCTACCACCCGGCGGGGAACCTCGGGCGGAGGCTGACGCGCGTCGAGGACGTGATGCGGACCGGCCGCGACGTCCGCACGGCCCGCCCCGAGGAGACGGTCCGCCAGGTGTTCGTGCGGCTCGCCGGCCCCCGGCGGCGCTCGGGCGCGGTGCTCGTCCAGGATCACCAGAACAAGCTGCTGGGCATCTTCACCGACAGCGACCTCGCCCGCCTCTTCGAGAAGCGGCGCGAGTCCGAGCTGGACCGGCCGATCGCCGAGGTGATGACCGCCGACCCCTTCCGCACGACCGTCGGCGCCATGCTGGGCGAGGCGGTCGAGCTGATGAAGGGCCGCAAGATCAGCGAACTCCCCGTGGTCGACGAGGGCGGCCGGCTGGCCGGCCTGATCGACGTGACCGACCTGATCGGGACGCCCCCCGAGGACTTCGAGGAGTGACGCGCGTGACCGATCCGGGACCCCCGACGGCCGCCCCCGCGGCCGACCTCGAAGCCCGATGCGCGGCGATCCGGATCCTGGCCGTGGACGTCGACGGCGTCCTCACCGACGGCCGGATCATCGTCGACGACGAGGGGGTGGAGTCGAAGAACTTCCACGTCCGCGACGGCCTGGGCTTCGCGCTCTGGCACAAGGTGGGCAAGGGGTCGGCCATCCTCTCGGGCCGCCGCGCGAAGGTCGTCGAGCGGCGGGCGGCGGAGCTGAAGATCCAGCGGGTGGTCCAGGGCCTGGACGACAAGGCGGCGGCCTTCCGGGCGCTCCTGGAGGAGACGGGGGCGACGGCGGAGCAGGTCTGCTACGTCGGCGACGACCTGATCGACCTGCCGGTGCTGCGGGCCGTCGGGCTCGCCGCGTGCCCGGCCGACGCCGTGGAGGAGGTCCGCGAGGCGGCCCACCTCACGACCCTCGCGGCCGGCGGGAACGGCGTGATCCGCGAAGTCGTCGAGGTCGTCTTGAAGGCCCAGGGGCTGTGGCACGGCGCTTGCGGCTGCTACCTCGCGCCGGCGACGTGAGCAGGCTGGGGCGGGGTCGCCCAGGCCGCCCGGGGATGGTCCCCCCGACGCGTCCGAGGCGGCCCACCGCGTGAACCGGGTAACCGCCGACGTTGTTACGGAATGTCGAACACGTGCTCAAGAAACTCTTCAAGCTGGCGACGGTCCTGGGCCTGCTGACGGCGTCGCACCTGGCGTACGTGCGGACGTTCGACCTCGTCGTCGGCCGCCTCCGCGCGGCCCGGCACGTCGACCCGCTGGAGTTCGCCGCCCACGACTCCGACAACAAGCGGCTGGTCCGGGAGACCGCGGAGCGCGTGTTCGGCCGGGACCACTGGACCAACTCCGACGACCTCCTCCGCTACGTCAGCCAGGAGAAGGGGATCATCCTCTTCGCGGCCGAGTTCTCCCGCCCCATCGAGAGCGGCGGCGTGAAGTTCGACGGCAAGCGGATCGAGGTGAAGCCGGCGGCCCTCGTGCTCGGCTCCCCCAAGAAGGGGGGGGGCACCAAGACCTTGACCAGCGAGTCGGCGACGATCGACTTCGACAAGGCGTTCGGCCTGACCCTCAAGCCCGGCGAGTCCTCGCCGAGCGTCCGATACGCCCGCCTGGAGCGGGACGTCATGATCAAGGACGACCGGGGCACGCCCGACGACCCCAAGGACGACCTGATCATCGGCCCGCTCACCGACGTCGAGTACATCGACGACGGGATCGCCCCCCTGATCCGCACCAACTCCGACGTCGTCGTGGTCGACCGCAACCTCCGCGTCACCGGGACCGGCCTGGAGATCCAGCTCCGCCCCAAGCTCGACCCCAACGCCCCCGGCGGCCGGGCCTCCGGGTTCGACGGCGCGCAGCAGCTCACGCTCCACAAGCACGTCCGCACCACGTTCCTCGACGTCGGCCGCACCGGGATGCTCCCCGACCTGGAGGCCAAGGGGGCCGCCGGCGCCGCCAAGCCGGTCGCGGCCCCGGCCGAGCCGATCCCGCTCGACGTCCAGTGCGACGGGCCGCTCGTCGTGGCGCTGCCGCACACGCCGCCGGCCCCGCCGGTCGGCCCCCCCCAGCCGTCCGACCCGACCTACGTCGAGTTCCGCAACAACGTCGTCGTCCGCCGCGGCAAGCTTGGCGAGCTTCCCGACCAGCTCACCTGCGACACCCTCCACCTCACGCTCCTCCCCGGCGAGAAGAAGCCGGCGGCCGTCGAGGCCGAGGCGAAGGACGACAAGGAGAAGGGCGACGCGTTCGGCGGCCTGACCCTGCGCCGGGTGAAGGCCAGCGGCCACGCCGTCTGGCTCCAGATGCCGGCCCAGGGGGTCAAGATCCTCTGCGTCGAGCTGCTCCACTACAAGGAGCCCGCCTCGGGCAAGAACACCACCGTGTTCAACGGCGGCGGGCCCAAGAAGCTCTGGCTGGAGAAGCGCGACCTGGCCGCCGCCGCCCCCGGAGCCGGCCCGGGCAAGCTCCAGTCGGTCACCCACGTCTGGTGCTCCGACGCCACCCTCACCGACGACGGCGACCCCGACCACGCGGCGCTCGTCGCCAACGGCCCGGGCCTGCTGGAGAGCCGGCCCGCCCTGGGCGCGAACGACCCCCCGCGCGACGTTCCGCCGGCCCGCACGGCCGCCTGGCGCGAGCAGCTCTGGGTCCAGAACGAGGCCGTCGAGGAGGGCCGCGTCCCCGGCCGGGTGCTGGTGCTCAAGGGCTCGCCGAAAGTCGAGGACCGCGCCCAGAACGCCTCGCTGGAGTCCGCCGACCGCATCGTCGTCTGGCTCAACCCGGACGAGAAGAAGACTCTCACGCAGGACGGCCGCGAGGTCGTCCCCGCCTCGTTCGTCGAGCCCGACCCGGCCGCCCCGCCGAAGGCCCAGGCCCTCCCCAGCATCCGCCGGCTGCTCGCCGTGAAGGACGTCCACCTCGTCGACGCGACGCGGGACCTCCGCCTCCGCGACCGGCTCGACGTGGACTTCGAAGCCGGGACCGTGGCCGCCTCGCCCCCGCCGACCCCGGCCCCGGCGGCGAAGCCCGCCGCCCCCGCGCCGGCGCCGACCGTCAACGCCGAGGACGCGCCCGACCTCACGCCGGTCCCCGCGCAGGGCGCCGCCGCCGGGCCGAAGCCGAACGGCCCCAAAATGACCGCCCGGGCCGAGCGAGCCCAGGCCGTGGTGATCGTCGGCCCCCGGCCGCCCGCCGCCGCCGGAGCCCCCGCCCAGGCCGTGGCCGCGGCCTCGAACGAGCCGGCCTACGAGCTTCGCGACGTCGAGCTGCGGGGGAGCGTGCAGCTCCACCAGGAGCCCGGCGAGGGGAAGACCGTCGGCACCGACGCCACGGGCGAGGTCCTCGTCCTCCGCAACGAGGCCAAGGGCCAGGTCGTCTTCGACCTCTACCACCACGACCAGCACTCCGCCAGGGGCCGCGCGATCGACCCCAAGAAGGCCCCCAAGGCCCGCGTCTCCACCGAGGAGATGACCATCGAGGCCGACACCATCGGCGTCGACCAGAAGGCCGACCAGGCCTGGGCCTACGGCGAAGGCAAGCTCACCCAGCTCACCGACCGCTCCTTGTTCACCGACCGCAACGCCGAGGGGCTTGACGCGGCCGCCGCCGAGGCCGAGGCGAAGGCGAAGGCCGACGGCGAGGCCCCGAAGGTCCGCAAGCGCGGGGGCAAGGTCCTGTCGACCAAGGTGCCGATCGTCCTGACCTGGACCAAGCTGATGACCTTCGAGGGGATCTCGCAGGATCCGCTCAAGCGGCCCGCCGCCAAGATCAAGTTCCTGGGCCGGGCCCACGCCCAGATGGAGGACTCGCTCCTCCACGGCGAGGACTCCATCACCATCTACACCGACCGGCCGATCCCGCTGGTCGACGCCGGCAAGCTCAGCGGCCGGTCCAAGCCCAAGGCCCCGGCCGACGCCGAGGCCGGCGCCGGCGAGGAGCCCGAGCCGAAGGCCGACCTGGCGATGATCGAGGTCGTCGGCACGCCGAAGTCGCGGGCCGTGGCGATCACCCGGAAGGTCCACCCGGACCACCCCGTGCTGATCAGCCAGCAGCGGATGGAGGCCGGCTCGCTGCTCTACGACCGCCGCACCGGGACGTTCCGCGCCCCCGGCCCCGGCGAGGTCTTCCTCTACGACCGCAAGGCCGACCCGACCAAGGAGTCGCCCCCCGCGTTCGACGCCGCCGCCGTCGCCGTCCGGCCCACCGCGTTCCGCCCCGGCGAGGACGGGCCCGACGCCCGCGACCAGATCGCCGCCACCCCCGACGCCCCCCGCCGGGCCGGGGCCGCCGGCGCCGCGCCCGGGGCCAGGCCCGCGTTCCCGCCGCTCGTCCTCACGCAGATCAAGTTCGTCCGCGACATGCGCGGGCGGTTCGGCTCGGGCGTGGGCGACGACGTGGACGAGCAGCGTTGGGCGGAGTTCTTCGGGGCCGTGGAGACGGCCCGGGGCAACGTCGCCAACGAGGCGGTCCGGTTCGACTACGACCGGCTCCCCGCCGACGCCGCGTTCCTGACCTCGGAGATGCTCCGCGTGATCAACGAGCCCCCGCCGCCGGGCGCCGCGAGGACCTCGGGCGGGCGGAACTTCCTCAAGGCGTGGGACAACGCCTACGTCCGCGCCCGCGACACCGCGCTCCAGGCCGACGTGATCACCTACGACTCGCTCAACGACCTGGTCTACGCCAACGGCCTCGAAGGCCGCCCGGTGCAGGTCGTCCAGCAGGCGGGGGTCGGCCAGTCGGCCTCGCCGGGCCGGGCCTCGTCCGTCCAGTTCAACCCCAAGGAAGGCTCCGTGCAGGTCACCGACCCGCGCTCCTTCCAGCTCATCGACACCCGCACCGGCACGCGTCCCGGCGTGATCAAGCCCTCGCAGATGATCCCCAAGGAGGCCCCCAAGCGGACCAAGCCGTTCCGGCCGCCGACCAACCCCGCCGAGCGCAAGGGCTTCACGGGACGCTGAGATGAGCACCTCTTCCCTTCCCCCCCGGTGGGGGAAGGTGCCCCGAAGGGGCGGATGAGGGGGAACATCAAGGCGGACTCCACGAGGACGCGACGGCGAATCGGCCCGGCCGGTGCTCCGGCGGCCTTCTCGATCGCCCTCCCCTCATCCGGCATTCGGCCACCTTCCCCCGCCCGGGGGGGAAGGGGTTGAGAGATCATCTTGTCTGCATATGGCACCCGCTCGCAGGGCCCGTGGGGCGGGCGGCCTCGCCCGCCGGAGGGGGCGTCGGGCGGCGGGGCCTCATGGCTCGCACCACGGCCGGCCCGCCTGATTCTCCGGACGGTCTTCGTGCTCGTCCTCCCCCTCTTCCGGCCTTCGGCCACCTTCCCCCGCCAGGGGGGAAGGACTTTCCGATCGACAAATCTACATAAAACTAAAATCCTAGTCACGCGCCGGGGTAGCGGAAGTGCCAGCCCTCGACCGCGCGGACGGACTCCAGGTCCTCCTGGGTGAAGCCGTAGCGGGAGAACCAGGGGGAGCCCTCGGCGCGGACCTGGGCGTCGACGTCGGCGATCCGCTTGAGGGCGACGTCGGCCAGGAACGCGGCGCGGGACGGGGCGTCGTCCTGGAGGAAGTACTCCTTCCAGAAGGCCCGGCCGCCCAGCACGCCCGAGGCCCCCGCGCGGAGGGCCATCTCCACCTGGTCGCGGTACTGGTCGTAGTCCACCCCGGCCGACAGCAGGACCCACGGGCGCTCCGACACGGCGTCGAGGGCCGTCAGGTTGTCCTCCAGCTGCTGGTCGCTCTCGCGGTCGAGCGTGCCGGGGAACTCGGCCTTGTAGACGTCGCAGAATCGGCTGAGGATGCGGGCGGTCTCGATGACCGTCTCGGCCTTGCGGTCGAGGAACGAGTCGTCCTTCTTGGTCTCGCCGCCGAACGGGAAGGCCACGGCCTCCAGCAGCAGCAGCAGGTCGTGCTTCCGGCACTCCTCGTAGACGCGCTCGACCATCGCCAGGTTGGCGTCGGCCGTCTCGGGCTCGGTGGGCTCGAACTGGGCGAGGAACTTGATCGCGTCGGCCCCCATCCGCTTGGCCTTCTCGACGCCCCAGCCGGGCTCGATGGTGGCCATCGGCGCCCCCTTGGGGGACATCTGATACTTGGTGCGCTCCAGCCGGAGCAGCAGCCCCTTGTGCGGCGGGATCGCGCCCGAGGCGACGGCCGACCACGCGCCGTAATACGGGTCGATCAGCACGCCCGACGCCGCCGGCGCCAGCCCGCGCATCAGGTCGAGCTTGGCCTCGACGACTTCTTCATAGGTCGGGTCGCGGTCCTCCCCGGCGCGGCGGAGGGCCTTGCCGGCCATGTCGATCACCGAGTTGTTCTGGTCGAGCGCCAGCATGGTGAGCGTGCCGTTCGGGTTGCTGATCCGCTGCAACCCCCGGAGCTTGCCGGGCGTCAGCCCCTTGGCCGCCAGCACGAACGCCCCCTGCTTCTTCGATCCGTCGCCGAACGTCATGGCCCGCCTTCTTCCCGATTCGACCCGCCGCTTGCTTGAACCAGGCCGCGCGACGCGGCCCTCGAAGGGTTCATTCTACTCGACCGACCGCCCTCGGAGGATCTCTGGCACGCGCAGGCCCGGAGATGCGAGGATGGCGGGAGTCAGGTCGGGTCGAGTCGGCCCAAGCCACCGGACTCCAGCCAGGCGAGGCCGCGTCATGCCGTCGCTCGCGAAACGGGGGATGTACCTCGCGACCCTGGCCCTGATCGTCGGGGCGATCGTCGCCGAGACCGTCGCCAAGAACCACGCCGCCCGGGGCATGATGACGCTGGCCCGGGCTTCGGGCGGCCGGGGCGACATGGAGGCGGCGAAGGCGACGGCCTCGGGGGAGGTGCGGGCGTCCGGCGTCTGGACGTGCGTCGGCCTCGGCCTGGCGGCCCTCGCGCTCGGTTCCTGGGCCGCCTCCTCCTTTAGGGGCGAGGCCGGCCCCTGGGCGATCCCCGCGCTCCTCTTCGCGTCGTACGCCTTCTGGCTCATGCTCCTGGTCTAGCATCCCAGTCCTCTTGCGAACGGATCCCGGACGATGATGTCGCTCCGCCTGCCCCGCGCCCTCCCGCTGATCGCCGTCCTGCTCGCGTCCCTGCCCGCCTGCGCCCCGACCTCGAATTCCCCCTCCGGGGCCGAGCCGAGCCCCGTGGAGCAGGTGGGGCAGCTCCTGCGGACCTACCAGGAGCAGAACAAGCCGGCTCCGAAGTCGCTCAAAGACGCCGAGAAGCTGGGCGCGGCGCTCCCCCGGGCGCTGGAGGCCCTGCGCTCGGGCGAGGTGGTGATCTACTGGGGGGTGAACCTCGACGAGTACGGCGGCGCGTCGGTGATCGGCTACGAGAAGGACGTGCCCGAGAAGGGGGGCGTCGTGATCCTCGGCGACGGCAGCACGACCGAGGTGACGGCCGAGGCCTTCCAGGGCCTCCCCAAGCCCCCGGCGAGCAAGCTCAACCCGTCGGCCGGCGGCAAGGCGAAGGGCTCGCGCTGAACCGCGGCGAGAGACCTCGGCGGAACCGACCGCCCGGAGATTGGGTTCGTTCGAGCGAAGCCAATCCGGCTTTGATTGCCCCAAGGTTTTTCCTTCCATAGCGTTGCGTCGCAAGCCGGGCCTCGGAAATTGGGTTCGTTCGGCGCGCTTTCGCCGTCTTTCTCGCGCCTTGGAAGTCACGGGGTCGGTCGCCCCGTGGACCGGCCGGGGGCTTCGGCGACGGCTTGGACCGGCCCGACGCCGATTCACGGTTCCTCCGAACCCGTGGCACGCGGCGTCCCGGATTTGGGTTCGTTCGCGCGAAGCCAATTCGACGTCGACAGCCTCAAGTCACTCATACGGATCCTTTTACGTCGCAAGCACGGCCTCGGAGATTGGGTTCGTTCGACGCGCTTCGCCGTCTTTCTGGCGCGGGATCCACGTCCCGGAGTCCTCCCGGCGGACGCTCGGCGCGTGGAATCCCCTCTTATCCATCATGGGCCCGATTCGTCGAATGGCGGCGGGATTCCCTCGTCCCCGACGCTCCCGGGCTCGGCCCCGCCTCGGAATCGCTCATTGCAACCGGGGCCGGGCGATCTGTATGATGGGGCCTTGTCCCGGGCGTGTTCGGGCCTCCTTCACCCGGCGGCCCGGTTCCGGGACCGTGCGGCCGGACGGATCCACGCCGGACGCAGCGAATCGCCCCCGGGCCCGCTCGACTGGGGCCGTCGCCCGGGGCGTGATGGATGACGCAATCCATCGACCAAGCCTCTCAATCCCATTCATGTGTACGCGGCCCGACGCCGGCCTCCGCCCCCAGAGAGGGACCGCCGCGACGCCCGCGTAGGAGTGCCACGAACATGGCGTCCGTGATCCACGACGCGCTCGGCAGCGAAGCCGACGCCCTGCTGAATTACAAGTGCACGGCGATCCCCAAGGAGTCGCTGCACCTGCCCGGCCCCGACTTCGTCGATCGGATCTTCGTCCCCAGCGACCGCAACCTGCGCGTACTGGGCAACCTCTCCTGGCTGTTCAACGCCGGCCGCCTCGCCGGCACCGGCTACCTGTCGATCCTGCCGGTCGACCAGGGGATCGAGCACTCGGGCGGGGCGAGCTTCGCCAAGAACCCGGCGTACTTCGACCCCGAGAACATCGTCAAGCTCGCGATCGACGGCGGCTGCAACGCCGTCGCCAGCACGTTCGGCGTGCTCGGGATGGTGGCGCGCAAGTACGCCCACAAGATCCCGTTCATGGTGAAGATCAACCATAACGAGCTGTTGACGTTCCCGAACCAGGCCAACCAGATCATGTTCGGCAAGGTCGAGGAGGCGTACGACATGGGCGCCGCCGCGATCGGCGCCACGATCTACTTCGGCTCGCCGAACAGCGGCCGGCAGATCATCGAGGTCGCCGAGGCCTTCTACCGGGCCCACGAGCTGGGGATGGCGACGGTCCTCTGGTGCTACCTGCGGAACGACGCGTTCAAGACCGACAAGGACTACCACGTCGCCGCCGACCTCACCGGCCAGGCCAACCACCTGGGCGTGACGATCGAGGCCGACATCATCAAGCAGAAGCTCCCGGAGAACAACGGCGGCTTCAAGGCCCTGAACATGGGCGGCTCCAGCTACGGCAAGCTCGACGAGCGGATGTACACGGAGCTGTCGACCGACAACCCGATCGACCTCTGCCGCTACCAGATCCTCAACTGCTACACGGGCCGCGCCGGGCTGATCAACTCCGGCGGCGCCAGCGGCAAGAACGACTCCGCCGAGGCCATCCGGACCTCCGTCATCAACAAGCGGGCCGGCGGCATGGGCCTGATCTCCGGCCGCAAGGCCTTCCAGCGCCCCATGGCCGACGGCGTCAAGCTCCTCAACGCCATCCAGGACGTCTACCTCGACGACTCGATCACCATCGCCTGACCGCCGGAAAAAGTGCAGGGCCCCCCGGCCGACGCCGATAACAGGTGTGTCGGCAGGGACGCCGGGCCGGTCAGGGAAGACCGGATCGAGAAGGCTCTCGCCCGAAGGTCGCCCCAAGGATGGATCCGCGACCCGAAGGCTGACGGGCCAGGGAAGGCCCCGCCTCACCTTATGAGTCTGGTTCATCCGAACGCCCCGACGGCCCACCGGCCGCCGGGGCGTTCGGCGTTGAGGACGGCCGTGGCCTTCAAACGAACTCAACCCGGTCTCGAATCTCCCTGGTTTGAGTCGTTCCCAAACGGGCACGGCCAGGGTCACCGCAAGGCGAACTCAGCCTTTGTCGACGAGACCTGACCACCTCCATTCGAAGCCGCACCTCAGAAGCTCTGCGAGGGAGTCGACTCCTCGGGCCGGAACTGCGTGTCGAACGGGATGGCCTCCTTGGATCGTCGGTCGAACATCCGTGACGCCACCTCCGCTCCATCGACGCGCCTGCCGACGAAGTCGAGGGTCAGTACCTCGACCAGAGCCCAACGGACCCTCTGACGGCGGAGGTTTTCGTACTCCGTCTCGTGAGATCGACCAACCTCCAGCGCCCTTGCGAAGGCGTGGGCGAAGTCCCGAGCCCGGAAGGTCACGATGATCTCATCCCACGTATTCGTTCGGCGCGGTCGGTCGTCTATCAAGATGACCAAGAGGAGGCGGGCGCTGTAGAAGTTCATGCCTCTCCTCAGGCGAACGCGATACGCCGCCGGCGGATGGCGGCCGGAGGCGAGCCGACCGGGCTGATCTCGGTCGCCATCGACGGGAAGTTGGCCTGCTCGCTTTAGATCTTCTCGCGGGCGAGCGACGGGCCGGCCTTCGCCTGCTGCTCGGCGACGAAGCGGTCGTCCGCCTCGATGTCCGCGTCGACCTCGTCCCGGTGCGAATGGTAGTAGGCCAGGGCGGCGTAGACGGCCGGGAGTTCGAGCGTCGGATAGGTCGCCGCGATCTCCTCGGGCGACATCCCCATCTGTTCGTGCCAGACGGCGATGTGCTGCACCTTGATCCGATGGCCTGCAATGTGCGGCTTGCCGCCGCAGTAGCCCGGCCGGATCGCGATGTATTCGGCGATGACGGGGATCGTCCTCGCGGCGCTCATGAGTCGATGTCCCGTTCGCTCCGTCGGATCGTGGGAGTCTCCCGGAAGCCAGGTTAGCCGCCCGGTCCGGCGAGGTCAAACGACGCACCCAGCCCCAACCGCGCGTCTCACCGCGCCCCGACGCCGATCAGCACTCGCGCGCCGTCGCGGAGCGAGCGCTCGTAGAAGAACAACTGATTCTCGGGGGCGTCGACGACGGTCTGAAAGGGGGGTGCGTCGCCTTCCTGGAAGGTGCAGCGGAGCGTGACGCGGCCGTCGACGTCGCTCTCCAGCGTCGTCTCGGCCACCCGGCCCGCGCCCAGGTCGCAGGCCAGGGTGGAGCCGGCGGCGAGCCGCTCGCTGCGCGACTCGATCAGCCGGAAGCCGTGATCGGGCAGGATCTTCCGAAGCTGCACCCGGACCGACGTCAGCCTCGGGTCGATCGCCGACGAGTTTGGCTCCGCCTCGATCGCGAAGACCGTCACCTGGCGAGCCGGGGCGGTCGGCGAGGCCGTCGGCGCGGGCTTCGCCTCGGGAGCCGGGGGTGGCGACGACGGGCGCGGCGAACAGCCCGAAACGAGCGTCAGGCTCGCCACCAGCAGGGAGGCGGCGATGCGGCCCCCGGCGCTCGACGCCCGGGCGGGCCGCCCAGGCCACCAGTTTCCGGCCTCGACAGAGTCCGAGGCTGGAACGGTCTTCCCCCCTGGCGGGGGAAGACAGACCGCGAAGCGGTCAGATGAGGGGGGGACGCTCGCGAGGAGCTTCGGATTTCGACGCGCCGTCCGAGCGGCCACGCCCTCGGAAGGCCCCGTTGAAGCTCCGAGAGTCGTCTCGCTCGTCCCCCCCTCATCCGGCCCTGCGGGCCACCTTCCCCCGCCAGGGGGGAAGGGAATCAGCGAAAGCCGTCGCATCCTCGCCTCGTCCGGCTTGATGGTCCCCCTCATCCGGCCCTGCGGGCCACCTTCCCCCGCCGGGGGGGAAGGGGGGAGGGGCCGGTCGGGCGGGCTTCCGGCCGCGCTCACCGGGACATCGCGACGACCGGGCCGGCCATCGATTCCAGGAGGTTGAAGACGAGGTACCAGGCGTCGACGCCCGCCGCACCCGCCTGGGCGGACAGGTCGGTGGTCTGGACGACGTCGGCGTCGGAGCGGATCAGCACGAGTTGGCCTTCCTCGATCCTCACGACGGCGGTCGCCGTGCGCGAGACGAGGCCGGCGTCGGGCGCGGGGCCATCGCCCCGCAGGGCGAGGCCCACGGCCAGCAGGATCGCGGCGGCCTGCGCGGCCAGCACCAGGCCGATCGAGGCCCAGCGGCGGCCTCGGGAAGGGGCGGGGGGCATGGTCAAGGTCGCGCGCCGTTCCTCGGGGGCGTTCACGGCGGCCCAGACGCGGTCCCAGGCCTCGGCCGAGGGCGCGGGGGGGCGGGTCGCCTCCCACAGGCGTTCGAGTCGGGTCGACTCGCGGTTCTCGGCTTCTCCTCGCATCGTCTGCCATCCTCTCGATTCGACTCGATTCGATTCAATCGAGGTCCTTCAGGCGGTCCCAATCCAGCTCGGCCTGGAGCTTCTTGCGGGCGGCGCTGATCCGGCTCATCACGGTGCCGATCGGGACTTCCTGGGCCTCGGCGATCTCCTTGTAGCTCAATCCCAGCTCGGCGAAGAGGACGAAGGTGGCCCGCAAGATCGGGGACAGGTTCCCCAGCGCCACGTCGAGGGCCCGCCGGAGGTCCTGCCGATGCAGCCCCCGCGCCGGGTCGTCGTCCGGGGAGGGGCTCGCGGGCTCGCCCTCCAGGGTCACGTACTTCCGCCGCTTCCTCCGCCTCCCCTGGTCGAGGGCCGTGTTGACGACGATCCGAAGCAGCCAGAACCGGAAGCCCCCCCGGCCGTCGAACTCCGACAGCCGGGCGAAGGCCTTCATCAGCGATTCCTGCACCACGTCGAGGGCGTCGTGCTGGTCCCCCAAAAGTCGATACGCCGTGCGATACGCGTCGTCCCGATGCCGCAGGAACAGCTCCTCGCGCGCCGTCGGGTCGCCGCCGCGAGCCCGCCGGACCAGCGCTTCATCGGTGATGGATGCGGTCGCGGCGGCTTCGGGCATACGCACTCCTACCCCGACGAGACGATCCGGGCGCGTCTCCTATTCGATCGCGGGGCCCATCGGTTACACTGGGCGGCTCCTTCGTCCGACGCATCCCATTGTAACGCGAGGAGTCGCGACGCCGTGCCCGTCGACGTCCTGATCCCCGAGACCGACCTCCACGACCGCGTCCGCGAGCTGGGCCGCGAGGTCGCGCGCGACTACGCGGGCAAGCCCCTGACGATCGTGGCGGTCCTCACCGGGAGCCTGATCGCCCTGGCCGACCTGATCCGCGCCGTCGACGTCCCCCACCGCATCGGCCTGGTCCACGCCAGCAGCTATCGCGGGGCGAGCACCACGTCGTCGACCCTGGTGATCAACGAGGCCCTGGCGCCGGACGTGGCCGACCGCGACGTGCTTTTGCTGGACGACATCCTGGACACCGGCCAGACCCTCGCGGCGCTGGTCGACCACCTGGCCGTCCGGGGGGCGCGGAGCGTCAAGACGGCGGTCCTGCTGCGGAAGATCGGCCGCCAGACGACGCCGATCGAGCCGGACTACTGCGGGTTCACGATCCCCGACGCCTTCGTGGTCGGCTACGGGCTGGACTACGACGACGACTACCGCCACCTGCCCTTCGTCGGCATCCTCAAGGACTGAGCGCCGACCGTGAGCGACACCCCGCCCCCCCTCAAGCTGGCCCTGATCTCCCGCCGCTACCCGCCGCTCATCGGCGGGGCCGAGCGCGTGCTGGGCTACCTGGCCGAGGCCCTGGCGCGCGAGGGGGACGACGTCTCGGTCCTGACCTCGGCGGTGGGCGAGGCCGCCGGGCTACCGGCGCGCGAGGCGGTCGACCACCCGAGGTCGAAGGGGGGCGGCCGGCTGACGATCCACCGGCTGGAGACCTCCCGGCTGCGGTTCGTCGGCACCTGGCTGTACATGCGGAACCTCCGCCGCTGGCTGGAGGCGAACCCGGTGGACCTGGCGTACGTCTCGATGCTCAAGCACGACGCCCACGTCGCCGTGGACGTCGGCCGTCGCCGCGGCTTCCCGGTCGTCCTCCGCCCCGAGGGCGCCGGCGAGACCGGCGATCTCGCCTGGCAGGCGCGGGGGAACTTCGGCGCGCGGATCGCCCGCCGCTGCAAGCAGGCCGACGCCTTCGTCGCCATCTCGAAGGCCGTCCGCGGCGAGCTGGTCGCCGCCGGCTACGACGAGGCGCGGATCCACGACCTGCCCAACGGCGTGCCGATCCCCGCCCGCCCCTGGCAGCGCCGGGGGAGCTGGCAGGAGGCCCCGCACGCCCTGTTCGTCGGCCGGCTCGCGCCCGAGAAGGGGCTCGATTCGCTGATCCGGGCCTGGCCGAGCGTCCGCGAGACGTTCCCGGCCGCGCGGCTGACGCTCGCCGGCGAGGGGCCGGAGCGGCCGGGACTCGAACGCCTGGCCCGCGAGCTGGGCCAGCAAGCCGCGATCGCGCTCCCCGGCGCGACCGACGACGTGGAGGCCGCCCTGCGGGGGGCCGACCTGTTCGTGCTGCCGTCGACCGAGGAGGGGATGAGCATCGCCTTGATGGAGGCCATGGCGGTCGGCCTGCCGGTCGTCGCCTCGGCGATCCCGGGCAACCGCCGGCTGATCGCCGACTTCAAGCACGGCCGGCTCGCCCCGCCGCGCGACCCCGACGCGCTCGCCCGGACGATCGTCGAGCAGTGGTCGACCTTCGACCGGGCCTTCCACATGAGCCGCGCGGCGCGGGGGCGCGTGGAGCAGCAGTTCTCGATCCGGGCCGTCGCGCGAACGCATCGGCAACTGTTCCAGGAACTGATCGCCCGGAAGCGATCGGGTTGAAGCGAGGTCTCCCGACGTGCTCAAGGTCTTGCAGCTGATCCCGACGCTCGATCGCTCGGGCGCCGAGAAGCAGATGGTCATGCTCTCCAAGGGCCTCCCGCGCGACCGCTTCCAGGTCGAGGCGGCCGTCCTCACGCGCGGGGGCCCGCTGGAGGCCGAGCTGGCCGCCGCCGGCGTGCCGGTCCGGTCGATCGCCAAGCGGTTCAAGGTCGACCCGTTCGCCCTCCGGCGGCTGACGCGGCTGATGAAGGCGGGCGAGTTCGACGTGGTGCAGACCTGGATCTTCGCCGCCAACGCCTACGGCCGGATCGCCGCCCGTCGCGCGGGGGTGCCGGTGGTGGTCACCGCCGAGATGGCCGTCGACCTCTGGAAGGGGCGGGTCGAGAAGGCCGTCGACCGGAGGCTGGCGACGGCCTGCGACAAGCTCGTCGGCAACTCGAACGCCGTGGTCGACTACTACCGGGGCCTCGGCGTGCCCGAGGATCGGCTGGAGATGATCTACTCGGGGATCGCCGACGAGCCGCCGCCGGCCGTCGACCCGGCGGCCGTCCGCGTCGAGATCGGGTTCCCGCCCGACGCCAAGCTCGCCCTCTTCGCCGGCCGGCTCGCCCCCCAGAAGCGGGTGGTGGACCTGCTGAAGGTGCTGGACCTGCTCCAGCACGTCCAGCCCGACCTCCGCACCGCGATCGTCGGCGACGGCCCGATGCGCCGGGAGCTGGAGAAGAAGGTCGTGCAGTACGAGCTGACCGAGAGGGTCCGCTTCCTCGGCCACCGGGATGACGTCCCGCGCCTGATGGCGGCCGCCGACGTGGTGGTGCTGCCGAGCGAGTACGAGGGGCTCCCCAACGTGGTGCTGGAGGCGATGATGCTGGGCAAGCCCGTCGTCGCGACCTCCGCGCCGGGGACGACCGAGGTGGTCGTCGACGGCGTGACCGGCCTGCTGGCCCCGATCGGGAACCTCCCGCTCCTCGCGCGAGCCCTCCGCGACCTGGTCCGCGACCCCCGCCGCGCCCGGGCCCTCGGCGCCGCCGGCCGCGAACGCGCCCTGGCCGAGTTCCGCGCCGACGCCATGGTCGCCCATTTCGCCGAGCTGTACGAACGCCTCGCCGCCGCCAAGGGCCTGGCCGTCCGTCACGAAGTCCGGATCTCCCAAGCTCCTTCCCCCCTGGCGGGGGAAGGTGGCCCGTAGGGCCGGATGAGGGGGGGACGAGTGAAACGACTCTCGGAGTTCCGACAGGTCGCTCCGAGGCCGTCGGCCGCGCCGGTGGGGAGGCGGAATCCGAAACTCCCCGCGGGCGTCCCCCCCTCATCCGACCCCTGCGGGGTCTGCCTTCCCCCGCCAGGGGGGAAGGCGTCAAATCATAATCACTTCGCGATGTCGAACCAGTCCCCCGGCTCCAGGACGACCGGCTGCGCGGAGGTCTCCTTCTTCACGCGCTCGGCCCAGGCTTGCGCGTCCTGGGCGATGGCGGGGAAGGTGTTGTAGTGGATGGGGATGACGTATCTGGGCTTGAGGAGCTTCACGGCGCGGATGGAGTCGTCGACGCCCATGGTGTAGTAGTCGCCGATGGGGAGCAGGGCCAGGTCGAGGCCCTCCTCGCCGATCAGGGCCATGTCGCCGAAGAGGGCGGTGTCGGCGGCGTCGTAGACCTTCGTCCCGTCGGGGAAGGTCAGGACGAAGCCGCAGGGATTGCCGCCGTTGGAGCCGTCGGGCAGGGCGGAGCCGTGGAAGGCGAGCGTCAGCTTGACGCGGAGCCAGTCGGCGAACGTGAACCCGCCGCCGTGCTGCAGGCCCTCCACCTTCTCCAGTCCCTGCTCGGGCTTCTGCAACCAGCCGCTGATCTCGTAATTCGTGGCGACGGTCGCCCCGGTCCGTTTGGCGATCGCCACCGCGTCGCCGACGTGGTCCTCGTGGCCGTGCGAGATCAGGATCAGGTCGGCTAGCGCGTCCTCAGGCTTGATGGCGGCCTTGGGGTTGCCGGTCAGGAACGGGTCGATGAGGACGTGCTTGCCGTCGTTCTCGAACAGCAGGGCGGAATGGCCGAGCCAGCGCAAGCGGGTGGACATGAGGGTCTCGTCTCTTCGGGCCTTGTGCGAACCGTCGGGACGTCGCTCGACGCCCGCGAGCCCATCATAACCCGCGAATCCCGGGCCGCCACCGCCCCGGCCGCTCGGCTCGTCAGGGCGCCTTCGCCGTCGAGTTCCCCTCGGCGTCGTAGCCCGGGAGGGGAGGGAGCCCCAGGTGCTTCCGCAGGAACGCGACCGACTTCACGACGGAGGTCGCCCAGGCCTGGGGCTCGCCCCCGCCGCCGTGGGTCCCGCCTTCGATCGTGAACAGCTCGGCCTCGACGCCGACCTTCGCGGCCGCTTCCCGGAACCTCGTCGCCTGGTCGTAAGGGACCAGCTCGTCCTTGGTCCCGTGGATCAGAAGCACCGGCGCATCGCCGGCGTTCAGGTGGGAGAGGGGGCTCGCCCGATCCTGGGCGTCGCGGTCGGCCTTGCGGTCCTGGCCGAGCAGGTCCTCCACCATGTAGCGCGAGGCGTCCGGGAAGTGCGGCGACAGGTCGGTCGGCCCGGCGATCGAGACGGCGGCCTTCACGGCGCTCGACGTGGCCTCCTTCGGGTCCTCGTCGGCGGTCGTCGCCAGCAAGAGGGCCAGGTGGGCCCCGGCCGAGCCCCCCATCACGGCGACCCGGTCCGGGTCGAGCTTCCGCTCCTTCGCATGCTCGCGGACGTATCGCACGGCCGCCTTCACGTCGTCGAGCTGCGCCGGGAACGGGTGCTTGGGGGCGAACCGATACTGCACCGAGACCGCCGCGCAGCCCTGCTGGGCCAGGCTGAAGAGGGCCTCGCGGAAATCCTTCCGGTCCCCCGCGCGCCAGCCGCCGCCGTGGATGCAGACGACCACCGGGAACGGCCCGTCGCCCTCCTTCGGCCGCGCGAAGTCCATCCGCAGCGTCTCGCCCACCTCGCGATAGACCACGTCCGGCTCGTACACGATCGAGTCCGGCGGAGTCGGCTCGCGACGCGCCAGGGCGAGCGCCGATCCCAGGGCCATCAACACCACCAGGACCGCCCATTTCCACCAGATCTTCACGGCCGTCGCCCCCTTCGCATCGGAGAAATCCCCCGCGGAGACTACCCGCGTCGCCGTCCTCGGGTTTCGACGGCCCGGGTCTGCCGCATCGAATCCGATTTTTTGGACACCCAAACAAAGGAATTGCCAGAATGCCGACGGCATTCTACATTGGCTGACACGGCAAAAGGGCATCATCCGAATCCTGGAGGATCGTGGCGTGGAGTCGGAATGCGGAGAGCGGCGGGGGGCGGCGAGGGCGGCGTTCACGTTGATCGAGCTTTTGGTGGTGATCGCGATCATCGCGGTGCTCATCGCGCTGTTGCTGCCGGCGGTGCAGTCGGCGCGCGAGGCGGCGCGGCGGGCGCAATGCACGAACAACCTGAAGCAGCTCGGGCTGGGGATGCACAATTACGAGAGCGCCTTCGCGTGCTTCCCGCCCGGCTACATGACGAGGACGGGGGGCGGGGGCGTGCACGGCCAGCCCGACGCCGTCACGCTCGACGCCGGGCCCGGCTGGGCCTACGGCGCGGCGATCCTGGCGTACATGGAGCAGGCCCCCGTGTATCAGGCCCTGAACGTGAACCTGCCGTGCGGGTCGGCGGAGAACAGCACCGGGGCCCGGACCTCGCTGGCGGCGTTCCTCTGCCCGTCGGTGAGCGAGCCGAGCCGGGCGTTCGACGTGAAGGACCAGCCGGGCGCGGTGCTGACCCGGTTCGCGCGGTCGCACTACGTCCTCAACGCCGGCAACGACGAGCCCTGGGGGTACGCGATCCCGGACCAGCGCACGGTGGCCGACGGCCCTTTCTTCCGCAACTCGCTCACCACGATCGCCAGCATCACCGACGGCCTGAGCAACACCCTGTTCATGGGGGAGCACTCGCCGATCCTCAGCGACAAGACCTGGGTCGGCGTGGTCCCCGGGGCCGTGGTCTGCCCGACCCCCCGGTTCGCGCTCTCGCTCTGCGACTACGCCGCGACCCTGGTGCTGACCCACACCGGGCCCGCGGCCGGCGAGGGGGGGATCATCCACCCGCCCAACGCGCGGTCGAATCACGTCTGCCAGATGTACTCCGAGCACCCCGGCGGGACGAACGCCCTGCTGGGCGACGGCAGCGTCCGATTCATCAAGGAATCGATCAACCAGCGGGCGTGGGCCGCGATCGGCACCTGTCGCGGGGGGGAGGTCGTCGGTGGCGATGAGTATTGAGGCCCGCGCGAGGACGGCCGTCGCCGCGACGCTCCTGACGGCGCTCGCGTGCGGCCTCGCCGGCTGCGGCGTCGAGCAGGTCGCCCCCGAGCACCGCGAGATCATCCTCCAGCTCGCCACGGCGACCTCCACCCGCGACCCGAAGCTGCTCGAGACGGCCGCCGCCGAGATCGACCGCCTGGCCGCCGCGAAGGAGCTGGGCGACGGCGAGGGCCGCGCCTTCGGCGCGATCCGCGAGGCCGCCGCGTCCGGCGACTGGGACCGCGCCCGCGACCTCGCCTACGCCCTCCGCGACGGCCAGGAGCCCACCGCCGAGGACCTCGACCGCGTCGCCAAGCGGACCCTCCGCGCCCCGCGACAGGTCGAGACGAAGGGGAAGGCCCACCGCTGACGGTCGCGGAGACCTCCTTCGCCGCGACCCCTCCGCCATCCCGCTCGTGGACCGCGACCGGCTCGGGACCATCGCAGACTTTGGAGTTGGCTGCCACGGGTTCTCCGAACCCGTGGCACCCGGAAGGCCTTCCTCACGACTCGGAGGAGTTCGGGAAGGCGGCTCGAAGGACTCCGGGGCCGCTGACCGTCCCTGGCGAATTGCCCGCCGTCGGCCCGTGTGCTAACGTCGCCGGCATGAACACGAACCGAACCTTCGGGCCGGCCGTCGCTCTGGTCGCCGCGTGCCTGGGCGGCGCGGCGGCGGACGAGCCGGCCCGCCAGACCTTCCGCATCCGACCCGTGCGGCCCATCGCCGAGATCCGCGCCGAGGCCCTGGCCGCGAAGCCGCCCAAGGAGAAGGGCGAGTTCGCCACGGCCGACCTCGTCGACCTGGCGACCCTCGACCCCCGGATCAAGCTGGAGATCCGCTACGCCACGGCGGACAACTTCCTGGGCGTCCCCGTCTACACGACCCCCCGGGCCTTCCTCCAGCGGCCGGCGGCCGAGGCCCTGAAGCGAGCCCAGGCGAAGCTTGCGGCGCAGGGCTTCGGCCTTTTAATCTACGACGGCTACCGCCCCTGGCACGTCACCAAGATCTTCCGCGAGGCCACCCCCGCGCAATACCACGACTTCGTCGCCGACCCCGCCAAGGGCTCGCGCCACAACCGCGGCTGCGCCGTCGACCTGACGCTCTACGACATCAAGACCGGCGAGCCCGTCGACATGCCCACCGGCTACGACGACTTCACCGAGCGCGCCTACTCCGACGCCCCCGCCACCCCCGCCCAGGCCGCCCACCGCGCCGCGCTCCGGAAAGCCCTGGAGGCCGAGGGCTTCCTCCACCTCCCCGAGGAGTGGTGGCACTACGATTACAAGGACTGGAAGCGGTATCCGATCCAGAACGTCGAGTTCGAGAAGCTCGAAGCCGGGAAGTGAAGCCGGTGGAATCACGAGGACCAGCAGCCATGACGCACGTCCCCGACCCGCCGCCCGGCCCGAGCCCGCGGCGCTGGCGGCCGCGACTCAGCGTCCGGGCGATGATGGCGGTCGTCCTCGGCGTCGCCGTGCTGTTGGGTTGGCCGATCCGGCGGGCGAACGTGCAGCGTCGCGCCGTCGAAGCCATCAAGAAGGCCGACCCGCGAGCCTTTTTCTCCTACGATTATCAATCTCCGGGAGGCAAGGGTTACGACCCGATGGCGACCCCGCCGGCGCCGACCTGGCTGAGGCGGCTCCTCGGCGATGAATTCTTCCAGGAAGTTGACAGCGTGACCGTGGTCGGCCCGGCGACCGAAGACGAACTGGCCCCCCTCCACGACTTCGGAAGGCTGCGGAGCCTGTACATCCGCGACACCTCCGGGATCGGCGACGGCTCGGCTCTGCTCCGGGACCTGCGAAATCTCGAATCCCTCCAACTCCTCAATCCAGGGGTCCAGGATTCCTGGCTGGTGCACCTGCCGAGCCTGACCAACCTGAGACACCTGGACCTGGGGGGCACGAGCGTCACCGACGACGGCCTCGCCAGGCTCGCGCGACTCGTCGACCTCGAGTACCTCGTGGTGACCGGCGAGGGGCGGATGGCGCCGGGTCGGCCACGAATCGAAGTCAATCGGGTCACGGACGCGGGGCTCGCCCATCTCGCCGGCCTCCACCGATTGAAAGTGTTGAAAATCTCGCAGGCCCCCGGAGTGGCGGATCTGGCCCGCCTGGATCCGCGCACCAACCTGACCGCCCTGCGGACCCTGGACCTCCGCGACACCGGCTTGACGGACGAAGGGCTCGCCAGTCTCGCGGGGATGCCGTCCCTGGCTGTTCTCACCCTCGCGTCGACGTCGATCACGGACGCCGGGCTGAAACACCTGGCCGGATCGACGGGGCTCGGCTTTATGGACCTTTCCGACACCGACGTGACCGACGCGGGGCTGGCCCATCTCGCTCCGCTGAAAAGGCTCCAGAAGTTGCAACTGAGCGGCACGAAGGTCACGAAGGCCGGAATCGAAGCGTTGCGGGAGGCGCTCCCGAAGCTCCAGATTCTCCACACGACGGGCGGCGGGAGCGGCCGCGCCTTGCAGCCTTGAACGACTCGCGGCAAGCCGCCCGGGAAGGGTCCTGGGCGATCATCGCAGCCCTATCGGAGAAGTCGATCGTGATCCAACGTCCGTGCAAGGTCCTGTGGGTCGGGCTGTTGACCTTGGGGGCGGCGTCACCGCCCTCGCGCGTCGCCGCTTCCGAAGTCTCCACGCGCGATTATCCGTCGATCCAGGCGGCGATCGACGCCAACCCGGGCAAGGTGGTCGAGGTGCCGTCGGGCGTGCATGAGATCCGCGAGACCCTCCGCATCGGCGGCGAGGGGGGCGGGCTGGTCGGACGCGGTCGGATCGTGCAGATGGACGCCGCGAAGGCGATCGTCCGCATCGACCACGCCGACGGCGCCGTCCTCCAGGGGCTCACGCTGACCCGGCCCGAGGGGGCGCGCGAGACGACGGCCGAGGCGGTGCTGATCACGGATTCGGTCGACGTGACGCTGGCCGACCTGCGGGTGATCGACAACCAGACGCGCTCGGGCGCGATCTCGGTGCGGAGCTGCCGGGGGACGCAGGTGCGCGACTGTCTCGTGAAGAACTACCAGCGCGTCGACGTCGACGACCGGACCGACACGCCCGACCAGGGCTTCGCCTTCAAGTGCATCATCGGCACGGGCATCCTGGTGGACGACAGCCAGGGGACGCTCATCCGGGGCAACCGCGTCCGCGAGGACCGGCTCGTCGCCACGCCCGAGGTCAAGAAGCAGTTCGAACTCGGCCGGATCATCAAGAAGAACGCCGTCCGGGGCCGGATCGCCAGCGCCCGCGACTGGGAGCGCGGCGAGACCGACAACTGGATGCAGGGCACCGCCATCTTCGTCGGCGGGCCCCGGACGACGGATTGCGCGCAGGTGATCGGCAACCTCGTCGAGCGTGCGGGGCAGGGGTTCGACATCCACGCCGACCACGTCGTCCTGTCGCAGAACATCGTGAACGACGCCCTCATCGGCATGAAGGCGATGCACGGTTCGAGGCATGTCATCGTCTCCAACAATCAATTCATCAAGAACTCGCTCTGGAGCATCGGCATGATGCCCGGGGCCGCCTCGCTCCCCGCCCGAGCCGCCGAGGGTTCCGACCCCGCCCGCGCGGCGAACGTGGACGGCGGCTCGATCATCGCCAACAACGTAATCAGCGACTTCGGGATGGGCCAGACGAACTGGATCTGGGGCGAGGACCACCTCGGCTGCCCGATCCGGTTCGACCACGCCCAGGTCCCCGAAAATCCGCCGCTCGCCGACGTGGTCGTCACCGGCAACGTCGTCTACGACACCGGCCGCGACGCGATCCTCAAGGACGGCAAGCCCGAGGTCGTCCCCCCGCGCTACCGCTTCGCCGTCCTGATCGAGCCCGGCGACTCCACGCCCGTCGGCCTGCACTTCTCCAGCAACATCCTCCATCCCGGCGTCCACGGCGTCTCCAACGCCGAGTTGACTCCCTGATTGCGCGGCCTCCGGGGCACGAGCGTGGAGTCGCGTCAAAGCGGTGTTCGGGCTTCGGTATCGACGGCCCGGGTGGGGCGGCCCGTGGCGAACGCGGGCGTGAAGCTCGGCGACTTCGGGCCGCGGTGATCCTCGCCGTGTGGGGATCGTCGGGGCCGATCATCGCGACGTGGACCGATCCTGACATCCTCCAGGTGATCGCCGCCGGCCGGCGAGGTCATCCTCGACCGCCTGTGACGATGCGGGTGAACCGCGGGGCGACCCGGACCAGCAGTGGGTGCAGCGGGACCAGGATGCCGCAGACGAGGATCGGGGCGAGGAGGTAGATCGCCATGCCGCGGAGGCCGTCGCCCCCGCCGGCCCTTCGCGACATCGCTTTGATCGTGACGCCGAGGAGCGGCTCATGAGCCGCGAAGACGAAGAACGTCGATGGCGCCAGCCAGGCCAGCGCCCGCCCGAGCCGATCGTTCCAGATCGCCGCCTTGGTCGCGTACAAGGCCGCGAACAGGCCGACGAGGATTGCGGCCGGATGCACCAGTCGGTCCGAGGGCGTTCCAACCAGGAACGCGTCGACGATCGCCAGCGGGGCGTACGCGGCCAAAACCCAAGGGCCGAACCGGTCGACCGCGAACGGGTCGATTTTTTGCAGCCCCCCATAGCCGCCGAGCGTGAAGAAGAAGACCCCCTCGATCGAAGGGATGTCGGTCGGCCACGCCTCGGTCGCCCAGCAGGCGGCCAACGCGGCGACGACGGGCCCGCCCGCGAGGCGGATCAGGGCGTACACCAGCGGCGAGGCCGCCACGAGGAGGATGAGGTCGCGGATGAACCAGAGCGGATAGACGGCCGGGAACTTCTCCGAGCCGAGGCTGCTGGCGAGGAAATGCACGTATCCGCCGTCCAGGAGCTGCGTCGACTCCCGGCCTCCCGAGGCGACGAAGACGGCGCGAATGGCCAGGTTCCAAAAGACGTAGGGGACGACCAAGCTCCAGAACCTCGACCGAAACTTCCGGCCGAATGACGCCGCCGACCCGTCGAAGCCCAGGAAGAAAAGGTATCCCGAGAGCGCGAAGAACAGAGGGACCGCCACCCTCGCCAGCACCTCGGAGATGAGGTTCTGAAGGAAAACCTGCGGTGCGAACGGCTCCACCGCCCCCGGGATCGACTTCACGACGTGCGAGTGGACGTGCGCGTGGATGTAGACGACGGCCAGGATCATCGGGAATCGGATCAGGTCCAGTCGTCGCGAGGCTTCGGGGGTCAAGGGGTGACGCTCCAGGTGGGGGGTGTCGCGAAGGCGCTTGGCGGGGTTGACGGTCTGTCTCGGGAGGTGAGAGACGGTCCTTGCGATGGGAAAAAAGCGGGCGACCTTCCGGGACAGACGCTGAGAGGGTGTTAAGTGGGGGGCGCACCGTGATCGACCGGAACGCAGCCCACGATCGTTGACGACCCGGAGGGCCTCCCCATGGACACGCTATCGCTCCACGCGTCGGCCTGCAACGCGAATGCGGGGCCGTGCCTCGGCAGGCCGAGCGGGCCGAGCGCAGCCCGCAGACGACCACGCCCGCCGGGCCCGGCGGTGGTTCGCGGCCGAGGCCTTCGGCATGCGCCTGAGCACCCGCCAGGTCGAGGACCTGCTCCGCATCGTCCCGGACGGCGAGGCCCCGACCCTTCGACCATGGGTCGCCGGGGCGGGTCCGTCCTGGAGCCGGTCGACGCGGCGTGCGACCCCTGGGTTCGGACGATCGCGGTCGACGAGGTCTATTTTGGGAACGCCCGCCCCTGGCAGATGGGGAGCCGTCGAGACGGACCGCAAGGCCGCGACCCGGGCCCGGCTGCAGGGGCCGTCCGACCGCCTGGATTTCGTGGCCTCGGACGCCGCGTCGGGGATCGCCTCGGTGATCGCGCGGCTGGCCGATGCTCGACCTCAAGCGGCTCCACTGGAACCGCCTCCCTCTCCAACCCCTCCGTCACTGCAGCCCCGACGAGTTGACGCCGACGCTGTCAAATGCTTGCAATAGCGAATGCGACGACCCCGTCCTGATCGGGCCGAGCCGGCGGACGTGGCGACACCGGCCGTCGAGGCCACCGAGCGTGAGGGCGCGATGAGAATCCTCGTCGGTCGGGTAGGACGCAAGGCGTCTGAGCTCGGAAACGCTCGAACTCGCGAGGATTCGTCGGACTTCCCTCGCCCGGGGGAAGGACGTTCATGAGAACTTGATCGACCGAGGAGGCCGCAACCCGATGCTCCGACGAACCCTGACGCTGACGTGCCTGGCCCTCCTGGCGGCCCCCTTGCTCGCCCTCGCCGCGCCGCCGAACGTGGTGGTGATCTATGCGGACGACCTCGGGTACGGCGACGTGAGCTGTTACGGCGCGAAGGCGGGGCTGACCCCGAACCTCGACCGGCTGGCGCGCGAGGGGTTGAAGTTCACCGACGCCCACGCCTCGTCGGCGACCTGCACGCCCTCGCGGTACGCGATCCTGACGGGCGAGTACCCCTGGCGCAAGCAGGGGACGGGGATCCTGCCGGGGGACGCCAAGCTCATCGTCGAGCCGGGGAGGACGACGCTGGCGACCGTCTTCCAGGACGCCGGCTATCGCACGGCGGCGGTCGGCAAGTGGCACCTCGGCCTGGGGGCGGGGGACCTGGACTGGAACGGGCCGATCCGACCCGGGCCGCGGGAGGTGGGGTTCGACGAGTGCTTCATCATGGCCGCCACCGGGGACCGCGTCCCCTGCGTCTACGTGAGGGACTATGCGGTGGTGGACCTCGACCCGGCCGACCCGATCGTCGTCCGCTACGGCGAGCCGATCGCCGGCGAGCCCACCGGCAAGGCCAACCCGGAGCTGCTTCGCCTGCATCCCAGCCACGGCCACGACATGGCGATCGTCGACGGCGTCAGCCGGATCGGCCACATGAGGGGGGGCAAGAAGGCCCTCTGGAAGGACGAGGCGATGGCCGACACCTTCACGGGCGAGGCCGTCGGCTTCATCGGGCGGAACAAGGATCGGCCGTTCTTCCTGTACCTGTCGACCCATGACGTCCACGTCCCGAGGCTGCCGCACCCCCGGTTCCTGGGGAAGTCCGGCATGGGCCCGCGGGGGGACGCGATCGTCGAGTTCGACTGGACCGTCGGCGAGGTCCTCCGGGCGCTCGACGAGGCCGGCGTGGCCGAGGAGACGATGGTCGTCGTCACCAGCGACAACGGCCCGGTGGTCGACGACGGCTATCGCGACGAGGCCGTGGAGAAGCTCGGCGGCCACAGGCCGGCGGGGCCGTTCCGGGGGGGCAAGTACAGCAAGTTCGAGGGGGGGACGCGGGTGCCGTTCGTCGTCCGATGGCCCGCGAAGGTCAAGCCGGGCGAGTCGAACGCGCTGATGAGCCAGGTCGACTTCGTCGCCACGTTCGCCGCGCTCGTCGGCCGCGAGGGCCCCGTCGCGACCGCCCCCGACGCGCAGGATCACCTGAAGGCCCTGCTGGGGGAGGACCCGAAGGGCCGCGAGGTCCTGGTCGAGCACGCCAACGGCCTGGCCGTGCGCCGGGGGGGCTGGAAGTTCATCCCCGCCTCCGGGGGCCGCAAGTTCAACCCGGCCACCGCCACCGAGACCGGCAACGACGACGCCCCCCAGCTCTACGACCTGGACGCCGACCCCGGCGAGGCCCGCAACCTCGCCGGCGAGCGCCCGGACGTCCTCGACCGCCTCCGCGCCGACCTGGCCGCGGCGCGCGGGGGTCCCTGAAATCGCGATGACCTCCGGAGTCGAGCTTGACGACCTCGCCCTGCACATGCCATCATGAAATTGAAAGCTGAGGGGTCCCCGACCGAGAATCGACGTCGGGGACCCCTCGGCCTTTCAGCGGAACGCGCGACATCCCAGGGGCCTCGGCCCTGCGGGACGTTCTCCAAACCCCACGTCGCGCGGCTCCCAACCACCAAAACCACCATCGTGCCCCTGACGCCCCCGCCACGACGGGCCGCCCTCCGAGCCGGCCGAGGTCGTTGGCGCGCTGATTGCGTTTCGCTCCCTGGATTGGGATCGACGATGCGACGGCGCCTCCTCGTCTCGACATCGGGGCGACGAGCCGCCCGCATCGCCTCCCTCCCGCTGCTCATGAAGAACCCCAAAGGAATCCGACCGATGACCTCCAGAACACTCCCGATGCGGCTCGCGGCCGTCGCGGCCGTCCTCGCCGTCTCGTGGGGCTGCGGCGGCGGCGACGGGCTCCCGCGCCAGGCGATCTCGGGCAAGGTCACGCTCGACGGCCAGCCGCTGGAATCGGCCCTGGTCACCTTCACCCCCACCGGCGCGGGGGGCGACTCGACCTCCGGGGCGGCCCAGGTGTCCTCGGGCTCGTTCTCGATCCCCAAGGCCGACGGCCTGATCCCCGGCAACTACCGGGTTTCCGTCTCGGTCCCCAAGGAAGTCCCGGTGAAGGCCTCGCGCAAGAAGGAGACCGACAGCGTCACGGGCGAGGAGATCGCGCCCCCGACGACGGCCCTCGGCGAGGCCCTCCCCGAACGCTACAACGCGCAGAGCGAGCTGACCGCCGACGTCGCCGAGGCGGGCCCGAATGATTTCACGTTCGCCGTCACTTCGAAGTGACGGCGATCGTAGGGACAACTCCGCCGACCATCCATCCCTCTCCTCCGAAGCGTACCGGGAGTCCATGACAGATGATCTCTCCGAAATGCAAACATGAGCGCGGCTTCACCCTGATCGAGCTTTTGGTGGTCATCGCGATCATCGCCGTCCTCATCGCGCTCTTGCTGCCGGCCGTGCAATCGGCCCGCGAGGCCGCCCGCCGCATCCAGTGCACGAACAACCTGAAGCAGATCGGCCTGGCCGTCCACAACTACGGCGACGTGGTAGGCGCCCTGCCGCCAGGCGCCTCCGGCTGCTGCAACGGCACGTGGCAGGCGTTCATCCTGCCGTACATGGAGCAGGGCGCCCTGTCCAATTCGTACAACTTCTCGAACCCTCGGTACGTCAACCTGGCCAACACCACGGTGACGTCGAGCTTCATCAGCGCTTTCCTCTGCCCGAGCAACGGCCTCCAGCACAAGCCGGTCAGCACCGCCCTAGGGGCCGACGCCACGGGGAAGATCTCGGCGCACAATTACGTGGCGAATTTCGGCGCGACCGACCTCAACCAGCAAGACGTCGCCCTGGATTCCCGCTTCGCGGGCGCGCCGTTCACCTTCATCGCCCCGTACACCAACGCCGACCATCCGGCCTCCAGCAACAAAGGCAAGACGGTCACCATCGCCACCATCACGGACGGCACGACGAACACGATGCTGGCCTCCGAGGTCCTCATCATCCCGCAGTCGCAGGAATTGCGCGGCATGACCTGGTGGGCCGACGCCACCAGCTACACGGCCCTGCTGGCCCCCAACTCGCCGCTCCCCGACATGATGTATGGCGGCGGGGCCTGCACCCCGACCATCGCCAAGCCGACCCCGTGCGCCCACTCCACCGGGACTCCCCGCCTCAACTACCTGGCCGCCCGCAGCCGGCATTCCGGCGGTGTCAACGCCGCGATGTGCGACGGCAGCGTCCGGTTCGTGAAGGATTCGATCAGCCTGCCCGTCTATCGCGCCCTCAGCACCACGCAGGGCGGCGAGATCATCAGCTCCGACGCCTACTGATCCCACCGAATCCGCAGCCGCGACCTTCGCCGGGCCTCCCCCTCAATCATCGACGGGGGAGGCCCTTTCTCATTCCTGGACATCCAGAGGTCATCACCCATGATCCGACGCATCCTCCTCTCCCTCGGGCTCCTCGCGTCGACCGCCCCGGCCGGGGCGCAGGCGCAGGACGTGATCAAGCTCGCCACGTTCAACATCCACCACGGCGAGGGGACCGACGGCAAGCTCGACCTGAAACGCGTGGCCGACCTGGTGCGCGGGGTCGACGTCGTCGCCTTCCAGGAGATCGACGTCCGCTTCCGAGGCCGGAGCGAGGACGTGGACCAGGCGGAGTGGCTCGGCAAGGAGCTGGGCGGGAACTTCGCGTTCGCGCCCAACATCGTCGAGGGGGAGGGGGCCTACGGCGTCGCCCTGGTGACGCGGTTCCCGATCATCTCGCACGTCAACCACCGCCTGCCGAGGTCGCCGGGCCGCGAGAAGGCCGAGCCGCGCGGGCTGCTGGAGTGCCGGATCGACGTGGCGGGCAAGCCGCTGCGGGTCTACGTCACCCACCTGGCCCACGACTCCCAGGCCGACCGGGAGTTGCAGGTCGCCAAGGTCCGCGAGATCGTCGCCGCCAGCCCCGATCCCTGGATCGTCATGGGCGACTTCAACCTCCGCCCCGAGACGGCCGACTACAAGGCCCTCACCGCGCCCGAGTCCGGTCCCAGGCTGGTCGACGCCTGGACGGTCGTCGGCGAGGGGCCGGGCCATTCGATCGGAGTGCATGGGGACCGGCCGGGCCGCATCGACTACATCTTCGTCGCCGAGTCGCTGGCCGCCGGCCTCGTCGCCGGCTCGGCCCGCGTGGATGCGGAGACGGTCGCCTCGGACCACCAGCCGGTCTACGTCGACCTGCGGATGCCGTCCGGGCGCTGAATCGGACCGAAGGCGGACCTCCGCGGGCTGGAGCCACCGAGCCCGCGGAGGTCCCGCACGATCAGGCCGGACGACGGGCGCCGCGCGAGGCCGCCAGCCGCTTCAGGCCGCCGGCCGCGATCGCGAACAGGCCGAAGCCCAGGCTCACGACGCTCGCGGGCTCGGGGACCGCCGTGATCAGCTTGTCCTTGCTGATGATGAACGAGCCGCCGTTGGCGAGGCGGAAGTCCCACTGGAAGGCGAAGGTCACGTCGCCGAACGTCGGGCTGACGCCGTTCGACAGGTTGGTGGCCGCGCCGTCGTTCAGCTTGTCCAGGATGGTGGCGAAGGGGCCCATCTCCCAACGCGAGGGGGTCGGCAGCGCGACTTCTTGGGCCACCGTGCCGCCCGCTGTGTCGGTCTGGCGGAACGTGTTCGCGTTGACGTGGACGCCGGCGTCGCCGCCGGGCGAGCCGTTCAGGTCGAAGTCGGTGTACTGGAAGAAGCTGAAGTCCAGCGCCCGGCCCGAGATGTTCGTGACGCGGATCGTCTCGGCCATGTCGGAGATCCTGCTGCCGAGGGTCCCGCCGGTGAGCGCGAACTGGACCGTGACCCGCCAGAGCGCGTTCTGGAAGGTGGCGAACAGCGTGTCGTTCTGGCCGTTGCCGTTGACGTCGCTGACGTTGTCGCTCACCCAGGCCTGGTCGATCGAGGTCTCGGCCTGGTTGCCCACCCGGATCCAGAACCATTGCTGATACATCTGGTCGACGCCGTCGACGTTCCAGGTGTGCATGCCCGCCTGGGACTGGGTGTTGATGACGGCCGTGGAGTTGCCGTCGCTGAGCGTGATCTCGCCGCCGAACGCCGGGGCGGACGAGAGTCCGGCCAGCACGAGGAGCGAAGCGGCCAGGCCGAAACGTCGAGGCGCGAAGAACGCTTGGGTCATGGAATTCATCCTGCGGAAGTCTTGGTGGGGATGGTGGATCGGAAGTCGAGGAATCCCTTCCCAGCCCCGGCCGGGCGGGGGAGCCGCCCGGCAAGGCCGTAAACCGGCAGGCGCGAGGGGGCGGCCGGGCCGCGTCTCGCGTCCGTGGGACGACGACGACTCCCGCGAAACCGGGATCGTCCGCCGAGGCGGGCGCGGAGGCTCGCCGGGCTCGGGAGTTGTGGGGACGCCGGGGCCGACCGGGGGTCGGGGCCGGGGCGTCGACAGGTCGGCCCGCATCGCGCTTCATCGTACGAATCGAGAGCGCGGTGGGTCGCCTCTGTCTGGGAAGAGCAGGTCGGTCCGGCAATGAGAGAGAAGGAGAAGGGAAATCACCCCGCGAACGTCGCGGGATGATGCTCCCAAGATCGGCTCAATGCCCCTAAGCGAGCATCGACGTCCGAAACTTAACTAGACTGAAAGACTCTGTCAATCTTCCGGGTCATAACACACGGAAACCGTCTTAAAAAATGAACACCTTGTTTCCCAGCTCCTCCCTCGTCGGCTCGAATCGGTCCTGCGCCTTCCCCACGCAATATGCTCTCGCCGCAGGATTCAGCGGCCGCGGCACCTTTTCGCGCCGCCACCGAGGGCCCTTTGCAGGCACCTCGACGCGTGCCAAAGACCGACCGCGAGCGATGCGGATTCGTCGCCTTTTCGGTCGCTAAACACGAATTCATTCGTTTTCCGGACTCACCGCGCGAGGCGACGGCCTTCGCCGCGGCCGCCGGGCTTGCGACGTCGCCGGATCATCGCCCCGGCGTCCTTGCCTTGCATAGCCGCAATCGCGAGCGTGACGCCATGAATCCGAAGGGATTCGTATCAATAACTTCGCGCGAAGACCGCTCCGGAGAGGCCGCGCGATGCGGTCGCGCGGCCCGAAATCGGGGATTCGCGCGCAAGGGCCTATATTGAATTCGGGCTGAGATCCGGATAGCCTATGAATTATCAAGAAATACAAGCCAGGCCGGACGGGCGTTCTTCGATGGAGCGACGCCCGATTCGGCTGCGCAGCTTCGGACGATGATCCGATCCCGAACGACCTTCCCCCACGGAGCCGCCGATGAGCCGCAAGTCCAAGTCTCCCATCCTCGAGCCCGAGACGCCCGAGGAATCGACCGCCCCGGCCGAGGGCGCGACGATCTCCAACGCCCAGGCCGTGCGCAACGCACTGTCCGCGGGGCATGAGGAGATCGACGCCATCGACGGGTTCGTCCGCGAGCATTACGGCAAGGAGATCCCCCGCCAGCAGATCTCGGCGTACAAGTCGCAGACCCGTCGCAAGGCCGGCGAGGCCCCCCGTCGGGGCCGCCGCTCCATCGAGGGCTACCTCGCGCCCCCCCGGATCTCGCCCGCGGGCGAGGCCGACCTGATCGACGCGCTGCGCGCGCTGAAGCCGCTGGTCGCCAAGGTCGGCGTCGAGAACGTCAAGAAGCTCGCCGAACTGCTCTCCTGATCCCGACCTCGCCCCCGCCCCGGCCCGACGGGTCCACGACCCCTCCGGGCCGGGCGCGACGCTTCGCCCCTCCGTCTCCCGGCGCACACCTCGTCGCACGGCGTCCGCGGCTTCCAGGACATATCGCCACGCGTTGGATTGCGCTCGCGTGCGGATCGTTCATCGATCCGATCCGCCCGGAAACTCCGCGCGCTTTCGACCGGATTCGCATCGTCGGCAATCTCGCATCAATTCACGATTCGACCGGTGCATTGCGCGGGATCCCTCGGCGCGTCCGGCGCAAGGGGACGGCCGCCGCGGGGGTCGCGACGGCCGTCGTGGGTATGGGTTGCAAGGATGGGCCCGGGCTCAGCGGCCGGGGGAGAGCAGGCCCTCGGGGCGGTCGAGGACGAGGTAGTGGCCGTGGTCGGACGAGACGACGAGGACGGAGTCGTCCCAGTTGCTCCGGGTCTCGACCCAGCGGATGATCCGCGCGATCGCGTCCTCGCCGCTGTAGACGGCGCCCACGGCGTTGTCCAGGTTGTTGGCGTGGAGCGCGAAGTCGACGTCGCCGGACTCGACGAACAGGATGAACTTCCGGTCGGGCTCGGCCAGCACGGTCAGCGCGGCGTCGGTCATCTGGGCGAGGGTCGGCTGGGAGTCCAGCTCTTCCTTGGTGTAGGTCTCGGCGACCGCCTCCTTGCCCAGCTTCACCGGGTCGGGCGCGGGGTCGAAGTTGCCGTCGGCGGTGCGGTAGGGGAGGTGGTCCAGCCCCTTCTCGCCGAAGAAGCCGAACAGGCGGGAGCCGATGCGGGCGGCCTCCTCGGCGGCGCGCCGGAGGGCCTCGCCGCCGTTGGTGCCCAGCTTGGTCTCGACGACCGTGTACTTGCCGCCGTTCTTGACGTTGATGGCGGCGCGGTCGGGCTCTGCGATGCACAGGTGGCCGTCGACCGAGTTCTTGCCCTGCCGCTTGAAGTGCTGGGGCTCCATCATCACGTTGTAGCCCATGCCGATGATCACGTCGAGGCCGGGATGGAGCGGCGCGCCGAGGGCCTCCTGGACGACGCTGGGGATGCCCAGCATGGTCCGGGCGAGGTCCTGATAATCGTCGCGGTAGACGTTCTGCGCGTACATGCCGGCGGGCGAGGCGTGGGGGAAGGGGACGCTGGTGACCACGCCCGTCTTCCAGCCCTTGGCCTGGAGGTCGTGGAAGAGGGTCGGCGCCGGCCGGCCGTCGTCGGTCATGTTGACGCTGCTGTTGTACGACTTGACCCCGCTGACGATCTCGGCGGCGCTCTGGGAGGAGTCGGTGTAGGCGTGCAGCACCCGGCCGACGGCCTTGACCCCCTCGCGGTCGGCGTCGCTGGCCGACTGGCCCTTGAAGTAGCCGGGCGCCTGCGACCCGAGCGGGCCGGGGGTCCAGGGGTTGGGGCCGGCGATCTGGACGTCGTACCCCCCCCTCATGCTGGACTCGGGGATCTTCACGGTCTGGGCGTCGACGTCGAGCGTGCTCTTGTCGTGGGTCGGGCTGGTGACGACGTAGCCGTACTGCGGGTTGGAGCCCTCGGCCGCGTAGTCCTGGAAGATCAGGCCGGAGCCCTTGCCCTCGGTGTAGACCTTGTTCGACTTGACGATGGCGGCGGCCTGGGTGGTGGGCCAGTCCATGCCGTCGAACCAGACGATGAAGATATGCTTGGCGCCCTTCGCGGCGGCCGATTCGAGGACCTTGCGGATGTCGCTCTGGTCGGCGTACTCGGCCTCGGGGTTGACGGTGTTCTCGGGGACGTAGCCGTAGATGGCCTTGAGCCTCTCCGGGTCGCGGTAGCTGCTGGCGGCGCCCATGATGAGGCCGAGGTCGGCCTTCCTGCCCCAGGTGTAGACGGGGATCTGGCGGTTGGAGTGGCTGCCGTGGTTCGAGAAGACGTCGCCGGGCCCCTGCGAGCCGAAGTGGTAGACGCGATCGCGCTTCTCGCCGGCGGTGAGCGAATACTCCGTCTGCAGCTCCTTCAGGCGGTCCTCGGCGCGGGCCGGGCCGGGCTGCCCCCAGGCCAGGAGGGCCGCCGCGAGCGAGGCGGCGGCCGCGCGAACGGGTCGAGATGCGTGTCGGATCATCAAGCTTCGAGCCTTTCGAGTCAGCGATTCCCTGGGCGTCCCGCGCGGGACGCCGGCCACGCGCCGGCGTCGGCGGGGCGTCCGGCCTCCCGTCCAGGATACGGGAGTCCGGAGAAGATTCGGGGGAGTGTCGGTGAACCTTCGGAGCAGGGGCGGCCGCCCGCCCCGAGGGTCGGACGACCAGTCTAACGCATCGGCGGCCGGTCCCGCAGCGCCCGGCGCGGGGGAACCTCGGCCGGTCGGCGGTTGGATCGGGGCCCCGGCTCGGTCACAATGGGGGGTGCGAGGCGCCCGCCGCTCATCGGCGGGGCGAGTACGAGCGGAGGCGGGCCGGTGTATCGCGACGTCCTGGCGATCGTGCTGGCGGGCGGGCGGGGGTCGCGCCTGGACCCCCTGACGCGGGACCGGGCCAAGCCCGCGGTGCCGTTCGGGGGCGTCTACCGGATCATCGACTTCACCCTGTCGAACTGCATCAATTCCGACATCCGCCGCATCCTGGTGCTCACCCAGTATAAGGCCACCAGCCTCAACCGCCACATCGACCAGGGCTGGAACTTCCTCTGCCGCGAGCTGGACGAGTACATCGAGGTGATCCCTCCCCAGCAGCGGATCGCCGAGACGTGGTATCAGGGGACGGCCGACGCCATCTATCAGAACGTCTACACGATCGAGAAGGCCGCGCCCCGCGACACCATCATCCTCGCCGGCGACCACATCTATAAGATGAACTACGCCCGCATGATCGACTTCCACCGCGAGCGCAAGGCCGACCTGACCGTCGCCTGCCAGCCCTCGTCGCTGGCCGCCGCGCGCGAGTTCGGCGTGATGGGGACCGACGCCGAAGGCCGGATCACCCGCTTCGTCGAGAAGCCCCGCGACCCCCCCACCATCCCCGGCAGCCCCGACCAGGCGCTGGCCTCGATGGGAATCTACGTCTTCAACACCGACGTCATGTATGAATTGCTGTTCCAGGACGCCGCGCGGAAGGAGGCCAGCGGCCACGACTTCGGCCGCGACGTGATCCCCCGCATGGTCGAGGACGGCATGCGCGTGCTCGCCTACCCGTTCCGCGACGAGAACCGCAAGACCGCCGCCTACTGGCGCGACGTCGGCACGGTCGACGCCTACTTCCAAACCAGCATGGACCTGATCGCGGTCGACCCGATCCTCAACCTGTACGACCGCGACTGGCCCATCCACACCTACCAGCCCGCGTCCCCCCCGCCCAAGTTCGTCCACACCGACCCCGGCCGCAGCGGCTCGGCCTACGGCTCGATCGTCTGCCAGGGGGTGATCGTCTCGGGGGGGCAGGTCTACCGGAGCATCCTCTCGCCCGGGGTGCGCGTCCACAGCTACTCGCTCGTGGAGGATTCGATCCTCTTCGAAGGCGTCGACGTCGGCCGCCACGCCCGGATCCGCCGCGCCATCGTCGACAAGTACGTGCGCGTCCCCCCCGACTTCACCATCGGCTGGGACCGGGCGCTCGACCTCGAACACGGCTTCAGCATCACCCCCGAGGGGGTCACCGTCGTCTCCAAGGACGAGGACCTCGAACGGTTCGTGTAGCGGAGGGTCGATCGATGACGGGTCGCCTGCACAAGGGAGACGAGGATCGTCGACGTTGGAAGATCATCGACGCGTCCCGCTCGGCCGACGCCGGCATGCTGCCGCAACTCCTGGCGCGATTCGACCTCGAATCGTACGAGAACAAGCGTCATATCGTCCGGGCGTTGGGCCGCATCGGCGGGCCGAAGGCCGAGGAGAAGCTGGTCGACATTCTGGGTTCCGAGAAAGGTCCGATCCTCGGCGAGGTCGCCCAGGCTCTCGGCCGGTTGGGGACGAGGCGGGCCGCGCCGGCGTTGAAAACCTTGATGAACCATGAGTCCGAGTGGGTTCGCCAGAACGCTCGTTTCGCCCTCAGCCGACTCGGGGGCGACCATTGATCGCTGCGGCGGGCTCTAAGAATAGGTCCCGATCTGGTCGAACGGACGGCCGAGCACGTCGGTCAGCAGGCCCGACAGCTCCTCGACCACCCGGACGGGTCGAGGGCGGGGGGCCCGCTCGCCGCGAAACCGGCCGACGAGTCGACGCCACGCGCCGGGCGCGGCCGGGGGGGCGAACGGGATCGCCTTGCCGCTATCGACGACCAGGGCGAACCGATACGCCACGCCGCCGGGGCGGTGAGCCGCCTCGCCGGTCGCGACCTCCGTCACCCGGGCGACGTGGTCGAGCGGCCGAAACCGCGAGCCGCAATCGGGGCAGACGCGAGCGATCCGCGAGGTGAAGGCGAAGGGCGAGCCGTCCTCGGCCTCGTATACAAGGTGGCGGCCGCAGGCGCTGGCGACGTCCGGGAAGGGCTCGATCGACTCCGACAGCGGATAGACGTAATCGCCCGCGAGATGGATCTCGAAGTCATAGTACGGATCGCCGCCGCCGGGGGGCCGGTCGAACGGGTCCCTGAGCCCCGAGACGCCCAGGCGCTCGACGGTCCAGACGAGGCGGACATCCTCCTCGTCGAGCGTCGCGGGGAGGACGCCGGGCCACGGGCGCCCGCCCTCGGGGGCGTGCAGGACGCAGCCCCCCTCGGGCGCGTCGGCGGGCGGCACGAACCCGGCGTCCACCAGGGCGGCGACGAGCCGGGCCGAGACTTCGGGCCCGGGCCGAAACGCGGGGTCTCTCGGGATCAGGAAATGTCGATACTCGACGCCCAGGCTGCCCCTCCTCCCTCGTCGGGCGTCCCGCCGGCGGCGTGGGGCGCGGCGCGAGCGACGGTGTTCGGAACGGCAGGATTCGACGAGAATCCGACCAGGTCCGCCGACGCGCCGCGACCCCCGCCGCCGGCGGACCTCGAAGCGAAAGGACGCGGCCCGCGCCGACGAGGTCGGACGCGGGCCTTCGGACTTCGATACGAGGGCCGGCTCAGCGTCGTGACATCCGGCTGAACGCGCGTTGGATGGCGGAAACGCGGCGGGCGGTCAGGACCTGGAGGCGGGCCGTCGACTGGACAATCCGCTGCATGGCCCGCTGGATGGTGGGCGGCGGGTTCGGGCCGTACTGATCCGACATCGCGGCCAGGCGGGCCTGCTGCTCCTGGACCACGGCGTCGGTCCGGGTCACCAGGGCTTCCACGCTCGACTCCACGGCGGCGGGCACCGTCGCGGAGACGGCCGCGAAGGCGACCGATCGGCTCGCCACACCCCCCTCGCCATCGGAGACCTCGACCACCGCCTCGTACGCCCCGGGGAAGCCCGGCGTGAATTCCAGGACGGCCCGGTCGCCGATCGCGACCACCATGCCGTTGCGCCGGACCGTCCACGAATAAGAAAGCACGGCCCCCGGGTTCGGATCGGTCGCCTGGACGGCGAGCGTCAACGCCGAGGCCGGGTCGACCTGAGCCGGGACCGGCGGGATGACGACCGTCGGCCCCACGTTCCGGACCGCCACCCCCTGCGAGGCATCGGCCGTCGCCCCGTAGGGGTCGCTCGCGACGACCCGCAGGACGTACGATCCGGGGACGACCGGCGCGAAGGTGAACGTCTCCCGGTCGCCGGTGGCGACGATCTCGCCGTCGCGGGTCGCGACCCAGGCGTAGGTCAGCGGATCGCCGCCGGGGCCGCTCGCGACGGCCCGGCGGCGAGCCGCCCTGGTCGAGCGAGCCGGGGGCGTCGGCGATCGCGACGGTCGGCGCCACGTTCCGCAGGGTCACGGGGACGGCGTTCCGCACCTCGTAGATCCCCTGGGGCGTCTGGGCCGTGGCCGAGATCGCGTAAGAGCCCGGAGCGCCGAGGTAGACGTGGCTCGCCGAGGTCGCCGGGCCGGCGATCGCCTCGACGTCGCCGTCGCCCCAGTCGATCCACCACTGCGAGGCGGCGCCCGAGAGGACCAGCGTGTAGGCCGAGCCCCGATCGGCGAACGCGGGGCCGCCCAGGAACAAGGGCGGGCTCAGGACGCCCACCGTGGCCCTGGCCGTCGCGCCGTCGACCGACGCCGTCAGGTTCGCCAGGCCGGGAGTCAGCCCGGCCGAGAAGAGCGCGGAGCCGACGCCGTTCACCAGCGCGAACGAGCCCGGGGCGAACGATCCGAGCGAGGCCCCGAGCTGCACCGGCGGCAGGCCGGGGATGCGGCCGAGGCCCGAGACGTCCTGGCCGGCCGCATCGTGCGTCAGGTCGACCGCGACCGAGGCGGACCCGCCGACGAGCAGCGGACCGGGATTCGCGATCCTCAGGACCATGTAGGGGGCCGAGGTCACGAGGCCGGAGGCCGCCGCGCCGGGGCCGGTGTTCGACCCCCACCAGTTGGACGCCGCGTCCACCGGGGAGGCCGAGAGGTTCGTCAGCGCCGATGTCGTATTGCCGACGATCCGGCTCCAGCGGATCGACACCCCCTCCGCACCCTCCCCGATCAGCAGGCCCGTCCCGTTCGAAGCGATCACGCCGGACCGCACCGAAAGGCCCGAGAGCGTCGCGCCGGCGACCGACTCGATCCCCACCGTGGTCCCGGTGATCACCAGGTCTTCCAGGACGACGCCGCCGACCACGCCGTGGAGTTGCACGCCCCGATCGCCGGCCGCGATGTGGGACCCTCGCACCGCCGCGCCGAGGCCGGTGATCGACACCGCCGCGCCCGACGCCGGCTGGAGCGTCGCGTCCCCGTCGCCGACCCGTTCCAGCACGATCGCCCCGTCGATCGCCGGATTCTCGACGTACGTCCCGGCCCGAACCTGCACCGCGTCGCCGGCCGAGGCCGCGTCGATCGCCGCCTGGATGCTCATCGTCCCGAAGGATCCGACCGTGAACGTCCGGGCCGCGTCGAACGCGCCCACGGTCGCCAGGGTGCGATCGCGGGCCAGGTAGTGGTCGGGCGAGCCGGCCGCCGCGTCGAGCCCCTGCGCGAGCGTCTCGTAGAACCGCCGGCGCACCGACCAGGCTTCGTCCTGCGGGCCCGAGAGGACGAAGCCCAGGGGGATGGTCATGGAGAACGTCACGTCGGCCTCGTCGGCCGGGTCGGTGCTGAACGTGATCGGGTGGGGATTCGTCGGGTCGTAGGCCGTGCCGTCCCAGGACGACTCCTCGAACATGACGCCGCCGTTGGCCGCGGCGACCTCGCCGAACGTGCTGGCGCCGGCGACCACCACGCCCTCGACGCCGATCGGGTGATACCGCCCGGCCGTCGAGAAAGCCAGGCCGGTCCAGACGTTCCCCGAGGTCGCCACGTCCGTGAGCGTCGCCCGCTTGACGTCGGTGAGGAAGATGCCCGCCCCGTTGTTGTCGCGCGAGGTCACCCCCGCGATCGTGACGTCGGTCGTGCCGTTGAGGTTCACGCCCGAGCTGGGCATCCCATGAACGACCAGGTTTTCCAGGGTCAGGTTGGAACGGCCGCTGGCGTAGATCCCGTAGCGCAGCTTGACGTTGGTCGTCGACCCGACGATCGTCACGCCGCTCAGGCCGACGTCCGACGCCCCGATGCTCACGCCGTAATTGGTCGCGACGCCCGAGACGTCGAGCGTGACCAGGCCGGGACCGGCGCCGACGAGGCTCAGGCACTTGGAGATCGACACCGCGCCGGTGTAGTTCCCCTCGGCGATCTGAACGTCGTCGCCGTTGGCGGCCCTGGTGATCGCGGCCGGGATCGTCGCGAAGGCGTTCGTGCCGATGACCCGGCCGCCGCCCACGTCGGCGCCGTTCGGCCGGCCGGTCCAGTCGTCGTCGACGAATAGGGCGGACAGCAGGGCCCGCGCCTCCAGGCCCTCGACGGAGCGGCGCCGCCTGGTCCGCGCCGTCCGGCGTCCCGCCCGCCTCTCGGGAGGGCCGCGCCGCAGGGACTCAAGGCTTCGACGATTCCTGATGCGAGTGATGTTCAACATGTCACCGTTCCACCTGCCTCGGCGACGGGCCGGCCCGCCTGGGGCCGTCCGGACTGTCGACGGCCAGGGTGGCCGACCGTTCGAATGGGAGGGGGAGGGCGAGACGGCGTGACTCGAACCGAGGGCGTGCCTTTCCGGGCTTCAGACCCCTTGCTTCTTCTATGAAGAAACTAGGTCACCCCCCGGGGGTGTCAAACCGCCGGCCGGCGGTCGGGCGGGCGCGTGGAGGCGCCGCGACGGGGCCTACGAGGGCCCCGTCGCGGCGTCTGGGAGGGTGGACGTCTCGGCGCGGGTCAGCCGGCCCGGTGAGACCGCCGGCGGGCGGCGAGGGCCGCGGCGGCCAGGACGGACGCCCCGGCCATCGCGAACGAGGAGGGTTCGGGAACCGCCCCGACGCCCGGGATCACCTCGCCCGGGATCTCGGGGACGGCCGTCGCCCGGATGCTGAACGAGTCGAGTTCCAGCAGGCTCCCGCTGTTGGGGTTCATGAAGACGACCCGGTCGAAGGTCGTCCCCTCGGTGCCGAAGAAATTCAGGTAGGCGTACTTCTCGCCGTAGTTCCAGCCGAGGAACTCATCATTCGGGTTCCCCTTGTACTCGTACGAAAGCGCCTCCAGAGCCGTGGCCGGATCGAACCGGCCCAGCAGCGTCGAGCCCGAGTAGATCTCGAACGCGTTGCTGGGGTCGGCGGCCGACCACCAGAATCCGAAGTAGGCCTGAGGCGAGCCGAAATCCAGGGTCACGGGGCCGTTGCCGCCCACCGCCAGGTAGTTCCCCCCGCCCCCCTCGCCGCCGTACTGGTCGGCGGCCAGGATGCGCAGGTTGTCGCCGGAGATGGTCCCGACGGCTGTCGTCAGCGACGGCCGCCAGCCGGTGGTGAAGCCGTCGAAGTCTTCGGTCGTCACGCCGGAGACCGAGGTCCGCTGGGCACCCGGCGGCTCGACGGTGAGCGAGAGTCCCGCCGAGGCCGTCCGCGCGCCCATGCCGAGGCCCAGGATCATCGCCGTCGCAATCCCGAGCCGAGTCCGCATCTGATCCATTCGCATCAAGCCCGACCGTCCTTCCGAGGGCAAAAGGTCGTCGATCGAGGCGGTCGGAAAGGCCCACGTCGGCCCTCGCGTCGGCGTCGTCGACTCTCTTCACAAGCCACATCGGAAGGCTAGGCCACGCCGGGCGGTCGGGCCCCGATCGTCGCCAGAATTCTCGGGCCGCGTCGCCCGGAGTCAGCGCGAGGCCGCCCGGATCAGGGCGACGGCGGCCTCGGCGAGCAGGCGGCCGGCCTCCGGGGCCATGTGGCTGGGGGGGCCGAAGGAGCATTCGTACCCGCCCCGGGCGAACGCCTCCTCGTGCGGCAGGTAGCCGAGCATGCCGTTGGCGTAGCAGACCACGAAGGTCCGCACCGGCGCGGCCCCCTCCTTGATCGCCAGGCCGTGCCGGGTGAACGACTCGCTCGGCTGGGCCGCCAGCGCGAGGTCGCCCACGCGGAAGACCTGGACCTCGGCCTCGACCTGCTTCTTCTCGCGCATCATCGCCAGCAGGCCGGGGATCTTCCGCTCGTAGTAGCCCGGCTCGCCGAACCGCTGCGTCCCCCGGGCCTTGCCCGCCACGTCGTCGTCCGTGACCGTCCGGTAGGGGATCGCCACCCGCGTCGACGCCGCCGCGAGCGTCGCGGGGGTCGTCCAGTTCGGCGCTTCGAGGGCCCTCGCCACGTCGTCGGCGAGGATCCGGCCGATCGCCTCCATCGTCTTGTCGGCCTTGCCGCGCGGGTCGTCGTAGGCCACGTCGCCCGCGGCCCCCTGGAGGAACAGGGTGACCGGGAAGCCTCGCGTCTTCAGTTCGCGGACGAGCGCCCCGGGGTAGCCCGCGCTGAAGAACCGCTCGCCGCCGTGGTGGGTGGGATGGCAGGCGAAATTCACGAGCACCCCCTTGATCGCCCCGCCGCGCGCCCGGACGGCCAGGACGCCGACCTCGGGGTCGATGGGGCTCTCGTGGGCGAGGGCGTCCGGGTCGCGGAACGAGCCGTGGGTGCGGGCGGAGCCGTCGCGCATGATCACGCGGCGGTTGTAGGCGACGTCCCACTCGACGGCCTTGCCGACCGCGACCTCGGCCTCCTCGCGGTCGGCGAGCGCCCGGCCGACGGCCTCGGCCGCGCCGGCGACGAGTCGGGCGATGTACTTCTCGTCGCGGGGCAGGGCCTCGTCGATCACCGCCGGCCCGGCGTGGTTGTGCGTCGCCGCGACCATCACCCGCGAGCCCGGGATCGCGTGATCGGCCTCCACCTTCGCGCGGATCGCCTTCGTGTCCCCCTGGTTCACGAGCGCCACGTCGAGCTGGACGATCGCCAAGGGCTCGCCCCGGTCGAAGACCACGGCCCGCGCGAAGATCGGGTCGAGCACGCCTTCGCCCGTGAGCTTGGAATTCCAGCCCTGCCTCGGCGTGCCGTCCGGCGGCGTGACGTCCACCTCCCCGAACCCCGCGCGGAACGTCTGGGCGGGCAGGGGGGCCGAGGCCAGGAACAGGACGACGGTCGCAATCCACGAAGCTCGCATAACGCCTCCAGGCGCCGGTCGATTCTCCTTCCCCCCGGTGGGGAAGGACCGCGAAGCGGTCGATGAGGGGGACCCTCAAGGTGGACGTACCAAGAGGCCGGCATGTCTTCCCTTCCCCCACCAGGGGGAGGGACGATTGGCGACGGCTCCGTCAAGCTATCCCGCGCGGGGAGGCAGGGCAACAAGCGGGTCGGCCGTGACTCATTCTCGTGCGGCGTCCTCCCGCGAGTCCCCAGTCGCATTCGGCACAACCCTCGCCGACTGCAATCCGCGCCTCCGTCGATCGTCCCGCCGACGGGCCACGGGGATGGCGTGAGTCATAATGGCACGCGTCGATCACCGACCGGACCTGGGGCGAGGGATTCCCGTGAATCAGCCGTTGGATCGTTCAGGGCTCAAGTCTTCACGTCGGCGCCGGTCCTTCCTCCCCTCCTGCGATTCGCTCGAGCGCCGCGAGGTGATGTCGACGACCGCGCTCGCCTTCGCCCAGCGGCCGAATCTCCAGGCGGCGGTCGAGCGATCGACGCGACAGACGCGAGTCGACGCCTTCGACCGGGCCCTGCGGCGGGTGATGGACGAATACCGGATCCCGGGGGCCGTCGCGGGCGTGTCGACGCCGGGCGTGCGTCCCTGGCTGGCGGCCCGGGGGCTGGCCGACGTCGCCAGCGGGCGGCCGATGACCCTGCAGGACCATTTCCAGATCCGCAGCGTCACGAAGTCGTTCACCGTGACGGTCGTCCTGGAGCTGGCGCGGGCGCGCCGGCTCTCGCTGGGCGACACCCTCGCCATGTACGTGCCGGGCGTCCCCAACGGCGACCAGATCACCCTCGCCGAGCTGGCCGGCATGCGGAGCGGCGTGAAGAACTACACCCAGGTCGCCGCCTTCATCGAGGCCTTCGTCGCCGACCCCGCCCGCCAGTGGACGGACGCCGAACTCGTCGGCCTGGCGACGCCCGAATCGCCGGTGTTCGAGCCGGGAGAACAGTACGACTACAGCAACACGAACACGGTGCTGCTGGGCATGGTCGTCGAGAAGGTCACGGGGCGTCCCCTCGGCCAGGCCCTCGGGGGCTGGCTCCTGGCGCCCCTGGAGTTGTCCAGCACCCGCTACCCCCCGAGCTTCGACGCCAGGCGGCCGGCGCCGACCCCTTACCAGGTCGACCCCGCGACGGGCGACCTGGAGGAGCTGCCGCAGGCGAACCTGTCGTCGCTCGGGCCGTCGGGCGCCATCGTCACGACCCTGCCCGACCTCCTGCGCTGGGGGAGGGCGCTGGGGACCGGCCGCCTGATCGGCCCCCGTCTGCTGCAACTCCGCGAAGGGCTCGCGACCCCGGCGACGAACGGCCCGGAATACGAGCGGTACGGCCTGGGCGTCGGCGAGCTGAAGGGTTGGTGGGGCCACTCGGGCGACGGCTTCGGCTTCCAGGCCGCGACGTTCTACGACCCGGCCACCCGCACGACGATCGCCGTCGCGCTGAACTCGACGCAGCCGGAGCACGTGGCCGTCGAGATCTTCAAGGCGCTCGCGGACGTCGTTCGGACGCGATGAGCCGGGCTCGCGGTCGCCGCCCGAAAGTCGCCGGCCGGGCCTCCGCCTGATATCCTGGAGGCCGGCCGTCCGATCGAGGCGGCGGGGCGGGACTCGGCGAAAGGCGCGCGGCATGTGCGGGATCTGCGGGGCGGTCTGGAACGAGCCGGGGCGGACGCTGGGCGACGGCGCGCTCGAAGCGATGATGGACCGGATCGTCCATCGCGGGCCCGACGACTCGGGCGTCCATCGCGACGCCCACGCGGCGCTGGGGTTCCGCAGGCTGGCGATCGTCGACCTGCCGGGGGGGCATCAGCCCCTCTCCAACGAGGACGGTACGATCTGGACCGTCTTCAACGGCGAGATCTACAACTTCCCCGCGCTGCGGCGTCGGCTGGAGGCGAAGGGCCACACGCTCCGCTCGACCGGCGACACCGAGACCCTCGTCCATCTGTATGAGGACGAGGGCCCCGGGATGTTCGGCCTGCTCCGGGGCATGTTCGCCCTGGCGATCTGGGACGCCCCCCGACGCACGCTCTTGCTGGGGCGCGACCGGATGGGCCAGAAGCCGTTGCTCTACCGCGAGCACGCCGGCCGCCTCACCTTCGCCAGCGAGCTGAAGGCCCTGCTGGCCCTCCCCGAGTCCGAGGTCCCGCGCCGGATCGACCCGGTGGCGCTCGATCAATATCTCACATTTGGATACGTCCCCCAGCCCCGGACGATCCTCGAAGGGGTCCGCAAGCTGCCGCCGGCGCACTTCGCCGAGTGGCGCGACGGCCGGCTGAGCATCCATCGCTACTGGAGCCCCGACTGGAACGCCGAGCGCCGGCGGCCGTTCGAGGAGGACGCCGAGGAGCTGCGAGCCACGCTCGACGACGCGGTCCGCGAGCAGATGATCGCCGACGTGCCGCTGGGCGCGTTCCTCTCCGGAGGCGTCGACTCGACGATCATCGTCGGCCTGATGCAGCGCGCGTCGGCCCGGCCGGTGAAGACCTTCGCCATCGGCTTCCCCGACCCCGCCTACGACGAGACGGACTACGCCGAGGCCGCCGCGAAGGCGATCGGCACCGAGCACCACACGTTCCGGGTCGAGCCCCGCGCCTGGGAGACGATCCCCGCGCTGGCCCGGCAGTTCGACGAGCCGTTCGCCGACAGCTCGGCCCTGCCGACCTGGCACGTCGCCCGCGAGACCCGCCGCGAGGTCACCGTCGCCCTCACCGGCGACGCCGGCGACGAGCTGTTCGGCGGCTACGACCGCTACCGGGCCCTGGCCCTGACCGAGCTGTTCCAGCGCCTCCCGGCCGGGGCCCGCTGGCTGGGCAAGGCCACGGCCCGCATCCTGCCGCGCTCGGGCAAGGCCAAGTCGCGGCTCCGGGCGCTGGAGCGGGTCGTCGAGCGGATCGACGAGACGGCCTCGGCCCGCTACCTGGGCTGGATGACGACCTTCGACGAGCCCGAGCGGCTGGCGCTCTACGCCGACGACCAGCTCGACCGCCTGGCCTCGTACGCCTCGGGGCTGGACGACCCCGACGCGGGCGACCCGGCGTCGGTCCTCGACCGCGCCCTGGCCGAGGCCGGCGGCCGCGACGTCGTCACGCAGGCGATGGTCGCCGACCTCCTCACGTACCTCCCCGGCGACCTGCTGTTCAAGGTGGACATGGCGAGCATGGCCCACAGCCTGGAATGCCGGGGGCCGTTTTTGGACCACCGCGTCGTCGAGCTGGCGGCGGCGATGCCGCTCGACCGCAAGCTGCGGATCCGCCCGGGCCGGTCCAAGGTCGTCCTCAAGCGGGCGTTCGCCGACCTGATCCCCGCGCCCATCCGCACCCGCCGGAAGATGGGCTTCGGCGTCCCCGTCGGCCGCTGGTTCCGCGACGAGCTGCGCGCCGAGCTGACCGAGATCCTCCTCGACCGCACCACCCTCGACCGCGGCCTCTTCCGCCCCGATCGCCTCCGCGCCCTCATCGACGAGCACGCCTCCGGCCGCCGCGAACACGGCCACCGCCTCTGGGCGATCCTGATGCTCGAACTCTGGATGCGCGAGTACCTCGACGCCTCGTGAAACGAGAGGATCCATGCGTCTTCCGTTCCGACCCGGTAGGGGTTCGGTCGGATACGGTCTTCCCCCCTGGCGGGGGAAGACAGACCGCGCAGCGGTCAGATGAGGGGGGGACGCACGCGGCGTGTTGCGGAGTACGCAGCCCGGCCCGCACGGCCGGCGGCTTCGGGAAGGCCCTTCAGACCACCGGCCCTCGTGCCCCCCCTCATCCGGCCCTTCGGGCCACCTTCCCCCACCAGGGGGGAAGGGAAGACATGCGAATTCCAGCATGCCTCGACGCTTCACCTGTCAGGGAACGGAACGTTTCCGGGGTCGGGCGGCAGGGCTTCCCACGGGCGGGCGGAGGCCGCGGCGTAGCGGGCGGCCAGCGCCTCGTGGCGTTCGGCGAGGCCGAAATACCAGGCCCCCTGGCGGTCGACCTCGGCCTGGGCTTCCGCGTCGGCCTTCAACTGAGCCTCGGTCGGGCCCACGGCCAGGTCGTACTCGGACGAGACCGGATGATGGGTGATGAATCCGCCGAGGCGGCGGCAGCGCCGGGCCGCCTCGGCGTGCAGCGCGGCCTTGCGGCCGTACTCGATATGCCGCCAGGCGGGGATCGCCACCCCGCCCAGCAGCACGGCCACGACGATCCCCGCCAGCATCATCCCGCGCACCGAGAACCGCATCCGCCCCGGTCGCATCGTCGGCCTCCTCACTCGATCTTGAGGCTCCGGAGCGTCCCCCAGCCCTGGCCGGTCAGCGCGACCTCGGCCCAGAGATTGCGATCGCGGGCGGCTTCCTCGTACTTCGCGCCGGTGCCTTCCTGGACGTAGTACGACTCGATGCCGAACTCGATCCGGTTCGCGTCGTCGAGCGTCCCCTGGAGGAACGGGCCGCCCCCGCCGGGCGGCTCGGTCGTCGGCCGCCCGCCCCGATAGCGGCCCGGCTCGCCCTCGATGGGGACGAGCGGGACGTAGACGGGGCGGCCGTGCCACGTCTCGTAGTTGTCGTAATTGAGCGGCCCGGCGAGGCCCTCGACCCCCTCGGGGGGGACGCGGCTGAACTCGTACGCGAGGATCACGTACTCGCCCCGGAGCAGGTCGCGCGGGTCGACCGGCTCGACCTTCACCAGCACCGTGTGCGCGGTGCGGAACATCAGGGTCATCGAGACGATCATCCAGCCCAGGACGACCGCCTGGAACAAGGCCGCGAGGATCAGCATGGTCGACTCGCGGGTCAGGATCGGCCCGACGGGCTTTCCTGCAAGCGGGGCGGCGGCGAAGTCCGGGTCGGCGACGGCGGCGGGCTTGGATTCAGGCAGGGACATGGCGGACCTCCTTCAGCCGGCGCCAGATCAGGGAGGCCGCGACGAGGGCCCCGCCGCAGGCCAGGAACATCAAGGCCGCGCCCGGCATGCCGCCGAAGCCGCTGAACAGGTCGATGTAGCGGGCGATCGCCCAGAGCAGGAAGTACGCGACGCCGGCCGCGAACGGGCGGCCCCGGTCCTCGCGGGCGCCGACGATCGTCAGCCAGATCGCCAGCGAGGCCATCGCCGCGTTCGCCGCGATCGTCGTCGTGATCGGCTCGGCGAAGATCGCGTGCCAGAACCCCAGCGCGGCGAAGAAGCCCAGCATGGCCGTCGGGAAGAGCCGACCCGGCGCGCCCAGCAGGCGGGAGGCCAGCGAGCCGTCCCCGCCGTCGCGGCGGCGGTCGCGCTCGGCCGCGAAGATCAGCAAGGCCGCCGCCAGCACCACCGCCGCGGCCGACTCGATCGCCAGGGGGGTCGGCAGGATCTCGCCGCTCATGGCCGAGTTGGCCGCGTAGGTGCTCAGGGGCAGCAGCACGCCGCCGACCAGCAGCACGCCGAAGAAACGGTACGGGATGCCCATCCCCCCCTCGCGCGGGTGGCACTCGGCCAGCAACAGCAGCAGCGAGCCCACCAGGCCGACCCAGTAGATCGGCGCCGCGTCCAGCCGCCAGCCCATCGGCTGGAGGACCAGCCACCACGTCCCGAGCGCGACGTAGAGCGACAGCACGCTCCGCGACTTCGCACGGTAAGCCCACGCCAGGCCCAGGCCGACGACGAGCGGGATGCTCCAGGACGTCTGGGCGAAGCCCCGCAGCCAGCCCCGGGAGGCGAACACGTCCAGGAAGGTCGACGAGCCGACGTAATACGCGAGCGTCGCGACCGTCAGCGCGTGCAGCGGCCAGGTCCCCAGCGTCAGCGCGAACGGCAGGACGCCCACGCCCCACCACCAGAGGCCGTCCGGCCGGTCCACGTTGAAATTGAACATCTGCGCGATCAGCGCGATCGCCGCGCCGTAGAACAGGCAGCCGAGGAAGGCGACGACGTCCGACGTGGTCCTCGCCCCGGCCCGATACCGGAGCAGCCAGGCCCCGACGTAGGTGCCGCCGAGCGTCAGGAAGATCAGCGCGATCCGCGCCTCCCGGGGCAGCTCCGACCAGTTGAACGCGACCGCCGTGAAGACGGCCAGGCCGATCAGCAGCGCGCCCAGCCCCATCACGGCGGCGCTCGCCCGGTCGTCCCGCCGAGCGGCCTCGCGCCGGGGGGCGTCCTCGTACAGGCCGAGCAGCCCGCTCGCCTGGTCGCCGGACAGCAGGCCCAGGGCCGTCCAGGCCTGCACCTCGCCCACCAGCCACGCGCGCCGGTCGGGCGTAATCTCGCGACCGCTCCCGCTCATGAACCGCCCCCCCCGCGCCCTCGTCGGCGCGCACCATCATCCCGCCCCGGCGCGCGCAACGTCGCGCCCCATGGGACAATATCTAGCACGCTTATGACGGAAACGCCCGCCTTTGTGACGAGCACACGGGGGGCAATGAAGGGGTTACTCGGACACTCCTCACTCAACTCCACCAACATGCGACGGAAGATCTTCGGGTGCCACGGCTTCGGAGAACCCGTGAACCGGCCGGGGATCTCGGCGAAGGCTCGGGAGCGGCCCGACGCCGATCCACGGGTTCGCAGAACCCGTGGCACCCGAACTCGGCCGTCTCAAACGAAGCCGTATCGGTGGTGTTGAGTGAGGAGTGTCATTACTCATCGTCGCCGATCAGGTGGACGTGAAACACCCAGCGATGCCTGCTCGGATTGAACTCGAGGAATCGCGTCCCGAGCACCTCGTTGATCGCCTCGGCTTCGTCCCGAGACTGGACGGCGATCGAGCTTCCCCCCGGGGCGCACCAGAAGTCCACGTCCGGCCACACCTTCTCGTTGATAGCCTCGCCCTCTACGGTCGTGAGGTGCAGGCTCACGATGGATTCGAGCGGATCGCAATGCACGGCTTCCAGGCTGTAGCCGATCTCATGCTGCACGCCCACCGCCCGCGCTTCCGCCAGTGCACCTGCCGGGAAGCCTAAAAGCTGCTCCAGGTCGGCTTCCGTCGACACCGGGGCCCCCATGACGGCGGCCAACTCGTCCACCGACATATCCCCTTCCCGGGGGCGAGCGACCGGGCCGTAGACGACCGTGCCGGCCTCGTCCACGATCTGGAACCTGGGACCGGCAAACTCTTCGCTCTCGATGAGGCGCCTGAGTTCATCCAGATCGGCGGACTCGTGACCCGTGCCCATGTAGAACCCGGAACCGGGGTGGAAGATCTGGATCTTGTACACGAGGGTACCCCGCACTTCGACAGGTGAGCTGACTCAGTCTCCGGATTCGCCCCGGCCGTCGTCGTCGGCCTCGTCGGGGTGGTCGTGTTCGTGGTCGGCGCGGTCGGGCTCGGCGCGGGGGCCGTTGGACTCGGCGGCGAGGCGGGCGCGGGCGTGCGGGGGCTGGTCGGCGGCCTCGGCGCGGGCGCGGCGTTGGGCTTCGACGGCGTGGACGAGCTGCTCCTGGGCCTCGGCGACGTAGGCGGCCCAGTCGGTGGTGAAGTCCTGGCGGAAGGCCTCGATGTAGCCGGGCTCGTACTGGCGGGAGAGCCACTTGAGCTGCTGGAAGACCTTGTGGGCCAGGGCCTGCATCTCCTCGGCGTTGCCGGCGTCGCGGTCGGGGCCGGCCTGGTGGTAGCGGAAGCGGCCGATCCAGACCTTGAGCCGGGCGTATTGCTCCAGCTTGGCCAGGTTCGCGTAGGCGTGGACGCCGGCCTCGACCTCGTGGGCCAGGAGCTGGAGCTGGCCGCCGGGGAAGTGGCTCTCGGCGTCCCAGAGCAGGCGGTCGGCGTCGGCGAACTGTTCGAGCAGCTCGGGCTGGAGCCGCTCCAGCTCGCGGCGGTGCTGGCGATAGGCGTCGACGGCCGTGCGAAGCTCGCGGCGGGCCTCGTCCAGCTCGCGGCCGGCGGCGTCCAGCTCGGCCCGGGCCTCCTGCCGGGTGCGGTCGATCTCGGCCTGGGACGTGGCGATCAGCCGCTCGGCCTCGGCGTCGGAGGTGAGCGACGACTTGAACTGGGCCAGCTTGCGGACGAGGTCCTTGAGCAGGTGCTCGTCGGAGTCGGCCTGCTCCAGCGCCCGGGTGCAGGCGGGGCGGGCGGCGTGCATCCGCTCCAGCGCCGCGCGCGACCGCTTCTCGGCGGCGCGGAACTGCTCGGCGGCGTGCTGGGTCTCGGCCTCGATCTTCTTCGCCCGGGTCTTGGCCTCGGCCTGACGGACCAGCTCGGCCAGTTGTGCCAGCGATGGAGTCATGTCACCGTTCTCTTCCGAGAGAGTCTGAGTCGGAGCCGCCGAGGCGCGCCCGGGGCTCGGTTCGAGGTCCGTCTCATCGCTTCGGGCGGGGCGGGCCCGGGGTGGGCTCCGCGCGGGGCGGCGAGACGCCCGCCGATCGTCCGGGGCGATCGGGAACGCCGTCCCCCCATGATACACCCCGCCCCCCCGAAGTTGAACGGGAGGACGCCCCGACCGACGGTTCCCGAAGGGCCCACACGTCGCGCGCCGTTGCGGCGAGGGCCGGCGATGGCGTACCCTGGCCGGCCGGGAAGGGCCGGGAGATCGGCGAGCACGCGGACGCGGGGCGGGATGGGGATGACGACGGGAACGATCGAGGCGCCCTGGGGCGGCGACGGGACGCTGGCCCTGGCCCTGCCCCCGGGCTGGAACGTGGGCCGCGAGCACGTCGTCGAGCCCGACCTGAGCGACGCGGCGGCCGACTACCCCGCCGCCCTGGCCGGGGCGCTCGACGCCCCCCTGGACGCCCCTCGGCTGGAGGACCGCGTCGGGCCCGGGTCGAAGGTCGCGATCGTGGTCGACGACCCCTCGCGCTGGACGCCCGTGCGCGAGGCCCTGCCGATCGTCCTGGCCCGGCTCCACGGGGCGGGGGTCGCGGCGGGCGACGTGACGATCAGCGTCGGCGTCGGCCGCCATCACGCGGTCGACGACGCGGCGATGCGCGAGCGGCTGGGGGACGGCCCGGCGGCGTCCTATCGCTGCTACAGCCCGCCGGTCGACGACCTTGCGGCCTACGTCGACCTGGGAACGACCGCGAGCGGGGTCCCGGTCCGGGTCTTCCGGCCGGTCGCCGAGGCCGACGTGCGGGTCCTGATCGGCTCGGTCCTGCCGCACCTGCAGGCGGGGTTCGGCGGCGGGTACAAGCTGATCTTCCCCGGCACGAGCCACCGGACGACCCTGGGGGCGCTGCACCGCCAGGGGCTCTCGGCCGGGTCGGACGCCGGCCGGCTGCTGGGGAGCCCGTCGGCCGAGAACCCGATGCGCCTGGCCGTGAACGAGGCGGCCGGGCTGCTGGGCCCGTGCTTCTCGATCAGCCATCTGATCGGGGCGCCGGGGATGATCTTCCGGGCCCGCGCGGGGCGTCCCGAGTCGGTCCAGGACGCGCTCGCCGAGGAGGCCCGGGCGCGGTTCCAGGCCCCCCCCGCGCCGCCGGCCGACGTGGTGGTGGTGGGGAATTCCCCCTGGCCGGGCGACCCGATGCAGAGCTTCAAGGCCCTGCTGCACCACCGCGCCGCCAGCTCGCCGGGCGGGGTGAGCGTGGGGCTCTTCTGGACCGACCCGGCCGAGATCGACCGCTCGATGCCGCGCGCGGCGCTCCGATTGATCGCCGGCTCGGGCGCGCCGGGGGGCTGGGCGATCCGCCGCCTGCTGCCGGCGGTCGAGCGCGTGCTCTCGGCGCGGGAGTCCTCGGCGGCGTTCATGCTGCGCTGGGCGCGCGAGCTGGTCGTCGACCGCACGGTGATGATCTACGCCCCGCCGCTGCACGCCCGGATCGGCGGCCGGCTGGGGCCCGTCCGGGTCTTCGCCGACCAGGACGCCCTTTGGCGGGCCGTCCGCCGCGCCCTGCCGCGCGACCGCCGCGACGCGCCGAGCGTCCGGATCTTCCCGCGCGGCGGGCTGACCTACGCGCCGCAGGCCGGCCCCTCGGCCTGACGCGGGCGGGCGGCGGAACGACGATTGCATGGGATCGGGGGTCCGCCCTTCACGTCGAAGGTCCCGCCGGCATGGCACGCGTCGGGACGAGTGACGGGCTTCCCCCCTTTTCGCAGACGACGAGGTGACGAATGATGGCCTGGGTGATCCTGATCGTGGCGGGTTTGTTCGAGGTGGCCTGGGCCTACTTCTTGAAGACGTCCAAGGGGTTCTCGGAGTTGTGGCCGTCGGTGGCGTTCTTCATCACGCTGTTCGTCAGCATGGGCCTGCTGGGGTGGTCGCTGAACCACCTGCCGATGGGGACGGCCTACGCGGTGTGGACCGGCGTCGGCGCCGTCGGCACGGCGATCCTGGGGATCGCGCTGTTCGGCGAGCCGGCCACGGCCTTCCGGATCGGCTCGATCGCGCTGATCGTGCTGGGGATCGCCGGGCTCAAGTACGCCACGATCGCCGGCTGATCGGGGGCGCGGTCGCGACGACGGCGCGGGAGTTGCGGGATCGGTCAAGGCATGTCGCGAGGTTCCCCCTCGTCGTACCCGAAGCCGTCCCGACTTGCAGGAGATGAAATCATGCGTCGCTCGATCGTCCGCCTCGCCCTGCCCGCGCTGGCCGTCGCCCTCTCGTCCGCCTGCCTCGCCCAGGAGGCGGCCGAGAAGGAGAAGGAAGTGGCCGCGCTGAAGCCGGCCGACCTGGTGGGGGGCTACGTGATCAGCGCCGGCGAGAAGTTCGGCGTGCCCGACGCCCCCGAGCGGATCAAGGGCTCGACCGTGAGGTTCACCGAGGACCGCGTGGTGGTGATGGACAAGGACAGCAAGGAGATCTACGGCGCGACCTACTCGCTGGAGGCGAACGAGGCCGCGGCCGGCGCGAGCGCCTCGGGCGCGATCGCGTCCAAGATCAAGATGACGAGCAAGCTCGCCGACGTCGAGGACGCCGTCGCCTACGGCCTCATCGACAAGGACGGCGACACCGTCCGCCTCGTCTACGCCCTCCCCGGCGGCGAGGCCCCGCGTGACTTCAAGACGAAGGACAAGCAGCTCATGTTCGTCATGAAGAAGAAGGCCGACTGAACGACCGGCCCCGCGCACGCCGCTTCCGCGGCCTCGACGCCCCGCCCCGAGCGGGGCGTCTCGCGTTTCGAAGGGCGGCGCGGGCGGGAGGAGGGATCTCGGCACCTTCCCGGCGCGTGGTTTGCGAAGGAGACCAGGGCCGTCCCTGCCCATGCCGCCCTCGCAAGCCAACGCGCGATCCCGGAGATGAAGCGATGAAGATGCAGACGCTCAACGATCTGATGGTGGACGTCGCCCGCGACATGCTCGACGCCGAGAAGCAGCTCGCCAAGGCCCTCCCGAAGATGGCCAAGGCGGCCTCGCACCCCAGCCTCCGCAAGGCGTTCGAGACCCACCTGGCTGAGACCAAGGTGCACGTCGAGCGCATGGTCCAGGTGCTGGAGGCCCTCGGCCAGGCAGCGCGGGGGAAGAAGTGCAAGGCGATGGAAGGGCTGATCGAGGAGGGGAAGGAGGTCCTGGAGATGGAGGCCGCCCCCGAGACCAGGGACGCCGCCCTGATCGCCGCCGCGCAGAAGGTCGAGCACTACGAGATCGCCGGCTACGGCACCATGAGCACCTGGGCGGCCACCCTGGGCATCCCCGAGGTCGAGAAGCTCCTGGCCGAATCGCTGGCCGAGGAGAAGGCGACCGACGGCCTCCTAACCGAGATCGCCGAGAACGTCGTCAACGCCGAGGCCGCCGCGTCCTGACCCCGGCGAGGGCCCGCCCGCGGCCGCGTCCCCTCGCTTCGCTCAGCGCAGGGAGACGCGGCTGGCGGCGGTGGCGTAGGCGTCGAGGATGCCGGTCCGGCCCGGGTGGATCGCCTCCAGCCCGAGCCGGGACTGCAGGCTGTACGACAGCCGACTGCCGGCCCCGTACAGGATCACCAGCCGCTGCTCGTCCGGCAGAGTGAGCAGCTCGTCGACGTGCACGAGGTCGATCTGGGGGAGTTCCGGCAGCGCCGAGCGGAGGATGAAGCGGAGCCGGCCGCCGGGATAGGGAGCGTCGAGCGAGCCGGGCTCGCCGTCGGACTCGAACCGCGAGGACGGCGGGCTGACCACCGCGATGTGCTGGAACGGCCGCTCGCGGTTGCGCCTCAGGATCATCGTGCGGAGCATCAAGAGGTCGCTGGTCTCGCCGTGGCGGAAGACCATCTCGCGGACCCCCAGGCCCACGGTGGCCACCAGCGTGGTGAGAAGGAAGGTCGCCAGCACCTGGCGCTGGCGGTCGTCGCGCTCGCGGGCCCAGCGCTCGACGGCGCGGCCCAGCAGGATCGAGACGATGATGAGGTCGAGCGCCAGGTGGAGGCTCAGGGTCGTCGCCGAGCTGGCGCGGCCGGCCATCAGCTCGTCGAGGGCACCGCGGAGGTCCTTGCTGGACCACCAGGCGAGGCCGAGCGCCGCGGCCGGCGCCAGGCCGATCAGCGCCCGGACCGAGGCCCGGCGATTGACCAGGTCCGCGACGGTCGAGGCCGCCAGCAGGTTGAGCGGGACCAGCAGGAAGACCTCCAGCGACTGCCGGGGCCCGTTCGTCCAGAGGGCCAACGCCAGCGCGACGACGCCCGCCCACACGACCCAGAACGCCCCGCCGATCGTCTCGCGGTCGTCGCTCTCGGCGGCCAGAGCCAGGCGGATGGCCCGGAACGCCCCGTAGAGGGCCAGCGGGGCCGCCACCGGGGCCAGCTCGATGGTCTTGGTGAGCAGGTCGTAGGAATCCGTCCAGCCCGAGGCGGGGATCGTGAGCGGGGCGAACAGGCTCCAGCCGTGGGTGCGGAACATCATCAGGTGCCACGGCGCGGCGAGGAGGGTCGCGATCCCCAACGCCAGCGCCGAGTCGAGGAGGCCGCCGTCGCGGAGCCAGGCGAGGCGGGCCGTCGTCGCCGCCGCGCGGAAGTTGGGGTCGGCCGAGGCGCTCACCCGTAGGTAGACCTGATGGAGCGCGATCACCGCCACCACGATCAGGCCGAACGCCTCGACCGTCAGGAGCGAGGCCCCCAGGGCCGCCCCGCCGGCCGCCGACCAGAGGAGCGAACGCTTGCGAGGGTCGGCCGACTCGGCCGCGAGCCGCGTGCGCGCCGCGTAGGCGTAGAGCGCCGCGAGCGCCCCGGCGGCCCCCAGCAGGTGGGGCGTCATCTCCTGCTCGCGCAGCAGCAGGCTCGGGCTGAACGCCATGAGCAGGGCCGCCGCGAAGCCCATGCCCCCGCCGCGCCAGAGCCGGCCGTGGAGGTACACCAGCATCACGATCGCCGCGCCGGCCGCGTAGCTGGGCAGCACGCAGGCCAGCGGGTCGCAATCGCCGCTGACGGTCAGGCCGATCGCCGCCAGCCAGGGGTACAGCGGGGGCTGGAACGCCACGCTGCGATAGCCGGCCGATTCCCGCTCGGGCTTGATCGCGTCGCAGGCCGCCGTCTGGTCCACCACCATGCCGTCGACCGCGACCGCCATCGCCCGCAGGCCCCAGAGCGGCCCGGGGAGGGTCAGGTCCCACGACCGCAGGGCGGCCAGGCCGGGGAGGATCGCCGCCAGCACCACCAGCGGGAAGAACATCGCCGAGCGCGGGGCCGGGCGGATCAGCGGCCGGGGCGCGCGCGGGACGATCGGCTCATACCGGGCGCTCGGCGAGGCCGACCTCCGCACTGGTCGCAGCACGCGCGTTCCCATCGTCTCATCCGTCCGGATCGTGATGGTGGACGCCCCCGAGCCCGGCGTTCGCGCGCCGGGGAGAGGTCCCGTCGAGGTCGAGGTGGATTTCGACGGACCATACCATATCCGCAAGGATCGGGGGATACCCGTTCGCTCGGTTCCCAGGTGCACAGGACCGTCCTTATCCCGCCCCCGCCGGCCTCGCCTCCTCACCCGGCGGCGACTGGCTCGCCGGGTGCGGACGGGGCCTCGAAGGGCGAATGCGACGTAACCTCCGGATCGACCCGGGCCGGACGACGCCGGGTCCGCGCCCCTGAATCGCTTCGCAAACCGGGCCGGGCGGGCGACGCGTCGCCGGCCTCTACGTCAGGGCCTGATATCGGCCTCCCGCGGGGCGCCGATCCAGGGATTCTCCCCCGGCCGGGGGGCGGAGGACCGCGGAGGCCCATCGCCGCGCAAGGAGTTGCGCGATTTCGACGCGTCGCCCTCCCGGACCGCCGTCGGCCGGCTCGGCGGGCCCCCGGATGGGTCCGCGACGAACTCTCGCCACGGCGACATGACTATGGCATCACGTTTGCGTTACTACCCAGCCGACGGCGTCGATGAGGCCCGACCCCTCTGGAGTGGCCCGGGTTCCTTCATCCGCCGAACTCCCAAACGGCCCTCCGGCCGAAAGGATCAAGATCATGTTGCGCTGGGCGATCGTCTTCTTCGTGCTCGCGCTGATCGCGGGTTTCCTGGGTTTCGGCGGGATGTCGGGCGATCTCGCGGGCATCGCCAAGATCCTGGTCTTCGTCTTCCTCGTCCTGTTCGTGGTCTCGCTGGTGATGGGCCGCTCCGGTCCACCCGCGGTCTGACCTCGCTCCTCAGGAGCCCGAGACGACAAGGGCCGGAGGGTGCGCCGACGAGATTCGCGGCGCGTCCCCGGCCCTTTCTTCGTTTCCTTCCTTGTGGGGGAAGCGGTTCGGGGACGAGACGGGGGTTCTCAACAGGTTGGCACCTTACCCGCGTCGAAGCCTCGGTCGTCTTCCCTCACAAGGAGGGAAGCCTCTCCCCGCGCCGATGCCGGCTCAGCCGATCGCGCGGGCGAACAGCTCGGTCGAGAAGTAGCGTTCCATCCGGTCGGGGAAGACCGTGACGATCCGGGCCTCGGGGCCGAGGCGCTCCGCGGCCGCCATCGCGGCCCGGAAGTTCAGGCCCGAGCTGGGGCCGACCGGGAAGCCCTTGCGGATCAGCCGGCGGGCGAGGTCCACGGCCTCGTCGTCGCGCACGTCGATCTCGACGAGCGACGCCCCCCGCTCGGCGCGGAACCTCGTGTAGATGGTGGAGGGCCCGTCCACCACGCCGGGGATCCGGCCGCTGAACGAGCAGCACTCCGCCCCCGCGCCCCCCACCGCCGCGCCGGTCACGGGCCTGGCGGCGAACGCGGTCGGCGAGCAGCCGTGGTCGCACAGGCCCTCGAACAGGCCGACGAGCGTCCCCCCGGTGCCGACCCCGCTGACCACGGCGTCGACGCAGCCGCCGGGGATCTGCGCCAGGACCTCCTGGGCCGTCCGGCCTCGGTGCGCCGCCGGGTTGTCCGGGTTCTCGAACTGGAGCGGCAGGAACGCCCCGCGCTCGGCCGCGACGGCCGCCGCCCCCGCCAGGGCGCCCAGGATCCCCTCGGCCCGGGGCGAGAACCGGACCTCGCCGCCGTAGGCCTCGATCATCATCCGCCGCTCGCTGCTGACCCCCTCGGGCATCACCGCGAGGAACTTCAGCCCCAGCTGCGCCGAGGCCAGGGCCATGGCGATGCTCGTCGACCCGCTCGACGCCTCGACCACCAGCCCCCCGGGCGCGACCCTCCCGGTCCGCACGGCCTTGTGCAGGATGTAGCCGGCGATCCGGTCCTTGGTCGAGCCGCTGGGGTTGAGGAACTCCAGCTTGCACCAGATCGTCGGCCCGTCCGCGTCGAGCCGGACGGGGATCAGCGGCGTGGCCGTCCCTCGGTCGAGGTAATGGTTGCAGTCGGGGAGCCGGGCGACGGTGTTCACGGGGGGCCTCTCGGGATGCCGGGGCTGGGCGAATCGTCCGGGATCGATTATGGCCAGGCTTCAGCCCGACGCCCAAGCCCTTCGGAGAATCGGCTCGCTCGCCGCCGGAACCGGGCGGTCGAGTCTCCACGTCGGGACCGGCCGACCCCGGTCTTTGGACCATCTCGTTCGCCCCACGGCATCCGGGGATTCGGTCCGATGGGTCGGATCTCGTCCGCCTGGAAGGCCGGGCCCTGGGACCCGGGACTTGGCCGGACGGTGAGTTGGGGGTCCGATTGGCCTCGTTCGCCTCAAACTGGGTGGAGAGGGACGGACGCTTCGATCCGCAGCCCGAGGACGTGGCTTCGAATCGGCCCGATCGGCTACACCGAGCCCGTCGAACGCATACTGTTTTGGAACGAAAAAAACTATATAGATATTAAATCAAAAGAAAACACCAGGTAAGATCGGCCCCTGAGGTCGATTCGCGACGGGCGTTCGATACGATCTCGCCATTTTGCAAGGAAATACTGAACATGCGAATGAGTTATCTCGCCTCGACATGCTCGTTGGTCATGAGTTTGACGATCGCCTCGCTCACGGGTGCGATGGCCGCCGAAGTCTATACGGTGGTCGGTGTGCAGGGGCTTTCCGGCGTTCAGGGAGCCGACGAAGTCGACCGCTACGGGGATTACTGGAACGAAAGCGCCGCCGCAGGTTCGGCGGCGGGGTCGGCAGCATCGGCGTCCATTTCGCTGCTCGCCGACCCCGGCGTCCGGCTGTCGGTATCGGGGCGGACGGACCTCGCGTTGAGCACCGCCCAGGCCGCCGTCGCCCAATGGCGAGACGTCATCAGGCTGAATGACGGCCACCCGATTCCCGACTCGATATACGTGACCCTCGAGGTGACGGGGATTTATTGATACGATCTCCGGTCCGATTTCTCGAAGTTTGAAGCGGACGTCTTCGTCTCGTCCTTCGGCGGCTTCCAGGAAGGCTTGGTCTCGTCGACGAGCCTGACGCCCGAGCTCATCGCCTCGACGCCGGGCATGCATGGGTTTACGACCTACTACTACGCCAAGGGGCCCGGCAACAGCGCATTCAATGTCATCAACGCCCGCGGCTTCTCGTACGACCCTGGAGGCGGGGCGGTCAGCTTCATGGCCGACTTCCAGCTGCCATACGCGCCGCTGCTGGGCGGTTACTCCATGAACTTGCTCTTCTCCACTTTCACTCGGGCCTCCTTCGACGCGGACGCGATCGCCGATTTCGGGAGCACGTTTCGCCTGACCGACGTGACCCTCGCCGACGGCAGTTCGGTTGCAAACGCGGTCACCTTCGACTCCGGGTTCAGGGTCGCGGCCGTTCCGGAGCCTTCGGCCGTCGTCATGCTGGCGATCGGCGGGGTCGCCATGCTCGGCCGCGGCCGGGCTCGTCGCGCGGGCCCCGATGGTGCCGAATCGGTCTGACCAACGAGGGCGGAAGCGCGGCGGCTTGCCGACGCGAACCCACACGCCCGGTCCCTGGAATGGGGCCGCCTGGCATGCTTGCGGGCCTTCTCCTGCGCCTCGGACGCCTTTCGTGCGGCCTCGATCCGGCGGAAGCCGTCGTTCGTCACCGGCCAGGACGGCCGCCGCCGGAACTCGGCTTCGACGATCGGGGCGACTTCGGGACGGCGGAGCGACTCCCGGACCTGCTCGTCGGGCCGGCGATCCGGCCTGATGCTCGCCCGACGCAGCAGATCCCTCCCGGCCCGCGCTCTATAGCACCCACGAGGGGCTCCACCAGTCCACGTCCGACCTCTTCTGGATGCAGTTCCAGGTCTACTTCTGAGCCCCTTCAGCCGCCGGAGGGGGTCGGGCTCGCCGGCGGTGCCGCCGGGGCGGGCGACCTCGTCGCCGCGATCAGCCGACGCAGGCCGAGCCAGCCGAGCAGGAGGCCGACCGCCCAGAACGGCGTCCAGACCGCCTGGCCGACGACGAACAGGATCGCGGCCTTGCCCAGGTCGGTCAGCCTCGTCAGCGACGCCTGCCAGGTCCGCGCGACCTGCGTGGGGAAGTCGGCCACGACCGGCGCGGGGGGCTGGAAGCGGTCGCGCTCGGTGATCGTCAACGTGAGGGTGGCGAGCGACGAGAGGTTCCGGAGCACCCGGATGCGACCTTGCATCTGCTCGATCTCGCCCCGGACGCGCGACAGCTCGACCTCGACCTTCAACACCTCCTCAAGCTGCCCGGATCGCTCCTCCAGGATCTTCTGGAGCGTCTGCTCCTGGACCTGCTTGTTCTTGATCCGGGCCTCCACGTCGTAGAACTCGGCCGTGACGTCCTGCGACTTGCGGTCGAACCGGACCAGCTCGCCCAGGGCCATGAACGACCGGACCAGGCCGTCGAAGCGGTCGACCGGGATGCGGAGCTTCCAGAACTGCGAGCGCGTCGAGCCCGGCGAGCCGGTCATGTTCTCCTCGGCGATGTAGCCCCCCGACGAGGCGACCAGCTCGCCGACCCGCGCGGCCGCCGCGTCCACCTTGTCGACGGCCAGGTCGAGCGTGGCGTCGTAGATGACCTTCCGCTCGACGCCCGCCGCCTCGCCCGCCCCGGCCGGCGGGGGCCCCGCCGGGCTCGGAGCCTGATCCGACCGGGCCGCCCCCATCATCCCGCCCATCATCCCCATGGAGGAATTCCCGTCGAAGGCGTCCGCCGAGATGACCATGCCGGCGGGGGGCGGCGGGGTCGTCGCCGGTGGCGCGACGGCCGATTTCGCCTCATAATTGGCGTACCGCGAGGAGGAGTCCGCGTCGCAGCCGGTCGACGGGAGGAACGCCAGGGTCAGGAGGCTGGCTGGGAAGGCTCGCATGGCCGGCCCTTTCGTGGGAAGTCCGCTTCGCGGAGATGGGAGATGCGTCCACACCTATAGACGCTTCTCGCCGCGTTTTGTTGGGACGTTCCCGGAGGAATCCGCCGGGCGGGTGGGCGAGTTCTTCGAAGCGACGACGCGAGCCAGGGGCTCGCGGGCCGGAAACGGTCTTCCCCCCTGGCGGGGGAAGACAGACCGCGCAGCGGTCAGATGAGGGGGTGACGCGTGCGGGGGGCTTCGGACTTCGAAGCCAGGCCCGCACGGCCGACGGCCTCGGCGAACCTCGTCGGAACTCCGACGGCCTTCTCGCTTGGCCCCCCCTCATCCGGCCCTTCGGGCCACCTTCCCCCGCCAGGGGGGAAGGCCGTTGCGTTGAGATCCGTCCGGGACGAAATTCGAGGTCACTCCTCACTCAACTCCACCAGCATGCGATGGAGGCTCTGAGGGTGCCACGGGTTCTGCGAACCCGTGGACCGGCCGGGGATCTCGACGAAGGCTCGGGAGCGGCCCGACGCCGATCCACGCGTTCGCAGAACCCGTGGCACCCGAACTCGGCCCTCACCAACGATCGCGTGTCGGTGGCGTCGAGTGAGGAGTGTCGTTTCGAGGGCTCGACTCGCGGCCCGTCAGCGGCTGACGAAGCCGACGAGCACACCGTCCACGTAGATCGCGCCGGCGGGGATCTGGGTCCCGGCGGGGAAGCTGGAGTTGAGCAGGTAGGCCATCGGGCCGACGGTCGAGCCGGCGCCGAGCGAGGAGCCCCGGACGACGGCCCCCGCGCCGATCGTCACGTCGTCGCCGAGGACGGAGCGGCTCCCGGGGCCCCCGCCGAGGATCACCGCGCCGTCGCCGGCGCTGAGGCGCTGGCCGATGGCGAGCGACCCGCCGTAGGGGGCGTTCAGGGTGACGCCGTAGCCGGTGCGGGCGATCGAGCCGACGGCGATCGGCTGGCCCTGGTCGGCCCGGATCGCGTTCCGCCGGCCGACGCTCGCCGCCACGGTGTGCGCCCGCTGGAGGAACGAGGCGTTGCCGGTCGCCCGGGCGGGGAAGCCGGTCAGCACGCCCTGGGCCAGCCCCCGACGCGGGGTGGGGTATCGCGGGGCGGTCCCCGGGGGCAGGAACGTCGTCGGCGGGCCCGGCTGGACGTTCGAGCCGAGGACCGTCGACAGGTTGCCGTTGAACACCCCCGTCCGGGTCGTCGCGACGCCCGGGCTGGTCCCGGTGGCCGCCTGGCCCTGATAGAGCGTGATGTAGCCGACGCCCAGCTGCAGGTTGGCGGTGATCGTCCGGCCCAGCTCGGCCAGGTCGTCCGCCGTGACGGGCGTCACCTTGCCGAGCGCCGGGTCGGCCGCCTCGGCCTGGGTGACGACGTTCGCGCCGGCGAGCACCTTCATCCCCGCGGGGACGGTCACGCCGGGGCCGACGCGGGCCAGGGTCGAGACGAACGCGCCGGGCTCGATCGTCGCGCCGTCGATCACCGCCCCGGCCCCGATGGAGGTCGGGCTGGAGGCCGCGCCGTAGCCGCCGACGACGGCCGGGCCGAGGATCGTCGCGCCGTAGCCGACCTGCACGGCGTCGCCGATGCGGACCTCGGGGACGTCGGCGCCCTTGGCGTGGGTGGGGTTGGCGGTGATCGAGGCGTTGTCCAGGATCGCCGAGCCGCCGCCGATCTTCACGACCCCGTCCGACGCGTTGAGCTTCGCGAACGGGCCGATGAAGCTCTGCGTCCCCACGATCACCGCGTAGCCGTTCGTCACGCCGACCGAGGGGTCGATGTACGTCGCGTCCTTCGCCGCCAGGCCGTAGGGGAGGACCGGCGTGTTCGGCCGCACCACCGGGTAGCCGACCGGCTCGTTGAGCAGCGACCGCAGCTCGGCCGCCGACAGGTACGACGGCCAGCCCGACGTCAGCAGCCGGCGCGTCTCCAGCCCCTCGGCGAAGGGCCGCATCGCCGTCGGCCGCCGCTTCTCGTCGCGCGATCGCTTGGACATCGGGTTCATCCGTGAACGGTTCGGACGCGGGCGCAGCCCCTCCGTGGACGGCCCGACTCCTTCCTGTTATCGGCCGCAACCCGCCGCCTCTCCACCCTCGGCGGGCGAAGTCCCCGCCGGCGGGCGCCCATCAGGAGGGCCAGTTGGTGGCCCGCAGGACCACCAGCCCGAGGTCCTCGCGGGCGAACTCGCCGCCGACGTAGAACGGGGAGGCGAGGTTCAGCCGGCGGAGCAGGCCCCGGTCGACGACGGCGTTCGCCACACCCTGGAGCAGGACCGCGACCTTGCCGGTCGGGTCGGCCTCGCCGGGACGGCCCCGGTCCAGGAAGTAGGGCTCCCAGTCGGCGAAGTGCATCCGCGCGAATTCGGGATACGCGAACTCGGCCGACGACGGCGCGTGCAGGGCGATCAGCGAGCGGTTCAGGTGGAACCCCGCGTTCCGCCAGCCGAACTCCGTGGCGAGCGCCCGGTTCCGCGACCGGACCACCAGCGCCTCGTTCCGACGCGCCCGGGCCAGCCCGTTCGCCGGCGTGTCGAACGCGATCACCACCTCGCCGAAGCACGACCCGACCGCCATCGCCAGGAACGAGCAAGCCTCCCCGGGATGCTCCCGCGCGAACCGCCCGACGGCCTCGTCGCACGCCAGCACCAGCCTCGTCGAGGCCAACGCCCAGTCCGGCTCGCGGGGGATTGAGGGTTCCATGGAAAGCGCCGCCGGTGAGCGAAGGTCGAGGTGCGTCGCCGGATCGCGTCTCCGCCCCCGGCCCCCTCCACTTTAGCCGGGCCGTCGGGTAGGATCGAGCCTGTTACCCCCCCGATGGGACGATCGGACGAGGAAACACCATCGATGACTGTCGCCACCCGCCGCCGCGACGAAACCGAGGCCACGATCCTCGCCCGCCTGCTGGGCGGCGAGCGCGGGACCCTCTCGCCCGACCTAGCCCGCCACATCCTCGAACTGGGCTTCAGCGAACCCGACAAGGTCCGCATGCACGACCTGGCCGTCCGCAACCAGGACGACGCCCTCACCCCCGAGGAGAAGGCCGAACTCTTGGCCTTCGTCACGGCCGGCGACGTCCTCGCGGTCCTGAAATCGAAGGCGCGACGCGCGCTGGCCGGCAGGCCGACTCACCCCGACGCATCCTGAAGCCGCATGGACGCCGAGCTCACCCGACTCGTCTGGCGCAGGGCGGGAGGGCGCTGCGAGTACTGCCGCCTCTCTCCCGCGTTCGACGATCGCCCATTCGAGATCGACCACGTCATCTCCCGGAAACATCACGGACCGACCGTCGCCGGCAATCTGGCCCTAAGCTGCTTCCGCTGCAATTCCTACAAGGGCTCGGACATCAGCGGCCGCGACCCGAGGACGAACAGGCTGACCCCCTTGTTCAACCCCCGGCGCCACAAGTGGGCGCGACACTTCCGATGGCGGGGGGCCGTCCTCCACGGCCGGACCCCGATCGGACGCGTCACCGTGAGCGTCCTGCGCATCAACGACGCCCTCCGCATCGAGCTTCGCGAGAGCCTGATCGAAGAAGGCGAAGTCCCGCCGGGTTGAGGCGGCGACGCCGCGTTCACGGCATCGACCGCCGCCAGCGCAGGGCGGCTTCGGTCAGCCGCTTCGCGCGTTCGGGGTCGGTCGCGGCGCGGTCGTAGCGTTCCTCGGGGTCGAGGGCCAGGTCGTACAGCTCGGCGCCTGTGCCGTCGGCGTTGACGAGGAGCTTCCAGTCGCCGTCCAGGATCGCCACGTTGGGGGAGCGGTCGTCCCCCTTGGGATAGGCGAACGAGGTCGGGTTGCGGCCGTACTCCCACAGCAAGGGCTTCGACCGCCTGGGACGCTCGCCGCGGAGGACGGCGGTCATGTCCTCGCCGTCGGGCTCGTAGCCGGGGGGCAGGGGGGCGCCCGCCATCGCGGCGAGGGTGGGCATCAGGTCGACGGCCGAGACCACGCTGGCCGTGTTGGTCACGCCCGGGGCGACCAGGCCCGGCCCCCAGGCGAGGAAGGGGAGTCGGGTCCCCCCTTCGTACAGGCTCATCTTGCTGCCGCGCAGGCCGCCGGAGCGGCGGCGGTCGAAGGTGGGCAGGGGGCCGTTGTCGGAGACGAACAGGACGAGCGTCGGCCGCGCCTGGGGACGCTCGCGGATCGCCTGCAACAGCCGGCCGACCTGGCGGTCGACCTCCTCCAGCACGCCGCGCAGGCGCTCGGGGGTCGGCTCCTTGCCGGTGCCCTGGCCGTCCTTGCCGGGCGCCATGTCCTCGGCCGAGGGGACCCAGGGGGTGTGCGGGTCGTCCAGCCAGAGGTTCACGAAGCAGGGCGAATCGGCGTGGTCGTCCAGGAAGTCGAGCGTGCGGTCGACCATCCATCGCGTGCGGTCCCAGCGCTTGACCGGGTCGCGGGACGACCAGATCCAGTCCATCGCGGTGATGTCCGGGTGCGGCTCCGGGCTCTCCCAGGTGCCGAGGCCCTTGTCGTAGCCGTAGGCCGCGAATTTCGGCGGGTCGACCACGTCGCGGCCGCCGCCGAGGTGCCACTTGCCGACGTGCGCCGTGGCGTAGCCCGCCGCCTTCAGCACGCGTGGCAGGCTCGGCGCGGCGGGGTCCAGGAAGTCGTCCTGCTCGCACGCCCGGTTCCCGGCCCTGGATTGCAGGTAGCTGGTGATCCGCCAGCGGGCCGGGAACTGCCCGGTCAGCAGCCCGCAGCGCGAGGGGGAGCAGATCGGCGACGCCGAGTAGTACCGCGTCAGCCGGACCCCTTCGCGGGCCATGCGGTCGATGTTGGGCGTCGCGGCCACGTCGCCGCCGTAGCAGCCCAGGTCCGTGAACCCCAGGTCGTCCGCATAGACTATCACGATGTTCGGCCGCGCCTCGGGCGCGGGCGCCTCCGACGCCATGACCATCCCCGCCGCGATCGCCAGCACGCCCCAGGCCGTCATCCCGCGCCCTCCCCGCCCACGCCGCTCCACCCCGCCCCGATCGTGAAGTCTACCCGCCCGCCGAGCCGGGGCCTACCGTCCGGTGCGTCGCTCACGATCCCGCCGAGGCGTCTGGAGAATCTGAAGCTCGGGCGAGTGAGGCGGCCTGCCCGGACGTCGGAAATCCCGAGCCTTCCACGTCCGGGCGGGCCGCCCGGACCACGATCAACTCGGGTCGCTGGGTGCCACGGGTTCGGAGAACCCGTGGATCGGCGTCGGGCCGCTCCCGAGCCTCCGTCGAGATCCCCGGCCGGTCCACGGGTTCTCCGAACCCGTGGCACCCGAGGATCTTTCCCTCGTATGTTGAGCGAGGCGTGCCGGAATCTCCGAGATCCCGACCGCGTAGCGGCTCAGCGGCCGGCCCGATGCTCCTGCGCCCGGATCGCGGTGAAGGCGGCGCGGAGGAGGGAAGTGGGCGGCGGCGCGGCCGGGGCGCGGCGGAGGAGGTCGCCGAGGATGTGGTCGGCCTCGGTGGGGCCGCCGCGTTCCAGGTCGTCGAGCATCGACGCCGTGAGCGTCGACGACGGGTCGGTGAGCCGCGTCCGCGACATCTCCAGGAACGCCGGCCGCGGGGCGCGGCCGTTGGCCTCGGCGATGGCCCGGCACTCGTCCAAAAGCGCGTGGACCAGGTCGGCGCCGCCGGCCTTCACCACGTCGCCGATCGCGGCGCGCATCAGGCAGGTGATCCCCGCCAGGGTGGCGAGGAACGCCCACTTCTCCCACATCGCGAGCGTCGCGTCGTCGCTGGGGACCGGCTCGAACTTCGCGCCTTCGAACGCCTCGGCGACGCGGCGGACGGCCTCCGCCTGGGCCGGCGAGCGCGCGCCGAAGGTCAGCCGGTGGACGTCGCTCAGGTGGACGATCCCGCCGTCGTCGTCCAGCCGCGTCGAGATCAGGCAGAGGCCGCCGAGCACCGCGTCGCGGCCGAACCGGGCGTCGAGCGCGTCGAGGTGCCGCATCCCGTTGAGCGTGGGCAGGATCACGGTCCCCGGCCCGACCGCCGGCGCGAAGTCCTCGATCGCGCCCGGCAGGTCGTACGCCTTGCACGTCACGATCACCAGGTCGAACGGGCCCCGGCCCGCCAGCGCGTCGGCCGTGAGCGCGTCGGGCGCGGGCAGGTGGGCGTCGCCCGACGGGCTGCGGATCGCCAGGCCGTTCGCCGCCAGCTTCGCCGCCCGGCGGGGCCGGACCAAGAAGGACGCGTCGCGGCCCGCCTCCAGCAGCCGGCCGCCGTAGTACCCGCCGATCCCCCCCGCGCCGACCACCAGGATTCGCACCGTCTCGCCCCCTCCTCGGACCCGCCTCACGCCGGGGGCCGCTCGCCCCGCCCGGCGTCCCCACCCTAACACGCCCCCCTCAGCACCGCGAGCCGGACCAGGACCAGGAGCGGGACGGGGTGGAGAGGCCCGGGCGGGAGTCGGCCCGGCGACGGGCCGCCGGGGCGGGGGTCGGCCGGGCGGGCTCGCCGCTGAGGACGCGGATCCGCTCCTCCAGCTCGGCGATCCGCACGTTCAGCCGGTCGACGGCCACCACGACGAACGCCACGATCGCCACGATCCCCACCATCCAGACGCTCGCCAGCTCGCAGACCAGCTTCAAGGTCGTCAGGCTCACGGTCACGGCCCACCCCCTCGCGTCGCCTCATCTCGCGTCCCGTCCTCCCACGGAGGGTTATCACCGTCGCCGCGCGGACCGGACGGGAGCCCGAAAAATTCCACGGAAACCCGGCCGCGAACCGCCGATGCGGACGCTGAATATTAAACAATTCATCGAAATTCATCGCCATCGCTGGCATTTTTCGCTTGCTATCCGATCGGCTGGCGAAGAACCTACCGATGCCATCGACGCGACCGACCGGCCCTTAGCCGGCCCCGGCCGCGCCGGCCCCATCCATCGTGCAGGCATGCGAGGAAGTCGAGTTGCAACAAGGCCTTACGGCCGGGCGCTCGGCCTGCGCGCCGAGATCTGGGGATCGATGGCACGAGGATGTCCGCACGTCATCACACGTCCATTCCTGAAGGCGGAGGGATTCATGAGGCTTCGATGCAAAGCGGCTTTCGCAGTCGCGATGGCGGGCTCGATCGCCCTCGCGGGCTGCGACGGCGGAGGGTCGGGCGACACGGTCACGGTCGACCATTCCAAGGACCAGAAGTTGATGGACGCGATGGGAGGGTACATGGAGAAGCGCAAGGCCGGCGGCAAGGCCTCGGCCAAGTCCAAGCCGGCCGCCGAACCGGCGGCCGAGGCGACGACCCCCGAGGAACCCAAGCCTGCCCCCTGACCGGGGCTCGCCTCTCATCCCCGTCCGATCGTTTCGCCCAGCCGTCCTCCCTCATCCCTTGGAGAAGTTCCCGATGAAAAGTCAGGCGTCCCGAGGCTTCACGCTGATCGAACTGCTGGTGGTGATCGCCATCATCGCCGTCCTCATCGCGCTTCTGCTGCCGGCCGTGCAGTCGGCCCGCGAGGCCGCCCGCCGCTCCCAGTGCATCAACAACCTCAAGCAGATCGGCCTGGGGCTGCACAACTACCACAGCGCCCTGAACTCGTTCCCGATGACGGCGACCCTGGCCTACTCCGACGTCGGCGTGCAGGCCGACTGGGGGACCTGGGGCGCCAACGCCATGCTCCTCCCCTACCTGGAGCAGCGCCCGCTTTACGACGCGGCCAACTTCTCGTGGTCGACCTGGCAGGGGGGCGGGGCCGCCAACAACACGACGGTCTTCCTCTCGAAGGTGGCGGTGTTCGTCTGCCCGTCGGACGGCCTGACGGGGACCGAGAACACCAACAACTACTTCGGCTCGGTGGGCACGACCGCGGGCTTCTACCCCAACCGGGAGTCGACCGGGATGTTCGCCAGCAAGGCGAACTACGGGCTCCAGCACGTCACCGACGGCTCGTCCAACACCATCGCCTACTCCGAGGCCCTCGTCTCCACGACCCTCTACAGCCCCCGCCAGACCAGGTGGCGCGACGGCCCCTCCAGCTCCGGCGCCGGCCCCGCCTACGGGCTCCTGGACCCCACCAACAACCTCGCCGCCCTGCGCCAGGACTGGCAGACCTGCAACGAGTGGTTCAAGACCCAGCGGAGCATGGGCCAGCGCGGCTACCGCTGGAACCTCGGCGCCCTGGGCGAGAGCATGTTCCAGACGCTCATCCCGCCCAATTCCAACGAGTTCCCCTGGAACTCCTGCCGGATGGACTGCGGGCCCGATTGCGGGGCGCTGCACAGCGGTTACTATAACGCCACCAGCAACCATCCCGGGGGCGTGAACGCGGCCATGGCCGACGGCAGCGTGAAGTTCATCAAGAGCAGCGTCTCGATGCCGATCTGGTGGGCCCTGGGCACCAAGGCCGGCGGCGAGGTGATCAGCTCCGACTCCTTCTGATCCCGAGGCGAACCCTCCCCATGTCAACCCCCGACGTCGATCCCCGATCGACCCCCGGACCCGTCGTCGAGGCGCCGCGCGAGCGGGCCTCGACGATCCGACTCCTCGCCCTGGCGACGTCCGCCGGCCTGCTCGCGGGCCTGGCCTCGTGGCTGGCGGAGGAGTCGATGCACGGGCGGTTCCGGCCGCCCCTGACCGCGACCCCGGGCTTCGCCACGCCGGCGGAGACGGCCGTCGCCACCGCCAGCCACCGCGCCGGCGTCCTCGCGGAGACCTCGGTCGTCTTCGGCCTGCTCGGCGCCGCGCTGGGCGCGGCCCTGGGCGCGGTCGGCGGCCTCTCCCGCAAATCCCCCCGCGACGCGGGCCTGGCGGCGCTCGGGGGCTCGGCCCTGGGGGCCGCCGCCGCCGTCGCGGCCGTGCAGGTCGCCGTCCGGCTCGGCTTCCGCCTCCTCCCCCAGGACGACGACGGCCTGCTCGGCGCCCTGGCGATGCAGGGGGCGATCGCCGGCCTGCTCGGCGCGGCGGCCGGCGCGGCGCTCGGGTTCGGCGCGGCCGGCCGCCGGGGCGTCCCCCAGGCGGTCGTCGGCGGCCTGCTCGGCGGCGTCGTGGGGGTCGTCGCCTACCAGGTGGCCGGCGCCCTGGCGTTCCCCCTGGCCGAGACCAGCCGCCCCGTGGCCACGACCCCCGGCGCGCGGCTCACGGCCCAGCTCCTCATCGCCGCCCTCGCCGCCGCCGGCGCGGCGCTCGGCGCCGCCCCGGCCCCGCGCCGGGGCTGATCCGACCGCGACCCACCCCCGCCCCCCCCCACGACGGCCGGCCCCGGAGACCCCCTCCCGGGCCGGCCGTCGCGCTTCCCGCCCCGACCGGGACCGTCGGCGGCTCGGCTCGCGCGGCCGCGGATCGGCGACGGGCCGGTCCACGGGCGGGTCGACCCCGCGGCGCCCGAGACGTCGCCCCCAGGCCGTTCAACCAACATATCTATGCAGTAGTCTTGATTTCTTGATTTCTTAAGAAAGCTTTACAAGGAATGCCGAAATCGGCCCGAAACGTCGCCCTTGCGGGCTCCCGCCGGGGAGGTCGACGAGGAGGCCGCGCCGGCCTCGCGAACGGCGACGGACGCCGGATTCGCAAGGAATACTAGGGATTCCGCGATTGATGCCCGCGCGGGGGCACGCACTCATTTGGACAAGCGCCGACCTGCGCATTTCTTCGAATCTCCATTTGTAACTACGTGGATCAAGCTTTAGAATGTCCGCGACCGGCCCCGCTCCCCAGGGGTCGCGTCCACGCCCGCCGCTCCCCCGCGGCGCGGCCCGTCGGGCGGCGCGCCTCCCCCGGGGCCCACCGGCCCCGCCGCGACGCCCCCGGCCCGGACGTCACCCGGACCCTGCCCCAAGGCCATCACAGGAGACTCGCTTGATGCATCGGACGTTCCTCGGCCTCGCCGCCCTGCTCGCGCTCGCCTCGACCGCGGCGCGGGCCGACTTCACCGTCGACGACTTCGGCACGTCGCCCCAGTCCACTTCGATCACCGGCGGCACCGGCTCGACCTCCAGCACGACGGCCGCGGTCGGCGTCCTGGGCGGATCCCGCACGCTGAACCTCGCCGTCTCGGCGAACCCCTTCGGCCAGAACGCCACGGCGGTCGTGACCGGCGGCGACCCCGGCTACTTCATCCTGAACAGCGGCGCCGGGGTGAACGCCTCGGGCTCGATCGTCTACGACGCCTTCGGCGCCGGGCTCGGCGGGGAAGACCTGGCCCAGTACGGCTCGCAGTTCGAGGTCGACCTGATCGCGGCCGACGCCAGGCTGACCCTCGGCATCACGCTGACCGACACGTTCGGCGCCACCCGGACCGTCTCGTTCTCGAACCTGTCCGTCGGCCTGGTCTCGTTCGGCTTCGCCGGCTTCACCGGCGTCGACCTGACGAGCCTCGCCTCGGTCGCGCTCGTCTTCGACGCGCCCGAGAGCGCGGACTTCGTCCTCAACTTCATCGGCGTCACCGGCAACGTCCCGCCGGTCGTCCCCGAGCCGGCCTCCGCGGGCCTGATGGGCCTGGGGCTGATCCTCGCCGTCGTCTCGGCGCGCCGCCGCCGACGCGCCCGCGCCTGAGACCCGCCCTTCGCGTACCCCTCTTGAGCTCGATTCGAAAGGAGGCGGCCTGGAGGACGACGAATCGACCATCCGAACGAGCGAGACCGGGGGCGGGCGGCCTGAGAACACCGCGCGCCCCCGCCTCTTTTCGAAGGTCTCCGTGCACGCTCCTCACTCAACGCCACCCAATGGCGAGGCAGGACCTTCGGGCGTCACGGGAACGGAGACCCCGTGGGCCGGTCGGGGATCTCGGCGAAGGCTCGGGAGCGGGCCGACGCCGATCCACGGGTTCGGAGACCGAGTTCGGCCCTCACAACGATCCCGTGCCGGTGGCGTCGAGTGAGGAGGGTCGCTCCACGGCGCAGGCTCAGGCGACGACGGCGGGCGTAGCCGCCGGCTCGGGCCGGACGCGAGGGCCGTTCAGGAAGCGGCCCAGCCAGGTGTACCGCACCAGGGCCCGGTAGCTCCACAACAGGAGGCCGGTCGTCGCCGCGACGACGATCGCGAACTTCAGGACGGCCGGGATCGGCCAGTCTCGCACCAGATACTGCAATGCCACGACCAGCGGCAGGTGGGCGAGGTAGAGCCAGTAGGCCGAGTCCGACAGGTAGCGCATCCCCGGGCTCTCCGCCGGGCAGGCCCGCCGGAACAGCCCCATGAGCCCGAACGTCAGGAGCCAGGGATAGGCCGCCTGCAGGAAGATCGCCAGGCCCCGTCGCGCCTGCGGCCCGAGCGCGACGCCCGGCGGCCCGTCCCACCCCGCCGCGAGCGCCAGGCCCAGCGGCAGCACCACGAGGAGCCCGATCGCCAATGGGGCCCACCAGCGACCGCCGACCCGCCCCTCCCGGTCGTCGAACCCGAAATAGAGCGCCCCGAAGCCGAAGAAGATCGCGTAATAGGCCAGGACCTGCGGGATCGGCAGGAGGCTCGTCGAGGTGTCCGGCCCGAAGCCCGGCGAGTCGCCGCCGCCCATGAACGCCTGCGGGACCATCGTCAGCGGGACCAGCCAGAGGTAGCGGGCGGGCGAGAGGACGAGCCAGCCCGGCGGCCGGGCCGTCGGCAGCCTCGCGGCGAGGGCCGAGACGGCCGCATAGCCGAGCACGAGCCACCAGAGGAACCACAGGAACCAGAGGTGGCCGAACACGGGCATCTGCGTCAGAAACGCGGCCAGTCCCGGCTGCGCGCCCGCCGTCGCTCCGCGGGCCCGCAGGACCTCCGCGATGGCGGCCTTGCGGCGCCCCAGCCCGTCCTCGTCGAGTTCCAGCCGCAGGAGCGAGGCGAAGTAGCGGGTGGTCCCCTCGTCCAGGCTCGCCACGCTCAGCGGCGTGGCGCCGCTCCCGTTGACCGCGTTGACGTCCGCGCCGCCGCGGATCAACGCCTCGACGGCCCGTTCATGGCCCAGGAACGCCGAGGCGTGCAGGGCCGTCCCGCCGTCCCGGCCGGTGGCGTTCACGTCGGCGCCGCGCTCGATGAGGCGCTCGATCGCCTCGGCCCGGCCGGCGGCCGCAGCCCACTGCAGGGCCGTCCCGCCGTGTTCGGGGTCGGCGGCGTTCACCGACTCGCCGGCCGCCAGGTGACGCTCGATCGCGTCAAGGTCGCCCGCCCGCGCGGCGCCCCAGAGGGTCGAGGCCCCGCCCCCCGGCGTCGCCACGCCGCGATCGTCGGAGGGTGCGGACGACATCGCGAGGCCCGAGATCGCGTTCGTGAGCGGGATGATCGTGACCATCCCCAGCAGCAAGGGGAGGAACACCCGCCGATATCGATGCTTCACCAGCTCCAACCGTCCTCGACGCTGCAGCAGCATGGCGCTGAAGAAGCCGCTCATGACGAAGAAGAGCGGCATGCGGAAGCCGTGGATCGCCGCGAAGAGGATCCCGAACGCCGGTTCCTGCCGGCGGTCCGCGACCATCCAGAACGACGGGAAGAACGAGAGCGACGCGTGCAGGACGATCCCCAGCAGCATGGCCCCGGCTCGCAGGGCGTCCAGGTCGGATCGTCGATCGGTGGGGGGGATTTGGTGGCTCATGGCAAGACGTTCGCCCGAACTCGTTCGATATTGAGGCGAGTCGTCGAGCTTGATCTCTCGGGGCGGTCGCTCTCGCTGCTTCCGATCCAGAGGGGCGGCGAGGCCCGGTTCGACAAACCGCTGACGGCCCCCCCTCCTTTGGTAATCAGTGCCCCAGGAGGACCGATGTGGATAGCGACCGCAATTTCAACTTGGCGACCACCAGGGCTACCCGTGAACTCGCGAGCATGTCACTCCGTCATGAGGCACTGGAAGACCGCCTCGAGGGGCTTGTCGAAGACCTGCGCGACCCGGAACGCCACCTCCAGAGACGGCGAGTACTTGCCGCCCTCGATCGCGTTGACCGTCTGCCGGCTCACGCCGATCCGATCGGCGAGATCCTGCTGGGTCATCTCGCCGCTCTCGAACCGGAGCGCCCGGATCTGATTCCGAATGACCACCTTGGCGGGGACCATCCCTAGACCCCCCGGCGGTAGTAGACGAGTCGGAGGACCTGCCCCAGCACTTCGCTCAGGAACATCGAGAGCAGCAGCAGGTGCGCGATCCAGACGTTGTTGATGGAGAAGAGCATGCCCGTGATCGCGGCGAACACCCCCACGGCGAGCACCCACGACGAGTTGTTCTCGGCCCGCCAACCGATCAGCCGGTCGCGCTCGTCCCGTCCCTCGGGCCGGCTCGCAATCGCCGCCACGACGAACCCGGCCACCATCAGGGCCACCATCATCACGACAGTCACGATGAACAGTGGCACGTAGGCCGGCAGGGCCGTGACGCCCGCCGAGAGCATGAGCCCCGCGACGACGAAGTAGGCCCCCAGCCCGAGCACCGTGGCGACCAGTTGGAGCCACACGCCTTTCTCCTCGAGTGACGCACCCATCAGGGCCTCCTTGTTCGCGGCAATGACAAATATTCTTGACACCACGTCAAGTCTATTTGACATTCGCCCGGAGTCAAGGATTCTTGACACGAAACCTGTGGCATGCCTGGGGGCAGGTCGGGACTCCATGCGTCATCGATTGAGGTCCGTGAACTACCCCCATGGCTGTCTCCGGCTCGGAGACGGGCGAGACCCGGAGGGTCACCCCGCCGCTGTTCGTGATCGAGTCCCTGAGGCTCTGCTGGGCTTGCGAGGGCTTGCCGCCCGGTCGCTTCGTTTCACAGCCGAAGAACGCCCCCGGTTTCTTCGAGACCAGGGATGAGCTGGAGCGGGAGGTGGCGGCGTGGGAAGAGGAGCGGAACGGGCGGGGCGTCGAGATCCGGCGGCGTTTGCACGACGACGGATGCACGGATCAAGCTCCGACGCCTTCACCCGGTACTTTGTGATCGGCGGGCGACCAGCCCCCGACGTCCTTCCCCCCTGGCTGGGAAGGGAAGGCATGAGAACCTGAGGTCGCGGTGGATTTTGACGACGCCCCCTCCCCGATCGGCGAACGGGAGCATCCTCCTGGATGGGGCGTTGCGCGCCGCGAGGCGGTCGGCCGGGCTCCCGGGGCCGTCGCGAGGCCGGCGGGGCATGAGAAAAGTGGACGAACGAAGCCAATCCCGGAGCCCGAAAACCGATCTTAAGCCGAACCACCAAAGAAGCTTGCGTCGATTGGCTTCGTTTCCAGGCGGGCGCGAACGAAGCCAATCTCGCCACGGCTCAGATGCCGGCGCCTTCCTGGAGGGCGAGGCCCATGGCGCGGTGGACGTCGACGGGCTGGAAGGAGTTCTGGGCGCGGTCGTAGACGTTGAGGTGGCGGGGGGAGACGTAGACCTCGTCGCCGGGGGCGAAGCCGACGCCCAGGGAGCGGTTGCGGGGGAGTTCGATGTGCAGGGGATGGTCGGGGGCGATCCGGAGGTCCAGGCGGACGACGCTCCCCAGGGGGGTGATGCGCTCGACCCGGGCGGGCCAGTAGGGCTTGCCGTCGCGCTCGGCGAAGACGTCGAGGTCGTGGGGGCGGACGTAGGCCTCGGCGTGGTCGGCGGGGGGCTGGTCGAGCCAGGTCTCCGGGCCCCGGCCGATCGAGCCGGCCTTGAGCGAGCGGAGGGGGAGGACGTTGATGGCCCCGAGGAAGCCGGCGACGAACGGGTTTGCGGGCCGCTCGTACAGGGCCTGCGGCGGGCCGATCTGCTGGACCTTGCCGTCGGCCAGGACGACGATCTGGTCGGAGACCTCGAACGCCTCGCGCTGGTCGTGGGTGACGAACAGGCTGGTGACGTGGACCTCGTCGTGGAGCCGCCGCAGCCAGGTGCGCAGCTCGTCGCGGACCTTGGCGTCGAGCGCGCCGAACGGCTCGTCGAGCAGCAGCACCTTGGGCCGGGGCGCCAGCGCCCGGGCCAGGGCCACGCGCTGGCGCTGGCCGCCGGAGAGCTGCGAGGGGTAGCGGTTGGCGTAGCCGCCGAGCTGGATCAGGTCCAGCAGCTCGTCGACCCGGCGGCGGATCTCGTCCTTCGGGACCTTGCGGATCTTCAGGCCGAAGCCGATGTTGTCGCGGACGGTCATGTGGCGGAAGAGGGCGTAATGCTGGAAGACGAAGCCGACGCCCCGCTGCTGGACCGGCAGCGCCGTGGCGTCCTCGCCGGTGAGCATGACGCTGCCGGAGTCGGCCGTCTCCAGGCCGGCGATCGTGCGCAGGATCGTGCTCTTGCCCGACCCCGACGGCCCCAGCAGGGCCACGAGCTGGCCCGCCTGGACCTCGAACGACACGCCGTCGACGGCCTGGAACGCGCCGTACTTCTTGGAAAGCCCCCGAACCTCGATCGCCACGGCCTTCTCCTCGTCTCCCGTCCCCGCCGCGGCCTCGCGCCGCGGCGCGAGCCACGTCCCTCGATGGTACGAAAGCGAGGGCCGCGACGCCAATCTCGGATGGCCTTGCGCCGGCCTCGCGCCCAGGTCCAGGTCCCGAAGCTCGCTCACGGCTCCACCTCCCTCGTCCGCTCCAGGCGGGCCCGCAACAGGTCCATCCCCACCAGCAGGAGGAACGACGAGGCGGCCAGAACGAGGCTGGCGGCGTACGCCCCCTCGGGGTGGAAGCTCTCGATCCCCTCGGCGATGTACAGGGTGGCCGTCTGGGTCCGGCCGATGACGTTGCCCGAGACGACCAGGACGGCCCCGAACTCGCCCAGGCAGCGGGCGACGGTCAGGGTCACGCCGTACGCCACGCCCCAGCGGATCGACGGCAGGGTCACGCTCCGGAAGGTCCGCCAGCGGCCCGCCCCCAGCGTGTGCGCCGCCTGCTCGTACTCCTCGCCCATCTCGCGGAGGATCGGCACCAGCTCGCGGACCACGAACGGGACCGTCACGAACATCGTCGCCAGGATCATCCCCGGCAGGGCGTACGCCACCTGGAACCCGCGCGACTCCAGCCAGCCCCCGATCGCGCTGTCGGGCCCGTACAGGACGATCAGCATCAGCCCGGCCACGATCGGCGAGACGGCGAACGGCATGTCCACCACGCCGTCGACCAGCGATCGCCCGAAGAACCGCTGCCGGACCAGCACCAACGCCATGGCGATCCCGAACACCGTGTTCACCAGCGTGGCGACCAGCGTGATCCCCAGCGACATCGCGAACGCCCGCTGCACCCCCGGCTCGGCCAGCGCCGCGATGAGGGGCCTCGCCCCCCCCGCGAACGCCTGCCTCGCCAGCGCCAGGCCGGGGATCAGGATCAGGGCCGCGAACCAGAGCAGCACCGCCCCGATCAGCAGCCGGCGGCCCCACGACGAGGGCGCGTCGCGGCCCTCCAGCGGCAGGTCCACGGCCCTCGCCAGCGTCGGGCGATCGGGCTCGGTCGGGCTCGCGCCGGCGTCGGCGCCGTCGCCTTCATCAGCTCGCATCGCGGACCTCCCCCCGGCGCTGCAGGGCGTTGAGGACGACGAGGATCAGCAGGGACGACGCCAGCAGCACCGCCGAGACCGCCAGGGCCCCGTGGCGGTTGCCGCTCTCGATCTCGCCGAAGACGTAGATCGGGGCCGTCTTGGTCAGGAGCGGCTGGTTCCCGGCCACCATCACCACGCTGCCGTACTCGCCCAGCGCCCGGCTGAACGACAGGGCCGAGCCGGTCAGGATCGACGGCCAGAGGGTCGGCAGGGTGACGCGGAGGAAGGTCGTGAAGGGCCCCGCGCCAAGCGTCGCGGCGGCCTCCTCCTCGGCCCGGTCCAGCGACAGCAGCACCGGCTGGACGCTCCGGATCACGAACGGATAGGTCACGAACAGGAGCGCCAGGATGATCCCCGGCTGGTCGTAGATGACCTTCCAACCGGCCTTGCCGGCGATCGCCCCGACGACGCTCTCGGGCCCGTACAGGGCCACCAGCATCACCCCGGTGACGACGGTCGGCACGGCGAACGGCAGGTCGATCAGGGCGTTCACCAGGTTCCGGCCGGGGAACTCATACCGCACCAGCACCCAGGCGGTGGCCGTCCCCGTGACCGCGCCCACCAGCACCATGATGAACGCCGTGACGAAGGTCAGCTTCAGGGCGTGCCAGGCGTAGGGCTCGCTCACGGCGGCCCAGAAGGCCCGGGGGCCGGGCTCGACCGCCTGCCAGGTCATCGCCAGCATCGGCACGACGACCATGACCCCCAGGTACGCGAGGCTCGCCCCCCGCAGCGCCGCGGCGGGCTGCATGGCGCGGCGGGCGAGGGTCGCGGGTACGACGGCCATGGCTCACTTCCCCCGGTTCTGCACGGCCTGGGCGGCGATCGTCGTCCAGAGGCCGTCGGTCGAGTACAGCTCCTCTTCGAGCTTCGCCCAGCCGCCGAGGTCGTCGGTCGTGAAGACCTTGGCGGGCTCGGGGCGGCCGGCGACCGCGTCCTTGACCTCGGGGTTGACCGGCCGGAAACCGTACTCGGCGAAGATCTTCTGGCCCTCGGCCGAGAGCAGGAACTCCAGGAACGCCTTCGCCAGCGCCTCATTGCCGTGCTTGGCGATCGACGGGCCGACCAGGGCGACCGGGCTCTCGATCAGGAGCGTGGCCGGCGGCACGACGTAGGGGATCGCGTCCCCCTCCTTGGCCCGCAGCAGCAGCTCGTTCTCATACGTCACGACGGCGTCGCTGGACTTCATCTTCGCGAAGCTCGCCATGCTCTGGCGGCCCGACTGGTCCATGTTCACGACGTTCGCCTGGACCTTGGCCATCAGGTCCTTGACCGGCGCGAGGTCGGGGTTCGCCGGGTCCTTCTCGCGGGCCTGCAGCAGGGCCGAGCCGTAGATGGCGTTGATGTTCCAGCGGGCGCCCCCGGAGGTCTTGGGGTCGGGGTAGAGCACGCCGACGCCGGGCTTGGCCAGGTCGGCGAAGTCGTGGATCGACTTCGGGTTCCCCTCGCGGTGGCCGATGACCACCAGGCTGTTGGTCAGGATCCCCTTGTAGGCCCCGTCCTTCCAGCCCGGGGCGACCTTGCTCGCCTTGACGAGGATCTCCATGTCCCCCGTGTGGGAGAGGGCGGCGATGTCGGCGTCGAAGCCCGAGCCGATCGAGCGAGCCTGGGCGCCCGAGGCGTTGTAGGACTCCTCGAACGTCGCCTCGCGGCCCGTCTCGGCCTTCCACTTCTTGATGAAGGCGGGGATGAGGCCCTCGTGGAAGACCTCGCGGACGACCGAGTACGCGCCGATCTTCAGCGAATCGGCGTTCGAGACCGGCTTGTCGCCGCAGCCGGACGCGGCCAGGGCCAGCGTCAGGGCGACGGCGATCGTCGACGCGCCCGCGGGGGTGCGGGCGGGGAGGGGGGTGTCATGCTCCATCGGATCCTCGGAATCGGTCGGGGCCGGAAGGCGGTGAAGCCAGGTCCCGCGCGTCGGGCGACGGGCGGGACCTGGCCTTATCGGTTGGGATTGTCGGGCGTCGCCGCCTCGGCGTCCATGTCAATACTGGTCGGCCGACACGATCTCGCCGCCGCCGCGGGTCACCAGGGCGGCGATCGTCGGCAGGGCGATCGAGTCCTTGATGAATCGGACGGAGCCGTCGCCCAGCAGCACGTTGATCCCGCCGGTGTGGAATCCGAAGAGGCCGCCGGTCCCTTCGCTGACGTAGTACGGGTGGGGGAAGGGCTGGCCGGCGACGTTCTCGCCGTTGGCGGCGTTGATCACGACCGGGCCGGGGAAGACCGAGCCGTCGGCCGTGGAGCCGTTGAGGGTCACGTCGCTGGCCGGGCGGGCCCAGCCGCCGGCGTTGACCCGGTTGGCCGGGACCGAGCCGAAGACCCGGCCGCCGCGGCGGTAGACGAACGGCCGGCCGGCCGACTCGACGAAGACGATCGTGTTCGAGAGGCCGTCGGTGGCGTCGGCCAGGCGCGTCTTCTTGTTCTTGACGATCAGGGTCTCGGGCGGAGTGGAGCCGGCCGGGAAGACGTTGTACGGCGGGCCGCCCAGGCGGGAGTCGATCGCGACGATCGGCGAGTAGTCGGTGATGGCGGCCACCGTGGGCGTCCAGCTCGGCGAGTAGGGCTGGACCTCGGGGATGCCGTCGAGCCGGCTGGGGTCGGCCGGGCTGGAGGGGCAGATCAGGGTGCTGATCCGCGTCCGGACGGCCGTCGAGTTGGCCGGATCGCCCCAGGTGATGCCAATGTTCAGGGCGTTGTAGACCTGGGTCTGCTCCATGAAGTTGAGCATGCCCAGCAGGGCCGCGACCCGCGGCAGGGTCGTCAGGCCGGTCGGCCGGATGCTGCTGGGAAGCTCGCTGTTGACGTCGTGGAAATTGTGGACCGAGATGCCGAGCTGCTTCAGGTTGTTCACGCACTGGGAGCGGCGGGCGGCCTCGCGGGCGGCCTGCACGGCCGGCAGCAACAGGGCGATCAGGACGGCGATGATGGCGATCACGACCAGCAGCTCGATCAGCGTGAAACCCGAGCGGTGGCGGGGGCGGGGGAGGCGGTTCATCCTGGACTCCTGGAATTCCATTCGTTTTTCTGGGGGGAGGCGCGCTCGACACGTGTCGTCACGCGGGCGGAAGTTGTGTGCGGATCCGAAGGGGATAAAAACGCGGGTCGGACGGCCGGGCCGGGCTCGCGGTCACTTCCTGGTGATCGCGAACGGCTCCAGCGCGTTGTCCGAATCCTTCACCGTCACCTGCAGCGGGGTGGTCGCGGGGGTGGTGTAGGCCTTGGGGATCACGTTCGGGCCGGCGACCAGGTCGTTCCCCTGCTTGACCGGCTTCGTCCACTGGACGGTCACCGCGTAGTCGCCGGCCGGGGCGCCGTCGCCCTCGGTCGCGCTCGTCAGCGAGAAGGAGCCGTCGGCCTGGACCGTCGCCCGGGGCGTGTACGCCTCGGCCCCGGCCTTCGGCGGCGTCTTGGGATTGAAGACCACGAACGCGCCGGCGGCCGGCTCCCCCTCGAACGTCACCTTCCCCTTCACCGGGAAGACCGGGACGCCCGGGCCGGAAGCGGCGTCGTCGCTACAGCCGAAGGCCGCCGCGGCGGCCGCCAGCATCGCGGCCCGGCCCAGCGCCCTCGTCGCGAGGCGGGCCCGCTCCCAGCGGCCCCGCCCCTCGCCCTCGCCCCGCTTCCTCTCAACCGGAACCGCCGTCGCCGTGTTCATCGTCCGTGTCATCCTGGAAGCCATCGAACCGACTCGCCGCAAGCTCGCGACGATCCGCCGTCGCTCATCCGAGTTCGGCCTCGGAACCAAACCTGTTCGGTCGAGTTTGTCGAGAACGGATCGCCCTTAGAGCAAGCCGAGTGCCAATCGCCCCGAGACCCAGCCATATGGCCTCAAATCCCACTAAGTGAGGCGAGATTGTAGGCTTTGCAACAGAACGGGCTGTGAACGAACCCGTGAGCCGTGAAATACCACGGGGTTACCCATGATATTTCCTGGATTTCCGTCATATATCCTGGTATTTTGGGCCCATGAACGACTTCGGCCCGATCTTGCTGAGCGTCTGGCGGGTGGTGTCGCGGCACCGCACGTTGGCGGAGTCGCTGGAGGAGACGGTCCCGATGCTGGCGGGCCGGCTCCCGCTGGACGTGCTGGCGATCCGCTCGATCGACCGTCCCGGCGGCTTCCTGGAAACGACGGCCTTCGAGAGGGCGGGGGGGAGTGGCACGCGGGGGGACTCGCGGACGCCGATCCCGGCCGACGCCCTGGCGAGGGTGCTGGACTGGTGCTCGCGGGGGGAGGTGGGGGTGGACTCGCGAGGATTCCGGGCCCTCCTGCCGGGGCTGGTCCCCGCCGGCGTGGAGGGGACGGTCCTCGCGGCCCCTCTCGACCCGGAGGAGGGGGCGCCGGCGGTCCTCGTGCTGTCGACGGCGTCGCCCCGGGGGTTCACGGCCGAGCATCAAGGCCTGGCGCGGGCGCTCGTCGAGCCGTTGACGGTGGCCGTGGAGAACGACCACCGGCTCCGCGAGCTGGTCAAGCTGCGCGAGGCGGCCGAGGCCGAGAACCGGATCTTGCGGTCCCGGCTCGACCGCGACGACCTGGCCGTCTCGATCGTCGGCGCCGAGACCGGGCTCCGCGAGGTCATGGAGCAGATCGAGCTGGTCTCCACGGCCGACGCCCCGGTCCTGATCCTCGGAGAGACCGGCTCGGGCAAGGAGGTCGTCGCGCGGGCGATCCACACCCGGTCGCGCCGATCGGCCGGGCCGTTCCTCCGCGTGAACTGCGGCGCGATCCCCTCGGAGCTGGTCGATTCCGAGCTGTTCGGCCACGAGAAAGGGTCGTTCACCGGGGCGGTCGGCGAGCGCAAGGGGTGGTTCGAGCGGGCCGACGGCGGCACCCTGTTCCTCGATGAGTGCGGCGAGCTGCCGCCGGCGGCCCAGGTGCGGCTGCTGCGGATCCTGCAGGACGGCCGCTTCGAGCGGGTGGGGGGGGAGAAGCCCCGGCGGGTGGACGTGCGGATCGTGGCCGCGACCCACCGCGACCTGCACGCGATGGTCCACGACGGCCGGTTCCGCCAGGACCTCTGGTATCGCCTCGCCGTCTTCCCGATCCACCTCCCCCCCCTGCGCGACCGCCTGGCCGACGTCCCGGCCCTGGCCGCCCACTTCGCCCACCGCGCGGCGAAGCGGCTGGGCCTGCCGGACCTCTCGCCGACGACCGACGACGTGGGACGGCTCGTCCGCTACCCCTGGCCGGGGAACGTCCGCGAGCTGGCGGCGGTGATCGAGCGGGCCGCGATCCTCGGCAACGGCGCGGGGCTGGACGTGGCCCGGGCGCTCGGCGTCCCCTCGATCGCGCCCGCCCCGACGCCGACGGCCCCGGCGAAGCCCGGATCGGCCGGCGGGCTCGAACCGCTGGCCACCCTCGACCAGGCCGCGGCCCGACACATCGAGCAGGCCCTGGTCCGCGCCGGGGGGCGGGTCGAGGGCCCCCGGGGGGCCGCCGCGATCCTGGGCGTCAACCCCCACACGCTCCGCTCCCGGATGAAGAAGCTGGGCGTCGACTGGGACCGCTTCCGCCCCCCGCGCGTCGACGGGGCCTGACCCGCCGCCGGATCGACCGGCCCGGGCCCCGGATCCTCGACATGTTCATTCATGTCTTGGGCCGACATATCCTCGCCATTGATTCGAGAAGCTGAACGGCGAACTCCGCCATGTGATGAATGGGTCGAAATGCGGCGAATTCCTGCATGGGCCGTCAATTCTCGACGCCCGCGCAAGTCCGAAGAATTTCGTTATCAACCCATTGCCTGCGCCGCAACTCGCCGTATATTCACTAACAGCGAGACATCCGACGATCGGGTCGGATCGATGAGTCGATGGAATGGAACGGTCCCGCCCGGCAGCGTGCGGGCCGTGCGAGGCGGGGCGCTCCCCCGGGCGGATCGACGCCCGAAGGCGCGCCGCGCCCGCCGCGTTTCCGATCGTCACGTTATCGAGGTCGGGGCCCTCGCGGCTCCCGGCCCCCTCGTCGGCGCGTCGGGCCGCATGCGGCGGGGCGCGGACGCCGAGAGAAGAGAAAGGTCTGCCAACATGCGTGCCCGTGGATATCTGGGCTGGGCGACGGTCGGCGTCGCCTGGGCCGTCGCCGCCTTCGCCCTGTCCGCGGCCCCGGGCTGCGGCTCGGAGCCCGTGTCCGAGGCCCGGTATGAGACGTCGCCGCGCGACGCCCTCAAGGATTCGATCCAGTACTCGCAGGCCCAGCACGAGAAGAAGCCGTCGAAGAAGGCGAGAGCCCGGCGCTGAGCCGGCCCGCCCGACCCCGGCGCCTCTCCCATCCCCAACCGGCCCCCGCCGCGACCCGACGGGGCCCGCCCAGGAGCCAGTCCATGACCGGATCTCGCAGGAAGGATCGGGGCTTCACCCTGATCGAATTGCTGGTGGTGATCGCCATCATCGCCGTCCTCATCGCGCTCTTGCTGCCGGCCGTGCAATCGGCCCGCGAGGCCGCCCGGCGCGCCCAGTGCATCAACAACCTGAAGCAGATCGGGCTGGCGATGCACAATTATCATTCGTCGCAGAACACGTTCCCGATGGGCGTGTCGGCGTCGTACAACACGGCCAACGGCGGCTGCGTCGCCTGGTCGGGCTGGAGCGTCCACGCGCTGCTGCTGACCGCGATGGAGCAGACGGCGATCTACAACGCCGCCAACTTCCAGCTCGACCCGCTGCAGGGCGTGGGCTGGGACGTCAACGCGACCTCGTGGCAGACCAAGGTGTCGTCGTTCCTCTGCCCGTCCGACGGCAACGCCGGCAAGGTGGGGTACAACAGCTACTACGCCAGCCGGGGGACGTCGTTCAACGCCGACTTCAACGTCGCGCAGAATCCCCCGCCGAACTGCGGCGGCAACCTCCGGAGCACGGGCCTCTTCTCGTACCAGCAGTCCTACGGCCTCAACGACATCACCGACGGCTCGTCCAACACCGTCGCCTTCAGCGAGGGCCTCGTCGGCTCGGGCGACAACCGCCCCCGGCCGCAGGTCACCGGCGTGAACGTCGACAGCCTCTCCGGCACGGGCGGCGACGCCCGGGCGCTCGACGCCAACAATTTCCTGACGATGGGCGAGATCGCCCCCGGCGTCCAGATGTCGAACGTGCTGCAGACCTGCAACACGGCCTTCCAGGCGGCCACGGCGGGCGGCGGCCTCCAGTCCAACCGGGGCGGCCACTGGGCCTGGGGCGCCGAGGGCTTCACCCTGTTCAACACCATCGTCCCCCCCAGCTCGACCCAGTACACCTGGTCGGCCTGCCGGTTCGGATGCGGCACCTGCGGCGTGGGGTCCTCGGACCACTCGCACCTGACCAACGCCAACAGCAACCACTCCGGCGGCGCCAACGTCCTCTTCGGCGACGGCAGCACCCGGTTCGTCAAGGGCTCCATCGCCATGAACATGTGGTGGGCCCTCGGCACCAAGGGGGGCGGCGAGATCGTCAGCTCCGACGCGTACTGATCCCGGACGGCCCCCCGGCCGCCCCGAAGCCGCCCCCCCACCCACGACCCGCCGCGACCAGCTCGGCCGCGACGGGTCGCTCCGCGCGCCACGGGTCCGTCCCCGTCCCCGTGCCACGCCCCGGCGACGGCCGGCTATGGCAGCCTCGGCGGCCGCGTTACCATGGGGCCGGGCAGGAGCATCCGTCGAGGGGGGTCGTCATGAGTCGTCTGTTCGGCGGGCGGGAATCCGAGGAGGGGGCGCCGCGTCGGCCGCTGGACGTGATCTTCGCGCCCCGGACGGTGGCGGTGGTCGGCGCGACGGAGAAGGTGGGGAGCCCCGGCCGCGCGGTGCTCTGGAACCTGATCAGCAACCCCTTCGGCGCGACGGTCTTCCCCGTCAACCCCAACCGCCGGAACGTGCTGGGGATCAAGGCGTACGAGGACGTCGCCTCGGTCCCCGACCCGGTCGACCTGGCGGTGATCCTGACCCCCGCCGCGAAGGTCCCCGGCGTGATCTCGGAATGCGTCGACGCCCACGTGAAAGGCGCGGTGGTGATCTCGGCCGGCTTCCGCGAGGCCGGGCCCGAGGGCGTCCGGCTGGAGCACGAGGTCCTGGAGCGGGCGCGTCGCGGCCGGATGCGGATCATCGGCCCCAACTGCCTGGGGGTGATGCGGCCCCACAGCGGCATGAACGCCACCTTCGCCCACCGCCCGGCGCGGCCGGGGAGCGTCGGCTACATCAGCCAGAGCGGCGCGCTCGACATGGCCGTGCTGGACTGGAGCCGCAAGGAGAACGTGGGCTTCAGCGCGTTCATCTCGGTCGGCTCGATGCTGGACGTCGGCTGGGGCGACCTGATCGACTTCCTGGGGGACGACCCGCACACCAAGAGCATCGTCATCTACATGGAGTCGATCGGCGACGCGCGGGCCTTCCTGTCGGCCTCGCGCGAGGTGGCGTTGACCAAGCCGATCATCGTCATCAAGGCCGGGCGGACCGACGCCGCGGCGCGGGTGGCGGCGACCCACACCGGGGCGCTCGCCGGCAGCGACGAGGTGCTGGAGGCCGCCTTCCGCCGCGTGGGCGTCCTCCGCGTGGACTCGATCGCCGACGTCTTCGACATGGCCGACGTCCTCTCGAAGCAGCCCCGCCCGCGAGGGCCGAGGCTGGCGATCGTCACCAACGCCGGCGGCCCCGGCGTGCTGGCGACCGACGCCCTGATCGAGCACGGCGGCGAGCTGGCCGAGCCCTCGGAAGACTCCATGCGCGCCCTCGACCTGTTCCTCCCCCGGGGCTGGAGCGGGGACAACCCGGTCGACGTGCTGGGCGACGCCGACGCCGAGCGGTTCGGCAAGGCGGTCGAGATCCTCGCCGCCGACGACGCCGTCGATGGCCTCCTGACGATCCTCACCCCCCAGGCCGCCACCGACCCGACCGCCGTCGCCGGCCGGCTGAAGCGGCACGCCAAGGTCCTGGGCAAGCCCGTCCTCGCCTGCTGGATGGGGGGCGAATCGATCGAGGAAGGAACGACCATCCTCAATGAGGCGGGCGTCCCGACCTACCCCCACCCCGACGCCGCCGCCCGCGTCTTCGCCCTCATGTGGCGGTCGTCGTACAACCTCCAGGGGCTCTACGAGACCCCGACCCGGCCCGCCGACGACCCCGCCGCCGGCTCGCCCCGCGAGCAGGCCGAGGCCGTCCTGGCGGCCGTGCGCCGCGAGGGGCGGACCATCCTGACTGAGGCCGAGTCCAAGCGGCTGCTGACGATTTATGAGATCCCCACCGTCCCCACGACGGTCGTGCACACGCCCGACGAGGCGGTCGAGGCGGCCGAGGGGTTCGGCTGGCCCGTCGCGGTGAAGCTGAACTCGACCACGATCACCCACAAGAGCGACGTCGGCGGCGTCCGGCTCAACCTGTACGACGCCGACGCCGTCCGCGGCGCCTTCCGCTCCATCGAGCGCTCGGTCGAGGCCCACGCCGGCCCGGGGCACTTTCAGGGGGTCGGCGTCCAGCCGATGGTCCAGCCCGAGGGGGGCGTGGAGGTCCTGCTGGGGAGCAGCCTGGACCCCGAGTTCGGCCCCGTGCTCCTCTTCGGCTCGGGGGGCCGCCACGTCGAGGTCGTCGGCGACCGCGCGCTGGGGCTGCCGCCGCTGAACACCACGCTCGCCCGCCGGATGATGGAGCAGACCCGCGTCTACGCCGCGCTGAAGGGCGTGCGCGGCCAGGCGTCGGTCGACATGGCCGCGCTGGAGCGCCTGCTGGTCCGGTTCAGCGACCTGGTCGTCGAACTCCCCTGGATCCGCGAGATCGACGTCAACCCGCTGTTCGCCTCGCCCGACCGCCTGATCGTGCTGGACGCCCGGGTGATCGTCCACGGCCCCTTGATCCACGCCGACGACCTGCCTCGCCCGGCGATCCGACCCTACCCCGCCCAGTACACGTTCCCCTGGACCTCGAAGAAGGGCGAGCCCCTGGTCATCCGGCCGATCCGCCCCGAGGACGAGCCGCTGCTGGTGAAGTTCCACGCCACGCTCTCGGAGCGGAGCGTCTCGTTCCGCTACTTCCACGCCATGAAGTACAGCACCCGCGTCGCCCACGAGCGGCTGACCCGGATCTGCTTCATCGACTACGACCGCGAGATGGCCCTCGTCGCCGACCACAAGGACCCCGAGACCGGCGAGCGCCGGATTATGGGCGTGGGCCGCCTGAGCAAGATCCGCGGGACCGAAGACGCCGAGTTCGCCCTCCTCGTCAGCGACCAGTTCCAGGGCCGCGGCCTGGGCAGCGAGCTGCTGCGCCGGATCCTCCAGGTCGGCCGCGACGAGCACGTCGCCCGCGTCGTCGGCGACATCCTCCCCGAGAACGTCGAGATGCTCCGCGTCTGCGAGAAGGTCGGCTTCAAGCTCACCCGCGACCTCGAAGACGCCGTCGTCCGCGCGGAGATGGAGTTGTAGGCCGCCTCAGGAAACGTCGCCCGGCCCGGCGTAGGGCGAGGTCAGTTCGCCCTGAGCGTTGAGGATGCCCGCGTCCACGAGCGAACCGCGGAAGTCCTCGGCGGACATCGCCCTCAGCTTGTCCGCCACGGCCCTCAAGGTCGCCCCGGCCTCGCCCTCCACCTCGGGCGAGGGGCGATCAGCCGGCGTCGTCCCTGCCGTATCGGCCGTCCGTCCGGACGTGCCAGAGGGCGAAGATGTTCTTCGGCTCCCGGACGCAGACCTGGACGTGCGATTCTTCATAGATCCAGCTCCCGGGCCAAACCCGTTTCGCCTTGTCGGTCGGCACGTAGACCGCCCTCGAAGTCTGTATGGGCGTGGCTGTCGCATCCGATTGCGAATAGATCCAGTTGAACACCGCGCAATCAAGGCTCTTCTTGTCGCGGTAGTTGCGACGGAGGGGCGTCCGAGCCCGCCGCGAAGTCTCCAGCATATCCGCCTGGATCCTCTTGAGCCACGCGACGTTCTCGGGGTCCAGGAGATCCAGGCAGTTGCCCAATCGGATCATGGCCCCCACGACCGCCGGTCGAGCGTTCCCCCTTCGCCGCTCGGCCCACTTCCAGGCCTGCTTCGGGGCGTACTCCCAGAAGTAAGCCCCCTGACCCAGCCATTCGTAGGACTTCGTGCTGGGAGTGAAAGCCCCGCCGTCCACCAATCGCTCGGCCACCGCCGCCGTCGTCCCATGAAAGGCTACGACCGTCCGATGATAGTCCCGATAATCGAACATGGCCCGCCCGTTCCTCGACAACCGCTTCCGCCACGCGACCTCACGAACTCTAGCATCCCTCGAATGGTCAGGGCGGACTCCATCCACCGGCGAGCCGGGCGACCGCCCTCCGGATTTCGACCTCAACCGCAGGCTGAGAGCCGATCAGGAGCACGAGGAAGTTGGCGGGCGTGAAGTCATCAAAGGCGGTGGATCGGAGAAACCACCCCACGACCTCCGAGACCGCCTCTCCCTCGTGCCTCGTCGTCATGACGAAGCGATCGTCCGGCGGGTGGAAATCGGGATCGGTGCTCACGAAGGCCCAATCGACCGCATCCTCCCACTTCGAAGACTCAAGCCCCGCACACACGGCGTAACGGCAGCCCTGCCGGACGAGTTCCCCCCCCAGGGTCGCTCGCTCTTCCGGAACGGCCCCGAGGCCGTCGACGAGGAGCAAGACGAAGTCCTCTCCGTCGAAGGGAGACCGGAACGCGAACGGCCGCTCCAGCGTCTCGATCCAGATGTCATGGCCGGGCCCTCGAACGATTCGCTCCACGAGATCCCTCCAGACCGCTGATCGGAGATCGCTTACGAGACGTTGCGGCCGCCTCAACCGGCCTCCAGCCCCAACTCCGCCTGGATCGCCTCGAGGTCCCGCTTGGTCCTGGCCCCGGCGTTGACCGTCCAGCCCTTGGCGAAGGGGAGGGCGATGGGGGCGACGGTGACGACCTGGTTCGGGCGGCTGTAGGACGTTTCGCCCTTCATCTCGCCGTAGTTCTTCCAACCCAGCTTGGCGAGCCGATCGGCGGAGATCGGCGTCTTGGTGAAGGCGCCGAAGGCCAGGTGAGGGAGACCACCGTAGACGGCCTGGTGGTGGAGCATGCACGCCAGGAAATCCGAGCATTTGCGTTTCAGGACGCCGTGCCACGACGCGGATTCGTCGTCTGGCTCCCCCTCGGAGACGGCAGGATCCTCGGCGTCGGGGTCGCGGACGGAGACGCCCCAGATGCAGACGTTCTGGTTCTCCTCCAGGAAGACCAGCCTCCTCCCCTCCACCGTCCACTCCGACGGCGGCAGCAGGCGCTCCTGGCTGAGGTTGAACCGCTTCTCGCGGCCGGCGACGAGGTAATACGCGCGCAAGGACGCCGGCACCCGGACGCCCAGCCGCGCCTCGGCCTGCTCGATCGTCCGGGTCGAGAGCGCGGCGTTCCCGGCCAGCGGATAGCCGAAGTCCTGGAACAACGCCCGGTAGCGATCTTCGTAAGACCTCACGGCCCGACCTTCCTTCGTGAACGACGCCCATCGATCCGACGTGAAACGACCGGCCATGATTCCACGCCCGTTCGCGTGGCGCCAGGAGCCGGGCTCCCGAAGCCGCGAGCCCTCGAATCGCCTGGTCCGATCGTCGCGATGATGGTACAAAGCCGCGCCCACGGACCCCGCCCCGGCCCTCGATGGATCGATCCCGATGAGCCACCCCCGTCGCGCGGGCCTCGCGTTCGCAATCCTTTCGAGCCTCCTGATCGCTCCCGCACGGGCCGCGACGGAGATCAAGCTGGAGAAAGGCTACCTGGCCGGGGTGGTGGAGAAGCTGCCGCCGAACCGGTTCGACCAGGAGAAGTACCGGGGGTCGGTGCATTCGTTCCGGCTGGTGGGGATCGACCCGCAGGCGAGGAAGCTGCTGGCGGCGTTCACGGCGGAGGGGGAGTTCCGGCCGCCGGCCTCGGGGCCGATCGGCGAGAACGCGTCGCGGTCGAAGGGCCACGTCGACGGCTGGCGGAAGTTCCGGTTCGAGATCAAGGCGAGCGCCAACATCGAGGCCGGGCCCGACGGCACGCCTCGGTTCCGCGTCGAGGTCGACGAGGTCAAGCGGACCGAGCTGGAGGGCGTGGCGGGCCTGCTGGCGAAGCTGCTGGGCAAGCAGTTCGACGCGATCGCCACCCAGGTCGTCGACGGCAAGGCCGAGTCGGTCAACCAGAAGCTCAACGCCGAGATCCTCAAGCGCGCGGCGATGTACAAGGACTACGGCGTCCTCTGCGGGATCGACTACGCCCCCGAGTTCGTCGTCCTCAAATTCGACCTCACTCGACTCGACCGCCAGGGGACGCTCGGCTACGTCTTCGCCGAGCCCCGACCGGGCACCGTCCCGCTCCACCGCTGGCTCAACGTCCGCACCGGGGCCCATCGCTACACGATCAGCCCCACGATCGACGTCCCCGGCGCGTTCGCCCCCGAGGGGATCGCCTGCCACGTCCCCACCCCCGACGCCCCCGACGCGGCCCCCGTCGAGCTGCTCCGGGGCCGCATCGACCACCTCTACACTACCGACGCGCAGGCTGAACGCATCCGCCCCCGCCTGTACCAGTCCGAAGGCGTCGCTTTCCATGTGCTGTCCGCCCCCGCCGACGGCGCCGTCCCCTTCCTCCGCTTCTACAACTCGCGACGCAACCTCCACTTCTACACCACCCACCCGCACGCCGAATTCGCGAAGTAAGCGGGATCGACGTCGGCCGTCAGTCGAGCCCCTTGAAGCCGGAGTAGCGCACGCCCCCCTTGCCGCGGTCCCAATCCGCACGCTTGAAGATCAGAGGATCGCTGGATTGCAGGGTCGCGTGCCAATCGAAGACGTACTCCGACCCGTCGTCCATGACGATCAACGTCGCCGTATGGGCGATGTTCAGGTACTCGCGACTATGGGGCCGAACCTCGCGCACGCCGGCGATCTTCGCGGCCTTGACGTCGTCGGTCGTGACGTCGGCGATGCCGACGCAGGAGAGCGCGGCGGCCTCCGGCTCATCGCCCTGGTATCCCATGGCGATCATCCCGAGGTTGCGCAGCGACCCCGTCAGCCCCAGGCGGTTGGGCATCACGCGGGCCAACGTGCTGTCGATCCGCTTGCGGCTCGGCGAGCTTCGGACGACGGAACGGACGATCTGCTTGGCGGTCTCGGCGCTCAACATGTCGGGGCCTTCACGTTCGAGAGATCCGGCCGGAGGCGTCGATTCGACGCGTCCCTTCTCGCGACGGCGTCCCGCCCGGCCCGCTCCGAACATACGGACGAGTCCCGGCGAGCTTAAACCGCGCAGGCGGATTCCACTCGACCGATGCCGACCGGCGACGCTCGACGACGCCGTCCGGCCGGGTCGACGCCCATCTCCACCACCGCCGCGGAGGCCGGACGCATCCGCCCCCCCGTCTCTACCAATCCGAGGGCGTCGCCTTCCACGTCCTGACCGCCCCGCCGAGGGCGTGGTGTCGTTCTCTCGCTTCTTCGACCCCAGGCGAAACTTCCACTTCGACACGACCCACCCCGCGCCGAATTCGCCGGGCGAGCCCGGCCCGCCAGGTGATCGGCTTCGTTCGGCCGGATTCGCGGGGCCCGCCGCGTCCCTCGCATCGGACATGATCCCGGATCGGCGGCGCGTCGTCCGATGACCCGGATTCGGGGGATCCCGGCGCGCGGGCGTCGACGGGACGAGTTCGCCCATGCCGGCCCGGCGATCTCGCCGGCGGATCGAGTCCCGGAGCGTTCACGTGCGGTCCGCGCCTCCCGAGGCGTCGGGCGGGAACTCGGAGAAATCCGCGAGGGCGTGAATCCGCCGACGGGCGGCCGGCGAACACTCCGTGGGGTGGGGACGAAGCCCCATCGCCGAGCGTCCTGCCGAACACCCGACCCCCCGCGGAGACCCTCATGCGCCTCAGAACCCCGAACGCCCGCAAGCTGGCCGCGCTCGCCCTGGCCCTCGCGAGCCTGGCGGCCCCCCCGACCGCCCCCGCCGACGACCTGCCCAACCTGGACGACGCCCCCGGCGAGGGCGGCCGCAGCGTGATCGCCCGGGCCGCCGCGACGGGCCGGGCCAACACCCTGGTCACGGCCGTCTACCTCGGCGCCCTGCTCGACACGCTCCGGTCGAACGGCGGCCCCTTCACCCTGTTCGCCCCGACCGACGAGGCCTTCGCCCGCCTGCCGAAGGAGGACCTGGCCGCGCTCCTGCGGGCCGAGAACCAGGGGAAGCTGGCCGAGGTGCTCAAGTACCACGTCGTCCCGGGCCGGGTCACGGCCGCCGAGCTGACCTCGCAAGGCCGGGTCGAGACGCTCAACGGCGGCCGGCTAACCGTGGCCGCCAACGCCCGCGGCGTCGCCGTGGACGAAGCGACCGTGATCCGGGCCGACGTCGCCTGCCGGAACGGCGTGGTCCACTTCATCGACCGGGTCCTGACCCCGCCCAGGCCCGACGTGGTCGCCTTCGCGGCGAAGAATCGCTTCCAGACGCTGGTCAAGGCGATCAAGGCGGCCGGCCTCGAGGACGCCCTGAGGGGCGACGGCCCGTTCACCGTCCTGGCGCCGAGCGACGAGGCCTTCCGCAAGCTCGGGCACGACACGCTCGACGCGCTCCTGGACTCCGAGGACGGCCGGAAGAAGCTCGCCGAGATCCTCAAGCTCCACGTCGTGCCCGGCAAGCTGACCGCCCAGGCCCTGCGCGAGGCCAAGGACGTCCCGACCCTGGCGGGCGTCGCCCTGAAGGTCGAGGTGCACGGCCACGGCCTGACCGTCGGCGGCGCGCCGGTGACGGACGCCGACAACGAGGTCGGCAACGGGATCGTCCACGCGATCTCGGCGGTGATCCCGCCGCCGAAGCGGGCGGACGACATCCTCGCCGTGGCCGCCGCCCGCGGGAAGTTCAACGTGCTGGCTGCGGCGCTGAAGGCCGTGGGCCTGGACGACCCCCTCCGGGGCGACGGGCCGTTCACCGTCCTGGCCCCCACCGACGAGGCGTTCGCCAGGCTGGGAAAGGATCGGCTCAAGGAGCTGTTGAAGCCCGCCAACCGCGAGGTGCTGGCGCGGATCCTGAAGTATCATGTGGTCGCCGGCAAGGCGTCGGCGCGCGAGGTCGTGGCCAGGGGCGAGGTCGAGACGCTGCTGGGGCCGAAGGTCCGGGCGACGATCGACGACGGCCGGCTGGTCATCGGCGGCGCGAAGGTGGAGGCGACCGACGTGGGGGCGTCCAACGGGCTCATCCACGCGATCGACTCGGTCCTGATCCCCGAATGAGCCGCGTCGCCGGCGATCCGGCCGAGGAGGCGACCCGAACCGTGTCCGAATCGATCCTCGTCCGCATCGCCCGCGGGGACCGGGCCGCCGTGCGGGACTGCCTGGACCGCCACGGCGGCCTGGTCTGGTCGATCGCGCGGCGGCTCTGCCCCGACCCGGCCGACGCCGAGGACGCCGTGCAGGAGGTCTTCATCGACCTCTGGTCGGCCGCCCCCCGGTACGACCCGGACGTGGCGGCCGAATCCACGTTCGTGGCCATGATCGCCCGCCGTCGCCTGATCGACCGCCGCCGCCGGGCCTCCCGGCGGCCCGATCACTCGCCGCTGCCCGAGACGCTCGCGGCCCCCCCGCACGAGGGCCCGGACGCGGTCGAACGCCGCGACGAGGCCGACCGCGCGGCCCGCGCCCTGGGGGGGCTGGACGAGGGCCAGCGGCTCGTCCTGACGCTGTCCATCTATCACGGCCTGACCTACGACGAGATCGCCCGCCGCACCGGCCTGCCGCCGGGGACCGTCAAGACGCACGCCCGCCGCGGGCTGATCCGCCTGCGGAGTCGCCTGGCCGCCCCACACCCCGAGCCCCCGGAAAGGGCTTGAGCCATGAACCCGAACCATCCCCCGCCCGACGAACGCCGCGACGAGCTGCTCGCCGACCGAGCCCTCCAGGGCCTGGACCCGCGCGAGGCGGCCGAGTTGCGCCGACTCCTCGACGGCCTCGTCGACGAGTCGCTCGACCTGGCCGCCGCCGCGGCCGACCTCGCGCTCGCCGGCGAGCCCTCCGAGCCGCTGCCGGAGGCTCTCCGCCGGGCGATCGAGGCCGACGCGCCGGGCCGCGTCGGCCCGCCCCCCGAGATTACGCCCCACCCCCGTTCCCGGATCGCCGGTCGAACGCTCCCCTGGCTGGGCTGGGCCGCCGCCGCGGCCCTCGCCTTCGCGTTCCTGCGCGGCGGCACGACCCCGATCGCTCCCGAGCCCGGCCCTCGGCCCGCGCCCCAGCCTACCCTCCAGGAGCGCCTGGCCGACGCCGCGAGGGCCCGCCTGGCCCCCTCCGATCACCCCCTGGCGCGAGAGGCGGGCGGCGAGGTCGTCTGGGACGCCGCGCGTCAGCAGGGCTACCTCGCCCTGGAGGGGCTGGCCGGCGTCGACCCCCGGCAGGGCGCCTATCAGCTCTGGATCTTCGACGCCTCCCGGGACCCCCGCTATCCTGTCGACGGCGGCCTGTTCACCCTGTCCGAGGGCCAGACCTCGGCCGTCGTCCCGATCCGCGCGGCCGTCCCCGTGCGCGAGCCCACCCTGTTCGCCGTCACCCTGGAGCCGCCCGGGGGCGTCGTCGTCTCGGACCGCAAGCGGATCATGCTCACCGCCGCCTGGCCTGAAACGGGAGGGACGATCCGCTAGGCGGGCGGTCCCTCGCCGCCGGTCGTCTCCTGAGTAGCTCCGAGAACAGGGGCGGCCGTTCCGATCGGGGACGAGGAGACGAGGGCGTCGAAAGACCTGCTCAACCCTGGCCTGAGCACCGCCTCAAGCCCCCACGCCGGATTCGCGAGAGGAGGGACGGCCCGGGCGAGGCTCGGCCGGGTCGACGCGACAACGACCCGTAGCGAGGAATCCCGACGTCTCGAACACCCGGGGCCGAGTTCCTGATAGGCTCGCAGGTCGATCTCTCGGGCTTGGAGTTCCGGCGGGGGGGGCGCGATGGGCCAGGAAGAGCGAAAAGGGCGCCTGAGGCGATTGTCGAAGGGCCCTTACCGCGCCCTGACGATCCGCGTCGCGCGTCGCTACCTGATCGACTACCCCGACGACGGGGTCGTCTGGATGTGGCTGGGCGACTCTCTGACCGGCATGGCCCGCTACGAGGAGGCCGAGCAGGCGATCGCCAAGGCCCTGGATCTCTGCCCGCCCGAATTTCGACGACCCCCCCTGAGTAACATGGGCCACCTCTTCCGGGCGGCGGGCGATCCGGAGCAGGCGGCGGGCTGGTATCGAAGGGCCACCGAGGCCGACCCCGACCACGCGGCCGGCCAAATCCACCTGGGCAGGCTCCTGGCGGAGCAAGGGCGGCTGCACGAGGCCGAGGAAGTCCAGCGGGCCGCCCTCGCCTGCGAGAAGGGCTGGTTCGACGAGGCCTACCTCAACCTGGGCCTGGTGCTGCGGGCCCGCGAGCGCTTCCACGAGGCCGCCGAATGCTTCCGGGAGACGCTTCGACTCGACCCGGAACATCGCGAGACGCGACAAGCCTTGCGCGACGTCGAGGCCTGCATCAGGTGGGCGGAGCGTCGAAGCCGACCCGGCCGATCGAGCTTCCGGCGACGAGAGGGCGGGGTGAACCGGCGCAGGCGGTACGAGAGATTGCGGAGGCTGTCGAACGGTCCGTACCCGGCCTCGACGATCCTCGTGGCGCGACGCTACCTGATCGACCACCCCGACGACGCCGTCGCCCGGATTCATCTGGGGGAAGCCCTGGTCGACGTCGCCCGCTACGAGGAGGCCGAGCAGGCGACCGCCAAGGCCCTCGGGCTTTTCAGTCCCGAACGGCGACGACTCCCCCTCGTGTACATGGGCCACCTCTTCAAGGCGGCGGGCGATGCGGAACAGGCGGCGGCCTGGTATCGGCAGGCCGTCGAGGCCGACCCCGATCACGCCGCCGGCCGGATCTTCCTGGGCGGCGTGCTGGCGACGCAGGGGCGGCTGCACGAGGCCGAGGAGGTCCATCGGGCCGCCATCGCCTGCACGAAGGGACGCATCGACGAGGCGTACCTCAATCTGGGACTCGTGCTGCGGGCCCGCGAGCGCTTCCACGAGGCCGCCGGCTGCTTCCGCGAGGCGATCGGCAGAGACCCGGAGTACCGCGAGGCGCGCAAGGCCCTGCGCGACGTGGAGGCCTGCATCCGGTGGGCGAGGCACTGGAGCTGAGCGTGGCGGATCGCGGAGCCCGAAGGCGGCCGCCCCCACGCCGGAAGCGGGGCGTGGGGGCGCGAGCCGTCAGCGGAAGAGGCGCTGCGCGAAGTGGTAGAGGTCGTCCTTCCAGACGGCGAAGTCGTGGCCGCCGGGCTCGACGTGCCAGACGTGGGGCACGTTCTTCTCCTTGAGGTACCCGTGCGTGCGCTGGCTGATGTTGATGAGTCCGTCCTTGTCGCCGCACGAGATCCAGAGGAGCCTCAGTTTCGCGGCCTCCTCCGGGTTCGTCACCAGTTTGTCGGGCGGGCGGGTGTTCGGGGCGGAGGAGAAGCCGCCGACCCAGGCGAACACGTCGGGATGGCCGAGGCCGAAGTTGAGCGACTGGCCGCCCCCCATCGAGAGCCCGGCGAGGGCCCGACCTTCGCGGTCCTTCCGCACGGCGTAGGTCTTCTCGATGAACGGGATCACGTCCTTGAGCAGGTCCCCCTCGAACGTCTCGAAGGCCTTGGCGTGGCGGAAGACGTCCCCCTCGGCGCGGTCGTTGGGCTGGGCCCGGCCGTTGGGCATGACGACGATCATCGGCGTCGCCAGTTTGTCCGCGAGGAGGTTGTCCATCACCACGCCCACCTTCCCGCCCCGCTCCCACTCCTCCTCGTCCCCGCCGATGCCGTGCAGCAGGTAGAGGACCGGATACGGGGCCTTTTCGTCGTAGCCCGGCGGAGTGTAGACCCGCATCTTCCGCTTCACGCCCACGGTCGACGAGTCGTACTCGACCGTCTCGATCTTCCCGCGAGGGACGTCGTCGCGGCGGGCGTCGAAGCCCTCGGGTGCGGCCGGGACCGCGGGCTTGTCGTCGGGCCCGAGTTCGATCGGCGCCCGCCGCGGGCGGTTCTGCTGCGCCGAGGCGTCCGGCAGGACGAACGGCAGCGCGAGGAGCACGATCCAGGAGAGGCGTCGCATGGGAAGATCCTCCGAGAGACGAAACGAATCCTCAGCGTTCGGGCTTGAGCACGGCTTCCAGCCCCTTCGTGAGCACGGCCTCGGCGTCGGGCGCGACCCAGCACCAGTCGCCGAGGTTGGAGTCGCGCTCGGCGATGCGGTCGGCGGTGGGGATGTAGCCGGTGGCGGCGTCGCCGTAGGCGATCGCGACGACGACCTTGTCGGGCCGGAGCTTCTGGGCGAGGAGCTGGAACGCGACGTAGGTCTCGCCGGGGAGCAAAACCAGGACGACCGGGCCGAGGTCGAGCGCCGGCAGGTCGATCGGCCGGCCGGCGGCCACGCGCTCGCGCCAGCTCAGGCCCATGGCGGCGAGGCACTGGCCGAACGGCTTCGCGTGGTCGAGCAGACGGGCTTTCAGGTCGACTTCCGTGAATCCGGGGCCCTCGCGCGGCGTGAACGTCAGGGGCTCGACCCGGAGCGAGGCCCGTTCCAACGGCTCGCGGCGGGTGGCCTCCCAGGCGCGGGCCATCGCGTCTTCCAGGCGGGCGGCCAGCTCGGGGCGGCGGGCGGGGTCGCCGTCGTTGTACTTGCCCGCCGTCACGTCGCCGCCGCATCCCGAGGCGTAGACCTGCAGGACGCCGGGAAGGGCCTTCTGCCGCGCCCGGCGGGCCATGCCGACGAAGTCGGCGGAGACCTCGCCCTTGCCGTAGTAGCTCATCGGGTGGATCGCGTAATGGTTCAGCGCGGCGACCGGCTCGTCGCCGTCCCAGAAGCTCACGACCGTGACGTACGGGTCGATCAGCCCCTCCTCGGCATCGTGCGCCACGGGGTTCTTCGAGGCGCTCGTACGGTCGTGGACGACGGTCCCGTCGGGGCGGACGTAGCGCCGGCTGGAGCCGACGCGCTCGGCCTTCGCGCGGCCGACGCCGACGTGCGTGACCGGGCGCGGGGCCTTCGCCATCGCCTTCTCGACGGCGTGCGCCACCCGCTTGACGATCAGCTCGTGGAAGGGGATGTTGCAGATCCGGCCGGCGCAGCCGTGCTCCTCCAGCATCCGCTCGGCCGCCAGGTCGGCGATCGGCGCGTCGTGCTGGTGCACGGCCGAGAGCAGGACGCGGCCCGGCTCGGTCCCGGCGGCCTCGGCGATCGCCTCGCGCCAGCGGTCGTACGCCTCGTTGCGGATCTCGCACCAGTCGACCGCGACGACCACGACGGGCTTCTCCAGCGAGTCGCCGCGCAGGACGAAGCCGATCGCCTCCAGCGGGTCGGCCACCGACTTCACCGGCTCGATCCCGCCCCCCATGCAGGGGTGCCCGACCAGCGGCGTGACGTCGGCCGAGAACGGGAACAGCTCCCACGGCCGCGCCGCCTCGCGCCCGGCGGCGAAGGCCCGGGGCAGGACCATCAGGGCCGCCGCGAACGCCCCCAGGACGCCGCGGCGGGGGAGGGGGGCTTCGAACGGGTGGGGTTGGTTCGGCATGGGGGTCCGCTTGATGTTCGAGTCAGGGTGCACGGGGCCATCAACGTCCTTCCCCCCGGCGGGGGAAGGGAAGACGAGTGGAGTCCAGCAGGGCGCCGACAGGACTCGTCCGCGGCCTCGGCCCCTCGATCCGGCCTACATCGCGCCCAGATCCAGCATGGTCCGCAACGGTCCCAGGCCGGTCAAGGGGCGGGCGCGTTTACGCCAGGCTTCGAAGGCGGGATCGTCGCCCCGGCGGTCGCGAAAGGCGGCGAAGGCGGCCATGGCGCGCCAGTCGGAGTCTTCGACGACGACCCGGAGGCCGCCGCCGGCCTCGAACGCCGCGAGGACCTTCGCGACCTTGGACGACTTGCCGACCGGGAAAGGGGTCGAACGGACCGCCACGGCCCGCCGGCCCTCGGCGGCGGCGAGAGCGGCCAGCTCCTCGACCTGCTTCGCCAGGGCCCCCCCCTGCGCGGCGCGGTTGCAGACCCCCGCCGTGAATCGCGATCGAGGGCCCTCGAAGCTCACGTATCGGCCCTCGACGCGGGCCTGGATCGAAGCCGGGTCGTCCCCCGCCTCGATCGAAGCCTCCCGAAGCGCGGCGGCCAGGACCTTCGCCAGCTCGCGCTTCTCGGTCGGGACGGGCTCGGCCCTGGTGCTCCGGAAGTCGTCCCACGCCCGCTCGATCTCGTCCACGGCCCGCCTGGCCTCATCGCCCCGCGCCGCGGCGGGCGCGGAGCCCGCTTCAGGAGGGTGCGCGGCCATCTTCCCTTCCTCAACGCAGCGCTCGCGGTACGCCTGGCACTCCTGCAACACGTCGCGGGCGCGCAGGCCCACCAGGGCCGCCGTCAGCGCCTCGGGGATCGGGAAAGTCGGGTCGTCGGGCCTGGGCTCGACGCCCGCCGACCGGAACAGATAATCGAGCCGACGCGCGATCAGGGCGCGGACCTCCTCGGGCGCGCAGGGGGTCTCGAGCACTGCGGGGCGGGGGTCGTTCTCCACGCGGTCGCGGGTGGATCGCGTGAGCATCGGCTTCAGCTCGTCGTAGAAGTTCTCCAGGCACGAGACGACCACGATCGCCGACGGCACGCGGCTGAGCAGGTCGCCGAGCGTCGCCATCGCCCGCCGGAATTTGGCGGCCGCCTGGTCCAGGTCGAACACGTCCTCGAGCTGGTCCACGCAGACGACCAGCGGCGCGCCCTCGACGGCGTGGATCAGCCCGCCGATCCGCGCGATCATCCGCGAGGGGGCGTCGGTGTAGGTGCTGGGGTCCAGGTTCCCCAGATAACGCCGGTCGCGGGCGTTGAGGTCCTCGCAGCGCAGGTATTTCAGGAGCCGCGCGTGGATCGCCGGGTCGCCGGCCTGGAGGTAGAGCAGGGCCTGCATCAGGTCCACGTCCACCCGCGCTAGCCGCTCGTCGCGGATCAGGGCGTCGGCCACCTCGGCGACGATCGCGTCGATCGCGGCCTGGCCCAGCTCCCCCTCGCGGAGCCGCTCGACGGCCCGGGCCGGCTCGGGCGCCAGCATCGCGGCGAGGCGGTCGGAGAGCCGACGCAGGCCCGACTCGGGCGCCTGGCCCTCATAATACGGGCGGTCGAGCGACTCGACGACGTTGTTGAGCGCATAGCGCGGATAGTCGCCCGTATAGGACGTCATCTGCATGTACGCGCAATAGCCCAGTCCCGCGCCGTGGACGCGGTTGCGGAAGGCGCGCAGGAGGTGCGTCTTGCCGCTGCCCGACTCGCCCAGGAGCAGGAGCATCCGGCCCGCCGGCGGCCCCGAGGGGTCCCGGGCGCGTTCGACGGCGCGGTCGAACCAGGCGCGGACGCGGCCGTGGACGGCGGCCACGTCGAACGGGTCGGGCCGCCAGACGTCCGACGCCGTGGCCACCGCGTGGAACGGGTCGGCCGCGCGGGGCGAGCAGAAGGCGGCGACGCGCGGGTCGGGGTCGTCGGTCATGACGAGGCCCTCCACGTCGGCTCGTCGCGGACGAAGTGGAAGCAGGTGTTCATGTAGGGGACCTCCGAGAGCAGGACGTCCTCGGGGTTCATGGCCTGCACGAGGTCGGCGCGGGAGAGGCTCAGGAGCCGGGCGTTGTTGGCCTCGGCGAGCCGCTTCTTGAAGAGCGCGAAGTCGCCCCCCCGGAACGAGGGGTCGTGCTGGAGCGCCCGCCAGACGTGGACGACGAACACCTTGTCCTCGCCGTGCCGCCCCGTCCGGCAGCCCTTCGCCGCCTCGCGGACGCGGGCCGCGAACGCCGCCAGGTCGAGCGCGGGGGAGGCCGGGGGCTCGGAGTCGGCCTCGGTCGTCGGGGCGGCGGCCACGCCCGGGTCCCCCTCGGCCCAGCGGCGGACGACCTCGTCGCGGAGCGTCTTGAACGGCTTGCCGGGGGCGCCCAGGCGTTCGGCCAGGAGCAGGTCGAGCGTCCCCTTGGCGGGCGCGGACGCGGTCGGCGTTCCGGCCAGGGCGCGGCGGAACAGGGCCGCCTGGACGGTCTCCAGCGTGACCTTCTCCTTCGGGCCCAGGCCCAGGTGCTTGCGGGTCCAGGCCTCCTTCGCCTGCTTGAGCGTGGGCGTCCCGCCGAGCCCCAGCGCGGCCTGGCGGTCCAGCAGCACGGCGCGGAGGACGTCGTCCCGGGCCGTCGCCGCGCCCGGGTCCAGCCCCAGGGCCCGAGCGGTCAGGAGCGACTTCTTGAGCCCCGCCCAGGTCGGTTTGGGCCTCTCGGGGAGCGCCTCGACGCCCAGGAACGCCAGCGCGGCGAGGCGGCCCTCGTCGGTCGCGGCGAAGGTCGCCGGGGCGCGTTTCGTCCGCCCTGGCCGCTGGACGACCAGGCCGGCGGCGGCCAGCTTGATCAGGGCGCGGTCGATCACCGAGGCCAGCTCGGTCCCCGGCCAGCGGCGGCCCAGGATCGGCTCCAGGTCCTTGCGGAGGTCCCCGGCCTTCGCGCCGTTCGCCCCGGCGAGCAGCAGCCGGGCCAGGATCAGGGCGTCGGTCGGGGTGGGGGCGAAGGGGTCGGGCGTGGACATGGGCCGGTTTCCGCGACGAGCCCCCGCGCGACCGGGCCGGGGCGGATCATCGGTCCATGATCGGGCCGCGGATGGGGCGATACAAGGCGGGGCCTCCGAATAACGTCGATCGCGGCCCGGCCTTTGCGGGCGTAAGAGGGTATCCCTCAAGGGCGGCCCCTTGAGGCGCGAGGGCCCGACGGCTACCCTCGACCATCGTGAAAGCGACGGCCGACGCCATGGTCGGCCCTCGGATCGACGCGACCGACAACCCAGGGAGAATGCGACAATGACGATCCATCGGAGCGCCGCGGCGCTGGCGTTTTGCGGCCTGATCGGGCTGGGTTCCTCCGCCTCCGCCCAGCACGCGGAAGAGAAGGCGCACGCCGCGCCGGCGATCACCAAGGCCGTGGCGACCCTCATCCCGACCAAGGACAGCAAGGTCCAGGGCCAGATCACGTTCACCGAGCACGACGGCAAGGTGAAGGTCTCCGGCGTCATCACCGGCCTGACCCCCGGCGAGCACGGCTTCCACGTCCACGAGTTCGGTGCCTGGTCCGAGGACGGCATGGCCTCCGGCGGCCACTTCAACCCGACCGGCGAGAAGCATGCCGACCGCAGCGCCTCGATGCGGCACGTCGGCGACCTCGGCAACATCACCGCCGACGAGAGCGGCAAGGCTACGATCGAGATCGAGGACTCGCACCTGAAGTTCCACGGCCCGACCTCGATCCTCGGTCGCGGCCTCGTGGTCCACGCCAAGGCCGACGACCTCAAGACCCAGCCTTCCGGCGACGCCGGCGGCCGCCTCGCCGTCGGCGTCATCGGCGTCGCCAAGCCCTGATCGGGCGGGATCGTCGGATTCGAACGAATCGCGGCGTGCGAGGGACGATCGCCGTCCCTCGCACGCCGTCGTCGTTTCGAACAGCGAGATTCGATGATCTTCCCTTCCCCCCTGGTAGGGGAAGGTGGCCGAAGGCCGGATGAGGGGGATCCTCAAGGCGGACTATGCGAGGAAGCGACGGCGTTCGCGCCCGGCTGGTTTCCCGGCGGTCTCCCGTGACCGCCTTCCTCCTCATCCGGCCCTGCGGGCCATCTTCTCCCGCCGGGGGGGAAGGGCGTTGAGGCACATCCGAGCTTCGTGGTCCGGGAGGCCTGCCTGTTCCGGATCAGGGCCGCATCGACATGCGAAGCCCCGCGACCACATCGGCGGCGAAGTCGCCGAAATCCTCCGGGCGGGACCCGGGGGACATCGATTCGACGGCCCCTCGCGGGATCTTGACGCCGAGTCGCCGCTCCAGTCGGAACAGCAGGTCGAGGAAGTCCGGCCCATCCGAGCGGAGGTTCCAGAGGTCGGCCAGCCGATCCCGGGGACGGACCGACTCGGCCGGGACGCCGCAGGAATCGGCCAAGGCGCGACGGACCGCCAGCCAGAGCGTGGCGTCGGCCGCTTCGGCCCGCACCGCGCGGAGGAACTCGGGGTCGGCGAGCGGCGGGCGCGTCGCGAACGCCGAGCGGCGTCGCCGGAGGCGCCGGGCGTCGAGGGCGAGCAGGAGGACCCCGCACGCCACGATCAGTAGAAAGGTCGCCCCGCCCATCATCGCTGCCGGGCTGCGAATCGGCGGGCGAGGGCCTCGCCGGGCGGAAGCTCCCGGCGCGCGGCAAGCCAACGCGGGACCTCACGCCGCCTGCCGGGCGGTCGGAAGCCGGGGCCCCCGCAGCCGCAGTTGTGGAACGTCACGCCGGCGCGAGCGAGGCTCTCCAGGATGCTCCAGGCCTTGCGGTCGGCCCTCGGCGGGGCCTTGAAGTCCAGGCCCATGTCGACCATCGGCCGGGTGCAGTCGGGGCAGGGGGCCCGGCGGGAGACGGGAATGCGCCGCGACCCCCGAAGCCAGGTCTCGCCTTCGGGAGCTTCCCACTGGTCCTGCTTGAACGCCTTGCGGCAGGAAAAGCAGGCGAAGTGGTCGCGGTACTGGTGAAAGCCGTAGCGACACACGGCGGGGCCTCCTTCGGGGGCGTGACGGCCGTCCTTGACGCCGAGACACGCCCCGCGCGGGGGAGGTTCGCGACGGCCGGGTCAGTCCAGGATGAACCGCGGCGGGTCGGCTTCCTCGTGGCGGATCTCGTCGACCGGCTCCTTTTTGCCCTCGCCGGCGTAGAGCCGGTTGGGGGCGTTGAGGACCAGGCCGGGGTTCTCGCCGACGTTGCGGTAGGCGTGGACGACTCCGGGGGGGATCCAGACGGCGGCCGGCTTCGATTCGCCCAGGACCTCGACGTAACGGTGCCCGAAGGTCGGGCTGTCCGGCCGGGTGTCCCACAGGTAGAGCTTGAAGTCGGACGGGCCGATAAACGCGAAGCCGTCGGTCTGGTCGACGTGCTCGTGAGGCCCGCGCGCCACGCCCGGCAGCGTGCACGAGATGTAGGTCATGACCGGCCAGCGGTCCTCGGCCAGCTCATCGTGGCGGAAGACCTCGATCAGCCAGCCGCGGCTGTCGCTGAACGTCTTCAGATATCGGATCTCGACGCCCTCGATGGCGCCGTCGACGTACTGGATGGTCGCTTCAGACATGAGCATGTCGTCGAGCGGTCGTCCCTGACCGCCCCTCCCAGCAAGGTAAAGGAACCCAACCCGGACGCGCCGCCTCAGAAGCGGCCCCCTCCTTCGCCCGGCTCCACGCCGTAGGTTTCGCCGATTCCGCCCGATCCGTCAACACCGGGCGGGTCCGGCCGGGCTCACTCGATGTCCATCGGCCGGTTGCGGAGGGGGACGGGGCGGGACATGCGGTTGTAGTCGGCGCCGGCGTAGCCGCCGACGAACAGGGGCTTGACCTCGGGCTTCTCCAGGGCGGGGCGGCGGACGATCCGGCCGATGCCGCCCGAGGAGTCGCCGGGGGTCGCGCTGTAGTAGCGGTCGCGGGCGCAGCCGGTGCAGGCGGCGGCCCCGGCGAGGGCGATCGCGGCGACGGCCGTCGCGAGACGGGACGGGCGGCGGGGCGTGCTCGGATCCATGACGGGCCGGGCCTTTCCTATCCTGGGACGGGTCGTGACGCCTTCTCCCCCCGAGTATCGGCGCGCCGCGTCGGGCGACTTGATCCTCGACGGCCCCCGGCCCGAACCGCGTCGGCCCGGCGGCGGAAAAACTCAAGTCGCGGAGGGGTTCCGAGAACCGCCGAGGCCGCCGCAATCCGCTCAAGCCGCGCGACCGACGAGGCCGATCGAAAGCCTGTCGCGGCCGACCGGCGAGGCGGAGCCACCGCCCGGGTCGAGTCGGCAAGCTCCAGGCGGGGAAGGGGTTGGGATGTCGGATCGTTCCGGACTTCGGCCCCGACGGGCCTCGGCCGCCGCCCTCCTGGCGCTGGGGCTGGCGGCTTCCGGGGCGGGCCTGGCCCCCCGAGGGGACGGCCGATCGCCCGCAGGTCCGCCGGCCCCCAAACCCAGGCCGGGCGCGCTCCCGGCCCCACCCCCTTCGGCCGACTGGCGGCCCCGCGTGCCGGTCTCGATCGCCGTGCATGACGGCGTGGCGACGTTCGACGCCCCCGGCGACGCCGACGGCGGCGAACTGCTGGTCGTCGTGTCGTCGCTGGCCCCCGAGGCGGGGCCGTTCCCGGTCCGGCTGTCGGCGCGGGCCGTCGACCGCGCCGAGGCCCCCGAAGTCGCCCACGAAGGGCCGATCCGCGAGCCCGTACCGCCGCCCGTGGCCCCGACGGACGACGCCCCCGCGCCGCTCTTGCCGCCGGAGCCCCATCGCGACTTCCACGTCCTGGTCCGCGACGGCGACGTGGGGGGGGCGAGCAACTATCAGAAGGTGCGCGGGACGCTCCGCGCGGTCGGCGAGCGGGTGCAGGTGTACGTGGCCGAGGAGGACCTGGAGCGGGTCGACGCGGCGACGCTCGCCGACGTGGTGGAGACCTTCGACGCCCGCGTCCGGCCGGTCGCGGCGCGGACCATCGGCCTGGCCGACGACGCCGACGGCGACGGCCGGTTCACCGTCTTCTTCTCCAGCTGGCTGACCCGCCTGGGCGGGGGCCGGCACGCCGTCGACGGCTACGTCCGCGTGACCGACCTCGACCCGAGCTACCCAGCGCCGTTCGGCAACCGCTGCGACATGATGTACCTGAGCACGGCCCTCCGCGCCGGGCCGCACCTCCGCACGGTCATGGCCCACGAATACACGCACGCCGTGGTCTTCACGCGCAAATGTCTGCATCGGCCGGCCGCCGCCGGCGCGGTCGTCGAGGAGGAGGGCTGGCTCGACGAGGCGCTCGCGCACCTGAGCGAGGACCTGCACGGCTTCGGGCGCTCGAACCTGGACTACCGCGCGAGCGCCTTCCTGTCGCAGCCCGAGCGGTATCGGCTGGTCGTCGACGACTACTACGCGGCCGACCTGTTCCGCAGCCACGGCAACCGGGGGAGCACCTATCTGTTCCTCCGCTGGTGCGCCGACCGTTACGGCCCCGGCCTGCTGCCGACGCTGGCCGGCTCCGACCTCCGGGGCGCGGCGGCGCTCGAAGCGGCCACCGGCCGGACTTTCGCGGACCTCTTCCGCGCCTGGACGACGGACCTGGCGCTTCCCGCCGACCCGGCGTCCGCGCCCGCCTTCGCCGGCTTCCGTCCCGAAGGACCGGCCGGCCCCTGGCTGCCCGCGGGCCCCCGGCCGTCCCGGCTGGCGGCCGACGGCGAGGCCGACGCCTGGGAGGCGGCCGGCACCAGCCCGCACTTCGCGATCGTCGACTGCGGCCGCGCGAAGGCCGTTCGTGTCCGCATCGAGGGCCCCGACGCCGCGAGGCTCCAGGTCACCGCCGCCCGGCTCCCCCGCGCCCCCCGCCTGACGATCTCGGCCCGGGCCTACACCACGGCGAACGGCGAGGCCAGGCTCCGGGTCTCCGCCCGCGAGGCGGGGGGAGGCCCCGTGAAGCTCCTCGCCCTGACCTGGGAACCCCAGACGCCCCCCGCCGACGCCCTGCGCTCGCCGATCCGCCCCGGCCGCCTCGACGCCGACGGCCTCGTCGACGCCTTCGGCGTCGCCGCCATCCCCGCAGCCGGCGCCCTCGACTCCCGCCCCATCCGCCTGGAAGGGCTCGACGCCTCGGCCGGCCCCGTCGTCCTCAAGCTCCTCGCCCGGGACGAATCCGGCCGCCCCGTCGCCGCCTGGGCCACGATCGGTGCCGAGTCCGACGCCCCCGCGATCGCGAGCGAGCCGCCGGCACGCGCCCGACGCTGACGGCCCCGCGGGCCCGCTTCAACGAGAGACGACGACGTACTGGACGCCCGTCGCGCCGAGTTCCACGAGGCGATCCTTGATGGCCTGCGACACGACGATCGCGATGGGCCAGTGCTTCGGCAGGAAGATGTGACAGCCTCGGGAGCGTGCGGGGTCGATGACGAGCTTGACGACCCCCCGGGGCAGGCCAGGATGATCGGGATCGTCAGGGGGGTGGTACTGGATGATCGACCGATCGCGGTCGATGCATTCCGGGCATGCGAGCACGTTGAGGACCTCCCATTCGCCGTCCTCCTCGCCATCGACCGCCGCGGGGAGGCGCTGGACGTCGTCCGGGGCGATGGAGGCGATGGTTTCCGCCATCCGGCGCGAGACGACGGTGGGCGAGAAGGGGGTGACGTTGAAGTCCTGCCGCCTCCCTTCCTGGATGACTTCGAAGGGGATGGGCCTGGGGTCGTCCACCCGGATGCACCGACGATACGCCCAAGGGTCCAATCCCGAGCCGTCGTCGAAGCGGGCCTTCGGGGAAACGACCCATCCGTCGTCGTTCGTCAGGAGAAGCCGATAATAGCACATGGTCCTGCACCGTATCGTCCGCCGAAAAGGCCACATCCTAATCCGATCGAGACGCCGGATCGACCGGGCCTGCCTTCGCCGAGGGCGGCCGCGCCCCAAGCGAGGCCCCGCGATCGAGCGATGACTTCTCGACGCGGCTTGGGGGATTCGGTCGACCGCGAAGGCTTCGTACAGGACGACCCAGAACCCGGTCCGCTCGCCGGAAGCCACGTCGACGCAAATCGGGCGGTCGAGCAAAAACTCCCTCGCGACCGTGCGGAACTTCTCCGGGTCGCTCCTAGGCGAGCGGACGCCGATGGAGATCAGGCCGTTCTCGACTCGGTTGAATCGGGATCGGCGGCCGGCGGCCGCCGGCGACTTCCTTGACACCCTATCTCGCAAACATGCGGAAAACGTGAAAATCGCCCGACGCCACTGTACAAGCGTTGACAGAACGTCGATATCCGTGTTGAATCCTGCAGAACGTCGCTCCGACTGTTCGTGCGAACAGTAGCAACGTCAGGGTCCGAGTAGAGGGGTCGACTCATGGCCGATGCGATGGCGAACGGGTTCCCGATGGTCACGCCGCACCTTGTGGTGAAGGGGTGCGAGGCGGCGATGGAGTTCTACAAGGAGGCGTTCGGGGCGGTGGAGCGTTTCCGGCTGATGTGGCCGGGCCCGGACGGGGTGGACAAGGTCGGGCACGCCGAACTGACCTTCGGCGACTCGGTGGTGATGCTGGCCGACGAGTTCCCGGAGCACGGCTCAGTCGCGCCGACGGGCCCGGGGGCGAGCGTGACGATCCACCTGATGGTCCCGGACGTGGACGCCACCTACGCCCAGGCCGTCGCGGCGGGGGCGACGGCGGTCATGCCCCCGGAGAACGTGTTCTGGGGGGACCGCTACGGCAAGCTCATCGACCCCTTCGGCCACCACTGGTCGGTCGCCACCCATCTGGAAGATTTGACCCCGGAGCAGATCAAGGAACGCATGGCCGCCATGTTCGCCGCCTCGCCCGACGGCTGCAACTGAACAGGCGGGCCTCGATCGCCGGAGGGCCCGCTTGCGGCGGCCCTCCCGGCGTTTTACAATCGTCACAGCGTGACATCCAGAGCGGGTTCCGGCACTCCTGGGGCGGATCGGATCGATGAGCGAAAATCCGACCGCCGAGCCCCCGGGCGCGATCGTCGGGCGGGCCGATTTCTGGTACACCGAGGACGAGTTCGCCCGCGCCGAACGGCGGGTGCAGATTGCGAACGGGCGGTCGTTCGACGGCTGGGTCGTCCGGCTGCCGCTCCTGGTGCTCGGGCACTTCTTGCTCCTCTTCGGCCTGGCGGTCGTCGGGGTCTGGCTGGGCTCGGCCGACTTCCGGAACCGGGAGAAATCGACGGGGTCGATGGTCGTCGCCCTCGGGTTCCTGGTCGCGGGGGGCTGGATCGTCGACCGCTGGCTCTACGGCCGCGGCCGTCGGCTGCGGAAGCGGTTCCGCGACTTCCCGCTGGCCGGCTGCAAGGTCGAGCTGGCGTTCACCCCGGATCGCCTGCTGACCCGCTCCGCGAAGTCGGAGGGGCGGACGCTCTGGGAGTTGTTCACCGGGGTCTTCGAGTCGCGCGACGGCCTCGTCCTGACCTATCCGCCGGGGCAGGGGACCTGGATCCCGAAGCGGGGGCTCCAGCCTCCCTTCGACGCGCCGGCCGTCGCCGCGTTCCTGAAGTCGAAGGTCGGGAAAGGCCGGGCGACCCTCGCCCCGACGGACGCCGAGCCCGATCCGGCGACGAGCCGCCACGACCCGCCGATCGCGGCCGATCCGGCGCGAGTGGTCGGGTCGGCCTCCTACCGATTCACGGCCGACGAGTTCGCCGCCGCCACCTGGGCGACCGCGATCGTGACGGTCCCCTGGTACCGCTCCCGGCTCTGGGGGCTGCTGTACTTCGGCTTCTGGCACGCGGTGCTGATCGCCGGCCTGGGGATCGTCGTCGCCTGGGCGGACCTGAGAGGCCAGGGCGAGCGCGTCTCGGGGTCGACCGCCTTTTTCGCCGTCATGGCGATCTACCTCTCCGCCTTGATTCTCTGGGCGGGGCTTTACGCGATCGACCGGCGCATCCGGGGGTCTTACCGCACGTCCCCCCTCGCAGGCGACGAGTACGCCGTGACGTTCACTCCGGAACGGTATCTCATCCATACGCGACTCGGCGAGGCGAGCGAGACGTGGGACTTCCTCCGCGGGGTCGTCGAGCTTCGCGACGGCTTCGTGCTCCGCCCGAAGCTGAGCCCCGGCGGGATCTGGGTCCCGGACCACGCGATCCACCCGCCCTTCGACCACCAGGCCGCCGCCGCGTTCCTCGGGTCGAAGGTCGGCAAGTACCGCGTCGTCGACCGCGCGGCGAGGAAGATCGCCGGTCCCGTTTAGGGACGAGGCTCAGGGTGCGAGGGGCTGGGGGGAGAAGTCGGCCCTTTTCTCTTGCCAGGCCCAAAGGCGGTCGAATCGGTCCTCACTCCAGGTCTAATGGCCGTGATGACCAGGACCTGGGTGACGAGCCGGATCAGCCCGATCGCCGACGCGACGACGACCGGCCAGAGCTTGAGGTAGGAACCGCGGCGTCGCCAGTCGGTGGCACCCGGGAGCCAGGTCGCCCGCCTCAACGAGCCCGCGACCAGGGTTGCGAGGATCAGGCCCTTGGTCGCTTGCCATCCGACGTCGGCCGGCTCTCCGACGTAACATCGTCCGCCGCTCGGCCCCACGAACGCGCGCCAGGAGATTCCGAAGGGCGAGACGGTCCCGAAGAAGCCCACCAGGAAGGCGAGGTCCGACAACCCCACCACCAGGCTCGCGACGCCGACAGCGGCCAGGGCCTCCCGGAACTTCCGGCCTCGGCCAGTCTCCAGCCCGCGCGAGGCGCGCCAGGCCAGGACGTCGCGATACCTCAGCAGGGCGACCAGTCCCGTGCAGCCGCCGATCACCGCCCAGACCGTCGTGACGTCGTCCCCGCTCCGCAGCGCGGCGAAGAGCAGGGCGGCGGCCGCCAGGATCAGCAGCATCCCGCCGACCGACGTCGGCTTGCGGCCCCCAGGCACGGCGTCATTCACGATCCCCTCCGTCTTCCTCGCCGGGTTCCGGATCGTCGGGGCGGCTCGACTCCTCCGGCAAGGCTGCAGGCCAGAGCCGGCGACGGAGGAAGACGGTCGCCGGCAGCGCGGCCAGGAGCGTCGCCACGGTCGATACGATGACAATCCCCAGAGGGGTGTATTCGAGGGTTCTTTCCCAGGCAAACGCGGAAAACCCGAAGAAGAACGCAACCAGCGCCCCGAAGATCAGGACCAGGCCGGCCCCGACGGCCCTCAACCCCACGGCGAGCTTCAGCGCGGTCGTCGGCGTCACGCCCCGCGCCCGCTGGAGCCGAAGCGCGTCGCGATAGTAGAGGCAGGCGACCAGGAACATGCAGGCGGGGACTGCGGTGAAGCTCGGGGCGTTGCGAGCGTCGTGGACGAACGCCGCGCAGAGCAGGGCCGTGGCGGCGACGGCCGCCATCGCGTCGGTCACCGACCATCGCGATCCGCGATCGCCGCGTGTCTTCCTCATACGGCCTCCCTTCGCGGCCGGCGTCCTGGACATCCCACTCCCCGATGGATCGTGACGCCCCCTATTCTCCAGATGTCTGACACGATCCCGCCGCCGAGCAGCTTCGACTTGGAGACGATTTTACGAGATCAGCGGGTTCCGAGCCCGGCGGCGGCGCAAAGAGAAGCGGTTAGGCAGCCCCGACAGACGCCCTGCGAGGTCTGTCTGCAATGCGCGCACGATGTCGTCTCGCCAGGCCGATCTTCTCGCGCAAATCCGACGACGGAACGAACCCCTCGCGTCCAGGCCGCGTCTGGACGTGTGAGCGATTGAATCCCTCGGGCGGGCTGCCTATACTTGGGCTTTGACTGCTGAATCGGCGCGCAGGCGTCGGACGCGCACCATCGAGGCGAGGCGAAAGGGGCGGGAACGTGGCGAGCAAGCCCTGGGGCGGGCGGTTCGACGCCGGGACGGACCGGCGGGTGGAGCAGTTCACGGAGTCGATCTCGTTCGACCGTCGGCTGTTCCGTCACGACGTCCTGGGCTCCCAGGCGCACGCCCGGATGCTGGCCCACGTCGGCCTGCTGACGGGCCAGGAGTGCGAGGCCATCGTGGAGGGCCTCGACGAGATCCAGGCCCAGATCGAGGCCGGCGACTTCCCGTTCGTCCTGGAGCGGGAAGACGTGCACATGCACATCGAGGCCGCCCTCACCGAGAAGCTGGGCGACCTGGGTCGCAAGCTCCACACCGGCCGCAGCCGCAACGACCAGGTCTCGACCGACGTCAAGCTCTGGACCCGCGACGCGATCGACCGCCTCGACGCCGGGCTCTTGCAGCTCCAGCGGGCGTTCGTCGCCTCGGCCGACCGCCACGTCGGCCTGATCCTCCCCGGCTACACCCACATGCAGCGCGCCCAGCCGGTGCTGGCGCCGCACTACTTCCTCGCCTTCGTCGAGAAGCTCGAACGCGACCGCGGCCGCCTGGCCGACTGCCGCAAGCGGCTGAACGTGCTCCCCCTGGGCGCGGCGGCGCTGGCCGGCACGAGCATCCCCATCGACCGCGACTTCACCGCCCGCGCGCTGGGGTTCGACGGCGTGGCGGCCAACAGCCTGGACGTCTCCAGCGACCGCGACTTCGCCGTCGAGGCCGTCTTCGCCCTGACGCTGATCGCCGAGCACCTGGCGGGCTGGGCCGAGGAATGGATCCTCTGGAGCACCCAGGAGTTCGGCTTCCTGGCGCTGCCGGACGCGATCTGCACCGGCTCCAGCATCATGCCCCAGAAGAAGAACCCGGACGTCCTGGAGCTGATCCGGGGCCGATCCGCCCGCGTGGTCGGCTCGCTGACGACCCTGCTGGTCCTCATCAAGGGCCTGCCGCTCGCCTACAACCGCGACCTCCAGGAAGACAAGCTCCCGCTGTTCGACGCCTTCGACACCGTCGAGGCCTGCGTCGAGCTGGCCGCCGTGGTGGTCGACGGCGCCAACCTCCGCCCCGAACGAATCAACGAACGCCTCGACGAGGGCTTCCTCGACGCCACGACCCTGATGGAGCACCTGATCCTCCAGGGCGTCCCCCAGCGCACGGCCCACGAGGTGATTGGAAAGCTCGTCGGCCTCTGCGAGCGTAAGGGCCTCAAACGCCTGGCCGACCTCGCCGACGCCGACCTCGCCGACGCCTCCCCCAAGCTCGGCCCCGAGTCCCGGGACCTGCTGGGCGTCGAGGCGGCGATCCGGGCGTTCAAGTCGTACGGCTCGACCGCCCCGGGCCAGGTGGCGACGCAGCTCGAACGGTGGAAGACGAAGCTGGAAGCGTGAGCCGCAGGCTGAATGACCGAGGCTCGCGATCGCGTCGCGGTCGCTCGGAGGCTTCATCCGAAGAAGGTCGGATTCCATGACGATGAGAGCGTCCTGTGCGGACATCGCCGAGCTGCTTCGACGCCTCCGGGCGCCGGGCTCGGGTGCGCCGCGGCCGGACGCCATCGCCGACCTCCTGGCCGTGCTCTGCGACCCGGAAGCGTCGAAGTCCCACGAGCGGGCGGCCGACGCCCTGCGGGAGATCGGCCCGGCCGTCGAGGCGGCTATCCCCTCGCTGTTCCCCCTGTCGAGCGACTCCGATCCAGACGTACGCGGGTTGCTCGCGGGCGCTCTGGGGCGACTCGGGATGGCCTCGGGCGTCACGGGCCTGATCCCACTCCTGCACGACCCGGACGCGAGCGTCCGAGGCTGCGCCGACGCCGCGCTCGCGAGGATCGCCCGTCTCGGCTCGCCGCAGGCGAGCGGCCTGATCCCGCTCCTACGCGATGCGGACGGATTCGTCCGTCGATCCGTCGCCTACGCCCTGGGCGAGATCGGCCCGATGGCGGCGGCCGCGACCCCGGACCTCGTCCCGTTGCTGCGGGACCAGGATTCGAGAGTGCGTGGGGCCGCCCTCGAGGCGTTGTGCAAAATCGGCTCGGCCGACGCCGCGGCCCCGCTCATCGAAGCTCTCGGGGATCCGAACGGTCACGACGCGGACCGAGCCGCCGAGTCCCTGCTGGCGATCCGGCCGGGGCCGGAGGCCGTGCCCGCTCTGCTCGCGGTCCTCGAAGATCCGGAGGCCCGGAGAGACCTCCTCACGAATGCGGCCGAGATCCTCGGGACGATCGAGGGGGGCCCCGAGCAGGCCGCACCGATCCTGCTGGGCCGGCTGCGCGACGCCGAAGGCCGAGTCCGCTACGAGTACGATTCGGCCGCCGCGCTGGGACGGCTCCCTTCCGTCGTCGAGACGACCGTCGTCCCGATGCTCCGGAGCGAGGACGCCGAGCTTCGGGAGTTGGGCGCGATCGCGGTGGAGTGGAGCCGGGATGCGGGCTCGTCGGTCGTCCCGGACCTGATCCGGATGCTCGGCGAGGAGGAAGGGGATTACAGCCATGCCGCCGTCTGCGCCCTGGGGAGCCTCGCGGGACGCCAGGTCCCGGGCGTCGCCGCGGCCGCCCCGCGGCTGACGGCCTTGCTCCGGATGGAGGAGTACTGCCTTTCGCGCGGCGACATCGCCGAAGCTTTGCACGCCATGGGAGCGGCCGCGGCCCCGGTCGTCCCGGACCTGATCGAGGTGCTCGGGGACGAAGACCCGGGAGTTCGCGCCGAGGCTGCGTACGTCCTCGGGGGCGTGGGGCCGGCGGCCGCCCTGGCCGTCCCCGCGATGTGCCGGCTCCTGCGACGGGGAGACTCGGTCTACTCCATCGCGATCGCGCTGGGCAACGTCGGGGCCGCCGAGGCGGTCTCGGACCTGATCCCTCATCTACGACACGAAGACGAGGAGACCCGGGAATACGTCGCCGAGGCGCTCGGCAAGATCGGCCCGGCCGCCGCCGAGGCCGTCCCGGAATTGCTCGAGTTCCTTCGTCGGGAATGCGAGTTCGCCGCGGAGACGGCCGTCGACGCCCTGGGGAAGATCGGCCCGGCGGCCGCCCCGGCCGTCCCCGACCTGATCCGACTCCTCCGAGACCGCTCCTCCGAGATCCGCTGGCGTGCGGCGGACGTCCTGGGGTTGATCGGCCCCGGGGCCGCGGCGGCCATCCCGGAACTGTCCCGGATGGCCGAGTCGGACGGATACGGGGGCCCCCGGTCGTGCGCCGCCGAGGCCCTGGCGCGGATCGGGGCGGCCTGAACGAAACGACGAATCATGACGAGCCGGGCGGAGTGCGGCCGGCGGGAACTTTTCCTCATCTCGAAGCGAAGACCGAAGCCCCATGGAACCCTTCCAGTACTGCGAGAATCAGCTCTATTGCGAGGCCGTCCCCGTCGCCAGGCTGGCGGAGGAGTACGGGACGCCGCTCTACGTCTACAGCGCGGGGGCGATCGTCGAGGCGCTCAAGACGCTGCAGGAGGCCTACGCCGAGGTCGACCCGCTGGTCTGCTACTCGGTGAAGGCGAACTCGAACCTGGGGGTGTTGAAGCTCCTGAACGGGCACGGCAGCGGGTTCGACGTGGTCTCCGGCGGCGAGCTGTTCCGGGTGGTGAAGGCGGGGGGCGACCCGGCCAAGACCGTGTTCGCGGGCGTGGGCAAGAGCGACCCGGAGATCGCCCAGGCGATCGAGGCCGGCGTGCTGATGTTCAACGTCGAGAGCGAGGCCGAGTTGGAGTCGATCGCCCGGGTGGCGGCTTCGATGGGGCGGGTCGCGCCGATCGCGCTGCGGGTGAACCCGGACGTGGACCCGAAGACGCATCGGTACACGTCGACGGGACAGAAGGAATCCAAGTTCGGTTTGGACATCGATCGGGCCATGCGGATCGCGGGGACCGTAAAGGATATCCCGAGCCTGTCGATGATCGGCATGCACATGCACATCGGCTCGCAGATCACCTCGGTCGACCCTTACGTCAAGGCGGTCGAGAAGGGGGTGGACCTGATCGGGCAGTTGCGGGCGATGGGCCACCCGATCGCCTGGTACAACATGGGCGGGGGCTACGGGATCGCCTATCGCGGCACCGAGGCGAAGCCGATCCGCGAGTTCGCGGCGGCCATCCTGCCGGGGATCAAGGCGTCGAAGTGCCGGCTGGCGATCGAGCCGGGGCGGGTGATCGCCGGGAACGCCGGCGTGCTGGTCAGCCGTGTGTTATATACCAAGCAGTCGGGCGACAAGCGGTTCCTGATCCAGGACGCCGCCATGAACGACCTGATCCGGCCGGCGCTTTATGAGTCGTTCCACCGGATCTGGCCCGTGGTGGTGCCCGAAGGGTTCCCCGCCCCGCCGGCCGACTACGAGGCCGAGATCCCCGGCGCCGAGCCCCGGGACGTCGTCGGCCCGATCTGCGAGAGCGGCGACTTCTTCGCCAAGGACCGGTCGCTGCCCCCCCTCGACCGGGGCGACCTCCTGGCGACGTTCTCGGCCGGCGCCTACGGCATGGTCATGGCCTCCAACTACAACACCCGCCCCCGCGCCGCCGAGGTCCTCGTCGACGGCGACCAGGCCAAGCTGGTCCGCCGCCGCGAGACGCTCGACGACCTCGTGGCCCAGGAGCTGGAGCCGGAGCTGCAAGGCTGAGGATAGACCGGAGCGGACGGCCGCCGGGGGGCCCCTCGGCGGCCGCGGCCCCGCGCGGGGGCCGGGCGGCGAGGGCGACGGGACGGAGTCGGAGGCGGAGGGCGGGGGGCCGAGGAGTACGGCCGAAGGCGGACCGGAGCAGGGCGGGGCGGGGCGTCCCGGACATCAACTCATCGGACCACAGTCATGCGTCAACACATCGTTCGCTCGATCGGCCGACCCGGAGCCAGGGCTACGTCGCGGGGGGCCCGCGCTCGGGCGCTGGCGGCCGGGGCGCTCGCCGCGCTCGGCTGGTCGGCGGCCGGCCCGGCCTGGTGCCCGGCGCTGGCGCAGGCCCCCGGGCCCGAGCTGTTCGCCCAGCAGCCGAAGACGCCCGAGGAGCTGTGGGGGGCGATCGACTACCTCTCCCGCACCGGCCAGGGCCGCCAGGCGGTCCCCTACCTGGAGACCTTCTCCAAGGCCGAGGTCGACGACGCCACCCTGCTGAAGCTCCGCGACCGTTACGGCCCCGGCTCGTTCCTGCGGCTCGACGACGACCCGGCCACCAAGCCCTACGCGAAGCCCCTGACCGACAAGCTGACCGCCGCCGCCCGCCGCATGAGCGCCGACCCCGAGCGGATCGGCCGCTACGTCCCCGCGCTGCTGGCCTCCAAGGAGGAGCAGGACTACGCCGTCGCCCGGCTCCGCGAGTCGGGCTCGTTCGCCGTCCCGGCGCTGGTGGCCGAGCTGAAGAAGTACCGCGTCGCGTCCCCCGAGCGCGAGCGGATCGTCTACAACGCCGGCCGGCTCGACGGCGCGTCGGTCCCGGCCTGGATCGCCGTCCTGGACAGCCCGGACGCGTCGCTGGCGGCCGACGCCGCGCGGATCCTGGGCGCGCTGGGCGACCCCCGCGCGGTCCCCTTCCTGACCTTCCCCGCCGCCGCGCCGGACTCGCCGATCCCGGTCAAGACGGCCGCCGCGGCGGCGATCGAGAAGCTGACCGGGAGGCCGTTCGCGAACCAGCCCCGGTCGCCCGTGAACACGCTCGACGACGCCGCCGAGGCGCTCGCCCGCCACCAGTACGAGATGCCCAGCGAGCGGGTCCTCCTCTGGCAGTGGGACGAGGCCCGGGGCCTCCCCGCGCCGGTGCTCGCCCGCCAGGTGGACGTGGAGGGGATCTTCGGCGGCAAGCTCGCCGGCCAGGCCCTGCTGCTGGAGCCCGCGAACCGCCGGGCGAAGGTCGTGCAGCTGGGCTTCCTGCTGGAGCGGGCCGTCGACAAGGTGGGCTTCGCGAACTTCCCGGCCAAGGACCAGGAGACCTACGCCGAGGCCCTCGCCGCAGGTCCCGAGGTCCTGGCCGACCTGCTCCGGGGCGCCATCGCGACGAACCGGACGAACCTGGCGGCGGTCACGGCCGAGGCGCTGGGGCAGGTCGCCGACCCGAGCCTGCCGTCGATCGGCGGCCGGCCGCACCCACTGGTCGAGGCGCTCTCGGCCCCCGGCCGCCGGCTCCAGCTCGCCGCCGCGAAGGCCATCGTCGACATCGCCCCGGCCAACCCGTTCCCCGGCTCGAGTCGCGTCGTCCCCACGCTGGCGCGGTTCCTGCTGAACCAGAGCCGCCCCCGGGCCGTCGTCATCGACGGCAACCCGGCGCGGGGGGCGCAGGTGGCCGGGGCGCTGCGGGGCCTGGGCTACGAGGCGGCCGTGGAGGCCAACGGCGAGCGGGGCTTCCAGGCCGCGACCGAGTCGGCCGACGTGGAGCTGCTGCTCACCGCCCACGACCAGACCTCCGGCTCGTGGAACCTGCTCGACGTGCTGTCGATGCTCCGCAGCGACGCGCGGACGTCGGGCCTGCCGCTGTTCGTCTACGGGCCGGCCGACCTGCCGGTCCGCCGGCCGAACCTGGGGCGGAACTACCCGGGCGTCAAGTTCATCGTCTACACGGCCGACCCCGCGGACCTGGAGCGTCAGATCGGCGGCCGGCCCTCGAAGCTGAGCGACGAGGAGCGGACGTCGCAGGCGAAGCTGGCCGCCGAGACCCTCGCCCGGATCGCCGCCCGCCCGCGGAGCCTGTTCGCCCCCGACCTGGCCACGGCCCGCGAGACCCTCTCGTCGGCGATCGGCCTGCACGACGTGGAGGCGAGCGTCGCCGAGACGCTCGGCGAGGTGCCGTCGCCCCAGGCCCAGCGCTCGCTGGCCGACGCGGTCCTCGACGCCTCCCGCGACCCGGCCTTCCGCCGCGCCGGCGCCCGCCGGCTCGCCCGCAGCATCCAGCGGTTCGGCCCCTTGCTCGCCGCCGACCAGGAGGTCAAGCTCGACGCCGCCTTCCGCCAGGAGCAGGACGCCGAGCTGCACACCGGCCTGGGCATGGTCCTGGGGGCCCTCCGCCGCACCGCGCCCGGCTCCGAGCGCCCCTACGACGGCCCCGAGGCGGCCGAGGGGCTCGCCCCGGCCGCCTCGCCCACCTGGGCCCCCGCCGCGCCGGCGGAGGCCCCCGCGCCCGTGAACGTCGCGCCGGCGGCCCCCGCGGCCCCGGCCCCGACGACGCCCCCCCCGCCGCCGGTCGCGCCGACGTCGACGATCCCCGCGCCCCCGCCGGTGGAGGCCGCCCCGCGCTGAGCCGAATCGAATCGAGCCGAGCCGAGCCGCACCAGGACACCGCACCACCAGGAATGGCCCGATCCATGCCCATCGACACCCGGCCGAGCTACGGTCACCCGCTGAAACCCGCGTCGCGCGGGCCGGGGTCGGATCCCGGCTCCGGCCCCGACGCGCCGCTCCCCGGGGTCGTGGGCGCCGGCCCGGCGATGCGCGAGGTCTTCCGCACCACCCGCCAGGTGGCCCCCTCGCGGGCCTGCGTCCTGATCGTCGGCGAGACCGGCACCGGCAAGGAGCTGGTCGCGCGGGCGATCCACGACCTCAGCCCCAGGTCCACCGGCCCCTACATCCGGGTCAACTGCGGGGCCCTGACCGAGAGCCTTTTGGAGAGCGAGCTGTTCGGCCACGTGAAGGGCTCGTTCACCGGCGCGGTCGACAACCGCACCGGCCGGTTCGAGGCCGCGCACACCGGCAGCATCTTCCTCGACGAGGTGAACAGCACCTCGCCCAAGCTCCAGGTGAAGCTGCTGCGGGTGCTGCAGGAGGGGGAGTTCGAGCGGGTCGGCGACAACAACACCAAGAAGGTCGACACCCGGATCGTCGCCGCCACCAACCGCGACCTGCTCGACGAGATCGACTCGGGCCGGTTCCGCGAGGACCTGTACTACCGGCTCAACGTCGTCCCCATCTACCTGCCCCCCCTGCGCGAGCGGCGGGAGGACGTGGAGCTGCTGGTCGTCTTCTTCCTCAAGCGGTACGCCGAGCAGAACCGCCGCGACGTGCGGAGGGTCCACCCCGAGGCCATGCGTCGGCTCCGCGAGCACGACTGGCCGGGGAACGTCCGCGAGCTGCAGAACTACGTCGAGCGGGCGGTCATCCTCGGCGAAGGGCCGGAGCTGCTGGTCGACCACCTGCCGCCCCAGCTCCGGGGCGAGACCACCCCCCGGCCGATCCGCCACCGGGGCGGGGCCTCGGGCGCCGACCTCGCGGCCCTCACGTCCGAGCTGGTCCGCCAGGGGATCCGCACCGCCGGGCCCAACGCCAACGACCTGCACGACCGGGTCGTCGGCCAGGTCGAGCGCGAGCTGATCCAGCAGGTCCTGCAGACCTGCGACCGGGTCCAGATCAAGGCCGCGGCGCGGCTGGGCATCAACCGCAACACGCTCCACAAGAAGCTCTCGGAATACCGGATCGACGAGAACGTCCCCGCCGGCGCGCCCAACGGCGACGGCGAGGACGCCCCGGACGCCGTCCGGCCCGGCGACGCCTCCCATCCCCACGACGAGTAAGCGAGACCGACCATGCTCAAGCCGGCCATCCCGCACCCCGGGGCCGACGGGGGGGCGCCGTCCCCCGGCGCGCGGAACACCAGCGAATCCGCCCCGCTCGGGCTGGATCGCGACCGTTTGTACCCGGGCGACTGCCTGGACCTGTTGCCACGGATCGCCGCCGGGTCGGTCGACCTGATTTTCGCCGACCCCCCCTTCAACATCGGCTATGATTACGATGTCTACGACGACCAACGCGACGCCGACGCCTACCTCGACTGGACGAGGCGCTGGGGCCGCGAGGTCGTTCGTGCGCTCAAGCCCGACGGGACGTTCTGGCTCGCGATCGGCGACGAATACGCCGCCGAGATGAAGTGGATCTTCCACCGCGAGCTGGGGCTCACGATGCGGAGCTGGGTGGTTTGGTACTATACGTTTGGGGTCCACTGCCGACGCAAGTTCGCCCGCAGCCACGCCCACTTGTTCTACTTCTTGAAGGACCCCAAACGTTTCACCTTCAACGACGAGGACGTCCGCGTCCCGTCGGCCCGCCAGCTCGTCTACGCCGACGCCCGCGCCAACCCCAAGGGCCGGCTGCCTGACGACACCTGGATCCTCCGCCCGCAGGACATGGCCACGGGCTTCGACCCGATGGAAGACACCTGGTACGTCCCCCGCGTCTGCGGCACGTTCAAGGAACGCGCGGGGTGGCACGGCTGCCAGATGCCGGAGCAGCTCCTCGGCCGGATCGTCCGGGCCTGCTCCAACCCCGGCGAGACGGTGCTCGACCCGTTCGCCGGCAGCGGCACCACGCTGACCGTGGCCAAGAAGCTGCACCGCCGGTTCGTCGGCTTCGAGCTGTCCGAGGACTACGCCGCGGCCGTCGAGCGGCGGCTCGCCGCCGCCTCGCCCGGCCAGCCCCTGGAAGGGGGCCCCGAGCCCCTCGCCGGCGGCCGCAAGACCCCCGAGCAGCCCCCCGCCCGCCGCAAGCGCGCCCCCAAGAAGGCCGGGGCCTGACGCCTCGGCGCCTCGCCTTCCCCCCCCTGCGGGGGGAAGGGCTTCCTTCGCCGCTCAGGCGTCGTGGGTGGCCGAGCTTTCGTGCTTCTGCAGCTCGGCTTCCAGCTCGGCGATGCGGGCCTGGAGCTTGACCAGCTCGTCCTTGGGGGCGAGGTTCAGGCCGTCGACGGCCTTCTTGACCAGGGCGTTGACCTGGGTCTCGAAGTCGCTGCGGGCGGTCTCCGACTGCTTCATGAGGTTGTCGACGAACTCCCGGCCCTCGGCCTCGCCGAGCTTGGCCTGGTCGACGAGCCCGCGACCCAGCTCCTCCACCTTGTCCTTGGTCATCACGGCCAGCCCCACGCCGGTCAGCAACGTCTGCTTGATCAGGTCGATCATCGCGGTCACGCCTCCTCTAGCTATAAGTCCGATCGTCCCCCGCCGTCGGCCTCATTATACGCCGGCGGCCCCCGACGCCCCCATGGGCGTCCCCTCCCCGCGCCTGGATTGGTCCCCTTGCGTCGCCCCGGGTCGGCCCGCGTCCTAGGTTCTCCTCCGGAGGCCCCGCGTCGGAGCGGGCTCCCGTCCCCACGGCCCGTTCATCGGGAGCAGAGATGACGCCAGCCCGCCCCCCGTCGATCCTCGACCGAGCCCGCCGCCGATCCGCCGTCGGTCGCCGGCTCCTCCCGGCGGCCGAGGCGCTGGAGCGTCGCGAGACGCCGGCCTATTTCTCCGTCGCGGCGGGGCAGGTGGCCGACCTGGTCACGGCGATCGAGGCGGCCAACGCCTCGGACGACCCGGCGAGCCTGATCGACCTGGCCCCCGGGACCTACACGACGACGGGGCCGGACAACGCCTGGTTCGGGCCGAACGCCTTCCCGGCGATCACCAGCCGGATCGTGATCCGCGGGCCGGGGGCCGTCATCGGGCGCGACCCCGGCGAGGCGTGCCGGTTCTTCTTCGTCTCCGGGGGGCCGCAGTACGGGGGCCTCGCGGCGGGTTCGCTGACGCTGGCCGGCCTGACGCTGGAGGGGGGCCTGGCGCGGGGGGGCTCCAGCGGCCAGGGGGGCGGCGGGTTGGGTGCCGGGGGGGCGATCTTCAACATGGGCGAGCTGGTCCTGGACGGCGTGACGCTGACCCGGAACGTCGCCCACGGCGGCTCGGGGGGGACGGTGGACTCCCTGAGCGGCGGCGGCATCGGCGCGGACGCCTCGTACGTCCAGCAGGGGGTGGCGGGCTACTTCGGCTGGACGTACCAGGCCGGGGGCTTCGGCCCGCAGTTCGGCGGCGGCTACGGCGGCGCGGGGGGGCTCGTGCCGCCGTCCGGGGCGGGCGGCGGCGGTGGGGGAGGCGGCTTCACGGCGGCCGGCGGGGCACCCTCCTCGAACCAGGGGGGGCCGGGCGGCGGCGTGACGAGCCTCGGCGGCCTGGGCGGCTGGAGCCACACCGACGATCAGATGGGGGGGACGCCCCACGACGGCGGCGGGGGGGGCGGCGGGGTCC
>NZ_JAALJI010000059.1 GCF_011064595.1 Paludisphaera soli | reverse complement strand
AATGCCGACCAAGCGCAACACCCCGACCAGTGCCCACTGATCTACCGAGATGGGCGGCATGGGGGTGTCGACCATCACTTTCCGGCCACGTCGGTCTCGCACCCGCACCGGGCACAGAGGTAACCGCCGTCCCGCCATATCCGGCGGGTCTTCCGAAGCGGGGACATGAGCGTGGGGAGCGGGGCACCGCAGTCCGGGCAGTCAATTTTACGGCTCGCTTGATACAAGAGGAAAGCCGCGAACACCAGGAACGGCAACATGACGAAAAGCATCTGAACCTCCTCCGAAGGTGGTTCGCTACAAGTTGGCGGGGATTGTCTGGAAAGGACGCTTCCGCCGCATGATAGCTCTCTCAAAAGCGGCCTTTTGGTGAGACCTACGGGTATCTCCCGAGCAGGCCGTAGCAAACCGGCCTGACCCAGTCTCACCAACTCGTCTCGGAATCGAAGTCTCAAGAGCGGCCCGCACGCCGAAGATTCTTGAGACCACGGAACTCGCCCGCCCCCAGTCATCCCGATCAAGACTGCAATCAGATAATTTGAGTCGGCCGCCCTCCTGGTTTTTGCTGGAGATGATTCCCTGTGCCTCTGCCAAAGGCCCTCCGGCTTCGGCCAGGGCGGTACAGCATCTGGGGTCCTCATTCGCCGCCGACAGCCTCGACCTGCCCGGTGTCCTGGACGTGCCCGCACGACCGGCAGCGGTACTTCACCGCCAGGGAATCCTCCGCGACCTGCTCGCGGAAAATGTAGGCACGTCGGACGCCGCAGTTCGGGCATCGAGCCGGGATGAGGCGGGGGAGCTGAAGCCCTGCGAGTAAAGCGACGGCCAGCCAGGGGATGGCCAGGCCGCTGTATTCGTAGGGGACGAAGCCGAGGACTGCCGCCACCCAGAGGAGACCACCGGGGGTCCAGAGGGTGTACCACAGGTACGTGAAGGTCCTGTAGTGGGAGGTCGGTTCCATCAGGTACGCCTCTCCTTGCTAATCCCCCCATCCTACGGGCGACCCCGCCGCTTGTATCCCTTCGCCTCTCCGGTCGCGACTCGGTGAAGGTGCCTACGATGGGTTCCGGTCAGCCCCGCAGTTCGTGCAGGACAACCCCCTTCATCCCGCCCGACCGCCTGTCTCAAGAACGCTCGCTTCTGAGATTCCCCGTCGCGTAATTATCTTTATATATCGCTCGGCGAGCCGGGGTGCGTCATCTGCCCCGGGAGGCGCCCTGGGGCCCTCTCCGGCCTCGGCATGCCGCCGGGCGGCCGTCCGCCGCGGGCGCCGAATCCGGGCCTTGCATGCCGGTCAGGTCGGGTTCGGGGGCCGGTCGCCGCTCGGCACCTCGGGCGGCAGGAATTCGAGGTCGCCCGAGGCGACATCATACATCGCGCCGACGATGGCGACCCGCCCGGCCCGGACGAGCCCGTGGAGCGTCCCGCCCCGCCGGGTCAGCGCCCGGGTCGCCTGCATCACGTTGCGACGCGCCGCCGCGTCGACGGCGGCGTCCCCCGCGGGGGACGCCGCAGCCTCGGACGAGCCGGGGGGGGCGACGGCGGCCGCCGCGGCGCCGCACCGCGTGTGGCCCAGGACGACGACCAGCCTGGCCCCGGCGACGACGCAGCCGAATTCCACGCTCCCCACCGCCTCCCTGCTCGCGACCGGCCCGGCGAGGCGGACGCTCTGGAGGTCGCCCATGCCCATGTCGAAGAGGGCCTCGGGCGCGACGGGGGAGTCGCTGCAGCCGAGGACCACGGCCAGGGGGTGTTGCCCTAAGGCCGTCGCGTCGGCCGGGCGGCACGGGTCACGCGTGAGCGGCCGGCCGGTGCGGAAGCGCTCGTGACCTTCCTTGAGGATCCGGAGGACCTGCTCGGGGCTCAGCGCCGCCTGGAGCTCTCGGGTGGAATGGACGACGTGCCGGGCCTCGCCCCCGAGCCGGTGCTCGCCGGGAAAGCCGACGAGGCCGACCTGCACGCCGCGGGCGGGACCCCGCGCCTCCTGGAAGTCTCGGATCAGGCCGAGCACGTCCGGGTCGATGTAGTCGGTCGCCCGCGCGTCGATCAGGACGCGGCCGCCGGGGGGCACCTCATCGAGGGCCCGGGCCAGCACGGCCCGATTGAGGAAGCTGACCTGGTTGGCCAGCTCGATGCGGACGACCTGGCCGCCGAGGTGTTCCTCGGCGACGCGGCGGAGCGGGTGGCGCATGTTGCTGGCGAGGATGAAGCCGAGGCTCACGGCCAGGCCGATCAGGATGCCGATGAGCAGGTCGGTCAGGACGATCGCCGCGACCGTCAGCGCGAAGGGGGCGAACTGGGAACGCCCCTGGCCCCACATCCGCCGGGCCACCGCCGGGCTGGCCAGCTTCAGGCCGGTGACCAGGAGGATCGCCGCGAGGCAGGATAGCGGTATGCGGTTCAGCCAGGTCGGCAGGAGCACGACGCTGGCCAGCAGCAGGGCGCCGTGGACGATCGACGAGAGCCTCGTCCGGGCGCCGGCGTGGACGTTCACCGAGCTGCGGATGATCACCGAGGTTACCGGGATGCCACCGACCAGGCCGGAGACGACGTTGCCGACCCCCTGGGCCAGCAGCTCGCGGCTCGGCGGCGAGTGGCGCCTGCGGGGGTCGATCTTGTCGATCGCCTCGAGGTTCAGGAGCGTCTCGAGCGAGGCGACGACGGAGAGCGTCAGGGCCGCGAGGTGGATCGCCGGGTCGCGCCACCGCGAGAAGTCGGGGGGCTGGAGGAAACGCAGATACTCGGCGGGGCGGTCGGCCACCGGGACCTGCACGAGGTGGGTCGGCTCGATGAGCCACGGGCCGCCGACTTGCCGGAAGGCCTCGGCGGCGAGGGTGCCGAGCAGGACGACCACCAGAGGGGCCGGGACGGGCGATCGCCTCAGCGGCCGCCGGCGTCCCCAGGCGACCAGCAGCGCGATCGACGCGAGGCCGATCGCGGCGGCGCCGGGCTGGAAGCCTTCGAGCAGGCGGACGAGCTCGGAGAAGGTGCTCTCGCGGTCCAGCTGGAAGAAGGCCATGTCCCCCTCAGGGTCGGGGTCATGGCCGAGGACGTGGGGGACCTGCTTGAGGACCAGGATGACGCCGATGGCCGTCAGCAGGCCGTTGATGACGCTGGAGGGGAAGAAGGCGGCGATGAACCCGGCCCGGGCCAGGCCCAGTGCGACCTGGATGAGGCCGGCGAGGACGAGGGCCAGCTGGAAGGCGCGGAACGACCCGAGAGCGGCGATCTGGGCCACGACGACGGCGGTGAGGCCGGCGGCCGGCCCGCTGACGCTGGTGTGCGAGCCGCTGAGGGCGCCGACGACGAGCCCGCCGATGATGCCGGCCAGGAGGCCGGAGAACAGCGGGGCGCCCGAGGCGAGGGCGATGCCGAGGCACAAGGGAAGGGCGACGAGGAAGACGACCAGGCCGGAGGTCAGGTCGCGCACCGAGTCGACCGGGGCCGGGGCTGCGCTGGCTGCCATGGTGCCACCTCCGAAGCGGATCGGAACGTCCTCCGTGGCCCCTGGCGCGGCCCACCTTCGTCGTCACGTCGGTCGTCGCCGCGGCCCGCGAGCGCGTGCCACGCCACCGCGGCGGCGACCGCGATCGCCGCGGCCACGGCCCCGGCCCCGGAAATCACCACCTGCCGGAGTCTGAGCTCGAACATGGCGCCCCTGCCGGAGTCTGAGCTCGAACATGGCGCCCCCGGGCTCGTAAGTGCCGGACGGGGCCATCCGACGGCACCACGCCCCGGGCCGGAGGGGCGTTGGGCGGGCATCGCGGATTCAGGCCGTACACGATCTTCGCCGAGGCCCGATCCGCCGGCAAGGGCCCGGCGCGGACGGATTGATGGTGACGGCTTCGCGGTCGGGTCGAGGGCGGTGCCGAGGGCCGCCCGCCGATCGCCGGCGAGGATCCTGCACCCCTTCATCCCCCGTCCGACCGTCCATCCGGGCCGTCCCGCGGGCAAGAGGAGCCCGTCGCGATCGGGGTGCCGGCCGATCGCTCGGCACTGCGCGATCCGCCCCATTTCACGCACTTCTGTCTCAGGCCTTCCCCACGCAGACCGTCGGAAGGCCCCAGAACCCACGCCACTCCGGCGGTCTCCGGAGACGCGTGAACGAACAAGTAAGGTTTGGAAGACGCACTCACTGCGCCTTCCGACTCCGATGACGCACCGACCGGTGCCTACCTTTCCGCCTGCCGGCCATCTAATCCATGCAAGCAACTTTGGCTTTGGCTCATCCCGGCGCGGTCGTCTTTTGCCGGAGATAATTCCCTGTGCCTGTGGCTAGCCGTTGGACTTGGGGCACTCGGAGCGGAGGAACGTCCGGCCGAAGAGGAGCGAGGTCGCGACGAAGAACGACACGACCGACCAGGCCCACCAGGTCGTCCACGAACAGAGCCAGCCGACCGGCCAGAGGCAGCACCAGCCGCCGAGAATCGCCGCGAGGAGCGTTGAGAGGTTCCACTTCGCCATGAGGCCAACCCTGCCCCGAGACGACCGGCAGGGCAACCCTTCGCCCTGTCTCAAAAACGCTCGTTTTTGAGACGGTCGTCGAGGAACTTTCTCTATGTTTTGCTCCGGGAGGCTTGAGGTCAAATGCGTCGTCTCCCGGAAAAAGAGCTGCTCAGCTCAGCCCAGTCGGCAAGGTGGCCGACTGGGCTGACCGAGACCCACCTTTCACGGCCTCTGACCGGAGCTCACCGGCGACGCAGCTTAAGCAAGAAGGCGTCGACGTATGACGGATTGACCAATTCGCTGGTGCCGAGGGGGTCGGGGTCGAAGTCGACCGTGCCGCTATAGGACCCTGTCAGATAGACCAGGCCCGAGTCATCCACGGCAATGCTGGCCTGCCACTCGGAGTCGGGCCCGCCGAACGACACGACCCACCTCACGGCCCCGGAGGAGCTCAGCTCGGCCACGAAGACGTCATGGTAGTCGCCGTTGCTCGTGACCGAGGGGAGGCCGAAGCCGGGGGAGAACACCCCCTGGAAATAGCCGCTTGTGAAGATGTTCCCAGACCCGTCGACGTCCAGCGAACGGACGCGGCCGTTGTCCAGCTGGGTCGCCCACACGAACGCCCCGGCCGACGAGAGCTTCGCGACGTATCCGTCGACGCTCGCCGAATCGGTCGGGAGCCGATAATCAACCTTGGAGTTCGGGTTGAAGTCGACCTGGCCGCCGTACGAGCCGCCGACGACGATATTGCCCGAGGGGTCGAAGTCGAACTCGTTGACCGCCACGGCCGATTCCGACGTCTTGGCCACGAACGGGGCGACCCAGGCGAATTGGCCCGCGGCCGTCAACTTCAGCACATACCCGTTGTTCGCCGTGCCGGCGCTTACGACGTAGGAGCCGCTGACCGAGTTGGTCCGCTTCGGGTCCGGGTTGAAGTCCAGGCCACCGCTGAACTGCCCGCTCACGTAGATGTTCCCGGCGGCGTCGGCATCGACATGGGACGACATGCCGCCACGGTTGGCGAACCGATGCGACCAGAGCTCAGCCCCGGTCGGGCTGTACTTGCGCACTTCGAACCCGCTGGCAATCCAGCCGTTGGATGTGATGTCCGCGTTCCAGCCGGCCGAGACCACGTTGCCGGCGTCGTCGACCGTGATGGCTTGGCCGAAGTCCTCGGTCGCGGACCGGCCCCAGCTCCGCGCCCAGAGGAAGTTCCCGTTCGGGTCGAGCTTGGCGACGTAGACGTCGGTACTTCCGGAGCTGGAAAGCGTGAAGGGACCGAAGTCGGCTTGGCCGAGGAAATCCCCGGTGACGTAGACGTTCCCGGCAGCGTCCACCGCGAGGGCATCGCCGCTCTCGGTGCCGTAGCCCGTCGTATCGCGGCCCTCGCTGCCCATCCGGCGGACCCAGACGAGCGTGTTGTCGGGGGCATACTTGGCGACGAAGGGGTCCAAGTAGCCTCGCGAGGTGAGCACGTCCGACCCGTCGGGGCGAACGACAGTGGGGTCGAAGTCCATCGTGTTGTTGAAGTAGCCGGTGATATAGCTATTGCCGGCCGAGTCGATGGCGATGTCGGCGGAGTTAATGCTGGCCGTGTCGTTCCCGACTCCGAGGACCGAATCGAAGGCGACGGAGAGGACCACTCGCCCCTCCAGGGGCTCCAGGCGTGGGCTGCGGGATTGCAGGCCGCGGCGACGCGGCCGGAGTCGGTTCGGTGACGAAAACGGGTGCCACATCAGTCTGTTCCTTCCGTCGGATAGGGTTCTACTCGGAGGACTACAGGTCGGGGAGCTCTTACGGGGCTCGCTCCGTTGGCGGGGCTTCGGGCTCCAGGAGGCTCGACGCCTCGCCGACGAGCCATCGCGGTGTGTCCGCCAGATGGCCCGCCGCGACTCCGGGGCGGGCCTTCTCGTACCACTCGCGGGCCCTCTGCGATTCGCCGCGACGGGCGTGGGCCGCGGCCAGGACCAGGAATTGGAAAGTCCAGCCCCCGTCGCCGCGGACTGCGATGCACTTCTCCGCGGCCCGGATGGCGGCGTCCCAATCGCCCAGGCAGTATTCCGCCACGGCGAGCCACTTCCAGTTCAGGTCGCCTTCCGGGTTCAACTCGCACGCCCGGCGGGCGACCTCGACGGCCCCCGCCGGGTCACGTCGCGACGCGTCCGGGTCCTTGACCCGCCGTTCGACCTCGTGCGTCAGGTACTCCGCGTACTCGGCCCGATATCGGACCCGGTCCGGGAATTCGGACACCAAAGCTTCGTGGACCTCGCCGGCACGCCGGGCAGTCTTCTCCGACTGCCCCGCGTCTCCCGATTCGTGTTGGTACGCGGAGAGCACCTGGAGGGTCTTGGCCAGATTCGCCCGATGGTCGGGGAACCTGGGGAAGTCCCGGACGAGTCGCTCCGCCTCGGGGACCGTCGCCCGGAGGATTTCCCTCGCCTCATCCATTCGACCGAGGCCGCGGAGCGTAATTGCGTAGTTTGTCCGGTTGAGCACCAAGACCTCCCGGTATCTCGGCCGGTCGGGGTACTCCTCCGCTAGACGAGTCAGAATATCAATGGAGCGACGGTCTCGCTCCGCCATCGCCGGCTTGTCCGAGGACACCGAGTTCAGGTTTATGAGACCTGTCGCGACTTGCAGCCGATGTCCCTGATGCTTCGGGTCCGCGGCCAGTACCTCCTCGCGGAGCCGGAGCGACCGCTCCAGAGCCTGCACCGCCTCGGCGGGCCTCGCTGTGCTGCTCAAGAGCCGGCCGAGGCCGTCCTCGGCGTGGGCCAGTCGCTCGGCGTACTCAACATCGTTGGGATGTTCGGTGCGGAGCTTCTCGAACATCGCGACGGACCTGCGGAGGACGGGCTCCGCCTCGGCGAAGCGACCCATGTCTATGTAAATCGAGCCGAGGTTGTAGATGGTCCCGGCGAGCTGGCTGCGTACGTTGGCGTCCTCGGGGTGGCGGGCGACGAGCTCCTCCCGGATGGCGATGGACCTCTTGTCGAGCGCCTCGGCCTCGCGAAATTGATTGTGGTCCCACTGAAGCTTTCCCAACTGTGCCAGAGTCCAGGCGAGCTCCTCGCGGCAGGCCGCGTCGCCCGGATGGAGCGAGGCGAGCCGTTCGAGCTCCCCGAGCATGGCCCGATACGCGGCGTCGGCCCGGTCATGTCTCCCGAGGGCCTCTTCGATCCCCCCGACCCGCTTCCTGGCCCGGACGGCGTCGAGCTGCATCCGGAGGTCATCGCCCCGCTCGGCGGCGAACTGCCGGTAGAAGGCCAGGGCCTTCTCCAGGAACTCCGTCTGGACAGCCGTCAAGTGGGGCTGCTGGGCGAGCCACTTCTCGGCCACTTGCGTGTACATCTCGTCGACGGCCCGACGGGCCATCCCGAGCCGCTCGTCGGCCGCCTTGGCGTGGGCTTGCGACTGCACGAGGGCCCTTCTGGTCTGCTCCTTCTCTCGCCAGACCAGCAACCCCCCGATGACGAGGGCGGCGATTGAGATGGTCGTCAGGAGCCCGGCCGTCGTCAGGGCCACTCGATTGCGTCGGGCGAACTTGGCGAACCGATACCGGGTCGACGGTGGGACCGCCTCCACCGGCCGGTCGGCCAGGTGGTTCAGCACGTCGGCGGCGAATTCACCCGCCGTCTCGTACCGCCGCCGGCGGTCCTTTTCCAGTGACTTCATCACCACCCAGTCGAGCTCGCCCTTGATGGCGAGTCCGAGCCGCTTCGGGTCGGCCTTCCGCATGGCCGAGACGGTCGAGAGCCGCTCGCCCAGCGTGCCCAGCCGCGTGCTGGGGCGCGGCGGCTCCTCCTCGCGGATGATGCGACGCATCTCGTCGAACGCGGCCCGCCGGAGGGTCTCCGAGTCGAACGGCGTCGTGCCGGTCAGGAGTTCGTAGAGCAGGACGCCGAGCGAGTAGATGTCGCTCCGCGTGTCGACGTCCGAGCCGGAGAGCTCGGCCTGCTCGGGGCTCGCGTAGAGCGGCGTGCCGACGAATTGGTGGAACCCGGTGTAAACCGTCTTGTCGGTGAGGGCCCCGCCGGTGGCCTTGGCGATGCCGAAGTCGATGACCTTCGGCACGCCGACGCCGTCGACGACCGTCACCAGGACGTTGGAGGGCTTCAGGTCGCGGTGGATGACGCCCTTCTGGTGGGCGTGCTGCACCGCCCGGCAGACGAGCGTGAACAGCTCCAGCCGCTCGGGAATCGAGAGCTGGTGCTGGTCGCAATACTCGGTGATGGGCAGGCCCCGGACCAGCTCCATGACGAAATAGGGGCGGCCCGCCGAAGTCGTCCTGGCGTCGAAGACCCGGGCGATGTTGGGGTGGTCCATCATCGCCAGAGCCTGACGCTCGGCCTCGAATCGGGCCACCACCTGCTTCGAGTCCATCCCCGGCTTGATGACCTTCAGGGCGACCTTGCGGCGGACCGGCCCGGCCTGCTCGGCGACGTAGACGACGCCCATGCCCCCCTCGCCGATGGCCTCCAGCAGCTTGTAGGGGCCGACGGCCGTGCCGGGCTCCTCGACACCGAGCCGAGAATCGGGGGCTGCGGTCACCGTGGCCATTGAGGCCGGGGCCTCGAGGAACTCGTTGAGCCCGGGGTCGACGTTGAGCAGCTCCTCGACGCGACGCCGGAGCTCCGTGTCGCCGCAAGCCCGGGCGAGGAACGCCGAGCGGGCCTCCGAGCCTTCCAGCTCAAGGGCCGCGTAGAACAGTTCCTCGACTCTCGGAGCTGCGTGCTGCATGGGTCATCGCCTCGTTCGCCCCACTCCCCTCTATAGGGATGTGCGAGAGGCGGGGCCCGCAAGCTTCAGGGGTGCACGGAATTTCCCGGATTTTTCTCGCGGGCCTCGGCCCCCCGCAGCTCGATGAAGAGCCACGCCTTGGTGTAACGCCAATAGCGTTGGACGCTTGTGCGGGACAGGCCGAGGACGCTCGCGGCTTCCTCCTCGCTCAGACCGGCGAAGTAGCGGAGCTTCACGAGCTGGGCCTTGACCGAATCCTCGGCTTCGAGCTTCTTGAGGGCCTCGTCGAGGGCCAGGAGGTCATCGGAAGGGGCGGGGGCCTCGATGTCGATGCCGTCCAGGTCTTGACGTTCCATCCCTCCGCCGTGCTTCTCGGCCTGCTTGCGGCGTGCGTTCTCGACGAGGATGCGACGCATCGCCTCGCCCGCTGCGGCGAGGAAGTGGTTGCAACTGTTCCATCGCTGGGCTTCCTCGCCATCGACCAGCCGGAGGTACGCCTCGTGGACCAGGGCGGTGGCCTGGAGCGTCTGCCCCGGCCTCTCCCGGTCGAGTCGGTGCCTGGCCAGCCGACGCAGCTCACGATAGACGAGCGGCAGGAGTTCCTCGGACGCCCTAGGGTCGCCCTGCTCGATGGCCGAGAGGAGGCGGGTCACGTCGCTCATCGGGTCAGTTAATACGGGCCGAAGGTTCCGGGTCGCTGCCACGCCGCTCGGGTCGGGCCGAAGCCCGCCATCGGGCTCGGAGGACTCTCCCTTAGATTAACAGCCATCCATACGAGTAGATAGACCCGCCGACGGATGTCGGCGACCCCGCATGCAGCCGTCCGTCCTTGCGGGAGATGATTCCGCCTTAGCGTACTAG
>NZ_JAALJI010000058.1 GCF_011064595.1 Paludisphaera soli | reverse complement strand
CACCCGGGAGGAGGGCCGAATCATGGGCCGCGCGCGTCTGCCGATCGTCGCCCACCTGTCGCCCGAGGAGGTCGCCCGCCGCTACAGGGCCTGCCGGGGCGGGCTGGAGAAGACCCATTGGCAGGTGGTCTGGCTGCTGACCCGCTCGCCCGAGCCGCCGCCCCCGGCGGCGGTCGCGGCCCAGGTGGGCTTGACCCCGGCCTGGGTCCGCACCGTCCTGAAGCGCTGGAACGCCGAGGGCCCGGCCGGCCTGGCCGATCGCCGGGCCGTCGCCAACGGCGGCAGGCCCAGGCTCTCGGACGAGCAGCGGGCCGCGTTGTTCGAAGCGTTGCAGGGCCGGCCCGACGACGGCGGCATGTGGACCGGGCCGAAGGTCGCCGCCTACGTCCGGGGCCGCTGGGGCGTCGAGGTCTGCGTCCAGACGCCCTGGCGGTGGATGGTCCGATGGGCTTCAGCCTGCGGGTGCCGCGGCCCAGGGACCCCGGGGCCGCCGACTCCGAGGAGCAAGGGGAGTGGAAAGGCCGCCCTGGCCGGTCGGGCGGCCGAGCTGGGCCGCGAGCATCCCGGCAAGGCGGTCGAGCTGTGGGCGGAGGATGAGGCCCGGCTCGGCCTCAAGCCGGTCGCCCGTCGGGCCTGGTCGCCGCGGGGGACGCGGCCGACGGCCAACGGCCGCACCAGGTGCGAGTGGCTCTACGTCTACGGGTTCGTGCGCCCGTCCGACGGCCGCAACCTGGAGCTGATCCTGCCGGCGGCGAACACCGACTGGATGAACGCCGCCCTGGCCGAGTTCGCCCGCTGGGCCGACCCGGCCGGCGAGAAGCTGCTGCTGGTGCTGGTGGACGACGCCGGCTGGCACGTCGCGAGGCGGCTGGAGGTGCCGCCCGACGTCGTCCTGCACCGGCCGCCGCCGTGCACGCCCGAGCTGCAGCCGGCCGAGCCGCTCTGGCCGCTCGTCCGCGAGGCGATCGCCCACCTGGGCTTCGACCACCTCGACGCCATGCAGGCGCCGCTGGTCGAACGCTGCCTCTGGCTCATCGACCACCCCGACGCCGTTCGCGGCCCCGTCGGCTTCCGATGGGCCGCCGCAATCGATGGGCAGCCTTCAATGCAATTCGGTATGACGTGCATCCAACACCGTCTCACGCCATTAGTCGCATTGCCGGAGTGATTCGGCCGAGCTTGTCTCATTGACCACCTCCCCCAGGATGTTTTGAAGGGTGGTCGTCAATGCAGCGACCCCTTCTTTCCTAGGGAGGGCGGAATAGTCACTCACGGAGATCGGCTCCCCCACCACGATCTTCGCCCTACTCCCCCACCGCAATCGGCGGTCGCCATAGACAAGACGAACGGGAATGATCACGAGATTCATATCAACCAAGGCTTTTTGGAAATTCAGCGCCATCCAGGCGACCCCCGGCTTCAGGGGATGGACCTCGCCAGGCCCGTAGTAGAACAGGTTTCCCTCAGGAAAGACAACCAACGAGTCTCCACGAGAAATCAGCTCCTTGCTGGACCGGATCACCGTGGGGCTGGGTCGTTGCGTATTGACCGGAAAGACGCCCATCCGTCTCATGAACCACCCCTGAAGACCGACAACCTCGTCATGGCTGACCATGAAGTAAAGGAAGCGTCGGGTTACGGCGCAATACAGCATAAAAGCATCCCATCGCGAGCGATGGAGTGGGGCGAGGATGAATGGGCCCGACGACGGGATATTGTGCTCGCCGGTCACCTCGATCTTGAAATACCGCCTCATCAGGAGCGCGTGAAGACGAGACAACAAGACCGCCAGCCACCTCGACACCCGAGGACAATCCTTGCTGGCATGCGACGGCTGCTGATGGAGAATTCTCCCGGCGATCAACGTGCTCATCACGCCTCCTTGTTCCTGGCTCGTGTTGTGGACCATGTACTCGGGGGTCATGCCACGCGTGGACGGCGACGACCGTATCCGAGCAGGGCGAGGACGCCGATGCCGATCAGCGCCCGGCCGGATGGCCTCTGGACCGAGTAGGCGAAGTCGATCATCTCTTCCCCACTCAAAAGCGGTATGCCGGTGTCGAAACCGGCATTGATCGCGTCGAGGAATTGATTCGCGAGCAGACACTGTCCGATCGTCCCGGGGTGGAATCCGTCGGCAAGGAACAGGTGTCGTGGGTCGTTGCTCGCGTTGACGCAGTCGATCTCCAGGCCACCGACGACATACGACCGGGCCAGGGCGACCTCAGTGAGAAGCCGGTAGCTGTCGACGATCACGACCCGTCGGCCGTGGCCCGCGAGGAGGTCCCGGAGGCGCTCGTTAAACGCCATGACCATGCTTCCATAGGCGTCGGCCGCCGCCCCGGGGATCAAGCCCGCGTCGAGTGCCCCGCGAAGAAGGGGGGAGCAGCGAAGGTCAACGGCGGTGAATACCGCAATCCTGAATGTCGAATTGGTCCTGAGCAGCGGACCTAGGATCGCGGCCAGATTCGCGGTCGCCCGTTCCAGGACTGGCCTCAGGGCCGCCTTTGATCTCGACTTGATTAGAACATCGACGAAGTCATTGGTGCCGATCGTGACCGAGGCGAGGTCGATGGCAGCACCGCCGGCCACCTGGGCCGCCAGGCCCCTGTGCTGCCCCTGCGCGATAAGGCTCGTCGTCGTCGCGCTGGACCGGGACCAGTTGTATGCCAATCTCCGATCTTGAGCCATGCCCCGGTTCGCGGTCACCGGGTCACCAAAGTGCAACTCCCGCGCGGTCGCTAAAATTTCGACCCAATTCCGTGCCGTGACCCGATCCGGGGCGTAAAACCGATATTCATCCGAGATGCTGTCGCCGATGACGCCGATCCCCGTGATGGCCTTCGACCGTGCGACCGGATGCGCGAAGTGGGGACGATGTTCTCCGTGAAGCTTCGCCGCCGGTCGCCCGCGACGAAGGAGGTGGTGGGCGGGGACCCCGGCGCCCCTCACGGTTTGGGGCTGTGGGTCATCTAGAGCTAGGGTATTGACCCCGTGAGTGCCCCAGACTCGCTCGCTTAGATTGTTTCTAACCAACAGGGCCGTAGTGGTGAGAATGGCGGGCTTCGAACTCTGGAACATCGTCGTCCCAACCTTGTTAGTGCGCGTCGGTTCAACGCACGGCATCGCGAGAGCGCGGGATGGTCTCGCCGAGCACGCACCTGAGATGGTCTGCTTGCGCCCGTTCACATGGAATGCCTGCGCGCCATGCGGGCCGAATCCTTAGCAAAAACTCCAAAACCTGACCAGATGGATTTAACCTGCTTCCCTAGGCTGGTCCACCTGGATGTGAATCATTCCCGCGATTGAAGGCGGAATGACTCCCGAAGGAGCGTTAGAAACACGCCCGAGCCCATCGTCTGCAAGTTCCGCGAGGGCGGAGTCAGGCGCGCCAAGTGGACGGGTCTCCCCGAGATCCGTTGGGCTCTGGGCGTCTCCGCGGCCGCCTATCACCGTCGAGGCATCCAGTTCGGCTACTTCATGGCCGACGAGGTGGAGCGACTCAAGGGCCTGGGGGAAGCCAACGCTCGGCTCAAGGCGTTGGTCGCCGCGTTGGCCCTGGACGAGGTGATCCTCAATGGGGGCCGCCCTGGGAGGCTCGCGGGGCCGGCCTGGAGTCGCGGGCGTTCGCCCGGGGGCGCACGACGGGATCGGTCGTCGGGGTCGTCCGGGGACCGCGCGGTTCGGCCGAGGCTGGGCGTGGGGCCGGTCCGGTCAGGCGGTTTCTCGGGGTCCGGCGGTCGGGGGCGGGGCTCACGGCGGTGCGGGACGGGACGTGGGCTGATCCGAGTCGGGCCGGGAGTCCAATAGGATCTCACGGAGTTCGGCCGTGACGTCTCGGGCGGGGAGGGGCCGCCGTCCCGTTTGCGACGTCGCTCCCCCATTCGACGAGAGGCATCCCCGACATGCGCAGGCGATCGTTCCAACCCGAGGCCCCCGGCCCGCTGGAAGAGCGTTCGTGGCCTTCCGGCGTCGGGAGGGCGGCGTTCCATCCCGTCGTCTTCTCCGTCCGCCAGTACGGCCTGGTCACCCAGCGCATCCGGGCCAGCTTCGCGTCGTTCGCGCGATTTCGCCAGGACGACATCCTGCGGGAGGACCTGGCGAACGTCTCCATGCCCATCCCCTTCGCGAGGGCGGATGGACTCCCCGAGGTGATCGACGAGACCGTGGATCAGATGCAACGCAACCTCGCCGCCCACGTCCCATTCGCCGTCCGGACGGCCCAGCGCGAGTTCATCGCGACGATCCGCGCGGACGTCGAGGCCCGCGTGCGGGCCGGGGACGTCGTCCTCCGCTGACGGCCCCGACGCCCCCGTCTTGCTCCCCGAAGGGATGTCGAGCCGGCGTCCCCGGAGAGGGAAGGCGGGCGACGATCACGCGGCGACGGAACCTGGGTATCGGCGTGCGCAATCGCCCATCCTGGACCATCCTCTCTTTAAGCTCCGTTGCCCGATGAGGCGGGCGGCGGGCGGGCTGGAGGGGCTGAACACGCTGCAAAACGACCAGGAAAGCGCGCCGAACGAAGCCAATTTCCGGGCGCGAAAACCGGCGTTAAAGCCAACCTTCGCAAGCCCTTCCGTCGATCGGGTTCGTTTTCCGGGCTGGGCGAACGAAGCCAATGGCCCGGAGGGCGCGCGAGGACGCCGGGCGGGGAGGTGGGCTCCCCGTCCGGCGTCGAGTTCGGCAGATGTTCCGGATCCCTATCCTTTCGGGGTCAGCCCACGGGAACGAGGACCGGGGGCTCGGCGGGGGTGCGGGCGGCCACCGTGCCGAGGGCGACGGCGAAGGCCTCGTCGAGGTTGGAGACGCAGTGGAAGACCAGGGCGGCCCGGACGTCGGCCGGGATGTCGTCGAGGTCGGCCTCGTTCTTCTTGGGGAGGATGATCTCGCGGATCCCGGCGCGGTGGGCGCCGAGCACCTTCTCCTTGACCCCGCCGATGGGGAGGACGCGGCCCCGCAGGGTGACCTCGCCGGTCATGGCGACGTCGCCGCGGACCGGGCGGTTGGTGAGGGCCGAGACGATGGCGCAGGACATCGCCACGCCGGCCGAGGGGCCGTCCTTGGGGATCGCCCCCGCCGGGACGTGAATATGAAGTTCGATCGCCCCCAGGCGGTCGTCGGGGATCTTCAGGGCCCGCGCGTTGGCCGTGGCGTAGGTCACGGCGGCCCGCGCCGATTCCTTCATGACGTCGCCGAGCTGGCCGGTGAGGATCAGCGAGACGCTGCCGGGGCCGGCGTACTGGTCGTTCGCGTCCTCGGGCTTCGGCCCCTGGAGGCGGCGGACGGCGGCCTCGACGAACATGATGTCGCCGCCGGCCGGGGTGTAGTACATGCCGGTGGCCACGCCGACCTCGGGGCCCTCGCCCGCGTGCTCGGGGTGGACCTTCGGCCGGCCGAGCAGCTCGTGGACGTCCTCGGGGCCGAGGGTCCGGGCGGTCGGCTCGCCGGCGGCGAGCTTCCGCGCCACCTTGCGGGCCACGGCGCCGATCTGACGTTCGAGCTGGCGCACGCCGCTCTCGCGGGTGTACTCGCTGACGACGGCCGCCACGGCGTCGTCGGTGAACGAGACCCCCTCGTTCGTCAGGCCCGATTCCTCGAGCTGGCGGGGGATGAGGTAGGTCTTGGCGATCTCGGCCTTCTCGCGCTCGGTGTAGCCGGCGAAGTCCACCACCTCCATCCGGTCCAAAAGCGGGCCGGGGATGTTCTGGATGAAGTTCGCGGTGGCCACGAAGAGGACCTCGCTCAGGTCGAACGGCACGTTCAGATAATTGTCCGTGAACGTGTCGTTCTGCGCCGGGTCGAGGACTTCCAGCAGCGCGCTGGCGGGGTCGCCCTGGTACGAGACGCCGAGCTTGTCGACCTCGTCGAGCAGGAAGACGGGGTTCTTGGTGCCGACCTGCTTGAGGCCCTGGATGATCCGGCCGGGCATGGCGCCGACGTAGGTCCGCCGGTGGCCGCGGATGTCGGCCTCGTCGCGGATGCCGCCGAGGGCGGCGCGGACGTACTTCCGCCCCAGGGCGCGGGCGATCGACTTGGCGATCGACGTCTTGCCGACGCCCGGCGGGCCGACGAACAGCAGGATCGGGCCGCGCGCCATCGCCTTGGCCTTCGCCTCCTTACCGTCGGTGATCGACCGCTCGTCGTCTGGCTTGGCGCCGTTCATCGACGGCGTGACGGTCTCCTTCGCCTCCTTCAGCTTGGACGCGGCGCACTCGCCGGAGGCCTCGACCTCCTCGGCCATCTTGCGGGCGCGGAGCTGCCGGACGGCCAGGAACTCCAGCACCCGGTCCTTGACGTCTTCGAGGCCGTAGTGGTCCTCGTCGAGCACCTCGGTGGCGTGCTTCAGGTCCAGGTCGTCGTCGGACCGGGTGTTCCACGGCAGCTCGGCGATCCACTCCAGGTAGGTGCGGATGACCTGCGCCTCCATGGACTCGCGGCCGGAGCGTTCCAGGCGTCCCAGCTCGCGCTCGACCTCGACCTGGGCCTCGCGGGGGAGCTCCAGCTTGCCGAGCTTCTCGCGCAGCTCGGTCAGCTCGCGGGACTGGTCGTCGTCGCCCAGCTCCTTCTGGATCGCCTTGAGCTGCTCGCGGAGGAACATCTCGCGCTGGCGCTCGCCCAGCTCCTCCTGCACCTGCGACTTGATCTCGGCCTGGGCCGCGAGCATGCCGATCTGGCGCTGGACCTGGATCAGGACCCGGCGCAGGCGTTCCTCGACCCCCATCGTCTCCAGCAAGAGCTGCTTGTCGGCGACGGGGAGTTCCAGGTAGCCCGCGACCAGGTCGGCGAACCGGCCGGGCTCGGTCACGGAGTCGAGCACCTGGTGGAGCACCTCGTCGGGGAGCCCCCGGCGCTCGCCCAGCTCCATGGCCCGCTCGCGGGTCTCGCGATAGAGCGCGGCGAACGCCGCGTCGTTCTCGTCGAGCGGCGGCACCTCGGCGATGGGCATGACGTCGGCGGTGAGGAACTCCTCGCCCTGCTGATAGTTCAGCACGGCCGCCCGATGCTCGCCCTGGAGCAGGAGCTGCACGCCCCCCAGCCCGCGCTGGACCTGGCCGATCTTGCCGACCACGCCCATCGTGAAGAGCTGATCGGTCGTGGGCTCGTCCACGTTCTCGCGCTGGGCGACGGCGAAGACCTCCCGGTCCCCCTTCAACGCCGCCTCGATCGCATGCAAGGTCCCCGGCCGCCCGACCCCGATCGGGACCGTCAGCCCGGGATAAATCACCGTGCCCCGCAAGGGGAGCACCGGCAGCGTCTGTCGTTCCGGCATCCTCGGGCCTCCTCCCTACCTTCCGCTCCGACTGGCTCGTGCTTCACTCATGTAATCTAGTAGGTGTACGCCCAGATCGGGTCAAGTGTGCGGAAAGACAGGGAGGCGGATCGGCCGCGACCAGGGATGACGGCGTGCACGGCCGCTCGCCGGCGAGCGGGTGTCGCCTCGAAAATCCGGCGGGCCGCCGCAAGATTCCCGCCGTCGCGACGAAACACAGGCGGGAGGACCGTGCGATGTCGACGCTTTCGAACCCGAGGGGCCCGCGCGTGGGCCGGGCGTTTTCCCGGCTGCGGCGGGGGGCGTTCCTGCTGCTGGCGGGCCTGCTGGAGCTGGTCGCGGCGGTCGTCGCCCTGGCGGCCTGGGTCCTCGGCAAGGTGGTGTGGCTGCTGGTGCGCGCGGTCTTCGGGCCGCCGGCGTGGGTCCTCACGCAGATCGGCCGGGGACTCGGGCGGTTCCGCCCGGGGACGAGGCTCTTCCTCGTCGCGTTCGCGGCCTCCGGGGTCCCGCTGGCGATGATGGCGGGCCCGCCGAGGCCGAGGTGGGTCGAGTGGGCCCTGGTCGCCACCTGCTTCGCGTCGTCGGCGATCCTCATCGGGTGGGCGACGTCCGGCCGCTCGGTCGCGACGCCCGAGCCGAAGCCGAAGCGGCTCGACGACTTCGCCTGACCGGGCTGACGTCGGGTCGGCCCTCGTCAGGCCGGCTCGATGGGCTCCAGGACGGCCCAGTAGTCCGGCAGATCCCGGCTCAGTTCGCGCCCGGCGTCGCGGGCCTCGCGGTAGCTCCGCAGGCGCGAGACGACGATGGCGGGGAGGACCATCGCCAGGCAGAGGGGCAGGGCGGTCACGCGCCAGTCGCGCCACCCCAGGATGAGCAGGGAGACGAACCCGGCGAGGGTTCCGAACGTGCCGAGGGGGAGGAGCCGGCGGTTCATGATCGCGAGGAGTCGCAGCCCGGCCGCCGACGTCCGCTCCCGCATCCTTCCTTCAAGGAACTCGTCCGAGTAGTCGGCCTCCTGGACGCGGAGCCGGTACACGCCCGGCGGGATCGCGACGGAATCACCGCCCTGCGAGCTTTCCGCCGTGGACGGGGCGCCCTGGCGGGACACGCCCTCGATCCCGGCGAAGTGGAGGCGCCCGCCGACGACGAGGAAGCGGTCGGCCTCGCTCAGGGGCCGCAAGAATCCCGCCAGTCCCGCGGGCGGGCCCTCTCCGACGCAGACGCCCAGCGTGTAGCTCCCGTCGGAGCCCGGCTCCAGCTTGCACAGCCGCCCGGCCGCCGCCGCCGCCTCGATCGCCGCCGCCGGGTCCTCGCGGGCGCGGTCGTCGAAATCGTCGGGGAGCGAATCGGGGTCGAACAGGATCATGGACGCGGCGTCGGTGCCGCCTTCCAGGACGTGGATCATCGCGGGGCCTCTCGGGTCGGGGGCTCGTCGGTCGCCCCAGGATAGCACCCTTCGCTCGACGCGGCCCCGTCCGTGTCCTAGGTAACGAGGGGACGAGCGATCCACGGGGAGGGGCCGAGATGCTGCGCGGGATCGGGATGGCGGCGATGATCGTCCTGGCGGGGGCCGCGGCCCGGGCGCAGCCGGTCGGCGCGGCGGGTCCGCCGCCGGTCGAGGGCGGGGGGCCGATCGAGGTCGGTATCGGCTTCCACATCGCCGACTTCGGCCGGATCACGGCCCGCGAGGAGACCTTCGACGTCACCGCCCACCTGGAGCTGCACTGGCGCGACCCCCGGCTCGCGGGGGGGAAGCGGACCGAGGGCAAGATGTGGATCCCCCTGCTCTACTTCGACAACGCCGCCGAGGCCCCCAAGCCGCACGCCGAGCCCGACATCGACGTCGACGACGACGGCCGGGTCGTCTATCGGTCCAACCTCAGCGGTCGGTTCTCGACCCCGCTCGACCTCCGCAAGTTCCCGTTCGACGACCAGGACCTGGTCGTGCGGATCTCGCTGGCCGACGACCTGACGGAGGCCCGCTTCGTCCCGATCGCCGAGTGCATGACGATGCACGACGACGCGTTCCTCACCGACTGGTCGGTCGAGGACCAGACCTACCGCGTCGGCTCGCGCCACTACCGGACAGGGGGCCAGGAGCACGGCATGCTGGAGTACCGGGTGCGGGTGGACCGCCGTTCGACCTTCTACGCCTGGCGGGTGCTGCTGCCGTTGACGCTCCTCTCGCTGATCCCCGCGCTGGTGTTCTGGTTCGAGCCGGTCAACCTCCAGCCCCAGATCAGCACCTGCATGGGGACGCTGATCGCGATGCTCGCCTTCGGCTACTCGGTCGACTTCGCGCTGCCCAAGGTGGCGTATCTGACCATGATCGACCGCCACGCGCTGATCGGCTTCCTCTTCGCCGCGATGGCGACGATCGGCGTGGCCATGGTCCACCGCCGGGTGACGGCCGGCTCGATCCCGGACGCCCTCAAGCTCCAGCGCCGCCTGCGCGTGCTGTACCCGGCCGCCTACGGGGTCGTCGTCGGGCTGAGCGTTTCCCAGCTCATGGCGACGTGAGCCGACGACGTCCCTCCCACCAGTCGGGAACGGGCCGGTCGTGTTCGACGCCGGATTCACGCCAGGATTCGCCAGTCTCCGGGAAGCCGCCGAGATGGCGGGAGATCGCACGAAAAGCGGGGGCCGAGCGCGACCGCTCCGGCAAGGGTGGGAGTCGGTCCGCAGGAAGCCGGGGATCGGCCGGGTCGCGCTCGGGTCGCTGAGCGAATCGGCGGCCGATCCTCGCCTAGCCGACCGCCCGGGTCACGCCGCTGGAGTCGGGCCCGCGACGAAACGGACCCCGGCGGCGATCCGGTCCTCCATCCGGGGTGGGTGACGGGCGTGCCGTTCGACGCCCGCCGGAGAGCCCTCGGACCGCCCGAAACGACGACCTGAGGCGTCCGCCCGCTCTCACCCGTCCCGCCGCCGCGACGGCCGTGTCTCCGGCCCCGCATGGAAGTGGTGCCGGACAGGATCGCCACCTTCCCCC
>NZ_JAALJI010000057.1 GCF_011064595.1 Paludisphaera soli | reverse complement strand
TCCGTCTCGTGGAGCTCCCCGGCGAAACGATGTTTACGAAGACTCCATCACGAGGCGGCGGCCCGCACGGTCGGCCGCCTCGTTTCTCTCCAGGAGGTTCGATGACCACCCTGCTCGACCGCATCGAAGGCTCCCCGGCCGTCGCACCGGCCGCCCGCGACGACCTCGCCGGGCCGGCCCGGCGGCTGCGGGCGGAGACGGCCGCCGCCCGCGTCGCGTTCACCTGGCTCGGCACCCGCAAGGCGCTCACCGCCCCGCAGCGCGACCGCGCCGCCGAGGCGTTCGACGCCGAGGGCGGATGCCTCTCCGCGGGCAAGCGGCTGCTCGACGTGAAGCACCCGGCGTTCCGCGCCGTCACCGCCGTCCGCGGCCGCATCCGCTCGTACCGGCGCGACGTCTCGCCGCCCTTCCCAGAGCCGGGCGTGCGACTGATCCGACGCGACGCGGTGGACGAGTTCGCCCGCCGGATCGCCGACTTCCGCGGGGAGCTGGACGACGCCGTCGCCGACCTCGACCGCCGCTACGGCGAGCTGAAGGGTGCGGCCGCCCGCCGGCTCGGGAGCCTCTACGACCCGGCCGACTACCCCGCCACGCTGGTGGGCCTGTTCGCCGTGGCCGGCGACTTCCCCTCGGTAGCGCCGCCCGACTACCTGATGCGGCTCGCGCCCGACCTCTACGATCGCGAGCGGGCCCGCATGGAGTCGCGGTTCGAGGAGGCGGTGGCGCTGGCCGAGCGGGCGTTCGCCGAGGAGTTCGCCCGCCTGGTCGAGCACCTGGCCGAGCGGCCCGACGGCGTCGGCGACGACGGCCCGCCCAAGGTCTTCCGCGACTCGGCGGTGGAGAACCTGTGCGGCTTCTTCGATCGCTTCCGCGCCCTTAATGTCCGCAGCGACGCGCAGCTCGACGAGCTGGTCGAGCGGGCCCGGTCGGCCGTGCGGGGCGTGGCTCCGAAGGACCTGCGCGAGGCCCCGGGCCTGCGGCGGCGGGTGGCGACGCAGCTGGCCCAGGTCCAGTCGGCCCTGGAAGGGATGCTGGTGGAACGCCCCCGCCGCCGGATCCTGGACGTGCGGGATGCGGCAGAGATTGTCCGGGGCGTCCCCCTTTCGCTCGCAGGCGACCAGGCTATAAGCGCGGTCGTCCTCCAGGCGCTCGCCGCCGACCCGGGTCTCGCGGACCCGCTCCCCTTCGGGCGCGTGGGCGACGAACCGCAGCGTCATCCCCGAGGGGCGAGGGAGCCAGCCGCCGAAGAGCCGGGTCGGGTCCTCGGCGAAGACGTGCTCCAGCTCGCGCTCCCAGAAGGCCCGGAGCTGACGGCCCGTCACCCGGCCCACCTTGAGCTTCGTGTTGATGGGGTACCAGTCCCAGAGGTCCGACTCCCGGATCGGGCCGGCGGCGAGCGGCGGCGAGAACCGGAAGCCGTTCGACAGGCCGATCTCGGCGCCGGCCGCCTCGCGAAGAGCGTCCGACAGGACGTCGTCCAGGCTCGTCTCGACGACGTTGTACCGCATCAGCGGGACGTCCGTGCGGCCGACGACCCGATCCAGCCGGGTCCGCAACGGGGCCAGGGTCTCGTCGACCACCCGCTTGAACTCCCGGTCCTCGGCGAACCCATCGGCCCGCAGCTCGATCAGCTCCCACTTGCGGTCGACGACCTGGCCGTCCCGGACCGCGAAGTCCAGTCGGCCCAGGAACGAGCCGAATCCGCCGTGCTCGACCACCCAGGTCTCGCCCCGGACGATCGGCTCGTAGGTCCGCTCGTGAGTGTCGCCCGAGAGCACGAAATCCACCCTCTTGAGCGTCTCGGCCAGGCGGATCGACTTCGGCAGGTCGATGTGCGTGCGGAGCGTGACGACGTCGACCTTCTCCAGGCCCCGAAGCTCCGCGATCAGGGGCTGGAGGACGTCGGCCCCGTCGAAGGCCAGGCCCTCGCTGTAGCTGGGGGGCTGGCGCTCGGGGACGTCGGGATCCGTGAACCCGATCACGCCCACGCGGACGCCGCCCACCTCCTTGACGAGGTACGGCGGGAAGAGGAGCTTCCCCGACCGGCCGTCCCGCAGGTTGGCGGCGATCAGCGGGTGGCGGAATCCGGCCGCCCGCTGCTTGAGGATCGCGCCTCCGTAGACGACCTCCCAGTTGCCGGGCACGCCCAGGTCGAGCCCGAGCGCGTTGAGCGGGGCGACGACCGCCTCGCCCTTCGTCCAGGCGGCCGCGGCCGATCCCTGGATCGTGTCGCCGGCGTCCAGGAACAGCACCCCGCCGGGCCGCTCCGCGCGGATCGCCTTGACCGCCGAGGCGATGCGGGCGACGCCGCCCACCTCGGCCCGCTCGTCGCCGTCCTGCCAGAAGAACTCGGCGTGCGGCTCCAACTGGGCGTGCAGGTCCGCCATGTAGACCAGCGAGATCGACGCGGGGCCGCCCTGTTCGGCGAGGGCCGTCGGGGCGTGGACCGCCGACGCCGCGAGCAGGGCGGCGGCGGCCCATTGGGGTTCGCTTCTCGTCGCGGGCATCTTGGGAATCCTCGAGTACACATGAAAGATGAATGATATGAGAGAAATTGTATACAATATCGGCCAGGGTGAAGATGGCGTTGGGGATGACCTCGGAGACCCCCGGCTCCAGCTTCTCCGTGGGGATGTCGAACCGCTTGAGGGCCTCGCCGCAGAGGATGATGCGCGCCCCGGCCTCCTTCGCCTCCTTGATCGCCGCGGCGGCTTGGCCGTCACGTCCCTGGCGAAGGCCTGGACGGACCGCCCGTAGAGCAGGGTTCTCCTGAGCAGGTCTTCTCGCGTTCCGGACTTCGATCCTTGACCGTCGGCAGCCCGGCGGCCTTCCAGGCGGACATCCCGCCCAGCACGTTGGTGACGTCCTCGTAGCCCTCGCGCTTGAGGAACGACGAGGCGATCGACGCGCGATAGCCGGTCCCGCAGACCACCGCCACGGGTCGGTCGCGAGGGATCTCGGCGTAACGCTCCTCCTGCAAGCCGCCGTGGATGTGATGCGCGCCCTCGATGCGCCCGGCGTCCCACTCCGAGTCGGTGCGGACGTCGAGGACGAACGGGCGGCCCTTCTCCGCCTCCAGCTTGGCGGCGAGGTCGTGGACCGAGGCCGTCGCCAGCCGGCCCAGCTCGAACCCGTGCGACTCCCAGTCGGCCAGGCCGCCTTCCAGGTAGCCTTGCACGTCGTCGAAGCCCACCCGCAGCAGGTGCCGGACCACGTCGGCGACGTCGGCGGGGTCGTCCGGCACGATCAGGATCGGGCGGTCGTAAGGGAGGACCCAGCCGGCCCAGGTGGGCAGGTTGTGGCCCAGCGGGATGTTGATGGAGCCGGGAATGTGGGCGGCGGCGAACGCCTCCTTGGGCCGGACGTCCAGGACCAAGCAGTGCTCGCAGATCCGCTCGTGGACCTCCTTCGCGGTGAAGCGCCTCCGGCCCGGCAGCTCGGGGCCGAGCACCTTGGGGCCCTCGGCGTTGACCTTCTTCATCCGTCGGAATTACGGCGGCGCGATCGGCATCCCCTTCAGGAGCGAGGCGACCCAATCGGGCTCGTCTTTGGGCTGGAGCGCGGCGTTGAACCGCCTCTCGAAGCCCAGGCTGGAGTTCCCCCGCGAGCCGATGGCCTTGCCGCAGAGCGAGCCGGCCCCGTGGCCGGGGTAGACCTCGGTGAAGTCGGGCAGCGCCGGCAGGACGCCGAAGACGCTCTCGTAGAGCTGGTGCACCAGCTTCTTGCGGGCCTCCTCGCCCAGCAGGTCCGGACGGCCGACGTCGCCGACGAACACGAAGTCCCCGGTGAAGATCATCCAGGGGACGTCCTTGCTGCGGGTGTCGTCGAAGAGCGCCCAGGCGACGTGCTCATACGTGTGCCCGGGCGTGTGGACGGCCTTGAGCCGGACCGAGCCCAGCGCGATCTCGTCGCCATCGGCCACCGCCCGGTCGGCGTACGGCGGGGTCCATTCCGCGCCCCCCATGCCGGAGACCGCGACCTGCGCCTCGTCGCCCAGCCGGGCCTTCAACTCGGCCGAGCCGCTGACGAAATCGGCGTGGACGTGCATCTCCAGGATGTGCGTGATCCGCAGCCCCTCCCGCCTGGCCGTCTCCACGTAATCGTCGACGTCTCGGGTCGGGTCGATCACGGCGCACTGCTTGGTCTTCTCGTCGCCGACCATCTAACTGTAGATGGCCAGCCCCGGCACGAACCGCTGACGGAAGAACAAGGGGAAGCCTCCGGCCTCAGGCGAGGCTCTTGAGGACGATGAACGCGGCCACGGCGATCATCGCCGAGGCGAACAGCTTCTGGAGCCGCGGGCCGGCCAGGCGACGGCCCGCCAGCGAGCCGAGCTCCATCCCGGCCACGCCCCCGGCCACGAACAGGAGCGTCAACGTCAGGGGGAGCGGCCTCCCCGCCGCGAGGTGCGACGCCACGCCCGACGCGCCGATCAGGGCGATGACAAGCAGCGAGGTCGCCACGGCGCGATGGATTCCCATCCCGGCCACCAGCACGAGCGCCGGCACGATCACGAACCCGCCACCGACGCCGAAGAGCCCCGAGAGCACGCCCGTGACGAGCCCCGCGACCAGCAGCACCGCGAAGCACCGCGAGGTCAGGGTGGGCCGCCCTTCCGGGTCCCGGCGGCAGGACGGCCCGCGTCCGTCCCCCGGGTCGATCGACGGGCCTCGGACCGCCCGCGTCTCCTCCGGGTTCCGCGAGGCTTGCCGCCACATCCGCGCGGCGACTGCGACCATCAGGCCGGCGAACAGGACCAGGAGAACCCCCTCGGGCACCCGGCTTCCCAGCCAGGAGCCCGCCGGGGCCCCGACCATCCCGGCCGCGGTGAAGAGCAGCCCGGTGCGGACCTCGACCTCGCCGCGGGACAGCCTCCGCAGCCCGCCCACCAGGGCGTTCGCGCCGACCGCCGCCAGGGACACGCCGATCGCCTCACGCGGCCGGACTCCCAGGCCGTAGACCAGCAGCGGCACGGCGAAGATCGACCCGCCGCCGCCGGTCAGGCCGAGCGAGAAGCCGACCAGGCCCCCGAAAGCCAGGGCCACGAGGGCCTGCGCCTCGACGAACGCGGCGGCCGACGGTGCGAACGCTAGCAGGCCGTCGATCAGCGCGAACACGTGGTCCCCCCCGCGCATCCCTGATTCCACGGCATCCGGGCCAGCAGCATCCCCATGCCGCAGGTGTCCGTCAGCCCGGCGAACACCAGGCCCGCCCCGACGAACCCCGACAGGCCCAGGAACGCCGGATGCACGAACGCCCCCAGCGCGGTGCCGAGCACGACGAGGGAGCCGGCGGCGATGCGGACCTGGCGTTCCAGGGACATCGTCTTCTCCCCACGGACCACGGGGAGCCCGGCCTGTTCCCAGGCCTGCGTCCCCCCCTCCACGTTCACGACGTCGGGGAACCCGGCCGCTTGGAACGCCTCGCACGCCTTCTTCGCCCGGCTCCCCGATCGGCAGATCACGTAGAGCGGCCCGGCGTCCGGGCCTTCGCGGCCCGCCATCACGGCCTGGGGGTCGAGGCGATCGAGGGGGATCGATCGAGCGGCCTCGGCGTGGACCTCGCGGTACTCCGCGGGCGTCCGGACGTCGATCAGCTCGGCCGCCCGCCCGGCCCGACGCAATTCATGAAGCTCCCTGGGCGTGATCGTCGCGACGCTCATCTCGTTCTCCTCCCGGCCGCTCGTCGGCCTCGGCTCACGGCTTGAAGTAGGCATAGCCTTCCAACTGCTGCTTGCGGATGACTTCCAACGCGCCCGAGGGGACCGTCGCGACGCCTGGCAGGAGGTCTTCCTCGCGGATCGACTTCTGCCGCATCGTGTTCTCGCAGGCGGCGAACTCCACCCCCTGCTTCACGAGGGACGCGACAGCCTCCGCGTGGTCGGAGCGGGCCTTCTCCACCAGGCCGATGCCCGCCCCGTGGCAGACGACCACCACCCGCGCGTCGGGCGCCGCCTTGAGGATGTTGGTCACGTTTTTCAGCCCAGCCCCCTGCACCCCGGCCTCGGGCGCGTTCACATGGACGACGACCTTCAACGGGCCGCCCGGCTCCTCGCCGCGGGCGAGACGGGCTTCCCGCATCGAACCGAAGGCGAGGGCCAGGACGGCGGCGGCGATCATGCGCGTCTTCATCGGATCGTTCTCTCCGGATAGCAGGCTTTCAACGGCCGGGCGCCGTCCGCCCCCGACCCCCGCCGGCCCAGGGAGGGTGGACGGCCGCGGGGCCCCGGGCGGCGAAATCACTCACCTTCGCCGCGTGCGCCCGGATCATCGGGACGACCTTGGGGTTCTCGCTCGTCTCCGGCACCTCGACGCCCCCCTCGACGTCCTTCACGACGACGGTGATCTCGTCGGCGTGCGCGAACACGTCGCGGAAGACGGGGTCCCACATCCTCATCGGCCGGCCCCGCTCGAGCCGGGTCTCCATCTGCCGCACATGAGTCCGGAGAGTCGCCACCAGCCCGGGATCGGTCGTGGTGGTCCTCGTCCTCACTCCGCCGGGGATCTCCTTCACCTTGCGGGTGATCGAGGCGTGTCCGGCGACCAGGCCGAAGATCGCCTCATGCTCCCGGTCCGACATCCCCCCATCGCCGGCATCGGGCCGGCCGATTCCCGGGGTCGAGGGCCGGGATCCTCGGCCTGGCCGCTCCGGCAACACCCCGCACCCCCGCAACAGGGGGCCTGGGGGCTGGGCGGATCCATCGCCGACACGAACGAAAACGCCAACGTCGCAATCGCGAGACACATGACGTTCCTCCTCGAGAAGGGCTTCTCCTCGGTGCACGTTCACGATCCCTTCACTTCGCCCCCAGCCGTGATACAATATGCTTGCTGGACAATTCGACTATATTACTGATTGGGAAACAAGTCAAGAAAATGCCCGTCATCCCCGACGAGTTCCTGGACCTGATGGCGGAGAAGTTCCGCATGCTGGCCGACCCCACCCGGCTGGCGATCCTTCGCGCCCTGATGGCGGGGGAACGGAGCGTCGGCCAGGTCGTCGAGGAGACGGCCCGGAACCAGGCCAACGTTTCGAAGCACCTCAAGATGCTGGCCGAGGCCGGGCTCGTCTCGCGCCGCAAGGAGGGCCTGCAGGTCTTCTACAAGATCGACGACCCGCTCGTGGAGCGGCTCTGCCACCTGGTCTGCGAGACCATCGTCGAGGAGGCCCGCGAGGGTATGGACCGCCGCCGGGCGCTGCTGGACGGTTGGGGGGGAGAGGGTCGGAGCCGCGGCTGAGCGGCGGGTTCGGACTTCGGCGGGTGGCTGGCGGTGGCGGACGATCGCGTTAAGATCGAAGGGCGTTCGTCGATCCCCTCCCCGTCGTGAGCGAGTGCGAGATGGCCGAAGCGGACGTGTCCGGGTTGGAAGGGCCCCCCTCCTCGTCGCGACGGCGCGGGACGGTCCGGCGGGCGATTGGGGCCTGGCTGTGGGTCGGCGCGTTCGCGACGGCCGTGGTGGCGGCGTCGTACGTCCTGTTCGTGGAGCCGCCGCCGCCCCGCCGCCTGGTGATCGCCAGCGGCGCGCAGGGGGGCGCGTACTTCCGGTTCGCCAACCTGTACGCCGAAGACCTCCGCCGGCACGGCCTGGAGGTCGAGGTCCGCGAGACGGCGGGCTCGGTGGAGAACCTGGAACGGTTGCGGGACGCTTCCTCGGGCGTCGCCGTCGCCATCGTCCAGAGCGGCCTCGTCGACGGCGAGGACCGCGAGGGTCGTCTCGCGGCGCTCGGCAGTCTGTATCGCGAACCGTTGTGGGTCTTCCACCGTCGCGGCCTGGAGGTTGATCGCCTGGGCGGGTTGAAGGGCCTCCGGATCGGCGTGGGGGCGGAAGGCAGCGGGACCCAGGCCGTCGCGCTGCGGATGCTCGCCGCCAACGGCCTGGCCGAGGGCGGGGCCTCGCCGGGCGACGCCGCCACGCGGTACGTCCGCGAGGACGCGGCCGACGCCGTCGCCCTGTTGCTCCAAGGCGACCTGGACGCCGCCTGTTTCGTCGCCGCCTTCGAGGCCGAGTACGTCCAGGAGCTGCTCCAGGACGAACGTGTGGAGCTGTTGAGCTTCGACCGGCAGGAGGCCTATCGCCGCCGCTTCCGGTTCCTCGCGCCGATCACGCTGCCGACGGGCGTCGTGGACCTGGCGAGGAACCTCCCCGGGAGGGACGTCGCCCTGCTGGCCCCCACGGCCATGCTGGTCGTCCGGGACGACTTCCACCCTGCGCTCGTCCCGCTCCTGCTGGCGGCGGCCGCCCGGATCCACGGCGAGGGGGGCGTCCTCGCCGAGCCCCGCGAGTTCCCGTCGGAGTCGTTCTGCGACCTGCCGGTGAGCGAGGACGCGCGCCGCTTCTACCGGCACGGCCAGCCCGTGCTCCAGCGGCTGTTGCCGTTCTGGCTGGCATCGCTGGCCGACCGGGCCAAGTTAATGCTCATCCCGCTCGTGATGCTGCTCATGCCGCTGGTCCGGGCCGCCCCGCCGCTCATCCGCTGGCGGACCCGACGGAAGATCTACCGCTGGTACGCCGTCCTCCGCGAGATCGACCAGAAGCTGGAGTCCGGCATGGCCGGCGTCGACCTGGACCGCGAGGTCGCCCGCCTGCGCTCCATCGAGCACAAAGTCGTCTGGGTCGAGGTCCCCCTGAGCTACATGGAAGAGTTCTATCAGCTCCGGATGCACCTCACGATCATGCAGCAAAGGCTCATGGCTTTGCGGGTTGGCGATCCATAAATGATTAATTAATAAGAGCTTGCGTCGTGATTCTGGTGTTTTCGGATTCGCGGGAAAGACACGATATTTCCAGGGATTTCCTGACTCCAACGTGGGTTTGATGACTTGAATCGTGACTTCGACGCGAGCAGGAAGTTCCCCAGATAAGACGTGTGGCCGTAGCCTCCATGCCCCGGTCTTGTTCGTTGTCGCGTCGATGGCCGAGCGACCCGTGGAGCGTCACATTGAATCGCCTTGATAGTCATCCGTAAAGTGTGTTCGTTCATATGTATGTTAGGCCGAATCATGGGCTTCTCGCGATTGCCGATCGTCGCCCACTTGCCAACTGAGGGGGTATCCCCCGATACAGTGCCCGCAGCGGCGGGGTGGAGAAGACCCACTATCAGATCGTCTGACTGCTGACTCGCTCGACCGAGACTTCGGTCTGGATGGCGATCGCGCCCAGGTGAAGCTGACCCCGCTCTGGGCCCGCACCGTCCTGAAGCGTTGGAAGGTCGAGGGCCTCACCACCTTGGTCGACATCCGGGCCGCGCAAGCCCTGGCTCTCGGACAAGAAGGCGGCCCTGTGTTCGATGCGCCTCAGGGCCGGCCCGTCGACCGCGGCCGTTGGAGAGGGCGAAGGTCGCTGCCTACGTCCGGGGCGGTGGGGGCGTCGGGCTCTGCGTGCGGACCGCATGGACGTGGATGAACCGGCTGGGCTTCATCTCGCGAGTTTTGCGGCCCAGCAACCCCGGGGCCGCCGACGCCGAGGAGCAAGGGGAGTCGAAAATCCCATTTGTCCGACCGCATGGCGACGCTACCCGCATGACGAGGCTACGCCGCGTTACTCCGGCAAGGCCGTCGAGCGATGGACCGAGGCTGAGGCCCGGCTCGATCTCAAACGGATCACCAGCCGCGTTTGGTCGCCGCGAGGAGCTAGGCTGACGGCGAACGGACGCGCCAAATACCAGTGGCACTACAACTGCTGCTTCGTCCACCCGGCCGACGGCCACAACCTGGAGCTGAGCCTGACGGTATCGAACATGGGCTGAATGTCCACCGCGTTGGCAGCGTTCGCCCGTTGGGCCGACCCGGAAGGCGCGATGCTGCTTATGCCTGTTGATAACGCCGGCTGGCACGTCGCGAGGCGGCTGGAGGTGCCTCCGGACGTCGTCCTGGACCGGCTGCCGCCCTGCTACCCCGAGCTGCAGCTGGGCGAGTTGCTTAGGCCGCTCATGCGCGAGGCCGCCGCGAGCCGGTGTTTCCAACGATCCACACGCTCTGCAGGTACCATTGGTTGAACGCAGTTGCTGGCTCGTCGATCATTCCATTTCGCCCGCGGTTCTGCCGGCGCTCGGTCAACCTTCGCCGTTGATAGCCAGCCTTCAACGCAACACGGTATCGGCCGCCTGCCGGCCGGGCCTTTCGGGATCGCGCTACTGCGCCGGTCGATCCCTCTCGGGCCGGAGGATCTCTGCATGGATCTCCGACCGGCCGAAGAATGTATCGCCCGACCTCGGCGCGAGGGGCGGCACCCAGGCCGTCGCGTCGCGGCGGCCGTGGCGCACGCGGCCATGAAACTCGGCCGGCGCGGGTCGGGCGAGGCCGTCCTCGTTCGGCCCCGCAGGCTCGCGTCCGAGCTTCGCGTATCGGAGCGGCAGAGGGTAGGAGCAGCGTCTATCCCAGCCAGACCGATCGTACTTGTCGCCCCCTTCCTCCGCTTAGAGCAATTTCTTTGAAGGTATAGCGCCCTATTGATGGGATGGGTG
>NZ_JAALJI010000056.1 GCF_011064595.1 Paludisphaera soli | reverse complement strand
CCTCTTCCAACTCCTGGACGAGGTTCAGCAGGAGGCCCTCGGCGACTTCCTTGAGGTGGAGAGGGACCAGATCAATCGGCAGCAACGAGTGATCCTGATCGCAGCGACATACGACTACGGGCTGCTGGTCGCTACGGAATGGTTGAGCGAGAAGTACGGGGTTGACATCATGTGCTGTCGAATCGCCGTCGCAACCGACCCGGAGACGAAGGCCGAGTATCTGGCCTGCTCGGTCGTGTACCCTGCGCCCGAACTCACCACGGCAGCGGTGCCTCGCGGTCGGAAGCGAAGCACGAGCATTCTCAAGTGGGGTGACTGGGACACCGCTCTCTCGATCGTAGGGAATACGGCGCTCGTGAGCTACTTCCAGCAGCAGCTCAAGGAGAACCGTGAAGCCTACCTTCTCAAGCGGATTCTCCACTATCGGCTGGAGGGAAAGCGTCGTTGGTTCGTCTCTGCCAGACGAGCCAAGGCTTACGTCTGGCAACAGGGCCGGTTCGATGGCGATGTAGAGTTCTGGCGTCAGAGGGTCAGCAAGCCGGACGACGTAAAACCAGTCAAGAACAACCAACGAATACGCTTCTTCATCGCGACGGACGACGACTTTCGCCGCTTCCATCAGGCGGTGACCAATGAACTGGCATACGTAGCGTGGAACGAGAGTGTCCTTGAGGACGAGATCGACGAAGTAGAGGTTGTGGATCAGGAGTGACGCTCGGGAGCCGTCACACGCCGACCTACGAGCGGGACGGATCGACCCCACCCGCTTCACGTCTCGTGAGGCTCACCTGACGCCAGCCGGCCTCGGATGCGGCTTCACTTCTTCGGCGCCACCGCCCGCTCCTTGAACTTCTCGCCGCTGAGTTTCGCGCCCCACACCCTGGGGATCTTGACCAGACGTTTCACCTCGTCGTAGGACAGCCCGGCCCCGGCCAGCTTCTTGAGGGCGGGCAGGAACGTCTCCTCGAAGTACGTCCCCATCTTGTCGGCCACCTGCCTGTCGAACGACGCGGCGGTGATGGTCGACTTTTTCTTCTTCTCGGCCGCCGACTTGTCCTCGTGGTAATCCTTCGTCGTGCCGCCCGGCCTGCCGAGCTTGGCCTTCGCGCCCATCACGGCCGCGACCATCCCGCGCTCGCGGGCTTCCTCGGCGTCAAGGCCGTCGAGCAGGCCCTTGGCGTAGGTGTAGGTCGCCAGGATGTCGAACTTGCCGATCGACACGTCGTCCGCGGTCTTCTTCGCCATGGCTCGCTCCGCACGGGGCCGGTGTTTGCCGAATGATCGGAGCAATTTCGGTTCCGCCTTGTGGCTGAACAGGCCGGGTCAGACTGCTTTCCTCACCCGAGTCTCGACCAGACCGACCCGCACCCTCGCCATCGCCCCCTCGACGAGCAGGTGGATGATCCCGGAGCCGCGCCTGGTCAGCAGGCGGGCCTCGGCCCCTTCCAGGTAGCCCGGCTCGTCGGTGGCGTCCTCCTGCACCCAGACGCTGTCGTCCGACAGCTTGTAGACCCGGCCCCGCCCGTACCCGCAGAACGCCCCGACCAACCGGCCGGTCCAGATCGTTTCCATGAGCCACCTCCCATGCGAAATCTATCGCGCCGGTCGCGCCGAGGTCGGTCGCGGCGCGTCGATTCCATCGTCCCGAATCGAACGATCCTTCAAATCGTCTGCCCGATGAACACCGGCATCCGCTCCGCCCCCGTCATCACCCGGTAGTAGTGGCTCGACGGCTCGCAGATCATGTAGGCGACGGCCCGGCCGTACTCGTCGGGCGCGAGCAGCCGCCGTATCCCCACCTCGATCGCGTACCACACCCCGCGGTATTCCAAGCCGTAGCTGGCCGGGATGTCGACGAAGACGCCGCCCGAGCGGGCCCACAGGCCGCGTTCGATGCTCTCCTTCCACGTCCAGCCCGTCTGGGGCAGCACGAGGCTCCGTCGCGTCCCGTTGCCCCACCGGGCGAGCCTCAAAACCCCGTCGCGCACGACGGGCAGGCGCGGCCGCGGGTGCCGGTAGAGGAACCGGTACTCCGGCCACCGCCCGCGCAGGTGCAGCCGGTCGGCCAGCCCGTGACGCCCGATCAACTCCGTGGGCAGCTCGCTCCCTTTCAGCGCGATCCCGAGATACACCGTCGATTCCAGCCGGCCTCCCCTTGTCGAAACCCTCGCGCCCAAGTATACGTCAGTCCATGGGGAACGCAAGGACAGTGGGGCACGTGGACGCGGACTGTTTCTACGTCTCCGCCGAGCGCGTCCGTTACGAGCTACTTCCAGGGCGTGCCGCTGGCCGTGATCGGGAACCAGGGCGCGTGCGTCATCGCCAAGTCCTACGAGATGAAGGCCGCCGGGGTGAAGACGGGCGAGCCGATCTGGGACGCGGTGAAGAAGTGCCCGGAAGGGGCCTACGTGAAGCGGGATTTCCGCTGGTACGAGGTGCTCAGCCGGATGATGCTGGAGGTGGTGAACGAGTATTCGCCGAAGGTCGAGTATTACTCGATCGACGAGTTCTTCTTCGAGCCGCACCTGGAGCGGGGCCAGGACGAGCAGGCCTACGTCGAGCTGATCCGCGACCGGATCATGGAGCGGGTGAAGATACCGGCGACCGTGGGCGTCGGGCGGACGAAGACCCTGGCGAAGCTGATCTCCGACACGGCCAAGCCTTTCGGGGCTCGGGCGGTGCTGGGGACGGACGCCGAGCGAGCCCTGCTGGCCGCGACCCCCGTCACCGAGATGTCGGGGATCGCGGGCAGGAGGGCGGCCCGCCTGTCTCCTTGGGGCGTTTCCACGTGCCTCGACATGGCGAAAGCCGACCGCCGCATCATCCGGCGGCTGCTGACGGCATCGGGCGAGGCCCTGTGGTGGGAACTGAACGGCGACCAGGTGCTGCCGATCCACCCGAAGCGCATCCCGCACAAGACGCTCTCGCGCGGCGGCAGCTTCGGGGAGGCCACCGGCGATCCGTCCGTCTTGTGGGCGTGGCTGGTGCGGAACGTGGAGCGGCTGGTGGAGGAGTTGGAATACCACGGGGTGACGACCGGGCACGTGTCGCTGTGGGTGGGCTACAGGGACGGCCGCGCGGGCGAGGGGCGTGCGAACCTGCCGGGGCCTTCGGACCGCTTCGACGTGCTGCTGGAAGCTCTACGGCCCTGCTTGCGGCAGGCGTGGATACCGAAGGGTCTGGCGGGCCGGATGCATCTGTTCGCCGACGATCTCAGGCCGAAGGGCGAGCGGCAGCTCACGCTGTTCGAGGGGGCTTCGGAGAAGGTGAAGTCGGTGGCGGCCTTGAAGAAATCGATCAACGACAGGCAAGGCCGTTTCGCGGTCAGGAGCGGGGCGACGCTGCCCCTGGCGGGCATCTACGCGGACGGGGCCCATTCGTACGACATCTGCGACGTGCGGGGGAAGACGTGTTTCTGAGGCGAGGCCATTTTTGCAAAGCCGAGATTGCATGATATCATCGACGTGTTAGACTTCTCTGGTCTCCCCCCAGGAAACCATCGTCCGAGGTCGATGCGATGCCGCACCAACCGCAGCCCAGGCTCACGATGGTCGACACCACGGTCGGCGTCGACGGGCCGATTTCGCTCATCACCCGCATCTGGTCGAGGCGGTCCGCGTCGCATTGCACGCTATGCCCCGCCTGCAGCGCCCGCCCCATGCTCTTCGCCTCGGTCTGCGTGGTCTCCACGCTCGGCTTCATCGGGAACGACGAGGCCGCGACGCACCGCCTCGACGTCGAGGACGGCGACAAGGCCGTGTGGTCGAACGGCGGCGAAACGTCCTGGGCGGAGCTGGTCGAGGACGAGGCTTGAAGTTCCCGGCCCGGCGTCGGCGGAGTATGCCTAGGTCGCCGGCCATCTGAGGGCGATCTCCGCGCAGGCCGCCTCGATCTCCCGTTCGCGTCGCATGGTCGCTTCCGGCGCGTGATGGATCTCGGCGGCCCTCACGTCGCAGATGATGCAGAGCTTGTTCAGGACGATCGCATCGCCCGGCAGGCCCTCCTCGCAATATCGCTTCAACAACAGGGCGCCGTACGACGCGGCCGACCTGGTCAGCGAGTGACCCTTCGAGAAGTAGAACTTCAAGGCTCCCCCACGGGCCTCTCCGTCGACGAGTCCTTCCAGCAAGACCTCCGGGCGGATGACCAGCTCCACCCCGGCGACGAAAAGGCTCGATTGCGGGCCGGCGGCGGACGAGGGGGCGAGTCCGCCAAAATGGAGCTTGGGCCGCGGGTCGCGGAAGGCCTCGACGACCTCGACGTTCGCGCGGATGTGGTGGGGGACGACGACTTCGGGGGCGGATTCGGCGATCGCGGCCATCCCGCCCTCCAGGATCGACGAGTCCCCCATGCCGTCCGCGATGAAACGCCGCAGGACGTCCGCCGCGGCGTCGTAGTAGACCTCCTGATGCCGGCTGGGGTACTTCTGCCGCAGCGTGATCGACCGACGGCCCGAGGCGTTGGCGGACAGATAGCGCATGAACGCGTTGAGAGTGAACCTCGGCCCGTCGGGCCCCCCGTCCGGCAGGTCCTGGGATGCCATTGGTCGCCCTTCGTGCGTGACGCGATGATGCGCTCATGAAGCCCCTTGGCGAACGGAGTCGAGCATGCAAATCCGCCGCCGTCGAGCCATGCCGCGGGCGAACGCCGACCGCAGACGAGCGAGGGCGTGCCCCATAAACGCAGAAAAGCCGCCCCGTCGGGCGAACCCGGCAGGACGGCATCTATCAACAGGCGTTCGCACGCCCGGTCGAGTCCGACCTCAGCTGGTCGGATCAGATGTGCGCGCCGCGCTCGCGGCGGATGGCGGCGCTGCGATCGTAGGCGTCGCGGGCCGCGTCGCGGGCGCGGTCCCACTCCATCTCTCCCTCCCAGCCGCTCTTCAGGTCTTCCTCGACCTCGTCGAAGCGGCCTTCGCCGTACTGAGACTCGGCCGTGGCGCCGTACCGGTAAGCCGGCACGTGAGAGTCGAACGTCTCGCCCTCGCGGACGTAGGGGCGCGACGAGAAGTTGTCCCGAAGCCAGTTGTCCTCGGTGGTCGGGTCGATCAGCTCGCCGACGCCCTTGCCGGCCAAGCCGCCCGCGATGGCACCCAGGGCGGCGCCGACCGCCGTGCCCAACGGGCCGGCGACGGAGCCGACCGCCGCGCCGGAGGCGATGCCGCCGACTGCGGCCCCGATCCCCGTCTCGATCGGGTGTGAGCCGGGCTGGTCGGAGACGGGGTCGGCGTTGCGGTCGCCGCGAGGGGGCAGGTCGGCGCTTTTTTCCGGGTTGTTGGTGGCGGCCATGGTGGTCTTCTCCTGTTCGGGATGACGCCTCGATGGACGGAAGGTCGATCGAGTATGGCTTTAAGCGTCACGCAAATCCCTTGCCAAGGCGGGGAATGCGCCAACACGGAGTGTCGGGGAAACCTGAGCCCTGGGGATCGCGAGCAGTTTCCAGGACGGGCGACGAACTGAAAATTTATGGGCGCTGACCCGCCGAACGCCTCGACCGACGCCGCTGCCACGACGACCGGCTCCGGAACCTGCTCGTCTCTGTCTGAATCGGCGGCTACCGCTCGACTCCCCCCAAAATCCGTGACGTTCAATAAAAAACAGGGCGAGGCTCGCGACCGCGAGCGCCCCGTCGGTCGACTCGCGTTCTCACTCGACTGCGAATCCGGCGACCACGCCGACCGGGAAGCGAAGGCAGCCAACCGACTCATCCGCCGTCGGCCGGAAGTCTTCCCGGCCGCCGAACGCCAAATCGACCGGCGGCCGGCCGCCGGCGAGGCTCCTTATCCGAGCGATCCGACGCGGTACGGCCTCCGCTCCCATCTCGGGAGACCTGCAGCCCGGTGCGTTCACGGCGACTCCCGAACACGCTCCCACCTCCACACCAGCCCGTCCTCCGGATCGACGACCTCGCCGAGCTTCGTGAACCCGCATTTGACCAGGACCCGCGCCGAGGAGCCGTACTCCGGCCTGGTATGGGCTCGCACGACCCGTACCCGCCCGTCCGCGAGGGCGAACCCGGCCAGCGCCGCGGCCGCCTCGGTGGCGTACCCACGCCCCCGATATTCCTCGTCGACGCCGTAGGCGAGTTCGACCACGCCGTCCGCATCCGGCGGGCCCTTGAACGCGCAGCCTCCGACGACGGCCCGGCCGGCGCGCTCTTCAACGGCGTAGCTGAGCGACCAAGGATCGCCGGGAGGCGTCGAGTGCACCCGCGCCACCCAGTCCGGCGAGACTTCCGCACGAACCTCCGGGGGAAGCGATTCGACCCACGCGAGCACTTGGTCGGGCGTCTGGAGGATGAGGTCGAGGCGGGGCGTGGGGATGACGAGGGTGGGCATGTGGCGTCCCTGGTGATCCGGAGGTCGCATCGGGCGCTGCACCGCCCGAGAGATGGCGGGACGCCGTCGCCGAGCGTGGACAGGCTTGATGCGAGCCGGGTTCGCGCGGGGACGGGCTTTGCCGACTATTCCCGCTCGCGAGCTGCGAGGAGCGCCAAGCCCACGGAATGTCGTCCGAGATGAGCTCCCGGGGCCCGTCTCGCCGAATCGCTCCGAAATCGCTCCCGGCGATTTGTGCGTCACCGCCCCGGCGAGGGCGGATTGCATCCACCGTCGTTCCGGGAGCCGACCAGCGAACTCGGGTCGACGAGACTATCCAGGGCGGGACGCACGACCCCGAATCGCCAGGATCCTTCCAAGGGGATCATGACCCATCGGGACTCGTGCTCGCCACATGTTCCTCGCCGATCCCAGGTCGGGGGTGGCCGTGCTTCCCGCTTCGGACTATCCCTCCATCCGGCACCATGAGTCGAGGCCGGATTTGACCGCGTTCGCGAGCGGCGGAAGGTCGTACGAGTGCAGGGAGGTCGTGTGCCTGTTCGGTCCCTCGATCACGGCCATCCCCAATCTCCGTTGGGATCCGACGAACGGGCGAGAGGTCCGCCCCGCTCCAAGGCCGCCTGAAGCATGAGGATGTAGCGGGAGTGGAGGCCGGCCCCGTCCCTTCGTCGATCGTAGATTCTACCGGTCCGCAGCCCCTGTCTCAGCGGCGACCCGCTCGTCGATGATCTGCCCCCACCCGAAGTGCCGGGGAGGTGTCCGGAGCGCCGACAACTCGGTGGTGGCCTGCGTCCGTTGTAACAGTGCAAAGGCCCACATATCTTACCACCTGTTTATGGCGGTGAAGGGCGTAGGCTGAATATAGAACGACCTACCACGACTTCCAACGCCGCATCGGCCCGCCCTCAACGCGAACTCGGCACGTCAAAGCCGACCCGCACCTTATTCGCCGACGGCCTGGGGCTTCTTCCTCGTCGACGGCTTCCCGGGATCTTCCCCGCGGACGGCGCATTGGGGATGGATGCCCGCGGTCGAATAGACTTCCTGGCCGCAGACCGGGCAGCGGGCGCGGGTGGAGGCCGCCTTCTGCTGCGTGTGGCGGTATGGCGTCTTGGCCGAATCGTCGCTCGGCGGGCCGGAGGTCCGGATCATTGAGAGCTCCCAGGAAGATGCGGGGAGGACGGGAGCCGTCGAGATGGATCTTCGGCGAGCACCGAATTTGTAAGGGCGTCGTCGAGCCTCAGGACGTACGAATGGGCTTCCCTCGCCTGGACAGGGTGGTCGTCTCGGGTCGACAGAGGGGACTCCACGAAACATGGAAGACCGCCTCGCCGGCGAACGAGTCGGAGGCCCCGACGTCCACGACGTCGGTGAGCAGGACCTGCACGCAATCGCCCCCTTGCAGGAACTGCGGCGACTCGCCGACCCGGCGGCGGCCCTGTGCGAAGAGGACGACATCCCCGGGGGCGGGTCGATTCCCGGCCGGCATGGGGACGGTGGCGCTGCAGCGACGGCCCATCTCGACGTCGGAGATATAACATTCTTCGGCCGGATAGCGGTTCATCTCACCTCCAGGGACAGAGGGATTCGCGCTGGCGCAGCGTGCGTGGTCGCGTCGCGTGAGGACGTCCCCGGCCCCTGAAGACGCAGGAGCCGGGAAAGCGCCCTCGAAGATCAATAGCGACGGCCGCCGCCACCGCCGCCATACCCGCCGCCACCGCCGTACCCACCGCCGCCGCCTCCGCTGCGGGGCTCGCGGGGCTTGGCCTCGTTGACCGTCAGGTTCCGTCCGTCGTGGTCCCGGTCGTTGAGGCCCTGGATGGCCGCCTGGGCCTCGGCGTCGGAACCCATCTCCACGAAGGCGAAGCCCTTGGATCGGTTGGTGTCCCGATCGACTATGACCTGGGCGCTCTGCACCGTCCCGTACTGGCTGAACAGCGTCTCCAGGTCGGACTCGTTGACGTTGTAGGTGAGGTTTCCGACGTACAGTTTCTTGCCCACGTTCAAGCTCCGCGACGAACGTACCGCGACCGCCCAGGGTGCTTTCCGGGTCGCTGGGAAAGGTGGACTCGCAGAGAGTCCCAACTGGCCGGAGAGGCGAAGGAGGGAGGCTTCGACAGGTTCGATTAGAGCCGGAGGAGCTGCTCGGTCGTCATACCAACCGATTAACACACTAGCAAAAATTTAATCCGATGAACAGGCAGGGCGCGCGGAAGACGCCTAGACGAGCCCTCAGATCGGCACGTGAGAGGCTTGATGTGGTCAAGGTGCGGACGCCAGCCGAGCCGAAGGCGAGGCGGCCGTCCATGGCCTTTTCCCGTCCCTTAGCATCGGCCTGAGCGAACAGTTCCCCATTCAAGATCCCGGGGTCGCGGTTGCGGCCCAGGAATCCGTCCCCCGACGTGAGCCCGTCAAACCCGAGGCCGGCCGACGGCGCCGAGGATGGCGGCCGTAACGACGAGCTCCAGTTCCGATTAACGTCAATTGATACGGCACGACGACGGCTGCCGTCCGCTCGTTCGGCGAGGGACGCTCCTTCGGGCGGGCGGCCTCGGCCGCGCAAGCCAGGCTATCGCCTCCCCGGCGATCATGCGCGCCGCCACCGAGCTCGGGAGTCGGCTCGACGCCCGGATCGTCCCGTCGAAGCGCCCGCCCGCGACAATCGGCGGTTCAGGAGCCCGGGGCCGGGGGAGGCCCCTTGATGCGGGATGTGCGGCCGACCCTCGCGGCGGCTTTCGCCGAACCAACCCCCCCAGGCTCCACGTCGCGATCGGCCTCCTCACGCAGTCGCTTCGCGACCGCCGCGGCCGCCCTCGCGAGCTTGCGGAGCACCTCCCTCGCCGTCCCTTGCGGATCGAGACGTTCGCGGCCGGCACCGTCTGCCGGCGGGTCCGCCGGCCGCTCCAGGGGCCCCCCGGCGGCGGAGTCGACGACCGCACGATGGTAGCGAAGCCAGGATTCGCTCAGCTCGACGAGCCGACGCAAGGCGTCCTCGGGCGTACTGGGCCTCGCGAACGACCTGGCGCCCGGGCTGGACTTCTCGCCCCCGACTCGTGAGCGGACCCGCGATCGCAGCTCCCGGACCGACCAACCTTCCTTCGCCGTCAGCTTCTGGAGCTCGGAGCGGACGGCCTTCGAGTCGGTCGGGACCGCCAGCAGCTCCCGGACGTGGCACCAGGTCAGCGGCATCCCGCTCCGGCGGTCGCGCAGCCTCGCCAGGGCTTCCAGCTCTCGCCCGGAGTACTTCCGCGCGAAGTCCCGCGCCTTGCGGATCGTATCGCCCTCGACCCCCAGCTCGACGGCGAGCTCGGCGATCGGCGCCGGTGCGAGGCGGCCTCCTTCGGGGTTGAAACCGAGGGCACGTCGGCCGGCCTCGTAGTACGAGCGGAGGGTCTCGATCCGTCGGTCGGAGGCCTTGGCCCGAGCCGCGGCGGCCCGGGGATCGCGCCCGCGTCGTCCGCCCTTGACCTTCGCCATGCCGGCCCTTCGCATCGAAATCCCATCCACCCGGGCATCGGGCCGTCTCGTGACGACCGCGCCCTTGGGCCCGACGTCGTAGCCGGACGGCTTGCGACCGTTCTACAGCCTCGTGGATCCGCGATCTACCGAAGACCGGCGACATCGCACTGAGGCCCACCCGTGAGGCCCCGCCGGGCGACGACTCCGATAATCCTCAGCAGGCTCGGATCGGCCGCCGGGCGATGTAGAATATCCAGAGCGGAGCCCCCTCGCGAGGCGGCGTCATCGGCCGGTCCACGGAGGTTGCGGCCCCTCGATCCGGCCCGCGTGGTCGAGTCGAGGATTATCACGGGACGGGACGTAGGATCGTCATGAGATCGAGCAACCTAACCCTCGGGGCCGTCCTGAACTCGCCCAACCAGTACGTCATCCCCGTCTTCCAGCGCTACTACCGCTGGGATCAACCGGAGTGGGAGAAGCTCTGGGACGACCTCGCCGAGTTGCAGCAGCCGGGCCGCGCCGGTCGACACTTCATGGGCTTCCTCGTCCTGGTCCCCGAGTCGGTCATGCCCGGCCAGATCGCCAAGTACCACCTCATCGACGGCCAGCAGCGGCTCACCACCCTCTCGCCCGTCCTGTGCGCCCTGCGCGACGCCGCCTCGGCCGCCGGTCTCGCGGAACTGGCCCAGGAGGTCGCGCTGACGACCCTGGAGCACCAGTTCCGCAAGGGGACGGATCGCTACCGCCTCTACCCCAAGCTCCGCGACCGCGACCAGTACGTCGCCTGCCTTGCAGGCCTGCCGCCCGTCGAGGGCCGCCTGGGCGGCGCCGTGCGGTACTTCGCGGGCCGGTTGGCCGCGATCCCCGGCGCCGGGACGGAGGCGGGCCTGCGGGCCTTCTTCGACGTGCTGACGCAGCGGCTGGAGTTCATCTACGCCCAGCTGGAGGGCGAGAATCCGTTCCACAACTTCAAGAGCCTCAACTCCACCGGCGTGCCCCTGGGCCAGTCGGACCTGATCCGCAACTTCGCCTTCATGCAGGTGCCGGTCGCCGACCAGGACGAATTCGACGAGGCGCTCTGGAAGCCGATAGAGCGGCACTTCGAGGACGGCCGGGGGAACATCGACGAGGCCGCCTTCTCGGCGTTCCTCCGCGACTATCTCATGAGAAGCGGGCGGTACGTCCCTCCCGGCACCACGTTCGAGGCGTTCCAGCGCCACTTCGAGGCGACCGAATTCGACCCGAAGCACGTCGCCGCCGACCTGAAACAGGCGTCGGGGTGGTACGCGACCCTCCTGGGCCGGCGGCCCTACCCGGACCCGGAGGTCGAGGCCGCGCTGGACGGCCTCCGGCGGCTCGACAGCTCGACCACGCTGGCGCTGCTGCTTCACCTCTACGGGCGCCGGCATAGGGGCGGGCTGGGCGACCGCGACCTGGCCGAGGCGCTGCGCCTGCTCTCCGGGTTCATCCTCCGCCGCCTCGTGTGCGGCGAGAGTTCGCGGGCCTACGCCCGGATGTT
>NZ_JAALJI010000055.1 GCF_011064595.1 Paludisphaera soli | reverse complement strand
GTATCCGAGTTCACACCTTGAGGAGAATTCACAAGATGGGTCTTCTGTCGTCTTCTTCAGTCAGGCTCTCTTTGACGGCCCTGGCTCTGTGGATCGGCGCAAGCCTGTCCACGACTGCCAGCCATGCCCAGACTCCCCCGGCCCCTTCAGCCCCGGCTCCGGTCGCGCCAGCCTTCCAGGTCCCGGCCCAAGCCCCAGCCCCCTACCTGAACCCGGGCACCGCCCAGGTCCCGAACACCTACAACTACTCCGCCAAGTTCGGAGTGCAGTTCAGCCTGATCCCTCGGGGCCCCGGCTCCTATGGGGTGAGGCTCGCAACTCACCCTGCCACGTACACCGCTCTCGCCCTGATCGGCTTCGAGCCGGGGGACGAGATCGTCTACCTCAACAACCAGCCTATCTATGGCCCCTACGGCCTGGATCAGGCGCACGGCTACACCAACTTCACGTTCATCAACGTGAGAACGGGGCAGTACCAGCAAGCTGCAGCCTACGTGCCGTGAGGCAGCGGCCGAAGCCCGAAGCATCCTGAGCCATCAGGGGAGGCGTGGGAGGATTGTGCCCACGCCTCTTTGCATTTATCTTACATCTCCCCCATCCCAATCCGCTCGATCTGCTCCTGGCTCGGGAAGCCTTGCGTACGCCACCGCGGCGGGTACACCCCCTCATCCACGAGCAGGTCGCCCGCGATCTCCTTCACCCTCTCGAACGTCCCGATCGCCGCGATGCCTGCTTCCCGGACGATCGTGATCTTCTCGGCTTCCGGAAGCAGCGTTTCCACTCCCTCGCCCCAGACAGCGTGGCTCACGAGCGTCCCGTCCGAACATCGACTCCCGCTGAAGGTGGCGACGAAAACGTCCGAGCCCTCCTTCTCGAATTTGGCATTGAGCATCTCCTTCTGCTGCGCGTAAATGGGTCCCAGCCACTTCGACCGCATCTGCTCGAACGCCGGACGCGAAGGATGTCCCTCGGGAGGCATCCAGTCCCGCCATTCGCCGTCCTCCCAGACCATGGGGGAGGCCGCCAGCGGGTACGGGGCGTCGACCGCCTCCTCGGCCATCTTGGCCATCATGGCCAGGCCCTGCTCGTCGTCCTCGCCCGTGAACAGCACGGCGTCGCGGTTGGGTGCGATGGCGACCTTCCGGCCTTTCAGCTCCATCCGCTCCAGCCAGTCGGGCAGCAGCATGCGGCTGGCGTCGTAACTGTCGCCCGAGATGAAGGTGCAGAGGTTGTCGCCGATGGCGGCAAATCCCTCGGTGGCCTCCGACAGGTTGACGATCGCGTCTTCCAACGCCTGGTACGGGGTCACGCCCCATTTCTCGATCTGGCTCGGCGTGATCGACTGCACCGTCTCCGGCCAGTCGTAGACTACGGACGCGAGAATATGGCTGCCGACAGGGATGGCGACCAGGTCGGGCCCCGTGCCCTGGGAGCGGAGGAGTTCGATGCTGGCGCGGTTCCACAGGCGCGGCCTCAGGTCGGCCTTCGCCGCCTCGTAATCGTCTGGCAGCTTCCGGTCCGCGTTCAGGGCCGACCGCACGAAGACGCCCATCAGCCTCGCCCGCTCGCCCTTCGGCGCTTCGCTGTAGGCCTGGAACATGTTGGCCAGGCCGATCTGGCCGTAAGCCTCCCCATCCCGGAACCGATGGATGACCTTCTCGGACGCCTCATAGCGGAGCTCGTCCGGATGCCCCGCCTTGCTGATGCCCTTTATGAGGTCCCTGGCGAAGGAGTCGAGCGTCGGCTTGCCGCGAAAAAGGTCGAGCAGTCCCATGATGCGCCTCGCGGGGAGAGGGGGTTTTCCGAGTAGACTACATGAGGGCTTGGTGGAACGATAGGGCGAGCTAATCGACCGGCTTTCGCATGTGATATTCCCAAGCCAACTCCTTTGGCGGGCCGGACAGGAAGCCTGATTGCACCACCAGTGTAGACCCACAATGCGTCACCCGGATGCCACCCTCGCCGAGGACTTCGACTGGGCGCTCTTCCCCGAGGCAACTCCTGTCTCGCCGCTGAAGCGGTGGCTGTACCGCCTGGAGGTCTCCTCCGTCGTCGCCCTGACCTGGTTCATCCACCAACCGCTGGCCGTCGTCCTGGCTTGCCTCGCAATCTCCTTCCAGGAGTTTAGGAAGGCACGCGTCACCTCGCGGGCCATCCCCGATAGGGCGGCCGCCCGGATCAGCTCGCTCTTCGGCTACGCGTGGGCGGCCTGGACGCTGGGGATCGCCGCCTGCGCCACGTTCTTCGTCCTCGCCGTGATTAACGTTTCGGTGGTGCACGACCGCGGAATGCCTGCGGGGGCGGGAACGGCGATGTTGCTCGTTCCATGCGGAATCCTCGCCGCGCTTACCCTCACCGCCGCCGGGCTGGTGATGGCACTCCGCTCAGGCCTCAGGATCTGGATCGGCGAGGGGATGAACCAGGCCCGCACCCTGCTCCTCCGCCTGCTGATCCTCCTCTTCACGGTGTTCGGGATCGGCCCGCTGCTCGTGCTGCTGAGTGCGAACTTCGACCGGAGCTCGGGCCCGGGGATGCCCGCTTTCATCGCCTGGGCCGGCCTCCTTGCGGCGACGTTCGCCGGGCCGATCACGATCCTGATCGTCCTCGATCGGATCAGCAGGCGCGTCCTCGCCTCTCATCCCGGGAAGTACGGCCCGAAGGTGCCGAGCCTGAAGAAATGGGATGCCTGAACGGGCTTGGCCCCTTTCAAGGCCAAGCCGTACCGCCGCACCTCTCGTTCGGACACGAATGGGTGTGAAGGGATTCGAACCCCCTCAGTCAGTGACGCCGCGTTTACAGCGCGGCCCGGCTCTCCAACTCCGGCGCACACCCGAAGAGCGGAAGCGGCGGGATTCGAACCCGCGGTGGTTTCCCACACCTGGTTAGCAACCAGGCACGATAGGCCTCTCTGACACGCTTCCGGGCTGAGACACTGCCGATCTGCCCCAGTTTCGATCCGGCAGGCTTCCGATCCGGCCCAGTTCCGATCCGACAGGCTTCCGATCTGCCCCAGTTCCGAGAGGCGGAGGGAGAGGGATTCGAACCCCCAAGTCCTTGCGGACGGTAGTTTTCGAGACTACTGCCTTACCAGTTAGGCTATCCCTCCGTTTGGCACGAACGAGACCGGGCGTCGGCCTGCGATCAGGCGGACGAACGCCCCGGCTCGGATACCGAACGGGTATGTAGGGAGTAGGCCGGACTCAAGCCGCTCGTCTGGGCGAGCAAGGTCGATCCGGCATGTTCGGGCCGCGCGTCAATACGACAGGCGGCCCCGACTGGAATACCGCGAACGATAACTCGTGGGTCGCGCCGTGAGCACGAGGGAGGTGTCGAGTTGTTCGGGGTGGGTGGTCATGTTCGACCCGCATGGCTTGAGGACGATACGCCAGTTGCAGGTCCGACGCAGGAAATGCGCAAGAGGTTCGCGGTCGGCGGCGAGGCTGATCGAATTGGAGCCGGACGAGTGAGGCGTCCAGGCCTCACCCCTTCCCGATAAGCCGCAACGTCTTCTCGTCTCTCTCGCCGTTGAAGTACTTCTCCAGGAGGCTGGCGAACACCGAATCCCGCGGCGCGACTGTTTCGAACAACGTCGCACTCGACTTCAACTTCATGTCGTCGGGCGGTGTCCGTCCTGTAGACCCCATCTTCCAACTCGAACTCCTTGTCCCGATGATTGAGCCATCGCACCACGTCCCCACTGCGAGACCACGTGATGGCCAGGACAACCGAGAAGGCCGCCTATTGGGCCGAGATCATCCGCCGCTATCGCCAGAGCGGCCTGACACAGCCCCAGTTTTGCCGCGAGAACAACGTCTCATTCCACAGCCTCCGCTGGTGGCTCCACCAGCCCAGGGCCAAGAGGGCGATGGAAGCCCTGCATGACGCAGCGCACCGCAAAGCCCGACCCGAGCCCCAGGTGCCCGCCCGGCCCGAGGTCGCTCGCTTCCTGCCCGTCCGGGTCGTCGAGACCCCAGCCGACCGGGACCCCGAACGCCCGCTTGCGGTGTCGTCTCTCCCGATCCAGGTCCTCCTGGGCGACGGGCGGCGGATTGCCGTCGGCCCCGGGTTCGACCCCGACGTCCTTCGGCGGGTGGTCGCCGCCTTGGAGCTGCCCCGATGCTGAGCTGGCCGCCCACCGTCCGCATCTTCCTCGCGGCGGCCCCGGCCGACATGAGGCGCGGATTCGACGGCCTCGCCCGCATGACGACCGAGGTCATCCGCCAGGACCCGCTGTCCGGTGCCCTGTTCGTCTTCCGCAATCGCCGCGGTGATCGACTCAAGGTCCTCTACTGGGCGGGTGACGGCTATGCCCTCTGGTATCGCCGGTTGGAGCGCGGCACGTTCCGCTTCCCCGCCTGCGAGGGCGACGCAGCTGAGGTCCGTGCCGTCGATTTGACCATGATCCTGGAAGGCATTGACCTGTCATCGGCCCGGCGACGCCCACGCTACGCCCGGCTACCCAACGCGACGACATCTTGAGTCGCCGGTCCCTATCGCATGGCGAATCGAGGCGGGCACGGACTTGCGCCAGCCTCCTCCCCAGGCCAGAATAGGGCCATGGAGAGCGCCGTGCTGCCCGACGACCTGGCCACCTGCCACGGCATGATCCGCGAGATGGCGGCCAGCCTGCGGGACGCCCAACGCCAGGTCGAGCAGCTCGGCCACCGCCTCGACCTCCTGCTGAGGCGGCTGTTCGGCCCGCGATCCGAGCGGGTCGATCCCGGCCAGTTGCTCCTCTTCTTCGGCGACGGGGCCGAGGGCACTCCTGATGCCGTGCCGGCTCCCGAGTCGCCCGTGGAGTCACCAGCTCCGCCCCCCACCGGCCGGGCCAAGGGGCACGGCCGCAAGCCGCTGCCGGCCGACCTGCCCCGCGAGCGCCGAGTCCACGAGCTCCCGCCGGAACAACGGGCCTGCCCCGACTGCGGCCTTGACCGCAGCCCCATCGGCGAGGAGGTCAGCGAGCAGCTCGACTACCGCCCGGCCTCGCTCTTCGTCGTCGAGCACGTCCGGGTCAAGGTCGCGTGCCGCCATTGCCAGGGGCACGTCGCCGTCGCGGACAAGCCGCCCCAGCCGATCGAGAAGGGCCTGCCGGGGCCGGGGCTGCTCGCCCAGGTCATCACGAGCAAGTTCGCGGATCACTTGCCGCTCTACCGGCAGGAGGGCATCTTCGCCCGCCACGGGGTCGAGCTGTCGCGCAAGACCATGTGCGGCTGGATGGCCCAGGCGGCCTGGCTGCTCGAGCCGATCTGGAGGGTCATGAGGGCCGAGGTGCTCAAGTCGCGGGTGATCCAGACGGACGATACCACCGTGCCGGTTCTGGATCGACGCCTGGATCGAGCCCGCACCGCCCGGCTGTGGGTCTACCTCGGCGATCGCGAGCACCCGTATGCCATCTACGACTACACGGCCGATCGCTCCCGTGACGGGCCCGAGCGGTTCCTGGGCGACTACAAGGGCTGCCTCCAGGCCGACGCGTACAGCGCCTACGACCGGATCTACTCCCGGGGCGTGGTGGAGGTCGGGTGCTTCGCCCACGCCCGCCGAAAGTTCTACGACGCCCGCACGAGCGACCCCCAACGGGCCCACGAGGCGCTGGCGCGAATCCGCGCGCTCTACGCTGTCGAGGCCACCGGCAAGGATCTCGACGAGGCCGGACGGCTCGCCCTGCGGCGCGAGCGGTCCGGCCCGATCCTGGAGCGACTCGGGACCTGGCTGGACGAGCAGTCCCGGTTCGTGCTGCCGAAGAGCCCGATCGGCGGGGCGATCGGCTACGCCCGGTCGAACTGGGCGGCGTTGAACCGATTCACCGAGGCCGGATTCCTGGCGATCGACAACAACGCCAGCGAGCGGGCCGTGAAGCCGGTCGCCATCGGCCGCCGCAACTGGCTGTTCGCCGGGAGCGAGGGCGGTGGCAAGGCAGCGGCGGTCCTGTTCAGCCTGGCGACGACTTGCAATGCCCTGAGGATCGACCCCTTCGCCTACCTCCGAGACGTGCTCGACCGGGTCAGCATAAACCCCGCCCGGAAGGTCGCGGAATTGCTGCCCGATCGCTGGTGGGCAGCTCATTCAGAATCACGACCGACGCCGGCGGGCTAATCCTGAGGCATCCCACCGACGGGCCGACTCAAGGCCCTTGATCGGATGACCACGCAAGACCTTCTTGTTCGCAGGGAGCGATCGGGGCGGCCGGACCCCGGCGGTGTTCCACAGCGTCGTGGCCTGTTGCAAGCGGCGTCGCCTAGACCCCTTCGCCTGCCCATGGGGCGTCAAAAGCCCCTTGCAGTCCTGGCCGGCGAATCGGCTCGCTGAGCTGTGGCCGGACACCTATTTGCCGATCGGCTGGGGTGGTACTCTCGGTGGTCGTGGCGATCGACTGAATCGCGATGTTTAACGAGGCGATGCAGCGGACCCGCCTGCCGGCGGGCCCCTGATCTGGGTCGTTGGGCGGACAGAGCAACCTCAATGCTGCGAGCGTCCCGTTGAAAGCATTCTTCGAAAAGCTGGACCGCGGATCCGGCGGGATTCGCCTCTATGGAATCGCGCCGCCGAAGCTCGCGACCGAAGCCGAGCGTTTGCGTGAGATCGCGGCTCAGCAGGTGTCCCGACTTCGCATGCTCGCGCCTGACGGCTTGGTCGTCTACGACATCCAGGACGAGCCCGGACGAAGTGGTCAGGCACGACCCTTTCCGTTTCTACCGACCGTCGACCCAGAGGTTTACGCGTACGACGCACTTGCGGAGCTCGCAATCCCGAAGATCGTATACCGATGCGTAGGCGCGCATTCGCGTGAAGTTTTCTCAAGCTGGGTCGACACCGTGCGGGCCGCAGCCGACCGACGCCTCAGCGTCTTCGTTGGCGCACCGAGTGGTCGGTCGAGTGTCGCGGGTTTGCCGCTGGCAGAGGCCTACAGGCTCGCGCACGCCGCTCCCAACCTACTCGTTGGTGGAATCGCCATAGCCGAGCGTCACGTCGCAAAAGGAGATGAACACCGGCGCATGCTCGCCAAGCAGGATGCCGGCTGTCGTTTCTTCATAACGCAGTCGGTGTACGATGCCGCTTCCACGAGGTCGTTGCTTTCCGATTACGCGTTGTCATTGCAGGCATGCGGCCGTTCGCCCGTGCCTGTGGTGCTGACGTTCTCGCCATGCGGCTCGGTACGCACTCTCGAGTTCATGAAGTGGCTCGGCATCTCGTTCCCGCGATGGTTAGAGAACGAGCTTCGTCATTCTGCCGACACGCTGAAGCGCTCGATCGACCTGTGCGAGGACGTCCTCGCCGACGTAAAGGACTATGCGCGCGAGAAGCATTTGCCAATCGGCATCAACGTCGAGAGCGTCTCCATTCGAAAAGCGGAGGTTGATGCGTCGGTCGAGCTCTATCGGAGATTGAGCTCGCGCCTCGGGGGGTAGCCGACCGCTCACGATCATCTGGCGTGGGCTGACCCGGCTCATGGACATCCACCTCGGCTTTGAATTGAGTCGGCGAGTTGTGGGTACTTGAAAGCCTCACCGGATGCTTACGATTTGGAGGATGGGGTCTACAGGACGGACACGATGGACCTGCGCGGCGACGTAGAGCTGCTCGACCTCTCTCCCCGGCCGGTCCCCTCAAAGCCGCGGAAGCCGGACGCCTAGGAATAGGTCATGCTCGAGCTGATCGAGGAGTACGTCGGCCCCGACGGGGCCTTACGCTTCCAGGTGACCCGGGATCCGGCCAGCGGAGAAACGATACTCGGCTTCGCGGGGTATTGCTGGCACACGCACCCCGAGCTCCTGGCCGCGGGCTACGGGCTTCCTGAGCCCGAAGCGGTTCGCAAAAGCATCGACGATCTGCTGGCCGACCGGCTGGTGATCGGCATCTTCCGGCAGCATGGGGAGGTGTCGGACGTGGCCATCGAGGACGATCCCGGTCACGGCTACGAATGGATGGAGCCGTGGGAGTCGATCGAGTACCGCTACTGGAGCGGCAAGACGTGGGAGGGCGAGCGGCCGGTCCCCTGAGCGGCCTCGTTCCGCGTCGCATCGCACATCGGGCCGCCAGTCGCCCCGAAGGATGATCGGTTGCCCGCTCGCGGCGCTAGCGGCCCGCCTCCGCTGACGCGGCCACCGGCCCGGCGCACACGCCCTCGATGCGCTCCACCTTGGCCGCGATCCGCTGCGTCCCGATCAGACGTCGACCGTCACCCGCAGATAGGTCGCGGGGATGCGGGTGGCTCCCTCCCGCGGGCTCCGGTTCGCTGCTTCGAAGAGCGCGTCCAGCTCCCCCTGCAACTTGGCCGCGCCGCCATTCCGCTCCGCCGCTTCGAAGGCGTTCATCGTCGGCCCGTAATAGTCTCGGAACAACGCCAGGAACTCGGAGGGGGGAGCCGGCAGCTCGAACGTGTAGGTGTCCGGGACGCAGCGGATCCGGTCTGCGGGCACGCCCGCCGCGGTGAACCGCTCGACGACGTCGGCTTCGATGCCCCACGTCATCGGGCTGACGAAGCCCTCCGGCGGCGGCGGGGTGTACGAGCTGCTGATCTTCAGGACTTGCGCCACTAGTGTCGGGTCGCCGGGAATCCAGTTCCCCATGACGATGCGCCCGCCGCGCCGGGCCACGCGTACCATCTCCCGGGCGACGTCGAACGGCCTCGGTGCGAACATCGCTCCGAAGATGCTCACGACCAGGTCGAAGCTCTGGTCGGCCAACTCGCCGAGGTCGCACGCATCGCCCTCCAGGAACCGGCAGTTCGACAAGCCCCGCTCCCGGGCCCGCCGGTTGCCCGCCTCGACCAGATTACGCGCGATGTCCACGCCGAGCACGTCCGCCCCGAGTGCGGCGGCCGGCAAGGCGGTCGTCCCGTCGCCGCAGCCGAGGTCAAGGACCCGGAGCCCTTTCGTGATCCCGAGCGTTGCGACCAGCGCCTCGCCACTCTCGCGCATGGATACCGCGAGGCGCGTGAAGTCGCCCTTCTCCCAGAGGGCCTTGTTCGGGTTCATGGGGACGCTCCTCGGCCGAGACATAAGGGGACCATCGATCATCGCGGAACGCGTCGTCCGCCCGATTGGCGTAGTATCGGCGAGATTCCCGGCTGCTTCAATTGGATCTTCGGGAAGGCTGGCTAAGCCCGACCGGGCCCAGAACGGACTTTGTGCCGCTCACTCCGAGGTGTCGGTTAGCGGCAATCCGAAGCGTTGGTTCGCTGGCGAACAGCGCGTTGAAGGCGATGGCGGCCGCCCAGATCATGGCGTCGTGCCTCTCCAAACGTCTCCAGGTCTCGACGGCGAGCCGTCTCGACGACAGGCCGTCGAGGCTCAACGACAATCGCGGGCGGGGGCGGTCGCTCATGCAAGGCCCCGGCGGGCTCGGGCATTCTCTCTTCTCTGATCTGATCATCGGCCGTCCAGGTCCTCCCTGCCACCGTCCGGCGGGGATGCGGCGAGAATGATCCTAAACCCAAGGCCGGCGCCCATGCACAGGCCTCCGCCCGACGTCGCGTCGTGGTCCGCGGGGACCACCGGGTCGTGCGAGGCCGGATTTCGCGATTCACGCGCGGAGCGATCGTCCTGGGATGGGCCCGGATGGCCGCCGTCCCGACCTGGACGTGCGGCTCATAGACCGGAAGCTCGCGGCTGGGGATCCGTTGGGGCTCAGCGTCGAGTCTCGTGGTAGCCAGTTCACCATCGGTCGGATGACGCTCCGCTCGTCCGCCGTGTCAAGAGTGGCCTTCACCGGACGGACACGTCGGGCGTGCCGAAGACATCGTTCGCCGACCGGCCTGCTACGCCGAGGGCGGCCTTGGCGATCTCGATGAGGCGGGGACCGAGGACGGGGTGGGCGAGGTATGCCTCCGCCTCGTCGAGCGACTTGATCGAGTAGCGCTTCGACGTCGAGCTGAAGCCCAATCCGTCGTACTGGGGGAAGACGTACCACATCCAGTGTGACCGCTTCCGTCCGTCGCGGACCTCGCGGAGGGCTTGATCGTAGCTGGTCTCCTGGGCGGAGACGAACCGGTCCAGGCCGAAGGGGTCGGATGACATGAGGCGACTCCAGCGGTTGACATCAGAAATCCCCAGGATAGACATCCGGGTTAGACCGGCAAGTGGAAGGCCGAACTCCTCGCCGAGCGGGGATGTCGCTAAACGCCTGCCCAGCTAACCAGTTCCGCAGGATCGGCCTTAAAATCTCCCCAGGGACTCACCACCACCTGGGGATTGACCGATGTCCGACGAACTCGAAGCGGCCCTGGCCGAATTGACCGAGGCGAGAGAGAAGCTGGAGGCCGTCCGGGCCGCGCTGACGCAGGTTCTCGCGGTTTCCAGTGGGGATCAAGCCGTGGTCGAGAAGGCGAAGGCCCGGCTGGAGCGGATCGACGCTGACGTCGCCAGCGTGGAGCGGGCGATCGGGGAGGTGGCTAGGCAGGTGGTGGGGACGGCCTGAACGCGCTCGGGCCGCCCCCCGTGCCCTCAGCTCAAGCCGATGTCAACGATTTCGCTTGCGAAAAACATCGGTGTTGCCCGCCTCGAATTCATCGAGCTTCGGCTTGACCCACTTGCGGAACTCGTCGGTCATGTCCTCGAATCTGCAGTGATCGATGAAGATCGCATGACGGAGCGCGAAGTAGGCTCCCTGATCGCCGTCGAGATTTATCAGGATGCCACCAAACACGAAGGCCGGAGCTTCAACTTTCACGGTCTTCAGGAAGTTGAACAGGGTCTCCACCGTCTCACGGTAAATGACTTCTGACGCCCGCACGAAGCGCCATGCGTAGGTCGACTTGCCCAGGTGCAGTATCTCGTTGGAGTGGTTGAGCATCAGCTGCTCAAGCGACTCTTGCTGATAGTCGTGAGGATCGAAATCAGCCGGTTGTTTCGGGTGGATCCCGCCCGCTACCAATTTCTGCAGAGCCGCCGCTGCGGCACCGCAGCAATCCGAAGGCTTCGACTGCCCCGGTCGGAGGACTTTGCCAACCTGACCGTCGTCGGTTATCCCGACGTGTGGGCCGACTACCATTAGCGCCGCCCCTTCCTCGGGGAGGTGATGCGAAAACGCACCGATGCCCGTCCTGCCGACGAACGGATAGCCGTCAAGGCCCCCGAGGACGAACGGCCCGATCATGTCGTTGTCAGGGAGCTGGACGCTGCTGAGATCGTCGCTGCAGACGCTTGTGAGAAATGCGATCTGATCCTCGCGGAGCTCAAGCTCTTTCTCAGTGTAATCGAGGAAGGCTTCGATGAGTTCGCAGGCTTTGATCGCGCCGGGGTAGTAATCACTGACGAATGAAGTCGCTCGCAGCTGAAGCATGAGTTTGTCTCTCTGGCAGGTTGAAGCGGAAACATGGTCGAGCTTGGCATCACCGCGTTTTTGCACGACTCGATCGGCTCAACTCGTCGCCTTCGATGAGCAATAGATGTCGAGCCCTTTCATGAAGCTCGTCGAACGTGATGATCTCGGGGTTCTGCAGATTCCTTCGGAACAGCTCGAACGTGCTGCGTTTCGCTTGATCGTCCAACTGAGTCGTGCAGCCGATGATCAAGATGCCCTTCGGCTGGAGGGTGTGGCAGGCAAACTCTCGCATGCGTTCCCGGTTGTCGTCCGTCCGCGAACCCTCAACCTCCCACGTTCGGCAGCTCGATTGCAGCTGCGCCACGCCTCCCACGAGATCATCGCCCAGTCTATGGACCTTGTTCCGATACAGCTCGTCGTCGACTAGCAGACTGTCCGGACGCTTGATCTCGACGAGAACCGTGAAGCGATGGTCGGCCTCTGACGCGGCGAGAAAGTCTCCGCGCTGACCGTCCCTGCCGGTCACTTGCTTGCCGCCGTAGTAAGGCTGGTCAACTACCGACGAGACGAAGCGGTAATCAAGGCTATAGCCAAAGATCCATGTGTTTCGCTTGAAGAACGCCTGCCAGTCCGCTTCCTGCCAATCCGACTCCATCTTCTCGAAGAACTCGTTGACGGCGGCCTCGCGGATTTCGTGGAGCTTGGTGAGCGCGACGGCCTGGAA
>NZ_JAALJI010000054.1 GCF_011064595.1 Paludisphaera soli | reverse complement strand
TCGGGGCAAGGGCGTCGTCGCCTTCCACGCGGCGCTCAGCGCGCACGCCGACTGGCCCGAGTACGAGGTCATGATCGGGGGGGCGTGGCGTGGGGGGGCGAAACACTCGCCCTACCACGGCTTCCGGGTCGACCTGAAGGCGCCGGATCATCCGATCCTGGAGGGGCTCCCCGCCTCGTTCGTCACGCACGACGAGCTGAACCAAGGCCTGGCGACGCAGCCGGGGATCACGGTGCTCGCCACGGCGTACGACGACCCTGAGAACAGCGGCCCGGGCCCGCAAGGAGTCCGCGGGTCGGGAAAGGACGAGCCGGTGATGTGGACGCTCCCGTACCGCAAGGGCAGGGTCTTCACCACGGCCCTGGGACATGACCTGCGCTCGGTGCGCACCCCCGGATTCGTGGCGACCTTCCGGCGCGGGGTCGAGTGGGCCGCGACGGGGCAGGTCACGATCGGGCCGCCCCCGGGGCTTGGGGATGAGGATTGAGTCCATCCGTTCCACGAGCCGACCGCTGCGCTTCGCCGATCCGCCCATCCGGGCGGCGGAGCGGAGGCCGGCATGCTCCTCCGGATCGCCGTGATTGGCCGACCCCGTCGCCGCGCCCGGGCATGATCGCCGTCCACGTCTCCCGATCCCGGCCGCCCTCGGCCCGAATCCTCGGGTCGTCGGCCTCCGGCGTGCCGAACTCCGGGCCGGGCGTACGATCCGGGGGACGTTCCCGTCCGAGCGACCGCGCCGGTGGACGAGGCGCCGTCGTTCTCCTCCCGGACCCGGACCGTCCGCCGGCCCGTCGAGCGTGGCCGGGACGTCCGCTCGGGGGAGGACGCGATGACCCGACTTCGCGTCGTTGACTGCCGACGGGCGGTCCGATCGGGCTGAATCACGAGATTCAAGTCGCGGCCCGCTGAGGTCGCGCCCGCCACGGATCGCGGCCGGCGTCTCGAACGGTCGTGAGCCGCGGCCTCCTCACGGTCTCGGAGGCCGCGACGACCCCGAAAGAGAGACGCCGGGGAGGGTTCAGTTGCGGCCGACGCCCATCGCGGCGAGTCCGGCGAGTCGACGGTCGAGCAGGTCGAGGTCGAAGCAGACGAGGGCTCGGATCAGCCCGACTTCGTACCCCCGCCACACCGACACGACGATGCGGTGGTCGACCTCCGGCAGGTCGGCCCGCAGCCAGCAGTCGAGGCCGGACTCGGCGAGGGGCCGAGAAGCGGGCTCGACGACGTCCACGAGGTGTCGGCTCGTCCGCAGGTCGGCCGCGACGTCCAGGGCGGCGGGGCGGGCGGGATTTGGCTCGTCTGGTTGCATGCGAATGACTCCGATTCGTCGAGGGGGAAAGGCGGGCCCGCACGAGCGTCGAGCGTGGGCCCAGGGTCAAGTGGGTCGGCCGGGACGTCCGGCGGCCCCGGGCCGTCTCGTCTCGCCGAGGGGCGAGGGATCGCCGCGTGGGACGTCAGAGATGGAGATGGCATTGCGGCGGCGCACCGAAGGCGGTCAGCTCCCGGACGCGGACGGCGAGGTCGAGGGCTCTTCGGCCGCCTCCTCGCGTACTTGCGGCCCCTCGGCCCCGGCGGTCGACTCGTGCGGGCTCGACGCCTGCGGGTAGGCGGGGAGGACCAAGGTCCAGTACGCCGGGGCCCTGCCCCTGCACCGGACCTCGGCCCCGGCCCACTCGCCGCCGAGCCTCGCCACCGCATCCCTGGCGCGGTAGAGGGGATTGGGGGAGGCATATTCGGGCCGCCCGTCCGGCCGCGAGCCGACGGCCGCGCCGAGGATCCCCGCGGCCCCCGCGGCGGCGAGCAGGTCCCGGTATGCGGCCTCCCGGCCCGGCCTGGCCGCCAGCTCGGCGGCCAGCCAGGCGGCCGCGTCGAGGGCGGCGCGGGCGGGGCGGCCCTTCGGCCCCTCGCCCTCGCCCGCGACCACGGCCTCGGCGTCGGCCCGGTCGACCTCCCCGTCCAGGACGAGGTTCGACAGCCACTCGACGACCTCCCGCTCCTCGGCCGTATAGGCGTTCGGATCGGGGATCGCGAGGCCCGGGTCGATCGGCTCGAAGTGGTACCCGAGGGCGGGCAGCCTGGGGCCGGCGTTGCCCTTCGCGTGCACCAACACCCCCCGCCCGGGCTCGTCCCTGCGCAGGGACATGAGGAACACCCTGCGGGCCAGGGCGACCCAGGCGGTCGACCCGCGCACCAGGCCGGCCAGCGACCGATGGTCGCCCCCCTTCGCCTTATTCATGTGGAGGACGCCGATCAACGCGCAATCATGCCGCTTCATGAGGGACAGGAAGGGGGCGATCGCGTCGGTGACGTCGTCGGAGCTGTTCGAGGACGCCCCTCCCGGCATATAGTTCGCGATCGGGTCGATCACGACGAGGTCGGGGCGGGCCCGACCGACCACCTCCCCCCAGTACGCCAGGTCGTCGAGCCGGACGGGCCTCTCGACGACCTCCCCGGACTCGAGCGTCGACCGGACGGAGGCCGTGGAGCACACGATCCTCGTCAGTTCGGCGCCCATGGACCTGAGCCGGGGGAGGACCGACAGGCGGCGGCTGTCCTCGCCCGAGACGAGCAGGACCCGGGCCGCCTTGGGCGTCCGGAACACGGGCGAGAGGTCTCGCCCGAGGGAGAGCTGCGCGACCACCCGAAGCGTCAGCTGGGTCTTGCCGGCCCCGCCGTCCGCGACCAGCCCCGTGAACTGGCCGGTCGTCGCCAGGCGACGGATCACCGTCCTGCCCCTGTCGCTCGACGGGTGGTCGACGGCGACGAGGCCGAGCTCGTCGTCGCTTCGCCCGGCGTAGCCGGGCGGGGCCGCCCCGGCCGCCCGGGACCCGACGACCCTGGCCCTGGCCCTTGCCCTGGCCTCCTGGGCGACCCTCGCGGCCGCGTCCTCGATCCCGGATTTGGCCGCGGCGTTGACCTTCCAAGCGGGAGCGGGCGGCGGCTCGACTCCCCTGGGTTCCGTGATGGGCCCGGCCGCGCGGTCGACGGCCGGAAGGACGTCCGAGGATTCGGCGAGGACGTCCCGGCGGTCCGCGGTATCATCAACCATAGATTCGGCTTCCCCTGCGACCCCGTCGGGCTCCCACCCGGCGGGGTTTTCCCATCGATCGCGCCGGTTCGCGGGGTCGATGCGACCCCGGTCGTTCCACTTCGTCAACGCGTCGGCCCGCCGGGACCCGAAGTCCGCGATGGGATCCATGCGCCGGCCGGCGTTCGAGACCATTCCCGGCTGCGGGCTCGGGCGAACATCGCCCAGAACCTCTCCTCCTTGTCGCGCCGGTCCCCGACCACCTCGCGGGCGTCCTCGAGCTTGTGCCGCAAGGCGGGCTCGTCCCAGCAGGGCCGGCAGAAATCGTCGTTGTACTCCTCGAGGAGGTCCATCTGGTCGTCCTCGTCGTCGATCCCGGCCTCCACGATGGCGCAGGCGGCCGCGAAGGTCGGGTTCGAGCCCCCCGCCCCCTCGACGGCCGGGCCGAGCCTGGCGAAGTCTTCGCGGAGCCTCTCGACCTTGAACGCGATCCAGGCCTCCTGCTCCTCATCGCCGAGGTCGTCCATGTGCAGGACGCCCTCGGCCCGCATCTCCCTCCGCGCGGCGGCCTCGGCGACCCTCGCGAGGGCGACCCCCGACAGATACTCGAGGGCGTGGTCGGGGAGCGGGGCGAGCTTCCGGGTCGGCTCGATCCAGGCTCGCGCCACGCCGTCGGTCTCGGACGGCGGGACCAGGGCCGAGGACGCCTTGCGGGCCCCGTCCGGCTTCCAGCCGCCCAGGATCACCTCGAGCCCGGGGAAGTCCTCGTGCTCGTGCTTCCGCAGCTGTTCGTGGAACGCCGCGCCGAACTCCCTCGGGATGGAGGCCAGCGACTTGCATCCGCGGCGGCTCTCCCAGGTGGGCGTCGGCCCCATCCCGGCCGTGAAGCGGGCGAAGCCGTCGAAGGCCTCGGCCCGCGACGCGTCCCAGGGCGAGGCCTTCGCCGCGTCCGCCTCGACGTGGACGAGCCACTCGCCGTGGGGGCCCATGTCGGGACCGCAGACGACGAGCAGGTTGCTCGAGGGACGTTCCGCGAGGGCCGCCCGGAAGTCGGCCTCGGACCTCAGCGGGCGGAGGTGCCACTCCTTCTCGCAGTGTGTCTTCCCGTCCTTGTAGAGCGCGGCGGTCAGGGTCAGCGAGTAGCCGGCACCGATCCACCGGAGGCCCTCCTCCCGCAGCAGGGGGACCCGGCGTCGGGCCCGTTCCGCGCGGGCCCGGTGCCAGTTGTAAACGTCGAGGGCGTCGTTGGTCACGGGGGCGGTGGGCCAGACGATCAGCCGGCCGCGGCGGGTCGGGCGGATCCAATGGACGAGGGCGAGTTCGGGGTCCTCGGGCGGGCGCGAGTCAGGCATCGGTGCGGCCCTCTCCAAGGCCTACAGTGCCGCGGGGCGGGACCCGGGACGTCCGGGGCCGGCGGGCCCGACGCGTGAGGGTTTCAAGTCGGCGGCGGAGCAATGTGACCCGGCGCGGGCCTGCGACCCGGGTCCCGGGAATCTTCGGCGATAGCATGACGTCTTCCTCGGCTTCGGCGTGAAGGGGCGGAGACCATCTCCGCCGGCGATCCGTGATAACCGCCCCGGGCGAACGCGAGGGAGAGAGGATGCCGCGAAAGGTTTCCGGAGGGGCCCCGAGGAGTCCGATGACCGAGGGCGTGCGGGGACGGACCGGACGCGGTCGAGGCGTGCTCCGCCCGAGCCGGGGCGAATCTTGCCAGGGCTGGATTCACCGCCCTTCCCATCGAGTCTCATTCGGTGAATCAATCCGGCAAATCCCACTCATCAAGGGACTTACGCCGTTTCACAAGCCTGGGTCGATTCGGTGAATGGGCGGCCTTCCGTGAACCGGTCAGGAGTGGAGGCGAGCCCATCGCGGGGGGGCCGGACCAAACTCCAAGGGTTCGACCGGCCCAGATCCCGAGGGTCGGATTCACCGAAGTGTCCGGATTCACCGAACTCGAAACCAGTGGTGAATACCACTTAACCATTGTCCAAAAAAGGAGATACGAATTACATTCACGGAATGGGGCGGCGTCTAAGAGTTCGGTGAAACGGCCCTTCGACGTTGGGTCGGCTGCGTCCCCATCGCCCCCGCCGGCAGGCCGCCCTGCACCCCCCATGGGCTGCGAGCCGGTCGGGGCGGATACACTGCTCCGTTCGCGGCGTCGGTAGTTCCGCGGTCGGACATCGGGCACCGAACCGGAAGTCCGGTTGGGGTCTGAACGGGACGGCGCGGCCCGTCGGCGGGCGGGTCCCGATTCGGCATGAGAACCAGGATGGGGCACGAGCCGATCTCGGAGGAGTCGCCCTGCAGATCGAGCTGAGGAGCCATGCCCACCCGCCGATCTCGGCGCGATGGGACCGGGGGGTTGGTCGCGGCCCTGATTCCAGAACGGGCCCCGCATCGATCTCGACCCCCCGCCGACGCGCCATGATCGTCGACTCCCGACGGACGAAGCGGCCGGTGGCGTCCTCGGCCGCCTGGTGAATCACGTGATTCAAACTCCGACCGCGAGAGGGCTCCTGCGCCAGCCCGCCGCCGGGGAGGCAGGTTCATGGGCCGGAAGGCTCCAGACCCCGCCCGGATCGCCCGCCTTCCCTCGGGAGTCCGGACGCCGGCTCGGCCCGTCCGGGCGGCCTCGAGGTCAGGCGGTCTCGCATGCAGGGCCGGCCTCCCCTCGGAAAGGCCCGGACGCCGCGTCGGCCGAATTGGCGGCGGAGATGGTCGCAGGGTGGTCGGCACCCAGGCCGGAGGCTTCTCGCCGCCGTCCGTCCCGGCGGCCTTGCCGACGGTAGGCTCGGGAGGTCCGCCTGGGCGCGCATCACCCTCCATCGGGACACAAACGGCCGAGGAGCCGGGCCGTCGCGCCGGCCCCCCGGGACCGCCCCACGGGTCGGGTGCGATGAGCGAGGCGCGTCGCTTGGCAGTCGCATCCCCTCGTCCCGGACGCCTCTTTCGTCGACCGCCCCGCCTCGGGCAGAGTCCGGACTCACGGGGTGGGAAGACGTGTGCCCGGCCGACGAAGCCCACGTCCCGTCGAGGGCCATGGTCGGCGATGAATCCTGTGATTGATCCGCGGGCGTGCCCCCCGCTCGCTCGATGGCCGGCGTTCCGGGGCATGTCGCCCCGACGAAGTTCCGCCGGCGGACGTCATGCTCGGACGGGCCGCTTAAAAGTCCCAGGCCGAGACCGGATTCGGGGTCCGAGTTCGGTTATGGACGCGGTGCGGCCTCGCGCTTCGATCCACCCTCGCGGCTGGGAGGAGGCGCGAGGGCCACGACTCCGGCAACCCTCGAGGAGTGAAGTTCGGCCCCGGCCCCGCCCGCCGTCGAGGGTTGGGGCCCGACGGGCGGGAGGAGGATGGTCGAGCACGCGGCCTCTCAAGGCCGGCGGGTCGACGACCCGGCGGACGACCGCCCCCCTCGCATCGAGGTGTCCACGGCGGAGCGGACCTGGATCGCATGCGACCTGTCGAAGTCCTCCAGGACGTCGCCCCGGGCGAAGGCCCCGTGGATCGTCCGAGTCTCGCCCCCGAGGGCCCCGGGGAGCCGGGCCCCCCGGCGATCAGCGGCGTGCGGTCACGTTGCGCAGCGCGGCGATCGGGATCATCGCGGCGTCGGGCGCGAAACTCGCGACGTTCGCGATGTCCGCGCCCGGCTTGGTCTGGGTCCACATGGCGAACCGGTAGCGGTTCAACGTCGCCCCGCGCGACGGGAACTGGGAAGCGTCGAGGAAGACTCGGAGCGTCGCCCCCCGGATCACGATCCGGGACGCGTCGATCGGCCGGGTCGAGCCGTCGGTCAGGTCGCGGACCTCGCCGGTCGCCGAGGAGCCAAACGGGCCGACGGCGATCGTGACGAGCGCGTCGGGCGTGATGCCGGGCCTCGCCTCGAAGGCCGGGCCGAGCGAGCCCCCCGCGCCGCGGTCGACGGCGAAGACGTAATACGACGCGTCGGGGTTCCGGAATTCCCCGCGGAGGATCGTCGCGAACTCCATCACGTCGCCGCGGAAGACGGCCGCGCCGGCGGCCAGCGGCAGGAGCTGGTCGTACGGCCGGCCGGTGAACAGCGGCTGCTCGCCGGGCGTCCGGAACGTGATTCCCGCGGCGGAGTAGGAGCTCTGCCCCGCGATGAACTGGCGGACGACCGCCTGCGGGTTGCGGATCTGGCGGCGGATCAGGCTCGCCCACTCGCTGCCGACCCCGCCCCCCAGGGCCCCCATGATCGCCGAGACCGCCGCCGGATTCGTCGTCACGGCGGTCGACGGCAAGTTCCGTACGAAGGCCGGTCGCGCGGACGCCGCCCTGGCCAGGACGGCGTCCAGCCCGCTGAGCAGCTGGCGGCCCTCCAGCGGTTCCACCGACATGAGGGTCTTGCGGGCTCGATGCTGCCTGTTCATGGCGTTCGTCCGGGTGGAGGTCATGAGGGCGCTACGCGAGATGCCGGTCGTCCGATGATCCGAACGGCCCGCTATGACTTTAGAATTCTAGGGCGCGAAATGGCAGGCGGTTCGGAACGCCGTCGCGGTAGCCCCCAGGATCTGTCGCCGGGCCCCGTCCAGATTAGCCCCCGCGAGACGATGCAAAACAACTTGGGACAGGAGCGCCGCAGTCGGTGGTTCGTGGGGGCGACATGGGCCGCGATCGACGCGCCGAACCGGTAGAACGGATGGCGGACCTGGTCCTCGTCCCATGCATCGGCTCGGCGCGCGGCATTCCTTCCGGTCGAGCGTCACCGCGATCCCGGCGCTGGTTCGGCCCGCCCGGCGAGGCGCGTCGTCCGGCCCCTTCTGCATCTCCAACTGGCCGCTGAGGAGGGCCTTCGTCGATCGATGACGGCCCTGCCGAGGCTCCCTCGGAGGGCGACCGGCGGCCGTCCGACCCTCGCAAGCCGTCGACTGCGAAGTGGGGGCCTCCCTGGGCTCATCCACCTTCTACCGGCTCGGTCTCGATCAACCAGCTCGGTCTCGATCAACTCGGCGGCCTTCGGGGCGCCGCACCCGGGGATCGACGATTGGATCCGTCGGGCCGCCCGCCGATAGGACGGGTCGCGGAGCACCCGGGAGATCGCCGATCGCATCGCCTCGGGCGTGAGCCGTCCGAATGGGAGGAGGGCCTCCCCGGCACCCGCCCAGGCGACCCGCGCGGCGGTCCTGGGCTGCTCGTCGGCGACCGGCACGGCCAGCATCGGCACCCCCAGGCTCAGGGCGTCCAGGACCGTATTCAGGCCGGCGTGCGTGACCGCCAGGGCGGCGCGGCCGAGCAACTCCAGCTGGGGGCCGCGACGGGTCGGCCCGGCAGGTCGCCGAGGGCCTCCGGCGCGACCCCGCGGCCGGTCGAGATCACGAGCTGGGCGTCGAGCCCGACGCACGCCTCGGCGATCGTCCGGAAGGCGGCCGCGACCGGATTCCGGAGGTTGCCGAGCGAGGCGCAGATCGGCGGGCGTCGCGTTGCAAGTATGGGCCGCCGCGAGCGGCTCGCCCGATCCGCGTCGGGGAGCAAGCCCCGCACGAAGTTCGAGAGTGGTGGACGTCGCCGATAGGATCATTTCGCGGAATCCACCCGAACTCACCGAGTCGGGTTGGGGCTCGGCGAGTTCGGAGATTCGGCCTCGCAACGCCGGGCCGGTCCCACTTCGTGCGACCGGAACGCACCGCGGATAGACTGCCGCCCTGCCCGCTGGACTGACCATACGCCTCGTCGATGGGACGGCGCCTCGCGACTTGACGAGCGGTCGTCCCCCCGCCGCTCTCGTCCCCGGACTGCCGCCGGCCGGGAGTTCCTTCCCAATTGACGGCCCAGTGACGAAACGGCGAAACTCCCAACGTTAGGTGCACATGCGTGCACGCGTTTGTCGCAACCCATCCTGGAGCGGGTGTTTGAGCGGCGATCGGCCGCGGTCTCGCCCCCCCGACTTTCGGGTCGATCCCGTCGGCGGGCCGTGCACTCCCTCGTCCGGGGTCGAAGCGGAGTCGCCGAGGCCACGCGACCCGCGACCTGGAGAACGAGCCGATCGCGTCTCGGATCCCGCATGGTGGAGGCGGCTTCTCCCTCGATGACCGCGGAACGACCTGAAGTGGAAGGCCCCAGGTCACGCTTGCGGTAGGCCGACGAGTTCCGGCCCCAGGGCAGGGCTGAAAACTCGGGCGGCGGGCTAAACGTCGCCATCGCCGCGACGGTGTTTCGTCCGACGAGAATCGCCCGCTTCTCCGGGTGGTGCGTTGTCCTTCGCCGCCCCCGCGACGAGAAAATGAAGCAGAGGAGCCTCCCGCCCGCCGCTCGAGGACGGGACCTGCCCCCCGATCGCGCCCGACTCGCTGCGTCCTCGATGCCGGCGGGAGTTTCGAGGTTCCGCGACGCCCCGGGGCCCGCGGCGGAACGCTCGACTCGCCGAGCAGGAAGCCTCAACATCCGAAGTTGGGGGGACGACCTGCGGCCGAGAGGCCTGCGCCGGTGAATTGCAGGATTCATCGGGCGCTCGCGAGCCGCCTCCGACGACTTGTGGTTGATTCTTCATCGAGGCGGGAACGCATGGCGGAGGATCAAGAACCGACGGCGACGCCTCGGGATTGGAGTCGCCCGCGACGCCCATCCGCTCGTATTGCCGGCCCGGAGGAGCGGCCGGCCCCTGATCACCCCGTGCGGACCGAGGCGAGAGCGGCCCGCCCCATGGCCGAGACGCCCGACGCGACGACTCATGCCCTTTCGGTGCGATTGGCTCGACGTCGCAGGACGGGCGATACCGTCGGAAGTCCTCGGCCTTGGACATCCGCACGTTGCTGCGGAGGACGAAGCGAGGTCGAGAGGGATCTCGTCGCGGCGAGGCGCAGCGGGACGGGCCGGAAGGGGGGGGGCAACGCCCGACCGACGCAGGCCCGGGCGCGACTCCGAACGGGCCCGCATCGCGCCGACCGGGACGGCGACGTGACAGGCCGCGGGGGAGCCCGCATCTTGAAGCGCCGGATTCCTCATCTCGGGTGCCCGAACGCCGTCGGCCATGGCTTGAGGGTCGTGGTCGACGCGTGAGGCCTCCAAGGGCACCCGGCCAGGGGTGCCGACGCATGAGCTGGAAAGTCGGGGTGCCCCCACCGGCCTTGCCGGCCTGGAGGAGCACCTGGCCCGTCGACCTGCCGGATGCCCACGACCCCGCAACGCGGACCGATCCATCCTCCCGATCGCCCCGGCTACTCCCGTCGTCGAGCCGGTTTACAGGGGGCCCTGGACGGCCGGCGGTTCGGCCTCTCGGACCGGGCCAAGCCCCCATCGCTCCCGCCGCTGCGAGCCTGCGCCGGCCTCGAGGCCTCTCAGGGCGACTCCACCGCCGTTTCGGAAGCCGAGTTCCTTGCCCGTTGGTCGAACTCCGAGGACGAGGAACGGATCCTCGCAGACGTCCTGCTCGTGGGCGTCGACGACACGGGACCTGATTCTCAGGCCCCAGGATGGACTCGATGGGGTGGGCGAGTTCAGACCGCATCTCGTCCCCGAGCGAGGCCGGCCTCGTGGGCCCTCGCCCTTTCGGCCCCCCGCCGATCCGGGGAGATTTCGATGATGCGTCGGTCGCCTCGTACGGCCGCCCCCCGAGCATCTCACAGCCCGCCCTCCCAGGGCCGTGAAGGTCACGTGCTGCGGGCCGGACTTGAATGACGTGATTCAAGGCGGCCCCGACGAGACGCTCGAGGACTCGACGCGTCGCGCCCGGATGCGCTCCTCGGCCGATCCGGGCCGTCGGCCGACGTAGGGAGGGCGACCGGAATTCCCCCCCTCGGCCGAGATCGGGGTACCTGCAGTTTCCAACCTCGCCTTAGCCTTTCCGCAGTCCGAAACCGATCCTGTCCATCCCGGAGATTGAAATTGAACCTGGCGAGAATCTTCACGTTGCCCTCGGACCACAGGCCTTGCTGGCCTCCCGCGGGCCGCGCCGGCGACCACGTTGAACCGACTCCCCGTCGGCGGAGCCCTTCGCGCCTCCGGGCGGCCAAGTCCCTGGCTTCGCCCCCGCGCCCTGACTCGCGATGGTCCGCGGCCCACGCCCCCGGGGTCCTCCGGCCGGGGAGGCGGGCGTCGACCCTGGCCCCGCCGTCGGAGCCCCGGCGCTTCAGGACGGGAGGTGGGCTGTGAACGACCCCGCGATCGCGGCCGAGCCGCGGCCGATGACCCCCCACGCCGTCGAACGGCTCGTCGTCTACATCCTGGCCTACCCGGAGGTGGCCCGGGCGGCCCTCGCGCATCTGCAGCCCGAGGACTTCCTCCCCGAGTCTCACTTCGAGATGCTCTGGCTCTGCTTTCGCGAGGTTTCCGCTCGCCCCGGGGTCGACGGGGCGTCCTTCGACGTGCTCGACGCCGCGGTCCGCATCCGGGTCGTCGAGGCGGAACCGCCCCTGGATCCGAGGCTGGCGGCGATCCTGCTGGCGGGCCCCGAATCGGTGGGCCGAGAGGCGACGCCCGGAGATCCGTCGACCGTGATCCGGAGGCCGGGCGTCCTGCATGAGGCGTTCGTCGCCTTCGACCCCGCCGACGCCTCGCCCGAGTACGCCCTGGGACAGCTCCAGAGGTTCCTCCGCGAGCGGATCGTCGACGCCTGCCGACGACATGTCGTGGATCGGCCGGGGGGCCAGGCCGTCGGCGACGCCTTGGCCGCCCTCTGGGCGACCTTCGGGCGGCTCGACCGGATCGGTTCCCTGGGCCGGCCGCTCTCGCGTGGGCTCTCCGATCCGCTCGCGGACGCCGTCCCGGTCGAAACCTTCCCCACCGGAGCGGACTGCTTCGACGACTTCCTCGGCGGCTTCCAGGCCGCGGGGGAGGTCTACTACCTGCAGGGCGAGCCGAAGGTGGGCACGACGGTGCAGGCGGTCCAGCTGGCCGTGAGCGCGGCCGAGCACTTCTTCGCGAGGTCCCTCGACGGCGACACCCTCAAGACGGCCGTGATCGTTCACTACGACATGACCAGGGCCGAGATCGGACGCCCCGTCTACGCCCGAGGCGCGAGGGTTTCGCAGCGACGGCAGACGTACGAGATCCGCCGGCGGAAGGAGCTTTCGGGCCGTGGAGCCTTGCTGGAGTATGAGGAGGCGATGTACCGCTCGCAGGGGCGCCTCGACCTCGGCGACCTCCCCGGGGAGCGCGAGCGTGTCGACGAGTTCACGGCCGGGCCCGGCCGCGCGATCCTCTCCCTCGACATGAGCGTCCCGGAATGCGTCTACGTCTGCGGGGGCGTGGACGGGCTGGCCTGCCTGCTGCAGGAGATCCGGCGCGAGGGCGGTAGCCTCGGACTCGTGGTCGTCGACTATGTCGGCATGGCGATCCGGCGGACGCTGCCGAGGGAGGGAGACGACGCCGACGGGGTGACGCCGGCCCTGGTCCGCTCCTACATCCGCGAGGTCGTCGAGAAGATCGCCGTGCCGTTCGAGGTCCCGGTCTGGCTGATCGACAAATTCCACGTCGAGAACGCGTCCTCGGCGTCGGTCGAGGAACTCCGGATCGCGCACGCCGCCGAAACGCGGGCGGCGGGCGAGGACGCGGACGCCGCGTTCTGCATCGAGTACGGCGACGAATTGGGCGTGCTCCGACGGATCTCATGCGTCCATTCCCGCCGAACGGATTCGGCCGGACGCGTCCGCCTCACCCGGCTCGACTGGGACCTCGGTCGTTTCCGCGACGACGACCGCCCCGGCGGCATGTACGGGGCCGCCGGGGCAGTCGCTCCCGAAGGTTGATCGGATGCGGCTCGCGTCGACGCCTCGGGAGGTCCTTGCGATCCCTCGCGGCCTAGAGAAGCCATCCGGGCCGGCGGTCCGTCGACGTACATTCCGGCCCGTCGATGTAGGATCGCCGAGTCGGCCTCGAGCCGATTCCTCTCCGGCGGGCGGGGCCTGAACCTCGCCTCGCACGACCGGCCGGCCGAGGCGTTCGGTCCGGCCCTCGAAGTCATGGTGCAGTACAAACCGCGTCCCTCGAGAGGACGCAAACCTACCTAAGGAGAAGCCGATGCAGAAAGCGTCGAAGGGCCTGATCGACTGGAGGAAGTTGG
>NZ_JAALJI010000053.1 GCF_011064595.1 Paludisphaera soli | reverse complement strand
CGCCATGAAGCTAACAGTCGGCCTGAGCAAGAAGATCGGCCTGCCGGACTACGGGTCGCTCGGCGCGACCTGCGGCCTGGAGTTCGAGCTGCCCGAGCCCGGCGACCACGCCGACCCGGGCGCGGTCGAACGGCGGGCCCTCGCCGCGTTCGACGCCTGCGCCCGCGTCGTCGAGGGCGAGCTGCGACGGAGGCGGCCGCGCCCCGGCCCGCCTTCCGGCGGCCTCGTCGAGGGCGGGAGCCCGGGCGGCGGGGCCGATCGTCCCGACGAATCGGTATGTCGCCGTCGGCGCCCCGCCACGCCTTCCCAGCTCCAGGCGCTCCGGTCCGCCTGCGACCGGCGGCGCGTGGACGCGGGGGAGCTCATCCGCGGTCGGTTCGGCGTCGCGGCTCCGGAGGCGCTCACGGTTGCCGAGGCGAGCCGCCTGATCGCCGGCCTGCGGGCCCCGGCCGGCGCGGGCGGGCCGTATCGAAATCCCCAGACGTGAGGCCCGAACCGGGAGGTCGTCGACCTTGAACGCGCGCAACAAGCTGAACGTCGCCTACTTCAACGGGTGCCTGATCCTCGCCGCGATCGTCGGGGTCGCGGCCCAGAGCTTCCCCGCCTTGCTGACGACCCTGGCGGCCCTCGCGGCCTGCGGAGTCGCCTGCGGCAACATCCGGCTCCGCCCCGGGCGGCGATGACGTCAAGCGGCGAGCCCCGACGGCGGCTTCGGCCGCCGTCGGGGCCGCGTCCCGTTTTTTATCCATCGACGGCCGGACGGCGAGGCGGCACCCGCGAGCCGTCCCGCGGGCTAGCTGCTGCTCCGATCGGCTGTGCAGCCGGCGTTCCAGTCGTCCGACCTGTCCGCGCTCGGGGGTGCGGGGCGAGGTTGATCGGAAGCTCGCCCCCGAATCCGCCTTCCCGACGGATCTTGCGGCCCTCGGCCGTGCCGACCCTGCGGCCGGCGCGGTAGTCGGGCCGTTCGCATCTTGAGACGCTCACGACCGCCGATGCGGCGACGGCTGCGCTCCTGATGGACTTCGGCTCCGTCGATCTCCTCGAAAAACGGGGCCGCGAGGTCGCCAATGGAGGCCGCGGCGGCCCGTCTCCGCAGAAGAATGATCGCGATCGAGGCACGACTCGCCCCTTCGCACACAACTCGGGACCTACGCGATGCGATGGTCCGCGTCGGGCGCCGCCGCGACGGTCGACATGCAAGCTCATGCCTTAGAGACGATCGACCTTGCTTCGACGCCTTCTTCATTCGATGATGGCCCGCGACGGCCGGGTCCATGCACTTGTCCCGAAGCGATCGATTTCCCATGAGCGACCTCGAAGGCCTGGCCCTGGCGTTGGAGCGGATCGAACGGGAAAAGTCGGAACGCACGGGTCGGCTCGATCTGGGCCGCCTCGGGCTGACCGAACTGCCGGACGCCCTCTTTGAGCTTCTCCACCTGGAGGAGCTCCACCTCGGCCGCACATGGGCGATCGACGGCCATGCCGCGGAAGCGACGACCGACATCGAACCGAACCGGATCGAGCACGGCCTGGGACGCCTCGTGCGATTAACGAGCCTGCGGAAGATCTCCGTGGAGGGTTCGCGATTGAGCGACCTGTCGCCGCTGGCCGGCCTCGCCTCGCTCCAGAGCCTGGACTGCGGGGGCACGCAGGTGGCCGACCTGTCGCCGCTGGCCGGCCTCGCCTCGCTCCAGAGCCTGGACTGCACGAACACGCAGGTGGCCGACCTGTCGCCGCTGGCCGGCCTCGCCTCGCTCCAGAGCCTGGACTGCACGAGCACGCAGGTGGCCGACCTGTCGCCGCTGGCCGGCCTCGCCTCGCTCCAGAGCCTGGACTGCACGAGCACGCAGGTGGCCGACCTGTCGCCGCTGGCCGGCCTCGCCTCGCTCCAGAGCCTCGCCTGCACGAACACGCAGGTGGCCGACCTGTCGCCGCTGGCCGGCCTCGCCTCGCTCCAGAGCCTCGCCTGCGGGGGCACGCAGGTGGCCGACCTGTCGCCGCTGGCCGGCCTCGCCTGGCTCCAGAGCCTCGCCTGCGGGGGCACGCAGGTGGCCGACCTGTCGCCGCTGGCCGGCCTCGCCTGGCTCCAGAGCCTGGACTGCAGGTCCACGCAGGTGGCCGACCTGTCGCCGCTGGCCGGCCTCGCCTGGCTCCAGAGCCTGGACTGCACGAACACGCGGGTCGAGATCCTGCAGCGACAGATCGTGATGCTGCCGCGGCTTGCGCGCTTTACCCTGAGCGCCCCGGACCTCCGCGAGATCCCCGCCGAGGTCTTGTCGGTTTCAAGTGGCGATGACTGCCTCGAACGTCTGAGGGTCCATTTCCGCGACCTGGACCAAGGCGGCGAGTGGCTGACCGACGTGAAGGCCCTGGTGCTCGGCAACGGCCGGATCGGCAAGACGCAGATCTGCCGCCGGCTGCGAGGCGAGGGGTACGACCCGAGCGTCCGGAGCACCCACGGGATCGAGGTGACTTCGACTCCGATCGAGACGGCCGGCCCGGACGGCCGGGGGGAAGGCTCCGTGACGATCCACCTCTGGGACTTCGGCGGCCAGGACCTCTACCACGGCACTCACGGGCTCTTCCTGCGCGCGCGGGCCGCCCTGTTGGTGGTGTGGACTTCCCGCTCGGAAGAGGAGGCGACCCACGAGCACGAAGGGCTCTTGTACCGGAACCACCGGCTGCCGTACTGGGTGGAGTCGGTCCGGCACGCGGGCGGTGCGGACCGGCCGCTCGTCCTGGTGCAGAACCAGTGCGAGCGGGCCGAGGACGAGAAGCGCCGGCCCCCGGTGGACGACGCGATCCTCGACGCCTTCCCGTGGAGCAAGGCGGTCCACTACAGCGCCCTGTCGGATCGGGGCCGCGGGTCGCTCGACGACGCGCTCCGCCACGCCGTCGAGTGGGAGCGTTCGCGCCGAGGCCTGGCGCGGATCGGCAAGGGGCGGCTGGCCGTGCGGCGTCGGCTGGAGGAGATCCAGCAAGGGCGATCCGGGCCGAAGCGGCGGACGATGGAGCGGTCGGAGTTCGACGCCCTCTGCGCCGAGGTCGGCGGGGTGAGCGACAACGAAGCCCTGCTCGAATACCTCGACGCGTCCGACGTGGTCATCTACAGGCGGGGCCTGTTCGGAGGCCGGATCATCCTCGACCATTCCTGGGCCATGGAGGCCGTCTATGCGGTCTTCGACCGCGACGCCTCCTTCCCCGTGCTCCGGGCCGCGCAGGGCCGGTTCACCCGGAGCTTGCTGGGTCGGCTCGTATGGCGGGAGTACGGCGAGGCGGAGCAGGAGCTGTTCCTCGACCTGATGACCTCGTGCGGGGTCTGCTTCGTCCATCGCGAGGGCGACCTCGATCGCGGGATCGAGGCGAAGTACATCGCCCCCGACCTGCTGCCGGCCCGCGACGAGGTCCGGCTCGAGCTGGAGGGGATGTGGGAAGGCCACCCTCCCGGGGGCGAGCTGACGGTGCGGCTGCCGTACCTGAATCCCGGCCTGATCCGCCGGCTGATCGGCCGGATCGGCCGCGACGCGGGGCTCAGCGCCCTCTACTGGAAGGAGGGCGTCTGCTTCTACGAGGGGCTGACGAAGAGTCGCGCCCTGATCGAGCAGCATCCCGACGCCGGCCCGGATCGATGGGGCGGTCGCCTCCTCGTCCAGGCCCGAGGCGGCGGGGCGCCCGAACTGCTCGCCCGGCTGCGTCGGTGGCTGGAAGAGGTCCTGCCGATCGAGGCGGGGGAGGGGTGGGAGATCGAAGGGCCGCCGTCGGTGCATCACGAGGGCACCGCCGTCCTGGTCGCGCATGCTCACGTCAAGGCGGAAGGGAGCTTTTTGCATGAAGGCGAAGGGCGCGACGCGGCGATCATTCAGCCCCGACCGGCCCCCTTGCCGGGCAGGAGCTACGGCGTCTCCTACGCCTGGGAGGATCCGAGCCGCGAGCTCGTGGACCGGGCGTGCCAAAGCGCCGAGGCCCGGGGGATCTCCGTGCTGCGCGACACCACGAATCTGCAAGCCGGCGACAGCTTCACCCGTTTCGTCGATCGGCTCGCCGAGGACGACCGACGGCTGTTCGTCATCCTGAGCGACAAGTATCTGAAGTCCGAGTATTGCATGCGGGAGCTACTGCAGGTCTGGTACAGCTGCGGCAAGGATCCCAAGAAGTTCGCGGATCGCCTGCGGGTCTACCGCCGCGACGACGCGAACATCCTCCGCCTCTCCGACCAGCTCCGGTACGCCGAGTTTTGGAAGGCCGAGGCGGCCCGGATCAGAGAGGCCGTGAGCGGCGACCTCGACCTGATCACCGCCCGGCAGCACACGCGCTATGAAACGATCCGCGAGATCGCCTCGAACATCGGGGACATGATCGAGCTGATCGCCGACCGGATCTTCGCCCGTGATTGGGCGGAGTTCGAGGAGTACGGCTTCGGGGACGACTTCGGGCCTCACGCAAGCACTCGCTCGCGAGCGACCTGAGGTTTCTCGGGATGAATCGGCGTCGCGTGCGAGCCGGCCACGGCGGATCCAGAGGAGTACGATTGCATCGCGGTCCTCAGCTGGAGCCCGGAGCGGCGGGATCGGCCGATGGCCGCAAGGACCTGTTGCTTCGCCTTACCACGTCCACCGAGATCTTCGGGGGGGCCGTGCGGCGGCGTCGACCCTCGCCGAACATGGAGGAACGGCCTCAAAGCCCTGAGCCTCCGATCGCTGGGGCTTTCGACGAGCGGGTCCACCCAACCGCTGAGCCATTCCGGCGTATCGTGCCGAAAAGGCCGACCAGACGATGCGGAGGCGTCCGCCCCGCGGGCGTCGCCCACGCAGGACCTCGACTGAGTATGCACCGCGCGATGGCGGTTTGGGTGGTTGTGAGCGCAGCGAACGATGAACTTTGACGCCTTAAACCGAAGCGGCACATCGGCTCCCCGCCGCGAGATCCCCGTTGCGTTGCGTCGCCTGATCGACCGCCAGCGGCCCATGCCGATAGATGCCGGGACGGGCCGCCTACCGCGTGATCGACGACTCGTGGACGGGAGATGGGCGGTGATGACCGCTCCGACCGGGAGGTGTCAGCTTCGATCGGATGTCCAGCCACCTCGGCTGGCCACGACCCGGCGGTGAAGGGACGTGATACCGATCGGCGACCGATTCGGCGGGATCGAGGCCCTCGACCGCTACCACGCGATGACCGCGAAGTCTCCCGTCTTCCACATCGATCCCGCCCGCATCCGCCCCCGCCCGTCGACCTCTCCCAACCGCGTCGCCGGCCGCATCCAGGATCCGCGACGCCGTCGCCCGGGAGACCGCCATCACCTTCGACCGGCCCCTCTTCGGCGTCCTCGCCATCGCCCGCCGACAGGTAGCCACCTCCCGAGCCTCCCGCCGCTCAATCCGCGTCCTCGTCTTCCGGGTGCGATTCCTCCCAGGCCGCCGCTTTCTTTTTCGCTGCCTCCGAGAGGTCAGGGGGCCAGGGCAGCGACCTGACCGTCCGCCGGTAGGACTGATCCGGAAAGTACTCCGCCCACTCCTTCAGGGTGAGGTTGCGATTCGCCATACGTCCCGCCGACCGCAGCCAGGACTTGGGATTCGCGTCGAACACCGCCACCCCCCCGCCGCCGTTGTCACCGTAGCCGGCGGCCAGGGCCCCGCCCGCGACGTACGCCACGCCCCAGACAATCCCCTCCTCGACCACCAGGGTGCGTGAGCGGGGCCCCGACGCGTCGAACACCGCCACGCCGCCGCCGCCGCCGACGCCGTCGTAGCCGGCGGCCAGGGCCCCGCCCGGGCCGTACGCCACGCTCTTGACGGACCCTTCCTCGACCACGAGGGTGCGGGAGCGGGCCCCCGACGCGTCGAACACCGCCACCCCGCCGACGACGCCGTCGTAGCCGGCGGCCAGGGCCCCGCCCGGGCCGTACGCCACGCCCTCGACGGCCCCCTCCTCGACCACGAGGGTTCGGGAGCGGGCCCCCGACGCGTCGAACACCGCCACCCCCCCGCCGCCGAGGCCGCCCACGTCGTAGCCGGCGGCCAGGGCCCCGCCCGGGCCGTACGCCACGCTCCTGACGGACCCTTCCTCGACCACGAGGGTGCGGGAGCGGGCCCCCGACGCGTCGAACACCGCCACCCCGCCGACGCCGCCGTCGTAGCCGGCGGCCAGGGCCCCGCCCGGGCCGTACGCCACGCTCTTGACGCGCCCCTCCTCGAGCACCAGGGTGCGGACCCGGGACCCTGGCGCGTCGAACACCGCCACCCCGCCGCCGCCGCCGTCGTAGCCGGCGGCCAGGGCCCCGCTCGGGCCGTACGCCACCCCCTCGACGGACCCTTCCTCGACCACGAGGGTGCGGGAGCGGGCCCCCGACGCGTCGAACACCGCCACCCCCCCGCGGGCGCCGACGCCGTCGTAGCCGGCGGCCAGGGCCCCGCCCGGGCCGTACGCCACGCCCGTGACTCGCCCCTCCTTGACCTCGAGGGTGAGGGAGCGGGCCCCCGACGCGTCGAACACCGCCACCCCCCCGCCGCCGACGCCGAAGCTGACGCTGTCGGACCCCGCGGCCAGGGCCCCGCCCGGGCCGTACGCCATGCCCGTAACGATCCCCTCCTTGACCACGAGGGTGCGGGAGCGGGCCCCCGACGCGTCGAACACCGCCACCCCCCCGCCGACGTCGACGCCGACGCCGTCGTACCCCGCGGCCAGGTCCCCGCCCGGGCCGTACGCCACGCCCGTGACGCGCTCCTCCTTGACCTCGAGGGTGAGGGAGCGGGCCCCCGACGCGTCGAACACCGCCACCCCCCCGCCGACGCCGTCGTAACTCGCGGCCAGGGCCCCGCCCGGGCCGTACGCCACGCCCGTGACGCGCCCCTCCTTGACCACGAGGGTGCGGGAGCGGGCCCCCGACGCGTCGAACACCGCCACCCCGCCGCCGACGCCGAGGTCGAGGCCGTTTTGGTACCCGGCGGCCAGGGCCCCGCCCGGGCCGTACGCCAAGGCCTCGACGCTTCCCTCGTTCACCTCGAGGGTGAGGGAGCGGGCCCCCGACGCGTCGAACACCGCCACCCCGCCGCCGCCGTAGCCGCGGTTGTCGCCGTAACCCGCGGCCAGGGTTCCGTCCGGACCGTAAGCCACGGCCATGACGGGCCCTTCAGGTATATCGTGCAAGCGGGAGACGTACGGGCGGTCGTCGAGGGCATGGCCAAGAGACAACTTGGCTTCGGGCGTGTCCCCGCGAGCCGCCCACGAAGTATCGATCGGCGTATCGTCCTTGATCGGCGTTTGCTTTTCATCTCGCAAAGGGACCCGCATGGCTTCCAGCGCCAGGAGCAGAGCCCGGTCCAGGCGTTGCGGCCTCACCGCCTCCGACAACGCCGCCAGGCGCCGCGACTCGGCGATCCGCTCGCCAGCCTGGGCGCGTGCCGTCTCGCGCCGTGCGATCGCCTCTGCCTTCTCAGCGGCCTTGGTCTTTTCCTCGGCGAGGGTCCGCTGATTCTTGGCTTCGTTGCGTTGATTGAGTGCGATCCCGCCTCCGATGGTCGCGAGAACGGCGAAGAGCCCAGCCACGATGGCGGCCAGGCGGACTCGCCGGAAGAGCCGTCGTCGCTCCTCGAGCTTCCGGTCCTCCTCGGCGACGCTCGCCTCGACGAAGCGGACCTCGTCGGGCTCGAACTCGTCGCGGTCGGCCGCGAGCATCCGGCGGGCTTCGGCCGCGCGTCCGCCGCCGAGCAGGAACTCGGCGGACTCGCCGCCGGCCTTCCACGAGGCCAACTCGGGCTGCAGGATCTGCCGCCAGAGGAGGAGCTCGCGCTTCTCGGCCAGCCAGCGGGCGAGGTCGTCCCAGACGCGGAAGAGCGACTCGTGGACGACCTCGACGGTCCGCCCGGGGCCTTCGCCTTTGCTGGAGAGGAGATAGGCGTCGATCATCACCTGCACGACGGGCCGTGCAGCCTTGGGCAAGGCGTCCCATCGGGCCGGCTTGCGGACGTAGCCGCCCTCCGCATCAACGCGGACCAGCTTCAGGAAGGCCCGGCGGAGGTCGGCCTCGGCTGCGGAACCGGGCGCGAGCGAGACCGCGTCCTTGATCCCCTTGACCACCACCGCCACGGCGCCCTGAATGCCGTTCAGATCTTTGCGGTAAAGGTCGTGCGTGAAGCGTCGGGGGTCCTTGGTCCGATCGTACATGGCCCGCAGGGTGAAGGCCAGGAGCGGCAGGGCGTCGTTGGTCCGCGTGTCCGCGGCCATCTCGGCGACGAGCCCGTCGTCGATCTCGATCCCGGCGCGGCGAGCGGGGCCCTCGATCACGCGGTGGATGCCCCCGGCCGCCATCGGCCCGAGCGGGAGGTTCGCGAACTTGATCCCCTCGAGCGCGGGGTGGTTCTGGAACACGCCCAGGTAGTCGGAGCGGAGCGTCGATAGGACCAGCAAGGGGCTCCCCGGTGCCTCGGCGGCCCGACGGACGAGCCGCAGGAACTCGGCCGCGGGGCCGTCGCCGTCCGCGAGCGCCTCCTCGCCTTGGTCGACCGCCAGGAGAACGGCGGCCTCGCGGCGGTCGAGGGCCTGCGTCAGGTCGGCGGCGAGTTCCGCGAGCGGGTCGGGCGAGGGCGGCCGGTCCAGCCTCGCCGCGGCGCGAAGGCGGTCGCGTACGTCCTTCCAGTCGGGGCGGCCGGGGCCGGCGGGGAACGAGCCGGCGAGCTGCCGCGCCAACGCTTCGATCGGATCCGAGCCCGGCCGGAACGGGGGCACGACCACCCAGCGGGCCGGGTCCTTCCGCAGTCTCGGGAGCACTCCCGCCCGCATGAGCGAAGACTTCCCCGAACCCGACGCCCCCAACACCAACGCCAGGCGAGGCGAGCCCCGCCGCCGCATGGCCTCCAGCGCTTCGAGGACCTCTCGCACCTCGTCGTCGCGGCCGAAGAACACGCCGGCGTCCTCCTCCGCGAAGAAATTCAGCCCGGGAAACGGGGGCCGTCGCGGATCCCAGTCGAGGCTGTCGTTCGGGTCCAGCCCCGCGGTCCGCAGCCCGGTCAGGAGTCTCTCGAGCGCGATCCCCCCCTCGGCCGTCAGGTCGACCACCTGGCGGTCCTTCAGCAGGTCGAGGACCTCGCAGGGAGCCACGACGACCGGGAAGATGGGCTTGCCGAGGGCGCGGGCCGAGGCGATCTCGAAGAAGCACCACTTCGAGGTCAGGACGTCCTCGCTGCAGAGGACGATGACCGCCCCCGCCTGGTTCAGCTGCCGGTACAGCTCCTTCTCCCACTCCTGCCCCGCCTTGATCCCGAACTCGGGCTCGGAGTCGAGGAACATCCGATACCCGCAGGCGGTCAGGCGCTCGAGCACCTCCATCGCCCGGGCCTTGTCGTGCTTGCTGTGGCTGACGAACAGGTAGCTCAAGGGGCGAGTCCCTAACGGCGGGTTCACGAATTGACAAGTGGCCGCTTCCGCGTCGCGCGTCGATCAGGACCGGAGCGGCGAACGGAACACGAAGCGGTAGCGACGGTTCAACGGGACGCTCGCCCGCATCGACTCCCACCGCCGCAAGATGCGGACGAAGGAGAAGCGATATCGCCCCGAACCACGACAGGCATTGACAGTCATTCGGTCCACACTACCTCCAGCAGCAATGACCTGGCTCACGACGACGCCAAGGAGGTGGACGGCTGCAAGCGCTACATCGTCTCGGATTCCATAAGGTTTCTGTCGGCCGAACTGATGACGGCAGCATCGGTCGACGAGGTCATCCGCCGCCCCGGGAGGGCGAAAGGCTGGGTGTTCCTGCCTATCCGCTGGACGGTCGAGCGGACGTTCGCCTGGCGGGGCCACTGCCGAAGGTTGTGGAAGGACGGCGAGAAGACGGCACTGTCCTCCGCGCCGTTCATCGTCTTTGCGATGACCTGGTTCATGCTGCATCACCTTCGATCCTCGGGCGTCGACCCAGCGTTCCGCCATCGCGATGCCGCGTGAGACCGCTTATGAGTTGGTCTCCGGGGAACCTCGGTGCCGAATCGGTCGAGGCGTCATCCTTCTTCATCGTTTCCATCGGGGTGCTCTATCTCCCAGGCCTCGGCCGCCAGCCTCTCCTCCTTGGAGAGGTCGTCGGGCCAGGGCAGCGAGCTGACCGTGCGTCTGTACGGCGACTCCTTCGGGAAGTCGGGAAAGGCTTCCGACCATTCGGCGCGGGTGAGGTTGCGGTTGGCCATCCGACCCGCCTCTCGCTTCCAGGAGGTGGGATTGCCGTCGAATACGATGACACCGCCTAGGTCTGCGTCGCTGAAGTACCCAGCAGCAAGTGAACCAAACGGCCCGTATGCGACGCTGGCGACTTCGCCTTCCTTCACATCAAGGAGTCGTGTGCGTCGACCTTGAGGGTCGAACATTGCCACCCCGCCGTTATCGTATCCCGCGGCTAGGCCGCCTCCTGGGCCCCATGCGACGCTGACGACCACCCCCTCAGCCAGCTCCAATGTAAGCCGTCGATGCCCTTCCACGTCGAATACCGCCACGCCGCCGCCCTTGAGGGTGCCGTATCCGGCGGCGAGCTCGCCGGCCGGCCCGTAAGCCACGCACTGGACCGCGCCCTCCCTCACCTCGAGCGAGCGTGAGCGACGGCCGTCGCGGTCGAACACCGCCACCCCTCCGACGTTGCCGCGTGTGATGTATCCGGCGGCGAGTTCGCCCGTCGGGCCGTAAGCCACGCTCCGGACCGCGCCCTCCCTCACCTCGAGCGAGCGGGCGCGGCGGCTTTCGCGGTCGAACACCGCCACCCCGCCGGCATCGCCGACTCCGAGTCCGCCGTATCCGGCGGCGAGCTCGCCGGCCGGCCCGTAAGCCACGCTCTGGACCGCGCCCTCCGCCACCTTGAGCGAGCGGAGGCGCTGGCCCTTCGCGTCGAACACCGCCACGCCCCCGGAGTAGCCTGTGGCGGGCCCGCCGACGACGTATCCGGCGGCGAGCTCGCCGGCCGGCCCGTACGCCACGCTCCAGACCCTGGCCGACTTCACCTCGAGCGAGCGGGCACGGCGGCCGGCGCGGTCGAACACCGCCACCCCGCCGACGCCGAGTCCGCTGTATCCGGCGGCGAGCTCGCCGGCCGGCCCGTAAGCCACGCTCTGGACCGCGCCCTCCCTCACCTCGAGCGAGGGGGCGCGGCGGCCGTCGCGGTCGAACACCGCCACCCCGCCGACGCTGAGGGCACCGTATCCGGCGGCGAGCTCGCCGGCCGGCCCGTACGCGACGCTCTGGACCGCGCCCTCCGCCACCTCGAGCGAGCGGAGGCGCTGGCCCTTGGCGTCGAACACCACCACGCCCCCGACGTCGAGGCCGCCGTATCCGGCGGCGAGTTCGCCGGTCGGCTCGTAGTAAGCCAGGCTGGTGACCGCTCCCTCCCGCACCTCGAGCGAGCGGAGGCGCTGGCCCTTGGCGTCGAACACCGCCACGCCTCCGACGTTGCCGCGTGTGATGTATCCGGCGGCGAGTTCGCCCGTCGGCCCGTACGCCAAGCTCCGGACCGCGCCCTCCCTCACCTCGAGCGAGCGGAGGCGCTGGCCCTTCGCGTCGAACACCGCCACGCCCCCGGAGTGGCCTGTGGCGGGCCCGCCGACGACGTATCCGGCGGCGAGCTCGCCGGCCGGCCCGTACGCCAAGCTCTGGACCGCGCCCTCCTTCACCTCGAGCGAGCGGAGGCGCTGGCCCTTGGCGTCGAACACCACCACGCCCCCGACGTCGAGGCCGCCGTATCCGGCGGCGAGCTCGCCGGCCGGCTCGTAGTAAGCCGCGCTCCGGACCGCGCCCTCCGTCACCTCGAGCGAGCGTAGGTGCCGGCCCTCCGCGTCGAACACCGCCATGCCCCCTGGGGACTTTCCCCCGCCGCCGGCGTACCCCGCGGCAAGGGAACCACCTGGGCCGTACACCACAGTAGAGACTCGGCCCAAAGGGAGGTGGACAAAGTGTGAGAGGCCTGGTCGTTCGTCAAGGGCGTGCTGTAGACAGGCACGAGCTTCTTGCGTCTCCCCTCGTATAGCTTCCAACGCCAATAGTAAAGCCAGGTCCAGTCGCCTCGTCCGAGCTGACTCTGACAGAGCTGCCAGGCGTCGTGACTCGGCGATCCGCTCTTGAGCATGAGCGCGTTCTTTTTCTGTTACAGCGAACGCTGTCGCACTCTGAGCCTCCCGTAGATTGTCTACAGCCATCTGCCGCTGCACCTCAGCCATCCGCCTCTGCACTTCAGCCGTCCGCCGCTGTTTCGTCGCTTCCGAATATTGATAAAAGGCGAACGCCGCTGCGATCAAAACCATCATAGTCGTAATTTGCAAGGCCCATAGCCTACGCCGCAATCGCCGGGATGAGGTTGTAACCACGTCAGCGCGATCACGCTCCGCCTCGGCGCGCCCCGCCTCCGCCTTCTCGCGAAGCTCTGCCTCCTCAGCTCTCCGTCTCTCGGCCTCTGCTCGTCTGCTTTCGGCCTCAGCGATGGCCAAACGACGATCTCTATCCGCCTCATATGCCTTTCGCTGCTCTTCTTCAGCGTGTTTACGATCGCGTTCGTTGCTGCTCGCAATCAAGAACTGGATGGCTTTAGGATAATCCCCACCATAACGCTGCGCCCAAGCATGGTTGGGGCGAACTGCCTCCCTCCACAGCAAAGCTTGGTCCAGATCGGGATAGCCCCATAGTCCAGCAAGGCCCTCGGACCAGAGCCGTGACGTCTGCTCAAGCCGGCGGTAAATCTCGGCCGACTTAGCCTCCTCCTTAGCCCAGACGTTGAGTCTCGCCCACTGACGGATGAGACTCTCGTGGCCGATGTCGAGGACGGTTTCGGGACCAATGGGGCCGTAGGCAGGAGTGAGGAAGTTAAGGTCCCCGCCGCGGAAATCCTCCACCACCTCAGCAACCAAGCCGGGGTCGACGTCGGCAATCGCGGCGATCTCTCCCAGCTTGGTCGGCCGTCGAGTGTCGCGTTTGCCGGCGTTGCCCCCGCTTAGGGATCGGAACAGTCGCTCCGCGATCGGTTTCTGAGTTTCTTCGAGACGGTCGAACGCCCAGTCGGCGTGGCGGGACAATGCCTCGTTCAGACAGCCGACTTCGATATAATCCTGAAGACCCACCAGGGTCGGTCGACCAGGTTCTCGTAAACTGGCCACGGTCCAGGCGCGCATCATGGCGTGCTGCATCAGCGGTAGCTGATCGGGCCCTGAGCCCATGTCGTTTAAAATTGCATTCGTCAGATCGGGCGCGACGCATCCGCCCTCGACCCGGGCCGGACCCTCGATCGCTGCTTTGCGCTGATCGTATGAGAGCCGTGGCGTGAGGAACTGACTGTCGTTCAACATCTCGGGCAGGCCGGTGAAAAGAGCGCAATCGCCCAAGAAGTCCGAACGCATTGTGAGGACGACGTAAACGCGGCCCTCCGGTTGGTGGACCGTCCGAAGCAGCAGCGAGACGAATGCGGCGGCCTCGTCCGGATCGACCGCCTTCTCGCCGGTCGTCGAACTACTAAACTCGTCGTTGCGGAAGCGGAAGATCTCCTCGAACTGGTCGACGACGAGCAACAGCCTGGCATCGCCGAGGCGTCCCCCCTCGCGTAAGACGTCAAGGAACCCGAGGGGACCGCGTCGCAGTTCGGCCTCGATGAGCGCGAAATCCTCGCCCGGGCTGATCGGATCGAGTGCGGCCAATCCCGAATCAAGCAAGGCGGCCGCCAGGTTCCGCATCGGCGCGGAGCCCGGCCGCATCGAAGTCACTAACCAGTCGGAGCCGGCCGAGTCGAGAAATCCCGTCTCCAACGCCGGAACCATCCCCGCGAGGATTAACGACGACTTACCGCAGCCCGACTCTCCCACCACCGCCAGGAACCGCGACCGCCCAAGGCGGTCAAGCAATTCGTCGACCTGCTCATCGCGGCCGAAGAATAGGTCAGCCTCGTCCGGCCGGAACGGCCGGAGGCCGGGATACGGTCGGCGCATCTCCTCTAGGGCGCACGTTTCCATGGGGCGATCGCAAGCCTCGATTAGACGGAACGAAGATAATGGACCAATTCGTCCATGGTCGGGAGCGGCTGGCCTTTAAGGAATTTGAGGCGAGGCACAAGCAGGCTCAAGGGCTCCTTTGGCGTTGGCGGCATTTCGATCACTGCCAGCGCTGCGGGCACCTCGCGTTGGGCAAGGGGCTTCCGCGACCAAAGCAGCTGGCTGCTGACCCACTTCGCCTTTGTGTCACCATAGATGATCAGGAAAATATCGCATTCGCCGAGCTGTTCGGTCATGTAGGTGCGGGGGTTTGACTCCTGGTCCTTGTCGCCCGAGTACGGCAGCGATACCCAAGCGCCCATCTGCTCCAGTAGTCTGCCCAGCCGTTCTGCCATTTCAAGATCTGGTGAGTCGGCGTTGATGAACACAAGCTTGTTCAGAAATCCCTGGCCGCCTGGCCTCTCCGGAGGCGGGGGCGGCGGGTTGAGGATCGCGCCGATCCGCTGCAATACTAAGGCCTTGAATTCTTCTAAATCCAGGGCTAGAACATCGGGCTCGGCAAGCCTGGCGGCCTGCTCCGCATCCTCGACCTTTCCGGGGGCTAGTTTACGACTTCGCCAGCGGAGGATTTGTCGCCCCGATTCGATCGCCAGCTCATGCTGGGCTCCGACATGCCTTCGCTTCGATCCCGCCAATTTTCGGCCGGGCAGCAGGCCGAGCAATTGGACGAACAGCAATGAATCGTCGAGATCCCGCCTGGCCGACTCGATGTAACGGCTCTCTTCCTGGGGATAATCACCTTGGGGGACTACGTGGAGCCCTTGCTGGAGCAGGTATTCGCGGACTTCCAAGTACTGGTCGTCCACGTCGTCGGTACAGCGGGCCAGGTAGACCTTTGCCTTGGCGGCAGGTCCAAGCTGAGGCTTGTCCGGACCGGAAGACTTAGAGTCATCGAGCCGTTTCAGTTCTGCGACGACGGCGTGGGTGAGGCTGTTGAGCCGACTGAAGAACGGCTTGTGGTCCGGGTCGTCCTCGTTGGGGCGCGGATGGCCCAGCTGAGTCGTGGTTGCCGGAGCGTCCGGATGCGCCGACCAGAAGGGGAGGCTCAGCACCATCTCCAATGCCTTCGGCCGCTCGACCCGGTCCGTCTCTACGACGAAGATCCGCGAGGCTTCGCCATGGCGACGCTTGGCGTCCGTCTCCAGAAACAGTTCCATCTCGCGTTGGCACCACGACGATCGTAAATATCCCTCCGAGAGCACGATCAACATCGTCGCACTGCCGCTTATCTTGGCATGGAGGCTCGCATCGACCGCATCCCCCGCGGCCAGCCTATGGTCCATCCAGAGGTCGCAAGCCCCGACCTTCCCAAGCTTACGGTCGATCTCCTTGCGTAGGAGGCGCGATAGCGAGGTTACCCACCCAGGCTTCCTCGCCTCGTCGTACGTTTGGTCGTCCGCGTGGGAGTAGCTGATGAATAGGTCAGGAGCGTCGTCGTGCAGATATCCCATGCAGGTTCAGCTGCTCCTTGAGTAGTCGATTCATCGAATCAGTAAAGGACGTCCAGGCGGCCGGGTGCGAATCTCATCTTATGTTCAGGAACCTGCGTCCATCCAGGTCTGATTTGCTAGACGCCGCGGCCCACCTTGCCTGCTA
>NZ_JAALJI010000052.1 GCF_011064595.1 Paludisphaera soli | reverse complement strand
GCCCGCCCGTAAGCCCTCGGCGTAGGCGGGCAGGTAGAAGGGCCCCAGGGGACAGACCTCGCCGTGCCCGACGATCCCCGCGTCCGTCTCCACGCGGACGATCGTGCTGTCGAAGACGTCCACCGACTTGCCGCCCGACCAGCGGTAGCTCCCCTCCTTCAGGGGCAGGTCGACCCGATAGGCCGCGATGCGAGTGATCTTCATAGTCTGCGGATCCGGGAGGGGGTTTGTGGGCCGACCAGGACGATAGCGGATGGCGATGGAGCGGGCAATGCGCCGCCAGACCGGGTGATCTCGTCGGGTCGAGATGATGGTTCATGGAGGGACCGATGAAGCGATCCCGCATGGTTCCGACCTGCCGCCTGGCCCTGGCCCTGTCGTCTGGGAGCGCCTGCTGGAGTCCTTCAGCACGTACGAGCCCGGAGAGGCGCCCTACCCCGTCCTCCGCGCCGCCGTCGCCGCCCACCTCGACGCCTCACCCGTCCCGATCGATCCAACAGACCGCTCCGCGCTGCTCGCCGAGGCCGAAGACGTCGGCCGTCCGTCCGGCTGGCCTGCGCTTCCGAGCGTATGAGCTGGCGCGGCGGCCTGCATGTCCGCGATGGAAGGTGTCACGGTGCTGAGGCTGTTCCTGCCTGAGCGCGGCGTGCTGGACGAGTAGTCGAGCCTCGTCGCCCGAGGAAGCGCCGACTCCATGCCCGGCGGCTTCCTCCCTGCCTTTCTGGCCATCCTCGCTCGGAGGGATCGACTCCCGCGGCCGCACCTGCCGCCGGCCTACTGCTTCGACGAGTTCCCGGACGACATGGAACCGCCGCCGATGCCCGGCCAGGGCGACGGCGATCCGCTGACGGGCCAAGCCTGGCCGTTGATCGGTCCTTATGAAGACTCGATTGAGCTCTGCCGCCGTCCGCGCGTCAGGTGCCGACCGACCTGATCAATCCGAGGTCGGGCAGGACGACGTCCCTGGCGGCGTCGGCGGCGTCCATCAGGTCCTCCCAAGTTAGGTAGAGGCGACTGGACCGGAAATGCGATCGGAAGTCGTGCCGGACGTCCTGGATCGGGTTCAGCTCGGGCGAGTCGGGCAAGGATGTGAGGGGAGCGAGGCAGATCGGCGGAAGCGACCATCGGTCACCTCGTCGCCAAACCGGTCGACTACTCGCGGCGGCTGGTGAGATCCAGTGGATCCGAAACCGGCCTCGCGACGCCGTGGGCCGCCCGGCCGTACAGGGAGAGCTCCGCCGGCATCCCACGCTGAAGAGGCCGAGCAGGACGAACCCCCAGGTGTAAGAGCCAGTGGACTGCCGGACCACGCCCAGGACGGGGGGGGTAGAACCCGCCGAGCCCGCCGGCGGCGCCGACCAGGTCGGTCACGCTCCCGACCGACCCGGGGAAACACTCGGGCACGAGCTTGAACACGGCGCCGTTGCCCAGGCCGATCGCCGCGGCCATGCCGAGCGCGCCGACGCTGAAGGTGCTCATCATCGGGCAGGCGAGCAAGAGGCCATGATCGCCGTGGCCGGGAAGACGAGGGCGAGGATCCGGCGCCCGCCGAAGCGGTCCGAGAGCCACCCGCCCAGGGGCCTCATCAGCGTGGCCAGGACGACGAACCCAGCGGTGCGGCACCCGGCGTAGGCGGGCGTCAGTCCGAAGATCTCGGTCAGGAACGTGGGGAGGTAGACGGCCATCGCCACGAAGCCGCCGAAGGTCAGGAAGTAGTAGAGACTCAACACCCAGCCGCGCGGGTCGGCCAGGGGGCGGAGGAAGTCGGAGAACCTCCGGCCAGCGGCCGGCCCGGCGGCGTCGCGAGCCAGCAGGAGGTAGGCGGCGAGCCACGCGAGCGTCAGCAAGGCGAAGGCCCAGAAGCCCGAGGCGTCGCCGAGCGCCGCGGCCAGTACGGGCGCGCCGAACGCCGCGAGCGACTGGCCGATGTTGTCCGTCCCGTAGACGCCCAAGGCGGCCCCCTGCCGAGCGGGCGGGTACCACCGGCTGACGGCCCCCGCTCCGACGGAGAAGCTGGACAGGGCCAGGCCGATGGAGAGGCCGCAGGCCAGCAGCTGCGGGTAGCTGCCGACCCACCCCATGAGCACCGCCGGCACGACCGAACCGAGCATGACCAGCGAGAAGACCGGCCGGGCCCCGTACCGGTCGGCGAGGATACCCAGCGGGACGCGCCCGAGGCTGCCCAGGAGGACCGGGACCGCCAAGGCGATGCTGACCTGCATCGGCTCGAGCCCCCAGGCGTTGCTTCAGGATCGGCATCATCGCCGAGACCGAGCCGAAGACCGCGAAGCAGACGAGGAAGGCACCGGTGTCCAGCGCGAGCTGGAGCGGTTTGCCGGCGGGGGGCGCGACGGCGGCCTCGTCGAAGGCGAGGGGCGTGAAGGTGACGGCGCTCATCGGCGGTCCTCCAGGGCGTAGACGTGGCGGAGCAGGCCGCCGTTGAGCAGCGGGCACGAGGCTCGCGACGGCGGCGGGCCAGACCACGGAGTCGTCGCCGCCGAGGAAGGCGTTCATCGTGGCCGTCAGCAGCCAGAGCCGCAGCACCACGAGCACGACGACCGTGCTCAGGACGCCGTAGACTACCTCTACTGGGAGGCGAAGCAGTCCCCATGGTCGCGGTGGATCATCGCCGTGGCCCTACCGCTCATCTGGGCCACACGCGAGGCGATCGAGCGACTCGACCGATTCCAGGTGACGGCAAAACTTGATAGGAACGCATTCGCGGGCTCTTACGAGCTTTGGGGCGTGCTCCAGGTCGTGTCGCTCGCGATCGTGCGCCTCTACGGGCCCGACCGCCCCAGGGGCCAGGCGCAGGAGATCGACTCGGCTCTCCACGATCGACCCCGGGTTATGTCCTGAGACGACATTGTCGCCGCAGAAGGCGTCCGCCCTCCTGAGGTGTCGCGGGACCGGCCGGCCCGTAGAGCACCGAGGATCGGCGTGGACGACGCCCGATCTCGACCGTGGGGGGGATGGCCCGGGCCGGATGGAGAATCCGGCCGTGACGGCCTTCAGGGGCCCACGCTGATCGGGCCCAGGTCGGTCATGAGGCGGACGGTCCCCTTGACGTCGGCGACGGCCTTGGCGAAGTCGCCGGGATCGGACACGGCGCGGTCGCCGACCTGGCGGATCGTCTGCCAGGGCTTGAGGCCGGCCTTGTCGGCGGGCGAGTCGGGCTCGACCTCGCGGACGACGACCCCCTGAGGGGCGGCTTCCAGCGGGTTGCCGCCGATCTGGGGGGCGATGAGCAGGCTGCGGTGGTCGACGCGGATCCCGCGCCAGGCGGGGGGGCGGACGGTGGCGATGATCTCCCCTTCCACCGGGAACTTGGCGAGAGTCAGCGACTTCTCCAGCTCGCGGCCCTGGCGGACGATCTTGAGGCGGATCTTGTCGCCGGGGCCGTACGCGCTGACGGCCACGATCAGGGACGAGAAGTCCCGCACGGGCGTCCCCTCGACCGAGACGATCAGGTCGTCGCGCTGGAGGTCGCCCTGGTCGGCCGGCGAGTTGGGGGAGACCGAGTCGATCCGGTTCGAGTTCCCCTGGTTGGCGTTGAAGCCGGCGGACTGGCGGATCCCCAGGAGGCCGTACTCCACCTCCTTCCCTTCCTTCAACGTCTCGACCGCGCGCCGGCCCATGCGGTCGATCGGGAAGGCGTAGCCGGCCATGGCGTCGAAGCCGGCGGGGCTGGCGGCCGTGGTGACCAGGCCCACCAGCTCCCCCTTCATGTCGACCACGGCGCCGCCGCTCATCCCCAGGTTGAGCTTGGAGTCGAGCTGCAGGAGCGTCGGGTAGTGGGGGAGCTGCGCGACGCGACGGCCGGTCGAGTCGACCTCGACGTCGTACATGACCCGGCGGGCGACGTTCGAGAGCATGCCCCAGCTCGCGTTCGCCCGGCCGTCCTGCATGGCCGCGTTGAACGGATTTCCCAGGGTGATCAGGAACGAGCCCTTGCGCAACGTGGAGGCGTCGCCCAGGGGGATCGGCTTGAGGAGGGGCTTGGCGAGGCCGGGGCCGGCGACGGGGGCGATCACCGCGAGGTCGCTGCGGGGGTCGGCGGCGATCACCTCGGCCTCGAAGACCTGGCGGTCGACGGCCCGGACGACCAGCCGGCTCGCCCCCTTGACGACGTGGAACGCCGTGAGGATCTCGCCGTCGTCGCCGACGACCACGCCGGAGCCGAAGTCGAACGAGATGGCCTCGTCGTCGATCATGCGGGCGCGGGCCATCCGCGCCTCCAGGTCGGCCCTGGCGCGGGGGCGGCCGCGTACGGCCATGGTCTCACCCGCGTTCTCGTCGCGGTCGCGATGGATCGCCACCACGGACCCCTCCGTCCGGGCGATGACGTCGGCGAGAACCTTCTCGAAAGCGGAGACGACGTCGAGCGGGGAGGGGGCCGCCGCCTTGGGGGCGTCGTCCCACGCCATCCCCGCGCAGACCAGACAGAGCAAGAGCGTCATCGAGCCATCCTTCCGGGCCAGTCCAGCCGGGCCGCCGGCCCGACAAGGCGAACGAGCGTCGCGGGTCGGCCTTCCCACATCCATTGTTTCCCCGCCCCGCCCCGGCGACAACCCAGGATGAAACGTCCGGCCGATTTCCGGAGCTCACGCCCGTTCCAGACGTCGAAGCCCCCGAGAGCCGGCTAGGGCCGCTCGCCGGCCGCCTTGAGGATCTCGGGAGGGGTGGCGTCGGGGGCGGCGGGGAGTTCCAGGAACTCGCGGAGCCTGGCCCTCTCGTTCTTCGTGTCGCCGCCGGTGACGAGCGTGAATCGGCCGTCGCGGGCGAAGGCGTCGATGTTCATGACGGGGTTGGCGTCGGCGGTGAACCGGGCCTTCGTCAGCGGGACGGCCTCGCCGACGGTGGTCCGGATCCAGGCGTTCCCGAACTCGGCGCGGCGGGGGTGGGTGGTGGAGTCGCGGTCACGCTTGAAGTCCTCGATGAAGGCGTAGTAGCCGCCCAGGTCCGCGCCGCCGGTGATCGTGGAGAAGGTCACGAGCTTCTTCCAGGCGTCCTCCTCGGGGACGAGGAACCAGCCCGTGTACTCGGTGCGGTCGCCGTCGACGCGGGACGAGACCATCAGCTTGTAGGTCTGGCCGAGCTTCCAGTCGTAATCGAAGAACGACTGGCCGCCGCTCCCCTCGCCGCCGAACCGCTTCACGCGGACCTTCTCGTCCTTGTACAGCAACTTCGTCCGAGCCTCCTGCTTCTGGGCGTTCGGGTCGTCGCTCTCCGAGTCCCAGACCGAAAAGATCAGGAGCTTCTTGCCGTTCCCCAGCTCCTGGAGGCCGAAATACCCCTTGTTCCAGCCGCAGACCATGAAGTACGTGCCGACGGCCGACTCGCGGATGGTGATCTCGTTGCAGAACGCCGTCCCCGCCACCGCCGGATACCCCAGGTGGACCGACCGGCAGGCGACGTCCTTCAGCCGCTCGTCGGCCCGCGCGCCCGCCCCGGCCGCGATCACCGCCAGCCCCGCGATCAGCCATCGTCGAACCCGTCCCGTCTTCATCGCAAACCTCCTCCCGCGTCGATCGTCCCGCCCCGATCAGACCGGGTTCCTCGAAGCCCGTCAACCATCGGCCGGCCCCGCCGGGAACGAGCCGATCGCGCGGATGCCATCGTTGGAAAGCTCCCAGACCTCGGTCGAGAGCGGATGGGGGGCGCTGCGGTACTCGCGGACCACGACCCGGCCCAGCCTCGCGAGCAAGTCGTGGTCCGAGGCCGGCCACAGGTAGAGGAAGTCCCGATCCGGGGCGACGGCCAGGAGCGGCCAGCCGAGCGGCCCCCCGGCGACCGCCGGCAGGTTCGGCGCGAGCATCAGGGCCGTCTTGAAGGGGAGCGACGTGGTGAGGACGCCGAGCCGCGAGCCGTCGACGACCTCGACCTGGAGCGTCGCCTCCTCGAGCGCCCGGGCCAGGTTCTGGGACGCCAGCGCGCCGGACTGGTCCTCGGTGAGCTTCAGCGCGCGGAGCATCTCGGCCGTCGCCCAGCTGACCAGCCGCGCCTCCGGGTCGGTGAAGGCCAGGACGACGTCGACGCTCGGGCTCAGGGGGTTCCGATAGGAAGCCTTGAGGCTCTCCGCATAATCGCTCGGCTCCAGGATCCAGTAGAGGTGCTCGGGGGCGAGGCCCGCCTCCGCCGCGAGCCAGGATCGCTCGACGGCGTCGACGAACGCGGCGACCCGGCCGGCGTCCCCGTCGCGCTCCAGCTCTCGGGCGAGATTATGAAGGCTGACGGCCAGTTCCGCGCCGTCACGCTCGACGAGGTAGCCCCCCTCGTTCTCCAGGTCGGCGCGGAAGGGGATCCCCCGGCGCTCCAGCTCGGCTTGGAACAGCGTCTCCACGTCCATCGTCAATCCTCGGGAAGGGGCCGTCGGTCCGAGATCCGCTCCACGACGGAGGAGATCAGCCGCCCGGCGACCCGCGCGTCGGCGAGCTCGGTCGTGTGGCAATAGTCGATGAAGACCAACTCGGCAGCGTCCCGAAACATCCCGCCCAGGTCGACGAAATCGGGGCGGGAGCGGAGGGCGTCGCGTCGAGACTTCTCGTCCCCCACCTTCGCGAAGATCGGGGCGAGCCAGGCGTACCGGGCGGCCTGGTCGCGCTCGAACTCGGTCGGCGCCGCGCGGTCGAATACGGTCGGCTGCCAGGCGAAGAGCGTGCGGAAGCCGTATCTCGCGGCCAGGGCGTCGACCAGGCCCAGGTTCGCCTCGTACACGTCGAGGACGCCCCGGGCGAGCGAGTCGACGTCTGCGGCCGGCGCGACGGGGCCGTCCGCGCCGGGCGATCCGAGCAGGCGGCGGCCGAGCGCCTGCGCGACCCGTTGGAGCGCCGAGCCTTCCAGCAGGCGGCCGACGATCGCCGCCGACATCCGGCCCGGTGACTGGAGCAGGTTGAACTCGCGGGCGCGGTTGCGCTCGTTGGTGGTCAGCCCGGCCGAGCCTTCCAGCAGGGCCGACGCCGCGTCGTTCACGCCGTCGTAGAACAGGACGAGATCGGGCCGATAACCCGCCTGCAACTCGCGGGCGAGCGCGACGACCTCCTGGGTGCTCACATAGCCGATCTCGGATAGGTTGCGGACCTCGGCGGCGATCCCCCGCTCGTGCAGGAGGCGGGCGAGATGCGACGGGATCGTCTGGTCGTCGCGGGCGCCGAAGCCCCAGAGCGACGAGCCGCCGAGCAGGAGGATCCTCACCGGAGGCCTTGGGTCATCGCCGCCCCCCCGCCCCGTCGGAGCCTGCCAGACGGCTCGCCGGCCGCGGTCGTCGACGGTGATCGTCTCGCCCCGGAACGGCCGCTGCCGGAAGTAGGCGAAGGGCTCCCAACGATCGGCCAGGGCCTCCAGCTCGCGGTAATGGACGGCGGGCCAGGCCTCGCCTTCGTAGCCGTCGCGGACGACGCGAGGGTCGGGGATCGTCAGCGGGGCGACGCGGTCCTTAAGCGCGAAGGCCCCCCGGAGTCCCAGCTCGACCGCGATGAGGAGGATGAGCGAGAGTCCCAGCAGCAGCCAGCCGTCGCGGACGAGCGCGAGGATGCGGCGGAGGTTCCGGAGAGGCGGGCGGGTCATGGGGGCTCTCGGGGCTTGTCGTGGGAAACCCGTGCGGGCTAACGTGTAGTGTCGTCGAACGAGGACGCCTCGTCCACACTCCGCCCGGCCCTTCGAGCGATCCGCCGATGTCCGAAGTCCCAGCCGATTCGAGCCTCCGGGGGTTGCGGTGCGCCGTGCTGGGCGCCACCTCGGGGATCGGACGGGCCACGGCGATCGCCCTGGCCCGCGCCGGGGCCGACGTGATCGTCCACGGCCGACGGCTCGACGCCGCCGTTTGCGTCGTCCGCGAGATCGAAGGGCGGGGGACGCGGGTCGCCTCGATCCTGGCCGACCTGCGCTCGCGCGACGAGGGGGACCGGCTGGTCGCCAACGCGTGGAAGCTCTGGGGAGGCCTCGACGCCTGGGTCCACTTCGCCGGCGCCGACGTCCTGACCGGCGACGGGGCGAAGCTCTCCTTCGAAGCCAAGCTGGACCTGCTCTGGGAGGTCGACGTCGTCGCCGCCATCCGGCTCTGCCGCGACGTCGGCCGGCGGATGGTCGACGCGGGGGGCGGCTCGATCGTCACGATGGGCTGGGACCAGGCCGAGACCGGCATGGAAGGGGACTCCGGCGAGACGTTCGCCGCGACCAAGGGCGCCGTCATGGCGTTTACTCGCAGCTTGTCGCTGAGCCTCGCGCCGAGCGTCCGCGTCAACGGCGTGGCCCCCGGCTGGATCCAGACCGCCTGGGGCGAGACGGCCCCCCCGGAGTGGCAGGAACGCGTCCTCCGCGAGACCCCCCTGAAACGCTGGGGGACGCCCGAAGACGTCGCCCGCGCCACCGCCTTCCTCGTCGGCCCGGCCTCCGGGTTCCTCACCGGCCAGATCCTCCGCGTGGACGGCGGCGCGATCCGCTGACGGGCCCTGTACTTCAAGGAAGGACGCGATGAACCTCCCGGCGCTTCTGACCCTTTCGATCGCCGTGGTCGCCTCGGCCCCCGACCCGAAGCCGCCGAACATCGTCGTGTTCCTCGTCGACGACATGGACCTCTCGTCCTGCTCGCCCTACGGCGCGAAGCCTCGCGTGGCGACGCCGAACATGGAGCGGATCGCGGCCGACGGCATGTTGTTCACCCACGCCTTCGTCGCCTCGCCGAGCTGCGCCCCCAGCCGCGCGGCCTTGCTCACGGGGCTGGACCCGATGCGGAACGGGTCGATGCTCAACCACAGCCGGCCGAAGCCCGGCGTGAAGCTCTGGCCGGCGTACTTCCGCGAACTCGGCTATGAGACGGCGGCCGTCGGCAAGACGGCCCACTACGCGCAGGTGACCACCTACGGGTTCGACCACGCCAGCCATTACACCTACCACGACGACGCCTGCGTCGAGGCGGCCGCCGACTGGCTGGCGAAGCGCGAGTCCGACAAGCCGCTCTGCCTGATCGTCGGGACCAACTGGCCCCACGTCCCCTGGCCGAGGCGCTCCGCCCTGCCTCCCGAGAACGTCGCCCTCCCCCCTGCCCTGGTCGACACGCCGGCCACGCGGCTGGCCATCACGCACTACGCGGCGGCCGTCGCCAACGCCGACCGCGACCTCGGCCTCCTCCACGACGCGGCCCGAGAGCATCTGGGCCCCGAAACCGTCTTCATCTTCACCAGCGACCACGGCGCCCAGCTGCCCTTCGGCAAGTGGGACGTTTATGACGCGGGCGTCCGCACCCCCTTGATCGTCGCCTGGCCCGGCAAGATCGCGCCGGGCTCGAAGACCGACGCGATGGCGAGCTGGATCGACCTCCTCCCCACCTGCCTGGAGATCGCCGGCGCGAAGCCTCCCGAGGACCTCTCGGGCCGGTCGCTCCTGAGCGTCTTAACGGGGACGACCGACCGTCACCGCGACGAGGTCTATTTGACCCACAGCGGCGACCTCCCCATGAACCGCTACCCCCTGCGCGCGGTCCGCACCCGCGACTGGAAGTACATCCGCAACCTCGACCCCGACGCCGAGCACCACACCCACATCGACAAGGGCGTCGCCGGCGACGGCCGCGTCCTCTGGGATTCGTGGGTGGCGAAGGCCGAGACCGACCCCGCCGCCGCCGCGACCGTCGCCCACTACTTGCGCCGCCCCGCCGAGGAGCTGTACGACCTGAACGCCGACCCCGCCGAACTCCGCAACCTCGCCGACGCCCCAGAGCACGCCGCGACCCGGGCGGAACTCCGCGCGAAGCTCGACCGCTGGATGGAATCGCAGGGCGACCGGGGCCTCGAAACGGAACGCGCGCTCTCCGATCCGCGCGTGAAGGCCCGAGCGAACGGGGAGGCGGGATGAGAGGATGGGGCACGCGGCCCGGACGGCCGCATGAGTCGGCCCGGGGGCGTGAGCCATCCCCGAACGAAACTCAGGAAAGCCGTCGCGAGGGGCCCGATTTATGCGAACGAATCATGAGAACCCGGCGTCATGCGAATCTCGTATCGGATCTTCGCGCTCGATAAGCATGGGTTGCCGTACACGGCCGAAGAGTCGCGAGATTGCGAAGCAAACGATGGGTTGATCGAAAGCGTCTTGAACCGCGTGCTCTCCTCGCGCGCTTTCGAGGATTATGAGATCGTCCCGGAGCTTGACCGGGGACTAGACGTTCAGGGGGCGCACGCGGTGATCACCGCCGTGATGGCTATCGTGAAGCCTTCGGGCGAGGTCGAGATCGGCTCTCACTACCAATTCTGCGAGCACGCGATCTTCCGCGAGCCTTTCGGTGACGGTGACAGGCTCGATCTGCCGGCCACGACGGTCGAGGTCGGAGAGGTCAGGAGCGACTTGCTGGCGATGTCCCACGGCCAGATACCCGAGGCGATGATCTTTCGCGGCCCCGAGGATGACGACGCCTGATGCAGGTCGACTTGTGCGAGCCCAACACTGCAGCGGCGAGTCATCAGGAGCTGCCAGGCATTCCTTCATGAGCGAGCCCGCCTCTCCACCCCGCGTCCTCTTCGTCACCGGCCGCCTCGCGGAATTCGCGCTGCGGCAGGTGCTGGAGGAGGTCGCGCCCCGGGCGGGGATCGTCGCCGAGGTCGCGGTGCTGCCGATCACGGTGGCGGCGTTGATGACGCCGGCGTGGGTGGCGAGGAAATTGGAGCCGCCGCCGGGGCTCGACCGGATCATCCTGCCGGGGCACTGCCGGGGCGACCTCACGGCGATCGAGGCCAAGGCTCCGGGGGTACCCATCGTGGTCGGGCCCGAGGACCTGCGCGACATCCCTCGGCTGTTCGGCCAGGGCCAGGCCTCGGGACGGCCGGACGACTACGGGGCGTATGACGTGGCGATCCTCGCCGAGATCAACCACGCCCCCCGCCTGCCCCGCGCGGAGCTGCTGCGCCAGGCCCTGGCCTTCGCCGCCGAGGGGGCCGACCTCATCGACCTAGGCTGCGACCCCGGCGCCCCCTGGGCCGAGGTCGGCGACGCCGTACGCGCCCTGATCGACGCCGGCCTGCGGGTCTCGATCGACAGCTTCGACCCCGACGAGGTGGCCCGCGCCGTGGCTGCCGGGGCCGAGCTGGTCCTGAGCGTCAACGCCGGCAACCGCGACGCCGCGAAGGACTGGGGCGCGGAGGTCGTCGTCCTCCCCGACCAGCCGGGGACGCTCGACGGGCTGGACGCGACGGTGGAAGCCCTCGAAGCGGCCGGCGTGCCGTATCGGATCGACCCGATTTTGGAGCCGATCGGCTTCGGCTTCGCCTCCTCGCTGGGCCGCTATCTGGAGGTCCGCCGGCGCTATCCCGACGCCGCGATGATGATGGGCGTGGGCAACCTGTCCGAGCTGACCGACGTCGACTCGGCGGGGATCAACACGCTCCTGATGGGCTTCTGCCAGGAGCAGGCGATCCACAGCGTCCTGACCACGGCCGTCATCAACTGGGCCCGGTCGTCAGTCCGCGAGCTGGACCTGGCGCGAAGGCTGGCGCGGCACGCCGTGGTCAATCGGGTGCTCCCCAAGCGCGTCGAGCCCGGACTCGTCATGCTCCGCGACCCCAAGCTGCCGCCCCGGTTCGGCCCGGAGAACCTCGCCGAACTCCAGCGCCGGATCCGCGACCCCAACTGGCGGATCTTCGCCGAGGACGGCGTCGTGCACGCGCTCAACAACGAGCACCTGCTGAGCGGCCCCGACCCGTTCCTACTGTTCGAGCAAATGGGGGTGTCGGACGCATCGCACGCCTTCTACCTGGGCTGGGAGATGATGAAGGCCAGAACCGCCTTGACGCTGGGCAAGGCGTATCGCCAGGATCAAGCGCTCTCGTGGGGGTTCCTGACCGAGACGGAGGCCAGCCACCGGCTCCGGCGCGGTCGGGCCGGGGGCGACGGCCCGTCGGAGGCGACGGCGACGGCCCCGCCCGAGGCCCCGACGCCCGAGAAGGACGAGCGAGCGTGATCGTCGAAGGAATCGTCACCACCCTGAGCCCCGAAGGCGAGCTGAACATCGCCCCAATGGGCCCCAAGATCCCCGCCGACCTCAACTTCGGCACGTTCATCCTGCGCCCGTACAAGGCCTCCACGACCTACCGGAACCTCAAGGCCGGCGGCCAGGGGGTCTTCCACGTCACCGACGACGTGCGGCTGCTCGCCCAGGCCGCCATCGGCGCGGCCATCGAACCCTACCCGGCCACGAAGCCCGCGAGCGCCGTCGCCGGCCGGGTGCTCGCCGACGCCTGCCGCTACTACGAGTTCCGGCCGATCGTCGTCGACGACATCGACGAGCGCACGACCGTCCTGGTCGAGACCGTGGCCGAGGGACGGATCCGTGACTTCCTCGGCTTCAACCGGGCGAAGCATGCCGTGGTCGAGGCCGCCATCCTCGCCACCCGGACCGCGTTCTTGCCGGCGGCCGAGATCCTCGACGAGTTCCAGAAGCTGTCGATCCTCGTCGACAAGACCGGCGGCCCCGTCGAGCACGAGGCGTTCGACCTCCTCCGCGACCACGTCCGTCGCGCGATCGGCCCGCCGCCCGACCCGAAGGCCTCCCGCCCATGACTCGCCTCTACATCCGGACCGCCAGCCGGCTCCACTTCGGGCTCCTCGGCTGGGGCCCCCACGTTCGACGCCAGTTCGGCGGTGTCGGGCTGATGATCGAGGCCCCCGGCCTGGAACTGCTCGCCGAGCCCGCCGACCGCTTCCATGCCGAAGGCCCGCTCGCCGGTCGCGTCGCCGCGCTGCTCGACCGCATCCAGGGCCGATGGGCCGAGGCCGCGCCGATCCGTCGCCTCGGAGTGAAAGTCCTTCAGGCTCCGGCCGAGCACACGGGCCTGGGCGTGGGCACCCAGCTCAGCCTGGCCGTGGCCCGGCTGGTGCTGACGGCGTCGGGCGTGGAGGCGACGCTGGAGAGGCTTGCGCGACTCTCCGAGCGAGGCTTGCGATCCGGCGTGGGCCTCCATGGCTTCGTCCACGGCGGCCTGCTCGTCGACGGCGGCCACAAGGTCTCCGGCGACCTGCCCCCACTGGTCTCGCGCCTGGTGTTTCCCGCCGACTGGTCGATCCTGGTCGTCCGCCCCCCCGCCCCCCCGGGCCGCCACGGTCGCGACGAGGCCGCCGCCTTCGCCGAACTTCCGGCCGTCTCCGAACGGACCTCCGAGCGCCTGTGCCGCCTCGTCTTGCTGGACCTCCTCAGCGCCGTCGCAAGCCGCGACCTAGAAGGCTTCGGCGCCGCCCTCGCCGAACTCCAGCGCGAGGTCGGAGCCGCTTTCGCTCCCGCCCAGGGGGGCGTCTACGCCTCACCCGAATCCGAGGCCCTTATCGCCGAGTTCGCCCGCCTCGGACTGGTCGGCGCCGGCCAAAGCTCATGGGGACCGTCGCTCTACGCCTTCGGCCGCGTCGATGACGACGAACGCCAGGCGATCTCAGCTCACCTCCGAGCCCGCCACGCTCTCGGCCCGAGCGACGTCGCCTGGACGCACGCGCGCAACGTCGGCGCGGAACTGATGATCGAGCCTAAGGCCGACTTCGCTTGAGTGATGAGACGGCGGCCTCGTGCGCCTGATACGGTTCGGCTCTCCACCCTACTCGCCCCGACGCCCGGCAACCATCCCAGGCCGCCGCATTCCGGACAAAGGACCTTCCCGTCCGCGAAAAGCGGGATCGCCCGGCACCGGCAATCGATCGCCCCGAAGCCCCGAACGGGGAGCAACGGCTTCAGCTCAGGATAGCGTTCCGAGCCCCAGACGAGAGCCCGCAGCATGTCGCTCGGCTCCCTGCGGACTGTGTCCACATCAGGAAGATCGAAGTCCGAGCCGACGACGACGACCTCGCCGTTGGCCCTCAGGAAGTAACCGGCCCACAGACTCCATCCGATCGGGAGGGCTTGAAGGCGTTCAGCGTGGCTGCGGTCTTCCGCCGTAAGATTCCACGGCAGGTCGGCGATGAGTCGCGATACGACTTGTTCGGCGGTCGGTGACCACATTGTGGAGCCCTCGGTGGACACGATTGATCGAGCGCCTCGTTGATGGCGGCCGGCCTGAAGGGGCGGATGACAGGACGTTGATCCGCCTCCGCCAGGTCGAACCGGGCCGGGTGGATCGACTCTTCGACGCTCTACCGCAGGAGGAGGAGAGACATGCAGCCGGATAGATGTTACCCGATCGGTCTCGACTATGCCTGGCTGGCGACCGATGCGGAGGGACATGTCGCTCGCTTCACAAACGCGGGACAGGGGCCTATCCCGAAAGCGGTGCTGGCCGATCGTCGGGCCTCAGACCAGGCTGAGGCGCTGACGATGGCCCTCCCCGAGCGCGGCGATTCCCTCATGCTCGTCGCCATGCCGAGGCCGGACGATTTCGTCGCCGTCGCATGCCGCGGCCTGTTTGCTTACGACTGGCAGGACGCCCACCGACAAGCGGGCCGGATCCACCGCTATGAACTTATCTCCCGACCGACCGTCCCGGTCACTGTCGAGGAATTGGTCGGAGAGCTGGCCACGCTGATCGGCAAGGTGAAGTTTCGGTCGATCCGATTCGCCGAGAGCCCCGCCATCGCGGTCGACGATCATGGGGAGTGCCACAGCGAGTAGCCTGTCGTTACGTGCGGATCGAGCATCACACAGAACGATTCGAGTCGATCCAACGGCTCTGAGGGCTGAGTGGCGGTATCGCGATTTCGAAGCGACGTGCGGCCCCGGCTTTTTCGCGTGACCGTTTTTGGGCCGATCGCTACCATCGGGTCGTATCTCGCCGCGGGCCGTCGCTCGCGGTTTCGGTCGATCCTCGACCTCAATGCACCCCTGAGGGACTTCTGATGCTCAAGTTTGCCAGATGGACCGCCTTCGCCCTGGTCGCCGGATTGTCGGCCCAGGTCGGATCACGAGGCGCGGATCTCGGCGTCGGCGACGCGGCGCCGAAGCTGGAAGTCAAGGAATTCGTGAAGGGCGAGCCGGTCAAGGCGCTGGAACCCGGCCAGTTCTACGTCGTCGAGTTCTGGGCCACCTGGTGCGGCCCCTGTCGTGCCACGATCCCGCACCTCACCGAGCTGCAAAAGAAGCACAAGGACGTGACGTTCATCGGCGTCAGCGTCTGGGAGCAGGACCAGGGCGAGATCAAGCCGTTCGTCGAGGAGATGGGCGACAAGATGGACTACCGCGTCGCCATGGACGCCGTCCCCGAGAAGGGCGACGCCGACGACGCGCCGATGGCCAAGAACTGGATGAAGGCCGCCGGGCAGAACGGCATCCCCACCGCCTTCATCATCAACAAGGACCTCAAGGTCGCCTGGATCGGTCACCCGGCCGAGATGGACGAGCCGCTCGAGAAGATCGTGAACGGGTCGTGGGACATGAACTCCGCGATCGCCGAGGCGAAGAAGGCCAAGGAGGAGCAGGCCAAGATGGCCAAGATCCAGGCCAAGCTTCAGAAGGCGATGCAGTCGGAAGACCCCGCCCAGATCGTCGCCGCGATCGATGAGATCGTCAAGGAGGTCCCCGAGGCCGGCAAAAACCTGACCCCCCTGAAGTTCAACGCCCTCGTGCAGTCCGGCGAAGAGGACAAGGCCCTCGAAGTCGGCAAGAGCCTGCTGCAAGGTGAGGCCGGCGAGAACTCCCAGGCCCTCAACTTCCTCGCCTGGGCGATCGTCGACCCCGACGTCAAGAAGAAGCCCGGCGCGAAGCTCGTCGCCTTCGCCCTCGAAGCCGCCAAGAAGGGCGACGCGATGGAAGACGGCAAGAGCCCCTTCCTCGCCGACACGCTCGCCAAGGCCTACTTCGACTCCGGCGACGCCGCCAAGGCCCTCGAAACGCAGAAGCGCGCCGTGGAACTCGCCAAGGGGACCGAACTCGAAGACGAGCCGACACTCAAGGAACGCCTTGAGCAGTATCAGAAAGCCGTCGACAAGAAAGACTAAAACAGCGTCGGCCCCGCCTGCGGGAACGAATCCCGCCTGCGGGGCTGACACAAGCCCCCTATGCCGGCTAACGCCTGAGGCCCCCGCCCGCTTCTCTTTCGATACTCATCGCCTCGGTGACGCCGAGACCCGTCACAAATCCACCGTCGCAGCGGGTCACCGATCGGCTCCTCTCGGCCGTTCGCCCTCTGGGCGAAGTCGAGCTGTCGACCGTGGGGACGTGCAGACCCTGCGAAGCGATCCGAGGTGGGTGTCCGAGCGGCCGAAACGTGTGGCCAGGAGCATTCAGCCCAAGCGAACATCTACGGCAAGCGACCTTCGGAACGATGACATCGACGAGGAAGAGCCCGAACGCGGTGCCAGACTCGGGGGGCCTCGAGTTCATCAGCTGCGGAGACGGCGTGAGAAGACCGACGGGGACGCATCGGGAACGAGACACGGGTGGCTCGAGCCGAACGATCCTGCTAAGGTCCCCGCGGGGGAAACCCTCATCCGCCTAGGTTCTGTCTGACGGCTCAAGGAGCCGGAAGCAGCGGCGGATCATGGCGAGCTTCACCATGGCCAGGAAGTTGACCGCGAGCCTCTCGAACCGCGTCGCCAGCCGCCGGTCCTCCTTCAGCCGCAGGATGAACCGCTCGACGATGCTGCGGCGTCGGTAGGCGTCGGCGTCGGCGTCGGTGTCGAACATTGATCCGGACCGCCTCCAGGGCCGGCTCCAGCGACTTCGACTCGTGGGCCTGGCCCGCGGTGACGACGGCCGAGAGCGGGACGCCGCCGGAGTCGACGACCAGGTGCAGCTTCGTCCCGAACCCGCCCCGCGAGCGGCCGAGGGCGTGGTCGGCGGGCTCGGCCGGCCCCCTTTTCCCCCCCGGCCCCGGCGGCCGCGCGGCTCGCCCGGATGGAGGTCCCGTCGATGCACCAGAGGTCGAAGTCGATCCGCCCCGAGGCGTCGAGCTTCAGGTGGAGCATTTCGAGCATGCGGCCGATCGTGCCGTCCCGAGCCCAGCGCTTGAAGCGGTCGTAGACGCTCTTCCACTTGCCGTAACGTTCGGGGAGTTCCCGCCACTGGGCTCCGGTATGGAGGATCCAGAGGACCCCGTCGAGGGTCGTGCGATGGTCGTTCCAGCGACCGCCCGGCCTCCCGACCGGCGGCAGTAGGTCGGCGATCGCGGCGAATTCCTCGTCCTTCAGCTCGTAGCGTCGCGTCATCGCGGCCTCCCTGGTGAAGCCGCCATCGTAACGCTTTACGAGCCGTCAGACAGAACCTAGACCATCCGGCGATTGTCGAGCCACTCCGGCCGCCGTCGGCGCGGGTC
>NZ_JAALJI010000051.1 GCF_011064595.1 Paludisphaera soli | reverse complement strand
CGAGATAGATTCTTAACCAAGAGTTCTAGGGTGGAGGGCTGAGGGCTGCGGCCATCCCTTGGTCCGCGACGATAGGAGCGGACCGGCCGGCGGCCCTATTTCCCGAGAACATCTCTTGGTGCGCCCTGTAAGGGCCTGGATAACAGGGGCGTGATCCCCGCACCTCGCGGGGGCTGGCCGAGAGGAGGGATGGGACGTGGCGGACGAGACGACGGTCGCAGAACGCTTGGAGCGGATTGGGAGATTGCTGGAGGGCCTGGTCGCCGCGGGGGCCGTCCGGGAGTGGTCCACCACCGAGGACTTCGGCTCGAAAGTCGGCAAGGCGGAGGCGACCGTCCGCGAGCACTGCCGCTATGGACGCCTCCGAGCCGAGCGGCGCCGATCGGGGCGCGGGGCCTACCCGGCGTGGACCCTCTCACACGCCGAACTGCTGCGGTACCAGCGAGAGAGCCTGTTGCCCGACGCACGCCTCAGCCGAACACGCCCAGGATCGCGTCCGACTGGACCCCGGCGTGGAGGTGACGGTAGCGCCGCCTCTGCTCCTCGGTCGAATGGCCGGCGAACTCGTCGATCAGTCGTTGGTCGACTCCCTTCGACGCGAGGGCGGAGACGAAGCTGTGGCGCAGGGTGTGAAGGCCTCGGACGGCGGCCCATCTCGACCCCTCCAACGTTCGTTTGAAATGCCAGTGACACTCGTCCACCGTGAGGGGGGGCGGCCCCGTGGGGACGGGACTCGCGACTTTGCCATCCGAGCCCTCGCCGTCACGCGCGGTCGTCGGCCTCCGTTTCCGCGATCGGGCCACGACCTCGGCGTGCGCGAAGAGCTGGGGGCCGCCCGGGTGCACCGCCAGCCAGGCCTTCAGGATCGCGGCCAAATGCGACGACATCGGGACTCGCCGGGCCGTCCTCCTGGCATGCGAACGCTTCCGCTCGCGGATCGCGACGACCCCCGCCTCGAAGTCGACGTCGCCGCCCCGGATCCTGAGCAGCTCGCTCTTGCGGGCGCCGGTGTAGGCTGCCGTCGCGACCAGGGGGTGGATCCAGGGATGGGCAGCGCATGCCTCCACGTGCTCGAGGAGTTCGCCGACCTCCTCGACCGTCAGGAACACGCTCTGCCATAATTCGGCGGCTTCGTCCGCGGACAGGCCCTTCGCTCGCCTCTCGGCCTCGGCCAGTCCCATGTAGGCAGGTCGCTCGTCGGCCTTGGGGTATCGGATCCCGCCGCATGGGCATCGGCCTTCGGTCAGGCCGTTCCGCCCGCCCCAGTTCCATGCCGCGCGAAAAGTGACCACCTCCTTTCGGGGGTGGCGGGGCCGACTCGCCGCCCCCGCCATGACTCCGCGAGCCGTGCATCGACGTATCTTTGTAAATCCGCAGCGACCAGGCTCTGCAGCGTCCGTTCGGCGTCCAGGAGGCGGACCAGATGGGCGAAGTGGCGGCGGATCCCGCGGAGCGTCTCGAGTTCAAGTATCGAGACGTGGGCATCCACGTAGCGATCGCGGAGATTGGCCAGGGTGGGCCGTCCCGCCCGGGGGTGGGCGACCGTCGGAGGGGACCCGTCGTGCCTCATGAAGGCGAGGACGTCCACGCCCTCGGGGATCTCGACCAGTCGTTGCCTGAGACGCATCAGCAGGTAGTCGACCTGCTCGGCCTTGGACTGGGCCTCTCGTTGGGTGACCTTCCCAAGCCCCAACCCCCATTGCTTTCCGTCGTGGTTGAACAGGATCCTGAAGCTGTCTCCCCGCCGCTGGATCGCAGCCATCGCCATCCTCCTGCGACCCGTGTTCTCTTACCAAATTCTTACCAGAGAAGCCCCCATGCCTCGTCGCGATGTGCCCTAAGTGATTGCCGGCGGTGGGATTCGAACCCACACTCGGGTTGCCCCGAAGAGGATTTTAAGTCCCCAGCGTCTGCCGTATCCGTAGCGTTGGGTTGATGGGGATATGGTAGTTAAGTTCACTTGAAAAATAGGTTTGCGACGCGTTCTCTTGCGTGTTCCGATTGTACTCGCACTGGGGCCGCATGGCCAGCCAATGCAGCGAAATTGCAGCGCCGCGAGCGGCCGAAGTCCGCCGACCGATGCCTCGCCTCCATACCACGCAGGTCGAGGAAGGTCGGGGCCGCTAGCCCGCGAATCCAGGCGACGGCATGAAGATCCTGATTCAGCCCGGGCACCGTGCGAACTCGCCGAAGACCGCCCCCGGGCTCGGGTCTGAGAAGCCTGCCATCATTCGATGTTCGCCGCCTCCACGAAATCACAGGGCTCGCCCCCGGGGATGAGGACGGCTCTCGCCCGAGGGGACGAAGCGCGAAGCCTCGCATCCCCTAACGGGGGGGGCCGAACGGGTCGGGTGGACGCCTGGGATGGGAGGCTCGCGTTTCGTTGCGGGCTCCGGCCGGGGACATAGTGAGCCCGATCCGAACCATCGACCACGGCTGCGCCGGGACCGGCCGTCCAGGCTCGCGAATCGGGAGGCATTCTAGAGCTAAAGAGGAGCTTCCCCCGGCCGCGGCGGGGCCGCGGCCGGGGGGACGTCGGTCATCGGCCCCGGGGGCGGATGCGAATGTTCCCGTGGGCGACGCAGGCGGCCGCCAGGGCCGCGATCGTCAGCAGGAACACGGCCCCGCTCCCCGCGGCCGAGCCGACGACGGCGGCGACGAGGAGGCAGCCGTTGAAGTAGGCCATGTTCAGCTTGTTCCTGGCGTTCAAGGGCGGCCGCCTCCCGGCTGGAGTCTCGTCGGCGGGACTAACGAGGAATTCCGTCGCGGCGCCTGGGTCGGCGTCCGCAGCTCGGCGATCAGCCGGCTCGCCTCGACGACGGAGAGGGCCTCGGGGTCGTCGACGCCGAATCGCTCGGAGACGACGCCCGCGAGGTCGAGGCGCCTGCGGTCGCAGGCGGCCCGGAGGGCGCGGAGCTGCGGGTCGGTGGCGGGTCGGCGACGCCGCGCGCGGCGGTCGTCGGAACGAGCGACGGCGCCGGTCTCCCGGCGTCGGTCCAGCTCGTCCTGAACCGCGCGGGCGCACGCGGCGAAGGCGGCGCGGGCCGCCCGCTCGAACGCCCCGGCCGCGGCGTGCGGGTCGGGCTCGGGCAGCTCGACCTCCAGGCCGCAGGTCGCGCCGAGCGACCCGTAGTCCGGCAGGCCGATCTTCTTGCTGTAAGCGACCGTCATCTTCATGGCCTTCGTGGTCCTCCGGGCGATGGATCAAGGTCGGTGGATGGGTCGAGCGGTCGAGCCGGGGCTATCCGCCGGCGACTTCCTGGAGCCGCAGCTCCTCGATGGAGCGGAGGGTCGAGGCGACGAGCCGGGACCGCCTCCGGTCGCGACGCAGCGCCGCGACCAGGCGGCCGGTCCGCGACCGGGCTTCGGCCAGGGCCCGGTGGAGGGCCTCGGCCACTTCGAGCGCGGACGCGACGCCGTCGGTCGGGCCTTCCGGCGCGGGCTCCGACACGGGTTTCGCGGCTGGTTTGCAGCCGGAGGGCGAGGGACTCTCCATCGCGATCGTCCCGACGGCCTGGCCGACGAGGGCGGGCTCGATGACCGCGGCGTCCTCGGACGGGGCGATCGCCGACTCGTTCGACAGGGGCTGCCAGGCGAACGACCGGAGGCCGTCGCGGCAGAGCGCGGGGGCGTCGGGCCCGAAGAAGCGGAGCTCGTCGAAGCCGAGGCGCAGCGCCCGCGCCAGGTATTCGCGGTTCGTGTGCAGCCGGACCGGCTCGCCCGAATAGCGGGATCGGGCCAGCACCAGCTCGGTCGGCGGCCCGTGGCCGAACGCGCGAGCCCGGACGGCGACGCGGCCGTTGCAGTCGAGCGTCGCGGGCGCGTGCGGGTCGCCGCCGCCGGGGAGGCGGTCGATCCCCCCGGCGAGGAACGCGGCGTCGGCCGGGTCGATCGTCAGCCGGGTCGAGGCCGAGGCCGGGTCGGGCACGGCGTGCTCGACCCGGGGGAAGCGGGCGTCGGCCTCGATGGACAGGTGCAGCGTCCAGGCCCCGGCCCGCAGCACGACGTGGGGCCCAGTCCGGCCGATCGCGACGGGGGCGTCGCGCGGCAGGGCCTTGCACGCGAACAGCGGGACGGAGCGCACGAGGACGTCGTCGTCCCAGGGCAGGCCGAAGCCGCCCTGGACGAGGACCTGCCGGCCGTCGGTGGCGACCACCTCGGACGTCGATCCCTTGAGCAGGATGCAGTCGAGCGCGTGGCGGGCCGTACGCTCGCCGGCCGTCGCGGTGGCCTCCGCGAAGGCGTCCAGGAGGCCGGGGGGACGCTCGACGAGGGCGGCGGGCATCTCCGGGAAGGCCTGCGGCGCGACGTCCGGGACGGCGTACTCGCGGGACTGCGGGACGCCTCGGTCGTCCCAGCGCGCGGTCGCGCGGCCGGGTGTAGGCGACTCCAGGTGCACGGGCGAGTCGTCGCGGCCCTCGAAGTCGGCCAGGGCCTCCAGCGGGAGCTCGACCGAGCCGGCGGCCCGGCCGTCGCCTTCCAGCAGGCATTCGACGGCCAGGTGGTCGAGGTGCAGTCGGACGAGCAGGCCGCCTGCAGCCGCCGCCTGGAGCGTGACCGGGGGGGCCTGGCCGTTGCGGGCGAGGCCCAGGGTGCGGCGGCGGAGGACGGCCCGCAGGCGGCGGGCTTCGCGGCGAGCGAGGATGATCACGGGAGGCGGACTCCTTGGTCGACGACCCCTTGGTCTATCGAAGACGATGAATGACGTGATTCAAGAAAGGCTCGGATTCAAGCCGAGTCGCAGGGCCGGTCGCCCTCCGCCGACCTATGCGGCCTCGATGCGGCGGTGGGGCCGGCGGCCGGGCCCGGGGCCGGCGGCGTAGACGTCGGCGGCGGCGAACTCGAACTCGACGTCGCAGCCGCCGCATTCGGCCAGCGGGCGAGGGCCTCCGGGGCCGACGGGCAGGGCGACGCCGCCGCCGCAGAACGGGCAGTCGACGGCCAAGTGGAGGTCCTCGGCCTCCAGGTCGTCGGGCCGCCCGGAGCGGGCCTGGAAGCCGAGGCGGCGGATCACGTCGAGCGGCTCGCCGGTGCGGCGGGCGACGGTGCGGTCGAGCTGGGACTGGGTCACGGCGGGCTCCTCTCGGGTCGGGGACGGGTGCCGGCCGCACGACGCGACCGGCGGCTTCGGGGTCGCGTGGGTCGTGGTCGGACGTGGGACGTCGCGCGGCGCGCGATCATCCGGGGGGCGCGAGCCGGTTGGATTCCAGCCAGGCGACCTCGGCCGCCAGGGCCTCGCCCCGGCGGGCGAAGGGCCCGAGCGTCGGGCCGCCGCAGGGAGTCAGGTCGGCCGTCCAGCGGCCCTCGGCGTCGGGCTCGACATGGCTGGCGCGGGCGATGGCGACGGGGCCGAGGGCCGCCAGGTCGACGTCCTCGGCGTAGACGGCCCGGACGACGCCGCGGGGGTCGACCACGAGCCGCATCAGGCGTCACCCGGGGCGGCCGCCTGGCGGATGATGCGGCGGCGGGGCCGTTCCACCAGCATGCCGTCCAGGGCCGACTGGACCTGGGACAGCTGGGTCGCGACACGCCGGCGCAGGTCCGGGGCCTCGCGGAGGTCCCGAGGCGCCACGCCCCGCACGGCCGACCGCGCCCGCTCGACCAGCTCGTCGAGCTGCGCGTCGCTGCGGACGTTGAGCGCCCGGAAGCGGTCGAAGAAGCCGCACAGGTTCTCCACGGCCGAGTCGCGGAAGACCTTGGGCCGGCCGTCGTCGCCCGCGCCGTCGAGCCGCTCGGCGAGGTGCTCGACCAGGCGGGCGAACTCCTCGGCAAACGCCCGCTCGGCCAGCGCGACGGCCTCCTCGAACCGGGATTCCATCCGGGCCCGCTCGCGTTCGTAGAGGTCCGGCGCGAGCCGCATCAGGTAGTCGGGCGGCTCCACCGAGGGGAAGTCGCAGGCCACGGCGAACAGGCCGACGAGCGTTGCGGGGTAGTCGGCCGGGTCGTACAGGCTGCCGAGCCGGCGGGCGGCCGCGTCCCGGAGCTCGCCGTAGCGGCGGTCGAGGTCGGCGACGGCGTCGTCCAGCTCCATGCGGAAGCCGGCGATCCGGCGGGCGAACTCGTCCACCGCGTCCCGTCGGATCAGCCGCACGCCCGGCTCGGGGAAGGGCAGCGAGAAGTCGCGCCAGTACGAGCGGATCCGGCCGCGGACGGCGGTGACGGCGCGGAAGGCGGGGTGCTTGACGTCGAGCAGCCGCTTGCCGGCGCTGAGGCAGCCCCCCTCGGCGTCGAACGCCTCGGCGGCGCGGTCGCGCTGGGGGGCGGTGAGCGCCTTGCGGGTGCCCAGCCAGGTGAACGCGACGCGGGCGGCCGCCGTCTCGGCCCGCAGCCGCCGGGCCGGCTCGGCGAGGTCGTCGACGGCGACTGTTGAGATAGTAGGGGGTTCTTCGATGCGGTCGATCAGCGTGGTCATCGAACCTCCTGGAAAGAAACGAGGCGGCCGGCCGTGCTGGCGGCCTCGTGATGGGGGCTTCGTAAGCTTGGTCCCGCCGGGGGAGCCCACGGCGCGGGTCAGTTGTCGGAGGGCTCGCCCCGGCGGACCTGGCGGCGGGGCCCCTCGGGCGAGCCGACGCGCGAGTAGACGCCGGGCCGGTCGGCGGCCAGGCAGCGGCCGGCGGCCCACGACCGCAGCCGCTCGACCGACTCGCCCGCGGTGACGGCCACCGGGACGATGTTGCGGGCCGCCTCCAGGAGCGGGACGTCGAGCAGGGCCGCCAGCCGGCAGCACGCCCGGACCTCGGCCCCGGTCCAGTCGGCGTCGCGGGGGCGGCGCTGCTCGGGGTCGAGCCCGAACCGCTCCAGGTGCATCTTCCAGATCGCCTCCTTCTCGCCGGCGCCGGGCAGGTCGAGGAAGTAGATTGCGTCGAAGCGTTCCGCCCGACTGAACTCGGGCGGCAGCTTCGAGACGTCGTTCGAGGTGCCGACGAAGAAGACGTCGGACACGTGGTCGGACAGCCAGCCGAGGAGCGAGCCGAACAGCCGCGCCCCGACGCCCGAGTCCCCGTGGGAGCCCGAGGCGGCGCCGCCGAGGGCCTTCTCGATCTCGTCGCAGAACAGGACGCAGGGGGCCATCGCGTCGGCGATCCGCAAGGCCTGCCGGACGTTCTGTTCCGTCTGCCCCACCAGCGAGCCGAGCAGGGCCCCGACGTCGAGCGTGAGCGTGGGCCGACCCGTCTCGTTGCCGAGGGCCCTGGCGAACTGCGACTTGCCCGTGCCCGGCACGCCCAGCAGCAGGACGCCGCGGGCGCGGACGCCGGCCCCCCGCCCGGGCCGCAGGGCCTGCGAGCAGAACGCCTTGAGGGCGTCCAGGCCGCCCAGGTCGGCGAACGCCTCGCCGCCGCGGTGCAGCGTCAGCAGGCCGCTCTTCTTGAGCATGCCCGACTTCAGCTCCCACAAGGGGCCGGCGGCGACGCGGCCGTGGCGGACGAGCGAGAGGCTGCAGGCCCCCTCGGCCTCGTACCGCGTCAGCCCGGCCGCGGCGTCCAGGACCCGATCGAGCTCGTCCCCCTCGGGCAGCTCGCCCGGCTCGCAGGCGATCGAGCGGGCGATCGCCTCCAGCTGATCGCGTCCCGGCAGCTCGTGCTCCAGGACGACGAACTGCTTCTCCAGCTCGACCGGCACCTGGACGACCGGCGACAGGACGACGACGAACGTCCGGGCCTGCTTGCCGGCGACTATGCGGGCGTCGAGCGCCTGGACTACCTCGGGGCTCCCCAGGAAGCGGTGGAAGTTCACGAGGACCAGCAGCGCCGCGCCGTCGGGCGCGGCCATGGCGTCCAGCGCCCGGATCGCCGCCAGCGGGTCGGCGGCGTCGACGGGGACGTCCGTCCCGGCGTCGCCGCCGAGGTACCTGAGGCCCCCGTCGACGTCCCAGGCGGCGATCGACCAGCCCCGGGCGCGGCACAGGTCGGCGATCTCGGCCAGGGCGTCCTGGTGCTCGGACGACCGGACCCAGAGCCCGGTGAAGCAGGCGCGCACGTACTCCTCGAGGCGCTCGGCGAGCGTCATCGAAGGCTCCTCGTTGGTGGGGGCGACGTGGTCGTTGGATGCGGCCAAGGGGATTCGGCGGACGGTTCAAGTGGACTGATCCAGCCGCTGACCAGAGCGTTGGTCCTGGTGGAACTCGGCCGTGAGCGACTCGGCCGTCCGCCGGCCCAGGGCTCGCTCGACGAACCGGCTCGCCTCGCGGCACTCGGCGCCGGCGAAGCCGCGGGTCCGCACGGTCGCGTCGCCCGTGGGGCCGACGGTGATCTCGACGACCTTGCTCAAGACGCACCTCCGACCTGGATCGTGAGCCTGATGGAGCCGTCGGCCAGGGCGTGTTCGACCACGGCGTGGCCCCGTTTCCTCGCCTCGATCCGGGCCTTTTCTACCGCATACATCTGCAGCAGGCGGTCGAGCTGGGCTTGCTCCCCCCAGGCCCCGCCGTAGTTGTCGTACAGGATGCGGCCGGCCTCGGCGTCGACCACCGCCGGGTAACGCCAGCCCGGCAGTTCGATCAGCAGCCCGGCCGCTTCTCCCGAGTACAGCTCGACGGCGCCCCGGACGGGCGCGGGCAGCCCGAGCCTCCTGCAGGCGGCCGCGACCGCCGCCGGGTCGCGGACCTCGGCCTGGATCGTGACGATGTGGGACACGAATCCTCCTCTCGGTGACCATGATTCGGAGTCGCCGGGACGACCGGCGACGGCTAGACCTTTCCCGGGGGTTTATGACGCGATTCCGGCGGAAATTCAGCCGACCGAAAGTACGCGCGGCGTCGTCGGCCCGCTCCGGCTGCACGCTCGGATGCGGAGTCGTCCGCTCCGGAGATAGACGGCGGGCGGCGTTTCGAAAGAACCCGCTGCGAGGGGGCTAACGGGGGACTGGTGGCCGTCGCGTCCCGATGCGGCGACGGACGGCGGGGGTTGATCGGCCATGGGTCGTGAAGGACCGGCGGCGCGAACCGAACGGCAGGGACGCCGTCGAGCCCGCGAGCGAGAGGAACTCTGCTACGGGGGCGGGGCTGGCCGCTTCGGCGTCGGACCGCCGGTGGTCGCCCCGAACTCGTCGCCGAGCGTGGACTCGCCCGCACCCGATTCGGAGGCGACGACGCGCGGGGTCCGACGAAGAAGGCCGTCCGAGCGGGAGTCGGCACCGGTCCCTATGCGGGCGTCGAGCCGAGGGTGCCGGACCAAGGCCGGGAATCGCGCCCCGACTCCTGAGGGGTGCGTGACGGATCCGTACGCCGTGGAACCCCGGCGGCGTCCTCGGGGACGACGCTGCGGGGGGACTCCGCACTTGCTGGTCGCGCGACGTGCATTGGAAGGCGATCGATGCTCCAACGCTTGCTTGTCCACGTCATTGGATTCAATCGTCTTGCTTCACGATTGCTCGCTTGTTAAGCTCGCCATCCTGATCGGGGCCGGGTAGTTCGGCGGGCCGCGGTCCATCGCGGCCCCGAGTGGAGCTTTCATGGCACAAGACGACCGGCGGACAGGTCGACTCGCGAAGTTGGCCCTGAAGATCGGCACGGTCGCGAGCGCCGCCGCCGCGCTCCTATCCGAGGGTGCGGCGGCAAGCGACGACGTCCACGCGAAGCGTCCCGTCGCGGGGCATCCGCGTCCGACGGCGTCCCGCACGGCGGAAGGACGCGAACGTTCCTCGCCGCCGCCGCTGGTCCTCAGGCCGAGCCTGGCGGGCGGCAAGGTGATCCTCGCCGGCCATCGGTCGCACAGCTCCCACCGTTCGCACAGCTCCCACCGCTCGCACGTCTCGGGCAGCAGCCATTCCTCGCACTTTTCGAGCTCCGTCCGCACCGCCCCGAGCTATTCGACGGGCGCGTCCTCGTCGTCGGGGCGTCCCTCGTCGAGTCCGACGAGGGATTCTTCGGGCGGCGAGACGACGACTTCGCCCACCCCGCCTCCGCAGGCCCCGCCTCGACCGGTCCGTCCGGCGGAGCCGGCCCCGCCGCCGGTCGACCTCGAGGATCCGAAGCACCGCTATCGGGTCATCGCGATCAGCGTCGTGGGAGGCGTCCAGAAGGCCTTCATCGAAGACCTCCTCGAAGACGAATCCAAGCTGGTCAAGGTCGGCGAGACCATCGGCGACGCCAAGGTGGTCGAGATCTCGAAGCCGAAGTCCTCGGTCCGTCTGAAACCGGCGAGCGGCGACGAGGTCACGGTGAAGAGCGGGCAGGCCCCGAATTGACCTCGCCGCGGTCTCGCAAGAACCCGATACCGACCTACTCGTCGAGGCCGTTCGAGATGCCCGAGATCATGATCCACCTCGACACCAAGGTGTACAGCCTGTCGGCCGTGAAGAAAACCGCCTATCGGATCGGCGACCGGGCCACCGCCCGGATCGAGATCGCCGCCGACGGGGGGGCGGCCGTGAGGCTGACGATCAAGGACGAGAAGACGCGGCCGGAGGATCTCGAGGCCGAATTCCTGCAGGAGCTCCTGGACCAGGACCTGCGCGAGTCGATCTCCCGGGAGACGGAGAAGGTGCGGAACCTGCTCCTGGCGCACGCGTTCTCCGGCCTGTCGGCCGTGGACGACGCCGCGGACCACCGCGAAGATCCGCTGGGGATCGGCCGATCGCAGGCCATGGGACGCTGACCGGAGCGATCGACTCGAATGCCCACGGCCCTGCCCGTCCTCAACGATCGCTTCCGTCCCGTCGAGCGGTTCGCGGCCCGGCCGGGCCGCGACTACACGCTGCTGCCGATGCGGCTGATCTCGCTCGACGCCGGGCGGCATGTGCTGACGAACTTCGCGGGCGAATACGTCGTACTCCCCAAGGAGACGACGCGGCGGCTCGTGCGGCATGAGCTGGATACGGCGTCCGACGTCTTCGAGGAACTCCTCTCCAGGCACTTCGTCTCGGTCGGCGGCTCGGACGCGGCGCTCGACCTGCTCGCCGTGAAATACCGGACGAAGCAGTCGCTGCTGGCCGAGTTCACCTCGCTGTTCATGTTCGTCGTCTCGCTGCGGTGCGACCACAGCTGCCCCTACTGCCAGGTCTCGCGGCAGTCGCTGGACCGGCACGCCTACGACATGAAGCCCGACGTCGCCGACCGGGCCGTCGACTTCATGTTCCGCAGCCCGTCCCGGGCCCTGAAGGTCGAGTTCCAGGGCGGGGAGTCGCTTCTCAACTTCCCCTTGATCCGCCGCATCGTCGAGCGCGTCGAGTCTCGGAACCTGGCCGAAGGCCGGGACGTGCAGTTCGTGATCGCCACGAACCTCGCCCCGCTGACGGACGAGATGCTCGACTACTGCCGCGTGCACGAAATCGTGATCTCCACGAGCCTCGACGGCCCCAGGGAGCTGCACAACCAGAATCGCCCCCGACCCGGGGGAGACAGCCACAAGCTGGCGGTGCGGGGCATCCGGCGCGTCCGCGAGGCGCTCGGGCACGACAGCGTGGCGGCCTTGATGACGACGACGGCCGCGAGCCTCGCGCAGCCGCGGGAGATCGTCGACGAATACGTCCGCCAGGGGTTCTCTTGCGTCTTCCTGCGTCCGCTCAGCCCCTACGGCTTCGCGGTCAAGACGGGGCTGGCGCGCAAGTACGCCGCCGACGAATGGCTGGAATTCTATCGGGCCGCGCTCGGCTACATCATCGAACTGAACCTGGCCGGCACGCCGTTCCGCGAGGAGTACTCGAGCCTCATCCTGCGGAAGATGCTCACGCCGTTCCCCACCGGCTACGTCGACCTCCAGTCGCCGGCCGGCCTCGGCATAGCCGGGCTGATCTTCAACTACGACGGCGACGTCTACGCCTCCGACGAGGCGCGGATGCTCGCCGAGACCGGCGACCGCAAGTTCCGCCTGGGGAACCTGGCCGTCGACTCGTTCGAGGACGTGATGACCTCCGACGCGCTGATCGACGTGTTGTCGGAGACGATGACCGAGGGCGTCCCCATGTGCGTCGACTGCGGGTTCCAGCCCTATTGCGGCAGCGACCCCGTCTACCACCACGCCACCCAAGGCGACGTCGTCGGGTTCAAGCCGACGAGCGACTTCTGCCGCCGCAACATGGGGGTCATGCGGCATCTCGTGCGGCTGTTGGAAGACGACGAGCGGGCGGCCTCCGTCCTCGAAACCTGGATCTGAGGGGCGGGACCGTGATCAAGCTGCACGCCAGGCTGGAGAAGCGGCTCGACGCCGAACCCTTCGTCGCCAGGGTGGCGCGCGGCCGGGGCGGCGGTCGCGGCGACCTCCGCGAAGTCCAGTTCGTCGACGGTCAAGACGAGCCGTCGCCCGGCTACGGCGGATACCTCCTGGCCGAGGGCCTGGAAGAAGGCCCCTGGGCCGCACGTCCCGACGCCTGGCCGATCCCGGAGGCGTTGGGTCATCTGTCCGACGGCGACGTCGTCCGGATCAGCCCGCGATCGGGCGAACTCTGGGTCATGTACCGCCGGGGCTCGACGTCGAACTCCATGCTGCTGACCGAACGCTGCAACAGCTACTGCGTCATGTGCTCCCAGCCGCCGAGGGACGTCGCGGACGACCATCTCGTCCGGTCCTACCTCGAAGCCATACCGCTCATGTCCCGCGAGACGAACGAGCTGGGGATCACCGGCGGCGAGCCGACGTTGCTGGGCGACCGACTGCTGGAGATCATCCGGAAGTGCAGGGACCACCTCCCGGAAACCTCCTTGCACATGCTGTCCAACGGCCGCATGTTCAACTACCTATCCCTGAGCAGGGAGGTGGCGGAGATCGGCCATCCCGACCTCATGATCGGCGTGCCGCTGTACTCGGACCTCCCGCACCGCCACGATTTCGTCGTCCAAGCGGACGGGGCTTTCGACCAGACGATCCGGGGCTTGATGAACCTCGCCCGGTGCGGCGTCTCGGTCGAGATCCGCGTCGTCCTGCACCGGCAGACCGTCGAGAGGCTCCCCCAGCTCGCGAGGTTCATCGCCCGAAACCTGCCTTTCGCCGACCACGTCGCCCTCATGGGGCTGGAGATGATGGGCTTCGTCCGGATGAACCTGGAGCCGCTCTGGATCGACCCGGCCGACTATCGGCCGCAGCTGACCGGGGCCGTGGAGCATCTCCACCGTCGCGGGATGAACGTCTCGATCTACAACCACCAGCTCTGCGTGCTCGATAGGGGACTGTGGCCGTTCGCGCGCAAGAGCATCTCCGACTGGAAGAACGAGTATGTGGACGAGTGCGTCGCGTGCGCGGCGAGGGACCATTGCGGCGGCTTCTTCGCCTCGTCTTCGCTGCGCCGCTCGTCGCGGATCCGGCCGCTCACGCCGGACATGATCCCCCCGGAGTCGGCGACGTCGCCGACCCTCTCCGCCACTCCTTAGAAGGTGTCTCCGCTCATGTGGGAATCGCTCCTCATCTCGGCCATGTACGGCGGACTCGGGATCTTACTTTGCGCGTTCGGCTACAAGCTCTTCGACATCATCGAGACGAAGGTCGACTTCGCCGAGGAGCTCAGGAAGGGGAACATGGCGGCCGCGGTCGTGGTGGCGAGCTTCCTGCTCGGGATCTGCTACATCATCGGCAGGACGGTCGGCGGCTGATCCGGCCCCGATATGCGGCGGCTCGGCCTCGATCGGGGCCGCCCGCCGACAATCCTCCGCCTTCCGGTACCCCGCCTCCTCGGCCTCCTTCGCCGACGTGAACTCGACGCGGTTCTTCTCGCTCATCCGTCCCGCGCCGCCGCAGTGGGGCGCGTGATACACCCTGCTGCCGCGGTTGCCGACCACACCCGCCGTGGCTGGGACTCCCACTCCCTTGCGCCAGTCCCACGGCGGCGTCGGGTTCGGCCGGCTCCAGAGGCCGCGCTTCGCCGCTTTCGCCTCGGACTCGAGCCGGGCCAATTCGCGATCCCCCGGGGCGTAGGCTCGGTACCACCAGCAGTAGCCTTCGCGCGTAAGCTCCCGGTTCAGGCTCCGCCCGTCCGGTAAGATCACCTCGGCCACGGTCCTCCCGTAGCGGTCGGTATCCACCGGCCTGATCGTCGCCGCCTTGCCGAACGCCAGCTCGGAGGCAGCCTGTTTCGCCCGCTGTCCGAAATCCTGGCCCGACTCGGGGGCGTCGATCCCGTGCAGGCGTATCTTCACCTGCCGCTTCTCCTCGGTGAGCACGGTGAGCGTGTCGCCGTCGGACACGCCGACGACGCGAGCGGGGTAGTCCGCCGAGCATGCCGGGGCTGCGAGGAGGAGCAGGAAGAGCGGGGAGAGGTATCGTGCGGCTTCCATACCGCAAAGATGGCTCAGAAGGCGGCCCGTGCCCAGATGTTCACAAAAAGAGACGATGCGACTCTGGACACGGCGAGGCAGCTTCAGCGGGCGAACTCACCCCAGCAAGTCCACGAGCCGCTTGACCTTCTCCGCCCCGAAGGCCTCGACCAGCGGCTTCATGGCCTCCAGGACCTCGAGCACATCCATTTCGCCGGATCGCAAGGACTTGCGAGGGGCGGCCGGCTCGCCACTTCGAGGTTTCCGCTTCGGATCGCTCTTCTTCTCGGCCCGCTTCTTCTCCATGGCCTTGTACGCGCTGATCATCTGCCTTGGGATGTCGATCCCGTGGCGCGACTTCACGAAGCCCTCGATGTCGCCGAGATCCTCCAGCCCTTCGCCGAGCGCATTGCGGACGGCCTGGGCCTTGGAGATGGCAGGGGAGCCGTTCCCGTCGATCACTCCGCCTCCATCGGCCTGCGCGTCATCGACTACGGGGGCGGTTTGCGACTTCGTATTCTTCTGCGCGCGCGAGGGGGCCATGCGGGGAGACTCCGGTACAAGGTAGGGGATGAAAGAAGTATCCCATCCGCCGCCTAAACCGGGCAATGGCATTTACTTGCGCACCGACGAAGTGGATTTCGGCGTGGTCGGCGGAATCGTCGCAAGCCTGACCTTCAAGTTTCAGCCGGCCGTCCGCATTCGAGTCTCGACGAGGCTCACCCGCACCCTGGCCGTCGCCCCCTCGACGAGCAGGTGGATGATCCCGGAACCGCGCCTGGTCATGAGCCGGACATCCGCCCCGTCCAGGTAACCCGGCTCGTCGGTGGCGTCTTCCTGCACCCAGACGCTGTCGTCCGAGAGCTTGTAGACGCGGCCTCGCCCGTAGCCGCAGAACGTTCCGACTAACCGGCCGATCCAGATCGTTTCCATGCGTCACCTCCGAGTCGAACCCTACCCGCGCCTGGGACTCGTGTCCCGGACGACCCCCTATTCCTCCGCCTCAAGTTCCCCGTCGATCGGTGCGTCCGGGAAACTCGCCTTAAATCTTCTGGCCGATGAAGACCGGCATCCGGTCCGACCCGGTCATGACGCGGTAGTAGTGGCTCGACGGCTCGCAGATCATGTAGGCGACCGCCCGCCCGTACTCGTCGGACACCAGCAGTCCCTTGATGCCCACCTCGATGGCGTACCAGACGCCGCGCCTCTCCAGGCCGAAGTTCGCCGGGATGTCGACGAAGATCGCTCCCGAGCGGGCCCACAGGCCCTTCTCGACGCTCTCTTGCCACGTCCAGCCCGTCCTGGGCAGCGTCAGGCTGCGGCGGGTGTGGTTGCCCCAGCGTGCGAGCCTGAGGACGCCGTCGCGGACGATCGGCAGCCGGGGCCTCGGCTCCCGGTAGAGGAAGCGGTACTCCGGCCTCCCGGCCCGGACGTGGAGCCGCCCGGCCAGATCGTGACGCCCAACCAGTTCCGTGGGCAGCTCGCTCCCTATCAGCGCGATCCCGAGGCACACCGTCGATCTCGCCGCCCCCGATTCCGCCCGCCCCCGCCTTGTCGAAACCCCCGCGCCAAAGTATACGGGAGTTCATGAGGAACGCAAATCCAGTAGGTCACGTGGACGCGGATTGTTTTTACGTCTCGGCCGAGCGGGTGCGGTACGAGCACTTCCAGGGGCTGCCTCTGGCCGTGATCGGCAACCAGGGGGCCTGCGTCATCGCGAAGTCCTACGAGATGAAGGCCGCCGGGGTGAAGACCGGCGAGCCGATCTGGGACGCGGTGAAGAAGTGCCCGGACGGGGCCTACGTGAAGCGGGATTTCCGCTGGTACGAGGTGCTCTCGCGCCTGATGCTCGACGTGGTGAAGGAGTACTCGCCCCGCGTGGAGTATTACTCCATCGACGAGTTTTTCTTCGAACCGCATCCGGCCAAGGGCCAGGACGAGCAGGCCTTCGCCGAGATGATCCGCGACCGCATCTTTGAGCGGGTCCGGGTGCCCGCCACGGTGGGGATCGGGCGGACCAAGACTTTGGCGAAGCTGATCTCGGACACGGCCAAGCCGTTCGGGGCGCGGGCGGTGCTGGGGCGGGAGGCGGAGGAGGCGCTGCTGGCCGCGACCCCCGTCACCGAAGTCTCGGGGATCGCGGGCAGGAGGGCGGCGAGGCTCTCGCCGTGGGGCGTTTCGACGTGCCTGGACTTCGCCCGGATGGACCGGCGGATCGCCCGCCAGCTCCTGACCGCATCCGGCGAGGCCCTGTGGTGGGAGCTCAACGGTGATCCGGTCCTCCCGATCCACCCGCAGCGGATCCCGCACAAGGCCCTCTCGCGAGGCGGCAGCTTCGGCGAGGCGACCGACGACCCCGGCACGCTGTGGGCGTGGCTAGTGCGGAACCTGGAGCGGCTGATCGAGGAGCTGAACTTCCACGGCGTGACGACGGGCCGCGTCGTCGTCTGGGTCGGATACAAGGACGGCCGTGCGGGAGAGGGGAGGGCGAGCCTGCCGGAACCGGCGGATCAGTTCGACATCCTGCTGGAAGCCCTGAGGCCGTGCCTGCGTCAGGCGTATATACCCGGGGCGGCGGCGGGGCGGATGCACCTGTTCGCCGTCGGCCTGCGTCCCAAGGGCGAGCGGCAGCTGACGCTGTTCGAGGGGGCGTCGGAGCGGGTGAAGATCGTCTCGGCCCTGAAGAAGGCGGTGAACGAGAAGCACGGCCGGTTCGCGATGAGGAGCGGGGCGACGCTGCCGCTGGCGGGGATGTACGCGGACGGGGCGCACGGCTATGACATCTGCGACGTGCGTGGGAAGAGCTGTTTTTGAGGCGGCGATGGGAAGGAAGCGGCCCCTTGGAGCCGACCAAGCCCCGTTCGGTCGAGGCCTCTTGAGAAGAGATCACGCGAGGAGACGATGGTGCCGCGAATTCCGAGGCCTCTCCTGACGAAGGTCGACACGCGGGCGTCGGACGGCGGAGAGCCTATCTCCCTGATCACCCGCATCTGGACGCGCCGGGGGGCCCTGCGGTGCAACCTCTGCCCGCTCTGCAACGCCCAGCCGGCGTTCGTCGTCTCGTTATGCATGGTGTCGATCCCGGGATTCATCAGCGATGAACAGGCCGCGATGCACCGCTTCAATGCGGAGGCCGGGGACGAGTTGGCGGTGTTCCTCGGGTCCGAGGCGAGGCGGATCGATCTGGACGACGAGGACGACTGATACGAGCTGCGTTTAG
>NZ_JAALJI010000050.1 GCF_011064595.1 Paludisphaera soli | reverse complement strand
AGCAGGACAGAGAACGTTTCGCTTCAGCCCGCCTCAACGCTGCAGTCGCACTTCTCAACACATACGCCAGCATCGAACTTCAGGAGCAGATTCCTCACGAAAGAGTTTGGGATGACATGCTGGATTCGCCTATGGGTTACATCCTAGACAAACCGGAATCACTTGAGAAAAGAAGACTGATCCAAAGCATCGGTTTTCTGACGCATGAAATCCAGATGGGCTTCGAGAACGAGTGGAGTCGTGAGATCGAAAGAGAATCCGTGTTCTTGTACCTAGAAGAGGTCGTCAAATCACAATTGTATAAACATAAGTACAATTCGTCAACTTTTGACAAGGACTGGATCAACGCCCATCCAGGCAGAGTAGATGAGCACCGAATGCTGGAAATGTCGAATACATCTATAAAAATGTACAATGAGACAATTGCACTGCGAGATCAACCTATCTTCGGATGCCGAGAGGCCTTCGAGACTCTCAAGCCTCATGCTGCCGAATGGTTTCCCGCGCTGCGACCAAGCGATGAGCCAGGAGGCAAGGACAGGATGAAAGCAAAGCTTGATGAAATATTGGAAATTCTTGCGGACAAGTTATCGCTCGTTTGGGACGAGTAGATCGAGAAGCTTGAGGGCGTTGCGAGCTTTAAGGCAGATCACCAAGTAGTTTAGGGGATGACGACCCACCGCAAACCCTAAGATTCCGACGTCAGTCCAATCCCTTAAGCCGCTTGTCGCGCGCCTGTTTGAGGCGATTCAACGCAGCGACGAGATCCTTGAGATTTGGATACCTCGCATAAGTAAATCGCATATCACGAATAATCCCCTCGAACTGCTCGCCCGTTGTTTCGCGATTATGCTTCAGGCATCCGGCGACCTCCTGAATCCCCCTCCAGTGGTCATTGACGATGCCATCTGTGAATCCGGCCGCCCAGTCGAACATTCCATCCTTACACTTCTGATTCATCGGGTACCCACAAATCAATAGTGCCGTGGATTTGGCTTCAATGGCATCGCTTCCGCCCTCGTTCCAGAAACGCTCCCAGTCAGGCTTGCCATCGAGTTTCCGCTCGGCTGCCCATCCGGCCATGATCAGGCTGGCACGGGTGTTTACAAACCAATGAGGATGCCGGGAGTCGCGTTCCACAAACGTCATTGCCACGGAGAAATGGGTCGACTGGGTGTCCTTCCGGCCGTCCGAATAGAACGGCCGAGGCTTCATAGAAACCCGGCGAATTCCCAGATCTTGTGATAGGGCGATAACGGCATGGGCCGCTTCATGGCGACATAGAGCGTCTTCCCGACGCGTATACTCCTCTTCCATCCTCGCGTAGCGCTCGTCAAACCGATCCTTCTCCACGGCGTAGACGAACTGCCCGGCATGTTCGCCTGAGGCAAGTGCGGCTTTTGCCGCTTCCTCATCTTCCGCCTCGACCTCATCCAGTGCATCGCCGTCGGACGTGAAACCCACCCACAGCATCATTCGTGCTCCCTCTCTCAAGCCGTCGCGCCGCCAGCCTTCGGATTGTGCAGCACGAATCGCCGGTCCAGTTCCTGCGGCACCTTGGCCTCGTGCTTCAGCCGGGCGATGTAATCGTCGAGCACCGTGCCGTCGATCAGCTTGACTTCTTCCAGGACAATCCAGCTTACGTATCCGCCGTTAGGGGCGTGGACGTTCGACGTGAGCGAGCCTTCGTACCGCCAGTAGGCGGTGGGATCGGCGGGCAGCAGGTCGCGCGGGCGAACGGGATCGGGCGCACGCCAGGCTTTGGAGTCGTCAGCCTCCTTCTCCGCCAGCCGCTCCGTCAGGCCGCGGAAGAACTTTTCGGCGGCCTCATCCTTTTTGCCATCCGCCTTCTGGCGATCGAGGAAGATGCCGACGACCAGGTAGATCGTCCGATCCTTGCCGGAGCTCCACGGGTCGGGCTCGATGGCGGTGTGGACGACGTGCAGTTCCAGCGGCCAGCGGTGGCCGTTGACGCGGTGCTCGCTCAAGGAATGGAAGTGGAACTGCGCCATCTGGAATCGCGTCGGACTCGTGGCACCAGGCAGGATCAAGTCGGCGTGGGACACGCTGTTGGTGAAGCTGATGTGCTTGCCGTGGGGCCCCTCCACGATATGCCCGGTTTCCTGGGCGTCCCAATTGAAGGAGAAATAGCCGGCAGGGAAACGGTACGTAAGCGGCTGGGCGTAGCCGAGGTCGATCGGCGACTGCTGGGGCAGAATGGCGAAAGACATGGCGCTCCGGGGGTTCGGGCCATGGGGACTCAAAGAAGCGGCCCGATTATCTCTGGTGCCATCCTTGCACGCAACGGGATGGAGTCAGGGGTCGTTTCCCGCTTCCGTAAGGCACCTCGTATCAGCTCAATCCCTCAATGCCGCCGAGACTTCCAGTTCCTAATGCTTGCCGATGCGGCCAGGCTCTGTGATCCAGAGGATGCGAACCGTGGCGTCATAGCCATCCGGCCAGCGGAAGTAGACCGCTCGAGGCCATTCAAGCCGATGTTCCGCCGACGATCTGAGTAGCAGAAGCTTCGGATCGCCGGTAACCGGCTCGAATTCGCCTGGCCCGGTGGGAATTGCCGCGTGATATGACCGGTAAAGGGAATTCGATGCTTCCTATGACTCGCGTCGCTGCTTGCAGGTGGCCTCGACCATGGCCAGGATGCCGGCGCGGATCGCCTCGGGGAGATCGGGCCAGGCTTCGAACACAGCTGCCAAGTCGAGGGGAGGTATCCCCTGACGGGCGTCGATGGGCAACAGGTGGGCAACCCTACGCGAACCAAGTTGCAACTCCCCGACTCGAAGCGTTTTACAAGTATCCGCCGCCTGACTATTAATCAGTGCGCCCAAGCCGAATCATGTTCACAAGCACGCACGATAGCGCAAATGCCTGAGCGAACAGCCTTAGGCAGGCGATGCCACGCTTCGATCAGTGCAGCAAGATCGGGGTCCTCGTACCTCTGCCGTGTGTCGGTGGGCAACTGGTGGGCAAGGGGAGCGGGCGTCAGACGCAAACCCTTTGTGGATAGCAACTTGCTTTGCTGGTCTTGAGGTAGGTTAAGGCCGTCTCCGAGAGACGGCCAAGCCCTCAGAAAGACAGCCTCGCCCCCCCCGCAACGCTATAGCGAACGTCTATTTCACCCGAAATTCATGCATTTCGTTGCTTCCTAAAATGAATGAGTCCTCCCTCCTGGCCCAAACAGTTATCACCTCGTGAGATGATGGCTGCTCTCTTGAAACAAGCATGAGTCCTCATCTGGAAAAGACGGGTCTCGTAGCGAGTCGGGAGAACAGATGGATCGCTGTCCGCTGATTTCTCGACGCTTGGCTCAGGCCGGGAAGGAAACGGTGGATGAGCGGGCCTTTGGGGAGGAATCTCGGACGACCGGTTTGGGCCAGCTCGGCCGGCGAGCCGGGGCTGGAACGTCGGGCGACGAGCGGAGCGAGTCGACAGCCGGGGGCGGGGAGCGTCGCGAATCCGTACCCTGTCGCATGGTCCTCGGCTTCGAGGCGGATCTCCCGAATCGAATCGCCGCGGACCGTCCCTCCGGCCGTCCCGACGGTCGTCCGAAAACTCCGGAGGAATCCGGGGCTGGACTGGCTCAGCGAGTAGACGCCCGGGAGTAATCCCTGGAAGGAGAACGTGCCATCCGCCGCGGTCGTCGTCTCCAGCATGACCGGTGCGCCTGAGTCATCGACGCCGGAGAGGACCACGCGGACCGTCGCGACGCCGTAGTCGGGGCGGCCGAAAACGCCGTTCCGGTCGAGGTCCAGGTAGACCGTTCCTGAGATCACCCCGGTCGAGCTGGGCTGTCGAGGTGCTGGTGAGAAGAAGCCGTACCCGCCCCCGATGGCCCCGTCTGTCAACAAGATTCCGCTGATCCGGCCGCCCTGGGCCGTTCCGCCGAGGTCGCCGGGCGATCCGACAAGCGAAAGGCCGAAGCCGGCGACGAGAAGGCTGTATGAGCCGGCGGGAAGTTCGTCGAACTGATATTCGCCGTCCGCCCCCGTCGTTACGGACCGGGTGAGCGGGTTGCCGGACGCGTCGGTCCCGGTCAGGACGACGCTCTCGCCCTGAATGCCCGGTTCGCCCGGGTCCCGATTTCCGTCGCCGTCGAGGTCCGTGAAGACAGCCCCTCGGAGCACGGCCGTCGGCATTGCCGGAGCGGGCTCCTGGGCGACGGGACGGACGGTCAAGGCGGCCGACGTCGCGTCGTTCGACGCGTCGACGTCCGCCTGATCCGCCCGCGCCGGCCCGACCGCGATCGCCAGTTCGCCGGCCATGACCGCCTCAAGCACGAGCGTCAGGGTCGATGAGGTCCCGGTCGGGACCGTGCCCAGCGCCCAGCGCCCTGTCGCGACGTCGAATGAACCCTGGCCTGGCCTCGCGGAGATCAGTCGGAAGCCGGAGGGGATTGAGACCGGGAGGTTGACGCCGGTGGCGGACGAACCGCTGTTGGACAGGTCGATTTCGAGCGTGATCCTGTCGCCCACGGCCGCACCGGCCGGGACGCCCCGCATCTGGACCTGCAGATCGACGACGGCCGCAATGGTGACGGAGGCCGACCACGAATCGTTGGAGGGGTCGCCGTCGTACTGATCGGAACGGATCGACCCGGCGGTCATGGTCGCGACGCCCGGGGCGACGGCCTCCAGCACCAGCGTCAGCTCGGCCGACCCGCCGGTCGGGATAGCCCCCACGGTCCAGAGGCCGGCAGCGGGGTCGAGGGTGCCCTGGCCGGGCGTCGAGGCGACGAGGCGGAAGCCCGGGGGGATGTTGACGGGGACGTGGACCCCGGTGGCGAGGCTGGCTCCCGAATTTGCGACCACCACGCGAATCGTGACGAGTTGGCCCACGGCGGCGGCGGACGGCACCCCTCGCACCTGGACCGAGAGTCCCACGCTCGTGGGATTCAGGGTGACGGTCGCGGCGTCGTTGCCACCGTCGAGGTCGGACTGATCGAGTTCGACCAGGGTGGCCGCGATCGTCGACGCCGTGGGAACCGCGACCGACGCCCGGATCCGGAGGACGGAGGTCCCCGAGGAGGGGAGCGAGCCGAGAGTCCAGAGGCCGGTGGCCGGGTCATACGAGCCCTGGCCCGGCAGGGCCGAGACGAAAGCCAGGCCCGCCGGGAGCGGGACCGCGACGACCACGCCCGAAGCGCCGTCAGGGCCCTGGTTGCGGACGGTGATCGTGAGGACCACCTCGTCGCCCAAGTCCGGCGTCGCGTCGTCGACCGCGACGGCGACGGCGACGTCGGACTGCTGGGGCAGCACGGCGACGGAGGCCTTCACCCCGTCCGCCGCTCCGAACTGGTCGGCGGCGATGACGGAGACGGTCGCGAGCGAGGGGGCTGCGGAAGCGGCCCGCACTCGGACCAGCAGGGTCGCGTTCGCCCCGACGCCGATGGAGCCCACGTTCCAGGTGGAAGTGGCCGCGTCATACGATCCGTCGACGGCGGTCGCCGAGATGAAAGCGAGGCCGGGAGGGAGCAGGTTCGTCGCCACGACGCCCGTCGCCGCGTCGGGCCCGTTGTTGCTCAGGACGATCGTGTAGGTGACGACGTCGTCGGCGTCCGGGGTCAGGTTGTTAGACGTCGCATTGATGCTCAGGTCGGCCCGCTGAGGGATGATCGTCGCCGAAGCGGCGTCGTCCGCCGCGTCAGGGTCGTACCGACCGGTGGGCAGGATCGTCGACGTCGCGACGGAGGCGTTCGGGTCGACGACCCGGGCGACGATCTGCAGGGTGGAAGTCGAGCCCACCGTCACGGCTCCCACGGTCCAGACCCCGGAGGAGGGGTCGTAGGAACCCACGCCTCCGCTCGACGAAACGAAAGCGAGGCCCGAGGGCAGCGGGCTGGCCACGCGGACGTTGCCGGCCCCGTCCGGGCCGGAGGCGACCAGGCTGAGGGTGATGGTGACGAGGTCGCCCACGTTCGGGCGGGCCGCGTCGACGCTCGAGATGAGCGAGAGGTCGGCCTGCCTGGGGATGAGGGCGATCGAGGCCGAGTTGTCGGCCGGGTTCGGGTCGTACTGGTCGGCCGCCCCGATGAGGATCGTGGCGGACTGGACGTCGGGAGAAACGACACGCACGCGGATCTGCATGGTCGGGGACTGGCCGGGGGCGACCTCGCCGACGATCCAGGTCCCGGTCGACGGCGAGAACGAGCCCTGGCTCGGCTCGGCGCCCACGAAGACCAGGCCGGGCGAGAGGGCCCCCAGCAGGATCGCCCCGCTGGTGGCGACCGGGCCGGTGTTCGAGAGCGTCACGGTCAGCGTGACGACCTCTCCCACGTCGGGCGCCGTCGTGTCGGCGGCCAGGGTCGTGGCCAGGTTCGTCTGGCCCGGCGTGATGACGACGGAGGCCGAGTCGTCGGCGGCGTCGGGATCGTACTGGTCCGAGCCGCCCACCGAGACGGCGACCGCCGCCGGGTCCGGCGAGACGACCCTCGCCCTCAGGACCAGGACGGTCGACGTGCCGACACCAACGGCATTCAGGCTCCAGACGCCCGTGGCCGGGTCGAAAACGCCCTGGCTGGGCTCGGCCGAGACGAGCGTCAGCCCGGCGGGCAGGACGCTGCCGATCGCAACGCCGGTGGCGGCGTCGGGGCCGCTGTTGGTGAGCGTCACCATGATCGCGACCGTATCGCCCACGCGGGGCGTCGCCACGTCGACGGTCGCTGCGACGGTCAAGCCCGAGGATCTCGGCAGGATCACGACCGAGGCCACGTCGCTCGGGTCCGGGTCGTACTGGTCGACGGCCGTGATCGACGCGCCGCCGGTGAGGGGCGACGCCGAATCGACGCGAGCCGTGATCGTCAGCGTGGCGGAGGCGCCGGCCGCGAGCGTGACGATCGCCCACTCGCCGCCGACCGGATCGTAGGAGCCGAGGCCCGGCGTCGAAGAGACAAACGTCAGGCCCGGAGGCAGGAGGCTCGAGACCGTCACGTTCGTGCCTTCGTCGGGTCCGTGGTTGACGACGGTCACCGACAGGACGATCAGGTCGCCGACGTTCGGGCGGGTCGAGCTGACGGCGGCCGAGACGTCGAGGTCGGCCTGTCGGGGGGAGACCCGGAGCGAAGCGGAATTGTTGGCGAGATTCGGGTCGAACTGGTCGGACCGCTGGATCGACGCGGCGAAGGGCGAGACGGCCGGGGCCGAGACGACCGCCGTGAGGGTCAAGGTGGCCGAAGACCCGGCGAACAGCCCGGCGAGCGACCACAAGCCGGTCGCGGGGTCGTAGGTGCCATGATCCGGCAGGCCCGAGGCGAGCGTCAGGCCGGCGGGGAGGCTAGCGTCGACGACGACCCCCGTCGCGTCGTCGAACCCGAGGTTCGCGAGCGTGAGCGTGACGACGACCGTATCCCCGACGTTCGGCCTCGCCTGGTCGACGACCGCGGTGAGTCGGAGCTCGGACTGCTGGGGCTCGGTCGAAGTCTCGGCCGCGTCGTTCGCGTCGGACGGGTCGTATTGGTCGACGGAATCGATCTCGACGCGGTTGACCGTGGCGTCGGGGTCGTCGACGATTGCGCTCAGCGTGAGGACGATCTGCCCCCCCGCGGGCAAGGAGCCGACGTTCCACAGCCCGGTCGCCGGGTCGTAATCCTGCGTGCCGGGCCCTGCCAGGGCGAAGGTGACGCCGGCGGGGAGGACGTCCCGAAGCACGATGCTCGTCGCGGCGTCCGGGCCGGTGTTGGTCAGGTAGATGGTGTAGACGATCGTCTCGCCGACGTTCGGCGTCGCGTTGCTCACGACCACCGCCACGCCGAGGTCGGCCCGCTGGGGGGAGACCGAGGCCGAGGCCGATCCGTCGCCCGCGATCGGGTCGTACTGGTCGACCGCCGTGATCGTCGCCGTGACGGCGGGCGGGGACGGGTCGGCGACGAGCGCGACGAGCGAGAGGGTGATCGGCACGCCCGGGGCGACGGCTCCGATGCTCCACAAGCCCGTGGCCGAGTCATAAGCCCCCTGCCCCGCCGCGGAGGAGGAGTACGCGTACCCGGCCGGCAGCGGCGCGGAGACGACCACGCCGGTCGCAAGGTCGGGGCCGGCGCTGCTGATCGTGAAGGTGAAGGTGACGGGGTCGCCCACGTTCGGCGCGGGGTCGCTCACCGAGGCCGCGATGGCCAGGTCGGATCGCTGCGGCGTGATCGTCACGGCCGCCGAGCCGTTCGACCGGTCGGCGTCGTACTGGGCCGACGCGACGATCGAGGCCGAATACGTCGCCGCGCCAGGGGTCCAGACGATCAGGCTCAGGGTCAGCGTCGCGGTCGCCCCGGCCGCGAGGGACGCGAGGTTCCAGCGGCCGGTGGCGGGATCGAAGTCTCCCATGCTGGGGGCCGCCCCGGCCAGCGTATAGCCGTCCGGGACGGCGGAGGCGATCTGGACGCCGGTCGCGGCGTCCGGGCCGGCGTTGGCAAGGGTCAACGTCACCGTCGCGACGCCGCCCACGTTGGGGGTCGCGGCGTCGACGACGGCGGACAGGGCGAGGTCGGCCGCCTGCGGCGCGAGCGACGCCGACGAGACGTCGTTCGACGCGGTCGGATCGAACTGATCCATCCCGAGCACCGAGGACGTGACGACGGATGGGGCGGGCGAGACGACCCGGGCCCGGATCGTCAGGACCGCCGCGCCGCCCGGGGTGATGTGCCCCGCCTCCCAGACGCCCGATGCGAAGGAATAGACCCCCTGGCTTGGGTTGGACGAGACGAACGCCAGGCCGGCGGGGAGGACGTCGGCGATCCGGACCCCGGTCGCGTCGTCCGCGCCAAGGTTAGTCGCGACGACGGTCAAGGTCACGAGGTCGCCCACGTTGGGGGCGGGGTGGTCCACCGAGACGGCGACCGCGAGGTCGGCCTGCCTGGGAGTCAGGCCGATCGACGAGGAGTCGTTCGCGGACGAGGGGTCGTACTGGACGGCCGCCGACACCGACGCCGTGAGGACCTGGGACGAGGGGGCGTCGACGCGGACCCGGATCGTGAGCACCGCCGGCACCCCCTGCGCGACGACGCCCGGGCTCCAGACACCCGTGGCCGCGTCGTAGACGCCGGGGCCGACGGCGTCCAGGAAGCTCAGGCCGGCGGGGATCGGCATGGAGGCGACCACGCCGGTGGCGGGATCGGGCCCGGCGTTGGCCAGCGTCAACGTCAGCGTGACGACCTGTCCCACGTTCGGCCGGGACGCGTCGGAGACGAACGCGAGGGACAGGTCGGAACGTTGCGGAGTCAGCGTCGCGGCCCCCCCGTTGTTCCCGGCGTTCGGGTCGAACTGGTCGGCGGCGACGACGCTCGCCAATGTCGACATGGCCGTCGGCCCGTCCACCCGCGCCGTGATGTGCAGGACCTGCAAAGCCCCCGCGGCGAGGTCCCCCAGCCCCCAGAGGCCGGTCGACGAGTCGTACGTCCCCTGGCCGGCCGCGGCGGAGACGAACGTCAGCCCCGCGGGCAGAGGGGCGGAGACGACGAGGCCGGTCGCGCCCGACGGGCCGACGTCGCGGACCCGGATCGTGTACACGACGAGGTCGCCCACGTTCGGCCGGCTCACGTCGAACGAGGCGGCGACGGCCACGTCGGCCTGCTGCGGGTCAGTGGCGGTCGACGCCGAGTTGTTGGCCGGGTTGGGATCGAACTGATCCGCGGACGCCAGCGTCGCGACCACCGGCGCGGTCGCCGGTGCCGTGACGCGGGCGACGACCTGGAGCGTCCGCGGCGTGCCGGGCGTCACGGTCCCGACGGTCCAGACGCCGACGGCCGGGTCGTAGCCGCCGGAGCTGGCGGTCGAGGCCACGAACTGGAAGCCGGCCGGCAGGGCTTGGGACACCCGGACGCCGGTCGCCGCGTCGGGCCCGAAGGCGCTCACGGTGATGGTGAAGGTGACGAGCTGGCCGACGTTCGGGGAGGCGACGTCGACCGTTTGATCGATCACGACGTCCGATCGCTGGGGCGTGAGGGTGACGGTCGCCGCGGCGTTCCCCGGGACGGAGTCGTACTGGTCCAGCGCGGCGACGCTCGCCGAACTGACGATCGCATTCGGCGAGACGACCCGGGCAGTGACCTGGAGCACTTGCACGCCCGAGGCCGCAACCGAGCCGAGGTCCCAGATCCCCGTGACCGGGTCGTAGCTCCCCTGGCTGACTTCCGACGAGAGGATCGTCAGCCCGGCCCCCGCGGCCGATCGGATCAGGAGGCCCGCGGCCGCCGAGGGCCCGTTGTTCGCGACGACCGTGCTCAGGACGATGATGTCGCCGACGTTGGGCCGGGCCACGTCCACCGTCTTCGCCACCGTCACGTCGACGACCTGGGGCGACCCCGAGACGCTCGCGGAGTTGCCGCCCGCGTCGGGGTCGTACTGGTCCGAAGTGACGATGGTGGCCGAGCCGGTGAACGCCGACGGCGACGTCACCCGGGCGACCAGCGTGAGGACGGCGGGGCTCCCGGACGCGACCGAGCCGACGACCCAGGTCGCGCTCGCCGCGTCGTAAGTCCCCAGGCTCGCCACGGCCGACTCCAGCTCGAGCCCGGCGTTCAGCAGGTCGCGCACCGCGACCCCGGTGGCGTCGTTCGGCCCCGACGAGGAGAGCGTGAAGGTGAACGTGACGAGGTCGCCGACGTTCGGCGTGGGGTCCGAGACCGCGGCCGCGAGCGAGAGGTTGGATTGTTGGGGAGTGACCGAGACGGAAGCCGCGTTCGACGAAGGGTCGGGGTCGTACTGGTCGCTGCGGACGACCGAAGCGTGGGCGGTCGACGCACCGGGAGCGGTGACGCGGGCCCAGATGCGAAGGACCTGGGAGGCGGACGCCCCGAGGGCGCCGACGTCCCAGTCGCCCGTCGCCGGATCGAAGGTCCCCTGCCCCGGCGTCGCCGAGACGAAGGCGAAGCCGGCCGGGATCGCCTGATTCACGCGGACGCCCGTCGCGACGTCCGGCCCGGCGTTAGCGATCGTCAGCGTGAACGCGACGACGTCGCCGACGTTGGGGGCCGGGACGTCCACAGCCTGGGCGAGGCTGAGGTCCGCTCGCTGGGGGATCGCCGTGACCGACAACCCGTCGTTCGCGGCGTTCGGGTCGTACTGGTTCGAAGCGACGACGGCCGCCGAACCGCCCAACGGGTCCGCGGACTCCACTCGCACCTGCAGGATCAGCGTCTGCGGCGTCGAGGTGTTCACCGTTCCGACCGTCCACGTCCCCGTCAGGGGGTCGAACGTCCCCTGGCTGGCGACGAACGAGAGCAGGGTCACGCCGCCGCTGATCGCCCCTGCGACCGCGACCCCCGTGGCCGTGTCCGGCCCCATGTTGCTCAGGGTGAGCGTCAACGTCTCCACGTCTCCGACGTTCGGGGTGGGATCGTCCCCGTCGAGCGTCAGCCGCAGGTCGGCCTGCTTGGGGATGATCGCCACCGAGGATTCGTTGTCGCTGGTCACGTCGTCGGACTGGTCGACGCCGAGGATGGTCGCCGTGCTCACCGAGGGCGTGGGGGACGTGACGCGGCCGACCAGGCTCAGGACGGCCACCTCGTTCGGCGCGACCGTGCCGACCGTCCACTCGCCCGTGATCGGGTCATAGGAGCCGTGCCCGGTCGCCGCCGACACGAAAGCGAGCCCCGCCGGCAACGCGTCGCCGATCCGCACGCTGGTCGCGGCGGAGGGGCCGGCGTTCCGCACGCTGACCGTGAACGTGACCAGCTGCTCGCGGTCGGGACGCGTCTCGCTGGCGACGTTGACGAGCGAGAGGGAGACCGCCTGCGGGGTGACCGGCGAACGCGAAGTGTTGTTGCCGGCGACCGGGTCGAACTGGTCGCCGCCCGTGACCGAGACGATCAGGGGGTCGATGTTCGTGGCGAGGACCTTGGCGCGGGCCACGAGCGTCTGCGTCGCCCCGACGGGGATCGAGCCCACCGACCATGTGCTCGTGGCCGGGCTGAAGGTCCCCTGGCTGAGATTGACCGAGAGGAGCTGGACGGCCGCGGGGATGCCCGTCGAGGCCAGGGCCACGCCGCTCGCCGCGTCGGGGCCGTTGTTCGTCACCGTCACCGTATAGGTGATGACTTCGCCCACGTTGGGCTGGGGGTTGTCCACGCCCGTCGCGACGACGAGGTCGGCCTGCTGCGGGGTGACGGCCGCCGAACCGGCGTTGTTGCCGGCGATCGGGTCGAACTGGTCCGCCGAGACGATCGACGCCGTGGCCAGCGAAGGCGCGGGAAGCGTCACGTCCGCTCGGACGACCAGCGTCACGGACGCGCCCGAGGCGAGCGTCCCGACGCTCCAAGCGCCGGCGACCGGGTCGTACGACCCCTGGCCCGCCGTGAACGAGTCCAGAGCGAAGCCCGCGGGGAGCAGATCCGAGATCATGACGTTCGTCGCGGCGCTGGGCCCTTGATTGGTCAACGTCGTGGTGAACGCCACCTGGCGGCCGACGTTCGGCCGGGCGACGTCGACGGTCTTGGTCAGGCTCAGCTCGGCCCGCTGCGGCGTCAGGGTCGCCGAGGCGCTGTTGTTCGTGGAGACCGGGTCGGGCAGCGCCGCGGAGCCGATCGAGGCGGTCGTCGCGATCGTCGTCGGCGAGACGACTCGGGCCCGGACGGAGAGCGTCGCCTGCGCGCCGGTCGCGAGGGAGCCCGCGGTCCAGACGCCCGTCGATGGGTCGTAGGAACCCTGCGAGGCGACGACGGAGTCGAACAGCAGCCCCACCGGGAGCGCGGCGTTGACGAGGATCCCGGAGCCGTCGAACGGGCCGGCGTTCGACAGGGTCGTGGTCACGACGACGTAGTCCAGCACATTCGGCGCGGGGACGTCCACGGAATGGGCGAGGGCCAGGTCGGCCCGGCGGAGCACGGCCGTCGACGACTGAGAACTTGTCGCCGTGAGGGACGCCCCGGTGTTCTGGCCGACGAAACCGGCCGTCGCCTGGCTGATGATTGCCGCGCCGTTGGGCGCCGCGGCGTTGACGCGGACGCGGAAGCGGACCGTGGACGTCGCACCGACGGCGAGTGAACCGCCCGACGCGGCGGTCGCCCCCGAACCCAGGCGGAAGACGACCCGGTTGTTCGCGGCGTCGAACTCGGCCTGATCGTCGGACGAGCCGTCGGTCTTCACGCCCGCGTTCGAGCCCGCGGAGATGACCAGGGTGCCCGGGATGTAGGTGGTGTTGGCCGGGATGGCGTCGTACAGAACGAAGCCGGTGGCCGCCTCCCCCGAGGCGACCGAGACCGTGTCCGTATATTCGATGACGTCCCCGGGCTCGAGGCTCCCGCCGTTGAGGTCGACGCCCGTCTTCGAAGCCGAGACGACGGGGGCGTACAGGTCGATCGCCGTCGTCACGACGCCCGGCAGATAAGTCTCATTGGTGGTGGCGAGCGAGATGCTCGCCGAGGTCGCGCCGTTCGCGATCAGGCCGGTGGTGCTCACGATGTCGGCGTCGAAGCCGAGTTGGTTGACGTAGTCGGGACTCTTGGAGCCGACCCTCGCGCCTTTGTTCGTGATGGAGCTGTTGAAGAAATTGCTCCCGGGATTCAAGGAATCCGCCAGCGTCGTCCCGTTCAGCTTGATGACGTCGCCCGTGAAGCCCAGGTCCCCCTCGTAGCCCACGACGCCGACGCTGGCGTTCACGGAGCCGGTGGGGGGGGCCGTGAATCCGCTGATCGAGATGGTCGCGCTCGTCGACGAGGTGTTGACCACGGCGAGCCCGTCGAAGACCGTGAGATTCCTCGGGGGCGCCGACGGGTCGCCGTAGACCACCACGAGCGCCCAACCCGCATGGCGGTCCGCGCCCGTGTTCGCCTGGACGTTGGCCACCGTATAGGTGCCCACCCCGGCCGCCTGGACCAGGCTGGTGACGTTGGCGAAGGCCTGATAATTGCCCGAGGAATCGGCCCCCAGGGAGATCCCCGTCAGCGCGGTGTAGCTGCTCGCCCCGGGCCCGCGGATCTGGGCCGTGGTGCGGCTGGCGGAGGTCGAATTCGCACCCCAGTACAACCCGGCGAACAACACCGACCCTCCCGCCGGCAAGGCCAGAGTCGCCCGGCTGGAGTTGAAGGTCGCACTCACGCCGTCGACGTCCACGTAAGCCATCGTGAAGTCGTTGTCGTTGAGCTTGGTCCCGCCGCCGGCCTGCGAGGACGCCGCGGAGGCGTCGCTGGCGGGGGCGGTCATGAGCGTGTTGGCGACGAACAGAATGTCGCCGCTCGCGTTCGCGGAGAAACGTGGCACGAACGGCGTGATCACCGCCGGAAGCAACCGGATCTCCAGGCTCGTCGCATCGGCCCCCGGGAGGATTAAGGACTTTCGTCCTCGGGAGCGACGCGGACCACGAAAGCAACCTTGCTTCGTCAACTTCATGTGAGGCTCGCATGGCGCGATGAATGGCGATGTGGTAGGCGACGAGACGGCAGGGTCCTCCGTCATGTCAAAACCTAAGATGTGAGGCCTCGAAAGGCGACTTGAGGCAAGAAAGTGCCTACATTTCGCGATAAGACCGGTATCCGGGAACGGATCTGCTGCCACAGGGGGAGCAGTGCGTCCGATCCGAGCGACCGGCTCAGATAAACTCCGGCTGTGTGACGAATCTGCATCCGACGGTCGCTTGGAGAGGCGATTATATGTCACGAAGCGACTTGCAGCCTTGAACTTATGTCGCCCGCGCCCTCGCACCGATCCAGGTCGCGGCCGCCCTGGGCGATAACGACCAGGCCGTTATCGCGGAATACGGTTCGGAGCGACGACATTCGATCCATGCTCGGCGGCAGATCCGCGGAAAGCCCGCCTGGTCGCGAGCTCCTCACTCGGTCCGTCCAGGACCTCCCAGATCCGCCGATCCCACCTCGATCGAGTTCTACGAGGTGCCTTAATCGAGACAGGCACGCACCATCGCCGCGATACCGGCGCGGACGGCCGTCGGCAGGGAGAGCCATGCATCCACCAGATCCGCGAGATCGGGGTCCATCTCACCCCGACGATTGTCAGTGGGCAAATGGTGGGCAGCTCCCCCTGGACCAACGCGCAATCCCTTGCTGCATTTGGTCTTGCTCGAATCGCCTGGAGGTAGGTTAATCCCTTGGTCGTGGGTTCGAGCCCCACCCCGGTCAATCGCGAACATCGTCTTCCTTCATGACTTGCGGCGAATCGAGCGGACCCGTCTCCTGTTGTTTGCAGTCCTCGGAACCGCCGGTTTCCACGGGATAACCGGCGCTGTATCCGGCGCGACTGTAACGATCGTGCCGCGGTGCGTCCAGGACTTCGGGCGCGGGCGGTCGCTCGCGTTGCGGGAAAGCGACGCTCACGTCAGCGCGCGTCGGGCGACGACCAGCAACGCCCGAAGCTTCAGGTGGACGAACGGCTCGTCGCTCATGAACTCCCGGCCCATCTCGACGTGAAGGGTCGGCTTTCGGCGGTATCGCTTCTGGCTCATCGGTCTCGTTCCTCGATAGGGTCGTTCGGGTCTCTCATCAGCCTGGGCCGCTCGTCGTGCCACTCGGTCGTCTGGGCGAACTTCCGCAGGTGCCGCCGCAGCTCGGCGACGTCGGCTGCGGCCTCCCTCAGCGCGGCCAGGAGCGAGTCACGGCCGTTGGCGAACCCCACGAGCCGCGCCGCCTCGGCCGGGTCGACGCAGAACGCGATGTTCCGGTCTTCGGCGTCCTTCACGTCGGCCAGTTCGCCCAGGGCGTTGGGCACGATCCGCAGCGGGAGTTTCATGAAGTCGCCGCGGCCTCCTTCGGCTCGGGGTCTCGGGGCAGGTCGTTCCAGGCGTCGTCGGCCGCCTCGGCGTCCTCGCTCCACGGGCCGGCCGTCCCGCAGTTGCTGCAGACGCGACGGACTTCCTCGTCCGACTCCATCCCCTCGATGGATTCGAGTTCGGACGAGAGCATTCGGCACTTCCGGTTCGGTCAGGGCTTCATGGGCTTGCTCAAGGCTTCCCTCCCTTCGCGAAAGCGACGATCTCCCTGTGCCCGTCGCGACAACGCCGGAACACCCCCTCGTCCCCCCACAACTCCGCGATCCCGTCGAGCTGGGCCAATACGGCGGCCGTGCCATCGGCGACGCAGCGCGTCCGACACGCGGGGTCGCCGTGCGTCTTGCAGACGGGACACTCGGGGCAGGCACAATCATCGGGCGCCGCCCCGCAGCTCTCGCAGAACTCCGGCCGATCCGCCGCGGGGTCGTGCTCACTCGGTCCGATCACCTTCGCCCCCTTCCTCGCCCGGTTCGGCGATCTGCACGGCCAGCGGGCCCAGCGCGTCGGCCGCCTGCTTCAGGTGGAACGACGCCTTCTTCAGCCACTCGAACGCGTCGGGCTGGTCGTCGACGAGCACGCACGCCAGGAAGTCCAGCCCCGCCGCCCAGACCCGCATCAGGCCCGGCTTGTTCCGGGCGAACGCGGCGGCGGCGAGGCTCGCGTTGCGGGACCTGTCCATCGCGTCAGACACCGGCGGCCTCCTTCCCGGCGCCGGTCAGCCGCAGCGCCGAGGCCTTGGCCGCCTCGGTCAACTTCCGCTGCCAGGCCCCTTCGCGGCGGGACCAGTTCCATCCTTCCGCCTTCAGCCGCGCCCGCAGGTCGGCCGGGGGGATCCCGTCGAACACGATCTGGACGCGGTCGAGGAGCGGATTCGCGAGGATCCGCAGGCCCTCGACCTCCCCCACCGTCTCGGGCTCGCCGGCCGGCCGGTCGGCCTGGACGGCGGCGACGATCCCGGCCAGAGCGGGGAACGTCCAGACCTTGTGCCGCGGCGTGAACGCGGGCTTAGCCCTCCCCTCCCTTCCTGCCAGACCTGGACCAGCTCGACGGCCCGCTCCACAAGGCGGACCTCACCGGCCTTCGCCAGGCGCTCGACCTTGCCCGCGATCGAGTTCGTGAACGCGGAGCGGTCGTACCCGCGCTCCGAGCCGTCGTCGATCCCTGCGATCGTCGCCAGGGACCGGCGGACGTCCCGCTGCAGCCGCGACCACGCCTCGGCGTCGACGGCCTCCGCCGGCCGGGCGGCGAGCACCTTCCGCCGGACCGCCTCGGCGGCCTTCTTCCGGTAGTCGATCAGCTCGTTCAGCCGGTTGTGGGCCGCGTCCCCCCGCTTCTGCATCTGCCGGACGGGGAAGTTCGGGGGGCCGGCGATCATCGTCGAGACGACGCGCGAGTAGCTGGCGTGGAACGCGGTAACCCGCCGGTGGTAGCCGTCGCGGAAGCGGTGCATCTCGGCGTCGAGGATCACCCGCTGCTCATCGGTCGCGGCGAGCGGCCAAAGCTCGGCGTACAGGCCGTTCACCGTCGCGGCGTAATCCTCGCGGTCCTGGTCGCCCCGCCGCTCGGGGTCCATGCTGACGCCTTCGTACGCCCGGCGCGCGGCATCTCGGTCGATCTGGTCAGAGCTGGTGATCTTGGGGGCTTCGTCCATTGTGGGGGTCCTGGATACGAGGGCTCGCGGTGAGGCCCCCGCCGGCCGATCCGGCGGGGCTTGCTCGCTTCGCGGCGGGTTCAGCCCACCGCCAGGCCCGCGGCCATCACGTCGGCCTCGGTCACCCGCCCGTCCTCGGTCCCCTCGTGGATCGCCGCCACGCGCTCCTCGAAGGCCCT
>NZ_JAALJI010000005.1 GCF_011064595.1 Paludisphaera soli | reverse complement strand
CCTGCGCACCGGGCCCGTCGCCCCGCAGCACGCCTCGCCCTTCCGCAACCTCCGCGCGGCGAGGCTGGCGCACCTGGCCGCGCTGCGGGCCCGCCGGTTCGAACGCCTGGCGGCGTCCAGGACGTCGCCCCGCCCCTGACCCCGCTTCGTCTCCCCCTCCCGACCCGAGGCCCGCTCCATGACGCCGCTCAGGAAGCCCCATCGAGCCCGATCCCGACGGACGTCGCCCCGCGCGGAGTCGTTGGAAGGCCGCCTGCTGCTCAACGCGTCGTTCGACGTCGACGCGGACGGCCTGCTGTCGATCGTCATGCAGCCCGGGCTCGGCCTCAACTCGCTGCAGGTCTCGGTCTCCGAGGGCGTGTATACGTTCGCGACCGAGGAGCCGATCGACGTGGTCGACGACGGCGGCCTGGTGGAGGTGGCCGGCGCCGGCACGACCACGGCCACGGCGTCGGGGATCACCGGGATCGCCGTCGCTACGTACGGGCACGACGCCAAGATCCTCGTCGCGAGCACGGACGTGGCGATGCGCATCCGGATGCAGAGCCGGTTCAACGTCGTCGGCCTCGGCGCCTGGCTGGAGCCGACGGGGCTTTCGAAGCTCACGGGGCCGATCTCCGTCGAGGTCGACGACGACGCCGTCGACTTCATCGACTCCATACTGATCATCGACGACCGGGGCCCGGCCGGGCCGCAGGACTACACGATCCGCGCGGGCGCCGTCTCGGCGACCGGCGGGTTCGGCGGCGTGACCTACGCGGGCTTCGATTCGGTCGACGTCCAAGGCGCGCAGACGGGCCCGGAGGACGGGCCGTCGCGCTACACGATCCTGGGGATCGCCGACGGCTCGTCGTTGTCGATCGCGTCGAACGAGTCCGAGGGGGGCCGGAGCGAGTTCGTCGTCGACGCTCCGGCCGCGAAGGACGCGAGCCTCGGCCTGCGGCCGAACTTCGGGGCCAGCGTCTTCGAGGTCAGGAACACGCCGGGGCCGACGGGCATCTACGCATGGCAGAGCGCGGCCCTGGTGGTGGTCTCGGACGGCGGCTCGACGGCGGGCGTGCGCGGCGAGTTGAGCCTCGGCGCCGACATCTACGGCTCCCTGGACGTCCTCGTCGACGACTCGGCCGGGACCGTGGCGCGGGACGCGAGGCTGGCGGTCTTCCCGGAAGCCCCGGGCTTGAACCGGGTGGACCTGGCCGGGGCCTCGGGGCCCGACGGCCTGATCCGCACCTTCGGCATCAAGGCCTCGCAAATCGCCTACAAGGCGCCCCGGGGCCTGGCCAACACCCTGACGGTCGACTTCGGCGCCGGCGACCCGTTCCCCTCGCTCGGCGACCGGACGCTCGAATACGACGGCGGATACGACGGGGCGCCGGGCGTCGAGAGCCGGCTCCGCCTCGTCGGCGACTCGCCGCTGGGCCCGTTCCGCTCCCAGTCGCACGAGGCGGACGGCCCCGACTCGGGCTCGATCGCCTTCGCCCGCGAGGCGGGCCTCGTCGGCGTCCTCGCCTACTCCGGCGTCTCGCCCGGCGGCCTCGTCGACACGGTCGCGGCCGACGTCTACACCTTCCGCCATCGGGGGGCCGCCGACCCCGGCGTCTCGATCTCGGCCGGCGCCGAGCCCGGGACCCTGGCGATCGCGTCCCGGGCGATCCCCACAGCCTTCGCCGCGACGACGATCGCCGGCAAGGCCCAGGTCGTGGTCCGCACGGGAGGCGTGGGGAGCCTGGCCACCACGGTCGCCTACGACGCCGCGACGCCCGTCGTCGGCCTGGGCTCGCTCACGATCGTCACCAGCCCGAACGACGACGTCAACGTCGCCGCGACGCCCCCCGGCGCCGCGTTCCTGGTCGAGACGACCGACGATCCCCGGCCGGTCGCCGTCGCCCCGCCCCCGGAATCGACCATCCCCTCGCCGCCGGCCGGACCGATCGCCGCGGAGCCCGCCCCGCCGCCGACGGACCCCGTCGAGCAGCCCACCCCGACCGCGCCCTCCGCTCCGGAGGTCCTCGGCCCTTCGGCGGCGAGCCTCGGAGCGGCGATGCGGAACGGCCCCGTCGCGCGATGGCGCGCCTCGCCCTTCCGCAACCTCCGCGCGGCGAGGCTGGCGCAACTGGCCGCGCTGCGGGCCCGCCGGTTCGAACGCCTCGGGGCCTTGCGGGCCGGCGGCCGTAACGCCTGAGTTCGCCCCCCGGCCGGGCCTCGGGCCTCGCTGCTCGGGGGTTTCGGACCTTGCCGACCATCCTGGGATGTGGGAGGGGGGTCCTCGCGAGCGAGGCCTCGACGCCCTCCATGACGAAGATGTACGTCGGCAACGCCTTGAACTGCACGTCGCGCCACCTGGACGAGGCCCGGGACCCCGGGGCGGGGACCTCCCCGGGGACGGCCGCCGCCTACGCCGCCTGCTCCCCGCGCGAGGGGCGCGTGCTCACGCTGGAGGACCGCGTCCTCGACTGCTTCATGCGGAGCGGCCACGGCGTCCGGCTCCCCCGGGGGGCGAGCCCTCGGCGGCGATCGCCGCCTCCATCACCTGGCCCTCGGCGGCCGACAGGCCCCTCCGCATGCACCCGGGGCCCGCCGGCCCGGGCGCTATCCGGCCGCTGGCCGTCGACCCCGAGAAGGCCGACGCCGAGCGAGGCCGAGCCCTCGACGCCGAGAAGTGCGCCGACTGCCACGCGGGCGACGGCGCGGGGCGCAAGCGGAGCCATCCGGTCTGGGGCGGCCGCTCGTACAATCGGGGCGCGGGGCTGGCGAACACGCCCCAGCTCGCCGCCTGGCTCAACAAGGTCGCCATGCCGCTCGACGACCCCCACCTGACCGAGCCGGAGACGCTCGACGTCGCCGCCTGCGTCAACGCCCACGGCCGCCCCGCCTTCAAGCTGGAGGAACACCTCCCCCCCGCCGCCGAGCTGGGCGAATACAACGCCGCGGCCGACGCCCCCGGCCGGTGAGCCGGCGCGCCGGCCGCCTCGCCCCTCGGTTCAGGGCCTGGCCGTCGCCAGCAGGTCGGCCGTGGCGGGGACGCCGTCGAAGGGCGCGGCCACCGGCTCGACGAAACCGTTGTCGTGCGCGATCACGCCCAGGGCGCCCACGCAGTAGTTGTCGCCGCCGGAGAGGAGCAGGTTGAACACCGGCCGGGCTTCCTCCTTCTCGACCGAGACCACCTCCACCGTCCCGCCGACAGTGCGCAGCCGGTCGCCCGGCTTCACGTCGCGGGCCATGATCCAGCCGTGGCCCGCCTTCCAGAACCGGTGGATGCCGGTCGGGTGCAGCGTCTCCTTGCCCACGTCGATCGCGTAGGTGAAGTTCGGCGGGTTGTGCATCACCTCGACGACGGGCTTGTAATCGAGCCGGCCGGTCGTCGTGTCCTGCGAAAGCACTAGGTCGCCGACCTCGACCTGTTCGATCGGCCGGTCCCCCCGCAGGGTGCGGACGGGCGTGCCTCCCGCGAAGCACGAGGGGCCAATACGGAAGCCGGCGAAGTTGGTGGTCGGGATCGCGACCGCCTGGGACTGGAAGGCGATCGGCACCTCCTCAACCACCTCGGCCGGCGGCCGGGACTGCGCCCGGAGCGGCTGGCCGTACCCTTGAAGGTCGATCACCCAGTTCAGCCACTTCTGCCGATCGTCGCCCCGGTCCTCGCCGCTGATCGACTTGAGGATCGCCACGGCCCGCTCGTTCACCTCGCGGATCGGCGCGTTGTGCGCCTCGAGGCTCGCCACGTCCTGCGCCAGCTGCTCGCGCGCCACGAGGGCCGACATCTGGGCCTCGGCCCTCATCTGCTCCACCGGGATCTGGAGCGACTCCTGGAAGATCGGACGCAACGTGTTGGCTCTCAGCAGCCCCGGAGTGTTCAGGTACGCGGACGCCGCGACCGCGAGAGGGGAGAAGGACGTCGAAGCCTGCCCGACCGCCCTCCGGCTCAAATCGGCGGGGACGCCCGCCCGTTCGAGGGTCGCGACGGCCACCTCGGGACGATCCTGAGCCGCGGTCCAATGAGGCCTGACCCCTGCGGACACCATGGGCAAGCCCGTGACGGGATCGTTCCCGGGTGAGTCGTTACCAAGCAAGAAGCCAACTGTAGGTCTTCCCGAGAAAACAGCCGCCGCGGACTCTCGCGTCAGAATACCCCCCACGTACGCCCCGACCGGCCGGTTGAGGACGACGTTGCCGTTCTCATCCCGGCCCAGCTCGTCGCCGGGCTGCATCGTCGGGTTCTGCAGCGGCCGGTACAGCCGACGGACGTTGGCGTCCTCGCCCTCCACCAGCAATTCGCCGGTCGAGCCGGGGCCGTCCACCGGCTTCACCTTGTACTTCACCTCGTCGCGGATCGACTCGGCCAGCATCCCGGCGTACTCGCGCGGGTCGCGACGCTGCAGCAGGGTCGCCGCGACCGACCGGATCGCCGCGTGCGGGCTGAACAACGCCAGCGTCGCCAACGCCAGCGACGAGTCCGAGCCGTCGATCCGGCTGAAGGCGTCGACCGCGACCCGCTGCCGCCCCTCGTCGCCCCCCTTCGCGGAGACCTGCCAGATCGACGGCACGGCCCGGGGGTCGTCGATCGCCGCCAGGGCTGCCTGCGCCTCGGCCCGCCTCTCGCGGTTCTTGCCCGCCAGCGCGGTGCGGAGCGTCTCCAGCTTCGGCTTCCAGAACCGGTCGGCCTTCGCCTGCGCCTCGCGTTCGGCCTTCAGCGCCGCCTCGACCTGCGGGTTGACCCAGCGGCCCTTGACCTTCTCGAACCCCAGACGACGCCAGGCGCCCTCGCGGCTCGGGTCGTGCTGGAGCGTCCGGTGCAGGTGGGCGACCATCGGCTGCGTCAGCCCCTTCTCCTCGCACCAGAGGGCCAGCTTGTACTGGTCGTCGGCCCCGTCGGCGGCGCGGGCGCGGCGGTCCAGGTACTCGCGCAGCAGGGCCTGCAGCTCGGGCGACTCCTCGACGGCCTTCGACGCCTCGGCGGGCCGCAGCCACCTGCCGTCGCGCTCGACGTAGCCCAGCAGGCCCCGCGCCCGGGCGTGGCCGGGGTCCAGCAGGATCGCCCGGGTCAGGTGGGTCGTCTTCTCCGACGCCATCCCTCGCGCCTCGCACCACAAGGCCAGGTCCACCTGCGCGTCGGCGTCGCGGCCGGCGGAGGCCTTGGCCGCCTCGTACGCCGCGCGGTCGGCGACCTGGTCGACGCCCCCAGCCAATCCCACCGCCACGCTCAGGACCCAGGCGCCGAGCATGGATAATCCCTCCGAGTGACGTTGATGGATCGCGAGAGGCTCCGAGTCCGCTTCGATCAGGGCTTCGCCGTCGCCAGCAGGTCGGCCGTGGCGGGGACGCCGTCGAAGGCGTGCTCGACGGGGTCGACGAAGGTGTTGTCGTGCGCGACGACGCCGGGGCCGCCGACGCAGAAGTTGTCGCCGCCGACGATCTTCAGGTTGAACACCGGTTGGACGCGGTCGGGCTCGACCGAGACGACCTCGACCGTCCCGCCCACCGTCCGCAGCCGGTCGCCGGGACGCAGGTCGCGGGTCATGACCCAGCCCCGCCCGGCCTTCCAGAGGCGGTGGATGCCCGTGGCGACGATCGGCTCGCCGCGCCCCACGTCGACCCGGAACGTCTGGTCCGGCGGGTTGTGGAAGGCGGTCGAGACGGCCCGATAGCGGAACTCGCCGGTCGTCACGTCCTGGACCAGGACCTGGTCGCCCGGGCGCAGCTCCTCGATCGGCCTGGGCCCCTGGAGGGTTCGGACCGGGGTGCCGGCGGCGAAGCACGAGCCCCTGTGGGGGGGGATCGGCGGGGCCGTCGCCACGATGGCCGATCCGGCGGAGGTCGTGGCCACCGTCGCCTGCGCCTGGGGGGCGAAGGCCAGGGGGACCTCCTCGATGTAGGTCGGGGGCTCGGGCCGGATCGATTCGGAGCGGAAGGCGTAGCCCTCGAGGTCGACGGCCCAGGCCGTCCACTTCTCGGCGTCATCCCCCAGGTCGCGGCCGCTGACGGCCTTCAGGATGCTCCCCGCGCGCTCGTTCACCTCGCGGATTGGGGCGTTCCGCATCTCGATGAACCGAACGTCGTTCAGCAACTGCTGCTGGGCGACCAGGGCGGAATACCGCGTCTCCGCCACCATCAGGCCGATCGGGATCTGGAGGACCTCCCGGCTGAGCTGGACCTCCTGGAACGAGCGGGAGTTCGGGTCGACCTCCTGGGCCCTCGCCGTGACGACCGGGCTCGGCGCCCCCCCCAACCCTTGCAGCGCCTGCCCGATCGGCCCGGGGGCGGCGTCGAACGGGGCGCGGGCCGCGCGGGCGGCGTCGAGTTCGGCCCGCGTGGAGAGGGGCCGGCCCGCGTCGGCGAACCTCGGCGCCTCCGTGGCTCCCCCGAGCCCCAGGCTCAAGACGGCGTTGGGGTCGACCGCCGCTCCCAGGGGCGCGATGGGGGCCAGCGGCGTGTACAGCCGGCGCACGTTGGCCTCCTCCCCCTGCACGAACAGCTCGCCCTGCGATCCCGGCCCCTCGACGTTGCGGACCTGGTACTTCACCTCCTTGCGGATCCAGCCCGCCAGCAGGCCGGCGAACTCGCGCGGGTCGCGGCGGACGAGCAGGGCCGTCGCGTCCGCCCGCACCGGGCCGTGCGGGCTGAACACGGCCAGGCTCGCCAGCGCCGCCGAGGCCCCCTGCCCCTCGATCCGGCCGAACGCCTCGACCGCCAGCCGCTGCTCCGCCTCGTCCTCGCCCCTGGCGAAGGCCCGCCAGAGCGAGGGCACGGCGCGGGGGTCCTCGATCGCCGCCAGCGCCGCGGCCGCCTCGGCCCGCTTCGCCCTGTCGCGCGAGGCGAGGCCCGCCTTGATCTTCTCCAGCAGGGGACGCCAGGCCCGGTCGGCCCGATCCTGCTCCTCGCGGGCCTCGCGGGCGGCGAGCGTCGCCCCCGGGTCGATCCAGCGGCCCTTGACCTTCTCGAACCCCAGCCGACGCCAGGCCCCCTCGCGGCGGGGGTCGAGCTGGACGACCCGTTGCAGGTGCGCCGTCATCGGCTGCTCCAGGCCGTTCTCCTCGCACCACAAGGCCAGCCTGTAGAGGTCGTCCGCCCGGTCGCGGGTCCTCGCGCGACGGTCGAGGTACTCGCGCAGCAGCGCCTGCTGCGCGGGCGACTCCTCGACGGCCTTCGCCACCTCGGCGGGCCGCAGCCAGCGGCCCTCGTGCTTGACGTAGCCCAGCAGGCCCCGGGCCCGGGCGTGGCCGGGGTCGAGCAGGATCGCCCGCGTCAGGTGCGTCGTCTTCTCCGACGCCATCCCCCGCGCCTCGCACCAGAGGGCCAGCCGCACCTGCGCGTCGGCGTCGCGGCCGGCGGAGGCCCTGGCCGCCTCATAAGCCGCGCGGTCGGCGTCCTGATCGACGCCCCCGGCCAGTCCCACCGCCGCACCCAGCACCCACGCGCCGATCATGGTCGTTTCCTCCGGGATCTGGACGTGTCGCGAAGCGTCGATCGCGGTCAGGGTTTGGCGGTCGCCAGCAGGTCGGCCGTGGCCGGCACGCCGTCGAACGGCGCGGCCACCGGCTCGACGAGGCCGTTGTCGTGCGCGATCACGCCGGCGGCGCCCACGCAGTAGTTGTCGCCGCCGGAGAGCAGCAGGTTGAACACCGGCTGGAGCGCCTGCTTCTCGACCGAGACGACCTCCGCGGTCCCGCCGACGGTCCGCAACCGGTCGCCGGCCTTCAGGTCGCGGGCCATGACCCAGCCCCGGCCGGCCGCCCAGAATCGGTGGATGCCGGTGGCGTGCACGGTCTCCTTGCCGAGGTTGATCGCGTAGACGAGGTCGGGCGGATTGTGGACGGCCTGGAGGACCGGCTTGTAGTCGAGCTTGCCGGTGGCCGTATCCTGCGACAGCACCTGGTCGCCGGGCTGGAGCTGCTCGATCGGCCGGTCGCCCCGCAGCGTGCGGACCGTGGTCCCCGCCGCGAAGCACGAGGACCCGAAGCGGAAGCCGACGACGCTGCTGGTCGGGATCGCGACCGACTGGGCCTGGAAGGCGATCGGCACCTCCTCGACCACCTCGGCCGGCGGGGCGGACTGCCCCTTGAACGGCTGGCCGTAGCCCTGCAGGTCGAGCACCCAGTTCATCCACTTCTTGCGGTCGTCGCCCCGGTCCTCGCCGCTGACCGCCTTGAGGATCGCCACCGCCCGCTCGTTCACCTCGCGGATCGGCGCGTTGTGCGCCTCGAGGCTCGCCACGTCGTTCGCCAGCTGCTCGCGCGCCACGAGGGCCGACATCTGGGCCTCGGCCCTCATCTGCTCCACCGGGAACTGGAGCGATTCCTGAATCACCGGCGCGGCCACTCGAGGGGCCATGAACCCCCCGCTGAAGCTCGCGGTGGCGGCGAGCCCGAGCGCCGACGTCATGACGGCGTTGGACTCCACCATCCGGCCCACGGCCGTCTGGTTCAGCGCGGAAGGCACGCCCGCACGCTCCAGCGTCGCGACCGCCGCCGCGGGATTGTCCGGCGGGCTCCAAAGGCTACCCATCCCGAACGATCTCACCCGAGGAAGCCCCGTGACAGGGTCCGTAAACATGGTGCCGTCGGTCAACGGCAGGTAGCCGATGACGGGCCTCCCGCTCATCATGGCGGCATAGCTTTCGATCGACATATTCGGCCCGATGTACGCCCCGACCGGCCGGTTGAGCACGACGTTGCCGTTCTCGTCCCGCCCCAGCTGGTCGCCGGGGAGCATCGTCGGGTTCTGCAGCGGCCGGTACAGCCGGCGGACGTTGGCTTCCTCGCCCTCCACCAGCAATTCGCCGGTCGAGCCCGGGCCGTCCACCGGCTTCACCTTGTACTTCACCTCGTCGCGGATCGACTCGGCCAGCATCCCCGCGTACTCGCGCGGGTCGCGACGCTGGACCAGGGTCGCCGCGTCCGACCGGATCGCCGCGTGCGGGCTGAACAGCGCCAGCGTCGCCAACGCCAGCGACGAGCCCGAGCCGTCGATGCGGCTGAACGCGTCGACCGCCGCCCGCTGTCGGCTTTCGTTGCCCCCCTTCGCGAACACCTGCCAGAGCGACGGCACGGCGCGCGGGTCCTCGATCGTCGCCAGGGCCGCCTGGGCCTCGGCCCGCTTCTCGCGATTCTTGCCCGCCAGCGCGGTGCGGAGCGTCTCCAGCTTCGGCTTCCAGAATCGGTCGGCCTTCGCCTGCGCCTCGCGCTCGGTCTTCATCGCGGCCTCGACCTGCGGGTTGACCCAGCGGCCCTTGATCTTCTCGAACCCCAGCCGACGCCAGGCCCCCTCGCGGCTCGGGTCGTGCTGGAGCGTCCGGTGCAGGTGGGCGACCATCGGCTGCGTCAGCCCCTTCTCCTCGCACCAGAGGGCCAGCTTGTACTGGTCGTCGGCCCCGTCGGCGGCGCGGGCGCGACGGTCCAGGTACTCGCGCAGCAGGGCCTGCAGCTCGGGCGACTCCTCGACGGCCTTCGACGCCTCGGCCGGCCGCTGCCACTTGCCGTCGCGCTTGACGTAGCCGAGCAGGCCCCGGGCCTTCTCGTGGTCCGGGTCCAGGAGGATCGCGCGGTTCAGGTGGGTGGACTTCTCGGAGGCCATCCCGTGGGCCTCGCACCAGAGGGCCAGCCGCACCTGCGCATCGGCGTCGCGGCCGGCGGCGGCCTTGGCCCCCTCATACGCCGCGAGGTCGGGCTCGGGGGGCCGGGAGGCCTCGTCCTGGGCCGCGACCACGCACAACGCACCACCCAACAGCCATGCGGCGATCATGTTCGGCGCCTCCAGGAATCGGAGGGGGAGCGGCCGGAACCGGCCGAGGCTCCCCGAGCCTTTCATCACTACATGCTATACATGTCCCACCATGGACCCGTCAAGATATCGACCAATTCCTTAAGAGGATTCAACGGTTTTCAAACAAGCGGGGTCGTTCACCCCGCCGGCCTCACGACCCGGCGGCCTCCCGCTTCGGGTCGGGGACCCGGATCGGCATGGTGCGGACGCGGACTCCCGTGGCGGCGAAGACCGCGTTGGCGATCGCCGGGGCCACGGCGATGATCGGCGTCTCCCCGGCGCCGGCCGAGGGGAGGTCGGCGCGGTCGAGGATGTGGACTTCCAGCTTCGTCGGCAGGTCCTCGAAGTGGGGCACGCGGTAGTCGCGGAACGAGCCGTTCGTGACCATCCCGTCCCGGAACTCGATCGCCTCGCTGAGTGCGGGGCCGAGGCCCATGACGAGCGCCCCCTCGACCTGGGTGCGGAGGTTCTCCGGGTTGAGGACCTTGCCGCACTCGTAGGCCTGGCAGACGTGGTCGACGGCGATCGCGCCGTCCTCGGGGTCGATCGTCACGGCGACGCAGGCGGCGACGAAGCCCCCCTTGTCCGTCCCGCAGGCGAGGCCGACCCCCTTGTTCGGCTCCTTGAGCTTCGACCGCTCGTCCCAGCCGAATTTGGCGGCGGCCTCGGCCAGCACGTCGCGGAGCCGGGGCTCCTGGATGAGGGCCAGGCGGAAGGCCAGCGGGTCGCGGCCGGCGAGCGCGGCCAGCTCGTCGACGAAGGACTCGCGGGCGAACGTGTTGGCCGTGCTGGCGAGCGCCCGGTACGAGCCGTGCCGCAGCGGGGCGTCGGACTGGAGGAACCGGCAGTCGGACTTCCCCACGCGGTACGGGGGCTGGATCGAGCCGCCGCCGGAGTTGACGTTCAGGTGGCGCCAGGCGGCGATGCCGCCGTCGTCGTCGAGCGCGGCCTCCATCTCGATCGCGGCGGCGGGGCGGAACTGGGCCCAGGCGAACTCCTCGGCCCGGGTCCAGACGACGCGGACGGGCTGGCCCGCCGCCTTCGCCAGCCTCGCGGCCTCGACGGCGTACTCGCCCGAGTGCTTGCCGCCGAAGCCGCCGCCGAAGTCGAGCACGACCACCCGCGCCCGGTCGTCGGCCAGGCCGAAGGCCCGCGCCAGCTCGCCCCGGACGTTGAACGGAACCTGGGTGCCGACCCAGGCCGTGACCTTGCCGTCCTCCCACTCGGCCACCGCCGCGCGGGGCTCCATCGGGACGTGCTGGATGTACGCCACGTCGTACGACGCCTTCAGCCCCTTCGCCCCCTCCTCGAAGATCGGCCGGTCCGGCAGCCCCCCTTGCGCGTGCTCGCGCAGGTGCCTCGGAAGGTCTTCGCTCGACGGGTGCGGCGGCGCGGTCCACTCGGCGGTCTTCGCAATCGCGTCGAGCGCGGCCTGCGCGCGGGCCGAAGTCGGGGCGGCGACGCCCACGAAGTCGCCGTCGCGCACCGCGACGACGCCGGGCATGGCCTTCGCCGGCGCGAGGTCCACGGCCTTCAGCTCGGCCCGGTAGCGCGGGGCGCGGAGGACCTTGCCGTAGAGCATCCCCGGGCGGACGACGTCGGACGGATACTCATGCGAGCCGGTGACGATGGCTCGGCCCGTCGGCTTGGGGATCGAGGTTCCGAGCGTCTTCCACGCCGAGACCGGCGTGAGCGCCACGTCGGGCGCGACCGCCGCGGCCATGGCGCGGGCGGCCTCGGGGTCGCGGGCCAGGTCGGCGTAGGCGAGCGACTCGTCGGCCTTCTTCGCGGAGCGGGCGCGGCCGTCGTCGACCGTCACGTCGGCCGGCTCGACGCCCCAGCGCCGCGCGGCGGTCGCGGCCAGCAGCTCGCGGGCCGAGGCGCAGCCGAGCCGGATCGCCGGGACTGTGGCCGGGGTGGAGAGGCTGCCGTAGGTGCCGCCGTCGTCCGGGACGGCGCCGGTGTCGCCCATGATGAGATGAACACGATCGAACGGGACGCGCAGCTCCTCGGCGGCGGCCTGGGCCAGCTCGGCGCGGGCGCCCTGGCCGCACTCGACCTTGCCGGTCAGCACGGTGATCGAGCCGTCCTCGCCCAGGTGCAGCCGCGCCGCCATCGTCGCCGCGCCCCGGCCGAAGGCGCCGCCGCGGCCGCCCCCGCGACGCCGAGGGGCCGGCTCCTCCCCCTTCGCCGGGGCCGCGTCGGCCGCGACGGCGATCAAGAGCCCCGCCCCCAGGACCTTCAAGACGCCCCGGCGGCTGGGCTCGAACGCGGCGGTCTCGTCGAAGCGATAGGGGACGAGGTCCACCGGCTCGTCGTAGTCGGCGGGCACCCCCGCGGCCTTCAGGGCCTCGGCCTTCCAGTCGTCTCGGGCCTTCATCGCGCGCCTCCCCCGGTCAGCTCGACCGCCCGCCGCACGGCCTTGACGATCTTCGGGTAGCTGCAGCAACGGCAGAGGTTCCGGTCCATCCCGGCGGCGATCTCGTCGTCGCTGGGCGCCGGGTTGGCCTCCAGGAGCGCGACGGCCGCGACGATCATGCCCGCCGTGCAGAACCCGCACTGGTACGCGTTCTCTTCCAGGAAGGCCCGCTGCACGGGGTGGAGTTCGTCCCCCTTCGCCAGCCCCTCGATCGTGACCACGGAGCGGCCCTCGACCTTCGAGACGGCCGTGCGGCAGGCGTTCATCCGCCGGCCCTCGACCAGCACCGAGCATGCGCCGCACTGGCCCTCGCCGCAGCCGTACTTGGTCCCCGGGAGCCCGAGGTCCTCCCGCAAGACGTCCAGCAGGGTGCGGTCGGGGTCGGTCTCGACCTCGCGCGCCTCGCCGTTCACCGTGAACCGAACCGCCGCCTCCGCGCCCATCGGCCGTCCTCCCCGATCGCGGGATCTCCCGTCTGGCGTCCGCAGGCCCCACTGTCCCCCGACCTCGCCCCCGAGGTCAAGCCGTCGACGCCCGTCCCGGACGCGGGACGCGCTCGTTGCACGCCTGATCAAGCCGGCCGACCGAAGCCGACGCGGATTTTCTCAACCTTTTTTCGATCGCTTAAACCCTTTCGCGACAAGCTGTCGCGGCGATGCGGGCGGTTTCCGCCCTTCGAGCCGTGTAAGCCCCGGGCCGCAAGGCCGTAACAACCCGCACAACCGAACCCCGCGACGAACGGGGGACGCAATAACGCCTGACCACAGGAGAATGAATCCATGCGAATCCACGGTGTCAGCCTGCTCGGGATCGGTGCGGCGGTTTTGCTGGCGGCGGCGGTCGCGGGCCCCGAGGCCCGGGCCCAGAGCGACGCGCAGAACGCCGCGATCATCATGAACGGCGTGGGCAACCTGCTGGGGGGCATCGGCGACGCCGCCCGCGGCATCAACGGCACGCCCGAGAACGTGTTCATCAGGAACGGCTCCTACGTTAACGGCGGCTACCCCGGCTACGCCCCGCCGTTCGTGAACTACCAGCCGCCCCCGTACTACCCCCAGGGCCAGCAGGTGATCTACTACCAGTCCGGCTACCAGGGCTACGCCCAGCCCCAGCCGATGTACCAGCAGCCGCAATACCAGTACGCCCCGCAGCCGGTCTACCAGCAGCCGCAGTACCAGTACGTCCAGCCCCAGCAGGCCCCGGTCTACCAGCAGCCGCAGTACCAGTACGTCCAGCCCCAGCAGGCCCCCGCCTATCAGCCGCAGGCCAACCTGATCGTCTATCCCGGCTGACCCTCCGGGTCGGCGATCGCGGCGGGGCCCGACGCTCCGGGCCCCGCCTGGAACCGCCCTGGATTCCACATCAATGGATTATTCGCGAATCCGCGTGCCACGGCGGCCCTCGATTCGCGTATACTTCCCCATGCCGCGATCGGACGGCCGAGATCGAGCGGGGCCAGGAGACGTGCGATGAACGCGACGCGACGGACCATGCGGATGTTCGGGCGGGTTTTGCTGCTGGCGGCCCTGGGGCTCGCGACGGCCCCGGGGAAGGCCGAGGCGCAGGACGTGCTCGTCCCCACCACCATCGCCCCGTCGGGCTATGGATATTACGGCTACGGCGCTCCCGGCTACGGCTACGGCTACGGCGCGTACGGCGGCTACAGCTATGGCGCGTACGGCAGCTACAGCGGCTTCGGCGGAGCCGGGTTTTACGGCGGCGGCCTCTCGCCCTACGGCGGCGCGGGCTTCTACGGGCCGGGCTCCTATGACGCGAGCGGCGCCGCCCCGACCTTCCAGCCCTATGTCAAGCCGGGGGGGGCGGCGGGCAATTCCTCGTTCGGCGTCCCCCAGCTCAACGCGGGCGTGCCCCAGCTCAACGCGGGCGTGCCCCAGCTCAACGCGGCCCTCCCCCAGCTCAACGCGACCGTTCCCCAACTCAACGCGACCGTTCCCTCGCTCCGGCCCCGGTAACCGGCCGCCATGCCGGCCTTGGGCGTCCCGAACCGGCCCTCCCGGATCGTCACGACGCCCCATCGGGCACCGGCCGCCTCGGCCCCGACGGTCTGCGAAGAGGGCTGGCCTTGGCATCCCGAATGCAAGAACATCCTCCGACGCCCGCAGGACGAAGTCGGCCGCCGAGGCCGACGGTGGGTGCGAATCTCGCGAACTGACCGAGACCGAGGAGGATCGAACTATGAACATCATCCACGCGAAGGCCCTGGGATTCGGGGCGGCCGCTTTGCTGGCTTCGGGAATCGTAGGTGGGGCTTCGGCCCGGGCGCAGGGGGTCGTTCAGCCGAACTCCACGGCGGCCCGGCTCAACGCCGTCTCCAACCTGATCCAGGGTCAGACCACCCGGCCGACCACGGTCGCCCAGCCCGTCCCCTACCAGCAGCCGGGCATGACCTACTACTCGCCGACCACCGGCCAGTGGACGACCCAGCAGCCGACCTACGCCCCCAACGGCTACGTCCAGCAGCCCTACCGCCAGCCGGCCGCCAACGGCTACGTGCCGACGCAATACGTCCAGCCCGCCGCCAACGGCTACGCCCAGCCGATCCAGCCGGGCTACACGACGCCGTACCAGCAGCCGACCTACAGCGGCTACGGCTACACCCAGCCGCAGCAGGCCTACACGCCGTTCCAGCAGCCTTATCCTCAGACGACGACCCAGCGCTACGCCGACGCGGTCCGCTCGGTCGTCCAGCCGCAGCAGTATCAGTACGCCGCCCCCGGCTACCAGCCTCAGCAGGCCGCGCCGAGGTATGTCTTCCCCCGGTGACGGGCGCCCGCCCGCCGAGGTCGAGAAGACGCGAAACCGACGGCCCCGCCTCCCCATCGCTCAGCGTGAAGCCGAGCCGGGGGGCGGGGCCTTCGCGTCGGCGCCGGCGGGGGCGGGGGCGGTTCGGCCCGAGGCCCGCAGCAACGGGCCGAGGTCGGGGTCGGCGAAGGCGTCGGCCGCGCCGTCGCTGCGGCCCGCCGCGTAGGCCTCCAGCATGGGCCCGAGCGCGGCCTCGTCGCCCGCCTTCGCGGCGACGATCATCCTCCAGATCGGACTGAGCGACCAGCGCCGGGAGCGGGGGCCGTCGAGCATCGCGCGAGCCTCGTCCAGGCGGTCGAGCCGGATGAGGCTGCGGAACTTCTTCGCGGTCGCCTCCGAGTCGTAGCGGCGGATCGGGTTCGGCGACCGCAGGTGGGCGTCGAAGAGCGCGACCGCCTCCGCGTATTCGCCTCGCTCCCAGTGCGTCATCGCGTCCCAGTAGACGACCGTGGGGGATTCCGGGAACTTCGGGCGATGCCGCTCGACGAGCCTGGCCAGGTCGTCGATCCGCCCCTTCAGCTGCAGGTTGAGGCCGATCAGGTCGAAGGCGTCCTCGACGGGCGTGCACTCCTCGTAGGCCTGCTCCCAGCGCCCCAGCCGCACCAGGCAGCCCAAACGACGCCTCTGGAAGCGGTCCGAGCCGAGCCCCGGGGCCGGGGCCGGGGCCGTGCCGACGGACGGATCGGCGTCCGAGCGGGCCGCGCGGCTCGCCTCGGCGTAGAGCCGCTGGGCGGACTCGTCGTCGCCCGAGACCTCGGCGACGAGGCCCGCGTAGAACTTCGTCCAGGCGGAGGGGCCGGACCGGGCCTCGCGCGCCGCGACCAGCGCCCGCAGGGGGACGGCGGCCTCCGCGTCGCCCAGGTTGCAGCTCTGCTCCAGCCGCTCGGCGATGGCCCGGAAGGTGTCCTCGGCGTCGCGCGCGTCGGCCGCGACGTAGGCTTCCACCGGGCGGCCGGCCTCGGCCATCTGCCGCGCGAACCGGTCCACCAGACCCCGCCGGGCCGCCTCCGCGCCGCCGAGGTCGGCCAGGGCCTCGCGGTGCAGGCGGACCGCCTCGTCGAACCGCCCCTGACCCAGCCTGGCCTCGATCGTCCAGGCGTTGAGCATCGGGGAGATGGGGAACCGTTCGCGGTAGGCTTCCAGCAGCGGGTCGGCGTGGCCCGGGTCGGACTCGATCACGGCCAGCAGCAGCTCGGTGGCCAGGCCCTCGCCGCCGTCGAGGTCGGCCACCCGTCGCAGCAGCGTCGGCCGCTTCTCGGGCGGACACTCCCGCGCCACGCGACGCACCACCTCCATCTGCTCGATCGGCTGCGCGCGGGCGATCTGGCCGTAGCCGTCGCCCCACCAGTATTCCGGCGCGACGATCCCGAACGCGATCGTCGCGGCGATCAGCCCGACGGCCGGGAGGCCGACCTTGCCGAGGATCCTGGAGGACTCCATGACGACGCTCCCCCCCAACCCGGGCCCGCCGGCGTCGGCCCGCCCCTGGGATCGCCCGCGAACGCGCGCCCGGCCACGACCCGGCCGCCCAGCAGGTGCTCGTCGAGGACCCGGTCCCTCACCTCGACCCTCATCGATTGATACCAGACTCCATCCAGATAAACCACCAAAAGCGGCCCCCCCGCGGAACTTCAGGACTTGCCCCCCCGCCCCGGATTTATACTGTACACCCGTTGACTTCTCGCCGATAAAAGATTCCAATCCCCGCGGACGGGAATCTTTCGGGGCGAGAACGGGCGCCCCGCGTCCCGCCGATCGGCGGCGATTGAGGAGAAGAAGATGAGCGAGCTGATCACCTGCCTGTGGTTCGATCGGGGCGAGGCCCGCAAGGCGGCCGAGTTCTACGCGAGCGTGTTCCCCGACAGCCGCGTCGGCAAGGCCCACGCCTCCGCCACGGACAATCCGTCGGCGAACGAGGGCGAGGAGTTGCTCGTGGAGTTCACCGTCATGGGTCGGGAGTATCTCGGCCTGAACGGCGGCCCGATGTTCAAGCCGAACGAGGCGGTCAGCTTCATCGTCCTGACCGAGGACCAGGAGGAGACCGACCGCTACTGGGACGCGATCGTCGGCAACGGCGGCGAGGAGAGCCATTGCGGCTGGTGCAAGGATCGCTGGGGCTTCTCGTGGCAGATCACCCCGCGCGTGCTGATGGAGGCGACGACCGACCCCGATCGCGCCGCCGCGAAGCGCGCCACGGACGCCATGATGACGATGGGCAAGATCGACATCGCCGCGATCGAGGCCGCGCGCCGGGGCGAAGGCTAGGCCGAAGGGCCGCGGCTCGATCAATGCGGGGCGGCGTCCTCGCGGGCCTCCAGCAGTTCGATCAGCCGATCCAGCCGGGCTTCGATCGACTCCGACCGATACTCGGCCGCGGCGGCCTGGGAGTCGACCCGCAGGAAGCCGTCGTGGACGGCGAACCCCAGCCCCAGGCTGCCGAGGTAGGTCCTCAGGGCCACCCGGGCGGGCCTCCCCCTGGACACGAACTTCGTGACGTACGCGGAGAGGTCCCCGTCCAGGGCGGTCGGCTCGACGTGGACGGGGATCCCCGGATCATCGCCCTTCGCGGTCGCTTCCTTGAGATGCTCGAGGAAGCGATCGAGCGCGACGCCTTCGGGGAAATCGAAGTCGACGGGCGCCTCCAGCGCGGCCCGGATCGCCCGGTTCCTGGCCTCGATCTCCGCCGGCGTCGATCCGGGGGGCCGGATCGGCTCGGGGGGCGACAACGGCGGGAACGGCTCGTCCGCCGCGCCGGCCGCGGCGAACTCCCGCGGCGGGGCGGACGAGGAGCCCGTCCCCGCGCCGGTCCAACGGAACTCCAGCGGCGGGGGCGACCAGAGGCCGACGACGACCTCGGAACCCAGGACGCCCAGCGTCGTCAACAGGGTCGCCAGCGTCAGCCCGGCGACGCACTTCGAGGGGGAGAAAGCCATGGCGAAGATCGCTCCTTTCGCGAACGAGGAGGCCGTCGTCGGGATGGGCGTCGCGGCCTTCCCGATCGCGAGGACGGCGTCGAGCAGCTCCCTGGGAAGCACGGGAATCGCGAGCGTCGAGGGCACGGAGACGTCCCGAGATCGGAGCCGCGCCTCCAGCCGCCGGCGAGCCCGGTGGAGCCGCCCGCGGAGCGTGGACTCCGAGACGCCCAGCGTCCGCGCGGCCTGGTCGTACGACAGGCCCTCCAGCGTGCAGAGGACCAGCGGCAGCCGTTCGCGCTCGGGCAGGCGTTCGATCTCGGCGTCGATCTCCGCCGATCCCCCCGCGTCGGGCCGCCGAGCCGGGATGGAGGCGAGCGTCCCGGCGTCGACCGGGCGGACCCGCGCGGCGTCCCGGGACCTCCGCCGCCTCGCCTTGCGGGCGACGCGCACGGCCACGCCGTGCAGCCAGGGCCCGAGGGAATCCTCCTTCCGGATGGAGCCCGCGCGACGGATCAGGACGAGGAACACGGCCTGGAACGCGTCGTCGGCCTCGCCGGGGCCGGCGACGGCCCGGCAGACGGCGAGGACCATCGGCCCATGCCGCCGGACGAGGACCTGGAAGGCCTCGTCGCCGCCCGGGCGTCGCGAGCGATAGAGTTCCAGCAGCCGGCCGTCGCTCCAATCGCCCAGGACCCCCAGCGTCATCAGCGTCTGCAAGGCCAAGGCCGGTGCGCGGTTCGACGGATTCATGCGGGTTCGCCCTCCCTGTCGTCGGTTCGCTCCACTAGCCTAGTGCCCGTCGAAGGCCGATCCTCACGCTCGCCCGCGTCGATTTCGCGAAGAACCGGCCAGCGCAGCCCGGCGCATCCAGGCCGCGGCGAGCCCCTCGCCGCCTCCGAGCGGGCTTCGGAATCGGGAGCGACGTTGGGCCCCGCCCCGCCCTCCCCCTCCCCTTCGTGGGCGGGTAGAATGCCCCCATGGCTTACGACGTCGTCCTCGAATCCGTGTCGCCGGGCTTCCACGGCCCGGTGGTCGCCGCCTTGCTCACCGTCCGGATCCCGAGCCGGACGAAGTGGACCGAGGTCGCGGGCTTCCGCAGCGCCGCCACGGTCGGCCTGGGCCTGGACCCGGCGAAGGCCGAGCGGCTCGCCACGTCGGCCCCGGTCGTCGTCGCGAAGGGCGTGACCGCCGAGGACGCCGAGCACATCAAGGCCTACCTGGAGGCGGGCCATTTCCCGGAAAAGAAGGAGTGGCCGCGTCCCGATCCGGGCCAGACCTGCTGCGTGGCGAGCGTCCGGGAACCCGGGTAGCGAGACGCTCCTCGCTCGAATCCACCAGCATGCGAGGGAAGCTCCTCGGGTGCCACGGGTTCGGAGAACCCGTGGACCGGCCGGGGATCTCGGCGAAGGCTCGGGAGCCGACCGACGCCGATCCACGGGTTCGGAGAACCCGTGGCACCCAGGCGGGGGGCACGTCCCACTCGGCTCCTCGTCGCACTCGTGCCCTCTGAGCGGACAGCATCGTCAGGGGCCGCCTCGCCGCAGCCCGGCCTCTTTCGAGGGTTACCGATGGGTTGCGATATCCATTGCTGTATTGAGTATGCTTCCTCGCTTCGCCCGGACGAATCGCGGTGGGTTTACACCCCCTTCGCCTGCGAGCTGAACCTAGGCCGCGACTATGACCTGTTCGCCCTGATGGCGGGGGTCCGCGGTGAGGAGGGCCTCGTACCGGTCTGCGAGCCGAAGGGGCTGCCGAAAGACATTTCAACCGCGTTCTTGTTCCACTCGGGCTGCCGGATCGACGATGAACTGGCGGCACATGAGGTGGAGGGCTATTGCAGCCGCGAGGATGCGGAGCAGTGGGTGCAGGAAGGGTACGCGGATTACATCGGAGATCATGCGGTCACCAATCCCGACTGGCACTCCGTCTCATGGTTAGGCGCCACCGAACTTGAAGAGGTCCAGCGTCGCTATCGGCTTCTGCGCGGCGCCGATCACCTTGAACTCGGAGCGGTTATCGCTGCGGTGCAAGCTCTGGAGAAAGGGCAAGGGGGGCGCAGCCGTCTCGTCTTCTGGTTCAACGGATAGCTGAGACGTGGGGCCCTGACCGGCAAGCGATTCGGAACGTGAACGGTTAGGTGACGTCGATCCGGTTGGGCCTCTCGGCCACGACGCTGCGCCCAAGTCCCGTAATGCGCAAACGCCCTTGGGTAGGATACACGAAGGTCCCCGCAAGCTTCATCTGCGATCGCGCGCGGGTGCCACGGGTTCCCCGAACCCGTGGACCGGCCGGGGACTTCGGCCAGGGCTCGGGACCGGCCCGACGCCGAGTCACGGGTTCTGCGAACCCGTGGCACCCGGAGCCGGCCGAGTTCCCGGACGGTGATTCGTGCGCATGTTCCAGGTAGGGCCGTTGCGCACCGATGCGGCGATCGTCGTCAGCCGAGGAGTCCCGTCGAAATGCCACGGTTGCCCCAGGCCCCACGTCGAGCGGCGTCCGCACCATCGAAAGCGCGCCGAACGAACCCAATCTCCGATCGTCTGAACGAACATCAAACACCGTCACCAAAACACCTTGCGTCCGACGGCTTCGTTCTCGGGCCGGCGCGAACGAAGCCAATCGCGAGGGATCGTGATTCGCCCCGGCGAAGATTCACGGGCCTTCCCTTGTTCACCTGGCCCGGTCCGGCTAGGCTTCACGCCGGTAGTCAAACGAACAGGAGGGCCGAAGCGATGGCGACGCGGATCTGCGGGGAGTTCGAGGTGACGATGCCGCCCCAGGAGCCGAGCGAGCTGGCGAGGGAGGCGGGCCTGCACCGGATGTCGCTGGACAAGCGGTATCGCGGCGAGCTGGAGGGGGTAGGCAAGGGCGAGATGCTGGCGGCGCACGGAGCGAGGCCCGACTCGGCCGGGTACGTCGCGCTGGAGCGAGTGACGGGGACGCTGGGGGGGAAGGCGGGGAGCTTCGTAATCCTGCACCAGGGGCTGATGGACCGGGGCACGCCGAGCCTGTCGATCGCCGTCGTGCCCGACTCCGGGACCGACGGGCTGGCGGGCCTGACGGGCCGGATGGGGATCACGGTCGCGGACGGCAAGCATTACTACGACTTCGAATACGACCTGCCCGAGGCCCCCTGACCCGTCGCGGCGCGCGTTGCGGCCCGGCGGCGTCGGGGGTTAGATTGGATGGCTGGAGCGTCCCCGCCCGTCTCGCGCCGTCGAGGTTCCTCATGTCCGACGACCCCTACCTGCAGTCCCCGAACCTCGGCCGCTGCCGGCTGATCGAGCGGATCGGCGAGGGGGGCATGGGGGTCGTCTACCGAGGGTGGCACGAGGACCTGGACCTGCCGGTCGCGGTCAAGTTCCTGAGCCCGGACCGGGTGGCCGACGGCCGGGGCGCGGAGCGTTTCCTGCGCGAGGCCCGGCTCGCGGCGCGGCTGAACCACCCGGGGGTGGTGCGGGTCTTCGACTGCGGCCAGGCCGACGGCCGCTCGTACATCGTCATGGAGTTCGTCGACGGCCAGGGCCTGGACGCCCACATCGCCGAGCGCCGGGCGGTGGGCGTGGACCGCTCGCTGCAGATCGCCGAGGAGGTCGCCCGGGCGCTCGGCGAGGCCTGGAGCCAGGTCGGCGTGATCCACCGCGACGTGAAGCCGGCGAACATCCTGCTGACCTCGGCCGGGCAGGTGAAGCTCGCCGACCTGGGGCTGGCGAAGGTGGCGGTCGTCTCGGACTCCACCGACGCCACGATGGACTTCGCCGGCCGGACCGAGGCCGGCACCTCGCTGGGGACGCCGGCCTATATGCCGCCGGAGCAGTTCCTGGACGCCGCCTCGGTGGACCTCCGGGCCGACGTCTACGCCCTGGGCGCCACCCTCTACCACATGCTCGCCGGCCGCCCCCCGTTCGAGGCCGACAGCCTCTTCGCCCTGCTGCGGGTCATCGAGCGCGAGGACCCGCCCGCCCTGCCCTCGCACGTCCCCCTGGCCGTGGAGCAGCTCGTCGCCAAGATGATGGCGAAGAGGCCGGCCGACCGCCACCAGACCCACGCCGAGCTGATCGACGACCTGCGCGCGGCGCAGCAGTCGGGCGGGCCGCCGTCGTCGTCCTTCGTGCGGCCCGCGTCCTCGTCGCCGGCCTCGCGGGCGTCGATCTCGACCTCCGGGGTCATCCCGGCGGCGAGGACGGCGGGCCGGGCGATCCACTCGGCCTCCCCGCGCGAGAACCGGGTGCTCCTGGTGGTGGACGTGCAGAACGACTTCTGCCCCGGCGGCGCCCTGGCCGTCCCCGGCGGCGACGAGCTGCCGGCGATCATCAGCCGGCTCTCGCGGCGTTTCGCCCACGTCGTGCTGACGCAGGACTGGCACCCGGAGGACCACCTCTCGTTCGCCACGTCCCACCCCGGCGAGAAGCCCTACGCGGCGATCGAGCTGCCGTACGGCCCCCAGATCCTCTGGCCCGACCACTGCGTCCAGGAGACCCCCGGCGCGGAGTTCCACCCGGGGCTGAGGGTGGCGAACTGCGAGTTGGTCATCCGCAAGGGCTACCTCCGCGAGATCGACAGCTACTCCGCCTTCTTCGAGAACGACCGCACCACCCCCACCGGCCTCGCCGGCTACCTCCGCGAGCGCGGGCTCAACCGCCTGTTCCTCGTGGGCCTGGCCACGGATTTCTGCGTCGCCTACTCCGCCCTCGACGCCCGCCGCCTGGGCTTCGAGGTCACCGTCATCGAGTCCGCCTGCCGCGGCATCGACCTGGACGGCTCCCTCGAAGCCGCCTGGGCCCAGATGGACGAGGCCGGCGTGGTCCGGGCGTGAGGGCGAGCCCGCCCTCGCTCGCATCCGCCCGGACGACGCGACGCGACGGCCTCGTCACCGCCCCTCGGGCTCGCCCTGCTCCGCCAGCGCCGCCTTGCACCTGGCGAGTTCGTCGGCGTACTGCTTGAGGTCGGGATGCTCCGGCGGCAGGATCGCGGCCGCCATGGCGACGGCTTCTTCCAGCTCACGGCGAGCAGCCTGGAGTTCCGTCGGGGGCCCGCCCTTCATGCGGGCGACGGCGGAACGCCACAGGGTGCGGGCGAGCTGCGGCGAGCCGTCGGGCGATCGCCCGCGCAGGATGGCCAGGGCCTGATCGAAGCCCTGCCGGGCCTCGACGGCCTTGCCGAGGGCGTTCTGGACGCCGGCGAGGGTGGCCAGGGACGCGGCGAGGCCGGGATGGGTCGGGTCCGGGGCCTTGCGGCCGATCTCCACCGCGCGTCGCGCGAGCGGCTCGGCCTCGGCCTCTCGACCCTGGACGCGGTAGAGCGAGGCGAGGTTGCCGAGCGTGGCGGCCACCTCCGGGTGGTCGGGCCCCTGGGCCTTCTCGCGGATCGCCAGCGAGCGCCGGTAGGCCTCCTCGGCCTCGTCGTACGCCTTCTGGGCCTCGTAGAGGACGCCTAGGCTGTTGAGGTCCCCCGCGACCTCGGGGTGCTCGGGGCCCAGGAGTTTCTCGTCGATCGCCAGGGTGCGCCGGAGCAGCGGCTCGGCCTCGGCGAGGCGGCCTTGCTGCCGGTAGACCCGGGCGAGGTTGACGAGCACGACCCCGACGTCGGCGTGCTCCGGCCCGTGGACCTTCTCGCGGATGGCCAGCGCGCGGGCGAGCATCGGGCCCGCCCGGTCGTACTGGGCCAGGTTCCGGTACAGGTCCCCCAGGTTCAGGAGGCCGACGGCGACGAGCGGGTGGTCCGGGCCCAGGGCCTTCTCGCAGATCGCCAGGGCGCGGACGTAGAGGGGCTCCGCCTGGGCGTATCGCGCCTGGGTGTCGTACATCAGCGCGAGGCTGTTCAGGCTGGCGGCGACGTCCGGGTGGTCCGGGCCCAGGGCCCGCTCGTTGATCGCGAGCGCCCGCTTCATGAGGGGCTCGGCCTCGGCGTACCGCTCCTGGGCGCTGTAGAGGAGGGCCAGGTCGTTCAGGGTGAGGGCCAGGTCGCGGTCGTCCGGGCCGAGGACCTTCTCGCGGATCGCCCGCGCCCGCCGGAAGAGCGGCTCGGCCTCGTCGAAGCGGCCCTGGTTGTAATAAAGCGCGGCCAGGGCGCTGAGGACGGCGGCGGTGTTCCGATGCTCGGGGCCCCGGGTCTTCTCGAAAATCGCCACGGCGCGCTCCAGGAGCGGCTCGGCCTGCTCGTACCGGCCCTGGGCGGAGTGGAGGGCGGCGAGGCTGTTCAGGACGTCGGCGACGTCGGGGTGGTCGCGTTGGAAGAGCGCCTCGCGGGTCGCGAGGGACTGCTCCAAGAGGGGCGCGGCCTGGGCGTACTTGCCCTCGTTCTTGAGGATCAGGCCGATGGTGTTCTTGAGCGCCGCCTCGGTCTCGGGGTCGTCCGCGAACGCTCCCGACTCGATCTCGGCGATGGCCCGGGTCATCGCCTGGGCGATGGTGGCGTCCTGCCGGCCCTCCTGCAGGGGGTCGACGGACGCGAGGGCCTTGGTGACGAAGCTCGTGACGGCCTCGGCCCGGGCGCGCGCCTTGATCTCGGCGGCGGCCCGGGCGTCGGCGAGGTCGCGCAGCTCCACGGCCTCGGCGCGCTGGCGGGCCTCGCTCAGGCCGAACCGGACCGACACGCCCGCGGCGAGCACGAGCGCCGCCGCCACCGCGGCGGCCGCCGTCGCCGTCGCCCGGTTGCGCCGGATGAACTTCCTCAGGCGATACCCGGCGCTCGGCGGCCGCGCCTCCACCGCCTCGTCCGCCAGGTAGCGTTGGATGTCCCGGGCGAGGGCGTTGGCGGTCGCGTACCGTCGGTCGCGCTGCTTCTCCAGGCACTTCATCACCACCCAGTCCAGCTCGCCCCGCAGCAACGCCATCAGCTTCCTCGGCTCCACCTGCCGCAGCGCGGCCAGCGACGGCAGCGAGGCCTCGCCGGACAGCCGGGTCGAGGGCTTCGACGGCTCCTCCTCCCGGACGATCCGGATCATCTCGGTGAGGGCCGCCCGCCTCAATCGCGCGGCGTCGATCGGCCGCAGCCCGGTCAGCAGCTCGTAGAGGATCACGCCGAGCGAATAGACGTCCGCCCGCGTGTCGACGTCCTCGCCGAGCTGGCCCGCCTGCTCCGGCGACATGTATTCCAGCGTGCCGACGATCGCGCCGAACTGGGTGGGCGGCGCCTCGTCGGCGAGCTTGCCGGCGATCGCCTTGGCCACGCCGAAGTCGATGATCTTCGGGACGGGCCTCGCGTCGACGAGCGTCACCAGGATGTTGGCCGGCTTGAGGTCGCGATGGACGACGCCCTTCTGATGCGCGTGCTGCACCGCCTGGCAGATGGGGACGAACAGCTCCAGCCGCTCGCGGGGCGTGAGCCTCCCCTCGTCGCAGAACCTGCCGAGCGGCAGGCCGTCGACCAGCTCCATGACGAAGAACGGCCGGCCCGTCGGCGTCATCCCCGCATCGAAGACGCGCGCGATGTTCGGGTGGTCCATCAGCGCCAGCGCGTGCCGTTCCTGCTCGAATCGGGCGAGGACGGCCCTCGAGTCCATGCCGGCCTTGATGAGCTTGAGGGCCACCATGCGCCGGACCGGCTCGCTCTGCCGGGCCAGGTAGACGGTGCCCATGCCGCCCTCGCCGATGGCCTCGACGAGCGTATACTTGCCGTCGATGAGGGGGGCGGGATCGCTCCCCGGGCCCGACGACTCGCGTGTCGGCCCCCCCTCGGGCTCGCGAGTTCGGGTGGCGGCCTCCTCGCCCGCGGTCGTGGCGTCGGGGTCGGCCGCATCGACCGCCTCGGTGGCCGACCCCCCTTCGAGGACGTCGCCCCCGCCCGCCCGAGCGGCGAGGAGCCGCTCGACCTGCTCCCGAAGATCCGGCCGATCGCCGCAGGCGTCGTCGAGGTAGGCGTCCCGCCCGGCGCGGGTGGCGATCCGGAGGGCCGTGAGGACGATCTCTTCGACCCGGGACATCTCGGTCATCGTGGCGCTCCCCATCGAGCCCGTTCCCCGCGGCCCGCGACGGGGCGGCGCCCCGATCGCGAGATCCGACGATTGTCACCCGCCCCGAGGCGAGCGGCCATGAGTGGCCGAGCTTCCGCCGAGATTCGGCTTCGCCCCCCCCTTTGCACCGGGGAGTCGCGACCCGCCCCAGGACCCCCGCGGCCGGGAGTCCTCCGCTCGCATCCTCGACGTCCCGGGCCGCCCCGCCGCTCGCGCGAGCGGGACTCGGACCGAGGCCGATCGAGGCGGGCGTGAGGTGTCCTGGTCGAAGCCGCCGGATCGCTCCTCGGCCTGCGCGATGCCGTGGCGCCATGGCGGCGAGGGGGCGGTTCCCGGATTCTTTATGGCCGTTCAGGAGGGTCGGTTCTTGTGATGGCGGCCGGGGGGGGCGTAACCTCCTAGGTGGGACGACCCGAGCCTTTGAACAGACTCGCGGCCCGCGCCGGATTGCTTGCATGCGGGCGCCGTCGACATAATCGGACCTTCCACCGCCGGCGGGATGAACCCGACTCTCCGTCAATCGGGCGTCGCCGGCTTTCCCAATTCGGACGTCGGAACAGCATCATGGCGAACACACGACGATGGATCGCCCGGGGGGCCGTGCTGGCCGCCCTGGGGCTGGCGGCGGCGCTGCCGAGTTCGGCCGTCGCGAGCGAGGCGGACCTGGTCCTGCCCGACCTGGCCTCCCGCAGCTACCTGGGCGGGTCCGTCAACGGCCGGACGCTGCTGCTCTGGGGCCTGGGCGTGTGCGCGGCGGGCCTGGCGTTCGGCCTGGCCTTCTACCGGCAGCTGGAGAGGCTCCCCGTCCATCGCACGATGCGCGAGGTCAGCGAGCTGATCTACGCGACGTGCAAGACGTACCTTCTCCACCAGGCCAAGTTCATCATGATCCTCTGGGCGTTCATCGCGGCGGTGATCGTCGCCTATTTCGGCTTCCTGTCCGACGGCGGCCACGACGCCGCCGCGGCGGCCGAGGGCCTGCGCGAGTTCCCGCGCGTGGTGAAGGTGCCGGTGATCCTGGCGTTCAGCCTGGTGGGGATCGCCGGCAGCTACCTCGTCGCCTGGTTCGGGATCCGGATCAACACCTTCGCCAACAGCCGGACGAGCATGGCGAGCCTGCGGGGCAAGCCGTTCCTCTGCTACTCGATCCCGCTGAAGGCGGGGATGTCGATCGGCATGGTGCTGATCAGCGTGGAGCTGCTGATCATGCTCTGCATCCTGCTGTTCGTGCCGAGGGAGCTGGCCGGGCCGTGCTTCATCGGCTTCGCCATCGGCGAGTCGCTGAGCGCCGCGGCGTTGCGGGTGGCCGGGGGCATCTTCACCAAGATCGCCGACATCGGCTCCGACCTGATGAAGATCGTCTTCAAGGTCAAGGAGGACGACGCCCGCAACCCCGGCGTCATCGCCGACTGCACGGGCGACAACGCCGGCGACTCGGTGGGCCCCACGGCCGACGGCTTCGAGACCTACGGCGTCACGGGCGTGGCCCTGATCACGTTCATCCTCCTGGCCGTCTCCCGGCCCGAGGTCCAGGTGGACCTGCTGGTCTGGATCTTCGCCATGCGGATCCTGATGGTGGCGGTCAGCGGCGTCTCGTACTTCGTCAACGAGGCCATCGCCAAGTCCCGCTTCCACCACGTCCGCCACTTCGACTTCGAGGTCCCGCTCACCGGGCTGGTCTGGGTCGCCAGCATCCTGTCGATCCTGGCGACCTACGCGGCCAGCTACGCGTTGATCCCGAACGTGGGCGGCGACCCGAACCTCTGGTGGGCGCTCGCCAGCATCATCAGCTGCGGCACCCTGGCCGGCGCGGTGATCCCCGAGGTCACCAAGGTCTTCACCTCGACCGGGTCCTTGCACGTCAAGGAGGTGGTGACGGCCAGCCGCGAGGGGGGGGCGTCGCTGAACGTCCTCTCGGGGCTCACGGCCGGCAACTTCTCGGCCTTCTGGGTCGGCGGCGTGGTGATCACCGGGCTGATGGCGGTCGCCTACGGCGTGAGCCTGCTCTTCCCGGCCGACCTGATGCTGGCGCCGGCGGTCTTCGCCTTCGGCCTGGTCGCGTTCGGGTTCCTCGGCATGGGCCCGGTCACCATCGCCGTGGACAGCTACGGCCCGGTGACCGACAACGCCCAGAGCGTGTATGAACTGTCGCTGATCGAGCAGGAGCCCGACATCGCCGAGGAGATCCGCCGCGACTACCACTTCGAGCCCGACTTCGAACACGCCAAGCTCCTTCTTGAAGAGAACGACGGCGCGGGCAACACGTTCAAGGCCACCGCCAAGCCGGTGCTGATCGGCACGGCCGTGGTGGGGGCGACCACGATGATCTTCTCGATCGTCGTGCAGCTCGCCGGCGGCGTCGACCCGGCCACCGGCCTGCTCATGCTGCGGCCGGACCAGGTGGTCAAGCTGTCGATCCTGCACCCGCCGTTCTTCCTGGGGATGATCTTCGGCATGGCGGTGATCTACTGGTTCACCGGCGCGAGCACCCAGGCGGTCATCACCGGCGCCTACCGGGCCGTGGCGTTCATCAAGCGGCACATGAAGCTCGACGGCTCCGCCAAGGCGAGCGTCGAGGACTCCAAGCGGGTCGTCGCCATCTGCACGCGATACGCCCAGCTCGGCATGTTCAACATCTTCCTCACGATCTTCTTCGTCACGCTGGCGGCGGCGTTCGTCGAGCCCTTCTTCTTCGTCGGATTCCTGATCGGCCTGGCGCTCAGCGGGCTCTTCCAGGCGATCTACATGGCCAACGCCGGCGGCGCCTGGGACAACGCCAAGAAGATCGTCGAGACCGACCTCCGCGAGAAGGGGACCGAGCTGCACGCCGCGGTCGTCGTCGGCGACACGGTGGGAGACCCGTTCAAGGACACCAGCAGCGTGGCCATGAATCCGATCATCAAGTTCGCCACCCTGTTCGGCCTCCTGGCCGTCGAGCTGGCCCGCGGCGTCCCGACCGCGCCCCGCCTGGTCCTGGCCGCCCTGTTCGCCGCCGCCGCCCTGACGTTCATCCACCGCAGCTTCTTCGGCATGCGGATCGACGTCGAGGAGAACGGCCGCCCCTCGGGCGACGAGGCCCCCACCCTGGTCGCCGCCGACACGCTCGGCTGAGCGGCGAACCAAGCCCTTCCCCCCTCGCGGGGGAAGGTGGCCTGAAAGGCCGGATGAGGGGGAAGACGAGCACGAGGGCCACTCGGAGAAACAATCGGGTCCGAACACCCCCGCTTCCCCGCGCACTCCGCCTTGATGGTCCCCCTCATCCGGCCCTGACGGGCCACCTTCCCCCACCAGGGGGGAAGGGAATACGCGCGAATCCCAACGACGCCCCCTCGCGACGCCGCGAGGGGGCGCCTTCGCGCGCCGACATCCCGGAACAAGCTTGACGCCGCACCCCAACTGTACTACAACACCTAATACAGTTAACGAAAGGGGGCGGCATGCAGTACGAGATCAGCGGCGCGAGCCGCCTGCCGATCTATCGGCAACTCGTCGAGCAGGTGCGCGAGGGGATCGCCCGGGGGGACCTGAAGCCCCAGGACCAGCTCCCCTCGGTGCGGCAGATGTCGCGCGACCTGGTGGTCAATCCGAACACCGTGGCCCGCGCGTACACCGAGCTGGAGCGGGAGGGCCTGGTCGCCAACCGGCCGGGGCGCGGCGTGTTCGTCGCCGAGCCCCGGGCCGACCTGACGAAGGACGCGCGCCGGAAGCGGCTGATCGAGACGATCGATCGGCTGCTGACGGAGGCGGTCAACCTGGGCTTCTCGGAAGAAGAGGTCGCGCGGCTCGTGGCGGCGCGATCCCGGCAATTCCACTGGAACACGCCGAATTCGGCCCCGAAATGAGCGGAGGGACCCGGCCATGACGCTTGCGATCGCGACCGATCGCCTCACGAAGGACTACGGCGCCCGGCGCGTCGTCGACGGCCTGAACCTGCGCGTCCCCACCGGGTGCGTTTATGGGTTCCTGGGCCGCAACGGCGCCGGCAAGTCGACCACGATCAAGATGCTCCTGGGGATGGTGCGGCCCACCTTCGGGCGGGTGGAGCTGCTGGGTCACGACCTGGCCGCCCTCCCCCCCTCGGTCCGCGAGCGGATCGCCTACCTGGCGGAGGGCCAGCCGCTCTACGGCTGGATGACCGTCGCCGAGGCCTCGCGATTCGCCCGCGCCTTCCACCCGGGGCGCTGGGACGGGCGGAAGCTCGACCAGATCCTCGACCACTTCGAGATCCCCGGGCGGGCGAAGGTCCGCCGGCTCTCGAACGGCCAGCGCGCCAACGTGGCGCTGGCCCTGGCGATCGCGCCGGACCCCGACCTGCTGATCCTCGACGACCCGACGCTCGGGCTCGACACGGTCGCCCGCCACGACTTCCTGCTGTCGCTGATCCATCTGGTCCAGCGCGAGGGGCGGACAATCCTCTTCAGCTCGCACATCCTCGCCGACGTCGAGCGCGTGGCGGACCGCATCGGCGTCCTCGTCGACGGCGTGCTCCGCGTCGACTGCCCGACCGACCGCTTCAAGGAGGCCGTCAGCCGGGTCGTCCTGGAGTTCCCCGGCAAGCCGCCGGCCTTCCCCGGCTGCGCGGGGCTGGTCCAGGCGTGGGAGGTCGGCCGCCGGCTGGAGCTGGTGGTCGTGGACTTCGGCGACGACCAGCGCCGGGTGGTGGAGTCGCTCGCGCCGCTCTCGTGGGACGCGGCGTCGATGAGCCTGGAAGACGCGTTCGTCGCCTACACCCGAGGGCCCCGGCGGTCGCTCCCCGTCTTCGACGACGGCCCGCCCGAGGCCCCCTCAACCGCAACTTCCGCCGATCGGGGGGCCGCATGATCATGAATCGGCACAAGACTTCGCTGCCGGGACGCCTGCTCGCGGCCCTCATCCTCGCGATCGGCTTCGGCACCGCCTGGTTCGCCTTCGCGATGTGGCTGGGTTCCGCGGTCCTCTCCGCGACGCGGGACGAGGCCGCGACCCGCATCAACCAGTTCGTGGTGACGACCGACGGCACGCCCTTGATCATGAGCATGGTGGGCGACGGCCGATCGCGGCCGACCTTCCGCGACCTTGACGGCGTGGCCCGTCAAGACGGCGACGAGTCGAGAATGGTCTCCAATGCTCAACTTCCAGGCCTGGCCGACGATTCCCGGGGGATTTCCTCGCCTTCGGACTGGCGGACTCGCCTCGTGACGCTCCGGACCGGGGGCGATCCGGCCGAGGCCTGGTATTTCGTGCACGACGGCCAATCACGGGGCTCCGGGTACTTCGTCGGATATGAGCGGCTCGGCAACCGTCTCCTCGGCTCGATCGACAGCTCCGGCTTCCGTGAGGGGCCCGTCCCTCCCGAGGATCGCATCCCATTCCGTGTCGATCGGTCGTTCGGGCCCTGGTCCTTGACGGAGCACTTGATCGTCCGGGGCGAGCCCGGCGACCTAAGGTCGAACCTGATGCTCCACGTGCCGTCCGGAAACCTCATCCGGCTCGTCGACTTTTCCGCGAGGACGATCGCCACGGTGTTCGAGGCGCCGGAGCCGATCGTCTCGGTGAGCACGACCATCCTGAGGTCGGACGTCGAGATCCCGCTCCGGAAGCGACGGATCCTCCTCGTCAGGACCGAGAGGGCGATTTACAAGCTGGATTATGAGTACAAGTTGTTGGACACGGTCGCCCTCCCGGACGGGATCGACCGCGGTGACCTGATCTCCTGGTACGAGTCCGACTCGGGCAAGGCGGTGGTCACGGCCCGGCCCGTCGCCACGTACCGACGCTTCCCCGACGGCGTCGTCAGGTTGAAGCTCTACCGATTCGGCCCCGGCGGGGCGGTCCAGGGCCCGACCGAGGTCGCCTTCGCGAGTTCGGCGGGGATCCCGAAGCCGTGGGAAGACAGCTTCCAACTGGGCCTGAGCTTGCCCTCCCCCGCGCCCCAGGTCGCGAGCGCCCTGATCTTCCTGGCGATGAGCGACGGTTCGGAGTTCGTGCCGATGCGGGATCGCGTGTTGCCGGCCCTCGCGGCGGCGACGGCCCTGGCGGCCGCGCTGGCCGCGGCGACCTGGCGGCGAGGCCGCGTGTATGGGCTCACGGGCCGCGAGCGGGCCGCGTGGACGGCCTTCGTCTTCCTCCTCGGCCTGCCGGGCTTCGCGGGCTTCCTGCTCCATCGCCGCTGGCCGGCCCCGTCGCCCTGCCCTCATTGCCATTCGCGGACGGTCCGCGACCGCGAAGCGTGCGCGGAATGCGGGGCCCCCTTCCCGGCCCCGGCGCTCCGAGGAACCGAGATCTTCGCCTGACCCCCCCATCGGAGATGACCATGGTCCCGACCCTCGTCCGCAAGGAACTCCGCGAGACCCTGGCGTTCGTCGCGCCCGCCCTCGCGCTCTATCTCGTTTATGTGGGCCACCTCACGGGCATGGCGCGTCCCCTGGCCAGGGCCCTGGCCGGCCTCCTCCCCGGCTTGAGCGGGATGCCCCCCGACTTGCCGTTCATCCAGGGCGACTTCAACTCAACTCTCCTCTACATCGGCGCCGCGCTGGGGATCGCCCTGGGGTTCCGGCAGTCGGCCTGGGAGCCGAGCCAGCGGACGGCCTTGTACCTGCTGCACCTGCCGCTGCCGCGCCGGACGATCGTCCTGACGAAGCTGCTGACGGGCGTCGGCCTGCTGCTGGCGTGCACGCTGACGCCGATCGGGCTGTACGGACTCTGGGCCGCGACGCCCCGGACGCACCCCGGCCCGTTCGAATGGTCGATGACCGGCGATGCGCTCCGCGTGTGGGCCGTGCTGCCGCTCGTCTACCTCGGGGCCTTCGCCAGCGGCCTCCGCCCGGCGCGCTGGTTCGGCTCGCGGCTGCTGCCGCTGGCGGCGGTCGCGCTGCCCGCCACGGCCGCCGCCGTCGTGCCCTGGTGGTGGTCGGTCGGCCTGCCGATCCTGGCGCTCGCGACGGCGGCGCTGACGGTCTTCATCCTCCGCGAGGCCGAGACGCGGGATTATTGAGGCTGGGCGTCAGACGAGGCGCGACAGGAGAAAGCCGAAGTTGACGACGATGGATGCGATGAGGAGGACGAACCCCGCCAGGAGGAACGCCCCGAGCGCCCGCGCCATCGAGATGCGGTGGGCTTCGCTCAGGCCGATGAGCAGCAGGAGGAGGCTCCAGACCCCCAGGAAGATGTGGATGGCCCAGGTCGCCAGGAGGAACCGGCCGGTGCCGGCGGCCGGTCCCGGGGAGTTCCGGAACATCGCGTCGCCAAGGAACGCGAGTTGGACGGCCGAGACCGTCAGGCTCGCGACCGTCGGAACCAGAGACCAGGCGAGGGCGGCGCGGGTCGCCTCGGGCTCGGCGACGCCCCCGAGGACGCGGCCGGACCACGACAACAGCCAGCCGGCGAGATACAGGCCGAAGACCCCCGTGAGGGGGCCGAAGATCATCGCCATCGCCAGGATCGTCGGCATCTGCAGCCGTCCGCCGTCGTGCCTCCACGACGCCGCGTCGAGCACCTTCGCCACCCCGGCCGCCAGGCTCAGCGGGATCACCAGGTAGGACGGGTCGGACTCCAGGATCCGCCGGATCGTCTCCCGGGGCCTGGTCCAGATCGTCGCCAGCGGGCGGCCGGGAGATCGGCGGTCGCCTTCGGCCGCCGGAGGAGGCAGGCCCTCGTCGCTCGGCGACAGGCGTTTATGCGTGAAATCCAGGCCCCGGGCCTTCTCATCGGACATAGCCACCCCCTTTCATCCGTGCCGTCCTCGATCGCACGGACATGATACTACATTAGTCCGGGCGATGCGAAAGTTCCGGCCCAGTGCGCCTCGGGACGGTGCCCTCCCCGCGGCGCCCTTGCGGGCTCGCGATGGGGCGTTTAGCATTTCGGGTCACCTCCTCTCCAGGACGATCGAACTCGGCCCCACGCTGGCGAGGGCGCCCGTGATCACCCAGGAAGACCTCGCGGTCCGGTCGCTCGGAGAGTGCCGGGTCGACTCGCCGATGCTCCCGCTTCTGGAGCGTCGGCGGCGGAGCTATTACAACGTCGACGAGTCCGACCGGGTGCTGTTCGACGACACGGGCTCGGCGCTGATCGAACGCGGCGGTTCGGCCGCCGACGTCCCCGGGTTCGAGCCCGCGGGGCCGCGGCGGAAGATCTACTTCGACCCCTCCAAGGCCCGCGCCGGGATCGTGACCTGCGGCGGGCTCTGCCCGGGGTTCAACGACGTGATCCGGGCGCTCGTGATGGAGCTGCACTTCGCCTACGGGGTGCGGCGGATCCACGGCTTCTGCAACGGCTACCAGGGGTTCATCCCCAAGTACAAGCGGCCGGTGATGGAGCTGACGCCGCAGTCGGTCAGCCGGATCAACGAGCTGGGGGGGACGATCCTGGGCACCTCGCGCGGCGAGCAGGACCCGGGCGAGATCGTCGACTGCCTGGAGCGGATGGGGATCAACCTGCTGTTCGTCGTCGGCGGCGACGGCACCCTGCGCGGGGCGCGGGCGATCTGCCGCGAGGCGGAGTCGCGCGGGACGAAGCTGGCGGTCGTCGGCGTGCCGAAGACGATCGACAACGACGTCATGTACATGGACCAGAGCTTCGGCTTCCAGACGGCCTTCTCGGTCGCGGCCGACGTGATCCGCACGGCGCACGCCGAGGCCAAGGCGTCGCCCAACGGGATCGGCCTGGTGAAGCTGATGGGCCGGCACTCGGGCTTCATCGCCTGCTACGCCTCGCTCGCCCACAACGACGCCAACTTCGTCCTCATCCCCGAGGTCCCCTTCGCCCTCGACGGCCCCGGCGGGTTCCTCGCGGCGCTCAAGGACCGCGTCCGGTCGTTCGGCCACGCCGTGGTCGTCGTCGCCGAGGGGGCGGGCCAGGACCTGATGGGGGGCCGCGGCAACGGCTCGGACGCCTCCGGCAACGCCAAGCTCGGCGACGTGGGCGTGTTCCTGAAGGGCCGGATCGAGGCGGCGTTCGCCGCCGACGGCCTGGAGCTGAACCTCAAGTACTTCGACCCCAGCTACCTCGTCCGCAGCGTGAAGGCCATCCCGTTCGACGCCGTGTACTGCCTGCGGCTGGCGCACAACGCCGTCCACGCCGCGATGGCCGGCCGCACCGAGGTCGTCGTCAGCCGCTGGCACGGCCGGTTCGTCCTCCTCCCCATCCCCCTGGCCGTCCGCGACCGCCACACCGTCGACCCCAACGGCGACCTCTGGATGTCCGTTTTGGAGTCCACCGGCCAGCCTCCTGCGTTCGAGTGATCGGAATCTCGGCCGAGCGTCTCAACCCGCCGGCACGCGGCGGATGAGAGCATCCAGGCTCGCGGCGTCGAGCGGCCCGAAGTGCGTGGCGACGATTTCTCCGGAGTTTAGGCGGTGCCAGCATGGGACGCGCGACGCCTCTTTCGGGACCTGTCCCGCGAGAGGGTGCAGCCAGGCTTCGAATTCCTCGAAGCTCTCGAAGGGCCGCACGCCCAGGGAGAAGCGGCCTGCATGCTCCTTCGCGATGCCGACGGCCGCGTCGATGGACTTGCGTTCGTAGGCGTCCCAGACGGCGAAGGTCAGGAGCAGCCAATCACCGGTCATGAGTTCAGGCTCGATCCGGTCCGGGGCCATTCGCAAGCCTCGGATGAAATGCGGCTCACCCTCGAACTCGATCGCGAATCGTCCCTCGAAGTCGGCGGTGATCTGATATGACATCGCCGCTCAAGCCTCCCTCGACCCATCGGACCGCCCCGTCCCTCGTCCTTGCCTCAAGATCGTCGCGGACGCCAGGAGCGTCGAGAACGCCAGCCCGTCTAGGAGGACGAACCAGTACAGTCGAAATTCCTCGTCGAAACGCTCCTGGATCGCGACTCGCTCGAAATGATCCACGAAGTCGTGCGTCGGCGCGTCGATCGGCGACGGGACGCGAGTTGCGACGAGGCCGCGCAGCAAGCCCGACGCCCACGCGGGAGGGATCGGTTCCAGCGCCCACGTCGCGGCCCCGAACGCCAGGGCCGCCGCGACCAGGCGGCGGTCCTTCAGGTAGATCGCCGAGGCCGCGACGAGGACGAACAGGAGGATCGCCCGATCGGCGGGGGACCGCGAACGATCGGCGAGGACCGCCAGCACCACGGCCAGCAGGCCGAGCGGCGCGACGTACCCGGTCGGAATCCGGCTCGGCCCCGAACGCTTCGAGACGTCCATTCCATCACCTCCGCGTCGACGATCGCCTCGCATTCTAGCGCCTCCTCGCGGAGAACGGGCGGATTCGGCGGGAATCGCCCCGAAAAGCCGTCTCCCCGTGTCGTCCGCCGGCAGGTCTCTACGTAGGGTAGAAAGGCCGTCGATCCGGCCGCCCCGACAACCGCCCTGAACAGGAACCGCCTTGATGCCCGAGAACACGCCTCCCGCCGAGCTGATGGCCCTGCACGACATGATCCTGGGCAAGTGGGTCGCCCAGGCGGTGAGCTTCGCGGCGAAGCTGGGGATCGCCGACTCGCTGAAGGACGGGCCGAAGGGCTGCGACGAGCTGGCCCGGATGAACCAGATGGACGCCGACTCGCTCTACCGCGTGCTCCGCGCCCTGGCGAGCGTGGGCGTCTTCGCCGAGGTGGAGGACCGCCGGTTCGCCCTCACGCCGACGGCCGAATTCCTGCGATCGGACGCGCCCGGCTCGCTCCGGGCCGTGGCGACGATGGTCGGCGAGGACTGGACCTGGCGGCCCTGGGGGGACCTCTACGGCAGCGTGAAGACCGGCGAGCGCGCGTTCGACCGCGTGTTCGGCATGCCGCCGTTCGAGTACCTCGCGAAGAACCCGATCGCGGCCACGGTCTTCGACGAGGCCATGACCGGCTGGTCGACGCAGAACTCCCCGCCGGTCGCGGCGGCCTGGGACTTCTCCGGGATCGACACGCTGATGGACGTCGGTGGCGGCCACGGCCTGCTGCTCGCCACGATCCTCAAGGCCAACCCTTCGCTCAAGGGGATCCTGTACGAGACGCCCGAGGTCTGCGAGGGGGCCCGCGAGCGGTTCGAAGCCGAGGGGCTCGCCGACCGCTGCCGGGTCGTCCCGGGCGACTTCTTCGAGACGGTCCCCCAGGGCGCCGACGCCTGCATCCTCAAGAGCGTGATCCACGACTGGGACGACGCCCGCGCCGCGCGGATCCTGCGGAACTGCGCCAGGGCCCTCGGCCCCGGCGGCCGCGTGCTGCTGGCGGAGATGGTGATCCCCCCCGGCAACGACCGCCATCCCGGCAAGCTGCTGGACCTGGAGATGCTCGTCCTGGCCGGCGGCCGCGAGCGCACCGAGGAGCAGTTCCGCGACCTACTCGCCTCGGCCGGGATCCGGCTGTCGCGCATCGTCCCCACCGGCTCCCCGATGTGCGTGATCGAGGGCGTGGTCGACCCAGCCTGACGACCCCGGGCCGGGCAGGTAGAACGGCACGCCGGTGCGGAGATAGCCCTCGTAGGCCTTCCCGTAGGCGGCGCGCAGGCGATGCTCCTCGTGTTTCGAGCCCAGGACGAGGTACGCCGTGGCCGCCAGGTTGAAGGCCAGCAGGTTGGCGGTCATCCGGGGCTGGAGCCAGAAGACCGGCAGGGGCGCCAGGTTCAGCGGGTGCCGGCTGTGCCGGAACGGCCCCTCGGCGCGGATTCGGCCGTCGGCGTCGGGGGCCGGTCCCTGGGCCTCGACCGGCGGCGGCGGGTCCGGGTCCCCGGCGCCGAGGGCGGCCAGGCCCGCGAGGCCGGTCAGGCGGGGGACGCCGACCTGGAAGGCGGCCCAGGTCATGTAGGCTAGGCCGGCCGCCTGCCCGCCGCGCATCAGCGCGGCCGCCGGCCCCCGGACGTGGTACAGCTCGCGGTCGGGGAGCCGCCGGACGTAGGAAACCAGCGCGGCCGTCGCGGCGATCGACTGGCCGAGGTAGAGCGGCCGGTAGAGGCCGTCGCGGGCCCTCCGGCCGATCAGCCCCGCCGCCGCCCGCTTGGCCGGGCGCGAGGCCAGGGCGCTGTGCACCAGCCCGAAGGCCGCCGTCGCCGCCGCCGTCTTCAGCATGCTCCGCCACATCGTCGTGCCCCCCATGATGGACCTGGAGGACCTTGCAAGAGCGATGCCGGGACCGGTCCCGGACGAGGAGGTCGAAAAAGCGGGCGAGGCGCACTGAGTCCTTGGCGCCCCGCCCGCCCGGGGAGTGTCTCAAGATGGATCGGCGGGATTCGGCGGCGACGTGGGATGAAGATTTGCGAGGGCGTTTCGGCCGTCCGGGCTCCGCGATCGGCTGTATTATGCCACCCCCGGGGCGGAACGCAAATCGGCGCGGGGGATTCGCGGGGATTCGTCGGGAGGGGGTCCGGCGTGGGCGGGCGGGGCGGTTGATAAGGGGGTCCGGCAGGGCGTAGACTGGGCCCTGCACGGGCCTCCCGTAGACCTCTCCGCATTCCCCGGATGGATGAAGACATCGCCATGAGACGCACACGCCTCCCGCTCGCGGGAATCCTCGCGACCGCCGCAATCGCCCTCGCCGGCGCGGCGTTCGGAACCCCCTCCCGGGCCGACGACGGCCCCTGGCCCGTCGACAAGGCCCGGGCCTGGGGCGAGGCCCACCCCTGGCTCGTCGGCTGCAACTACTGCCCCAGCACGGCCATCAACCAGCTGGAGATGTGGCAGGCCGAGACCTTCGACATCCCCACCATCGACCGCGAGCTGGGCTGGGCGCATGACCTGGGCTTCAACAGCATGCGCGTGTTCCTCCACGACATCCCCTACAAGCAGGACCCCGAGGCGTTCCTCAAGCGGATCGACGAATTCCTCAAGGTCGCCGACCGCCACAAGATCGGCGTGATGCTCGTCCTCTTCGACGGCGTCTGGGACACCGATCCCAAGCCGGGCAAGCAACGCGACCCGAAGCCCGGCCTGCACAACTCGGGCTGGGTCCAGAGTCCCGGCCGCGCCATCCTGGGCGATCCCGCGCGGCACGACGAGTTGAAGGACTACGTCGTCGGCGTCGTCGGCCGGTTCAAGGACGACCCCCGCGTCCACGCCTGGGACCTCTTCAACGAGGCCGACAACCCCAACGCCAACAGCTACGGCGCCACCGAGCTGAAGGACAAGCGCGAACGCGCGTGGGACCTGTTGAAGAAGACGCTCGCCTGGGTCCGCCCGCTCAACCCCAGCCAGCCCCTCACCATGGGCCTCTGGACCGGCGACCTGACGAATCCCGAGAAACTCTCCCCCTTCAACAAGTTCCAGGTCGAGCAGTCCGACGTCATCAGCTTCCACAACTACAACCCGCCCGAGAGGATGAAGGCCGACGTCGACGCCCTCAAGAAGTACGGCCGGCCCGTCCTCTGCACCGAGTACATGGCCCGCCCCAACGGCAGCCGGTTCGACCCGCTCCTCGGCTACCTCAAGGCCGAGAAGGTCGGCGCGTACAACTGGGGCTTCATCGACGGCAAGAGCCAGACCATCTACCCCTGGGACTCCTGGAAGAAGCCCTACGACGGCGAGCCCCCCGTCTGGTTCCACGACATCCTCCGCACCGACGGCACGCCCTACAAGCAGGACGAGGTGGACTACATCAAGTCCGTCACCGGCGCGAAGAAGTAAGCGGGTGAAGACGACCCCTTCCCCCTCGCGGGGGAAGGCGGCCCGCAGAGCCGGATGAGCGGGAAGCCGAACACGAGGGCCGTTCGTCGCTCCCGCAACCTCCAGCCCTCGACGCCCCGGCCATCGGATATCCTTCTGAGCCGGAGTCCCAGACGATGAACGCCGACGAGCTGTTGCGGGACCCCGACGAGATGCTGCGACTCGGCCCCGACCTGATCTTCGCCCTCTCGCCGCACCTCCGCGAGGTCCGAGACCGCATCGCACGGATGCCGACGAGCGGCCGGCTCGCCGTCGCAGCGGCCTGCTGCGACCTCCTGCACCCGGGCTATCGGCGATTCCAGGACGAAAGGAATGAGCCGGACGCGCTTCGACCGATCATCGATCGCTTCTGGCTCTCGCTCAACGACAGCGAGGCGTCGATGCGGGAGATCGACGACCTGGCGAACCGCTGCGAGTCCGCAGTCGCCGCCTTGCCCGCCGCCGACGACGTCCCCTGCCGGGTCGCCGACGCATCCTACCGGCATTACTGGGAGGCGCTCGACGCCGTCGGCGTGGTCGACCTGGCCATCCGGTCCGCCCAGGCCGACTCGGCGTCGGATGCCGCCAAGGCGACGGAACTGGTCGTGGAACACTTACGCAGACGCTTGTGGAATGGGCACGTCCTCCGTCACCCATCGGACGAGCCGACCGAGAAGGTATACGCCGCCATCGACCGGCTCGTCGAGGGAGATGCCGTCATGGGGGCGATCGACGCCGCGATGGCGGAGCTGCTGGATCACGTCGCGCGGGACGAACGGCCGACGCGGGCGAGCCTCCGCGTCCCGCTCGACCGGCTCGCCAGCCTGATCCAATCCGCCGAACTCCCCGATGGAACCGACCAGGGGGGCTTATCAACCCTTCAGGGTCCGGCATGAGCGTGAGCATCCGCCCCCTGGCCGAGGCCGACCTTCCGGCCCTCTCGCGGTTCCTGACGGCCGGGTTCCACACCCCGGCCGACGCCGAGTTCGCGGCCGTGGACGTCCTGCGCTGGAAGTTCCTCGACGCCCGCGACGACGCTCCGGGGCCGCGCAGCTTCGTGGCGATCGACGAGTCGGGCGCGATCGTCGGCCACGTCGGGCTCTGTCCGACCGCCTTCGCGGCCCCGGGCCTCGCGGAGCCGATCCCGGCGTTGCACATGATCGACTGGCTGGGCTCGCGCGAGCACCGCTCGGTCGGCGCCAGCCTGATGCGACGGGCGCACGAGGCGGCGCCCGTGCAGTTCGGCCTGGGGGGCAGCGACGCCGGCCGCGCCGTCATCAAGCGCGGGGGGTATGAGCCCATGCCCCCGGTCCTCGTGTTCGATCGGCTCCTGAGCCCGCTGCGACGCCTCCGCGCCGGCGGCCTCGCACCGAAATCGGCCGCGCGGGCGCTGCGGGACGTGGCCCGAAGCCTCGTCCATCGCCCCCGTCCCGCAGGCCTTCGCCTGCAACTGGAGCCGGTCTCGACGTTCGGGCCGGAGGTCGCCGAGGTCGTCCGGGGGGCCTCCCGCTTCGCCGTCGTCACGGCCCGCACGCCGGGCCGGCTGGACCTCGCCCTGCGCTATCCCCGACGCCCCCCCTCCGGCTTCCTCCTCCGCGAATCGGGCGGCGGGGTGCGCGGCTTCGCCGTGCTCAACGTCCTCCCGCAGGACGCGGGCCGGACCGCGCTCGGCCGCGTCGTCGACCTCTTGATGGACGACGACGACCCCGACGCCTGGCACGCCGCCCTGCTCCTCCTCTCCGCCGAGCTGGCCCGCCGCGGGGCCGACGTCGCCCGCGTCTTCGCCGCCCCGCCGTGGACCGCCGAGGCCCTCCGCCGCGCCGGCTTCGTGATGCGGCATCCGCTGGAACTCAGCCTCCGCGACCGTCGCGAACTCCTGCCTCACGCGCCGTTCTACCTCACGCCCATCGAGGCGGATTACGGCTACACCTGATCGCACCTCGGCGGAGAGCCCGAAATGCAATGTCGTCATTGCGGCGTCCCGTGGGAGTACGACTGGGAATACTGCCCCGAGTGCAACCGGAACTACGGCGGGGCCGTGTACCCGGCGACGCAGACCGACGAGGAACTCCGCGACGTCGCCGAGCTGATCCGCCGGATCCGCGAGGCGTTCGCCGGGGTCAGTCGCGGCGAGGGCGAGACCATCCACCAGGCCCATCTCGAAGGCATCTTCGGCCGGGACGCGAGGTGGGCTGCGGAGGGCGCGAAGGACCCGGAATCCGACTGGACCGAGGTCCCGGACTGGAAGCTGGAGCAAGGGGCCTCCACGCTCACGTTCTTCGACCTCGAGGGCTGGCGGTTCTACCTCCCCGCCTTCCTGTGCTGGTCGCTCCGGAACTGGCGTACGGCGAAGACCACCACCGTGGCCTCAACGATCTGGACCCTGACGCTCCGCACGGACTGGCCTTCGGACCCGCTGATGACATCGGAACGGTTCGCGTCGCTCGACCTCGCCCAGTCCGAGGCGGTCCACGACTTCCTGGCGTTCTTCGACAAGTACTCCGGCGAGCCCGACGGCCGAGACGCACGCAAGGCCATCCGATCGTACTGGCATCGCTTCGAGAAGCGTTGAACGAGGCCCGGCCCGATCGCGTCCTGGCTTCGGCGCGGGGATCGGCGCATACTCGGGACGGCGGCGGGCTTCGACGGGGGTCCGTCGCCCGGGCGAGCGGACGGCGAGCGACCGCTCCCGGGACCACTCGTCACGATGGAGACCTCTCATGACGACCATCCACAAGACCGCCCTGGCCTGCCTGGCCGGGGCCCTGCTGCTGGGGACGCCCGCGATGAGCGCCGCGCAGACGGCCGAGCCGAAGCCCGCCCTGCCGAAGGACGACGGCGAGAAGCGGATCCTGGAGGCGATCGCCGAGGCCCGCAAAGGCCAGCGTTACGCCAACGTCTCCGACGCCGACGGCCGGCTGATGCGGCAGCTCGTCGAGGCCGTGAACGCCAAGCGGGTCGTCGAGCTGGGGACTTCCACCGGCGAGTCTGGCCTGTACTTCTCGCTCGCCCTGCGCAAGACCGGCGGCAAGCTCTACACGTACGACATCGACCCCGGCCGGGTGGAGGTCGCCAAGGCCAACTTCAAGCGGGCGGGCGTCGAGGACCTGATCGTCGTCACCCTGGGCGACGCCCACGAGACCGCCCCGAAGAACACCGAGCCCATCGACGTCCTGTTCATCGACGCCGAGAAGCCCGGCTACGACGCCTACCTCCGCGAGCTGCTCCCCCTCGTCCGTCCCGGCGGCCTGATCCTCGCCCACAACATGCACACGCCCGCCCCCAATCCCAGGTACGTCGAGGCCGTCACCACCAACCCCGACCTGGACACCTCGTTCCTGCTGATGGACGGAGCCGGGCTGGGCGTCACGCTCAAGAAGCGCTGAAGCGGCCTCGCCGGGGATCCGACGGACTCCGGATTCCCGGCCCGTTTCGCGGGTACGACCTCGAGATGATCACGACGCCGCCGGCCTCCTCCGCCGGCGCCGTGCGGCAGCCGATCGATCCTGCCGGCATTTCTTCCCCGATGCGTCGAGGTGGGAAGGCTGAACGCCCGAGGGCTCCCGGCCGCGCGGCCAGCGGGACGGGCCGAGTCGTCCCCGTTCGCGGGATGGATGGAAAGGGCCGTCGCCGATGAGCTACTTCGTCCGGTTTCGGGTGACGTGGGGCTGTAAGGGATTCGGCCCGCGAATCAAAACCTCGCAGGATGCGGTACTCGCGCGCGTGGAGGACTACCTTCGAAGTGAAGGGACTTACGATGCGGACGGTTGGATGGACGAGTTCCGCGAGGCTTTCGTCGGCAGGGGAGCCGACATCAAGGTCGTGGAAGAGGAGTGGGCGATCGGACTCGTAACCTTCGTTTCCTCCGGCTTCCCGGGCGTGCTTTTCCGGGCGCGGGGCCGCGGAGAGGAGACGGGGGACGCCTGGCAGTTCGAGTGCCGCGACGGGAAGTTGATCCGAGAGTCCTCCTACGACGGGGAACGCGCCGGCGTCGCCCGAGAGAGCGCCCCCCTCTCGGACTGGCCGGGCCCCCTTGAGCTCTCCCGGGTCGTCAGCCAGGCCGGATCGCGTTCGTTCATCGCCGAAATCTTCGGCGGACAGCCGGGTGGCGCCCAGCTTGCGGCCCTCACCATCAAGCGAAAGGGCGGCCGCTCGCCCCGGGCCCTGGTCTACGTGGGGCCTCTCGATCAGGAGGCCTTCGAGCGGATCCGCGACCTGCTCGATGATCGCTATCGCGTTCAGCAGTTTCGCAGCCTGGAGACCCTGCTGTCGGCCCGCACGGCCACCGCCGAGAATCCCGAAGGCTATTGACGGCCGTTCCGAGAGGGTTCCCTTCGGACGCGAACGTCGATCGATGCGTGCGCAGCGTTTCGAAGTCGGTCATCCCATTTCCTTCAACACCCCTCCCGACGGTTCCCGGCGTCATTCGATGCGTATCCAGAGAACAGCGCATGACGCCCCGCCGAACCAGCCCGAAACTCGCATGGTTCCCCGATCAAGGACTCCGCACAGGGGCTGGCGAAGAGGGGGCCCGTCGCATCCTCGGGGCGATCGCAATCCTCCGGCGCTGACGAACCGTGTCGGGAAGGCTGGTGTCCGATGGGCCGGCCGATGAGGCGACCCATGACGAGCGACGCGCCGATGCTGCTGATCCTGGACCTGGACGATACGCTGATTCACGCCGTCGAGGACGCCTCGGCGTGCGGTCCGGACTTCCAGGTCGGGCCGTATGCGGTGAAGAGGCGTCCGCACCTGGACGCCTTCCTGAAAAGCGGCGCCCGTTGGTCGACGCTGGCGTTCTGGTCGACCGCGACCGACGCCTATGTCGAGGCCGTAGTCGCGCGGATCCTGCCCGAGGGGACGGCCCCGGCATTCGTCTGGGGGCGAAGCCGCTGCTCGCGTCGCTTCGACCCGGAAACGTTCGAGGACGTCTATCTCAAGGACTTGAAGAAGATCCGACGTCGAGGATTCGCCCTGGAACGAACCCTGATCGTCGACGACACGCCCAGTAAGGTCGCCCGGCAATACGGCAACGCGGTCTACATCCCCGCGTTCCTGGGAGACCCGGCCGACGACGTCCTCCCCAGGTTGGCCGCCTACCTGGCGACCCTTCGCGACTCGCCGAACGTGCGAATCCTGGAGAAGCGCGGATGGCTCCGATCCGACAACGCCTGAACAGCGATCCCCTCACTTCGCCGGCGCGCGGCCGAGGGTGCGGTCGAGCTGCTCCATGAAGCGGGGGCGGTTGCGGTACTTCTCGCGGATGGAGGCGACGAGGGCCGACCATTCGGGCATCCGGCCCTGGGCGCGGTAGATCGGGCCCATGCGGTCGAGATAGTCGGCGCAGGCCGCGTAGGCCGAGGGGTCGGTGTGGGGGAGTTGCGCGTCGAGACGGTCGCGGTAGATCGCCAGCGCGCGATCGGGGTGGGTCGCGGCGACGGCCTCGGCCACGCGGTCGGCGAGGCGCGGGGAGTCGGACGGATAGGGCGTCCCCTCCTCCGCAGCCCGCATCCGGTCGTACCACCTCAGGACCTCGGCGGGCTCTCCGGCGGCCAGGGCCAGGTCGATCAGGACGCTCCAACGCGGCCCGGTCGACCCGAACCCCCGGGGCTGGGCCAGCAGGGGAATGAGCACCTCGGGCACCGGGAGCGGCCACGTCGGGTCGACCTTCACGCTCGGGGTCGAGGGGGCTTCTTCGGCCGGCCTGGAGGACTTCGGCGCAGCCTTCGCCCGGGAGCGCGAGGCTTTCGCGGCGGCCTTCGGCACGACGACACGGTAGGGCCGCTCGCCCGTCTCGAGGAACCGTCGGGCCCAGGCGCGGACGGGCTCCGCGACGCCGGCCTTCGCGGCGGCCTCGATCAGGTCGTCGTAGGGGACGACGCCGGGATGGTCGAAGAAGGTCCGCGCGGCGTGCGCGGCGACGACGTCCCAGCGTCCTCGGCGCGCGGCCAGGTCGCGGAGCCAGACCGCCAGGTGCGACGCCGTGCCGGGCGCCGCGGCGATCACGGCGGCGATCCCCTCGGTCGCCCGGCGCTCGGCGTCGTCGAGCCGGCCCTCGTCGGCGAGGAACGCGACGAGCCGCTCGTAACTCCCGGTGAGTCGGGCCTCGGCCTCGTAGAGGGCCGCCAGCTCGTCGCGGCGGCCGGCCTCCTCGAGCGCCCGCGCGATCCAGCCGGTGAGCTGGTCGCGGTTCCAGCGATCGGAGAAGTCGTCCGTCCCGGCGACGGTCCGACCCTTGATGCGCTTCAGGAGCGCGTCGGCGGCGGCCGACCAGTCCTCGGGCGTGAGCGGGGATTCGAAGACGGCCTCGCTCGCCTCGGCGACCATGTCGGTTTGGTCGGCCAGCTCGGCGTCGATGGCAAACAGCAGGCGTTCCGGCGGCGACAGGCTGGACCGGGCGACGGCCTCGAAGACGACGGGGAGGCAGCGGGCGAGGCGGTCGATCGTCTCCCCCTCGTCGTCGGCCCGGCCCACCTGGGCGAACCCCTTGCGGATCAGGTCGCGGCCCAGGCTCACCACGTCGTCGGCCCGGCCGAGTTCCAGCAGGCGTTCGAGCAGCCGGCGGGTCGGGCGGTAGTCGGGCAGCTCGCCGCCGCCGTCCCAGTGGTTCCGCCAGGGCTGGACGGCGGTCGTCTCGCGGATCTCGCGCCGGGCCTCGGCGACCAGGCCCTTCGGGTCCAGCTCGGCGAGGGCGACCTTCTCGCGGATCGCCTCGTAGTCGCGCGGGGACTTGCGGACGAGGCCCCAGGCGAGTTCGGCCAGCTCGGCCTGCGGGAGGTTCCGCAGGTGGTCGCGGACCTTCTCGTCCCACTCCTTCGTCGCCTTCGCCGACTTCTGCGGCCGGTCCTCGGGCTCGTCGTAGCCTTCGTCCTCGTCCTCGGGCACGTCCAGGTCGTACCAACGGGGGTCGTCTTCCAAGGCGGTCGGGATTTCGCGCTTCTCGGCGAGGGCCTTGAGGTACTCGACCACGACGGCCACCGCGTGCTTGCAGGCGTAGCCGACCGGGCAGGAGCAGTGCGACTCCAGGACGAACCGCTTGCCGCGCGACTCCAGCCAGGCGTGAGTCGCATACTCCTCCGTCCCCTCGACCGAGGCGAGCAGGCCCCCTTCCTCGGTGAGCGCCAGGTCCGTGACGCGGCCCTCGGCCTGATAATTCTTGCCGCGTTCGAGGGCCTTCTCGCCGGCCCAGGCTTCCAGGTCATCCCAGCTCAGGGCGCGCCAGGCGGCCTCGGCGGATCCGGCCGGCGTCTCGGACTTCGCTCGCGGCATGGCCGACCTCCCGGTCGTCGTCGACCTTCACTCGCAGGAGCCGCAGCCTTCCGCAGCCTTCGCGGCGGCCTTCGATTCGGGGAGGCCCGGGACGAGGCTCGGGTCGTAGTTCGACCCGGCGGAGACCTGGATCATGGTGATCCGCATCTTCGTGGGGAAGAACTTCTCGTGGTCGGCCCGCTTGTGGGCGTGGCCCTGGCCGCCGCTGTCGTCCTTGATGACGAGGTCCATCTGCTTGATCCCCTCCTCCCAGACGATCGAGCCGTTCTCCCAGAACTCGGTCATGGCGACGTCCTTCTCATAGACGCCCGCCTCCGTGTAGATCCCGGTCCCGGTGCAGCCGTAGCCGTTGCCCCGGCCCTTGTTGGGGATGTAGCAGAGCGTCCAGGTTGTCGGCGCGCCCCCTTCGGGCTTCTCGATCACCTCGGCCCGGATGTGCACCGTGCCGTTGCGGTAATCTACCGGCGCGGTCCAGTCCTTCGGCCGGTCCGGGTTGATCTTCGCCCCCTTCACATAATAATGCGACTTGCTCGGCCGGGACTCATCCGCGTCCTTCTTGGTGAAGGTGAACGTCTCGTCGAACAGCACGAACTGCTCGGCGAAGACCGATCCCGAAGCCGCGACCGAGATCGCCGCCGCCAGCAAAACCCGAAGTCCGAGCCCAAGTAACCGATGCGGACGAATCATCTTGCGGCCACTCCACCGGGGTGCGTCAGCCCATCGTCACCCCATCGATTGGACCCCGCCGGGACGACCGAGTCCAGGGAATTCGCGACGGGGCGGCGCTCTGGATCGGATCGACTCATGGAGATACGCTGGATCGGGACGCCGAGCGATACGCCGCAGGGGCGAGGAGGGCGGAGCATGGGCCTGGTCGAGCGCGATTCGGGACCGAGGGGGGGATGGCGTCGATTCCGGCTCAGCCTGCGGGCGACGGCGGCGGCCCTGGCGATGATCGCGATCGCCTTGGGGCTCTACGTCCGCGCGGTCGAGCGGAGGCTGGGCCGCGTGCCGGTCGGAATCAAGAATTTCATCGCCGTGGACGTCCGGGTGCTGGACGAGGCGGGGAGGCCGATCCCGGACGCCGAGGTCTTCCGGGCTCATGTCCTCCCCGACGGGCTGGACGGCCTGGAAACCCTCGGGGGAGATCTCCGGCCTCCCTCCTCGCGGACGCGCGACGACGGCTGGGTCCGGGTCTACACGCAGGGCGACTACCAAAGGCTCCCCCGCCGGGGGGCCTTCGGCCTGCTCCCCGTCGCGGGCGATCCCGAGGTCGTCTTCCATCCCCGCGACGGGTTCCGCATCCGGGCGGTCGGCTGCGAGCCCCGCACGATGCGGCTCGAAGACCTGCGTCGCGAGGCCGGCGTCCGCCTGCCGCTCGGCGGCGTCCTGCCCCCGGTCGCCGTCCGCCTGAAGAAGGCCGGAAACCCAGGGGCGGGAGAGGTGGCGGACCGGTAGGGCGCGGGTCTCGGCCGGTCCGCCGGCCTTGGGTCCAGCGTCGGTCTCGGCCTCGCTCGCCGGGCGATGCGGTCCTGGTGTCGTGTCTCGGTCTCGCCTATTCCGGAGCCTCGACCTCCGGGGCGAGGACGGCGACGACCCGTTCCACCGGCACGCCCACGACTCGCGCCAGGTCGATCGCCTGGCCGGCTATGAAAAACGCCGATTCCGAGTCGAATTCATCTAGCGGGCAGGTGGCGTTGTACATGGCCTGGCAGCAAGACTCTTCGAACTGATATTGCCACCCTCGCGTTCCATCCTCGGCCTCAAGGGCCGTAAGCAGCCGCTTCCGCACCTCGTCGAAGACGGCGTGTCCGGCCGACCATCGAGTCGGGTCGGACGCCAGTTCCAGCACGCAGGTGTTGCTCTCCAGGTCGGGCACCTTTCCGGCGAACAACCTGAGCAAAGCGGCGATGACGCTTCCCATCTGGAGCCCATACGGGCCGGGACCGCTCTCCTCCGGGAACTCGCGAACGTCGGGGAATGCCATGGGACACCCAACCAGATGAATGGAAAGGCCCACCCGCACGGGACGACGGCGGTGATCACACCCGCCAGACGCCCGTGCGGAGCCGGCCCTCGATGACATTCCCGCCCCCGGCGGCCGCGGCGTGTCGGCGATCCTCCCGGATCACGCCTCCGCGTCGTCTTCGGCCTCGTCGTCGGACTCGGCCTCGATCTCCGGGTGGTCCTGGGCCTCGGCCTCGGCGACGCCGTCGTCGAGGATGTGGCCGTCGCCGTCGGCCGGGGCGGCGAGGGCGGCGGCCTCGGCCTCGGCGGCGAGGTCGGCGGCGAGGGCGGCGTCGGCGGCGAGCTGCTCCTCGGGGAGCTTGGCGAGGCTGCTGACGGCGTCGCCCTCGTCCAGGCGGATCAGGCGGACGCCCTGGGTGTTGCGGCCGATGGGGCGGGTGTCGCCCACGCGGGTGCGGATCAGGATGCCGCCGGTGGTGGTGATCATCACCTCGTCGGCGTCGGTCACCTTGCTGATGGCGACCACGCGGCCGTTGCGGTCGCTGGTCTTGATGTCGATCAGGCCCTTGCCGCCCCGGTTCTGCGAGCGATACTCCGACAGCAGGGTCCGCTTGCCGTAGCCGTTCTCGCAGACCGTCAAGAGGCTCGCCGGGTCGTCCGGGCCGTTGGCCACGATCATGCCGACGACCTCGTCGCCTTCCTCCAGGTTGATCCCGCGCACGCCGTGGGCGGGGCGTCCCATGCTGCGGACGTCGGACTCGTCGAACCGGACGGCCATCCCCTCGCGGGTGCTCAGGATGACGTGGTCGCCGGGCTTGGTCCGGGCGACGCCGATCAGGTGGTCCCCCTCGTCCAGGCCCAGCGCGATGATCCCGCGTCCCAAAGGCCGCTTGAAGGCGGTGAGGTCGGTCTTCTTCACGGTCCCCCGGCGGGTGACCATCATCAAGGACTCGCCCTCCAGGAATCGGCGGACCGGGATGATGCCGGTGATCTTCTCCCCCTCGGCGACCTGCAGCAGGTTGACGATCGCGCGGCCGCCCGAGGTCCGGGTGGCGATGGGGAGGTCGTAGACCTTCAGCCAGAAGACCTTGCCGAGGTCGGTGAAGAAGAGGAGGTAGTCGTGCGTCAGGGCGACGAACATATGTTCGAGGAAGTCGCCGTCGCGGGTGCCGGCGGCGGTGATGCCGCGGCCGCCGCGGCCCTGGGCGCGGTAGGTGCTGGGGGGCTGGCGCTTGATGTAGCCGTCGTGGGTGACGGTGACGACCATGTACTCTTCGCGGATCAGGGCTTCCTTGTCGTAGTTGCCCAGCTCCTCGTCGGAGATCGTGCTCCGGCGGGGGTTGGCGTACTTCGACTTCAGCTCCAGCAGGTCGTCGCGGATCATGCCCAGGATGATCCGCTCGTCGCCGAGGATCTCCTCGTAGCGGTCGATGTCGGCCTTGAGGCCCAGGTACTCGGCCGCCAGCTTGTCGGCCTCGAGGCCGGTCAGGCGCTGGAGCTGCATGGCGAGGATGGCGTCGGCCTGCATGCGGGTCAGGCTGGTGGACTCGCGGGCGTTCGGGTCGTCGAGGGCGCGCTGGAGGATCTGGGCGGAGACCTCCATCGTCATCAGGCGGACGCGGGCCTCGGGCGGGTTGGCCGAGGTGCGGATGACGCGGATGATCTCGTCGATGTGGTGCAGGGCGATCAACAGGCCCTCGACGATGTGCGCCCGCTGCTTCGCCTGGCGGAGCAGGTAGCGGGTGCGTCGGCGGATCACGTTGACGCGGTGCTCGACAAAGAGGCGGAGGAACTCCTTGATCGGCAGCGTCTTGGGCCGGCCGTCGACCAGGGCCAGCATGATGACGCTGAACGTGTCCTGCAGCGGCGAGAACTCATAAAGCTGGTTGAGGATGACGTTGGGGTCTTCCGCCTTCTTCAGCTTCACGACGATCCGCACCGGCTGCTTGCGGTCGCTCTCGTCGACGATGTCGGAGACGCCGGTGATCCGGCCGTTGTTGACCAGCTCGGCCAGCTTCTTGAACAGCGGCTCCTTGGTGAGCTGGTAGGGGATGTCGCTGAAGACGATCTGCGAGCGGCCGTCCTTCAGCTCCTCGATCGACGACGTGGCGCGGAGGATCACGCGGCCCCGGCCGCTGCGGTACGCCTCCTTCACGCCCATCCGGCCGCAGATGACGCCCCCGGTGGGGAAGTCGGGCGCGGGGAGGATCTCCATGATCTCGTCGAGGTCGATCGCCGGGTCGTCGATGTAGGCGACCACGGCGTCGCAGACCTCGCCCAGGTTGTGCGGCGGGATCGAGGTCGCCATGCCGACGGCGATGCCGCCGGAGCCGTTCACCAGCAGGTTCGGGAACTTGGCGGGGAGGACCCGGGGCTCCTGGTACTTCTCGTCGTAGTTGGGCTGAAAGTCGACCGTGTCGTAGTTCAGGTCCTCCAGCATCTCGGCGGCGACCGGGCTGAGCTTGGCCTCGGTGTACCGCATGGCGGCCGGCGGCAGGCCGTGGATGCTGCCGAAGTTCCCCTGGCCGGTGATCAGGAGGTGCCGCATGTTCCACCACTGGGCCATGCGCGCCAGCGTGGGGTAGATGGAGTTGTCGCCGTGGGGGTGGTACCGCTTCATCGTCTCGCCGACGATGCCCGCGCACTTGCTGGTGGACGAGCCCGGGTTCAGCCCGAGGTCGCGCATGGCGACCAGGATCCGCCGCTGCGAGGGCTTCAGCCCGTCGCGCACGTCGGGCAGGGCCCGGCTGATGATGACGGACATCGCGTAGTTGAGGTAGCTCTCCTTCAGCTCCTCCTCGATGTCCAGCGGCAGGGGGGCGAGCGGCGCGTTGGGCGGCAGTTCGGCGGTACTCACGTCGGTTCCGTTCCCTCGTCAAGAGCCGATCGACGCGCCCGGGCGCGCGACGTCGCAAGAGCCATTCCAATCACGTCGATTTTATCCGATCCGGCCCCTCCCCGCAACGCCGACGGCCTCCCTTTCAACCCCCGTTAAGTGCAAACCTCGCAAGACGTTTTGCGCGGGCGAAGCGGGGCCCCGACGCCCTTCCCGCCGGGCGGGGGAAAATGGCCCGACGGGCCGGATCGGGGGAGGACGAGCCGGGAGGCCGCGGGACGATCGACCGGGCCGGCCGCCGCCGGCGCCTCGCGCGGCCCCTCCCCGACTCAGACGCGCCGGAAGACGCCGTAGAAGAAGGATTGCGACGCCCCCCAGGGGGTCTCGTGCCGCTCCCGGGCTTGCTCGATGAGCCGGAATCCGTCGCCGAGCGCGGCCGCCATCGACTCCGCGTCGTAGCGACGGACGTCGAGGCGGCTGCACCGGGTCGGGCCGTCGTCGGCGAAGGTGGCGACGATCAGGTGGCCGCCGACCGGGAGGGTCCGACGGGCCAGGTCGACGTACGCCTCGCGGTCCTCCGCGTCGGTCAGGAAGTGGAAGACCGCGCGGTCGTGCCACAGGTCGAAGCCGCCGACGTCCCCGACGGTCGTCACGTCGGCGACGATCCATTCCACCTCGCTGGCCCGCGCGCCCAGGCGTCGCCGGGATCGCTCCAGCGCGGCCTCCGCGATGTCGAGCACCGCCACCCGCTCGAAATCCAGGCCGAGCAGCGCGTCGACCAGCCGCGAGGCGCCGCCGCCCACGTCGAGGATCCGCCCCCTCCCGGGCGGGGCGAATTTCCGGATGAGTTCCTGGGAGAGCCGGGGGTCCTCCTGATACCAGCTGACCTCGGCCTTCGTCGAGTAGACCTCTTCCCAGCGCTCCTTCCGCCCAGGCCCCGCCATGGCACCCTCCCGCCCGAGTCGCGCGCCGCCGCCCGCGTGCGACCCCTCTCGACCCCGGGCCGGCGGCCCGATCGCCGGATTCACGATAGCGAGCCCCGGACAGCCCCGCGAGGGCTCGGCGGACCGTGCTCCGCCTCGCTCACGGACCCCGAACGGCGGCCCGGTCGCGGAATCGTCGCGGATGGACGCCATCGCGCCCGGCCTCGTCTGCTACGATGACCGCACGAAGGCCGCCGCGCCCGAGGCGGGCGTCGCGCGGACAGGGCCGGACCAAGGGAGGCGCCCGCCATGAAGCGAATCCGGATCACGCACTCGACCGAGTACCACTATCACGAGCCGGTCCGGTTCCTGCCCCATCGGGCGCTCGTCCGGCCGCGCGAGGGGCACGACGTCCACATCGCCAGCTCGCGGCTCGCGGTCGAGCCGGGCGCCGACGTGCGGTGGTATCGCGACGTCTACGGCAACTCGATCGCCGTCCTGACGTTCCACGAGCCGGGGTCGACGTTCCGCCTGCTCAGCGAGGTCGACGTCGACCTGTACGAGGACGGCCCGATCGACTGCTCGGTCGACCCCGAGGCCCAGTGGTATCCGTTCCATTACGACGCGGCCGAGCAGGTCGAGCTGGTCGCCTACCGGCTCTCCAGCTACCCCCACGACGGCGCGGCGGTCCGGCGATGGCTCGGCGACCTCTACAAGCCCGGCCGGTCGGTCCTCACGGCCGAGCTGCTGAACGCGCTGAACACCCGCGTCCACGACTCGTTCCGCTACGTCCGCCGCGAGGAGCCGGGCGTGCAGCTCCCCTGCCAGACGCTGGAGTGGGGGACCGGCTCCTGCCGCGACTACGCCGTCTTCATGATGGAGGCGGCGCGGCACCTGGGCTTCGCCTCGCGGTTCGTCACCGGCTACATCCAGATGGGCGAGGGCCAGCACGGCGCGACCCACGCCTGGACCGAGATCTACCTCCCCGGCGCCGGCTGGCGGGGATTCGACCCGACCAACGACAAGCTCGCCGGCTCCGAGCACGTCTCGGTGGCCGTCTCGCGCGACCACGACAAGGCCTCCCCCCTCTCCGGCTCCTGGATCGGCCCCGCCGGCGCGTTCGACCGGATGGACGTCTCCGTGCAGGTCGTCGGGATGTAGAAGCTTGGATTGCGCCGTGATTCCATCGCGGTCCTCCGCTTCCACCGTCCGACCCAGGACGTCGAAGTCCTCACTCGGGATACCACCAGAGCTCCGCCGGCTGTACCTCGGGGTTGAAGCTCTGATATCGTCGAAGAGCCGGCCCAAAATCCCCGAACTCTCCGTCGTAGACGCGATGTCCGGCTTCGGTGATCAGGAAGACGACATAGAATCCCTTCGCCTGATCGACGTCGCGGATTCCATCGCTCTTGGGGTGCACGTCGAGGCCGGGGGAGACTTGGTTGGAGCCCGGCACGCAAGGGCGCGCGCGATGGTGGAAGATCCGGCACCATCCGCCGGCCTCAACCTGAGACACCCCGTTGAGGAGCGCGACGGTGACGAGCATGGACCGTTTGAAGCGCTTCATCTACGTGATCTCCGCAGCGACAATGCGAGAGGGGAGCCTACACTTGATTCAATTTCGGATGCCGCCGTCGGCCGGCCTCACCTTCACGCCGGACAGGTCGAACGAGATCGTCTGACGCTGTTGCCCCTCATTCCGCTTGAAAGCCTGGTCGAACAGCCGGGACATCTCGTGTTCAAGATGCCCTCTGAACTCATCCTTCCAGGCCACGACGCCGTCTTTGAGGCCATTGGCGTCAGGCCGATCGAGTTTCTCTACGAAACGGTTGCGCTTGGCAAAATTGTTCATGCTCTTGAATCTATCGCGCTCATCAGGATCCAACAGATAATCAATAGAATTGGCGCTCAGCGCGGAGCTGAATGCCAACAGGAATAGCGAACCACTCGAACCCACGATATACCCAGATTGGTTCAGGTTCGGATCGGCGGATTGGATGTCGACGAAGCCCTCGTGGCCGAAGTAGAGGGCTCGCCAGATGCCGCCTACGCGCCTCTCCGAGGTTTCGGGAAGGAGGGGGGCCGCGGCAGGCTGAGCCGCGGGTTGGGGGCGTACCCCACGAACAAGTCGGTCCCCCGCGCAGTTATCAGTGATCAGCACGACCAAACGCGCCGGTCCATCATCCACGGCCACCAACGACTTCAACGGCATCACCAGGTCGTTCTGACGATCGACCAGGTCACGGTCGCCGGCCTCAAGCACGACGCGTCCGTTCTGGTCCTTGCCGCCGTGCGTGAGCAGATAGACGAAAACGACGTCGTCGGTTCCGGGATCGTTCTCCTCGAGTTCCTTCTTGAGGGCGTCGATGCAATCTCGGAGGCCGCGCTTATCCTTGATCACCACGTACGACTCGTCGACGCCGTCCTTCTGAGAGCGGGGCGGGCGCGGCGCTCGCGCCGATGAATCGACACGAACCGGCCTGCTGATATCGATAAGCTCCGGACCAAGCGCCTCACGAAGATCGGAGACATCGTTATTGAACTCCCTGAACATGTTGGTCATATTCTTATGAGTATCTTCCCTTTGCCCTTGATTGAATGATTCCGAATACATAAACAGCGTGAAGAACCGAGCAGGCTTGATGCGCGGATTCCCGGTCCAGAGCGTCCTGATCGTCTTCTTCCGGGCGGGCGGCGGCCCATCCGGCGTCGCCTGTCCGGCCGCCGGGGTCGAGACGGACGTCAGGATCAACGCCGCGAGCAGCGAAGCGTGGACGAATCGCGCGGGCATGGTTCCGGTCCTCCTATCCTCGTTGAACGTCGCGCCTTCACCTGGCCAGCTCATACGCCTGAGGAAATTGATCGGTTTGCCGATCGAGTCCATTGCGAAGCGAATGTGATTTTTGGAGCCGGTCGAGCATGGTTCTCGGATCCGACAGTTCCCGGTCGATGACGACCAGTTGGTTCGTCTTCAACCGCCGATACTCGGAGGTGGTTTCCGCCGTGAGATAGCTCAGAAAGCCTGGCCAGGTGAAGGCTCCGGAGCCCTCTCGCCTGATCCGCGCCAGAATATCGTCCTGCTGATCGCCCGCATCGAAAGCATGAACGAGCATCCGGGTGAACACTGCACCATCCGCATCCATCCAGGCGGCCTGATCCAGGATCTGGCCGTTACGCGCGTAAGTCGACGAGTTGACGTCGGTGAAACCGCTGGGGTTCACGAATAGGGCTTCGAAAAGCTCCCTAGGGAATCCACCCGCCCTCGCGATCGGCGCGCTGATGATCTCCGACTGGCTGCAGGATTCGGTGATCAAGACCGTCAGGCGGGCCTGTTGATTCTCCAGGATCCTGCGCACCTCGGCTCGCGTGATCTGCTCTGGCTGCGCGGCGTCCAAGAAATCAAGTTCCATGATATGAGCGCCTTCACGATTCTTATCGATCCGACCGTGAAGCTTCAGATAGCAAACAAGCGTAGTCGTCTCGTCTGCCAGGGCTTTCTCGATCTGATCCTCCAACGCTTTCCGACCGAACGGCCCGATCAATGGAGAGACGATCGGGGGCTCGATTCCGGAGGCGACCGCGCCCCGTCGAATCATGTTCTCGATACGATCCAAATCTCGGGCAGGCTCGACCACCCCTTTCACCGTGGACGCCATCACCAGCTTGATCTTCGTCGAGCGTGGGGCGATCTCCACCGACGGCTTCGCATTCGCCAGCAGGTCGGCCTGCCTCGCCCTGAGATCCGGCACGAGGTTCGGCTCCCAACGGCTCCTCAGATACCTCAAGGCGCCAAGCGCGTCGAGCCGCACGAAGCGGGCCCCGCAGCCGCTGACGTTGTCCATCCGCGCGGCTTCCGCATCCTCGACGTCGTCGAATTCCACGCCGCCATTGCGGAGGCATTCCTCGATTAGATCGACGGACGGGAGATCCGACGACGAGCGTCCCGTCGCCATGTTCATTCGCATATAGCTTTCCTGCAGCAGGAGCGCCACGCCGGCCGTGACCGGGGCAGCCTGACTCGTGCCGTCCTGCGTGGTGCGCGTGCGGGCCTTGTCCTGGCCCTCGCGATCCGTCGATGGACCCATGGAAGTCATGATGAAGCCAGGGGCGAACAGGTCCGTACGACTCGCCCCCCCGACATGCTCGCCCAATCTCTGCGAGAACGCCACGCACCGCGACGGAAGGCCAGAGAATACCACCGATCCGTCGGTGTACTCTCGCCACGGGACGCCTCCAGGACGGGCTCGATACACGTCGTCGAAAACGGCGCCGACACTCACGGTATCTTGACAGATCGCCGGAAAGCTCATCCCCTCTTTCGACTCGAACGGGAAGTAATGATTGCCGGCCGAAACCGTCACCACGATCCCCCGCGATCGAAGTCGCCCAATCAGTTCGGCCTGCTTCGCCTTGTCGGGCGCCTCTCTCCCCATCCCCCTGGTGATATTCTCCCTGGTGCCAAGCGAGAGGTTGACGGCGGAGATCAAGACCCCGTGCTCGGTCAGGTATCGATCTTGGTGATCCAGGGTCCACTGCAATGCGTCGACGATGCGGGAAGACTGGCCGCCGGGGAACACTTTGAGTGGGATGATCCGGGCACCGGGAGCGATCCCGACGGGCATATCCTCGTTCAGAAGAACCTTCGCACCGATGATTCCCGCGACGTTGCTCCCATGCCCATCGAGGTCCAGCGTGTTCTCCGGCGCCCCTTTCTCGCTGAAGTTCATTCCAGGAAGCAACTGGCCCTGGAACGAGACATGATCCTGATTCACTCCGGTGTCGACGACGACCACGGCAAGCCCCGCGCCGCTGACGCCAAACTCCGATCTCGCCTCGCGGACGTGGATGAACCGATCGGATTCGGCGTCTAGAGGCGCAAAGGATGGCTCCTGTTTCGGCAGGAGCCTTGGGGTCGGAGGATGGTCGTAGACGAGTTGTTCAAGTTGATCTTGCGCCTCGGACCGACCGGCCGCGGCAGATGCCAGCGAGGTCAGAAGGACGATCGCGAAATCTAGCTTGAGACGGCCGAGATGTGCGCGACGCGTAAACATCCCCCCCCCTTCGGCCAGCGAGCCTTTGCGGTTCAGACCAAATCATGCCAGGATGTTCTCGACCAATATTCCATCTCCGCCGCCTTGTTTCAAACAAAAAAAACCCATATCGTCACAATTTTTTAAAACCAAGACAGCATCGAGTTAAAAGACCCAAACAAGGACAAAATTTGCACGCCCGGGTCGAGGCGCCGAGGATTCGTCTCCCCGAGTGCGGTCCCCGTGGTCGAGCGGTTCCTAGCCGACTACCTGGGGACCGCCTGGACGCCAGCCTCCCTGGCTTCGCCCAGACGACCTGCGACGCGGTGAAGCGAATGCTGCTCGACCGCCTGATCGCCGACTATCCCGAGACGCCCGCAGCAAGGCCGCTTTCGGCTCGCTCGCCGTCATGGAACTCGTGGGCAAGCTCCTCCACCTTGAAGTTCGACGACGAGGCCTCGGGACGCTCCAGCGCGATCGCGGACCTCAAGGGGCGCGTCGTCGTCCTCGATTTCCAGGCGACCTGATGCGGCCCCTACGTGGCCGACGTGCCCAGCATGAAGAGACTTGGCGACCTCGACGCCCACGGACGGCTCGATGAGGTCCTGGCGTTCCTCCTCTTCAAGCCCCGCCCCGGACGCCCGCCGAGCCGATTCGTCCCAGCCCGGATGCGGCGTCCGCGGACTCGGAGCGAGGACGCGCCGGCCCATTGAATCCGCGCGTCCTTGTCGCAATTCCGCATTCCTGTAGCAGTTTGAGGGAGATGGCCGGTCCGGCGCGACGCCGTCCCGGCCCTCGACGCCCGAAGCGCCCCAGGGATGGGCGCGGCGGCATGAGATCGCCGCTCCGGCGGCCCTCCGTGCCCGACGGACTTCCTCATCCAGACGACAGGAAAGCCATGCCCGCCTACTTCGCCTACCCCGTCCCGCTGCCGTACCCCGTCGCGGGGGCAGTTGGGCCACTGCTTCGAAGACTACTCCGTGGACGACGAGGGCGTCGTCAGGTCCGACGGCTGGTACGACTGGGTCACGACCGCGCAGGTGAAGACCTGGGACGTCGCGAGATGCCTGCGGCCCGTCTATCGCCGATCCGCGGACAACACCGCCGACGGGAATCCGGCCATGCTGGCGATCCCGATGAAGGTGCTCGCGTAACCCGACGTCGCGACCCTGGTCTCCTCGGCGGCCGACAAGGACAAGCGCGACCACGTCCCGACCTGCGACCGCACGACCCTGAAGGCGACCATCGGCGCGACCGGCTGACGTGCCGCCGATCCGCATCGGCGGGCGAATCCGGCCTCGATGCGACGACCGAGGCCGGATCGCGACGTCGTCTCAGGCCGGCTGCGCGCCGGGCTTGCCGGCCTCGACGACGAACGACTTGAGCGTCTTGATCGCCGCGCCGGGGGACTTCACGTCCTCGACGATGCGGTAGTCGCTGGTGTACGACTGCGGCGTGAGGGTGCAGAGGACGTAGCCGCGCTGGCGGTTGTGGAAGCGGACGCCGGGGTTGGCGGCGAGCAGGGCGTCGAGGCCTTCGACCTCGGCGACGCCGTTGCCGCCGCTCGTGATCGACGTGCCGACGAACTCGGTGGCGACGATCGGGCTTTCGGGCTTGCGGTCGTCGACGCGCAGGTCGTTCACCCAGTTGGAGTGGATGTCGCCCGTGAGGACGACGGGGTTCGGCACGCGGCGGTCGGCCAGGAACTTCGCCAGCTTAATCCGCTCGGCCGCGTAGCCGGGCCACTGGTCCATCGAGTACAGCTCGCGCTCGCCCGGCCGTCGGGAACGGGCGACCATGCCCATCATCACCTGCTGGGCCAGCACGTTCCACGTCCCGGTCGACCGAAGGAGGGACGCCTTCAGCCAGTCGGCCTGCTTCGCGCCCAGGATGGTGTTCTTGGGGCTGAGCGCGGCGTCGTCCAGCTCGGCGGGGCGGTCGTCGTTGGGCTGGTCGGTGCGGTACTGGCGGGTGTCGAGGACCTGGAACGCCGCCAGTCGGCCGTAGCCGACGGTGCGATACAGCTTCATGTGGGGGCCGTGGGGCAGCGACCTGGCCCGCAGGGGCATCGCCTCGTAGTACGCCTGATAGGCGTTGGCGCGGCGCTCCAGGAAGTCGACCGGGTCGATCCCCTGCTTCTCGGAGATCTCGGCGGCGTAGTTGTTGTCGAACTCGTGGTCGTCCCAGGTGACGACCCAGGGGCAGCGGGCGTGCGCGGCCCGCAGGTGCTCGTCGGTCTTGTACTGGGCGTGGCGGATCCGGTAGTCGGCCAGGGTCTCGATCTCAAGCCCGGAGTGCCGGCGGACCCCGCCGTCGCGGCCGGGGCCTTCGTAGATGTAGTCGCCCAGGTGGAACGCCAGGTCGAGGTCGTCCTGGGCCATGTGCTGGTAGGCGGTGAAGTAGCCGGCCTCGAAGTGCGAGCAGGAGGCGAAGGCGAACCGGAGGCGGTCGGGCGAGGCGTCGGCGGCCGGGACGGTGCGGGTCCGGCCGACCGGGCTGGCGGCGTCGCCGGCGCGGAAGCGGTAGAAGTACCAGCGGTCGGGCTCCAGGCCCTCGACCTCGACGTGGACCGAGTGCGCGAGCTGGGGCGTGGCGACGGTCGTCCCCTTGCGGACGACCTCGCGCATGCCGTCGTCGGTCGCGACCTCCCACGCCACCTCGACCGCCTCGGGGGCGAGGCCGCCGTCGGGGTCGAGCGGCTTCGGCGCGAGCCGGGTCCACAGGACGACGCCCGTGTCCGTCGGGTCGCCCGACGCCACGCCGAGCGTGAACGGGTCGGACTCGAAGCTCGCGCGGCGCGAGCCGGCGACGGCCCGAGAGCCCAGGAGCGGCAGCGACGACAGGGCGGCGCCGTAGGCCAGGAAGAGGCGGCGGCTGACGCCGCCCTCGGTCCGCGCCGCGGCGCGCAGTTCGGAAAGGTCGAGCACGGTCGGGGTCCTGTTCGGTTGCGTTCCGGGTCGTCGAACGAGGCCCCAGGATACCCCGGGGCGATGAAGCTCGCCGGGGGATTCGGAGAAGAAACGACGAGGGGCGGCGCGGGCCCGCCCCCGGGCCCGAGGGATGTCCGCGGGTTCGCGCCCGAGGGCGAGCCCGGGGGCGGGCCGACGCCGCCCGGACGACGGACCGTCCGCGCGCCGGCCGGGGGGCGTCCCCCCTCGGCCGGCGCGACGGCGATCGGCCCCGGCTCAGGAGCCGGGAAGCTTGGCCCGATTCCGCGACGCGCCGAGGCCGATGACGGCGTTCGGGTCGGCCTTGCCCTGCGTCGACGGGACGGCGGCCGGCTGGCCCGCCTGGCGGACGAAGCCCGAGACGGGCCCCCGCCGCGCGACCGCGTTGGAGCCGCCCGGCTGGACGACGACGTTCGCCGTCCCCTGGCCGCCTCGCATCGTCATGCGCCGGGCGAGCCCCCCGCCCTGACGGAGCCCGAGCCCCGCGCTCTGGCGGATCGCCTCGAAGTCGCCCTGGTGGAACCGCGACGGGAGGCCCTGCACGTTGCCGAAGTTCACCACCCCCGGCCGAGCGGCGATCGTCACCGGCTGCGACGTGGCGGCCAGGTCCGCGTCCGTAGCCGCGATCGTCACCGGCTGCGAGGTGGCGGCGAGGTCCGCGTCCGTAGCCGCGATCGTCACCGGTTGGCCGGCCGGCAGCGTCGCGCCGGCGGCGCCCCCCGCGCCGTCCCAGGAGCCCCGGAAGGCCGCGGGCTCCCGGCCCGAGAAGGCGATCGGGCCGCCGTCGAACGCGGGGAGGATCGAGACCGGCTCCTGGGGCATGGCGTCGAGGAAGTCCTGGATCGCCGCGTGGTCGGCGGCGAGGGTCCGCAGGTCCTCGGGCGTGACGCGGCTGGCCGCCTTCACGGCGTCCTGCGCCGCGAACAGCTCGGCGATCGTGCCGTCGGAGACGCCGGCGCTCTTGAGGACGGCCGTGTAGCCGTCCTTGAGCCGCTGCTGCTGCTCGTCGGTGAACGTGCCGGATTCCTGCACCGCCAGGGCGTCGTCGCGGAGCGCCTGCACGAGTTCGGCGTCGGGCTCGCCCGCCTCCTCGGCGGCCTTCTCGCTCGCCTTGCGGAGCGTGGCCAGGAGCTTCGGCGTCACCTCGGACTTGTCCGTGACGGCCCGGGTGTCGGCGTCGAGCTTGGCGAAGGCCGCGTCGAGCGCCTCGCGGCGCGCCTGGGCCTCGGGGTCGACCTCGATCGTCGCGCCCTCCCCGGCGAAGCCGCTGGTGTATGGCAGGGCCGCCGGGTCGATCGCCCGGCCGTCGAAGGCCGGCAGGGTCGTGGCGTGGAAGACCGGCGGGTCGGCCGGCAGGCCGGTCGCGGGATACGCCACGTCCAGGCCGGAGGGGGCGTGGAGGGCGAACTGGGCCGTCGGGCCGAACTGGGCGTCCGAGCCCAGGTTGACCCACTCGGCGGACGAGGACTGGACGACGTAGTCCCCCTCGAACGAGAGCGACGGGCTGGCGGCCGCCAGGGTCGTCACGCCGTGGTCCGCGGCCCGGACCATCGTGACCGTCGCGTCGCGCGGGATCGGCGCCGCCCCCAGGCTCAGGTCGGCCGACATGAGCCGGCGGTCCTCCAGCGGCGCGAGCGCCGGGGCGCTCTTCCGCTTCTCGCGCCTTCCCGGCCGGCCGGGCGAGGCGGACTGGTCCTTCCTTCTCGACATCGTCTTGAATCCTTTCGTGAATGTCCGCATCGCCGGGGGCGGGCGTCCTACCACGTTCCCCCGGCGATGCATCCCGCCATCCTGCGGCGGGCGGGCGCGGACGACGAGCGCCGACGCGGGACCGAGAATTGGCCCCGTCGATCGCCGTTCTCGCCGTTCCCTGTCGATCGAGGTGCGCCTTGGAAGTGAGGATCTGGACGGCCGTCCGAGGGATCATTCGAGGGACGGCCCGGGATGGCGACGCGAAAAACCGGAAATCTCGATTGTCGATTTTGCAAGGCCCGCCCCGGCGCGGACGGCGCCCGGCCCGGGGCGTGGTACGATGCCGACCGCGTCGAGGGCCGAACGACCGGGGGCGACGTGGGGCGAGGCCGTGCCGGACACGCGGACGCATCGAGGGCCGGGGCCTCGGGACCGGGAGCTTTTCGGCGGGCCGGCCCGCCCGGCGCTGGCGACGGCCGCGGCCGAGTTCTCGTGGCTGCTCTCGCGCGGCTACGCCGGGCCCTCGGCGCTCAAGCTGGTGGGGGACCGCCACCGCCTGGTCGAGCGCCAGCGCCTCGCCGTGCTCCGCTGCGCCGGGCCGGACGCGGCCGTCGCGGGCCGTCGGGAACGGCTCCTGGGCGTGGACGCCCTGCGCGGACGACCGATCCGGATCGACGGCTTCAACCTCGTCTTGACGCTGGAATCCGCGCTCGGCGGCGGCGTGGTCCTGGGGGGCCGCGACGGCTGCTTCCGCGACCTGGCGGGCGTCCACGGCTCCTACCGCAAGGTCGCGGAGACCCGCCCCGCCCTGGAGCTGGCCGCGCGTCGGCTGGACGCCTGGGGCGTCGGCCCGCGGGCGTGGCTGCTCGACGCGCCGGTCTCCAACAGCGGACTACTCGCCGCCCTGATCCGCGCGGTCGACCTCCGCGCGACGGCCGAGGTCGTCCCCGACCCCGACCCCCTCCTGCTCCTCCCCGGCCCCCCCGTCGCGACCGCCGATTCCGGCGTCCTCGACCGCTGCGGCCCCTGGCTCAACCTCGCCCGCCTCCTCGTCGAGGCCGAGGTCCCGGACGCCTTCGTCGTGGACTTATCCTGATATCTCCACCCCTTCCCCCCTGGCGGGTGAAGGGAAGACCCGCCGATCCCGCCGGATCCCGTCACTTCGCCGGTTCGGGGAGGCGGAAGACCAGGTCGCCCTGGGGGCGGCGGCCGAGGTTGGAGTCGTTGCGGCCCTTGTCGTCGACGCCGTCGGGGCCGATGGAGTAGACCACGGGGCGGCCGTCGATCACCGTCGCCTTCATCGGGGCGAGCGGGAACGGGTCGACGGGGACGGCGGGGAGCCCGGCCTCCTTGCAGGCCGCCTCGAACGAGGCCGGCGACTCGCCGCCGTGCGCGAGCTGCCAGCGGCGGATCGCCGCCAGGCCCTGCGAGGCCCGGTTGTAGGCGTCGACCCGGGCGATGGAGAGCGCCTGCGTGTCGTAGGGGAAGGCGCACGCCTGGGCCACCCAGAGCGAGTCGGGGATCCGGCCGCCCAGGTGCTTGACCTTCAGCTCCTCGATCTGGCGGATCCGGTCGGCGTAGCGGATCGGTCCCGGCGCGGTCATCGCGCGGGCGATCTCGTCCAACGCGCGCCGTTCCTGGGGCCAGGCGGGGGTGTGGGCCCGGAGCAGGACCTCGACGGCGGCCACCGAGTTGGCCTGGGCGGGCTTCTGGTCCGGCGTGGCCATGTTCAGGGTCGCCACCACCATCTCGGCCGCGTCGGTGATCGACAGCAGCTTGTCGAAGGGCCGGCCGTCCGGCCCCGCCTGCGCGAGCCGCTTCTCCTGGCAGGCCCGCAGGAACGTCCGCTGCATGACGTACTCCGCCTTGGCCCCCGTGACGAAGCGGTCGAGCCCGGCGTCGTGCTCGCGCAGGAGGGCGACGAGGCGGTCGCAATGCGCGACCTTCAGCGTCGGCGAGCGGAGGATCGCCGGCAGCGACTCCAGGAGCGCGATGCCGTCGATCGCCCCGCTCACCAGCTGCACGATCGCCGGCCCGCGCGGGCGGAGGTCGCGGCTCAGGCGGAGGATCATCGCCAGGTCGGGGATCGCCCGCTCCAGGTTCCCCTTCTCGGCGTCGCGGAAGATCCGCAGGCAGACCGCCCGGGCGACCGTGCGCGCGGCCTGGGCGTGCGGCAGGAGCGAATCGGGCGTGAGACCGACCGCGAAGGCGCATTCCGGCCGCCGCTGGACGCCCGCGAGCTTGCGGTAGCCGTCGTTCAGCTCGGCGAGCAGGGCGTCGAGCGCCTTCCGATCCAGGCTCTCGGGCGTCTTGTCCATCACGCCGTAAAGCTCGCCGATCCGCCTGGCCCGATCCGTGGCCTCCGGGATCTGCCCCCGGCCCTTCTCGGGCGGCGGCAGGCATGCGTCCACCTCGGGGCCGAACTCGGCGAAGGCCGGGAAGTACAGCGGCGCGGCGTTCTTCCCGGCGGGCGGCTCGGCGAAGAAGGCCGTCATGTCGAACGGAGCGCCCGACTTCAGCCAGGCCGGGCAAGACGTCACCGCGCCCGGGAGGCGCGGCTCCGTCGCCTGGCCCGCCGCCGGCCGTTCCCACCAGCCCGTCAGCAGCCAGGCCGCCCCCAAGGCGACCGCCGCGCCCCGAACCCCGGCGATGCGAACCATGACCCTCGTCCTCCCCCTCGACGACCCCGGCCGGCGTCCCACCCCCTCGGATGGGTGCATGCCCCAAGCGTAACCGAGCGGAGGTCGAGGGGACATCGGGCAACCCGCCGGCACCCGGAGCTTCCTCCGAACTCCGGGAAGGGATTCGTCTCTCCTCCCTTCTCCCTCGGTGGGGGAAGGGCCGCGGAGCGGTCGATGAGGGGGATCCTCAAGGCGGACGGAGCGAGGAGGCGACGGCTTCTCGCGCCCGCCCCCTCATCCGCCGCTGCGCGGCACCTTCTCCCACGAGGGGAGAAGGACGATTCGCGACGGCCGACCTGGCCGATTCTCCGCCGGTTTTCGTGCTCGTTTTCCCCCCATCTGGCCCTCAGAGCCTCCTCCCCGCGCCGGGCGGGAAGAACCGGGGAAAGGTCGGAGGTACGCGCCAGGAGAGCCCACGGGGGCCCGGCGTGGGAATCGCGAGACATCGCCGCCGCAATCTGCGGATCGGCGTCACCGTGTAAGTTGGTGGACTCTCGATCCACGACGCGTCGACGGCGGCCGCCCCGACGACGAGGATCGAGGACTCGCGGAAGACACGCCGAACGAACCCAATTTCAAGCCCCGAACGAACGCCGCAACCCTTATTCTGGAAATCGCTTGCGCCCGATGGGTTCGTTTCCGGGGCGGCGCGAACGAAGCCAAATCGCGAGGGGCGGTCGGGAGCTTGGGGAGTAGGGCGGATGAAGCGTCCGATGTGCGGAGAAAGCATGGGGAAAGTGGTCGAACGAAGCCAATCGCCGGCCGGACGCAACAAGCCTAAAGCCATCCTCGATGGCTCGTTACGGCGAATTGGGTTCGTTCGCGGCCTGCGCGAACGAACCCAATCTCGGGGACCGGCGATGTCGGGCTTGGGCTTACTCGGACGATCGGGTGGCGACGGCGCGGGCGGCCTTGCCTTCGGGGGCGTCGAGTTCGAAGGTGAAGCGGTTCTCGCCGCCGGGCTTGACGGTGGCCCGGAGGGGGGAGGCGGCCGGGTCGCGGTAGAGCTTGGCGAAGGTGGGCTTGGGGGCGGCCTTGCGGCGGGTGCCCGGGGGGAGGTCGTCGGGGTGGACCTCGGTCTCCTCGACCGGGACGGTCGGGTCGACGTCGGGTCCGGCGTCGGCCGCGGCGGCCCCCTCGCGGAGGGGGGTGACGGTGACGACGTATTCGCCGGCGGGGACGCCGTCGTCGGCGAAGTAGGTGCTCATCGTGAACGAGCCGTCGGCCTCGGTCTCTGTGGCCAGGGCCAGGGGGAGGGCCTCCTCCCCCTTGGGGGGCTGGAGGGCCGAGGGATCGACGGGGTGGAACCGCACCATGGCCCCCCTCACCGGCGACCCCTTCCAGGAGACCTGGCCGGAGGCGGGGTGGACGGGGAACTGGTAGCCAAGGTCCTCGCCGCAGCCGACTACGGCCAGAGCGACGGCGATCGGGGCCGAGGCGTGGAGGATTCGACGGAACATGGCCGGGGTCCTTCGCTCGGGTCAGAACTGGTCGCTGGAGACGATCTCGCCCTGCGCTCGGGTGAGCAGGCGGACGTAGATCTGGATGCTGGTGGTCCCCTTGATGAAGCGGACGGAGCCGTCGCCCATCAGGTAGTTGCCGCCGCCGGGGTGGAACGAGTAGTCCTCGTTGCCGTTGTAGCAGCTGGTGAAGCAGGGGCCGGGGGTCTTGCTGCCGTCGAGGGTGTAGCTGTGCAGGGTGTAGCCGGTGTCGTAGTCGGCCCAGCCGCCGGCGGAGCCCTCGCCGGGGGCGGCGGTCGAAGCCCGGCGGCCGCCGCTGCGGTACAGGTGGGGGCGGCCGGCGGACTCGCTCATCATGATGGTGTTGGACAGCCCGTCGGTCACCTGGGAGATCCGGGTGATGTTGTCGGGCTCGCCGCCGGTGACGTTCTGGAGCATCGCGAACTGGCCCCAGGTCGTCATGTCGATCAGGCCCGACTTGACGAAATTCTCCTCCACCCCGTTGTTGACCGCGTAGTCGGTGACGGCCGTTTTGACGTTCGTGAAAGGGCCGCCGCAGACCGTCGCGTCGCCGTTGGCATCATTGAAAGTGTGGTACTTCTCGCTGTTCGCCGACGACGGGCAGAGGAGGGTCGGGATCAGGGTGGAGACGGCCGTGGAGTTGTCGGCCCGGCGGAAGTCGCGCTGGATGTTGTACGCGGAGTAGAGCGGCTGCTGCTCCATGTACGGCAGGATGTGCGTAAAGAGGTAGCTGGAGGTCGACTCGCCGTTCAGCGGGATCCCGCCGTTGGGGCCGACGTTGATGTTCATCGGTCGGCAGACGCCCGAGCCCCGGATGCCCGAGGGGGGGAAGAAGCCGTTCGTGCTCTCGAAGTTGTGCAGCCCCAGCCCCACCTGCTTCAGGTTGTTGGTGCACTGGGCCCGGCGGGCGGCCTCGCGGGCCGACTGCACGGCCGGCAGCAAGAGCGAGATCAGGACGGCGATGATGGCGATGACGACGAGAAGCTCGATGAGCGTGAAGCCCGCGCGGGGTCGCGCGTGGGTACGTTGCGGGATCAAGTTCGACTCCTGGGAAGAATGCACGATCGGATGGGGGGGATCGCGGGGAGCGGGCCGCCGGAGGACCGGTGTCGACCGCTCATATAACGATACAGAAGAATGAGAAGGCCGCGTGAAGGCCGCGTGAGAAGGCCGGGAGGATCGGGCCGCGGGGCCCGGCCCGTCCCGCGTCCGGGGGGCGGCGGGCGATCGGGGGCGGCAATCCGCCTTGCCGTCAAGGCTTGCGCCGATTACCCTGGCGAGCCTCGTGACGGTAGAATCTCGGAAGGCTCAGGGATGGGGCAAGGGCGACTATGGGCTCCTCGTTCAAGCGGATCCTCGTGACCGGCGGCTGCGGGTTCATCGGGGCCAACTTCGTCAGGCTGCAACTCCGGGAATACCCAGAAGTTGCGATCACCAACCTGGACGCCCTCACCTACGCGGGCAACCCGGACAACCTGGCGGACCTGGCCGGGGACTCGCGGTACGCGTTCGTCCGCGGCGACATCGCCGACCGGCCGTTCGTGGCCGACCTGATCGCCGGCGGCGGCTTCGACGCGATCGTCCACTTCGCCGCCGAGAGCCACGTCGACCGCTCGATCGACGACGCCACGCCGTTTTTGCGGACCAACGTGATCGGCACCCAGAACCTGCTGGACGCCGCCCGCGCGGCCAGGGTCCCCCGGTTCGTCCACGTCTCCACCGACGAGGTCTACGGCACCCTCGGCCCGAAGGACCCGGCGTTCACCGAGGAGACCCCGCTCACGCCCAACAGCCCCTACTCGGCCAGCAAGGCCGGCTCCGACCTGCTCGTCCGGGCGGCGTTCCACACCCACGGCATGGACGTGGTGACGACCCGCTGCTCGAACAACTACGGGCCGTACCAGTTCCCCGAGAAGCTCATCCCGCTGTTCATCACCAACGCCCTGGCGGACCAGCCCGTGCCGGTCTACGGCGACGGCATGCAGGTCCGCGACTGGATCCACGTGATCGACCACTGCCGGGGGGTCGACGCGGCCCTGCGGAAGGGGAAGGCCGGCGAGGTCTACAACTTCGGCGGCCGCAGCGAGCGGTTCAACATGGACGTCACCCGGGCCGTCCTGCGGCTGACCGGCAAGACCGAGGCCCTCATCAGGTACGTCACCGACCGCCCCGGCCACGACCGCCGCTACGCCGTCGACTGCGCCAAGTCCGAGCGCGAGCTGGGCTGGAAGCCGACCGTCACCTTCGAGCAGGGCCTGGAAGAGACCGTCGCCTGGTACAATGCCAACTCCGTCTGGGTCGACCGGGTGAAGTCGGGGGCTTATCGCCAAGCCTGACGGCGGCGGGGAATCCGAGTTCTTCCCTTCCCCCGCCGGGGGAAGGCGTTGCAACCACAGCCTTTCGGGAGGTCGGCCGCCGTGCGAGCGTTCGTGACCGGGATCACCGGGTTCGTGGGGGGGCACCTCGCCGAGCACCTGCTGGCGAGCGGCGATCAGGTGGTCGGGGTCTCGGCTTCGGGCCGGTTCCCGGACGACCTGGCGGCCCTGGCCCGCGAGGTCCGGGTCGAGCGCGCCGACCTGGCCGACGCCGAGACGGACCTGGCCGGGCTGCTCGCCCGCAAGCGGCCCGAGGCGATCTACCACCTGGCCGCCCAGTCCAACCCCCGGGCCAGCGTGGACGACCCGCGCGGCACCTGGGCCTTGAACCTGGGGGGGACGCTCAACCTGCTCTCGGCCGTGAAGGCGGCCGGCCTGGAGCCCACGCCCCGGGTCGTGATCGTCGGCTCCGGGACCTGCTACGGCGACCCCGCGCCCGAGTTCATCCCGGTCTCGGAGTCGTGCCCGCTGCGGCCGAACAACCCCTACGCGGCGAGCAAGGCGGCGGCCGACCTGCTGGGCGTGCAGATGCACCTGGCCGACCACCTGGACGTGGTCATGGCCCGGCCGTTCAACCACGCCGGCCCCCGGCAGTCCCCCCGGTACGTCCTGGCGACGCTCGCGCGGCAGGTCGCCGAGGTCGAGGCCGGCCGGAAGGAGGCCGTCGAGGTCGGCAACCTGGACGTAGTCCGCGACTACACCGACGTCCGCGACGTCGTCCGCGCCTACCGCCTGCTCGCCCTTGGCGGGACCCCCGGCGAGATCTACAACCTGGGCTCCGGCCGGGGCCTCAGGCTGGCCGACGCCCTGGAGACCCTCCGCGGCCTGGCCTCCCGGCCGGTCGAGGTCCGCGTCGACCCGGCCCGGTTCCGCGCGGTGGACCTCCCCTACCTCGTCGCCGACGCCTCCAGGCTCCGCGCCGCCGTGGGGTGGGAGCCGATCGTCCCCATCGAGCAGACCCTCGCCGACATGCTGGACGACGCCCGCCGTGGGGTCGAACGGGGCTGACCCGCGCGCGCATCGCCCGGCGAGCCTCCTCGCGCTCGTGCTTGTGGATCGGCCCCGGGCGTCTTAGGATGAGGGGGAAGGCGAAGGCGTCGGGGGGCGGCGTGGCCGTCGGCCCCGCGCGCGAGCACGCCGCGTCGAAACGAGCCGAATACGGGGAGCCGAGCCCATGCGCGGACTGCTGGCGAGTCGGAGATTCTGGGCCCTCGCGCTCGCGCTGACGACCACGCTGGGCGTCGCGGCCCAGGAGGGCCGGCGGCGGGGCGCCCGCCCCCTGCGCGACCAGGGGGGCGAGCCGCTGAAGAAGGTGCGGCCCGAGGGGGGCGACCCGCTCGCCAGGCAGGCCGAGGGGAAGGCCGGGGCCCTCGGGACGTATCACTACACGTTCAAGCTCCGATCGTTCGACGGCACCCCGCTGGCGGCCTCTTACTACCCGTCGAAGCTCGGCGCCAACGCCCCGGCGGTCGCGCTGGTCCACGAGAAGCAGCGCTCGCGCAAGGACTTCGAGGACGCGGTCCTGGAGTTCAAGGGGAAGGGCCTGGCCGAGCACCTGCAGGCCCAGGGCTACGCCGTCTTCTCGATGGACCTGAGGGGGCAGGGCCAGAACCCCAGGCGGACCCTCGCCGCCGACGAGCGCGAGGCCATGGCCGACGACCTCCAGGCCGCCTACCAGTTCCTCCTGGACCGGCACAACCGGGGCGAGCTGAACGTCGGCAAGCTCGGCGTCGTGGGCGTGGGCGACGGCGCCAACCTGGTCGCGGCGTGGGCCTACCAGCCCGGCGCGGCGGTCTCCACCGAGGGACGCCCCGCCGACCTCGGGTCGCTCGTCCTGGTCTCGCCCCAGCCCGAAGGGTCCGGCTACCTCCTCTCCCGGGTCGCCCCCCAGCTCGCCCCCCGCGTCCCCATGCTGCTGATGGCCGGCGAGAAGGACGTCGCGTCCAAGGACGCCGTCGAGGCCGTGCGCAAGGACCTGGAGCGCAGCCGGGGCAACAAGGTGGAGCTGTTCCCCTCCCCCCTCCGCGGCTACAAGCTCCTCCGCCTGGAGCCCGGCGCGGCCGAGGCCCTGGTCAAGTATCTCGACGCCAACCTCAAGCTCCGGCCCAACGAGTGGGAGCCCCGCTACAACCAGGTCCCCGTCGCCTACACCGACGTCCAGACCGCCCGCCCCGGCCCCGCCGAGAAGTCCAAGGCCGCCGACAAGGCCAAGGCCGAACCCGACGAGAAGGCCGACCCCGACGAGAAGGCCGACCCCGACGAGCCGAAGGCCAAGGCCAAGGCCGAACCCGACGAGGATTCCCGGAAATCCGACTGATCGAGGGCTGGTCCCGGGGCCGGGCCGGGGCGACAATACCCCCGTGATCTTACAAGCGTAGGACTCAGGACGAGGGGGGCGGCGGGATGAGCATGTTCTCGGACGACGCGACGTTGCCGGTGGGGGCCTTGCTGCTGGTCGCGGCCGCCTGCTTCCTGGCGTTGAAGGCCCGGCAGGAGGGGAAGTACCTGATCTGGGGGCTGTCGGCCGTGGCGGCGGCGGTCTTGACGGCGGGAGTGGAGTGGTTCTGGGTGACGGACGAGGAGCGGATCGAGGCGGTGGTCTACGACCTCCGGCGGTCGCTCCTGGCGTCGGACTCCGCGGCGATGCTGGCCCACCTCACCGACGACGTCCAGTACGTCCAGTCCGGCGAGTCGATCCCCCCCCTGGCGACCCGGACGATGATCCAGGCGAGCGTCGGGCGGTCGAAGTTCGACATCGTCCGGGTCCGCGGCCTGCAGGCCAGCGCGGGGAGGCGGACCCGCCGGGGGAAGGCCGAGTTCAAGGTCTTCGTCCGGGGGAGCGTCCAGGGGCCGCTGGGCCTCGGCGGCTCGGGCGCGGCCGACACGACGTGGTCGCTCGGCTTCGAGGAGACCAAGCCCGGAGTCTGGAAGGTGAACCGGATCACCCCGATCTCGCTCCCCTACAACGCCGCCCTGCTCACGGGGACGCCCCGCGCCCCCGGGGGCCCCGGCGGGGGGATCGGGGGGGACCCCAGCCTGGCGCCCACCGGGCCCGACAACGAGGCGATCGGCCGCCGAGGCCGGTTCCGGTTCGATCGCAAGAGCCTCGGGCGCGAACGCGGCCGCGCCGGCGAGTGAGCCGACGCGGCCGCGATGGGGGCGGAGGATATGGACGGCCGCCGTGGGGCCGCCTCAGCGCGCCTTGGACGACTTGGCGGACGGATCCTCGGCCTTGCCGGCGGCCTTGGGGGCGGCCTGGAACTCGGCGGCGGTCAGGGGCTTGACCTTGAGGTTCCGGGTGATGACGGGGCCGCCGGCGTCGGGGACTTCCTTCAGGTAGGCGAGGATCTCGTCGCCGGCCGGGTCGGTCGCGGCCGGGTCGACCGGGTCGACGCCCCAGAGCACGACGACCTCGCCCCGACGCACCGCGCCGACGCCGGTGGGGAGCCCCTCGGCGAACATGGCCAGGTCCTTGACGCCCTGCGGGGGCTTCTTGAACTGGATGAAGTAGGTGTTGTACATGTCGCCGACTTCGGACAGCACGTTGTTCTGATACAGCTCGGGCGAGTTCGGCGGGTTCGGGTCGCCGCCGCAGCCGGCGGCCCCGAGGCAGGCGGCGAGGCCGAGCATCCACGCGGCGGTCAGGGACTTCGTCATCCGGCGTTCTCTCGATCGATCAAGGTGGGTGGGGGGATCGGGGCCGCGCGCCGGCGGGGCCGGCGCGCGGTCGACGTCGCGGCGAGCCGCGGCGATCAGAGCGCGTCGGCGCTGATGATCTCGCCGCCGGCCCGGGTCCCGAGCCCGCGCCAGGCCTGCAGGTTCACCGAGTCCTTGACGAACCGGACCGAGCCGTCGGCCATCGCCACGTTCACGCCGCCGGAGTGGTAGCTCCTCGCGGCGATGTGGCCGACCCCGAAGGCGGAGTCCATGCAGTCGAACCCCTTGTAGTTGGGCGTGACGGTGTGGTTGTAGTTGGCCGTGAACTGCTGGCCGCGATAATACTGCTGCCCGCGATACTGGAGCGGTGTCGGCGACACGGTGGTGTCGCACTCGGGGACCCGGGGGACGTAGTTGTCGACGGTCCGATCCCAGGCCGACAGGCGGTGCACCTGGTTCTTGTCCAGCGGGTTCATCGCGGGGCTGACCGGCAACGGCGACCGCCGGATCTCCGAGAAGAGCGACGTGTTCGAGGTGCCGTCGGTCACCGAGGCGATCGTCACGATGCTCTCGACCGAACGGAACTTGGGGTTGGTCGCCAGCGTGCCCGTCAGGTTCATCTTGAAGTTGAAAATGCCCAGGGTCGCCGAGTTCGTCTCGGCCGTGGCGGTGGCCGTGTCGTGGAGCTGGGCCGCGGTGGCCCCGAGGCTCGCGAAGTAGTTCGAGTAACCGATTTGGCCCGTGCTCCCCGCGAAGACCGTGCTCCCCGGCATCCGGGTCGAGGACGAGTCGGACGGGCAGATGAACGCACCGATCAGCTGACACCGGGCCGTCTCGTTCTCGCCCGAGTTGTTGACGTCCAGCCCCAGGTTGAACGTCGAGAACAGGCTGGCCTGCTCCAGGTACGGCAGGATGAGCGCCTGGACCGAGGACCGGATGTACGGGCCCACGCCGGTCGCCGTCGGCACCGGCCCGACGCCGTCCGGGAACTTCGAGTTCGCGGACTCGAAGTTGTGGCAGGCCAGGCCGATCTGCTTCAGGTTGTTGGTGCACTGGGCCCGGCGGGCGGCCTCGCGGGCCGACTGCACGGCCGGCAGCAAGAGGGCGATGAGGACCGCGATGATGGCGATGACCACCAGGAGTTCGATGAGGGTGAACCCCGAACGCTTCGACGCTGACATGGCTTCTCCTTGAAGGCCCCCCGCGCGGACGTCGCGATTCGGGGCGGACCTTCCGATGAACTGGATGACTCTCGATCACGGACACATCATGAGAGGACGCGGGCGGCCAGGCCCCCGGGACCAAGCCCGAGGCCGTGGATCGCCGACGCTCGACCCTCGGACACTCTTCCTGACGACGAATCGCGGACGCACCGAGGGACGCGACGATCCCGCAACGAGAATCGACGCTCAGCAATTGCTCAACAAACGGCGTATTATGGATTATTAATAATTGGCCGTCCCCGGAAGAGGACGGGTTTGGAATCCGCATCGGAACGCGCGGCTTCCGGGCTCGGGACGGGGCGACCGGGCGCGGGGAGGTCGAAATTCGCGGGATTTCCCGCGTTCGAGACGCCCCGAGGCCGTTCGCTTGCGGGGACGGGAGTCAGGGCGAGAGCGAACCCTCGCCGACTCCGACCGATTTCCGCCCACGAACGACGACCTGGATAGAGCTATTGTTATGATGGATATATCGGATCGTCAACCCCCCACTTGTTATTGCCAGGCCGAAGGAATTCCGTGTTTCCCCACGGCGACGCGCCGATTGCGGAGGCGGGCGGCCGCACGCGGGCGATCCTGCTTGCGGGGAGGCCGGCGGGCCGGTCCCTTCGCTGCGAATCGGTCGAGAATGTGCTACTCGCGCGGGTGGGGACGATTGTAGAATGCGGCGTTGGTTCATGCGTCGATGGAGGCGGGCCCCCGGACGTTCCCGGCGCGGCCCCGGACGCGGCACCCTGGCGTGCGAGGTGGGGATGGACGGGGATCGCGACCTGCTGTTCGGCCTGATCGCGTTTCAGACCGGGGCCATCGACGCCGACCAGTTCGCCGAGACCTGCGCCGGGCTCGACGAGGGCCGGACCGTCGGCGTGGGCGAGGCCCCGGCGGCGTCGGCCGCGCTGACCGACGAGCAGAAGCGGGCCGTCGAGCGGCTCGTCGAGGAGAACCTGGCCCGCCACGGCGGCGACGTCGCGGCGACCCTGGCGGCGACGGTCGACGGCCGCTCGCTCGACGTCCTGCGGGGCGCGGTGCCCCGGGCCCTCGGCCCTTCGGGGCCCGTCGAGGAGACCGTCGGCGCGCCGGCGGGGCACGTCCTGATCTCGACCCTGGACAAGGGCGAGGGCGACGATTCGCGCGACCAGCGGTACGCCCTGACCCAGCTCCACGCCAAGGGGGGCATGGGCCAGGTCTGGAAGGCGCGCGACGCGGCGCTCGGCCGCGAGATCGCCCTGAAGGAGCTGCGCCCGGAGTCGGCCGGCGACTCGGTGGTCTGGTCGCGGTTCCTGTACGAGGCGAAGGTCACGGCCCGGCTGGAGCACCCCGGCGTCGTCCCGGTGTACGAGATGGGGGGCGGCTCGTCCCCCTACTACACGATGCGGTTCGTGAAGGGCCGCACGCTCAGCGAGGCCACCCGCGCCTACCACAAGGCGAGGGCCGCCGGGACCGAGTCCGACGTGGACCTGATGCGGCTGCTGACCGCCTTCGTCTCGGTCTGCCAGGCGATCGACTACGCCCACTCGCGGAAGATCCTGCACCGCGACCTGAAGGGCCAGAACGTCGTCCTGGGGGACTTCGGCGAGGTCATCGTCCTGGACTGGGGCCTGGCCAAGCAGTTCGGCGACGATGGCGACGGCGAGGGCGGCCCGACGGGCGTCGAGGCCCCGCCCGACTTCGACGCCGCGACCGTCGCCGTCGGCGAGGAGGACCTGTCCACCCAGGCCTTCGGCCGGACGGGGGGCGACGCCCCGACGGGCGGGCCCGAGACGATCGCGGGCGCGCCCACCGCGGCGGCCCCCCCGCCCCCGAGCGCCGACGCCCCGCCGGCGAAGGAGTCGGGCGCGGGGCCCGAAGGGACCCTGCAGGGCCAGCTCCTGGGGACGCCCGCGTACATGGCCCCCGAGCAGGCCCGGGGCCGCCACGACCTCGTCGACGTCCGCACCGACGTCTACGGCCTGGGCGCCATCCTGTACGAGATCCTCGCCGGCCAGCCCCCGTTCCTGGCGAGGCGCACCGCCGAGATCCTCAAGAAGGTGATCGAGGACCCCCCCGCCCCGCCCCGCTCGCACAACCCCGCGACCCCGCCCGACCTCCAGGCCGTCTGCCTGAAGGCGATCGCGAAGGACCGGGCCGACCGCTACCCGACCGCCGGCGAGCTGGCGAAGGACGTGCAGCGCCACCTGGCCGACGAGCCGGTCTCGGCCTACGTCGAGCCCTGGAGCCGACGCGCCGCGCGCTGGGCGCGCAAGCATCGCACGGCGGTGGCCGCGGCGACCGTCCTGCTGACGGTCTCCACGATCGCCTCGGGCGTCGGCGCGGTGGTCGTCAACCGCTGGCGGGACGAGGCCGAGGCCCAGGGGGCGGTGGCCCGCCAGACCGTCGACGACATGTACGCCAGGGTCGGCGAGAGCTGGCTGGAAGACCGGCTCGACCCGCTCCAGAAGGAGTTCCTGGAGAAGACCGTGGCCTTCTACGAGGGCCGCACGAAGGGGGACGACGACGCGCCGGCCGTCCGCCTGGAGCACGGCCGGATGCTCCGCCGCATGGCCGACGTCTACGCCAAGTTCGGCCGGTTCGAGGACGCCGAGCGCGCCTACCGCCGCAGCCTGGACCGGCTCGGGCCGCTCGTCGAAGCCCATCGCAGCGAGCCCGAGGCCCGCCGCGAGCTGGCCTCGACCCGGGCGCGGTTCGCCGAGGCCCTCTTCCGCCGCGACCGGTTCGACGAGGCCGCCGCCCTGCTCGACTCGGCCGAGGACCTGGCGCGGCCCCTGGCCCTCCCCGACGGCGCCGCGGCCGACGACCGCCGCCTGCTCGCCCGCGTCCTCCGGGCCCGGGGGCAGCTCCTCCGCCGCAAGGGGGACCTGGCCGCCGCCCGCCCCGCCTACGCCGAGGCCCGCGACCTGCTGGAGAAGGCCCGCGTCGACGCCCCCGACTCGCCCGAGGTCCGCGGCGAGCTGGCCCGGTCCGAGGACTTCCTGGCCCGTTGCGACCGCGAGGCCGGCGACCTGGGGGCGGCCGAGGCCGCCTCGCGCCGGGGCTACGACCTGCTCGACGGCCTGGTCGCCGAATATCCCACGATCCCGCGCTATCGCGAGGCCCTCTGCCAGGCCTGCGCCGAGCTGGGCTGGTTCGCCTACGACGCCTCCCGGTTCGACGAGGCCGAGTCCCTCTGGGGCCGCGGCTGGCGCGAGGCCTCGCGGCTCGCCGAGGACTACCCCGACCGCCCCGAGTACGCCCGCGACCTGGCCGCCGCCGCGACCAACTACGGCGGCGTCCTCGTCGACCTGGCCCGCGTCCGCGAGGCCGAGCCGATCCTGAAGAAGGCCGTCGAGCTGAACACGGATCTCGCCGCCCGCTCGCCCGAGGACCTCCAGGTGCGGTTCGACCTGGCGAAGTGCCACTTCAACCTCGGCTACCTGCAACTGAAGCGGGGGCGGATCGACGAGGCCGTCGCCGAGATCGAGAAGGCGCGCGACCTGAACGCGACGCTCGTCGCCGAGCGGCCCGACGTCCCCCGCCACCGCCACTTCCAGGCCACCTACCTCCGCCGCCTGGGCGAGGCCCTCGACGCCGCCGGCCGGCCCGGCGCCGAGCCTTCCTACCTCGCGGCCCTGGAACTCCTCGCGAAGCTGACGACCGAGCATCCCGCCAACGCCGCCTATCGGCTCGAGCTGGCCCGCTGCCTGACCAGCCTGGGGAACCAGAAGGTCGCCGCCGGCCGGCTCGATGAGGCCGAGAAGGCGTTCGTCGACGCCCTCGCCGCGCTCGACGCCCTCGCCGCCGCCGCGCCGGGCGGGCCGCCGGTGCAGGTCCAGCGCGAGACCTCCATCGTCCTGAGCAACCTGGGGAGCACCCGCCAGGGCGCCGCCAAGGGGGGCGACGCCGAGGGGCCGATCCGCCGCGCGCTGGCGATCTCCGAGCAGCTGGCCCGGCGCGAGCCGCCGGCCGACGAGGACGTGGAGTCGCTGGCCGTCGCCCGCTCCACCCTGGCCGAGTCGCTCCAGGCCCGGGGCGCCGCCGCCGAGGCCGCCCCCCTGTTCGCGCAGGCCGTCGAGGGGATGAAGGGGCTGGTCGCCAAGGCCCCCGCCGCCCCCGAGAAGCGCTTCTACCTGGGCTATATGCTGGCCAAGCAGGCCGCCGCCGCGACCCGGCCCGAGGACGCCCGCACGCCGCTCGAAGAGGCCGTCGCCCACGACAGGCAGGCCGTCGAGCTGACCTCGGGCCGGAACCCCACCTACCGCGCCCTGCTGACCGAGGCCCGCGAGGCGCTCGCCGACGTCGACCTGAAGCTGGCCGCGTACGACGACGCCCGCCGGGTCGCCCTGGAGATCCCCCGCGAGGCCGTCGACCACGCCCCCGGCTGCGTCGCCGCAGCCAGGCTGCTGGCCCGCATGGCGTCCCAGGCCCGGGCCGACGAGAAGCTCGACCGCCCCCGCCGCGACGACCTCGAACGCAAGGGGCTCTCCGCCGCCGTCCTCCTGCTCCGCGAGGCCCTCGACGCCGACCCCAAGCTCGACGCCGACGTGAAGGCCGACCCCGCCTTCAAGGACCTGCTCGCCCACGCCGAGTTCCAGCTGCTCCTCGGCAGCCTCGCCGCCCCCGCCGCCGGGAAGTGACGGCGCGACCGACGGGCGGAGGCCCGATGCGGCGTGGAGGGGGGACGGCCGGCCCGCGGTCGAACCTCAGCCGCCTCCCGCCCCGTGCTCCGGGATGAGGCAGAGGGCGCAGGGGTGGGGGGGGATGGCCTGGGGCGAGACCATCTCGACGCCCCGCTCGACCAGGCCGAGGCGGGCGACCAGCCACGAGGCGTGCACGCGGGTCTGGTCGAAATCGCTCCGCCGGATCAACTGGCGGGCGATGTAGCGGCTCGCGGGCTTGCCCACGCGGATCAGCGGGTAGTGGCCGCGGCCGAACTGCGGGTCGACGGCGGCCACGGCGTGGATGCAGTCGCTGATCAGGAGGTTGTATCGGGTGCTGACGGCGCGATACTCGACCTGGCCCGATTCCAGCAGGGACAGGATCTCCAGCGACCGGGCGTAGGCGTCGGGCCGGATCTCGAACGGCCCCCAGGCCGTGACGTGCTCGCCGTTCCCCTGCACGTAGGCGAGCGATCGGTCCAGGTCCAGGTTGGTCCCCGGCTCCGGCCGCGCGGCCCAGACCCGGACGTCCAGCGTGGCCGGCAGCCAGCTGATCGTGTGCTGGTAGGCCTCCGCCGTGTTCGGGTCGGCCGACTCGCCCGAGACCCGGACGAACGTGGCCCAGGTATGGGTCAGCCGCAACTGCTTCGGCCGGGACTGGGAGCCGAAGATGACGACGAAGAAGCGGTCCTGGGCCCGGGCCTCCGTCGCGGCGCCGGCGACGAGGCCGCAGGCCGCGGCCAGGATCAGCACCCCGACGCGGAGTCGGGATCGGTGTCGACGAGCAGCCATCCTGGGCCCTTCCCGGAGCGGACGGAGGGGGAACGAGGCCGGCGGGGCCTGCGCGGGCCCACAAGCCGGCTCGCCCCAAGCATACCCCACGATCCGACCCGGCGCGGCACCCGGGGACGAGGCCGAAGACCGGGCGGCGTCCTAGGGCGAGACCACCTCGACGCCCTGCCGGGGGAGCCCGAGGCGGGCGAGGAGCCACGAGGCGTCCGCGCCCCCGGGGCCGACCTCGCCCCGTCGCGCCACCTGGCGGGCCAGGCGGCGGCCGGCGGGCTTGCCCGCTCGGAACAGCGGGCTGTTGTGGCGGCCGAACTCCGGGCCGGCGGACGCGACCGCGTGGTTGCAGTCGTCCATCAGGAGGTCGCAGTCGCTGGTGAGGGCCCGATACCCGACCTGGCCGGATTCGAGCCTCGCCTTCACCGCCAGCGACCGGTTGTAGAGGTCGGGGCCGATCTCGATCGGCCCCCAGGCCGTGGTGTGCGCGCCGTAGTCCCGCATCACGGCGAGCGTCCGGTCCAGGTCCAGGTTGACCCCCGGCTCGGGGTGGGCCGCCAGGGGGCGGATCTCCAGCGTCGCCGGCAGCCAGCTGATCGTGTGCTGCCAGCAGGGGGCGTTGGGATCGGCCGGGTCGCCCGACACCCGCACGAACGTGGCCCAGGCGTGCGTGCGCCGGAGCTGCTTCGGATGCGGCTGGGCGCCGAAGACGACGACGTAGAAGCGGTCCTGGGCCCGGACCTCCGCGCCGGCGGCGCAGAGCGTCGCCAGGGCGATCAGCCCGATGCAGAGTCGACGAAGCATCCTGGGGTCCCTTGCCGGTGCGGATGATGGCGGATCGGGGCCGGCCGGGCCTTGCCGGCCCGCGAGCCGGCCCCCGTCAAGCTTACCCCAAATCCCCGCGCCGCGTCCACGACCGCTCAGGGCCCCTGGGCCAGGGCCTCGGCGTCGAGCGGCTCCAGGGCGACGTCGTCGATCCACATCTCGCCGAGGTTGGCGTCGCTGGAGACCCGGAAGTCGAGCCCGACGCTGGTCGCCTCGTCCTCGATGCGGACGAGGGTCTCGACGCGGGTCCAGCGGCCGACGGCGTCCAGCTCGCGATCGATCCCGCCGGCGGGGAGGACGCGGTGCGAGGTGGGGGTGTCGCGGTACTGGGCCAGGCGGACGCGGCACTCGCCGGCGGTCCCGTTGGCGACGAGGTACCAGAAGCTCAGCCGCATCCGGGCCCCGTGGCGGACCGGCCGCTCGTCGAAGCGGTAGTACTGCCGGCCGGGGACGTGCGCCTCCAGGTGCAGGCTGTCCGGCGCGGAGACGAACCGGGCGGCGTCGCGGCGGTCGGCGGGGGGTTCGGGCCAGCCGGCCGGGGGGTGGGCGGGGCCGGGCTCACGGTCGAGCGGCACGACGTCATGGAACGTCTCCTGGCCGATGCGGACGGCCACGGCCCGCACGCCCAGGAGCGGGTCGTACTCGCCGTGGACGACGTGCTGGTGGGCGAACCGGAGCCGGACCAGGCCGGTCGCGCCCGGGGCCAGGCTGATCGGCGCGACCGCCTCGGCGGGCCGGGCCGAGGGCTCGGGCGCCTGGTCGTCGCTCCAGATCGCCAGCGAAAGCCGCTCGCGGCAGCGCGCCGCGTCGTCGGACGCGGGGATGACGTCGGCGTCGGCCGTCGCCTTCTCGGCCGCCTTCACCGTCACGACCGCCCGCCGCGGGGCCGCGTGGCCGGGGACCCGCGAGTTCGACACCCAGCCCTCGGACCGCGCCTCGATCTCCGAGGGGGCCACGATCAGGCCCGCCGAGGTCTCGTTCTTGATCTGATAGTCGACGACCCACGCCCCCCGGTCCCGCCGGGCGGAGCGGCGTTCCAGCGTGACCCGGTTGGGCTGGCCGATCGACGCCTCCCCGCCGTCGTCGGCGGCGGCCGTCGCGCCTGTCAGGGCCGTCGCCGTCAGCAGGCCGGCGAGCCCCGCCGCCCGCAGGACGCCTCGGATCCCCCCGCCCCGGCCGTGCGATCGCGTCGAATGCCGCATGATCCACCCGTCCTTCCCTGGGATTGGAACGAACCGTCCGCCATCCATGGCGTACCTGTCGATCGCCGGATTCCGCGGCGGACCACGCGCCTTTCCGCGCGGGGACGCCGAGAAGACCGGGCGTCTCCTCCTACCGAGATCCTGGACTCCGACCGTCGATTGCGTACGAGGTTCGCGACCAAGTCGATCGAGTTGCACCGAAACCGAATTCGAATCCGTTCGTGCAGGCCCCCGCGCCGACGGGAGGGGAGAGGGGGAAGAAGTCGGCGCGGCGGTCGGGAGAGAGAAACGGCGGGCCGGGAGGGGCACGCCGGGCTGCGAGTCGAGTCGAGTCGATCCGGACCGGGGGACTGCGATCCGTCAGTCGTCCTCGGGTCCCGATTCCGCCTCGTCGTCGAGATCGAGGGGGGCCGGGGGGATCGTCGCACAACGTTCCAGGAACCGGGGGAGGAACCGGTCGAGGAACACGGAGACCGCGATCTGGGTCGTCGGGTTGTCCATGCCCCAGACGCTGGCGTGGGCGTCGGCCAGCTCGGGGTCCATCTGGATAAAGTAGCGTTCGTTCACCGCGAGGGCGACCGGGACCTCCTCCAGCCAGCGGTGGGCCAGCTCGTTGACGCCCGGCCCCCCCAGGGAGATCGTGGCCATGCCCTGGAGGGCGTCGTCGTGGAGCCAGCGGAAATCGGCGATCACCTGCACCTGGAAGTCGGCCAGGTCGTCGTCGGGGGATACGGCCAGCGCCTCCTCGACGCGTTGCTTCAGGTAGTAGGCCAGCGGCCGATCCATCTCCTCGGCCCGCAGCGTACTGCCCGTCACGATCAAGAGGAGCCTCGCACCCTCGGCCATGGACGGCCCGAACCTTTCCGACCTTCGGTCGACTGCATCTCAACGTCGCGCGAGGCGACAGTCTTTCATCGGACGACGCCGACTTCCTCGCGGCGTCGATCTTACCAAGTTCTTCACCGATTCCATTATAGGGGCCCGGTCGATCGCCGGACCCCGGCCGCCTCCTTTCCGGAGATCGGGGTCAGGGGGAGTCGGGGGCCGCGGGATGCGAGGCCCGCCACAGGTTGATTCTTTTCAACACGGCCTGGGCCGCCTGGAACTCGTCGGCGGCCTCGGCCTCGAACCGCTGGGAGACGGCCTGCTTGCCGGCGACCGGGATCAGGCAGGCGAAGACGACCCGGCCGCCGGGCTCGCCCTCGATGGTGTAGCGGCCGACGCCGGCGGCGGCCAGCTTGCGGCGGACCTCGGCCCAGTCGCCCCCCGTCCCGGCGGGGCCGGGGGCCGGGGCGGCCTCCGGCGGGGCGAGGGCCGACGGGGCGACGCCGGGGTCGAGCGGGGCCGGGGCCGGGGCCGGGGCCGGGGCCTCGGACGCCGGGCGGGTCGATCCGGCGGGGGTCGAGCCGGGAGCGGGCGCCTGGGGGAGCATGGCCGAGAGGGCCCCCAGCAGCGCAGGCGGCTCGGCCTTGGCCGGCTCGGGGGCCGGAGCCGGCGTCGCAGCCGCTTGCGACGCCTGGGTTTCCGCGAACGGCTCGGTCGGCCTGGGCGCCGGCGCCGGAGCGGGCGGGGAGGACGGGGCCGGGGCGGGCGTCTCGGGCGTGGGTTTGGACGCGGCGACGGCGGCGGCCCCGACGAGCGGCCCGGGCGTCGGGGCCGCGGCGTCCGGCGGGGGGGCCAGGTCGAGCGCGTCGATCTCGCCGCCGTCCTGCAGCCCCATGTAATCCAGCAGGTGCTCCTGGGCGAACCGGAAGCCGGGGCCGCTCACCAGCGCCCCGCCCCCGAAAGCCGCCCCCACGAGCACGATCACCAGCAACGCTTGACGCACGACTCGGCCTCCCTGCCACCCCCGTCGCACGCGGACTGCGGCCGACGTCCCGTCGACCTCCACGCATGCGCGGGCCGTCTTGTCAAAACCCGGTCGTCCGCAATAATTCCAAGTGTGGGTGCGAAGAGACTTTCCCGGCGGATGAAGACTTTCGGCGTCTCGCGTCGATACCTGGGGAGAGAAGCGGCGGTTCGCCGTCCTTCTCCCGCCCCTCGTCGCGCCTGCGTGCATCGACGCCGAGCCGCCGGTCCCATGCCCCGGAAAACGGGCAGTATTTAACCGAGTCGCGTTCATGAGGCAAGCCCAGTCCGACCGACCGCGCCTGCGAACCCGGGCGTTCCGGCCCCATCCGACGGCCGGCGCGTGGGAGGCGGCCCCGCGCTTCGAGGTTCGGGCGAGGAGGAATCCGGTGGCGGCGACGTTGGGCTTCCTGTTCGGGGCGGCCTGGTCGATCCTGACGTTCCCGTTCCGGCTGGTCTTCGGCGTGATGGCGCTGCTGGGCCGGCTGACGGGCGTGGCGGTGGGCTTCACGCTGATGGTCGTCGGCATGGCCCTGGGGGCGGGGCCGTTCTTCCTGATCGGGATCCCGATCTTCCTCGTCGGCCTGCTGTTGACCATGCGGAGCCTGGGGTAGAATCGGGACGGACGCCCCGGGCCCCAGGGAGCCTCCCCTCCACCGCCCATGAACGCCACCACGATCTACCTGGACCACAACGCGACCACGGCCCTGGACCCCCGGGTGCTGGAGGCGATGAGCCCGTACTTCCTGGTCGCCGGCAACGCCGAGAGCCGGCACTCGGCCGGGCGTCGGGCGCGTCGGGCGTTCGAGGAGGCGACGGAACTCGTCGCCGAGATCCTCGGCGCGCGGCCGGACGAGGTCGTCTTCACGTCCGGCGGGACCGAGTCCAACAACCTGGCCGTGTTCGGCCTGTCGGTCGACGGGACCTCGCCGCCGGGCCGGATCGCGACCTCGCCGATCGAGCACCCGGCGGTCAACGAGTTCGTCGCCCACCTGGAGGCCCGGGGCTTCGTCGCCGACGTCGCGCCGGTGGACGCCGAGGGGGTCGTCGACGTCGACCGGATGGCGGCCCTCTTCTACGAGCGGACGAGGCTGGCGACGTTGATGCTCGCCAACAACGAGACCGGCGCGATCCAGCCCGTCGCGAAGCTGGCGGACCTCGCCGCCGCGCGGGGCGTGCCGGTCCACACCGACGCGGTGCAGGCCGTGGGGCGGATCCCGGTGGACTTCGCCGCGCTGGGGGTCGCCACGCTGGCGGCCAGCGGCCACAAGTTCCACGGCCCCGCCGGCTCGGGCGTGCTCCTGGTGCGCCGGGGCGTCCGGCTCACGCCCCGCCTCTACGGCGGCGGCCAGCAGCAGGGCCGACGTCCGGGGACGATCGCCGTCCCCCTGGCCGTGGGCTTCGCGACGGCGCTCGACCTCTGGCGACGCGAATACCAGGCCCGGACTTCACTCTGGCGACGGCTCACCCGACGCCTGATCGACGGCCTTTACGCCGCGGTCGGCCCCGACCGCATCCTCCCCAACGGCCCGGTCGACCCGTCGAAGAGGCTGCCGCAGACGGTGAACCTGGGCTTCCTCCGGGTCGACGGCGACGCGCTCCTCATGCAGCTCGACCTGGCCGGCGTGGCCGTCTCGCTCGGCTCGGCCTGCGCGAGCGGCTCCACGCAGCCCTCGCCGACCCTCGTCGCGATGGGCGTCCCCGCCGATTGCCTGCGCTCGTCCGTCCGCTTCAGCCTCGGCGCCTTCACCACCGAGGACGAGGTCGACCAGGCCGTCACCCACGTCGCCGCCGCGGTGAAGTGGCTTTCGCGGTGAGATGCCGTCGCGAATCGTCCTTCTCCCCTGGTGGGAGAAGGTGGCCCGCAGGGCCGGATGAGGGGGATCACCAAGGCGACCAGCAGGCGGCCGACGCAGCGGGGGTGATGCCCGCGCTATCTCCCTCCGCCTTGAGCCAAGCGGTGAGTCAAGGCGACGATCCCGTCGACGACCCTCTCGACATCCTCCAGCACCTCGTCATTCGAAATCCGCAGCACGGTCAAGCCTCGCCGTTCCAGTTCAAGCTGGCGGGCGCGATCGTACGCGCCGCGGTCGTCGTGGCTGCGCCCGTCGACCTCGACGGCCAGCTTGTGGGCCGCTTCGAAGAAGTCCAGGAAGAACGGGCCCATCGGCACTTGACGGCGGAACTTGAGCCCGGCGCAGCGACGACCTCGCAGGGCGAGCCAAAGCTTTAACTCAGGCTTGGTCATCTCGCGACGGAGCCGCCGGGCGGGATAGATCCGGCCCTCGATAAGGCCCGGATCGTCCTGAACTCGATCGGTGTGGTCAGGCATGGCCTCGGCTCCTGGCGACGTCGCCTTGATGGTCCCCCTCATCCGGCCCTTCGGGCCACCTTCTCCCACCAGGGGAGAAGGACGCTTGGCGTCAGTTCGTCCCCGCTCCCGCGGCGAGCGCCCGGGCGAGGTCCTTGAACGTCCGCAGGTCGCCGAGTTCATAGTTGGGCCGATGACTCTGCAGGACGCTGCCGAGGGCGAGGAATGACATCAAGAACAGCGTGGCGGAGATGATCAGGATCGGCTGGAAGAGCGGGATCGCGGTGAGCCTGAAGCCGGCGTAGCCGACGGCGGAGGCGAGCAGGGATCCAAGGGCGAAGCCCGCCAGGGGCGCTCCTCCCGGCGGCAGGTCCACGCTCAGGGGCGGCAGCGCCCCTGGGGCGAGGAATGGGATCGGCGAGAAGCCGAAGGCGCGGACGTGCCGTTGGAGGAAAGGTCCCAGGGGCGTCTCGGGGGCGATCGCGTCGGCCTCGCGGAGGGCCGAGCGGACGGCCAGGAACGCCCCCGCGGCGCGGCAGGGGCGGACGCCGAGGAAGCCGAAGGGCTCGATCACGGGCCGCGTCGCGCCCGAGGCGGCGATGAACGCGCAGAGCCCGCCGAGGGTGCGCTTGCTCGTCGGTTCGAGGACGGCCTTCCACTCGGCCCGCGACCGGCCGAGCTTCCAAGCGTCGTCCAGAGCCCAGGAGAGCCGCCGCCAGTCGTCCCCCAGGTCCATGACCGCGCACCAGTGAATGATGGACATTTCGGCCGTGAGGACGGCGTCCGCATCGGCTTCGTAGATCCCGGCCAGGTGCCGATGCTGGTCCTGGAGCGTCGCCAGCACGTACTCCGGCGTCGCGGGGACCTGGATCGGCGGGCGTTCGCGGGTCATGGGCGAGGCTCCGCCCTCCGCATCAGGGGTTCTTGCGGTCGGGGTACTCCAGGATGACGAGCCGGTGCTCCTTCTCGTCGTAGCCGTATTCCTGATAGTGGGGGAGCTTGGGGAGGGCGATGTTGTTGGCGCGGATGATCTCGGCCATGAACTCGTCGAAGTCCTTGGGGAGGCGGTCGTTGGCCGCCTGGTAGAGGTTCATGGCGTGCTGGATCTGGAGGATCGAGGTCTGGCCGATCATCGTGACGTAGGCGTTGCCCTGCAGGGTGATCGGGTCCTTGGCGGTGATCTTGGGCTTCACGATCACGTCGGCGCCGGCGGCGACCTCGGGCTCCATGCGCTTGATGTCCTGGGTGCGCTTGCCGACTATGAACTCGGGCTCCTTCTTCTCGGCCGACGCGCCGGGGCCGTGGGCCACGGCGTTCTTCTTGCCGCCCCCCACGTGGCGCGGCTCCTCGCAGCCGGCGAGGGTCAGGGTCAGGACCAGGGCCGTCGTCGGCGCCAGGCGGGGCGTCCAGGGTCGCGAAGTCATGGCGGGGATCTCCGGTGGTGGGTTCAGGCCCCGTCGGCGGGGCGGACGGTGAGGGTCTGTTCCTTGCCTTCGCGAAGGACGGCGACGGGGGCCTCGCGGCCGGGCTCGACGCCCGAGGCGGCGGCGTAGACGTCCTCGACGGACGCGGTCCAGCGCTCGTCGACGGCGGTCAGCACGTCGCCGGCGGCCAGTCCCGCGAGCGCCGCGGGGGAGTCGGGGACGACCGACGCGACCCGGACGCCCTTGCCGTCGGGCTCGGCCGCGCCCAGCCGCAGGCCCCAGAGGCCGCCGGGGGCGAGCACCCGCTGGCGGGCGACCTTGGGCCCGGCGATCCGGTCGGGCAGGTCCTTCATCAGGTCGCGGACGGAGAAGTCGACCGGCGTGAAGGTCATCTCGTCCTTCTGGTAGTCGATCGTCGTCCGATACCGCGCGAAGAACGTGAAGCCGATGATGCCGTCGATCGGCTCGCCCAGCACCTGGCTCAACACGCCGAGCGCCGGGTGGTCGAAGACGACGACGGGGAGCTTCTCGGCCGTCAGGCTCCCCACCTGGAGCTTCGCCACCTCGGCCTCGCCGCGCATCGAGAACAGGAACGACTTGGGGGCGTTCGCATCGACCGTGCCGGACCCTTCGGCGGCCTTGTTGCTCAGCAGGGTGATCGGCGCGCCCAGGTCGAAGATCAGGCGGTACGGCCCCTTGCCGTTGAGCATCGCCCTCAGCACCATGTGGTTCGACGGCAGCATCGTGAACCGCGCCGTGGCTGTGGCCTTCGATCCCGCCTCCTCCGCCGGCGCCGGCCCGAGCCACAGCGAGGCGCCCGCGAGGGCCGCCGCCGTCAGGACCAGCAGCGTGCGGAGCATCCGGGGCTTCGAGGGTCGTTCGTCGTGCATGAGAACCTGCCTTCCCGGTCGATAATCTTCCCTTCCCCCCTGGTGGGGGAAGGATCGCGAAGCGGTCGATGAGGGGGGCCATCAAGGCGGACGATGCGAGGACGCGACGGTGTTCGTGCTCGTCTCCCCCTCATCCGGCCTCCGGCCACCTTCCCCCACCAGGGGGGAAGGACGATTCGCGACGGCCTGTTCTTCTTCCGCTAAAGCCTACAGCCCCTCGCCCGCCGTGGCCTTGAGCGTCTTCTCCTCGTCCCCACGCCGAACCACAAGCTCCACCGCCCGCCCCTGTCGGAGCCCGGCCAGGGCCTCGCGGGCCGACCTGAGGCCGCCGACGGGCTTCCCGTCGATGCGGACGAGCGTATCGCCGACGGCCACCCCGGCCGCCGCGGCGGGGGACTCGGGGAGGACGCGGACGATCCGTACGGCCTTCGCGTCGCCGGCCTCGTCCCACTCCAGGCCGAGGAAGCCCCGAGCCGCGACCTGCTCCTCGGGCTGCTTGCCGATCAGGAACGCCAGGCCCTTGGCGACGGGCCCCAGGGCGTTCATGAGCTGCATCTCGGCCGGCGGGTTCTTGCGGTCCTCGTCGGTCGGCACGGGGGGATCGGGGGGGGCGAAGTCGAGCCGGGTCCAGGTCATCCGGTCCCGCGTCAGGTCGATGTCGAGCTTGAACCGGGCGAGGATCGTGAACCCGAGGATGCCGTCGATCGACGCCCCCGGCAGCCCCAGGGCGTTCATGCCAACGAGCTGGAACGGGTCCTCCACGCGGCCCTTGACCTTCTCCAGCCGGGCGCCCCCCTCGATCTCCAGGCTGTCGATGGGCGTCCAGAAGCCCTTCTCGGGCGGGGCGATGCCGATCTTGGCGGCGGTCTCGGTCGCCACGTAGAGCGCCGGGGCGCCGGAGTCGACCAGGAAGTTGAACGGCCCCTTGCCGTTGATCCGGACGCGGACCAGGAAGTGGTTCGTGTCCGTCAGCCGATACGGCACGCGGAACGCCCGGCCGAGCTGCGGGTCCTTGCCCGACCCCGGCTTGTCCTGGGCCCCGACCGCGGCGGCGACGCCGACCAGCCCGACCGTTGCGGCGACGGCGATGAACTTGTGGATCATGGTCCGGCCTTGCGATGCTTGATCGAGACGTTGGAGATGACGGGAAACTTCCCCAGTCCAGCTTAGGCGCGCGCCCTCCTCCAAGGAAAGTCCGAAGGCCTCGCGTGGGCCCGCGACGGCCCCGGTCCCCGGATTGGGTTCGTTCGTCGGCCCCGGAAACGAAGCCAATCGACGCAAACCACGCCCCAGCAAGGCCTTGACCTGCGTCCCAGCCCCCGAAAATTGGGTTCGTTCGGCGCGCTTTCGCCATGAAGCCGCGTCGACGCCTCGCGAGGGTCGACGCTCCCGAGGATTGGGTTCGTTCGCGCGGCTCGGAAACGAACCCGATCGGCGTTTCTCCTTTGGCAGCAATCTGTTAACATCGTTTTTTCGGACCAGGAATTGGGTTCGTTCGGCGCGCTTTCGATGGATTTCGGTCGTCCGGGCGGAGGCGAATCGTCTCGGTGCGGCGGGTCCGGGCGCGGCGTCGGAAATCGCAAGGCGCGCGGCATCCCCCAGGTTGACCATGGTCCGGGATCGGGGAAAACGGAGACACTGACTCACGCGAAACCACCGAGATGGGACGGAAGCCCTTCGGGTGCCACGGGTTCTCCGAACCCGTGGACCGGCCGGGGATCTCGGCGACGGCCCGGGAGCGGCCCGCCGCCGATCCACGGGTTCACAGAACCCGTGGCACCCGGCGGTCGAACGGGGCGCTCGACCGCATCCACTATCCATGGCCAACGACGACGTAACGAACTAGAGGGTGTTACGAACTCAACGCTGCAAAGATGGGGGCGGCGTTGTGGAGCATGAGGATGCTGAAGGCGACGCAATGCAGTCCCTCCAGGGTCGAGGCCAGGCTCTAGTAGTCGCGGGCCGTCCGTCTGACCTGTCCCCGGCACTTGCAGGCTACTCATTCAGCCTGCAAAGAAAAAATTCGCTAGCATCATCGGAAGCCGCAATAAATAGATTGTCGTGGAGGACTATTTCATAAGCCATCACATCCGGGCGGGCGGCAGGATCCCACCACTTCGGACGATTTTCCCATCCATCCCTGGCAGATGCCGCTACTGCCTTGACGCTCGATGTTCGCGGATTGGAACCAGCGCGTCGCACTAGGGCCTCCGCAAACGGGATCGCCGTTCGAGGCTTCATCTGGACATGGAACCAAAGTGTTCCGTCGCCGTGGACGCCGTCACTTTCCTCGTATGCGGCGACAACCCTGTCACCCTCTCTCAGTTTCAGGCCGAAGTATCGTGAGAGGAGGGTTGAGAGCTTGGCCCGACCTTCCTCCACGGGCAGGGATCGGCTCGCCTGCAGTGGCAACAGGATCGGGAAGAGGACGAAGGTTGCGAGGAGACCCAGAGGGAGGGCGACAGCCGCAACCACGGCAATCAACGCGATGAACACGACGGGTGAAGAATTGGATCGCTCTCGCAAGGGTGACCAACTTCCCAAGTACGCCTCAAACGTTCTTGATCTTGAGGCCGTGGAGCACGCCATTCGGGAGTGCGAAGTCCATACCATGGCCGGGCCGGACCGGCGGCCGTCGGCGATGCGCAGCAGGGCCCGGAGGTCGTGGACGATCGCCTCGAAGCAGCCGGCCGCCATCTATTGTCGGGCCTGGTCGTAGACCGTGTGCCAGGGCGGCAGGTCGTGGGGCATCAGCCGCCAGGGCGAGCCGGTCCGCACCAGCCACCGGAGGGCGTTGAACACCTCGCGGAGGTCGTGCCGACGCTGGCCGGCGTGATCGGTCAACAGGGTCAGGTAGGGGGCCACGAAGTCCCATTCGGCGTCGCTGACGTCGGAGTCGTAGGGTTTGCGATGGTTCGTCATGCCCGAAACTACGTGGCCATAGGCCCTAAAGTTCGTAACACCGTCTAATGGGACAGTCGCTCAGTCCTGAACCGCGTCGGAGCGCCGCTCACAAACGTGCCAGAGCACCCCGGCCGGGTCGAAGACATAAGCGACGCGGAGGCCCCACGGCTGTACGGCCGGCGGGCGAGGGGCCTGGACGCCGAATTGGCCGGGCAAGTCAAGCCCGACGATGTGCGCCCACCAGGCGTCGAGGTCATCGACCATCAGCTGCATCATCGTGTTCTCGGCCCATTCCTTCTGGTAGTAGCGCTGGAGTACGAAGCCGCCGGAACCGGCGGCGAAGATCGCCACCTCCCCGTCGAGCAGCTTCGGGAAGCCTAGCGCTTCGTAGAAAGCCTTCGACAGGTCGTGGTCCTTCGCCGGCAGGAACGGCCGTGCGAGTTCGGTCCCGGTCGGGATTTGGCCCATCCCTTCCTCCCTTGGTGTTGCGGTGGGTCTGCTGCCGCTGCCTTCTGCGAAAATCACTCTACCGCGACGCCGGCCCGTGATCATCGCATCGGATCACACCCTCGGGCGTCGATCCCGAGTTCCGCATCCACGGCCGATCGCGGCGTCACGACGTTTAGGGGACAGTCACCCGGCGCCCCCGCACCCGCCCGATCTCCTCAAGTCGCTTCGCGTGCTCGCCGCTGAACTGGTAGGCGGCCCGCCCGCCGAACTCCACCCGCATCTCGGGGTGGGCGAATTCGCAATGGTCGACCTCGAATCCCGTCGCGAAGCCGCAGGGGCCCACCCCGCGCCAGGGCCGTCCGGCGAGCCGCTTGAGATAGCGGGGCCAGAACGGGGGCTCGATCCCGCCCCAACTCGCCACGTTGGGCCCCTTCGGGTCGACGCCGACGTGGACGTGGTACTCCTTCGTCCGATAGACCTCGGCCGCCGGGATCGCCAGGCCGAGGACCGCCGCGAACGCGAGGATCAGGGCCATCAGGCGACGGGTGGTGAATCGGCGTGGAAGCATCGGGCCGGCCCCTCCAGGCTCGCGGGATGGTCGGATCCGCCGCAGGGGAGACGTTCCGGATGCGGGCGATATTCGCCGGTTCGTCCGGGCCCGCGCCGAGGAGGTGCGGTCGCTCGGCCCCCGGCCGCCCGAGGCCTACCGCGCGTTCCGGACGACGATGGGACGATCGGCCGGCAGCCTGTTCCGAGACGTCGCCAGGACCTTTCGCGAAACCGGCGACCTGCTCCGAGTTCGAGATCACGCCGGCTCCGAGATCACGGAAGCCGGCCGCCCCTCGACCATCCCGCCGCGAGTTTTCTCCTTCAACGACCACCTGGACGACCAGTCCGCGTTCTCCGTGCGCGATTGAGGACGAACTCGATTCTCCCGTCCCGGTCGTCCGATTTGCGGACGTCGATGGCACCGCGGCGGACGAGTCCGAAGGCCTGTCGAAAACAAGTCGGTCCGGCCGCCTGATGAAGCATGCCGGGCCCGGGGATTGAGACGATCGGCGGTTGAAGAGACGGCGGCGGGGGGAGTCGGTGGAGAAAGAGGCCCGGCGCGGGGATGCTTGTTGCGTTTCCCGGCCGTTTCGGTCAATTTCATCCACAGCGCTGCGATATGTTTTCAATTTGACGTCGAACGGCGCATCGATCCGGCCGCCGAAGCAGGGGCAAGGCGGCGACCGCGCTCGACTCGACATCGCGGCGTCAGGCTTCCGAAGCAGCGGCCTGCTATCTCGATGAGGCGAGTGACAAGATCCTAAGGAGGTATCCGATGAATCGCATGCTGAGGATTCCCGCGGCGATCCTGTTGGTTTCGCTCTGGTGCCATCTGCTGGCGCCCTCGCCCTCCTTCGGGCAGGGCGGAGGATCGCCGTTGACGCCTCCGCAGTCGCACGCGTTCGGCAGGTCGTTCGAAGGGTGGAACGTGCTGCAGACCCAATTCGCCCTGGCGACGGGGCTGGGCGGGGAGACGGGCCTGAGCGGCTCGGTCGGCCGCGTGCGGCTGCTCCCGGGCTCGTTCTCCGACCCGACGCCCGAGTTCGACGTCACCCTGCGACCGGGGACGCCGTTCGTGGCCGCGCCGTTCTTCGTCTACGGCGAGAGGTACGCCGACCCGAATGTGCCGGACGACGATCCCGCCGCGCTGGCTCCCCTCCTCGAAGAGATCATCGGGACCGCCGAGGTCCACACCGTCCTCGACGGCCGAGTGCTGCTGGACGGTACGGGCGACGAGCTGGAGCGATACCAGTTCGGCCCCATCTACTTCGACGAGCCGATCGTCTACGCGCAAACCCAAGCCAACGGCGCCGCGGCGGCCCTCTGGGTCACCGGGATCGGGTCGGTCTACCATCCCTTGCCCGTGGGCCGGCACACGCTCGAGTACACCGTGCACAGCGAGTTTTTCGGCGACTTCCACTTCACGTACCACATCACGGTGTCGCCGAAATAGTCCAGGCCCGACCGCCCGGACGGGGCCCGCCCCCCCGGACGAGGCTTCGCGAAAGCTCGCCCGAGGCCGGACGTCGCCTTGCCGTCCGAGGCGGAGAACGCCTCGCGCCTGCCGTCCGGGGGGAGATCGCTGTATCATCGGGGATTCACCCGGAGCTTTCTCCCCCTTCGAGGACCTCATGAAGAACCACTCCCGAGCCCTCGCGGCCTTCGCCGGGCTGGCGACGACGCTCGCCGGCGCGGTCGCCGCGCGGGCGGACGAGCCGAAGGCCTTTCGGCCGCCTTCGGTCCCCTTGATCGCCCACGACCCTTATTTCAGCGTCTGGTCGCCCGCCGACAAGCTGACCGACGCGACCACCCGGCACTGGACCGGGACGCCCCACCCGCTGACCGGCCTGGTCCGGGTCGACGGCAAGACCCTCCGCATCCTGGGGGCCGAGCCCAAGGCCCTGCCGGCGATGGAGCAGGCGTCGATCGAGGTCCGGCCGACGCGGACGATCGCCAAATTCCGGTCGGACGAGGTGGACGTCGAGCTGACGTTCCTCGGCCTGGCGGTGCCGTACAACCTGGAGATGCTGGCCAGCCCGGTGACGTACGTCTCGTGGAAGGTCGAGGCCCGCGACGACAAGTCGCACGAGGTCTCCGTGTTCCTCGGCGCTTCGGGACTGCTGGCCGTGAACACGCCCGACCAGGCGGTGGTCTGGGGCCGCGAGGAGCTGGGCTCGGTCAAGGCGGTCAAGATCGGCTCGCAGGAGCAGCCGACCCTCCAGCGCCGGGGGGACGGCGTGCGGATCGACTGGGGCTCGCTGTATCTGGCCTCCGGCCAGCCCCGCACGATCCTCGCCGCCGCGCCCGGGGCGACGCTGGCCGAGGCCTTCGCGAAGGACGGCGGCCTCCCCGGCAAGGACGACGACGCCATGCCCCGCAAGGTCGAGGACGGCGCGCCGGGGATCGCCCTGGTGACGGCGCTGGGGTCGGTCGAGCCCGGCAAGGCCGCCGAGACGTTCGCCCTGATCGCCTACGACGACGATTACGCCATCGACTACATGGACGAGTGGCTCGTCGGCTACTGGAAGCACAAGGCGCGCGAGAAGGGCAAGCAGCCGCCGTTCACGGCGCTCCTGCTCAAGCACCACCTGCGCAAGGCCGTCTACGACCAGTACTGCGACGGCTTCGACAAGCGGTTCGTCGAGGTGCTGACGGAGCTGGGCGGCAAGGAGTACGCCGAGATGGGCGCGCTGGCGCATCGGCAGTCGCTCGCCGGGGCGACCCTCGTCGCCGACGCCAGGGGGATGCCGCTCTGGTTCTCGAAGGAGAACTCGTCGAACGGCTGCATCGGCACGGTCGACGTGATCTACCCGCAGTTCCCGCACCTGATCCTGTTCAGCCCGGTGCTGGCGAAGGCGTCGCTGGTGCCGGTGCTCGACTACGCGGCCTCCCCGCGCTGGAGCTGGCCGTTCGCCCCGCACGACCTGGGGACGTACCCCGCCGCGACCGGGCAGGTCTACGGCGGCGGCGAGCGGACCGAGGAGAACCAGATGCCCGTCGAGGAGAGCGGCAACATGCTGCTGATGCTCGCGGCCATCGCCCACGTCGAGAAGAACGCCGACTTCGCCGGCAAGTACTGGCCCGAGCTGACCAAGTGGGCCGAATACTGCGAGCGCGAGGGCTTCGACCCGGCGAACCAGCTCTGCACCGACGACTTCTCCGGCCACCTGGCGCGCAACGCCAACCTCTCGGTCAAGGCGATCCTCGGCATGGCCGCCTTCGGCCGCATGGCCTCGATGCGCGGCGAGGACGACGTCGCCCGGCACTACACCGACCGGGCCAAAGAGCTGGCGCGGAAGTGGATGGAGATGGCCGACGCCGGCGACCACTACCGCCTGACGTTCGACCCCCAGGAGAGCTGGAGCCAGAAGTACAACCTGATCTGGGACAAGATCCTGGGTCTGGACGTCTTCCCCCCCGAGGTCGCCGCCAAGGAGCTGAAGTTCTACGCGACGAAGTTCAACGAGTACGGCCTGCCGCTGGACAACCGCAAGGCGTTCACCAAGAGCGACTGGCTCGCCTGGACGGCCTCGCTGGCGCCCGACAAGGCGACGTTCGTCAAGTTCATCGCCCCCATGCACAAGTTCCTGAACGCCACGCCCGACCGGGTGCCGTTCACCGACTGGTACTGGACCGACAGCGCCAAGGAGGCCGGCTTCCGCGCCCGGCCGGTCATCGGCGGGATCTTCATCCGCGCCCTGACCGACGGCCTCCCCTACTGGGAGAGCTGCCTGGAGCTGGCCCGCGCCGACGCCAAGGACCTGGGCGAGGAGTGGGCGCCCATGCCGGTCCGCCGCGAGGTGGTCGCGCTCGTCCCCACCGCGCAGGACGCGCCGGCGACGTGGAAGTACGTGCTCCAGCCCCCGCCGGGCAACTGGACCGCGGCCGACTACGACGACCGCGACTGGAAGCAGGGCCAGAGCGGCTTCGGCACCCGGGGCACCCCCGGCGCGGCCGTGAACACCGTCTGGGACGGCCCCCGGATCTGGCTCCGCCGCGAGATCGACGTCCCCCAGGCGGCGATCGAGGCGGGCGACGACCTGCGGCTGTACATCCACCACGACGAGGACGCCGAGGTCTCGTTCAACGGCGTCCCCGCCGCCCGCCTGAGCGGCTACACCAGCGAGTACCGCCCGACGCGCATCAGCCCCGAGGCCCTCAAGGCCCTCAAGCCGGGCAAGAACGTCGTGGCCGTCCATTGCCGCCAGACCCAGGGCGGACAGTACATCGACCTCGGCCTGGTGAAGATGCAAGCCGCCGAGTGACACGCGGGCGTCGGCCAAGAACCCCTTCCCCCCCGGCGGGGGGAAGGTGGCCCGAAGGGCCGGATGAGGGGGGGACGAGCACGAGCCCCATCGGAGAGATCGGGCGGTCGCGAACGCCCTCGCTTCCTCGCGTCTCCGTCGCCCCCTCCGGGCGGGCGAGCGGGCCGCCTCGCGAAATCGACGATTAAAAGTTTGCTAAAGCCGCATATCCCTGTTAATTAATTTCTTGTCATTGACGCCGTCGATGCGGACGGTGCGATCGAGGCGCGGGCCGACGTCGTCGAGCTGGGCCTCGCCGCGAACCTCGGGGGGGCCTCGCCCCCGACGGCCCCGCCTGCGCCGAGATCCGGCCCTCGCCTTCTCAACAGGGAGCTTCCCCATGCTTGGTCATCTCGGTCGGGCCGCGCTTCTGGCCGCGGCGTTCGTCGTTCTCGGGGCGCAGGCCCAGGCCCAGTATCGCTATCCGTCCGGGTACGGAGGTTGGGGCGGCTGGGGCGGGGGCAGCACGGTCGCCGGCAGCCAGGCTCGCGGGATGGGGGTCTACGCCGCCGGCGCCGGGGCCTACAACGAGCAGACGGCGGAGGCCCGCTCGATCAACGCGGACACCGCCATGCAGGTCAATCAGTACCTGTATGAAGTGAACAAGAACAACGCCAAGACGTACTATGCCCGCTCCGAGGCGAACCAGAAGGAGGCGTCCGCCTCGGGCGAGACGACCTACCGGCGGATCCACGACAACCCCTCGCAGCACGACGTCCAGACGGGCGACGCGCTGAACGCGGTCCTCGACGACCTTTCGAACCCCCAGGTCCCCTACCAGGCCGTCCAGGGCGCCCCGCAGCCCGTGGAGAGCGAGCTCGTGAAAAACATCGTGTTCCGCTACGCGGCGAACATGATCGCCACCAGCCTGGACGACCTGAGCGCCAACGGCGTCCCCGACGCCCTGCTGACGAACCCGGCCTTCAAGCCCGAGCGCGACGCGCTCCGCGCGACGGTCGCGAAGGCCCGCAAGGAATCGGACGGCGCCGACGGCGTCTCGCCCGAGACGCTCGCGGAGTGCCGCGCGAAGATCGAGGCCCTCCACGCCAAGGTCGACGCCGCGCTCCCCGCCGGCGCGAAGGATCGGGACGAGGCCGACGCCTACCTGAAGGCCCTCTACGGCCTCACGAAGATGCTCAAGGCCCCCTCCACCGCCCAGTTCCTGAAGGGCCTGGAGAAATACCCCAGCACGACTCTCGGCCGCCTGCTGGCCTTCATGAACAGCTTCAACCTGCGCTTCGGCGTGGCCGAGACGCCCGACCAGCAGGCCGCCTACCAGCAGCTGTACCCCATGCTGACCGCCCTGCGCGACCAGCTCCAGGCCCCGGCCTCCAACCCCTACGGCCCCCAGGCCGGCCGGCCCGACCCTTCGCAGGCGAAGTCGTTCTTCTCGGGCATGGACTACGGCCACTTCGGCCCCCAGCCCAGCCCGCACGCGACCCCCGCGCCGCCCCCGGCCCAGCCCTGAGGACGGCCCGCCTCGCGCGATCGGCCCTCCCGCGCGAGGCGGGCCGATCGCGAAATCGGCTCAGACCTTCAACTCGCCCTGGATCGAGTCGTCCAGGGTGACGCCGACGGCGGCGCCGATGAGCATCTTGACGCCGGCGACGAGGCCGCCGTGCTTGTGGTCCCAGTAGTGGCCGCCGGTCGGGGCGACCTCGATGACGGCGATCCGGGGGTCGTCCTGGCCCTCGGTGAACCAGGTGTTGAGGGTGGGCTCCCACAGCTCCTTGATCTTCGCCTTGTCGCGCGAGAGCGAGGCGCGGCCTTCGAGGTGCAGGAAGCCGGAATGCGGGGAGCCCTGGAAGAACAGCTCCACCGGCCCCCCCGCGCCCAGCTCCTGGACCCAGTGGGTGTCGTTGGCGGCCAGGAACCAGAGGCTCCCCCGGTCGTCGACCCTGCGGACGTTCATCGGCCGCGCGCCTTCGGTGCGGAAGAAGCAGGTCTCGGCCCTGTCGACCAGCTCCCGGATCTTGGCGACGGCCGCCGGGCCCTGGAGGTCCTCGTGGTTCTTCTCCGGCTGATTCTTGTCGATGGAGTTCATGGGATCTTCCCGACTGGAGTCTCGTTGCGCGGACGTTCCTCCGAGCCTGGGTAGCAATCGGCGCGCCGCGCGTCGGCGGGCATTCCCCGCTGGGGAGTGGGGCGGGGGCCGCGGATGATTTAGACTGATCGGTCGTCGCGCGCCGCGAACCCTTCTCTCCACCGTTCGATGACCGAGGGCGCCCATGCCGTCTGATTCCTCACCCGCCCCCGCCGCCCCGAGCGCCCTGGACCGAGCCCGGGGCAAGGCGTACCGGCGGCTCCTGCCGCTGTTGTTCATCTGCTACGTCGTGGCCTACGTGGACCGGACCAACGTCGGCTTCGCGAAGCTGGAGATGGAGAAGGACCTGGGCCACCTGGGGTTCACGGAGTCGGTCTTCGGCTTCGGGATGGGGGTCTTCTTCGTCGGCTACCTGCTCCTGGAGATCCCCGGCTCGGTCCTGGTGGAGCGCTGGAGCGCCCGCAAGTGGATCTTCCGGATCATGTTCACCTGGGGGCTGGTGGCCTCGCTGACGGCGTTCGTGCACTGCCGGGTGCCGGTGGTGACGGCGGCGATGGAGAGCCTGACGGGGGCGATGGCCCGGGGGCTGGAGGCGGTCTCGGGCGGCGGGCCGGGCTCGTACGTGGAGTCGCTGCGGGGGGAGGGCTCGGCGTTCGTGGCCCAGTTCTGGGGCGTGCGGTTCCTGCTGGGGCTGGCCGAGGCCGGGTTCTTCCCGGGGGTGATCGTGTACCTCTCGCACTGGTTCCCGCGCCGCGACCGCTCGCGGGCGCTGGCGACGTTCTTCATCGCCGCGCCGATCTCGCAGATCCTGGCCCCGCCGATCTCGAACGCGATGCTGAAGTTCCCCGGCGGGCCGTGGGGCCTGGCCGGCTGGCAGTGGGTGTTCATCCTCTGGGGGATCCCGGCCGTCGTCCTCAGCTTCGTGGTGCTGGCCTACCTGACCGACCGCCCGGCGCACGCGACCTGGCTGACCCCGGAGGAACGCGAGGCGCTCCAGGCCGAGCTGGACGACGAGAAGCGTCGTCACGCGGCGACGGGGCACTTCACCATCGCCCAGGCCCTGGCGCACCCGAAGGTCCTGCTGCTGGCGCTGGCCTTCTTCCTCTGCACCTGCGGCAACTACGCGGTGGAGATGCAGATGCCGTCCATCCTCAAGGACTGGTACAAGCTGGACGTGAACACGGTGGCCTACCTGCTGATGATCCCGCCGATCGGCTCGCTCGTCGGCCAGATCTTCGTCGGCTGGAACTCCGACCGGACCAACGAGCGGCGCTGGCACGCCTGCCTGCCGATCCTCCTGGGGGCGGCGGCGATGGCCCTGATCCCGCTGACGCACGGCGACCTGTCGACCCTGAGCCTGGGCCTGACCGTGCTGGGGTTCACCGTGGCCCTGATCGGCTTCAAGGCCTATCTCCCCGCGTTCTGGACCCTGCCGGGGATGTTCCTGACCGAGTCGGCCGCGGCGGCGAGCATCGGCTTCATCAACTCGGTGGCCAACCTCGGCGGCTGGATCGGCCCCACCCTGGTCGGCGTCCTGAAGGAGAACACCGACTCGTACGACCGATCGCTCTGGATCCTCTCCGGCTTCATGGTGATCGGCGCGTCGATCATCGCCGGCCTGGGCGTGGGGGGCCGGCCGAAGCCCGAGGCCGAATCCGACCGCGAATCCGTCCCGGCGCGCGCGGCCGAGGCGTGACCCGGCCGGACGTGCGAGTGGGCCGTCGCGGCTGATTCTCCGGGTCTTCGGGCGTGGTTCCTGGAGATTCGGACCGGCCTGGTCTCTCGCCCCGTGGCAACGAACCGCCGGTGAACGACACGAAAGGTGGAGGGTTGAGCGATAGCTTCGGGGATCACGCCCGTCATACGATGCCAAGCCGATTGCACGAAGGTTTTGACCGCCGACGACCGCTTCGACCATAACGGCAACGGATCGATCCGCTGCGCGACCAGCGTGATCCCTGCAACCCCGTCGTATCACTGGTGGGAGGAGGAGTCATGCCCCGAGGCGATTTCACCGCGGGGGAGTCGACGGGTGGCCCGCGACTCCTCGTGATCCTCGCGACGGCCCTCGCAGTCGCCGGGGCCGGCTTCTCCACGTTCGCCGAGAGCTTCGAGGCGGCGGTCGCCCGCCTGAGGCGCCCTGCGGTCGGCATAGGGATGGCGGACTTCAAGGATCGCGTCGGCCTCGACGGCTATCGGTCGGAGGCCGACGCCCTCGCCAAGGCCTATGAGCCGGCCGCGGCCGGGTTCCTCCGGTCCAGAACCAAAGGCCCGGACATCGATTCCGCCCTCCTCGCGCTGCTGACCTTGGCCGTCCTCGCCGACGAGCCGAACGCCGCGGCCGAGCTGGCCGGCTGCCTCCGCGATTCGGGCTTCAGCGACGCGCACGTCCTGATGGCCCTCACGTACGCTCCGGCCCCGACGGCCCTCGCATCGGCCGAAGAGGCCCTGGCTCGCCTCGACGCCCAACCCAAGGCCCTCGCCGCCGCCGCCGCCCTCTTCCGTTTCTTCGGCGACGCCCATCACGCCTCCCTCCTGGAGGCCGACCTGGCCCGCCTCCCGGAATCCGCTTTGAGACTCCGAGAGGAAGCGACGCGCGATCTCGTCGCCCTCCGCCAACGCCTGGCGCGGCCCGACGAGGAACGCCGCGCCTGGGCGGCCCAGGACCTCACCGTCTGGCGTGCGATCCGATTGATGCCGGACATGCATAGCGTGAATTCCGAGCTATGGCACCAGGCTGGGAAGGCCTGCGCCGCAACTCGGTTCACCCCGGCCTTCCTCAAGGACCGGCTCGGTGCTTCGACCATCGACCTCTATGAACTGCGACTGCTTCTCATGATCGCGGGTATCCAGCGTGAGACCGCGGTGGTCCCCGAGCTCACGATGTTCGTCGAGACCGCCCGAAGGTCCTGGGGAGACGCCATGGACGCCCTCCTGTCCATCGGGACGCGGGAGGCCCTGGCCCCGGTCGAACGCCTCATCGTCCCGCCCAAGCCTCCGGCCGAGGGCGGCCCGATCGACGGGATGAGCGCCGAGCGGCTCGAAGAGGTCCAGCGCGGGGCACTGGTGAGCTCGCTCTGCGAGCGTCTGGCGCGATGCGGAGATCGCGCGACTCTCCGGCTTATGGAGTCCCTGGCCGCCGACACGGCGTATCCCCCCCGAGAGAGGGACGCGTTCGCTCGGGCTCGCGACGCCATCCGAGCACGTCTGGGAGCCGGCCCGTGATCGGCCGGTCCTCGCGTTTCGTTGCCACGGAGCGAGAGACCAGGCCGGTCCGAATCTCCAGGAACCACGCCCGAAGACCCGGAGATTCAGCCGCGACGGCCCACCAGGAGTTCGACACGCTCGATTTGACGGATAGGACGATGGACATGAATTCGCCGTCAGTTGTCGTGGGCTTGACGAGGTTTGAAGCCGTCGTCTTCGTCGATTTCTTGATGCGGTACAGGGACAAGGCACGCCTCAGCGTGGTGCACGAGGCCGAGACCCAACTGCTCTACGAACTGTGCGGCATGGTCGAGCAGCAATTGCCGGAATTGTTCGACCCAGCATGGCGTTTGCTGATCGAGCGAGCACGGGCGGAGGTCCTTGCCGACCCGGACGTGTAGCGAATGGCTCACTGGAAGCGTCCACGAGGCCGCACGCCTAGTCCGTCAATTTGGGTGTGAGCCACCAGGCTCGATCGACCGGGCCGCCCGCCCGCCCCGACGACGACCGTCGAGGGCGAGGCCGGCCGGCGACGCCGAGGGGGGACGACCGACGATGAGCGCCGAACGCGCCAGGCTCGCCGAGGACGACGGGACGGCCGGACCGTGGAAGCTCTGGGGGCCGTACCTCTCGGAGCGGCAGTGGAGCACGGTCCGCGAGGACTACTCGGCCGACGGGAACAACTGGACCAGCTTCCCCCACGACCACGCCCGCGGCCGCGCCTACCGCTGGGGCGAGGACGGCCTCCTCGGCCTGGCCGACCGCGAGTGTCGCCTGGCCTTCGCGGTCGCCCTCTGGAACGGCAAGGACCCGATCCTCAAGGAGCGGCTGTTCGGCCTGGCCAACCCCCAGGGGAACCACGGCGAGGACGTGAAGGAGCTGTACTACTTCCTCGACGCCGTCCCCACCGGCTCGTACCTCAAGGCCCTGTACAAGTACCCGCAGGCCCCCTTCCCTTACGACGAACTCGTCGCCGAGAACGGCCGGCGCGGGTTCCTCGACCCCGAGTACGAGCTGGCCGACACCGGGATCTTCGACGAGGGCCGCTACTTCGACGTGCAGGTCGAGTACGCCAAGGCCGCGGCCGACGACGTCCTCATCCGGATCACCGTCTCCAACCGGGGGCCCGACCCGGCCCCGCTCGTCGTCCTGCCGACGCTCTGGTTCCGCAACACCTGGTCCTGGGGGGGCGGCTACGAGCACGAGTGGGGCGTCCCCTCGATCCGTCGCGACGGCGACGGCGTCGTCGCCGAGCACGCCACGCTCGGCCGCTACCGGCTCGACGACCGGGGCCCGGACGAGTGGCTCTTCACCGAGAACGAGACCAACTTCGAACGCCTCTTCGGCGGCGCGAACCGCACGCCGTACGTCAAGGACGCGTTCCACGCCTATGTGATCGAGGGCCGCGCCGAGGCCGTGAACCCCGACGGCGCGGGCACCAAGGCCGCGACAGTCCACCGCCTGGAACTCTCCCCCGGCGCGAGCGAGACCATCCGCCTGCGGCTCCGGCCGGCCGACGCGCCCGGCGAGCCGTTCGGCGACGGCATCGACGCGGTGTTCGACGCCCGCCGGGCCGAGGCCGACGCCTTCCACGCCGACCTCGGCCCCGGCCTGGATGCGGGACGCGCCGCGGTGATGCGGCAGGCGAACGCGGGGCTGATCTGGAACCAGCAGTTCTTCTACTACCACGTCCCGGACTGGGTGGCGGGCGACCCCGCCCAGCCGGCGCCCCCCGCGCACCGGACGCACCCCAACCAGGATTGGGGCCACCTGCACGCGCGCGACATCCTCTCGATGCCCGACGTCTGGGAGTTCCCCTGGTTCGCCGTCTGGGACACGGCGTTCCACATGATCTCCCACGGCGACCTCGACCCAGGCTTCGCCAAGGACCAGCTCCTGCGGTTCCTCCGCGAGTGGTACATGCACCCCAACGGCCAGCTCCCGGCCTACGAGTTCAACTTCGCCGACGTGAACCCGCCGGTCCACGCCTGGGCGTGCCGCCGGGTGTATGAGCGATCGGGGCGGACCGACAAGGCGTTCCTCGCCCGCGTCTTCCAGAAGCTGGCGCTCAACTTCACCTGGTGGGTCAACCGCAAGGACTTCACCGGCCGCCACCTGTTCGCCGGCGGCTTCCTGGGCCTGGACAACATCGGCGTCTTCGACCGCTCCAGCCCCCTGCCCACCGGCGGCCACCTGGAGCAGGCCGACGGCACCGCCTGGATGGCCTTCTTCTGCGTCGAGATGCTGGAGATGGCCCTGGAACTGGCCAGGGACGACCCGGCGTATGAGGACATGGCCAGCAAGTTCTTCGAGCACTACCTGGCGATCACCTCGGCCATCAACACGATCGACGGCACGGGCCTCTGGGACGAGGCCGAGGGGTTCTACTACGACCACCTCCACCTCGACGGCAAGATGACGCCGCTGCACGTCCGGTCGATGGTCGGCCTGATCCCGCTGTTCGCCGTCGGCCTGCTCTCGCGCGAGACGCTCGACGCCCTGCCGAACTTCCGTCGCCGGGTGGAGTGGGTCGCGAAGAACATGCCCCGGGCCTCCGCCCACCTGGAGCTTCCCGGCTCGCGGCCCGACCCGGGGGACGACCACTACCTGCTCTCGATCCCCTCGAAGGACCGGCTCCTGCGGCTGATGAAGTACGTCCTGGACGAAGGGGAGTTCCTGTCGGATTACGGCGTGCGGTCGCTCTCGCGGGTCCACGCCGAGAAGCCGTTCGTGATCCGGGTCGGCGAGGCCGAACACCGCGTCGAATACGTCCCGGCCGAGGCCGACAGCGGCCTCTTCGGCGGCAACTCCAACTGGCGAGGGCCGGTCTGGTTCCCGCTGAACTTCCTGCTGGTCGAGTCGCTGGAGCGCTACGGCGCCTTCTACGGCGACGCCTGCCAGGTCGAGTGCCCGACCGGCTCGGGGAATTGGGTCACGCTGACCGAGGCCGCCGACGAGATCGCCCGCCGCCTCACCCGGCTGTTCCTCCCCGACGAGGACGGCCGCCGCCCCTGCCACGGCGACGACCCCCGCTACGCCCAGGACCCGAACTGGAAGGACCTCGTCCTCTTCTACGAGTTCTTCCACGGCGACACCGGCCGGGGCTGCGGCGCCAACCACCAGACCGGCTGGACGGCCCTCGCCGCCACCCTCCTCCGCGACCGCCACGGCGCCTGAGCCGAGCCGGACCGACCACCCGCCCTCAAACCGGGGCGGGCGGCGTGGAACCTCCCGGCCCCAGGCTGCGCTGCATGACGACCACGTCGACCCAGCGGCCGAGCTTGTAGCCGACGGACTTCATCGAGCCGACCGGCTCGAAGCCGAACCGGCGATGGAGGTGGATCGAGGCCGGGTTGCCGCCGTCGCCCACCACGGCGAGCATCTGCCGCCAGGGGCCGGCCTCGCAGCGCTCGATCAGGGCCCCGAGCAGCGCCGAGCCGATCCCCCGCCGGGCGAAGCCGTCGGCGACGTAGATTGAATCCTCGACCGTGAACCGATACCCCGCGCGCGGGCGGTAGGTCGACGCGTAGCAGTAGCCGACGATCCGGCCGTCCCGCTCGGCCACGAGGTAGGGGAGGCCCAGGGCGAGGACCGCCTCGCGGCGAACGGCCATCTCCTCGGTCGTGGGGGGGACCTCTTCCAGGGTCGCCCGCCCGTTCAGGACGTGGTGGGCGTAGACGGCCCGGACGGCCTCCATGTCGGACCCCAGGGCGTCGCGGACGACGATCGGCGGTCCCGGGCTCGGATGATCGGTCATCGCGGCTTCATCGCTCTCGGATCGAACGGGCGGCCGGCGCGCCGACCGCGCCCGTCCCACGACGGATTATGACCGACTCGCCGACGCCGGCCAAGCGCGACCCGCCGGGTGGGGATCGCCCTCGACCCCGGCGAGCATGAACCCCACGGCGTCTTCGTCTCCTCGTGGTCCGGGCGGCCCGCCCGGACGGCGGGAGCCCAGGCCTTCCACATCCGGGCGGGCCGCCCGGACCACGAGAGCACGAGGGGCCACCCGGTTCAGGGACCCCGCCGGGCGCAAGGGTCCCGGCGTCGGGCCGGTCGCCCGAGTTCGAGCGATTTTCCGGCCTCATCGATCTCACGGCCGCCGGCGACGTCCTACGTTATGCGTGGCGGCATGCGGCCACGGCGATCCCGGGCCGGGAGGCCGAGGCGCTGAAGTCCGGGCGGGAGACGCCCGGGGCATCCTCAAGGAGCGACACCATGACCCGCACCCGGTTCGGCACCTTCTCGTTGGCGGCGATCGCCTGGCTGGCGGCCTCCGCGACCGCCTCGGCGGGCTTCCTGGGGAGCACGATCACCTCCCAGTATTACGCCTACGGCTCGAAGTCGGGCGCGGGGACGACGTTCACGGCCGACGGGCAGGCGCACGCGCGGTTCGCGAACTACTTCGACGTGATCGCCACCGACTCGCAGATCATCTACGAGTATCGATCCCCGGTCGTCTGGTCGGCGTCGGCGGCGTCGCTGAACCAGGACGGACTTTACATCGAGAACGGCAACCTCTTGACCTTCGCCGACGCGCCGTCGATCATCGGGGTCGCGATCAACGCGGCGACCAACGTGTCCCGATTCTCGGCGGCGAACGTGACGTTCCACGAGGGCGCCCTGGCCGTCAACTGGGCGCGGTTGTCGTTCACTTCCGGGTCGCGCATCGTGCTGGACCTGACGGCCGCCCCCCCCGTCGTCGCCGAGCCTCCCGCCCTGGCGCTGATGCTCGGCGGGCTGGCGTGCGCGGCGGGGGCCCACCGGTCGCGTCGACGTCGACGCGGCCCCGACGCCTGAGCGCGACCTCCGAATCCCCCCTCCATCTCCGCGAGGTAAGGCCATGAGCACCGAGGCGAGAGGCGTCGAGGTCGTGCGGTTCCGTCGGGAGCTGCGGCACGAGCTGGAAGCGATCCGGGGCCGCTGGATCTGGCTCCTGATCCTGGGCATCGCCCTGGTCGCGTTCGGGATGTTCGCGATCGCCGCGCCGTTCATCTCGTCCGTGGCGACGGTCCTGACGATCGGCGTGCTGCTGATCATGGCGGGCGTGGCGCAGCTCGTCGGGGCCTTCTGGACGCGGGACTGGAGCGGGTTCTTCCTGGTCCTCTTGATGGGCGTCCTGTACGCGGTGATGGGGGTGCTGTTCCTCAACCGCCCGATCGAGGCGATGGCCGCGGTCACGCTGCTTTTGGCCTGCGTGCTGCTGGTGGGCGGGGCCTTCCGGACGATCGTCTCGGCCTGGTACCAGTTCCCGCAGTGGGGCTGGGTGTTCGTCGGCGGGCTGCTGCAACTGGGCCTGGGCTTGCTGATCTGGCAGGGCTGGCCCGAGACCTCGCTCTGGGTCGTGGGCCTGTTCGTGGGGATCGACATGATCTTCACCGGCTGGACCTGGGTCGCGCTGGCGCTCCGCCTGAAGCGGCTGGGCCACCGGCTGCCGCCGCTCCCGGATCCGGCCGCCTCGACCTCGGCCTGACGCCGGCCGGCTCGAAGACGACCTTGATTACGCGACAAGAAAGTCTATAGTCCTTCGTAGGGGATCGGGCCTCCGGCCGCGATCGCTCCCGTCCTCGGCCGGGTCGGCGGGCGGATCCCCGACGAAGGAGGGTCGATGGGCGGAGACTTCCTGGAGACGCTCGAATATCTCGCCGAGACGACCGGGGTGGAGTTCGACCCCCGGCTGGCTCGTTCCTCGCTGAGTCGGGCCTGGCGGGAGATCCCGGGCGAGACGGGGGCGATCTGGCCGGCCCTCTTGAAGCGGGTCGGCGGGGATGTCGGGCTCCGCGTGGTCGGGGTGAAGGCCCCGTTGCGGGAGGCCCTGGCGACGGCCTCGCCGGTCACGCCGGTCGCGGCCTTCGGCGGCGGCCGCTGGGTGGTGGCGACGGGCCGCCGGGGCCGCCGGACGCGGGTCGCCGCGATCGCCGAGGGGGAGGCCGACCGCTGGGTCGGCGAGGCGGAGCTGGCCGGGCTGCTGGGCCTGGCGAACCCCGCCGAGCCGGCGGATTGGGCGCTCGTGCAGGCCCTCGCGACGTGCTCGTCGCCGCACGGCGGCCACGGCCACGACCACCACGGCCACGAGGCGATGACGCCGTTCCGGCGGCTGGTGGGGCTGATCCGCCCCGAGGCGCAGGACGTGCGGGTGGTGTCGGCCTTCGCGGTGGCGGTGGGGCTGCTGTCGCTGGCCACGCCGCTGGCGGTGGAGTCCCTGGTCTCCACGGTGGCGATGAGCCTGCTGACCCAGCAGCTCGTGGTCCTGTCGCTGGTGTTGCTGGTCTGCCTGTCGCTGGCGGCGGCCATCCGGTCGCTGCAGACGTTCGTCGTGGAGATCCTCCAGCGCCGGCTGTTCGTCCGGGTGGCGTCGGACCTGGCGCACCGCCTGCCCCGGGTGCGCGTCGACGCCTACGACCGCGAGTACGGCCCGGAGCTGGCGAACCGCTTCTTCGACGTGATGACGGTGCAGAAGGTGGGGGCCTCGCTGCTGCTGGACGGGCTCACGCTGGTCATCCAGGCGTTCTTCGGGCTGGTGGTGCTGGCGTTCTACCACCCGTACCTGCTGAGCTTCGACCTGGTGATCCTCGCGGCTTTGGCCTTCGCCGTCTTCCTGCTGGGCCGGGGGGCGGTCGCCACGAGCATACGGGAGTCGCGGGCGAAGTACGCGGTCGCCGCCTCGCTGGAGGAGCTGGCCCGCTCGCCCCTGGCGTTCAAGCACGACGGCGGCGCGGAGTTCGCCATGGCCCGCGCGGACGCCCTGACGCGGGCGTACCTGACGGCGCGGGGCGAGCATTTCGCCGTCGTCCTGCGCCAGGTCGTCTTCGCGCTGGGGTTCCAGGCGGCGTCGACGGCGGCCTTGCTGGGGCTGGGGGGCTGGCTGGTGATCCAGGGCCAGCTGACCCTGGGGCAGCTGGTGGCCGCCGAGCTGATCGTGGCCACGGTCGCCGGCTCGTTCGCCAAGCTGGGCAAGCACCTGGAGGGCTGGTACGACCTGATGGCGGCGGTCGACAAGATCGGCCACCTGATCGACCTGCCGATGGAGCGTCGCGACGGCGAGCCGCCGGCGACGACGGCCGGCGGGGCGGAGCTGGGGCTGCGGGGGCTGAGCTATGCGTACGGGGGCCGCCGGCCGGTCCTCGACCGGCTCGACCTGTCGCTGGCCCCGGGCGAGCGGGTGGCGGTGGTGGGCCCCGGGGGCTCGGGCAAGAGCACCCTGGCCGACCTGATCCTCGGCCTTCGCGCGCCGACGGCCGGGCACGTGGCGCTCGACGGCGTGAACCTCCGCGACCTGCGGCTGGATTCGATCCGCGAACGCGCGGCCCTGGTGAAGGGGCTCGACGTGATCGAGGGGACGATCCTGGAGAACGTCCGGATGGGCCGACCCCGGATCTCGCAGGCGGACGCCTACGAGGCCCTGGAGTCGGTGGGCCTGACCGACGAGTTCGCGACGCTCGACGAGGGCCTGCACACGCGGCTCGCGCCCCACGGCGCGCCGATCTCGCAGGGCCAGGCCCGCCGGCTGATGCTGGCGCGGGCGCTCGCCGGACGCCCCCGGCTCCTGGTCCTCGACGAGTCGCTCGACGGCCTGGACCTGGACTCCCGGCGGCGGGTGCTGGAGACCGTCTTCGACGACTCGGCCCCGTGGACCCTGCTGGTGATCACCCACGACCAGGACGTGGCGCGGCGCTGCGACCGCTGCGTCCGCCTGCGGGGGGGCCGCTTCGACCACGCCACGGCGGCGATCGAAGGCCCCGCCGACCACGCCCCCGCGGCGATCGAAGGCCGCGGCCCGGACCTGGATTATTGAACGCCGGAGGCTCGCCGATGGAAACCCGCGCGATCGAAATCCACGCCCCCCAGGCCCCCCGCGTCGCCGGCCGCCGCGGGCACCTCGTCGCGGCCGAGATGCCGGCCCTCCGGCTCGTCCAGCAGCCCCGTGCGGCCCTCTTCCTGGCCCGGGCGCTGACCCTGCTGCTGATCGCCGCTCCCGTCGCGCTGGCCCTGGTGCCGTGGCGCCAGACGGTCTCCGGCAGCGGCCGGGTGATCGGCTTCGACCCGCTGGACCGCCAGTTCACCGTCGAGGCCCCGATCTACGGGCGGGTCGTCGAGTGGTACGTCGCCGAGGGGTCCCGGGTCGAGGCCGGGCAGCCGATCGCCCGGATCGCCGACAACGACCCGAACTACATGGGCGCCATCGAATCCCAGCGGGAGGCGAGCGAGCACAAGCTGGAGACGGCCGCCGAGGAGGTCAAGATCTACAGCGACGTGATCGAACGCTTCCGCGAGGTGCGGGACATGGCCGTCCAGTCGGCCAAGAGCTACATCGACGTGGCCGAGCAGAAGATCCTCGCCGAGCAGCAGGAGCTGGCCGCCGCCCAGATCGCCCGCGACACCGATCGGCTCCAGTCCGAACGCCTGGCGCGGCTCCTGCCGCAGGGTTTGGCCTCAAGGCGCGATTGCGAGCTGGCCGAACAGAAGTACCGGGAGAGCGCCGCCAAGTATCAGAAGGCCTCGGCCGCGCTGGAGTCGGCCAGGATCGACAAGCAGGCCAAGGCGGCCTACCTCGCCGAGGTGTCGGCGAAGACCCAGGCGGACATCCGCAAGGCCGAGGGGGAGGTCCAGAAGGCCCTGGGCAAGGTGGACGAGTGCGAGAAGGAGCTGCAGGAGGTGCGGGTCAAGGTGCGGCGCCAGCAGACCCAGCAGATCGTGGCCCCGCGGGCCGGCACGATCCTCCGGCTCCTGGTCAACCAGGGGACCGAGCAGGTCAAGGACGGCGAGCCGATCGCGACCCTCGTCCCGGACGCGGCGACGCTCGCCGTGGAGCTCATGGTCGACGGCAACGACGTGCCGCTCCTGCAGCCCGGCGACCCCGTCCGGCTCCAGTTCGAAGGCTGGCCGGCGGTGCAGTTCGCCGGCTGGCCCTCGGTGGCCGTGGGGACCTTCGGCGGCCGGGTCGCCCTGGTCGACTCGACGGACGACGGCAAGGGGAAGTTCCGCATCGTCGCCCTCCCCGCCGAGGGCGAGGCCTGGCCTTCCGAACGCTACCTCCGCCAGGGCGTCCGCACCAAGGGCTGGGTGCTGCTCCGCGAGGTCCGGCTCGGCTACGAGCTGTGGCGTCGCGTGAACGGCTTCCCCCAGATCATCGCGGATGCGGAGCCGAACGCCAAGGAGGGCGGCGGCGAGAAGGACAAGGTCAAGAGCAAGAGGCCGAAATGAGACTCCGGACGAGCACCCTCGGCCCGCCGACGACCCTGGCCCTGGCCCTGGCCCTGGCCGCGCCGGGGGCGGCCGCCCAGGGGATGCCGTCGATCAGCCTCCCGTCCGAGCCCCGGACCTCGCTGCCGTTCGGGACCCAGCCCGACCTCTTGCCGGGCCCTCCCCGGGCGATGGGCGAGGTCCCGGCGGGTGACAGCCCCCCCTCGACCCTCCCCGGCCGCGTCTTCGGGCAGCCGCCGCGCGCCATGGGGGAGTCGCCGGAGATCCCGCCCGTCGACTCGACGTCCGGCCCGTTCGCGCCGGGGCTCGACCGCGCCCCCTCGGCCCTCCCCCCGCGATCCTCCACGGGCTCCCCGTTCTCCCCGCCGGAGAGCCTGTTCCCGGTCCCGTCCGGCTCCCCCTTCTACCGGCTCTTCCCCCGCCTGCCGGGCGCGGCCGAGGGCCGGTCCGACGAGCTCCCCCCCGCGCTGCCCGACGCCGAATCCCGGACCCCGGCCGCGGTCCTGGGGGCGGCGACGGGGCCGCCGCTGGGCCTGGGCGAGGTGCTCCGCTCCGTCGAGGGGACGCACCCGCTGCTGCTCTCGACCTTGCAGGAGCGGGGGATCGCGGCCGGCGACCTGCTCTCGGCCCAGGGCGCCTTCGACCTCAACCTCAACATGGACTCCCGCAACTATCCGCTGGGCTACTACAACCGGGGCGTCCACGACGTCTTCTTCGAGCAGCCGACGGCGTGGGCGGGGGCGAAATTCTTCGCCGGCTACCGCGTCGCCCAGGGCAATTTCCCGACGTACTACAACTACCTGAACACCCGGGGCGGCGGCGCCTTCGTGGGAGGCATGGAGCTGCCGCTCCTGAAGAACCGCGAGATCGACGCCCGCCGGGCCAAGCTCTACCAGGCGGAGATCGAGCGCCGGAAGGCCGAGCCCACCGTCCTCAAGCAGCGGATCACGCTCTTCAAGGACGCCTCGAAGTCGTACTGGGCCTGGGTGGCCGCCGGCAAGACCTTCGCGCTCTACGGCGAACTGGTCCGGGTCGCGGAGCTGCGCAACGAGGGCCTGGAGAACCAGGCCCGCGCCGGGCTCGTGCGGACGATCGACCTGGCGGACTTCCGGCGGATCCTGCTGTCGCGGCAGCAGCAGCTGATCGCGGCCCAGCGGCGGGCCGAGCAGGCCTCCATCGAGCTGTCGCTCTACGCCCGCGACGGCTACGGGATGCCCCGCCTGCCCGACGCCGGCCGGCTCCCCCGGACGTTCCCACCGACCCCGGCCCCCGACCCCGACCGGCTGGACCGGGACCTGGAGGTCGCGCTCCGGCTCCGCCCCGAGATCTACTCGCTGCGGCTCCAGGCGCGGAAGGCCGCGGTCGAGCGACGTTACGCCCAGAACCAGCTCCTCCCCTCGATGAACCTCTACGTGTACACCGAGCAGAACTTCGGCCCCCGCGCCGTGGACCTGCTCGGCGACTTCCGGCCCTTCATCATGGAGGCCTCGCTCCTGTTCGACGTGCCGATCCAGCGGCGGTACGCCAAGGGCCGCGTGATCGCCGCCGACTCGACGATCCGCCAGATCGACGCCCTGGCCCGCTTCGCCGTCGATCGGGTGAGGGCCGACGTCCAGGACGCCACGTCGGCCCTGACGACGGCCTACGAGCAGGTCGTCCGCTACCGCGAGAACGTGGAGCTCGCCCGGCGGCTGGAGGCCGCCGAGGCCGCCCTGGTCCGCGAGGGGGGGAGCACCGTCCTGTTCCTCAACCTCCGCGAGCAGGCGGCGGCCGACGCCGAGGTCCTCCGCGTCGACGCCGAGGCCAAGTACTTCGCCGCCCTGGCGGAATACCACGCGGCCCTGGGGCTCGACGCCGTGCCGGCCGACGCCCCCGTCCCCGACGAATCCGAGGCCGCCCCCTCGCGCCCCGGCCCTAGCCCGGCCCCGGGGCCGGGGCCGGGAGATCCCGCGCCGATTTCCTCGGGCGGTTGATCTTCGCCGCGAATCTGATATCATCTCTCGTCGAACGCCCTCCCCGAATCCCGACCACGCCGGAGCCACCCGCACGGCCCTCGCGTCCCCCAGGGACGCGCCTCTCCCCAAGGACGAGGCGGTTCGCCGGATTCGGTCCTCGCTCATTTGGATCCATCTTGCCCACCCGACGGCCTCGCACGGTCTTGTCCAGGTACCCGTCCGGCGATCCCGCCGCGTCCCGACGTCGACGTCGGGGCGAACGCCCCCGGCTCCGCCCCCGATCGTCCGCGTCGAACCGTCGCGGCGCGGGGTCGAACGCTCGTTCTATTTAATGCACTCATCCACGGAGACCCCCATGATCAGCTTGCGGCGTCGCGGATTCACCCTGATCGAATTGCTGGTGGTGATCGCGATCATCGCGGTCCTCATCGCCCTCCTGCTGCCGGCCGTGCAGTCCGCCCGCGAGGCGGCACGCCGCATGCAGTGCACCAACAACCTGAAGCAGCTGAGCCTCGGGTTCGCGAACTACATGGACATCAACAGCGTCACGCCGATGCACCAGTATCGGCACGCGGCCGAGGGGGGCGCGGGGCGTTCCGGCTGCCATTCGTGGTACTGCGCGATCCTGCCGTACATGGAGCAGACCGCCATGTACAACAACCTGAACATGACCTACACCGACCAGTGGGTCTACTCGGGGCCCCTGATGGGCCCGAACCCGACCGAGAACACGGTGATCCGCGCCGCGGTGTCGTCGTTCCTCTGCCCTTCGGACGGGGTGATCAACAACTCGTCGGGCTCGGGGGACCTCGCCTTCCAGCCGGGCAACTTCAACTACGTCGCCAACTCCGGCCACCCGCGGAACATCCTGATGCCGGGCGACGCGCCCAACGGCGGCGCCCTGCCGCCGCTCTCGGGGATCATCTCGATGACGCGGATGCACAACGCGCAGGGGCCCTGCCCGACGGCCGCCGCGGCCGCCACGGCCAACCTCACCGTGTCGCTGGCCAGCATCACCGACGGCACGTCGAACACGGCCTGCCTCAGCGAGTCGCTGGTCAACGACGGCACGGGCAACCACCGCGACCCCCGCCGCAACCTCAACTACACCAACTCGGGGATCGTCCAGCAGGCCGACGTCCCCGCGCTGCTAGTGGTGCAGGACGCCCAGCGGGGCGTGATCAACTGGCAGGCCTGGAGCTACTACAAGGGCCTGAGCTGGGCCTATTCCGACGGCTGGGAGCGGCACGTCTACGCCCACGTCCTGCCGCCGAACATGCCCAACGTCCACACCTACAACACCGCCACCATCCAGTGCCAGGAGGGGGACAGCGCCATGAACCCCTCCAGCAACCACCCCGGCGGCGTCAACGTGTCGTTCATGGACGGCTCGGTCCGGTTCATCAAGAACTCGGTCAGCCTCCCCGCCTGGTGGGCCCTCGGCACCCGCAACAAGGGCGAGATCGTCTCGGCCGACGCCTACTGAGCCGGCCCCGCCCGTCGGATGATCCAGCCGGGCGGCGGGCCTTCGGGCCCGTCGCCCTTCGTCGTTTCGAACCCTTGCCGGAGGAGAGATCCCGTGAGTCGTCCCCCCCGCCTGTTCGCGGCCGCCTGCGCGGCCGCCCTGGTCCTGGCGACCGCCTGGCTCGCCCCGGGCTGCGGCACGCCGCCCGAGTTCGACAAGGCCGTCGAGTACACCCCCGAGTCGCTCGCCCAGGAGCTGGCCCTCCGCACCAAATCGCTCGCGCCCTCGGCGCGCAAGGCCGACAAGAAGCGGACGTCGGCCCCCAAGGGGGCGGCCGCCCCCGGCTACGTCGCCGAGCCCGAGACCAAGGCCCAGTCCAAGGGCCAGACCAAGAAGGCCGAGGTCGCCGACCTGGACGACGTCCTCGACGACATCGAGGCCAAGGGCCGGAGCATCAAGGCCCTCCCGGCGGCCGAGGTCTTCGCCAAGACGGCCGACGCCGTCTCCAAGGACCAGACCCTCGACGCCAAGGACCGCGACCTGCTCGTCGAGAAGCTCCGCGAGATGGCCAAGGCCGGCGACTGACCCGGCCCTCCGGGGCGGCGGCCCGACGCCGGGTCGCCGCCCTCCGCCCTTCCCCACTTCGCCCTCCCCACGCCGCTCACCACGAATTCCTACGTCGTGGTTTCCGCACAATTTGATTCGACCTTCACGTCGTCTTCACATTACTATGGTCTAATCTCGGTCCCAAAGAGCCGCGTCGACCCCCGAGGACGCGGGGGGTCGGGATGCGCGGCGTTCCCCACGCCGCCCGAAAGATCGGCCGCGGCCGGACGAAGAACCGTCCGCGTCGCGGGTCGTCCCCGTCCACGGCATTCATACCAATTCGCTTCCGATGGAGGAAGTCAATGAGCATCGCACGGCGTCGTGGGTTCACCCTGATCGAGCTTTTGGTGGTGATCGCGATCATCGCGGTCCTCATCGCCCTCCTGCTGCCGGCCGTGCAGTCCGCCCGCGAGGCGGCCCGCCGCATGCAGTGCACCAACAACCTGAAGCAGATCGGCCTGGGCGTCCACAACTACATGTCGGCCTTCAACACCACGCCGGTGCACGAGTACCGCCGGGCCGACGAGTACGGCGGGACCGGGGGCTCGTCGGGCAACCGGGCCTGGCTCTGCATGATCCTGCCGTTCATCGAGCTGAAGCCGATGTACGACTCGTTCAACTTCACGTACTCGGACGGGTTCTACGGCAACAACAACATCGTCAACGGCGTGAACGCGACGGTGCAGCGGTCGTCCGTGTCGACGTTCCTCTGCCCCTCGGACGGCCTCACCTGCCTGCCGCAGGACGGCGTGGTGAACACCGGCACCGGCAAGCTCGGCAACAACAACTACGCGGGCAACACCGGCCGGCCGCGGAACATCCTGATGCCCGGCCAGGCGCCCACCGGCGGCAACCTGCCGCCCCACATGGGGGCGATCTCGACCTCGCGGATGTACAACACGGTCGGCCCCTGCTCGCCGGCCGGCCGGGCCACGAACACGAACGTCAACGTCTCGATGGCCAGCATCACCGACGGCACGTCGAACACCGCCGCCGCCAGCGAGTTCCTCATGAACGACGGCACGGGCAACCACCGCGACCCCCGCCGGCGGTTCAACTACACCGACTCCGCCCTGATCGAGCAGATCGACGTCGACATCTGGGCCGTGGTCCGCGACGGCCTCGCCGGCCCCGCCCAGAACTGGTCCGACTGGACGATGTACAAGGGCTCCACCTGGGCCTTCACCGACGGCTGGGAAGGGCACCTGTACTCCCATCTCTTCCCCCCCAACGCGCCCACGATCCACGTCTACTACTCGAACACGCTCCGCTGCTTCGAGGGGGACACCGGCGCGAACCCCAGCAGCAACCACCCCGGCGGCGCCAACGTCGCCTTCATGGACGGCTCGGTCCGGTTCATCAAGAACTCGGTCTCCCTGCCGACCTGGTGGGCGCTCGGCACCCGCAACGGCGGCGAGGTCATCTCGGCCGACGAGTATTGACGACGGCGGATCCATGGACAGATCAGGCGGCTCGCCCCGGCCCGACGTCGAGCCGGGGCGTCCCCGCCCCCCCCGAGACGACCCCGATGACCCCACGACCCCTCTCCTCGCGGCGGGCCACCCTGGCGATCGCCGCGTTCTCGTCGTTCTTCACCCTCCTGGCGACCGCCGCCCTCCAGGGCTGCGGCGAGACTCCGGAGTTCGACAAGTCGCTCCAGCACACGCCGGAGACGCTCGTCCAGGAGTTCGTCGTCCGCTACAAGAACCTCCCGGAGAACCGCCGGACGCTCAAATCGGCCAAGACGGCGAAGCCCAAGGGCGAGGCGCCCGACGTCGACCAGGCCGGCAAGTCCTCCCGCAAGGAGGCCGCCGTGAAGGGCGCGATGCTCAAGGAGGCCGAGACCCTGGACAACGTCCTCGCCACGCTGGAGGAACGCCTGGGCAAGCTCGAAGGCGTCCCCCGCGCCGAGGCCGCCAAGAAGGCCGCCGACCTCCTCGAACAGGAGCCCGCCGTCAAGGACGAGCACAAGAAGGAGGTCGTCGAACGCCTCCGCCAGCTGGATTGACCGCCTCGTCGCCGTCCAGATCCCCGTCAGCACTCGACGACGTTGACGGGGATCTGGACGGCGAGGCCCCCCTCGGACGTCTCCTTGTACTTGGAGTTCATGTCGAGGGCGGTCTCCCACATCGACCGGATCACGGCGTCGAGGCTCACCTTGGCCCGCGCCGGGTCGCCTTCGAGGGCGAGCTGGGCGGCGGTGATGGCCTTGATCGCGCCCATCGTGTTGCGCTCGATGCAGGGGACCTGGACCAGGCCGGCGACCGGGTCGCAGGTCAGGCCCAGGTGATGCTCCATGGCGATCTCGGCGGCCATGAGCGCCTGCTCGGGCGTGCCGCCCAGGGTCTGCGCCAGGCCGGCGGCGGCCATCGCGCTGGAGACGCCGATCTCGGCCTGGCAGCCCCCCTGCGCCGCCGAGATCGTCGCCCGCCGCTTGAACATCGCGCCCACCACGCCGGCGGTGAGCAGGAAGGGCCCCACGGCCGCCTCGCCCCCCTCGTGGGCCGCGATCCGGTGCAGCAGGACCGCCGGGATCACCCCGGCCGCGCCGTTGGTGGGCGCGGTGACCACCCGGCCGAACGCCGCGTTCTCCTCGTTCACCGCCAGGGCGAAGCAGGCGACCCACTTGAGCGTCGCGTCGAACCCCGGCGCCGACCGCCGGATCGCCGCGACCCAGGCGTCGGCGTCGCGCGAGGCTTCCTCGGCCTCCGCCCCCAGCAGCGAACGGCTCAACCTCGGGGCGCGGCGGACGACCTGCAAGCCCCCCGGCAGGATCCCCTCGGCGTGCGCGCCCCGGAACGCCGACTCCCACATCGCCCGCCAGATGCTCGCCAGGCCCTCGCGGATGGCCTCGTCGTCGCGCACGGCCCGCTCGTTGCGCAGGACCACCTCCGGGATCGTCAGCCCGTTCTCCCGGCAGGCCCGCAGCAGGTCGGCCGCCGTCTCGATCGGGAACGGGATCGCCGGGCCGTCGCCGGGCGTGCCGGCCGCCTCCCCCTCGCGGACGACGAAGCCGCCGCCGATCGAGTAATACGTCTCGGCGCGGGCCGCCCCGTCGTCGAGCGTCGCCGTGAACCGCAGCGCGTTGGGGTGGAACGGCAGGGATTCGCCGCGGTGGAAGATCAGGTCCTCGCGCTCGTCGAACGGGATCCGCCGCCCGCCCGCCAGCGGCAAGGTCCGCGAGGCCCGGACCTCGGCCACGGCCGGATGGACGATCCCCGGGTCGCACGTCACCGGGTCGAAGTCGCCGAGCCCCAGGATCACGGCCAGGTCGGTCCCGTGCCCCTTCCCCGTCTTCGCCAGCGAGCCGAACAGGTCGACCCGCACCCGCGCGACGCGATCCAGCTCCCCCGCCTCGCGCAGGCCCGCCAGGAACCGCCGCGCCGCCGCCCACGGCCCCATCGTGTGCGAACTGGACGGCCCGAGGCCGATCTTGAACATGTCGAACGTGCTGATGAAGTCCATGGGGCCGAGCCGCTTCGTGTTAGGAATCTAGTTTCGGCGAGGGCCGAACTCGAGCTCGACCCTCTCGCCATCGTCGATCATCAGCAAGGCCTTGATGGAATCCGGGGACATCGTGTCCGACAAGGTCGCGACGCCATAGTCCGCCGTGAGGACGTGAGGCCCCGGGTAGGACCCGATTCCGTGCCCGCTCGAAATGCCGGGCCGGGATCGATCGTTGACGCGAAAGCTCATCAGGTCCCAGTCCAGGTCCCGCGGCTCCATCCAGTGGATTCCCGAGTCCTGGGACTCGACGAGCATCAGGGTCGCATCGGGATCATCGCGGACCTCGGCCAGCCGTCTCACCTGGCCGCCGCCCGGGAAGAGGGTCCGCGGCCCGACGACGGCGACGAAGCTCGTCAATCCTCGTTCGGCCCTGTCGGGATGGCTGGGGCAGAAGAAGTTCGGCGGCCGCATGGAGTGGAGGCTGCGATTTCTCGGACTGTCCCAGGGTTCGCCGAACCGGAATTTCTCCGTGAGCTGGCGATCGTTCCACCTCTCCCGTTCCAGATAGGCCCAAAGGACGACGCGCCAGCTATACAGCGGCTTGCCGCGGGCGTCGACGACGTAGGGGGGCGGGAGGCACCCGTAAGCCGACTCATAGTTGAGCAAGGCGAGGCCGAGCTGCTTCAGGTTGCCGACGCATTGGGAGGATCGGGCTTCCTCCCTCGCACGGCCTATCTCCCCCATCAGCCAGGTCAGGAGGGCCACCGCGCAGACGGTGACCAATCCATAGGGTATCAGAATTCGATTGATAAACCGGTTCAGTCGCATGGTTGGGCCCCGGAGAATGGGCCAGCGGATCGACCCGGTGCTCCGCATCGGCGACGCTCCGGATGCCGTTTCCGGCAGGCTCGGCCTTCGGCTCGGATCCGGGACGCGTCGTCATCTCATCATACCGACCTTCGGCAACCCGCGACGGTCCGGTTTCGCCCGGATGCTGGAGCGGCCGTTCGGCCCGTCCAGGCCCCAGTCGACGGAGAGTAGGCCGTCGTGGATGCGTCGGCCGTCGTAGATGAGTCGGCCGTCGGAGCCGTCGCGGACCTTGAGGAACCGGCGGGCGAAGCCCTCGGGGATCGGCCCGGGATCGGCGGCCCGGGGGACGCCGGCGGGGGGGCGGAAGGCCTCGTCGGGGATCGGCTCGTCGATCGACTCGTAGAAGAACTCGGTCGCGCGGGCGCCGGGGGAATCCACCCGGACCGGCAGATAGGTCTCGGCGTCGAGGAACCAGCGAGCGCCGTCGACGCCGATTATAATGAAGGCGCCGACGCCGGCCATCCCGATGACGCCCCAGGTGGAGACCACGCGGCAGCGGCGGCCGTCCAGGTCGACCTCGCCGTCGTCCTGGAACCTGCGGTCGCGGATCAGCTCCTCGACGGTCGATTCGCCCCAAGCGTCGAACGGGTCGATGACGGCGACGTCCTTCGTCTCGATCGCGCCCGAGGGGACGGCGACGGCTTGGTCCGGCAGCAGGGCCCAGCATGTCGTCCCGTCGTCGCCGGCCCGGATGAGGCCGTCGATCTCCCCCGCGAACCGGCCGCCCTGCTTGCGGAAGCTGGCGCCGTCGGCCTGGTAGGTCCGGCTCCAGCTCGGCCGGGCGCCGAGGGGCCTGGAGGTCGTGCGGGTTCGCACGGAGACGCTCCGCACCCGGCGGGACGCCTCGCGGGCGCGCTCGACGACCTCGCGGAGCCGGGGCGACGGGTCGCCGACGCGCAGCGCGGGGGCCGTCGAGTTTTGTTCATCGACCTGGCGATAGTCCAGCGGGATCGAGGCTGCGGCGACCCCTTCGGCCGAGCGGAAGCCCTCGAGACGCAGCTCGCCGCGCCAGCCCGGCGGGAACACCAGGAGCAGGGCGAACCGCCGCGTCGTCGGGTCGTAGATCGGCTCGCCTTGCAGCCACGGGGCCTGGAGGCCCCCCTGAGGCCGAGGGGGGACGGCCAGGCCGTACGACGTCGGGTCCATCGGCCGGTCGAAGGTGATCGCCACGGGCGTCAGCACGGAGACCTCGGAGCCCGATGCCGGGCTCGCGGCGACCGCCCGAGGCGGCGTCCCCTCGACCGGTGTCGGGGCCGGCTCGGACGCGGCCGTCGTGAAGGACCACAGGAAGGGGGCGGCCGTCGCGCCGTCGGCCGATCGGAAACCCCGATCGACGTCGAGATCGGGCCAGGACGCGGGGTTGAGCTTCAGGCCGTGGTCGCAGCCGGGCGTCAGGTGGACCGGCAGCGCGAACTCGAAGGTCGCCGGGTCGTACCGCAGCGGCCCTCGCGGCCGGTAGCCCGCCCGGCCGGGGACGTCGGAGTTCCAGGCGAGCATCGCCGAGGTCGGGATCATGGGGCGGTCGAACCGGACGCGGATCTCGGCGTCGGGCGCGACGTCCTTCGCCCCGTCGGCCGGGCTCACCGCGACGACCCTCGGGCGGTCGACGCCGTCGGGCTCGGGGACGGTGGCCGGATCGGAGTCGCGCGTCGGTGCCGGCGTCGCGTCGGCCCTGGGGGTGGAGAAGAGATCCGGCGGCGCCGGCGCCAGCAGCGCCGCCCCGGGGTCCGGTGGCGGGCCGGTCGGGATCGGCGGGGCGCCTTGCGGGGTCGGCACGAGGGCCGAGCCGAGTACGCCGACCAGGTAGGCCGTCGCGACGAGGGCGACGAACGCGCCGGCCGTCCGGGGGAGCGACCGGCGCGGCTCGGGGCGGACGATCCGACGCACGCGGGCCAGCAGGTCGCCGCCGTCGGCCGCCATCGGGAACGGGGAGATGCGGCCCTCGCCCGGATCGACGCACAGCTCCGCCAGCCGAGCCAGGGCCCGCGCGTATTCGAGCCGATCGCCGGTCGTCGTCACGACGAGGTCGTCGCAGCAGGCCTCGCGCTCGGCCCGGATCGTCCGCGAGATCCACCAGACGGCCGGGTGGTAGAACAGGAGCGTCTCGATGGCGGTCTGGATAAGGTTCGCCAGGAAGTCCCCGCGCCGGACGTGCGCCAGCTCGTGCGCCAGGATCAGCTCCACCTGGTCGAGCGGCATCCCCGAGAGCAGCCCGACCGGCGCCAGCACGGCGGGACGGAGCCAGCCGACGACCGCCGGGGCCCGCAACCGCGCCGACTCCAGCAACTCCACCGCGCGACGGACCCCCATCCGCTCCGCGATCCGGTCGAGCGCCGCTTGCAGGACTTCCGGCGCAGGCCTCGACTCGCGTCGGAGCTTGCGGAGGCGGAGCCAGCCCCCCGCCCGCCAGGCGGCCAGGACCATCGCGCCGACGAGCCAGCCCCCCGCGATCCAGGGGGCCGACGGCCGGACGGGTTCCCAGGGGTCGAACGCCGCGTAGGCCGGCCGCGGATCGTCGGGGATGGCGGGCGCCGGAGCCGCGACGGACGGGGTCGTCGCGCCGGAGTCGCGCGACGGGGAGGCCGCGACGACGGACGGCGCCGGAAGCGGGGCGAGGTCGTCGGCGCGGGGAGCGAGGGTCGCGGGGAGCGGTGGGGGCGGGGGCGGAGCGGACGTCGGGGCGGGCGAAGCCGTCGTCGAGGGGGCGAGCCAGGCCGTGAGCGGGACGGTCGCCGCCACCAGGATCAGGGCCAGCCAGCCGGCGGCGTGGCGCGCCGAGGGGCGGCCCCGCAGGAGTGGCCGCGTCAGGCCGAGGGCGGCGGCGACGAGCAGGCCCAGCCAGAGCGAGTGGGCCAGGCCGCAGGCCAGGCGGAAGACGATCGGGCTGGCGGCGACGGAGTCGTAGTCGATCATGATGCGTCGCCCCCCTCGATCTCGTCGAGGAGGGCGCGGATCTTCGCGGCCTCGTCGCGGGTCACCCGGCCGGCGCCCAGGGCTCGCAGGACCAGGCGGTCGGCGGCGCCGTCGAAGACGCGGTCGAGCAGGTCGCGGACGAGCCCGCGCTCGACCGCCTCGGCGGAGATGCGGGGGTGGTAGACGTGGGTCCGCCGAGCCTCGTCGCGGAGCACCAGCCCCTTCTCGGCCATGATCTGCATGAGCTTCAGGGCCGTCGTGTAGCCCGTCGGCCGGCGGGTGCTCAGCGCCTCGTGCACCTCGCGCACGGTGCTCGGCCCGCGCCGCCAGAGGACCCGCAGGATCGCCAGCTCGGCGTCCGTCGGGCTCGGGATCGGATCCTTCGCCTCGCCCATCGTCACGCCCCCTCCCCGCTCCCACGGCCCTTTCCCTGCACGCCGCGACCATTCTTACGAAACACTTCGTAGAAATCTACGAAGCCTTTCGTAAAAAAGAGCGGGAGGGTCCACGGCCCGGCCTCGGGGGCCGGGGAGGGCCGTCCGGCTTCAGCGCTTGGGGGTGGAGGCCCCGCAGGCGCGGCAGGAGGTGGCGCTCATGTGGAGGGGGCGCTTGCACTTGGGGCAGATGCGCAGGCCCGCCTCGACCCGCAGGGCCGGGGGGGGCGAGTAGGGGGTGTCGGCCAGCCCGGGGGGCGGGACGTGGGCCGACGGCTCGTCGCCCGGGAGGACGCCGTGCCGCGCCGCCCAGCGCTGGAGGCGGGCGACGTCGGCGGGGTTCATCTCCTCGGTGCGGGCCTCGTCGTCCTGGAAGGCGGCCTTGGAGACCCCGGGGTTGGAGGTCTTGGGGAGCGACGCCACGCCCACTCCGACGTTCGAGGGGCGCGCCGCCGGCGAGGGCACCGGCACGACCTCGCCGCAGTCCGGGCAGCGGCCGGCTTCCGGCCGGTTCTCGGCCCGGACCTTCAGCCGGCGCCCGCACGGGCAGTGGAACCGGATCAGCCCGTCGGCCGCCGCGCCGTCCGGCCTCCGCACGCGGATCCGCGCCTGGCAGCGCGGGCAGACGACCCGCTCCGGGCCGTTCCGATCCACGTCCAGCGTCTCGCCGCATCGGCATTTCACCCGAGCCATCATCGCCCCCCCGCCGGGCCCGGTCGGCCCGACGCGGCGGATAACCGCCAAATTGAAGAACCGAGAGGAGCGGGCGGGGGACCTGAGACGATCCCGTGCCGCCCGGCTTCCCGAGAGAAAATGAGAATCCGCCTCAACCGTACGAACGAACCGACGAAAGGGTGCGGCGAGGCGGCTCAGCGGGCCGCGACGCCGGGCTTCCGACTCAGCAACTGCTCGGGAGGGATCAGGTCGTTCAGGCTCCCCGAGCGGAAGCCTTCCAGGTCGAGCGTCACGAACTTGAAGCCGAGGCCGCGGAAGGCGGCCGCCAGCTCGGACCGCACGGGGTCGGCCGTGAGCTTCGGGAACTCCTCGGCCGGGACCTCGATGCGGGCCATGTCCCCCTTGTGGTAGCGGACGCGGAGCAGCCGGAGCCCCCGGCCGCGGAGCCAGGACTCGGCCTGGTCGACCATCCGGACCCGCTCGGGCGTGACCTCCTCGCCGTAGGCGATCCGGCTGGAGAGGCAGGGGGCGGCGGGCTTGTCCCAGACCGGCAGTCCCCAGGCGCGGGCCAGGGCGCGGACGTCGGCCTTGCCCAGGCCGCATTCCTGCAGCGGGTGCCTCACGCCCTTCTCGCCGGCGGCCCGCATGCCGGGCCGATGGTCGCCCTGGTCGTCCAGGTTGGCGCCCGAGGCGATGGCGTCGACTTCCAGCTGGTCCATCAGGCCGGCGAGCCGGCCGTACAGCTCGCTCTTGCAGAAGTAGCAGCGGTCGGGGTTGTTGCGGAGGTAGTTGGGGTCGGCGAACTCCTCGGTGCGGATCGCCCGATGGCGGATGCCGATCTTGCGCGCCAGGGCCTCGGCCTCCTCCAGCTCGCCGGAGGCCAGGCTCTCGGAGACGGCCGTCACCGCGACGGCCGCGTCGCCCAGGGCCTCGTAGGCGGCCCTGGCGACGACGGCGCTGTCGACGCCGCCGGAGTAGGCGACCGCCACCCGGCCGTAGCCCCGGATCGCGGCGATCAGGGCGTCTCGACGCGCCGCCAGGCCCGCATCCGGGCCCGGCTCGGCCGTCGCTTCGGTTTGCGGGGTCGGGGTCGTGGTCGTCGTCGTGCTCAGGCCCAAGGCGCACCTCCGTCGCGATCCCGGGATCGGATCGCCGCCGCTCGCTGGATCGGGTCCGCCCGACGGGCGTCTCGCGTCGAGACCTCCCCGCCGCCGAACTGAATTGTAAGGCCGGCGGCCCGCCGCCTTCAAGGCGCGCCGTGGCGTTCCGGGAACTCCCCTTGCCGTCGCGGGGCCTTTGCGAACAATGGGAGACGGCCAGTCTGACGGATCCTTCCACGCATGGGCGAGGGCGCGAAGGCATGGGCGACGAGCCGAAGGCGGTCGAGCGGACGAGCCGGCGCAAGTTCTGGAAGCGGGCCGCGATGGGCGCGGTGGCGGCCTCGCTGGCCGGGGCCTCGTACCCGCTGCTGGAGGCCCGGTGGTGCCGGCTCACGCGGCGGACGATCCCCGTTTCCAGGCTGCCGGGGTCGTTCCGGGGGCTCACGGTCGCGTTCCTGAGCGACCTGCACCACGGGCCCTACGTCGGCCTCGACTACATCCGCCACGTCGTCGACCGCACCAACGCCCTGCGGCCGGACCTGGTCCTGCTGGGAGGCGACTACGTCTCCAAGAGCCCGGAGTACATCGCCCCGGTCTGCGCCGAGATGGCCCGGCTGCGGGCCCCCCTGGGCCGGTTCGCCGTGCTGGGCAACCACGACAACTGGGAGAGCGGCTCCGAATCCCGGGCCCGGGTGGACCGCGCCGGCCTGGAGCTGATCGACAATCGGGGCGTCTGGCTGCACCGCCGGGGCGACCGCCTGCGGATCGCCGGCGTGGGGGACCTCTGGACCGACGAACAACGCGTCTCCCAGGCGCTCGAGGACGCCCACGAAGGCGACGCCGTCGTCCTGATGTCGCACAATCCCGACGTCGCCGAATACCAGCGCGATCCCCGCATCAGCCTGATGCTCAGCGGCCACACCCACGGCGGCCAGGTGGTCGTGCCCGGCCTGGGCGCGCTGGTGATCCCCTCCCAGTTCGGCCGCAAGTACGCCGGCGGGCTCGCCCAGGGCCCGTCGTACCCCGTCTTCGTCGGCCGAGGGGTCGGCACCAGCGGCCCTCCCGTCCGCTTCTACTGCCGCCCGGAGATCGTGCTGCTGACGCTGGCCTGACGAGGCAGGCGGCCGGTCGTCGGCTACAGCCACGAGCGCCCCGCCGCGCCCCAGAGTGCGGCGCGGGCGCGGAGGAGGGCCGGGGCGTCGCCGCCGCCGACGGTCAGGCGGGGGATCGCCAGCGGGTCGAAGCCCGGGGCGCCGGGGCGGGCGATCCCCTCGATCGTGGTGAAGCCGGCGCGGTAGCCGGCGGCGGCGGCCAGGCGGTAGGCGCGGTCGTCCACCGCCCCCGGCCAGCCGTAGGGATAGGCGATCGTCCGCACCGGACGTTTCAGGGCGGCCTCCAGGATCGTCCGCGAGAGCGCCAGCTCGCGCCGCAGGCCGCGGTCGTCGAGCGTCCCGAGCGCGACGTGCGAGTGCGCGTGCGAGCCGATCGCGCAGCCCCGGTCGGCGATCCTCGCCAGGTGCTCCCACGAGACGAACAGCTCGCGTCCCAGCGACGGCGAATCGACCTCGACCTCCGCCGCCTCCTCGAGCCGTCCCAGGAACCAGGCCTGGTCCGGGACCTGGCCGTCGAGCACCGCGCGGATGAGCGTCGTCAGGGCCGGCTCGCGGTCGGCCCCCGGCTCGACGGCGATCGGCGACGGATCGCCGGGCGCGCGCTCGACGGCGAACCGCGCGCGGGTCGTCCGCTTCACGACGTAGGCGACGTGGTCCCACCAGGGGAGCCTCGGCCGCTCCAGGAAGCCGGTCGGGATGAAGAACGTCGCCGGCACGCCCAGCTCTTGCAGGATCGGCAGCGCGGCGTCGTGGTTGTCGCGGTAGCCGTCGTCGAACGTGACGACCGCGAGGGGCCGGCGGTCGCCGTCGTCGCCCGCGAGTAGGTCTTCCGGGCCGACCACGCGAAAGCGGCGGCGGACCATCTCCATCTGCGCGCGGAAGCCTTCGGGCGTGGCCGAGACGACCGGGTCGTAGTACGGGTTCGACGCGCCGGGCTCGGCGATCCGATGGTACGTCAGGACGACCGCCGATCGGCCGCCGGCCTCGCGGACGGCCTCGATCGCGCGGGTCGCGCCCGTCGCGTCGAGCGCCCGGGCCAGCGCGGCCCGCTTGTTCGGCACCGAATCCCAGAATCGCCAGGCCAAGGGGATCACGCCTCCTGCAAACACCCGGAACGAGGCCCGACGACCGGGCGGCGAAGGCCCGATCGTCGCACAGGCGCGGCGACTTCGCCACGGGGCCGCCGTCCCGGCCTCACCAGGCGGGCCTCGCGCCCAGTTCGGCGGCGACGGCTTCGAGGAAGGCGCGCATGACGCCCAGGCGGTCTTCGGCCAGCGCGCGGCCGGCCTCGGTCTTCATCGTCGCGGGGAGCTTCAGCAGCTTGACGGCGAAGTGGTCGAGGGCGAACCGGCGGTCGTCGAGCGGGCGGGAGGCGGCGAACGGGTCGTCGGCGTGGAACATCGACGAGTTCATCAGCCCGGCGGTGTAGAACGTCCGCGCCACGCCGATCGCCCCCAGCGCCTCCAGGCGGTCGGCGTCCTGGAGGATCTTCGCCTCCAGCGTCCTCGTCTCGACCCCGGCGGAGAAGCTGTGGGCGTGGATGGCGTGGCGGACGGCCGCGGCGCGGTCCTCGTCGAAGCCCAGCTCGCGGAGCACCGGCGCGGCCGCCTCCGCCGAGAGCGCCGAGGCCCGCGCCCGGTCGGGCGAGTCCTTGGGGGGGCTGACCAGATCGTGCAGGTAGGCCGCCGCCAGGAGGACCGCGCGGTCGCCCCCCTCGCGATCGGCGATCCGAAAGGCGTTGTCGCGCACCCGGCGGGCGTGGTGCACGTCGTGGCCGGCGTCCCCCCCAGGGGCGAGGCGGCGGAAGGCGTTTTCCAGGGCGGCGGCGAGAGCGTCGAGATCCATCGCGTCCACGTACGTCGATCCTTCGGTCAATCGGTGTCGGTCATGCAGAGCAGGAAGAGCCGGCGCGCCTCCTGGTCCAGCAGCAGGAAGGTGAAGTCCCAGGCCACGTCGCGGAACCAGGGGGTCCAGGGGGTGGAGGAGCAGCCGGCCGACCAGTCGGGCTGGCCCAGGTGGTCGCCCAGCAGCGACTCCATGAAGCGGCGGGTCAGCCCCCGGGCCTCGTCGATCGTGCCGGCGAACCGCCGGCTCGCCCCGCCGGCCAGCAGCAGGGCGGTCAGCTCGCCTTCCATCCCGAAGGCCGACATCTGGCGGAACTCCGGCGGCGGTTCGAGCGGGTCGGGGATCTCCAGCTCCGGGAGCGCCGCGACCACCGACGGCCGGGTCAGGATGGTCCGGAAGGTCTGGTCCAGGCTCCGGAAATCGAGCCGGCGCGCGCGATCGAATTCCCGATCGTCGACCGCCCGGAAGGCCCGGAACAGGACGCTCCCGTCGACGTAGACCCCGCGGAAGGCCGCGAGCAGTTCCGAGACGGGGGGAGACTCCAGCGGCTCGACGACGTACGAGACGTATTCCCACGGCATCGCACAGCCTCCTTCGGTTCGTCGAGGGACCCTCGACGACTCGATGTTCGGGCGTCGCGCACGTCCAAGTCAAGGAACGACCGGCCGGGGTTCCGGCGCTTCGCGCCGTCCGCCCTCGCCGGGGCGTCGCCGCGCGCGACGTCCAGGAGGGGGGAAGGCGGCGGCCGCGGGCAGGATCAGGAAGCGACGGTCCACGAACGCCCCCAGCCCGACGCCCACCAGGGCGAGGGTCGCCGCGTTCGCCTCCGGCGTCCGCTCGACGTCCCACTCGTCGTCGAGCTCCACCAGGCGGCGGCCGACCGCCGCACGTCCTCCCGCGTTTTGTGCCGGATCGCCTCGTCGACATGGTCCGCGTTGGCCGGCACGCGTCCCACGGTCGGAGGGAGCATCGTCCCCTCCTGTCGCCGTCGAGTCGAAGGGCCTCGGCCCGCCCCGATGACGAGGCCGAGGCGTCCGAAGGGACGGAGGGGCGAGAACGATGCCGGGGGCCCGCCCGGGGCTAGTGCGGGCGGCCGATGAGGGGGGCGAGGGAATCGAAGTCCACCGGCTTGACCAGGTGGTGGTCGAACCCGGCGGCGCGGGAGCGCCGCCGGTCCTGCTCCTGGCCGTATCCGGTCACGGCGATGAGGACGACGCCCCGCAGGGCCTCGTCGCGGCGGAGGGCGGAGGCGACCTGATAGCCGTCCATCCCCGGCAGGCCGATGTCCAGCAGGACGACGTCGGGGCGGAACGAGCGGGCGGAGGCGACGGCGGCCGGGCCGTCGTGCGCCGAGGCGACCTGGTGGCCCAGCAGCTCCAGGATCTGCACCATGCCCGAGGCGCTGTCGGGGTTGTCGTCGACGACCAGGACGCGGGCGGGCCGGGGGGGGAGGGCGCGGTCGGCCGCGGCGTCGGCCTCGGGGCGGCCGTCGGCCTCGGCGGCCAGGGGGAGCCGGACGACGAACTCGCTCCCCGTGCCGGGGCCGTCGCTGTGGGCCTCGACGTCGCCGCCGTGCATCTCCGCGAGCCGCTTCACCAGGGTCAGGCCGATGCCCAGGCCCCCCTCCGATCGGGCGAGCGAGCGGTCCCCCTGGGCGAAGAGCTGGAACATCTCCGGGAGCTTCTCCGGCGGGATGCCGTGGCCGTCGTCGCGGACCCGGATCACGGCCCGGCCCTCCTCGCGGCGGGCGGCGAGCCAGATCCGGCCGCCGGGCTCGCCGTACTTGGAGGCGTTGGCGAGCAGGTTGAGGACGACCTGGCCGATCCTCGTCGCGTCGACCTCCAGCGGCAGCCGGCCCCGCTCCACGGCCACGCTCAAGATCTGCCGACGTTCGTCGATCAGCGGCCGGATCGTCTCGACCGCCTGGTCCAGGATCGCCGAGGCGTCCACCCGTTCGGGCTTGAGGCGGACCTTGCCGCCGTTGATCCGGGCCACGTCCAGGAGGTCGTCGATCAGCCGGACGAGCTGCCTCACCTGTCGCTCCACGACCGCGCCGGCCCAGTCGCGGCTCGCGGGGTCGCCGGACCGCTTCATCACGGCCACCGCGTTGTTCACCGCGGCCAGCGGGTTGCGCAGCTCGTGCGCCAGCATCGCCAGGAACTCGTCCTTGTGGCGGTCGTTCTCGCGGAGGGCCTGGGCCTGGCGTTCGCGCTCCACGAAGTCGGCCCGCCGCGCGTACTGGCGGCGGCGGTCGCGCAGGGCGGCCCGGACGGTGCTCACCAGCGACCGGACCTCGATCGGCCGGTTCACCAGCGTCATGTGGCCGACCTGCTCCAGCGCCAGGGCCGCCGCCGGGGTCTGGTTCGGGCTGGTCAGGACGATCAGCGGCAGGTCGGACCAGGGGGGCTGGTCCTTCAGGATCGCGGCCAGCCGCCCTTCGTGGTCCTGCAGCACGGCCTCGGCGGGGACGACGGCCACGGCGGCGCCGCGGCCGATCTCGCCGCAGAGCCCGTCCAGGTCCTCGCAGACCGTGAGCGGGAGCCCCGCGGCCCGGAAGACGCCGGCGGCCGCCGCGGCGTCCCGCCGGGTGGGGGCCAGGAGCAGGACCCGCTCCTCGGCCTCGACCCGGGCCTCGCACGGGCTCGTCGATTCCTCAGCCATCCTGCGGGCCCCCGTCCGGGCCGAAGAAGAACGGCGTCCCCGTCAGCACGCCCTGGAAGTCGCGCAGGGGGGGGCCGACGACCAGGCCGTCGCCGGTGTCGAGCGTCAGCTCGCGGATGGTCCGCTCGTGCCGGCCGCTCCGCTTCTTGACGACCGAGATCGCCTGCCGCACCTCGCCCCGGGCCTCGAAATACCGGAACAGGACCACGGTGTCGGCCAGGTAGGTCGTGTCGACGGGCGAGTTCATGGTCCCGAACAGGCCGTGCTGGGCCACCACCAGGAAGGTCACGACGCCCCGGTGGCCCAGGTAGGTGAGCAGCTCGTGGAGCTGGGAGATCAGGAAGCGCTCCTCGGGCATGGCGTTCAGGTAGCCGTTGAGGCTGTCGATCACCACGATCCGCGCGCCCGCGACGCCGTCGCGGTCGGCGACCGACTCCCGGACCCGATGCGCGAACTCGCCCGGCGAGAGCTCGGCCGTGTCGACCTGCTGGATTCGGATGCGGCCCGAGGCGACCTCCTCGCCGATGTCCATCCCCAGCCCTTCGGTGCGCTCCAGGATCGTCTGCAGCCGCTCGTCGAAGGAGAAGACGGCGGCCCGCTCCCCGCGCGCCGTCGCCGCCCGCGCGTACTGGAGGGCGAAGGTCGACTTTCCGCTCCCCGCCGGGCCGAGCAGGACCGCGCTGGTGCCGTACTGGAGGCCCCCGCCCATCATGAGGTCGACCTCGGCGTTGCCGGACTGCAGCAGCCCTCGCTCGCCCCCCTCGTCGTGCTCGTTCGCGACCAGCCGGGGGAAGACGGCGAGCCCCCCGGGCTCGATCACGAAGTCGTGGTAGCCGCCGCGGTACTTCCGGCCCCGAAGTTTCGTGACGCGGACCCGCCGACGCTCGGCCCCGTACTCGGGAGAGAGCTGCTCCAGGCTGAGGACCCCGTGGGCGATGCTCTGAAGCCTCAGGTCCTCCACCTCGGACGACTTGTCGTCCAGCAGGAACACCGTGCACGACCGGCCGATGAAGAACTGCTTGAGCGCCAGGATCTGGCGGCGGTACCGGAGCGGGCTCTGGGCGAGCAGCCGCATCTCCGAGAGCGAGTCGATCACCACCCGCTTCGGCTTCGACCGGTCCACCTCCGCCAGGATCACCCGGGTCGTCTCGGCCAGCTCCACCTCCGACGGCTGGAACATCGAGTACTGGTTGTCCGGCTCCAGATCGGCCTCCGAGGCCGCCAGCTCCAGCAGGATGATCCCCTCCAGGGACCAGCCGTGCGAGCGGGCCACGGCCGCGAGCTCCACCTTCGTCTCCGACAGGGTCACATACAGCCCGGGCTCCCCGAGCTTCGCCCCCTCCATCAGGTATTGCAGCGCCAGGGTCGTCTTCCCCGCGCCCGGGTTCCCCTCGATGAGATAGACCCTGTCGGCCGTGAAGCCGCCCCCCAGGACGTCGTCCAGGCCCGCCACCCCCGTCGCCACCAGGCGATCGCCCTCGTCCGCTTGTCGACTCATGCCCACCCCCCGTCGCTAGCGTCATCTTTCAAATCGACCGCAAGAGCATTTTCGGGGCCAAACGGTTGCGGGCCCTGAAAATCGCCCGCGAGGCCGGTTCGTCCGGACGAATCGGCAAACGATCCGGGCGCGCAGCCCGCAGGCGTCCCGACCCGGCCGCCGGGGGGCCGGTCGGTTGACGGCGGGCGCGAGGGGCCGTTACGATCGCCGGGGGGCGGAGTCCCGGGCTTTCGAGGCGCGCCCCCCTCCTCTGAACAGGATCGAAGTCCCGACGATGCATATTCTTCTGACGAACGACGACGGCGTCTTCGCGCCGGGGCTCCGGGCCTTGCGCAAGGAGCTGATGAAGCTGGGCGACGTCACCGTCGCGGCCCCCGCCCTCGAGCAGAGCGGCGTGGCCCACACGATCACGATCCTCAACCCGCTGGTGGCCAAGCAGGTCGACGACGACGACGGCACCCCCCTGGGCTGGTCGATCGAGGGCTCGCCGGCCGACAGCGTCAAGCTCGCCATCTGCGAGCTGATGTCGCGCCCGCCCGACCTGATCGTCTCGGGCATCAACAGCGGCGCCAACGCCGGGATCAACGTCCTCTACTCCGGCACCGTGGCCGCGGCCATCGAGGGCGCCTTCTTCAAGATCACCAGCATCGCCGTCTCGCTGGAGCTGTCCGAGCACTTCGACTTCCCCCACGCCGCCCGGCAGGCGCGCAAGGTGATCGAGAAGATCCTGGCCAACAAGCCGGCCAACGGCTCGCTGTTCAACGTGAACCTCCCCTCGCGGTCCCGGGGCGAGCCCAAGGGCGTCAAGGTCGTGCCGATGGACCTGGGACGCCACGGCGAGGGCTTCGAACGCCGCCAGGACCCGCGCGGGCGCACCTACTACTGGATGACCTACACCCCGCCCCTGGAGGTCTCGGGCCCCGAGACCGACGTCACCGGCCTCGCCGAACGCTACGTCACCGTCACCCCCCTCCACTTCGACATGACCCGCCACGACCTGGTCGACCAGGTCGGCGGCTGGGACTGGAAGGACTGACCCACCCCGACGCGGGGCGGGCCCCTTGCTCCCGGGCCCGGGCGGGCCGATAATCGCACCTGGGTCGGGCCTTCGCGGCCCGGCCGCCCGCCCCACCCCGCCCTCCACGCCAGGATCGTCGGCCCCGCCGTCGCGGCCGACGGGGAGCCCTCTCCGATGACGCACTCGACTCCGCCCCGCCCCCTCGCGCACCTCGCGACGGCCGTCGCGGGCCTCGCGCTGACCGCGCTCGCTTCGATCGCCGCCCAGGAGCCCGGCCGGGAGACGGAGATCCCCCCGGCGATCGGCCCGCACGTCGACCTCAAGCCCGGCGACTTCGCCGCCGCCCGCCGGTTCGACGCCGGCGACAAGGTCGTGGCGACCCAGTACTTCTACTGGTACGACGCCCCGTCGAAGGCCCACGTCCTCGACGGCGACGGCTCCGACGCGCTCACCACCCACCCGCCGACCCTCGACGACTTCTCGTACCGGAGCGTCTCCTGGCACAAAAGCCAGCTCAAGGACATGATCGCCGCCGGGATCGACGTCGTCCTGCCGGTCTTCTGGGGCTCCCCCGCCGACCACGCGCCGGGCTCGCCCTTTTCCTGGAGCTTCGAGGGCCTCCCCCCGCTCGTGAAGGCGCTCGACGAGCTGAAGGCCGAGGGGCTGACGCCGCCGGCCGTCGGCCTCTTCTACGACACGTCGACCCTCCAGGCCAACGGCCGGGGCTATCACGCCGACCTGACGACCGAGCTCGGCCGCGCCTGGTTCTCGGCCACCGTCCGCGACTTCTTCTCGATGATCCCCCCGCGGCACTGGGCGCTCCTCGACGGCCGGCCGATCGTCCAGCTCTACTCTGCGAGCTTCGCGAAGGCCCACGACCAGTCGTGCCTCGGCCGCCTCAAGGCCGACTTCGCGAAGCGGTTCGGCGGCCTCGTCCCCTACGTCGTCCGCGAGATCTCCTGGAACGTGCGGGCCGACGACGTCTACGCCTGGGGGGGCGCGATCCAACCCAACTTCCTCGGCGTCGCCGAGATCGGCCCCGGCTACGACCACTCGGCCGTCCCGGGCCGCGAGCCCCTGGTCGTCGACCGCGAGGACGGCGCGTTCTACGAGCGGGCCTGGATCAAGGCCCTGAACCGCAAGCCCCGGATCGTGATCCTCGAGACCTGGAACGAGTTCCACGAGGGGACGACGATCGCCGAGGCCCGCGAGTACGGCCGGAAGTACATCGACCTGACACGCAAATACGTCGACATGTTCAAGTCCGGCGTCGTCCCGCCGAGGCCGAGGACCGCGTACACCGACGCCCCGACGGTCTCCATCGTCCTGGGCCCGGACGACCGGGAGGAGGGGCTCCGGCGGATCGACGTCGCCGACGGCCGATCGGCCCCCTCGACGACCGCCGGCAAGCCCTCGCGGACGCCGACGCAGGGCGTGGGCGCCCGCTACCTGTACTTCCGGGCCGACGACGGGTTCAAGCGCGAGGCCCCGATGCGCGCGGCCGTCGAGGTCGACTATTACGACGTCGCCCCCGGCTCGTTCGGCGTGCATTACGACTCGACAGACCGCGCGGCCGACCACAACGGCGCCTACAAGCCCGCCGCCGCCCGCGCCGCCTTGACCGGCTCCCGGACGTGGAAGACCGCCCGCTTCGACCTCCCCGACGCCCGCCTCGACGGGGCCCAGAACGGCGGGGCCGACTTCCGCCTGGCCTTCGAAGGCGCCGACCCGCCGATCCAAGCCGTGCGCGTCCTCCGCGCGGGGGAGTGAACTGTCTTCCCTTCCCCCCTGGTGGGGGAAGGTGGCCCGAAGGGCCGGATGAGGGGGATCATCAAGGCGGACCGGACGAGGGGCCGACGGCTTTCTCGCCCGTCCCCCCTCATCCGGCCTGCGGCCACCTTCCCCCACGAGGGGAGAAGGACGATTCGCGGCAGCTTGCCCGCCCGTTTCTCCGATGGTTTTCGTGCTCGTCGTCCCCCTCAGCCGCCGCTTCGCGGCACATTACCCGCCAGGGGGAAGAAAGTCCTGGCCGGTCCCACGCGGGGGGAGGCGGCCGGGTCGGTCGGTCGAGGGTTGGTTTGCGCGACGGCTTCCGGCCTCGCGCCCCTCTCCCAGCCTTCCAGGACGCCTCCCTCCGCGGTGGGATATGGGCGGATCGGATCGCGACGTGCCAGGCGTCAGGCGGAGACCGGCGTGAGGGTCACGGCGATGCTCTGGAAGTAGATCGCGGTCAGGCCCTCGAAGCCGGAATCGGTGCCGACGAGCAGCCACAGGTTCCCCTGGGCGTCGGCCTTCACGGTGGCCGTGTGGGTGTGCTCGCGGGTCAGCGAGACGTACGGGACGCTCGTCTGCCCGTCCTGCAACTCCAGGCCGTTGGCGATGTTGCCGACGACCGAGGCGGCCGTCCCGCCCTCGGAGTTGTTCCCCTTGTCCACGTTCAGCCGGTCGTAGCCGTCCTGCACGACGGTCGCCGGCGCGACGGTCGACGCCCCCGCCTTGAGGGCCACCGCCTCGCCCGGCGCGCCGCCGATGCCGAAGGCGCCGCTCGGCGCGTTCGAGGCGAACTTGATGGTGAACTTCACCTGGTATTCCTGCCCCGCCACGACCCCGTCGGCCGCGGTCAGCTTGCGGGTCAGGAACATGAACACGTCGTCGGATCGGTTGTGGCTCTGGAGCTTGTAGCCGGTCCCGTCGACACCCAGTTCGTCGGGCAGGTCGCGGATCCCGGACTCCAGCTCGTAGCTGTCGTTGGCGTCGGTCGGCAGGTCGGCGAAGTCGGCGTCCCAGCCCTGGGCGCCCTGGGCGAAGTCGTACGACCGGGTCACCGACTCGGCCGGCTCGCCGCGGGTCACCGCGAGCTTCGTCTCGACGACCTGGCCGTCGCGGCCCTGGGCGCGGATGGTGAACGGGTTGACGCCCGGGGCCAGCGGCACGTCGAACCGGAAGGAGCCGTCGGCGCCCGCGGTCGTCGTCCGTTCGAAGGTCCCGTCGCCGCCGACGTCGAGCCGGACGGTCGAGCCGGGGGCCGCCTTGCCGACCAGCGCGGTCTCCTCCACGTCCTCGTCGACGACCCTATCGCCGTCGGGGTCGTCGGACGGGTCGACGCGGGCGGTCAGCTCCTGGGGCCGGATGGACGTCGAGGCCCCGAGGTTGCGGTAGGCGAGCTGCCAGTCGCGGAGGGTGACCGCGCCGTCGCCGTCGACGTCCACCGGGTCGGGCGACGACGGCGGCTCGGTGGGGAAGCGGCCGATCGAGCTGCGGATGGCCATCAGGTCGGAACGGTCGACGCGGAAGTCGCCGTTGACGTCGCCGGCCAGCGAGACGCCGACCGCGTAGCCCCCCGTGGTCCCGTCCTCGGCCGTGGGGCGGATCGTCAGGGCGCCGGGCCCGACCGCCGCCACCGTCACGCCGTCCTTGCCGCCCCCGGCCCCCGCGTCGTCCCGCTCGGAGACGACCCGGACGCCGCGAGGGCCGTCCGAATCCAGGTCGACGACCCCGGGATCGAGCGTCCCGTCGGTCGCCCGGGCGTCGATCCGCAGGAGCACCTGGCCGCCACGCCCCGGGCGGAAGCCGTAGCGATCCACCTGGATCGAGAAGGCGTCGCTCGACTGCGCCGCCAGCCGGCCCTGGAACACGGCGAACCGCGTCCCCCCGCCGACCGACAACAGCGTCCGGTCCTCCAGGCCGTTGAGGTTCAGATTCAAGTGCAGGCCGATCCGACGACGTCGTGGATCAACATGGGAAGAGGATCTCATGTTGTCGCTCCTTGGTGTATCGCGCGGCGCCGTCCCGCCCCGATGCGGGCCGGGCGGCGGCCGGCGGATGCGAAGTCGGCCGACGGAGGCGGCCGCGGTCCCGTTCCAACACCGGGCCCGCGTCCGCCCCTCGTCGGCCACCCAGGAGTCGAGATCGGGCCGGATCGGGCGACACGCGAGCGAACGCTCACCCCGCGCCGCCGGCCTGGCGGAGCGTGGGCCGGCGGAGGAAGAGGCTGAGGACCACGGCGGCGACGAGGAGGCCGCCGGACAGGAAGAACGCGGCGTCGAGGCTGCCGGTGGCGTCTTTCAGGAAGCCGGCCGCCTGGGGGACGAAGAACGCCACGCCCCAGCCGAGGAAGACGAAGCCGTAGTTGAAGCCCATGTTCTTCGGGCCGAAGAAGTCGGCCGTGAACGCCGGCATGAGCGCCAGCGCCCCGCCGTACTGCCAGTAGGCCACGCCCACCGCCAGGAACAAGAGCGGCACGCTCCCCGAGGCGATGATCCAGGGCATCAGGAACAGGCAGGCCGCCGACACCACCCCGTTCACCACGTACGCGTTCGACCGGCCGATCCGGTCCGAGTAGACCCCCGTCCCCACCCTCCCCGTGGCGTTCACCAGGCCGCCGTACGAGGCCAGGAGCCAGGCGTTGCCGGCGAAGAAGGCGATCGACTTGGCCGTGGCGTTCAGCAGGGGCGCGGCGTTGGCGATCACCAGGAGCCCCGACTGCGCCGAGCCGATGAACAGGAAGACCAGCCCGTAGAACTGCCAGGTCCGCAGCATCTGCGAGGCCGTCCAGTCCACGGTCGTCAGCCGGGCCGTCGACGCGTCCGTCGCCGCGACCCCCGGCGGGACGTAATCGGCCGGCGGGAAGACCAGGAACCGCGAGGCGACCACGACCACCAGCGCGAACAGGAGCCCCAGGCCGATGAAGCTCCCCGAGAGCCCGTACGCCGCGATCAGCGACTTCGCCAACGGCGCGATGTAGATCGCCGCCGCGCCGTAGCCGCCGACCACCAGGCCCACCACCAGCCCCCGCCGGTGCGGGCCGAACCACTTCACCGCGGCCGGGGTGGTCGCCGCGTAGCCGAAGCCCATGCCGACCCCCCCCAGCACGCCGAAGCCCAGCAAAAGCCCCAGGTACGACTTCATCAGCCCCGCCACGATGCACCCCGCCGCCAGGAACAGGCCCCCCAGCGTCGCGCCGAACCTCGGCCCGTAGCGGTCCTGGATCCGCCCGCCGGGGATCATCGTCAGGGCGAAGATCATCCCGCAGGCCGCATAGGCCGAGGTCGCCTGCGCGTCGGTCAGGTACGTCCAGCCCGCGTCCAGGCCGGTCATCGGCGAGCCCGGCGGGTGGGCCGCGTCCCCCACGAGGTTCGCCTTCCAGATGCTCCAGGCGTAGAGGATGCCCAGGCAGAGGTTCACCGCCATCCCGGCGAACGTCACCCCCCAGGCCACGGCCGGCACCTTCGCTGCACGCTCGATTTCCACGGAAGCTCCCCCCGATGCCTGTGCGAAAATGAGGCGCAGCATAGCCACGGCCGGCGGCCGACGCAAAAGGCTGGGCCCCGGCCGCTCGGCTTTGCGGGCGGGGGGTCGGCTTCGATCCCGGTCGGCCCTTGTGCGCGGAGGACGCATCGGCGATCCTCGGGGTCGACCAAGGGGGGAGGGCCCGGGATGGACGCGTCCGGTCCGCGCCGCATGTTCCCGATCATCGGGGGGAGGACCGCGCCGGGGAGCTACCTGGCGGTCGGGTGCCTGCTCGCCCTGCTCAAGCTGAGCCTCGACCAGTTCGTCGAGCGTTGGTGGTTCGGCAGGCCGCCCCGGTTCCTGGCGGCGTCCGGGTTCCCGGGCGACCTCCTCCGGCTGCTCTCGGGCGAGGGGGAGGGGGAGGGCGGCGACCGGGTCTTCTACGCGACGATGCTCGCCCTGACGGCCCCGTTCCTGACGGTGGCGCTCGTGATGACGGTCCGCCGCCTGCGCGACGCCGCCTGGCCGCCCTGGCTGGCGGCTTTCACCTTCGCCCCCACGCCGCTGAACATCGTCTTCTTCCTCGTGCTCAGCCAGATCCCGAGCCGGGACCGGGCCATGCCGGGCGGGCTGTACGACGCCGACCTCGACGGCCCCCTCGGCCCGAAGCGCGCCCGGCCCGAGCGGGCGGGGATCGGCGACGGCGCCCCCCGCACGGTCGCGGCGATCGTGGCGCCGCTGGCGGTCGGCGGGTCGGCGGCCTACCTGGGCACGCACGTCCTGCGCGACTACGGCCTGAGCCTCTTCCTGGGACTGCCGTTCGTGCTGCCGATGTTCGCGGTCGTCATCGACGGCTGGGGCCGCGGGTCGACCCCGGGCCGCGCGCTGCAGATCGGCTGGGCCTGCGCCCTGGCGGCGGTCGCCCTGATGCTGGCCCTGGCGTTCGAGGGGATCATCTGCATCCTCATGCTGGTGCCGCTGGCCCTGCCGATCGTCTCGCTGGGGGCCCTGGTGGGCTACTTCATCGCCGAGTATGGCCCGCGCCGGCCGGCCGAGCAGGGGAAGCTCGCGATCCTGCTGTGCGCCCTCATGCCGACGATGGTGGGGGCCGAGCACCTCGCCGCTCCCGAGCCCTGGGCGTTCACCTGCGAGACATCCATCGGGGTCGACGCGCCCCCCGAGGCCGTCTGGCGGCGCGTCGTCAGCTTCTCCGACCTCGACCCGCCGGACGACTGGGTCTTCCGCACGGGCCTGGCCTACCCGATCCGGGCCCGGATCGAAGGGTCCGGCGTCGGCGCGATCCGCCGCTGCGAGTTCTCCACCGGCACGTTCGTCGAGCCGATCCTCGCCTGGGACGAGCCCCGCCTCCTGCGGTTCGCCGTGACGAGCAACCCGCCGCCGATGCGGGAGTGGAGCCCGCTCTTCGAGGCCCACCCGCCGCACCTGGACGGGTTCCTGGTCTCCGAACGCGGCCAGTTCGAGCTGACCCCGCGCCCGGGGGGCGGGACGTTCCTGAAGGGGAGCACCCTGTACCGCCACGGCCTCTGGCCGGCCGCCTACTGGCGGCTCTGGTCCGACCCGATCATCCACCGGATCCACGACCGCGTCCTCCGGCACATCAAGCGCCTCGCCGAATCCGACGCCGCCGACCCGCCGTACCCCGCTCACAAGCGTCCCGATCGGGTGCACCCCCATCCCGGCGAACGGCATCCCTCGGCCGCCGCATCCGGCCCTTCGCCCTGGCGGGAAGCATCCGGAGCTTCGGTGCGTCCACTTCGCCGGCGGAGGCCCCGCTCGCAGACGAACCTTGCAAGCAGGAGCACGCTCACGAACACGGGCGCGTCGAGGACCAGAGTCCATCCTTCGAATCCGGTCGGATGGAATTTCATGCCGTGGGACAGGCAAAACATGCAGGGAGAGAGGGGCCAACCCCGCCAGAACATCGCTTTCGTGAAAGGATCCAACTCCGCGGGAGGTCTAACGCCGCCCATCACCTCTTGCCATCCGGACGGTCGAAGGTTCGCCCACAGCAAGACGCCGGTCAGCAGGGCGAGGAAGACGGCCGTGGCCGGATGGACGGGACGGCGCCACCGCGCGACGGCGACGAGGACGGCCATGGCGGACGACATGACGAGAGCATCGGCCATGTGCACCTCGGCCCGCTGACGGCGGATTTCGGCGTCGCCTGCTTGCGGGCGGTCCGACGGCTGCCGCTCGCTGATCGCAACCTCTCTCGGGCAGCCTAACCCCGGCCCGATCGCCCCGCAAGCGGGCGACGACGCCCGATCGAGAGACGTACCCCGCTTGAGGGGCCCGCGCCCGATGGCTTATGATCTTGGGCGTGCGAGGCGTCGCGAGACGCCCGGGTCGGGACGCGCGGGAGCGCGTCGGCGGCCGTGTCGATGGGTCGAGGGCGGGTTCGGATCGCGAGGCGGCCCGGGTTCATCCGTGCGCGGAGACGGCAAGACGATGGCGAAGACGACGGATTACCTGGCGCTGGACCTGGGCGCGGAGAGCGGGCGCGGGATGCTCGGGCGGTTCGACGGCGACCGGCTGGGGCTGGAGGAGATCCACCGGTTCCCCAACGGCCCGGTGCGGATGCTCGACACCCTCTACTGGGACCTCCCGCGCCTGTTCGACGAGATGAAGGACGCGATCCGCAAGACGGCCGCGTCGAAGGCCTCGCTCGACGCCATCGGCGTCGACACCTGGGGCGTCGACTTCGGGCTCATCGGCCGCGGCGACACCCTGCTGGGAAACCCGGTCCACTACCGCGACCCGCGCACCGACGGCATGCTCGACCTGGCCTTCTCCAAGATCGCCAAGGAGCGGATCTACGAGATCACCGGCCTCCAGTTCCTGCCGTTCAACACCGTCTACCAACTTTTGGCGCTCAAGGCCGCGAACTCCCCGCTGCTCGAAGCGGCCGAGACGATGTTGATGGTGCCCGACGTCCTCGGCTGGCTGCTCACCGGCGTCCGCGCCGCCGAGCGGACCGACTCGTCCACCACCCAGCTCCTCGACCCCCGCACCGGCCAGTGGTCGGACGAGATCTGCACGGCGCTGGGGCTCCCCCGGTCGATCCTGCCGAACCTCATCGAGCCCGGCGACGAGCTGGGGATGCTGCGGTCCTCGGTGGCCGAGGAGGTCGGCCTGGCGAAGCCCGTCACCGTCATCGCGCCGCCGACGCACGACACCGCCAGCGCCGTCGTCGCCGTGCCGACCGCCAGCCCGACCGTCGGCACCGACTCGCCGCCGGACTGGTGCTACCTCAGCTCCGGCACCTGGTCGCTCCTGGGCGTCGAGGTCCCCCGGCCGGTCATCAACGAGCAGACCTATCGCTACAACTTCACGAACGAGGGGGGCGTCCTCGGGACCACGCGGCTGCTGAAGAACATCATGGGCCTCTGGCTCGTGCAGGAGTCGCGCCGGACCTGGGCGCGGGCGGGCAACGACATGAGCTACGAGCAGCTCATGGCGATGGCGATGTCGTCGTCGCCGTTCGGGCCCCTGATCGACCCCGACGACCCGTCGTTCCTCTCGCACGGCGACATGCCCGCGCGGATCGTCGCCTACTGCGAGAAGACCGGCCAGCCCGCGCCGGACTCCGAAGGCGCGCTGATCCGCACCTGCCTGGAGAGCCTGGCGCTGAAGTACCGCTGGACGATCGAGCGGCTGGAGGCGATCTGCGGGACGAAGATCAAGACGATCCACATCGTCGGCGGCGGCTCCAAGAACACGCTCCTCTGCCAGTTCGCCGCCGACGCCTGCGGCCGGCCGGTCCACGCCGGGCCGGTCGAGGCCACGGCCATCGGCAACATCCTGATGCAGGCGTACGGCCGCAACCGGATCGGCTCGCTCCAGGACCTCCGCGCCATCGTCGCCCGCTCGTTCCCCGTCACCGTCTACGAGCCGCGCCGCACCGCCGCCTGGGACGACGCCAACGGCCGCTTCCAGGAGCTGGTGAAGTCCTGAACGCGATCTCGGCGCGCCGCGGGAGGATCCTCGATGGGCCGGAACCTGGTGGTCCTCTGCGACGGCACGAACAATGAGTTCGGCCCCGAGAACACCAGCATCGTCCGGCTCGTCCAGGCGCTCGACCGGGACCAGGGGCGGCAGCGGCTCTACTACGACCCCGGCGTGGGGACGCTGCCGGAGCCCGGGACGACGACGAGGATCGCGAGGCGGCTCTCCGAGGCGGCGGGCCTGGCCTTCGGGGCCGGGCTGTCGCGCAAGGTCGAAGGGGCGTACGCCTACCTGATGGACGCCTGGGAGCCCGGCGACCGGGTCTTCCTCTTCGGGTTCAGCCGGGGCGCGTACGCCGTCCGCGTCCTGGCGGCCCTGCTGCACGCGCTGGGGCTGCTCCCTCGCGGCCAGCACAACCTCACCCCCTACCTGATGCGCCTCTTCTCCGCCTCGCGCGATGCGGACCGGCGCGACGACGCGGGCGGCTCCAACTACTGGAAGCTGAGCAACCAGTTCCGCAACACGTTCGCCCGCGCCGTGCCCGGGGCGGCGAAGGACGACCGCCGCTTCCCGGTCCACTTCCTGGGCTGCTGGGACACCGTCGCGTCGGTCGGCTGGGTCTACAATCCCCGCTCGTACCCCTACACCCGCAGCAACCCGAGCGTCGGGGCGGTCCGCCACGCCCTGGCGCTCGACGAGCGGCGCTGGTTCTTCCGCCAGAACGAATTCCGCCGGGCCGAGGGCCAGGACCTCCTGCAGGCCTGGTTCCCCGGCGTGCATTCCGACGTCGGCGGCGGCTACCCCGAGCGCGAGGGGGGCCTCTGGCGCGAGCCCTTCGACTGGATGGTCGCCGAGGCCGCAGCGAAGGGCCTGCTCATCGACCCGTCCCGCCTCCTCGCCGTCCGGAGCCGCCACCCCGCGCCCGAGGCCCCCTGGGCGGAGCCGATGCACGAGTCGCTGACCCCGGCCTGGCGGCCCTTCGAGTACGTCCCCAAGTACGTCCGGGACCCGACGACGGGGCGCGGTCGCCTGGGCGTCGGCCTCGGCCGGCATCGGACGATCGTGACCGAGGGGAGGCCGGCCGAGGAGGTGATGATCCACGCCTCGGCCCTGAGGCGCATCCGCGCCGGCGGCTACGCGCCTGCGATCCTCGCCGCGTCGTTCGTCGACGAGGTCCGCGCGCTGCCGGAAGTCCCCGCGCTGTGGCCCTATCGCCCGCGAGCCGACCCGCCGCTCGCCCTCCGCGACGGCCGATGCTAGAGTGACGATCGTGCGGCGCGGCCGCGCCGGCCGGCCGGCCGGCCGGCCGATCAACGGGACCACTGCGAGGGCTCGGGCGATGTTCCTGAAGCGACTCGTCCTCGAGAACGTGCGGGCGATCGAGGCGCTCGACCTTTCGTTCCGGGGGGCCGACGCCCCCGTCCGCAAGTGGACCTTGCTGCTCGGGCAGAACGGCTGCGGCAAGAGCACGGTCCTGCGGTCGATCGCCCTCCTGCTGGCCGGCAGCGAGGCGCTCCCCGAGCTGATCGGCGACCCGGACTCCTGGATCAGCCTGAAGGCCGACCGCTGCCGCATGGCCGCCGAGCTGGTCACCGCCGACGGCGAGACGCGCCACGTCGAGCTGAACCTGACGCGGGGCGACCACATCCGCCGGATCTTCGAAGGCAACCGGGAGTCGCTCGAACGCCTGGACCGCGCGCTGGCCCACTCGGCGCGGAACTACCCGGTCGTCGGCTACGGGGTCTCGCGACGGCTCGGCGATCCCCGCCGCGCGGCGTCGGAGGTCTTCAGCCACCCCCGATCGCGGTCGGTGGCGACGATGTTCTCGAACGACGCGACGCTCACCCCGCTCGAATACTGGGCGATGGCCCTCGACTACGAGCGGGGCGAGGAGGGGCTGCAAGTCGTCCGCTCGACCCTCGACGACCTGCTGCCGGGCGTCGCCTTCGAGCGGATCGACAAATCGGCCCGGAAGCTGCTGTTCCGGACCCCCGACGGCCTGCTGCCGTTCGAGCTGCTCAGCGACGGCTACCAGAACGCGGCCGCCTGGTGCGGCGACCTCCTCGACCGGATCACCCGCATCTTCGAGGACTACAAGAACCCCCTGTCCGCCCGCGGCCTGCTCCTGATCGACGAGATGGACCTCCACCTCCATCCGGTCTGGAAGCGCCAGCTCGTCGATTTCCTGTCGGCCAAGCTGCCGAACTTCCAGATCCTGGCCACCACCCATTCGGCCCTGACCGTGCACCAGGCGGGCCCCGGAGAGCTGTTCGTCCTGAAACGCGACGGCGACCACGCCCCGCCGACGCTCCACCCCTTCGAGGGCGAGCCGCGCAAGCTGATGCTCCATCAGCTCCTGGTGAGCCCCCTCTTCGGCCTGGAAACCGTCGACTCGCGACCGGTCGAGCGGATGCGGTCGGAGTTCCGGGAGCTGAACGACAAGCCGTCGGGCCGCCTCACGCGGGCGGAGCGAGCCCGGCTCCCCGAACTCGAGCGCGAGATCCTCGCGCTGCCCGACTGGAACGCCGCGACCCCCCAGGGCCCCCGGCAACGCGAGCTCATGGAGGAGATCCTCGCGGCCCTGCAGGCCGAAGCCCCCCCGGCCGGGGATCCGGCCGCGCCCGCCGGCGGGAGGCCGAAAGCCGCCAAGGCCAGGCCCAAGCCCCGCCGCGGCGGCTCATGATCCGGGGCCGCCAGGGGGGACTCCCTTGATCCGACTCGCGCGCGATCGCTCGGCCCGCTCCGTCCATGCCGGCTTCCGGGGCCGGCACCGCGAGGCCAAGATGCTGGCGCTGCTGGACGGCCACCTGAAGGGCGACGTCCGCTTCAAGGACTCGTGGAAGGTCGCCAAGGACCAGCTCAAGGCCGATTCCTTCGGCAAGTGCGCCTACTGCGAGGCCGCGACCTCGGTCGTCGCCCACGGCGACGTGGAGCACTTCCGACCCAAGAGCTCGTACTGGTGGCTCGCCTACTGTTATGACAACTACGTCTTCGCCTGCCAGATCTGCAACCAGGTCTACAAGGCCGACCGGTTCCCGGTCCACGGCGCCCCCATGAGCCACCCTCCCATCCCCGGGGGGGCCGCCGCGCTGACGAAGGACGAGCGTCGGGCGATCGCCGCGAGGCTCGCCCCGGATCCGCTGAACGACGCCGAGGGGCATCCCCGGGCCGAATTCCTCCGAGCGGCCGCCCGCGAGAAGGCCGGGCTCGTCGACCCCTATCTCGACGATCCCGAGCCGCTCTTCAAATGGGTCGTCGACCCGATCCAGCGCCAGGTGGCGATCGCGGCGCGCCACCCGAGACGCGTCGCCAGCCGCCGGGCGTTCGAAGCGGCCGAGAGCTGCCTCGGGCTGAACCGGGTCGAGCTGCTCCGGCTTCGGCACGTCCAGTACGCGTACCTGGAGACCTATCGACTCGTCCTCGATTCGGGAAGGCTCTCGGGCGACCTGCTGCGCGACGTCGAGGCCCGGGTCCGCTCCATGATCGCCCCCGAGGCCGAGTTCTCGGGCATGTGCCGCTACTTCGCGCGCGACGAATGGAAGCTGGTCCTGTAGGGCCTGACGTGGAGGGCGGGAGGATGCGGGTTGGGCCGGGCCCTCGCGGAAGCTCCCGGATTCCGAAGCCGGCGGGGCTTGCGGGAAAGTCTCGCCATTGTTCTCAACCGCGAAGGTCTCGCCGACCGAAAAAGAGGACGCAAGGAAGCGCAGGCCGACGGATCGGCAGACTCGGGCTCGGATCGCCCGCCCCGCCGGACCCTCACGCCCGCACGCCCCCCGCGGCGGCTTCGATCGGTGGACGACCTGTGGATAACTCGCGGATCGACCGCGCGCCGATCGGCCGGCCGTGCACGGCCCGATCACGGCTCCGCTCGCGCCCTGCACGGTCGTCGACGGCTGCGCGCGGGCCGTCCACAATCCCGTGAACCGGGATGTGAACGGCGCGGGGATGCCGTTGCCTCCCGGTAAGTCTTTTGGTATTCTGGAGTTCGTCGGACGCTCGGGAAGTTATCCACAGCCCCGCCGCCGCACTATGATTAATACGGCGGTAGAGATTTCTCTCACAGGGAATACGGGGAGACGCCGGGACGGGCCCTCGACCGACCGGGGCCCCGCCGTGCGAGGAAAGACGCCGTCCGTCGGCCCCGACGCGAGGCCCGCCCGGGACGAGGCCGAGGGGGCCCCGAGCCTGCGGCCCCTCGCTCCTCCCCGTCCGGAGGCGAATCGCGGGGTCCGGGGGGTGCGCCGGGCCCTCGATCGTGGTATGATGGAGCGGCGACGAACCTATCGGAGATGAGCGGACGCGGGCGGCTCGATGCGTCCCCCCCTTCCCCGCCCGCCGTCGATCCGCGACGTGGCGAGGCGGCTCCGGCCCTCCCCCTTCATCCCTTTCGGCCCGGCGGAATGCGACCGGGGCCGAGCAACGCAACGTCCCAGAACGAGGCACGCGCATGAGGGCATTGTGCAATCGCGAAGGACTGCTCACCGCGTTCAACATGGTCAGCGGCGTCGTGCCCACGCGGAGTCCCAAGCCGATCCTGCAGAACGTCAAGCTCACGGTCGACGACGAGGAGGGCTCGGTCCTGATGGGGACCGACCTGGAGGTGGGGATCCGCCACCGGGTCCTGGGGGTCAAGGTCGAGGCGGCCGGCTCGGCGATCCTGCCGACGGCCAAGATCGGCCCGATCCTGCGGACCAGCGGCGACCAGGACCTGCTCCTGGAGACGACCGAGGAGCACCTGCTGGTCAAGGGGGCCCGTTCCAGCTTCAAGCTGCCGCTGGAGGACCCGAGCCTCTATCCCGAGGTTCCCGATTTCGCCGCCGATCGGTATCATGTGATCCTGTCGGGCAACCTCAAGAAGCTGATCCGCCGGACCGTGTTCGCCACCGACCTGGAGAGCGCCCGGTACGCCCTGGGGGGCGTGCTCGTCGAGCTGAGGCCCGACGGCGTGTCGATGATCGGGACCGACGGCCGCCGGCTGGCGAAGATGTCCGCCGAGGCCCAGTCCGAGAACGACCCGCCCGCGCCCTCGGGGACGCCGGTGATCCCGGTCAAGGCCCTGAAGCTGATCGAGCGGAACCTCGTCGACGACGACCTGCTCGTCCACCTGACGATCCAGTCCGGGGCGGCCGTGCTGGTGCGGACCGAGGGGGCCGTGATCTACAGCCGACTCGTCGAGGGCCGGTTCCCGCGCTATCAGGACGTCTTCCCCACGAGCGTCGAGACCCGGGTGCCGATGACGGTGGGCCCGCTCCGGCTGGCCGTCGAGCAGGCCTCGATCGTCACCAGCGACGAGAGCCGGGGGGTCGACTTCCAGTTCGGGCCCGGGGCCCTGGTGCTGTCGAGCCAGGCGGCCGACGTCGGCAGCGCCCAGGTGGACCTGCCGCTGGACTACCAGGGCAAGCCCGTCGACATCACGTTCGACCCCCGCTACCTGCTCGACGCCCTGAAGACCCTGGACGACGACGCCGAGATCACCGCCGAGCTGATCGACGCCAAGAACGCCGCCGTGTTCAAGACCCCGGACGATTACACCTACGTCGTGATGCCCCTGACGCGCGAGCGCTGAGGCCCCGGCCCCACCGGCCGACCGATCGACCCGGCCAGCCAGGACGCCAGACCCGCATGCCCAACCCCGACCAGCGCGGCCCCCGGCCCCTGTCCGACGTGCTCGGCGAGCTGTTCGCCCTGCGCGGCTACGGCCGGCTCCACGCGATGGTCGAGCTGCAGTCCGCCTGGGACGCCGCGGTGGGCGAGCCGCACCGGGGCCGGACCCGCCTGGGGGACGTCCGCCGGGGGACCCTGACCGTCACCGTCGACCACCCGGCCCTGCTCGAGGAGCTGTCCGCGTACCGCAAGGGGGAGCTGCTGCGGGCCCTCCGCGAGGCCTGCCCGGACGCCCGGATCGACGACCTGCGGTTCCGGATCGGCCCGGTGGGCCCGTGAGCCGAGGCGGGGGCCGCCCCCGCCCGGATCGCCGGCCGCCCGAGGGGGCCCCCGCCCCGCCCGCCCCCCGCGCCGGGACGCCGGCCGCATGGCATCGCATCGGATCGGATACGGACCGCCGCACGGACGCGCTGAGGAAGGACCACCGAGGGACAGGACGAATCGAGGAACCGCCGCGATGGACTTGAGCAAGAACGAAGGCGTCGACGCGAACGGGATCGTGGGCGACGGGGCCGTGGCCGTGGGGCCCGAGGGCTCCTACACCGGCGCCAACATCCGGGTCCTCGAGGGGATCGAGGCGGTCCGCAAGCGCCCCGGCATGTACATCGGCGACACCACGTCGCGCGGGCTCCACCACCTGGTCTACGAGGTGGTGGACAACTCGATCGACGAGGCGATGGCCGGCCACTGCAAGAACATCCAGGTGACGATCCACCCCGACGGCTCGGCCTCGGTCGTCGACGACGGCCGCGGCATCCCCGTCGACGCGCACGGCGACTCGGGCAAGAGCACCCTGGAGATCGTGCTCACCAAGGTCCACGCCGGCGGCAAGTTCGACCACGACACCTACAAGGTCTCCGGCGGCCTCCACGGCGTCGGCGTGACGGTGGTCAACGCCCTCTCGGAATGGCTGGAGGCCGAGGTCCGCCGCGACGGCCAGGTCTGGCGCCAGCAGTACGAGCAGGGCGCGGCGCTCGGGCCGGTGAAGGCCCAGGGGGCCGCCAAGACCACCGGCACCACCATCCGGTTCCTCCCCGACGCCTCCATCTTCAGCACGATCGAGTTCTCGTACGACATCCTGGAGAAGCGGCTCCGCGAGCTGTCGTTCCTGAACAAGGGGATCCGCATCCGCCTGGCCGACGAGCGCGGCGAGGAGCCCCGGAGCGACGAGTTCTTCTCGTCCGAGGGCCTGGCCGAGTTCGTCGCCTACCTCAACCGGGCGCAGACGCCGTTCCACACGCCGGTCCTGCTGACCGGCCGCGACGACGAGCGGGCCGTCGAGGTCGACGTCGCCCTGCAGTACAACGACTCGATCAGCGAGATGGTCGTCTCCTACTGCAACAACATCAGCACGGTCGAGGGGGGCACCCACCTCACCGGCTTCCGCGCCGCCCTGACCCGGACGCTCAACCAGTACGCCAAGGGCGCCGCGCCGGCCAACCGGAAGGACCTGGCGATCACCGGCGAGGACTTCAAGGAGGGCCTCACCGCGATCATCAGCGTCCGCGTCCCCGACCCCCAGTTCGAGGGCCAGACCAAGACCAAGCTGGGCAACGGCGAGGTCGAGGGGATCGTCGCCCGGGTGGTGAACGAGAAGCTGGCCGAGTACCTGGAGAACAACCCCGCGACCGCCAAGAAGATCGTCGCCAAGGCCCTGCTCGCCGCCGAGGCGCGCGAGGCGGCGCGGAAGGCCCGCGAGCTGGTCCGCAACCGCAAGGGGGTGCTCTCCGGCGGCGGCCTCCCCGGCAAGCTGATGGACTGCACCAGCCACGACCAGGACTCCAGCGAGCTGTTCCTCGTCGAGGGCGACTCCGCCGGCGGCACGGCCGAAGGGGGCCGCGACCGGATGTACCAGGCCATCCTGCCGCTGCGGGGCAAGATCCTCAACGTCGAGCGCGCCCGGCTCGACCGCGTGCTGGGCAACGAGGAGGTCCGCAACATCATCACCGCCGTCGGCAACGGCATCGGCGAGGAAGAAGACCCGGGCAAGCGGCGCTACGGCAAGGTCGTCCTGATGAGCGACGCCGACGTCGACGGCTCGCACATCCGCACGCTCCTGATGACGTTCTTCTACCGCCAGATGCCCCGGCTGGTGGCCGAGGGGCACCTGTACGTCGCCCAGCCCCCGCTGTACATGCTCTCGGGCGGCAAGAAGGACCGCCGCTACGTCCAGACCGAGGACCAGATGCAGGCGATCCTGATGTCCGCCGGCCTGGCCGACGCCGTCCTGGTCCCGGCCGACGCCCCGGTCTCGCCCGACGAGGCCGAGTCCGGCCCCGCCGCCCGCCCCGGCGCGATCGAGGGGGAGCGGCTCAAGCACCTCGTCGAGCTGGGGGGCGCGATCGAGCACGGCCTGCGGGCCTTCGGCCGCCGCAACCGCTCGCTCCGCGAGTTCCTCAAGTTCGCCAACCCGGCCACCGACCCCAAGGCCGACCCCCGCGCCGGGCTGCTGCCCCTCTACCTCGTCGAGGACGAGCACGGCCGCGAGGCCCCCTACTGGACCCAGGAGGACTTCGAGGCCGCCCACCCGTCCCGGGCCGAGGCCGACGGCGCGACCGCGGCCGACGGGGCGGCCGGGCCCGCCGCGACGGCCTCGCCGACGGCGACGCACCGGGTCCACGAGTTCCTGGAGGTCAAGACGATCAACAAGCACCTGGCGCGGCTCCGCGACGAGTACGGCCTGCGCGCCGACTCGCTGATGGCCGTGGAGGTGACCGGCGACGACCCGCCGCCCCGGTTCGTCCTCCACCGCGACGGCGAGGAGCACCCGCTTCTGGACCTCCGATCGCTGGCGCCGACGATCCGCAAGCTGGGCGAGAAGGGGAACAAGATCACCCGCTTCAAGGGCCTCGGCGAGATGGACGCCGACCAGCTCTGGGACACCACGATGGACCCCTCGCGCCGGACGCTCATGCAGGTCCGGCTCGACGACGCCGCCGCGGCCAACGACCTGTTCTCGACCCTCATGGGCGACGACGTCGAGCCCCGGCGGAACTTCATCGAGAAGCACGCGCTGGAGGTCAAGAACCTCGACGTCTGACGACGGACGCCGGGGCGCGCCCGGGCGGCGGCCGAAGGCCGAGGCCGCGGGGCGCGACGCGAGGGAGACGGACGGGAAGGGACGAGGACGGGGAGGCCCGCCGCGGGGGAGCGAACCCCGGGGCCGGGCCGGCCCTCCGGCCGATGCGTTCAGGGTGGGAATCGATGATGGGGATCGCCCAGAAAGTCGCGCGAAATTTCAGCGACGCCGTCCGCGCGCGAGGCCAGTCGTACTTCACGAAGGGCCGCGTCAGCCTGATGTCGGCGAAGCCCAACGAGGTCGTCGCCCGCGTGCGCGGGACGACCAAGTACCGGGTCCGCGCGCGGCTCCGGGGGGCCCGGCTGCTGGCGACCTGCTCGTGCCCGTACTTCGGGCCCCAGGGGGAGCCCTGCAAGCACCTCTGGGCCACCCTGATGCTGGCCGACTCGCGGGGGTTCCTCCAGTCGCCCCCGAACATGGCCGTGCGGCTGGTGGCCGAGCCCCCCCGCCGCGCGCCGGGCTCGGCCCCGCCCCAGCCCCCGGGCGCCGCCCCGGGGGACGACGCGCCTCGCCCCGCGTCGGGCCCCGCCCCGGCCCCGGCCCTCGACCCCCTGGACGAGCTGCTGGGCGCGGACTACGGCCGCGACGTGATCATCGGCGCGCCCCGGCCGCCGGCGGGCCAGGTCCCCAACCGCCCGGCCCGGGGCCGCAACAACGCCGCCAAGGACCGCCGCGCCGCCGCCCGCGGCCGCGACCGCAACGGCGCGGCCGGCGGCGACCGCTCGGCCGGCCCCGCCGGCCCCGCGCCCCCCTCGGGCCCTTCCGGGACCTGGACGCCGGCCTCCGCCCGCGAGGCCCGCGCGGCGCGGAACAAGGCCCGCCGCGAGGACGCCGCCGCCGGCCGCGCCGGCGCCGGCGCGGCCGGGGCCAAGGCCGTCAACCGCAACGCCAAGCGGCTGTTGGTCTACGTCCTCGACGTCGCCGCCACCCAGGCCCAGAACCAGGTGGTCATCGACCTGGCCCGCCGCCAGCGCAAGCCCACCGGCGAGTGGGGCCCGCTGCGGCCCTGGTGGTACGCCCCCAAGGCGGCCCACGTCAAGTACGACCCCGAGGACCGCCTGCTCCTGGCCCTCTTGGACGAGGCCCACCACGGCGTCCCCACCCTGACCGCCGGCCTCAACGGCCACGGCCACCCCCCGGGCGAGGACGGCGCCGCCGCGGCCCCGGCCGCCCCCGCCCGCCGCGCCAACCCGGCCGCCGAGCTCCGCGGCACCCGCCGGTTCATCCTCCGCAAGGACCAGGCCTCGCTCGTCGAGCGGCTCGCCCGCAGCGGCCGGCTCCGCCTCCGCCGCACCGACGGCGAGGACGAGCCCCCCACCATGCGCTGGGACGACGGCCAGCCCTGGCGGTTCGCCCTGGACCTCCGCGCCGAGGCCGGCGGCAAGCGCTGGTCGTGGCGCGGCGTCCTCCGCCGCGGCGACAACCGCATGGACCTGGCCGAGCCTTTGGTCCTCGTCCCCGGCCTCCTGGTCCTGGGGGTCGGCCGCGCCGCCCGGTTCGACGACCTGGGGGTCATGACCTGGATCGTCCGGCTCCGCTACGAGAAGGAGATCACCTTCGTCGAGCCCCAGCAGGACCTGATGCTCGGCCGGATCCTGGCCGAGGCCCGCGTCCCGGCGGGCGAGCTGGTCGAGACGATGGCGCTGGAGGAGATCGCCGTCAAGCCCCGCCCCAGCCTCACCCTGCGCACGCCCCGCCAGAACTGGGGCCTGGCCGCCGACAAGCTCCTCGCCGAGCTGGAGTTCGACTACGACGGCGCCCTGATCCCCGCCGGCCGGACGACCCCCCTGGCCGTCTCGACCGAGCTGGGCCTGGTCATCCGCCGCGACCCCCGCACCGAGTCGGCCGCCGACGTCAAGCTGTTCGAGCTGGGCTTCCGCGAGGCCAAGGACCCCCGGCTCGACCCCAACACGCTGGAACTCCCCGCCAAGCGGATGGACGCCGTCACCAAGGAGCTGGTCCAGGAGGGCTGGCGGATCGAGGCCGAGGGGAAGCTGATCCGCCCCGCCGGCGAGTTCAAGCTGGCCCTCTCCACCGGCATCGACTGGTTCGACCTCGACGGCGGCGTCGACTACGGCGGCCAGAGCGTCTCGCTCCCCGAGCTGCTCGCCGCCGCCCGCCGCGGCGAGGCCATGATCGAGCTGGGCGACGGCTCGATGGGCATGCTCCCGGAGGAGTGGCTGAAGCGCTACGGCCTGCTCGCCGACCTCGGCGCCGCCGGCGAGAACGGCGCGCTGCGGTTCAACGCCTCCCAGGCCGGGCTCCTCGACGCGCTTTTGGAGAACCAGCCCGAGATCCAGATCGACGAGGCCTTCGCCAAGGTCCGCAAGAACCTCCGCCAGTTCGACGGCGTCGTCCCGCTCGACTCCCCCCCCGGGTTCCACGGCGAGCTCCGCGCCTACCAGCGCGAGGGCCTGGGCTGGCTCGACTACCTCCAGCGGTTCGGCTTCGGCGGCATCCTCGCCGACGACATGGGCCTCGGCAAGACGATCCAGGTGCTCGCGCTGCTGCAGCGCCGGCGGTTCCGACGCCAGGCCAAGGGCCCCACCCTGGCCGTCGTCCCCCGCTCGCTCGTCTTCAACTGGCTCCAGGAGGCCGAGAAGTTCACCCCCCGGCTCCGCGTCCTGGACTACACCGGCCCCGGCCGCCACCCGCTCCGCGAGAAGTTCGACGAGTACGACCTGATCGTCACCACCTACGGCACCATGCGGACCGACATCGCCGAGCTGGTGGAGGTCGAGTTCGACTACGTCATCCTCGACGAGGCCCAGGCCATCAAGAACGCCGAGAGCCAGTCCGCCAAGGCCGCCCGGCTGCTCCGCTCCCGCCACCGCCTGGCCATCAGCGGCACGCCCATCGAGAACCACATCGGCGAGCTCTGGTCGCTCCTGGAATTCCTCAACCCCGGCATGCTCGGCAGCGACACCGTCTTCAAGCGCTACGCCGGGTCGTCCACCCTCGCCGAGGGCGAGGACCGCTCGCTTTTGGCCAAGGCCCTGCGGCCGTTCATCCTCCGACGGACCAAGTCCGAGGTCGTCAAGGACCTCCCCGACAAGACCGAGCAGACCCTCTACTGCGACATGGAGTCGGAACAGCGCCGGACCTACGAGGAGCTGCGGGTCCACTACCGCGACGCCCTCCTGAAGAAGGACTCCGCCGAGCTGAACCGCTCCAAGATCGAGGTCCTGGAGGCGCTCCTGCGGCTCCGCCAGGCCGCCTGCCACCCCGGCCTCATCAGCCCCGACCTCAACTCCAGCCCCAGCGCCAAGCTCGACCTGCTCATGCCCTCGCTGGCCGAGATCGTCGAGGAGGGGCACAAGGTCCTCGTCTTCTCGCAGTTCACCAGCTTCCTGTCGATCGTCAAGGAGCGGCTCGACCAGGAGGGGCTCGTCTACGAGTACCTCGACGGCCGCACCCGCAACCGCGCCGCCAAGGTCGACCGGTTCCAGAACGACACGGAATGCCCGATCTTCCTCATCAGCCTCAAGGCCGGCGGGCTGGGCCTCAACCTGACCGCCGCCGAGTACGTCTACCTGCTGGACCCCTGGTGGAACCCCGCCGTCGAGGCCCAGGCCATCGACCGCTCGCACCGGATCGGCCAGACCCAGCACGTCTTCGCCTACCGGCTCATCTGCCGGAACACCGTCGAGGAGAAGATCCTCGAGCTCCAGCAGAAGAAGCGCGACCTGGCCGACGCCATCCTCAACGCCGACAACCGCGTCATCTCGGGCCTCACCCGCGAGGACCTGGAATTCCTGCTGTCGTGACCCCCGGGGGACCCTGCGGGTTGCGTCGCCGCGAGGGCCGGGTTACCCTGGCCAGCCCACGACCGATGCGAAGCCGCAACCCGGGAGCCCCTCCACCATGACCCCGCTACTCCGACTCCGCCCGCTCGCCCTCCTCCTCCTCGCCCTGACCGCGGCCCTCCCGGCCCTCGCCCAGGAGGCCAAGAAGGAGGAGCCCCCCGCCGCCGCACCCCCGGCCGAAGACCCGGCCAAGCTCAAGGAGCAGATCGCCGCCCTCCAGAAGGAGGTCGCCGAGCTGAAGACCAAGCTCGCCAAGGTCGAGGTCGAGAAGCTCGGCGCGTCGCTCACGGTCGACAAGGGGAAGGACGGGGCCGAGGTCGCCACGGTCAACATCCTCAAGACCTGGTCCGGCGACAAGGAAGGGCTGGGCTTCCTCAAGACCATCCCCAACCTCCAGGTCGTCTACATCGACACCCCCCAGATCGCCGACGCCGCGCTCGCCCCGCTCAAGGAGCTGCCCGGCCTCACCGCGCTCACCCTGATGAGCCCCGCGATCACCGACGCCGGCCTCGAACAGATCAAGGACCTCAAGGGCCTGACCATGCTCTTCCTGACCAACAGCAAGGTCGGCGACGCGGGCCTGGCCCACCTGAAGGGCCTCCCCAACCTCCAGGTCCTCGCCCTCAGCCGCACCGCCGTCACCGACGCCGGCCTGGAGACCCTCAAGGAGGTCAAGAGCCTCAAGTCCGTCTACCTGATCGGCGCCAACGTCTCCCCCGAGGCCGTCGCCAAGTTCAAGGAAGCCGTCCCCGGCGTCGCCGTCTACAAGTGACCCGCCCTACCCCCTTCCCCCACCTCGCGGGGGAAGGCGGCCCGTCAGGGCCGGATGAGGGGGAAGACGATCAGGAACGCCGTCGGATGACCAGCCGACGCGGGCGTCCGCCCCAAAGGTCGGGCGGGCGGGGCCTGCATGATGGGGAAGCGCCTCGCCCGCGTCCAACGAGGCCGCCCTCTCAGGGCTTCACGCCGATCGCCTTCGCCAGGGCGTCCTTGACGCCCTCCCCGCGCAGGCCACGGGCGAGGATCTTGCCTTCGGGGCCGATCGGTTCAGTCGACGAGCCAGTCTTCAGTCCGCAGCCCGGGAATGCTTATGAAGTGCGCCGTGTTGTGCGTGACCAGGGTCAGGTCGTAGACCATCGCCGTGGCGGCGATCAGCAGGTCCATGCCGTCGACGCCGACCCCGACTCGCCTCAACTCGACGCGAAGCCGCCCAAACTCGGAGGCGCAATCGGCGTCGAAGTCGAGGACGCCGACCTCGCGGAAGAGCAGGTCGTCGAGGGCCTCGCGGAGAGGATCGGCGGCCGGGCGTGCGAGCGCCCACACGGAGAGTTCCGCCACGCAGATGCTCGACGTGTACAGGCGTCCGGAATGCTGGACGAAGCGATGGCCCAGGCTCGAAGGCCGTCGCAGGTAGGCGGAGAGGATGTTCGTATCCAGGAGGAAGCTCACTCGGGTGCCTCGCGGCTCGACGGCCGATGGCGATCCCGCTCGATCTCCTCCAGGACGCGGTCGTCCTCCTCGGTCCAGATCCCGGCCAGCGCGCCGGCGGCCGAGCTGAGGACGCCGGGGGTCCAGCCGGGGGGCGGGCCGGGGAGCGACTTCTTCGACCGGAGGACGACCTCGACCCTCCGGCCGTCCTCGATGCCGGTCTCCTCGTCCAGCTCGATCGTCCGTCCGCGAATGACGCCTCGCAGGATCCTGTCCATGAGAACGGCCCTCCCTTCTCCGCCCCCATTCTAGGGTCGTCGCGCGGGCGCGGGAAGCCGTCGCATTCACGGCTTGGCGCTCAGCGCCTTCGCCACGGCGGCCTGGATCCCCGCCCCGCGCAGGCCACGGGCGACGATCTTGCCGTCGGGGCCGACGAGGACCAATGACGGGATCGCGCGGACGCCGTAGGCGGCGTTGGGGCCCTGGGTGCCGCCGTTGAGGAAGGCCATCGTCCAGGGGACCTTGTGCTCGTCCTGGAACTTGCGCGGGGCGTCGATCGACTCGTCCAGGCTGAGGCCGACGATCGCCAGCCGGCCGTCCTTCCCGAAGGCGTCGTACGCGGCCCGGATGTGCGGCTCCTCGGCGAGACACGGCCCGCACCAGGTCGCCCAGAAGCCGAGCAGGACGTACTTGCCGGCGAAGTCCGACAGCCGCAGCGGCTCCCCGTCGAGCGTCGTCGCGTCGATCGGCGGGGCGACGTCGCCGACGTCGGGCGCGTCGTCGCGGAAGGTGGACGCGGCGCGTTCCGATCCGACGCTAAGGTCGCCCAGGTCCATAAGGCCGGGCTTGTCAGGCTTGGCGACGCCGGCCAGGTGGTAGACGTCGTCGCGGCGAATGCGGATCTCGTAACGCTGGCCGACGACCAGCGGCGGCAGCGTGAACCGGCCCTCGTCGTCGGTGACCACCTCGGGCGCGAAGGCCGTATACGAGGTGCCGTCGCGGGTCTCCCGGTCGTGGACCTGGAAGCCCCACTCCAGCTTCTCCCGCCGCGCCGGCTCCCCCTTCTCGTCGAGGATCCGGCCGGTCGCCGTCGCGGTGGGGGCGAGCACGAGGGCGACCTCCGGCTCGTCGGGGCCGACCTCGACGAGGGCGCCCAGGCCGCCGTCGGCGGTCTTCACGCAGACGTAGGTCCGTTCGAGCCGACGCTCGGTCTGGAATCGGCCGTCGGCGTCGGCGACCACCGTGAAGGGGATGCCGGAGACCTCCGCGATCTCCACCCGGGCGCCCGCCGCCGGCTTGCCCGACTCGTCGACCACCCTCCCGGAGAACCGCCCGCGCTCGGGCCGGTCCATGTGGAAGTCGCGGATCAGCACCGGCTCGTCGCCCACGACGAGGGTCGAGCGGTCGTCGCGGACCGGGCCGGTCAGCTCGTACGTCCCGGGGGGCAGGCGGAGCGCATAGGAGCCGTCGGGCTCGACGTCCGCGTTCGCGAACATCCGGACCCGGCGGTCGGCGGCTTCCCCTCCCTCGCGCGGGTCGTCCGGCGCGGCGCCGCGGGTCTGCTGGGCGTGGACCCAGGCCTGGGTCGCCGGGCGTCGGTCGGGGCCGACGGTCAGCCTCCCCTTCACGAGCGTCCCCTTCACCAGGCCGATGTCGACCCCCTCGATCGGCCTCCCCGCCGGGGCGACGACGTCCATCCGCGCCGGGGCGGTCCAATCGCGGTCGTCGACCCACACGGCGTAGGTCTCGCCCGGAGGGACCTGCAACGTATACCGGCCCTCGTCGTCCGTCCGCGTCCGTTCGTAGCCGCGGTCGTTCCCCCGGCCCGACCCGAACGCGAGGACCTTGATCCCCCGCGCCGGCGAGCCGTCGGGCCGCGTGACCCGGCCGCGGATCTTCACGTCCCGCTCCAGCCGTGCGGACACTTCGTCGGGCTGGTCCTCCTCGATGACGATGCGTCGCGAGGTGATCCCGTCGCCCATCGGCCAGAAGGCCAGGCTGTACTTCGACCTCGGCAGCCAGTCGAAGGTCGCCACGCCGTCCGGGCCGGTCGTCTCGTGATGGATCCGGCTCGCGTAGTTGACCACGCTCGCCCGGTCGTCGCGCTTCAGCAGCCAGACGTAGAAGCCGACGCCGGCGGCGGGCCGGCCTTCCTCGTCGACGGCCCGGATCCGCACGGTCCGGGGCTCGCCGAGGGTCAGGGCGACGAACGCCGGCAGGGCGTCGGCCTTCACGCCCTCGACCCGGTCGCCGGCGCGGCCCTCGCCGAACTCCGCGTAGTCGAAGCCGGCCGCCGGCTTCTGGGCGGTGATCCAGGGGACGACGGCGTCGGCGGGGACGAGCAGGCGGGCCTCGCCGTCGGGCCCGGTGGTCTCGTGGGCGACTGCGTTGTAGGCGGCGACGGCCTCGACCGTCACGCCGGCCGCGGGATCCCCGGCCGCGTCGGCGACGCGGACGCGGACCTCGCGAGACGGCCGGACGACGATCCTCGCCGGTTCCTGGGCCTGGGCCGGCGTCAGCTCGCGATCGACCCGCAGGAGCCCGGCCGAACGGCCGTCGTCCGTCCGCGCCAGGATCGTCCAGTTGCCCAGGTTCGGCCGGTCGACGGCCATCTCGTAAGCGCCGTCCGGGCCGGTCGTCGCGCGGACCTCGCGGATCGACTCGGGGTCGAGCCGCACCTCGGCCCCGGCGAGCGGGCGGTCGGCCTCGTCGACGACCACGCCCCGGAGGCGGACCGGGCCGGTCTGCTTCGCGGGCTCGGGCTCGTCGGCCGGGGCGACGGCGGGCGCCGGATCGGGCTGCGGGGCGAGGCCCCCATACCCCCAGGCCAGGCCGGCGGTGAGGGCGAGGGCGGCGAGGCCCGCGGCGGACGAGGCGGCGGCTTTCCATCGGGCGGCGGCGAGCATGGCGAGGACTCCTTCGGCGAGGGCGGCGACCGAGGCCGGGACCGTCCCGGCGTGCGGAGACCGGACGTTGGCGGCGAGGCGGGTCGAGGCGTCGACCAGCGCGGCGAGGCCGGCCGTCGCCGGCCGGGGGACCAGCGCCGCGCCGAGCGACCCGACGGCCAGGCCGCGGCGGGCGAGGCGGTCGCGCAGGAGGTTGCGGCCCCGGGCGAGGCGGCTCGAAAGCGTCCCTTCGGCCAGGCCCAGCCGCGAGGCGGCGTCGCGGCGCGAGGCGCCCTCCAGCTCGCAGAGCAAAATCGGCTCGCGGTAGCGGCCGGGGAGCCGCTCCAACTCCTCGTCGAGCGCCGCGCGGAGGTCGGCCAGGTCGGCGTCCGCCGGGGCCGGCGCGGCGAGGGCGTCGTCGAGCGGCCCCCCTTCCCGGTCGCGGAGCCGCAGGGCGCGGCGGCGGGCCTCCTTCCCGGTGCGGACGGCCACGCCGTAGAGCCAGGGCCGCAGGTCGTCGGGACGCCGCAGCGAGCCGGCCTTGCGGGCGAGGATCAGGAAGACGGCCTGGAACGCGTCGTCGGCGTCGGTCCGCCCGGGCCCATGTCCGTCGAGCATCCGCCGGCAGACCGAGAGCACCATCGGCCCGTGCCGCCGCACCAGCGCCGCGAAGGCGTCCTCGCGATCCAGCCCCTCGCCGACCGCGAACCGCTCCAGCAGCCGTGCGTCGTCCAGGTCCCCCACCGGCCCCGTCGCGTAAAGCGCCCGGATCCGCCGGAACGTCTCGTTCGTCGGCCCTCGGCCCATCCCCGCGCCCCCTCGACCCTTCGTTCGTCGCCCCGCTCCCCACTCTACTGGTCGAGGAGGGGCCGGCGCGTCCGAGATTTCGAGAACGGGAGGGCGGATTTCCTGAAGGGCCCCCCCTCGGGCTCCGGCGGCGGGCCGACGACGGGGAAGTCGCGGACGACCTCCGCCTGGTCCGTGACCGCGACCGGGGCCGTGGAGCCGCCGGGGCCTTCCAGGACGTAGGTCCCGGGCCCGACCCGGAACATGTACCGGCCGCGTGCGTCGGCCGGGGCGTAGCTCGTGCGGAAGACCCCCTCGCGGCCGATGAGGACCTCGTCGGGCGGCGCGACGGTCGTCTCGTAGAGCCGGACCCCCGCCCCCGCCGCGAGGGGGCCTCCCGGCCTTTCCCGCACGACGCCGCGGAGGAGCGTCCCGCGCGCCAGGCGGAAGTCCACCCCGTCGACCGGGGCGCCCGCCTCGACGAGGACCCCGCGCCGCGTGGCCGCCGCCCAGTCCGCGTCGTCGACGGAGACGGCGTACATCTCGTCCGGGGCCGCGTCGAGGGCGTAGGTCCCGTCGTCGGCCGTCCGCGCCAGGCCCACCCCCAGGTCCTCGCCGAAGCCGCGCCCCTGGGCCGTCACCCGGACGTCCCTCGCGGGCGAGCCGTCGGGGAGCGTGACCCGCCCCCGGATCGGCGTGAGTCGCGCGAGGCGGACCGTCGCCGATTCGTCCGGCTCCCCCTCCACGACCGTCCGCCGCACGGCGAACCGGGGATCGATCGGGAAGAGGGTGATCGGGTGGGCGACCCCGGCGGGGAGCCAGTCGAACGCGGCGAGTCCCTCGGCGTCGGTCGTCGCCGACATGATCCGGCCGTTGAACCCGAGGCCGGTCCGGTTCTCGTCGCGCTGGAAGAACCAGGCGGTGAACGCGACGCCAGCCGCCGGCCGGCCCTGCTCGTCGACCGCCCGCAGCCGGATCACGCGTGGGGGGCCGAGCGTGAGGGCGACCGGGGCCGGGTCGGGGGGCCCGTCGGCGGCGGCGGCGGGGAGGAAATCGAAGCCGACCCCGAGCTTGCGCGCGACGAGCCATTCCACGGGCGCTTCGGCCGGCGCGAAGGCGGTCGCCCGGCCGTCGGCGTCGGTCGCGGCGCGGGGGTAGGCCCGACGCTCGCCGACGGCCTGGACCTCGGCGCCGGCGACCGGCCGACCCTCGGCGTCGCTCACGATCGCAACGATCGACCGGGCCGGCCGGGCGACGATCCGCGTCGGAACCTCGCACGCGGCCCGCGAGGCGGCGGCGTCGTATCGGAAGACGCCGAGGCGTCGGCCCCCCTCGGCGACGGCCAGGAGCGACCGCCCCTGCAACGTCCGGGACGCCGGCTCTTCCAGGATGAAGCCGCCGTCGGCCCCGGTGGCGGCGACGCGCTCGGTCGGGGTGTCGGCGTCGAGCCGGACCTCGGCGCCGGCCAGGGGGGAGCCCCGTTCGTCGACCACGACCCCCCGGAGCCGGAGCGGCCGGGGGCCGCCGAGGGGACCTTCGCCGTCGGACGCCCAGGCGGGACCCGTGGCGGCTAGGACGCATGCCAGGACCTTGCGGCTCAGCCTCGCGAGCACGGCGGGCCTCCTTCCCTCGGGATCCCCCCCGGCCGCGCCCTTCGTACAATAGGGCGGTACGGCTGAGGATGGACGGGTGGTGGTTCGACGCTTCGAACGCGGAGGATGTTCCCGGTGATGAAGAGGACGACGCGCGCGATGGTGCTGGCGGCGCTGGGGGCGGCCTTCGCGACGGTCGCGGACGCCCCCGCGCAGGAGGTCCGGGACTTCTTCAACATCGTCGCGCCCAACGGGGCCGACCCCTGGGTCTACCGGCACGACGACGGCTGGTACTACATCACCTACACGACGGGCCGCGACGTGACCCTCCGGCGCTCGCGGACGATCTCCGGGCTGGGGGGGGCCGAGAGCCGCGTCATCTGGGAGCCGGCCCCCGGCACGCCCTACAGCAAGGAGATCTGGGCGCCGGAGATCCACCACCTGCGCGGGAAGTGGTACGTCTACGTCGCGGCCGACGACGGCCGCAACGCCAACCACCGCATGGTCGTCCTGGAGAACCCGGCGGCCGACCCGTTCGAAGGCGAATTCGTCTTCAAGGGAAAGCTCGCCGACCAATCCGACCGCTGGGCCATCGACGGCACCGTGCTGAAGCTCGGCGAGGGCGAGGCCGAGCGGCTCTACTTCGTCTGGTCGGGCTGGGAGGGGGATCGGAACGTCGACCAGCGGACCTACATCGCCCCGATGAGCGACCCGGCGGCGATCTCCGGGCCCCGCGTCGAGCTGTCGCGGCCGACCCTGGACTGGGAGAAGGCCGCCGGCCCGCCGACGATCAACGAGGGGCCGCAGGCGCTCGTGCGCGACGGCCGGATGTTCCTGATCTACTCGGCCGCGGGGAGCTGGAGCGACTTCTACTGCCTGGGGATGCTCTCGGCGAAGGCCGACGCCGACCCGCTCGACCCGGCCTCGTGGACGAAGGCGCCCGCGCCGGTGTTCGCGAGCGGCAACGACGTGACCGCGCCGGGGCACTGCTCGTTCACCAAGTCGCCCGACGGCTCGCAGGACTGGATCGTCTACCACGCGGCCAAGCGGCCCGGCTCGGGCTGGTCGCGCTCGGTGCGCGCGCAGCCGTTCACCTGGGACGCCGACGGCTTCCCCGACTTCGACGTCCCCACGCCGCACGATCGGCCGATCCCGGTCCCGTCCGGCGAGCCCGGCCGGCTGCGGCTGGAGGCGGAGAAAGCCCGACTCGAAGGCGGGGCGAAGGCCGAAGCCGCCGAGGGCGCGTCCGGCGGATCCGGGGTGAGCCTGGCCGGCGTGGAGTCGCGGGCGACCTTCGACGTGCCGGTCGCGGAGGCCGGGACCTACGTCGTCGCCGTCCGCTACCGGCGCGAGCCCGCCGGCGAAGGCGAGCGGAACGCGCGGGTCGATCAGCGGGTGCTGGTCGACGATCGGCCGGCGGGGACGATCGCCTATCCCGACTCGGGGGGTGGTCGCTGGTCGGCGGCCTTCGCCCGGCTCGCGCTGGGGGCCGGGACGAACCGGGTGTCGCTCGCGCCCGGGGCCGGCCGGGCCGAGATCGACGCCCTAGACGTGATCCTGGACCCCCTGCCCCCGGACGCGCCGACGCCCGCGAGCCCGAAGGGCCGCCGGGCGCGTTGAGGCGTCGTCTCGCGGACCCCTCGCGGAACGCCGCTGGCTCGGGACCGTCGAGGGGTCTGGCGCGGGTGCCACGGGTTCGTGAACCCGTGGATCGGCGTCGGGCCGGTCCCGAGCCGTGGCCGAGATCCCCCGGCCGGTTCACGGGTTCTCCGAACCCGTGGCACCCGAGGTATTCCTCCGCAGTTCTGGAGAGCTGGACGACAGACCGTTTGTCGCGGTCAGGCCGCCGCGCGGCGACGGCGGCGGAGCGTCCAGGCGGCCGGGGCGGCGACGCCGAGGCCGAGCAGGAGCATCGAGCAGGGCTCGGGGATGGCGACGGCGGTGCCCAGGGTCACAAAGCCGATGTAGGTGTCGGGGGTGCCGTCCAGCAGGTGGGCGCGGACGACGTAGCGGAAGGTGAACTCGAAGCCCGGGCCCAGGTCCGGCAGGTCGGCGTAGGTGTCGATCGTGAACACGCCCAGGTCGAGGAGGCCGGGGCCGACGTTGGGGATCGAGGTGCCGGGGGGCACCGCGGCCTCGGGCGCGAACGTGAACCGGACGTTCGCCACGTCGACCGTCGGCGCGGGGCTGCCGGCCGGCCAGACGTCGGTGCCGGTGACCGTCTTGTTCACCAGCCAGCCGGTGTCGGCCGGCAGGCCGCCGTCGGGGGACTGGGGCTGGCTGGTCGGCGAGGCGCCGTTGACGCCCACGATCCCCTCGATCGTGATCGAGTCGAACAGGCGGATCTCGTAGCCGGGGTTCAGGTAGGCCTGGAAGCTGTACCGATAGACGGGGTCGCCGGCCACGGGCGTGATCCCGGGCCCCGTGGTGGGCCGGGTGAGGATGATCGACGCGGCGCGGGCGTCGGCGGCGGCGAAGGCCGACCCGAGGGTCGCCGCCAGGATGATCGCCGCGGCGCGGCAGAGGGGACGAGGCGTCTCGATCATGGGGAATCTCCCGGTCGTCCGGAAAAGGGGTGTCTCTGGGTTGCGTCGGCTCGGCCGAGACTCGTCCCTGAGGCGGCGGCCGCGGCTCCCGATCGCCGCCCCCTCGCCGGGGAGTCCGCGATCGGCGCGGCTCGCAAGGCGGGCCGGGGCCCGCCGGGGGGTGGCGCGAACGATCCAGGAGATCGGCGTCGCGCGGCCGCGATCGGAACGCAAGGCGTCCGGGTCGGATCGGCTGCGCCACGGGCGGGATTGTAGCAGTTCGTGGTGATCCCTCACAAGCATGACTGTTCACGAATGATGCGAAGAATCGTCACGTCGTGCGGGATCGCGCCGCAGCGTCCGCCGTCGGCCTCGCGCGGCCGGGCGTCGTCAGCGGCGGGCGGCGGAGAAGAAGGCGATCTCCCCCTCCGGCGCGGCCCGGCCGTCGGCCCGATACTTGAGCGTCACGTCCTCGGCCGGCAGGCCGCCGAGAGACCGGTACATCTTGCCGTCGAACAGGACGTCCTTCGACGCCCCCGGCGCGATGGCCTTCACCTCGAACGCCGGGGCCTTCCCCGGCCCGGCCGCCACGGCGCGGAGGGCGTGGGGGCGGTCGTCCTTGTTGACCCACCGGATCGTCTCGCCGACGACGATCGTGACCGGCTCCACCTGCTTCCGGCCCCGCTCCCGGAAGGCGAGCGAGCCCTTCTCGCGGACGATCTCCACCACCTTGTCGGGCTCCTTCGCCCGACCCTGCTCCGACGCCTCGCCGTCGAGACGCGCCGGGACGAAGGCCGCCGAGGCCAGGGCGGCGAGTGCGAGTGCAAATGCGAGCGCCGTGCGGCTCATGGGACGCCCCTTTCGCGTCGGGCGACGGTTCCGTTCCGAGGGCCGGGCGGGGGTCGGCCCCCCGCCCGATCGAGTCCGCGTCGGCTCAGTCGTCGTCGAGGACCCGCTTGCGGAGCGCGTCCAGGTCCTTGAGCCTGCCCCCGAAGTGGTCGCGGATCTTCTTCGAGACCTGCCGGTTCTCGGCCAGCTCCCTGAGCACGAGCTTCTTCGCCGCCAGGATGTCGGCGATATCCTCCTTGCCTCGGGGGTAGACCTCGGCCGCCCCCTTCTTGTCCTGGTCCGACAGCGCGACGTTCGCGAAGTCGGTGTAGCAGGGGCTGTCCTTGCCCGCGGCGAACATGAAGGGTTCGAAGTAGTACTTCATGATCGAGTTCTTGTCGAACGCCCCGGCCACGATCGAGCTCGACGGCGGCAGCTGCTTCAGGTTGAAGTCCACCTTCTGGCGCGACCAGTTGTTGGGCGGGCCCCCGAGCTGCGTGTAGAGTCCCGGCCGTCGGCCGGCGGAGTCGGGGACGAACTGCCCGCCGGGGCCCGCGGTCCGGACGTAGCCGGGGTCGTCCTCGAACCGGAAGTCGCAGGGGGGGGTCCCCTGGTGCTCGTGCTCGAAGCCGATGGCGTGGCCGAACTCGTGGAGCGTGATCCCCTTCCAGTCGGACGGCTTGTGGACGTCGAACCGCTCGAAGTTCATCGACTCCTCGCCCGGCGCGGTGATCGTGGAGTCGATGCTGTCGTTGCCGACCAGCGAGAAATACCCGCGCTGATTGAAGGAGATCCGGATCTCCGCCGCGTACTGCGAGTCGCTCGGGCTCCACGTCCGGTACTTGCCGGTCGCCGGGTCCAGGCCGAAGTCGAACTTGAGGTTCGCGTACTCGGTCCATTCCGAGGCCGTCTCGGCGATCTCGCGATGCAGGGCGTCGCTCCCGCCTCGGAAGGCGACCTTGACGGTCTCTCCGGGGTTCCATCGCTTGGCGATCCGGGCGACGAAGCCCGCCGCGCCCATCGGGCCCCCCGCCGGCTGGTTCATCTCCGCCCGGCGCTCCTCCAGCCGCTTCGCGATCCGATCCGGCAGGGCCTCCAGCAGCGTCGAGACGGCGTGGTCCGCCCCGGCGGCGGGCGCCTGAGCCGGGGCCGGAGCCTCCTGGAAGAACCCCAGGGCGGGCGCGGCCGCGACGGCCGCGCAGGCCGCCGACAGCAGGGCCCCGCCGAGCCACGACATCCTCATGGTGCGACTTCTCATGCGTTCACTCCCTGATGGCGTCAATCCGACCTCGGGAAAGGCCCCCGGCGGGCGAAGTCTCCGGCGCCGGGGGCGAACTTCCTCCAGGAATACGGATCGCGGCGGGAATGCTTACAAAGGAGTCTTGCTCGCCGGCGGCCGGCGTCAGGGCGCGGCCTGGCCGTTGAACGTCAAAGGCTTGCCGGCGGTCTCCGGGTTGCGGCCGACGGCGAGCGTCACCCCCTCGGGGGCGGTCGCCTCGACGGCCAGGGCCCCCTGCGCGTCGAGCTTCCACGAGACGGCGATCGGCCCCTTGGCGGTGACGACCGTCCCCTTCGCCCAGGAGAGGCCCGAGGGCCGGGGGTTGATCTCCACCGTCGCCGCCGCCGGCGCGGTGGGCTTCACGCCCAGGACGATCCGGGGCAGGTAGAGGTTCGGCGCCGACGACCAGGCGTGGCAGTGGCTCCGCGTCGGGAACCCGCCGCCGCCGGTCGTCCCGGTGGCGAAGCTCTCCCAGACCGTCGTCGCCCCGGCGTCGAGCATCGGCAGGTAGTTTTTGTAGATCTCGGCGATGATGGCGTCCTCGCGGCCGAGGGCCTCCATCGCGCCGTAGTGGTAGAGCGCGGCGAACGGCGAGCCGACGCGGACCATCCCCTCGGGGGGCGTCAGCACGTTCTTCGCCGCGGCGGCCCTGTTCCGGGGGTCGACCGCGTCGTACAGGATCGCCAGGAAGCTGGTGTGCTGGCTGGTCGACTCGCTGGCCTTGCCGTCGTCGTGGACGGAGTCCGGGTACGCCTGCTTCTCGCGGTCCCAGAGCAGGTTCACCCCCTTCACCAGCCGGGCGCGGGTGGACTTCAGCCAGGCGTCGCGCGACCGGTCGCCGAGCGCCTCGGCCGACTTCAAGGCCGCGTCGATCGCGCCGATGAAGAACAGGCTGTTGTGCAGCACCGTCTTGCGGTTCTGGTCCAGGCCCGACCAGTCGAAGAAGTTCCAGTAGGCCCCGGTGAACAGCCCCTGGGGGTTGAGGTGCTTCTCGGCGCCTTGCAGGTTCTTGATCGCCGACGCGTGGAACTCCCTCAGCGTCTCCAGGTCGCCGGCGTACCAGTAGTAGTCCCAGATCGAGATCCCCCAGAGGAAGCTCCAGGCCGGGATCAGCACGTCCCAGCTCGAAGGCGTCTGGCAGCCGGCGATCGGGTAGTGCTCCAGCGACTCCGCCGTGATCCGGATGCAGCGCCGGGCCAGGTCGGTCGCGCCGAAGACCTGGTACGCCAGCAGCGACTCGTTCCGCGCGTCGCCGACCCAGTGGGTCTGCTCGTACAGCGGGCAGTCGGTGTACGTGTCCTCCATGCAGAGCTTGAGCGTCCGCGTGGAGATCTCCCAGATCCGGTCCAGCCTCGGGTCGCTGCAGGCGAAGCTCCCCGCCTGCTCCACCGGGTAGGTGGACTCGATCAGCCGCAGGTTGCGGATCGCGACCGGCGTCTGCTGGTTCCGCAGCGTCACGAACAGGTAGCGGCCCGACCGTCGCTTGATCGACGTGAACCGGTTCACCCCCTTCTTGGTGACGTAGCGCATCCCGTTGCGGTTGCCCAGCGGGAACTGGATGCGGCCGTCGGGGGCGATGTACTCCACGCCGAAGACGTCGATCGTCACCCCCGCGTCGGCGACCAGTTCGAAGTCGTAGTAGCCGACGTTCTGCTCGCCCAGGTCGTACAGCAGCTCCACGTCGCCGTCGGGGCTGGGGCGGACCGTCGTCATGGACGGCGACTCGTGCGTCAGGGCGTACGGCTGCGACACCAGCGCGTCGGCCGGGCCGACCACCTTGCGGTCCACGAACCGCCAGAAGGCGTCGCGCACGAACATCTCGCGCGAGGGCAACTGCTTGATCCGATCCGCCGTCTTCGCCTTCAGGTCGTCGGCCGATTTCACCGCCGCCAGCAGCTCGGCCTTGGCGGCGTTGTAGCCCTGCTCGGCCTTGGCGAACTCCGGGCGGAGCCCCAGGTCGGGCCAGGCCAGGTCGTCGCCCGCCACGGCGAACTCGGGGAAGGCGAGGAAGCAGAACGGGTTGGTCTGCTCGTCGTCGATCGGGTTGACCAGCCGGAAGCCCTTCGGCTCCACGAACCGGACGGCCTTTTCCTTATCGTGGCCGAACATGTTGCGGACGAACCCCAGCAGCAGGTGCCGGCCGGGCTCCAGCTTGAACGCGCCGTCCTCGGCCCGCGCGCCGTCGATCGCGAAGTCGACGTTCTCGTTCGCGACCCGGACCTCGCACGGCTCGTCGTTGACGATCAGGGTGGCGAGCCCGCAACCGGCGCTCGTGTTGCGGTTGGCCTCGATGAGGCCGGGGTGGACCAGGCGGGAGGCGGGGAAGGCGAAGTTCCAGCCGTCGGCCCGCACCACCTTCGCACCCAGGTAGGTCTTGAGCGGGAACGGCTGGAGCGTCATCAGCGCCACGTCGCGCGGGCGGAGGTCCTTCCAGGGGCCGCGCGTCGCCTCGGCGACGACCTTCGCGGGGGCGTACTGCGGCGCGGCTTCGAGCGTCGCGTCGTAGACCTCGGCGGGCTCCATCTGGATGCTGACCTTGGGCGTGTTGCGCGACCAGGCCTCGGCCGGCGCGACCTCCCACGAATCGTCGGTGACCACGGTCGTCGTCCGCTCATCGGTCCCCAGCACGTCGACCTGCACCAGCAGCCCGGGACGCTTGGGGACCCGGTGGAAGTCCCCCACGCCGTAGTACCGGGCGACGACCTGCACCTCGTTCTCCCCCTCGCGGAGGTACGGGGTGACGTCCACGTCGTCGTACTGGTAATGCTCTGCCCAGGCCCGGCCGGGGCCGTCGCCCACCCACCGGCCGTTGATCGAGAGCCGGTAGTAGCTGTCCGCCGTGATCCGGACCCGCCCCCGCGACGGCCGATCGAGCGTGAACGCCTTGCGGGCGAGGATCGTCTGGTTGTACGGCTGCTCCTCCTCCTGATCCAGCCAGATCCAGCGCGCCGAAAGCTCCCCCCCTGGCGCCGCCGGGGCCGTCGCCTCCTCGCCCCGCGCCCCTCCGACGCCCAGGACCGCCGCCCAGCACGCCACCGCCACGATTCGCGATCGCATCATCGTTCGCACCATTCCGTCCGTGTCGTCGAAACCCCGGCGCCGGCCGCGCCCCGCACTTCGCCCGATGATACCCCCGCCCGACGCCCGATCCCAGGCTCCGTCCCGTCCTCGCGGAATCTCAAAGCCGAGGCTGGACGGATCGCCCTCGGCGGCGACTAGATACGGTGATGATCGGGAACGAAGCCACGACCGACGCGGAGCTGGTGGCCCGGACGCTGGCGGGGGACCGCGAGGCGTTCGGCGACCTGTACGACCGCTACGCCCGCCTCGTCCTCGCGATCGTCCGCCGCGAGGCGCCCGGCCGCTCCGCGCACGACCTGACGCAGGAGTGCTTCCTGCGAGCCTACAAGGGGCTCGGGGGCCTCCAGGCGCCCGATCGGTTCGGGGCCTGGCTGGTGGGCGTGGCCCGGCGGGTGGCGCTGGACCATCGCCGATCCTCGCGACGCGACCGGCACCGCTTCGTCGAGGCCGAGGCGCTCGACGTCCGCGCCGGGTTCGACCGCGCGTCGGCCCAGGACGCCGAGGAACTCGCGCTCCTGATGCGTCGGGTCGCCGAGCTTCCCGAACGCGAGCGGTTGGCGATCGACGCCTTCTACCTCCAGGACCAGGACGCCGCCCGCACGGCCGAGCTGCTGCGGCTCTCGCGGTCGGGGACGTACGCCCTGCTGGCCCGCGCCCTGGCGCGGCTGGCCTCGGCGATGGGGCTCGACGGCCCCGAGGAGACCGGACCATGAACCACCCGACCCCCGAGGAACTCGCCCGCGACGCCCTGGGCCTCCCCGCGCCTGCCCCCCTCGCCGAGCACCTGGCCGCCTGCCCGGCCTGCCGCGACCGGCGCGACGCCCTGCGGGCCCTCTCGGCCCGGCTCGCCGACGCCTACGACGGCGCGGAGGCCCCCGCCGACGGCCGCGCCCGGCTCCTCGCCGCCCTCTCCCGGTCGACCGCCCCGTCGCGGCCGACGCCCCCCCCTCTCGTCCCCTTCTGGAAGGATCCGATCATGAGACGACGACTCTTCGCCGGCGGCGCGGCCGCCTCCCTCGCGATCGTCGCGACGGCCCTCTGGCTCGCGACCGGCCCCCGCCCGGCCTTCGCCATGTCCCAGGTCGCCGAGGCCGTCCGCGCCGCGAGGTCGTACCAGTATTCGTTGACGATGAGGACGCCGCAGGGCGCGGGCGAGCCCCGGGCCGTCATGACGAGCCGCTGCCTCTGGCTCGCCCCCGGCTCGACGCGTTGCGAGACGTCGGTGATCGACGCCGAGGGCCGCACGACGCCGGACATGACGGAGATCCAGCCTGCGGGCGCCCCGGGGATCGACGTCTACCCTCGCCAGAAGCTGTTCGCCCGGACGAAGCCCCAACTCGGCCGCGTCTCCCCCTTCATCCGGGTCGACGCCCTCGGATCGTACTCGGGCGTCGCCGACCGCGACCTCGGCGAGAAGACGATCGCCGGCGTCCGCGCCCGGGGCTTCTCCCTGGACCCCAGGAAGATCGAGCCCGACATGCAACCCGACTCGGCGATGGAAGTCTGGGCCGACGTCGCCACCCATCGCCCCGTCCTGGTCAAGCTGACGATCCGCGACGCCTCAGGTCCCATGGTCAAGGAACTCGATGACTTCCGCTGGGACGTCCCCATCGACCCCAAGCTCTTCGAGACGACCCCGCCCCAGGGCTACACCGACGCCACCCCCCCCGAGAAGTCTCCGGAGGAGATCGCCGGGATCATCGCCGCCTCCCTCCGCACGTTCGCCGAGTTCAGCGGGGGCCACTACCCGCGAGTCGACATGCTCTACGGCGACGTGACCGACGACGAGCTGGCCCGGCTGGCCGGCCTGGAGCCGAAGCCGCAGCGCCCGCCGGGGCCCGACGCGGCCGAGACCTATCGCAAGTTCTGGGACGCACGCTCGGGCTTCGGCTGGATCAACTCCCTCCTCGTCGACAACGCCGACGCTTCCTACCACGGCAAGACCGTCGGACCCAAGGACGCGGACAAGGTCCTGATGCGCTGGAGGCGCGACGACGGCCGCGATCAGGTCATCTACGGCGACCTGAGGACGGCCGTCGAGGCACCGGACCGGCCCTGAAACCCGGCCCCGCCCCGCCAGGGCTCAGACGTCGGCGGGCCAGGGAGCGGCCTTGGTCGCGGGGGTCGGCCGGGTGCGGGCGACGCCGACGGACGTCAGCATCGCGCCGACGGCGAGGCAGGCCCAGTCCTGGGCGTCGAAGTCGGACGGCCGCAGGCTCTCCGGGAGCACCGCGCTGTTCGGCATGTGGTCATAGAACCGCTCGATCCGCTCCTTGTCGTGCGACCTGGTGATCGAGTGGATCAGGACCGGCGCCAGGATGAGGGTCGCGCCGACGAGGATCAGGATCAGGCCGTTGTTCGATTTCACGATTCGAGTCCCGGGGAGGGCGACGGGTCGGCGTCCCGGACGGTCGGGCGCCGCACCCGGGTTGTTCGCCCCTCGTCGCCGATTATTGGACCCGTCCTCGACCGCGCCGCCCGCCGGGGATTTCGACCCCTTGCGACGGCGGGGGCGATATCCTGAAGGTCGCTTCAGCCCCCCGGCATCGCCTCGCGGGCGACCCGCGATCGGAGGTGAGATGAGCGCGATCGTCGCCGCCCCGGGCGGATTCCTCGGCCTGGAACGCGTGGCCCGCCGGCTGGTGGCGGAGGACGGGTTCGCCGATCGCGAGGCCGCCCTGCGGGCCGTCGCCGAATACGAGCGGTTCTTCCGGCTCGCGGCGGAGGATCGCGGGGAGGTGTTCGTCCCCTCCCGGCGGGTGGACCTCGTCTGGCGTCGGCACATGCTGGACACGTCGGCCTACGCCGAGGACTGCCGCCGATGGGCGGGGGGCTACCTCCATCGAGACCTCGGCCCCCCCGCCGGCGGCTATGAGCGGACGCTCGCCCGCCTCCGGCCGATCGATCCCGACGCCTGGGACGGGCCGGGGCCCGCCTTCGTCGCGGCCGAGGGCCCCGACGCGGCCGTCGTCGCGCAGGCGCGATCGGGACTGGATCGGGAGGACCTGTCGGGCCTCGTCACGCGGGTCCGCGACGCCCTGCGTGAGGCCCCGTCGCACGCGGCCTGGATCGTGGAGGCCCTCGACCTGCTGGAGACGGACCCGGAGCTGGCCGTCCGGGAGTATCGGCGGTTCCTGACGCTGCTGATCGACGGGGCCGGCCCGGTCGCGCCTTGCAAGCTCGTCGACGAGTTCTGGCACCAGCACATCCTGGACAGCCGCACCTACGCCCGCTTCTGCGACCGCGTCGCCGGCCGCCCCCTCCACCACGCCCCGAGCTACGAGAAGCCCCACGGCTTCCACGAGCCCGCCTTCCGGCGCACCCTCGCCCTGTATCGGCGGCGGAACGGGGCCGAGCCCCCCGCCCGGATCTGGGCGCACATGGGGGAGAGCGGGGGCGGCGACGGCGGCTCGTCCGGCGGCTCCCCCCTCTACGAGATCAGCACGCCCGATCGGGTGCGCGCGAAGCTGGGGATCGGCCGCGTCGACCGCCGCTTCCAGGCGCTCCACCCCGTCCTCGCCGGGCGGGGGGTCACGCCCGACCTCTGGGCCGACTTCCTCCACGACCTGGACGCCGTCCCGCTGATCTCCTGGGACGACTTCGCGGCGAGGAGGGGGAACTCGCCGCGAGCCTGGGGGGTGGTCCAACTCGCGGCCCTGGGCCTCTTCGCCCTGGCGTCCGCAACCGGCCCGAGCGACCCCCGCACGGCCCGCCCGGCGATCGAGGCGGTACGCCTCCTGCTCACGCTCCCCGCGACGATCACCTTCGGCGCGGCGCCTTTGGTCTACATGCTCCGCTACGCCTCGAGGCCGATCGACGAGGCCAGGCTCGACGCGGTCCTGTCCCGATACGGGCCGCTCCTGAACAAGTACGGGGTCCAGGTCGACCGCGTCGGCGACGAGCGATCGATCACCATCGAGGCGGCCCTGACGGGCGAGGACCTGCGGCGGCTGGCGGACCTGGAGGAGCTTCGCCGCCAGGAGGACGCCCACGAGCGCGCAGAGGCCGGGGCGCAGCGGAAGAAAGAACGCGACGCCTACTACCTCGACCGCGGCGTCGCGCCCGGCCCGCTGGCCTGGTATCGCCTGCTGCCGGACTGGCTCCAGGCGACCCTCCTGGGCCTGGCCGTCGGCCTGCCCCTGGCCCTCGGGGCGGCCGTCGGGTGGGCCCTCCTCCGCTCGAATTGAAGCGAGCCTCACCCCCACGGACGTGAGCGACGAGTTCCGCCCCGATCGGGCACGCCGCTTGCATTGTACAAAAGTCCAGTATCCGGGGGACGGGCCGCAAGGGGCGGCCTTCCCGGGACGGATCGCCAGGGACGAGAAGCGAGGCGGACATGGCCGCGAAGAGCGAAGCGCAGGAGAAGTCGGGCGCCGAGTCGAAGGCGAAGTCCAAGGCCAAGGTGCCGGCCGCGAAGGCGAAGGCGAAGGCCGAAGCGAAGCCGAAGAAGGCGCCGGCGAAGCCCAGGGCGTCGAAGGCGAAGGCGAACGTCGAGGCGGCGGCCGACCCGAAGCCGATGAAGGAGCAGGTGGGCGAGCCGGGACTCCGGGGGCGCGAGGTGGACGAGTCGCGGGGCCCCATCCTGGAGCGGGGCGACCTGTTCTTCTTCTACCGCCCCGACGTGGACGAGTCGACGCCGAGGGGTCTGGTGGACGTCCGCCGGTTCCACATGGTGCTGCGTCCCGAGGGGGGCGACGGGCTCCGGCTGATCACGGTCGGCCGCAAGACGCTCCCCGAGGCCGTCGAGGAGGGCCGCAGCCACTGGGCGTTCGTCGACCGGACCTTCGACGCCCCCGACGCGCTCCGCGAAGCCCTCGCGGGGTCGACCTATGAGACCGAGACGATGGGCGAGCGGACCTTGCCCGAGGCCCGCCCGGCCGGCGAGGGCGCCTACGCCCTGGTCCGACACGGCCGGAGCACCATCCTGGCCTACGCCCTGGCCGCCCCCGAGGAGCCCGGCGAGGTCCAGCGCGCCTTCCACATCGACCGCGAAGGCCGCTTCGCGGTCGCCGTCAAGAACCCCGAGGCCGGCTCGCCCGAGGGCCTCGGCCTGGAGGAGGATCGCCGCGTCGAGTTCCCCGAGGAACTCCAGGACCGCTTCGGCGGCCGTCGCTGGTCCCCCGTCGACCCGCCGTCGTTCCTCGACCACGAGGGGGCCGAACTCGTCCTGATCGGCGGCCGCGAGTCCGCCGAGGACCTGGGCGTCGACCTCGAACTCGACCCCGAGCCCCGCGACGAGCACGACGCCGAGGTCTTCTCCGAGCTCCACCTCGACCGCTCCGACCGCACCCTGCGCCCCCTCTTCGAAGGCGACTGGAGCTGAGCCGTTCGCGGGGGGGGGGAGCTCGGGGGATCCGCCCGTCTCCCCCCCCCGCGAGGGGGAAGGGCGTTCGGCGAAGGTCGGCCCGCACGTTTCCCCGCCAGCCCTCGGGCTCATCTTCCCTCTCATCCGACTAGGGGGCCGACTTCGGCCTCCGGGCGGGGAAGGAAAGCGGGCGAATCCCGGATCCGATCGCGATACGATCGGTCGCCATGAAGCACGATGATGGCATCGACGTGCAGGTCCGTGGGGCCCAGCTCGCGCTGATCGGGTCGACGCTCGGCGCCTCCTGGCTGGGGATGCAGGTCGTCCACGAGTTCGGGCACGTCCTGGCGGCCTGGGCCGACGGCGGGTCGGTCGACCGCGTGCTCCTGCATCCGCTGGCCCTCTCGCGCACGGACGTCTCGGGCGTCCGACGCCCTGCCCTGGTCGCCTGGGCGGGACCCCTGCTGGGCTCGGCGATCCCCGTCGCGGGGTGGGCCGTCGCCCGGGGCCTTCGCCTCGTCCTGGCTTATCTGCCCCGTTTCTTCGCCGGCTTCTGCCTGGTCGCCAACGGCGCCTACCTGGGCGTCGGCGCGTTCGGCGGCGAGGGGGACGCGGGCGACCTGCTCCGCCTCGGCTTTCCGAGCTGGCCGCTGGTCGCGTTCGGCCTCGTCGCCGTCGCGGCCGGCCTCCGGATCTGGCACGGCCTCGGCCCGAGGTTCGGGCTGGGCCAGGCGCGGGGGCGTGTGGATCCGCGCGCCGTCGGCTGGGCGTCCGCGCTCCTGACGGCCGTCGCGGCGGTGGAGCTGGGGGTCGCGGCCCTCCGGTGATCGGGCCGGACGCGGAGGGCGACGGTCCCCGATCTTCTCCCCATTCCGCAATCATGTGCACTGTCCAGGATGGGGCGATGCGTTCCATTCGGCGTCGGCCCGGCTCCTTGGCAATTCGACGTGTTGAGGATCGACCGGCGGGATCGTCGGCGCAAACGACGAGGAAAGCGCGCCGAACGAAGCCAATTCGGGGGCCGTTTCCGCGAGTTCAAGTGGTTAACTGGAAACGGCTTGCGGCCGATGGGTTCGTTTTTCGAGCGGTGCGAACGAAGCCGATCCCGCCGCGAGCCGTCCGGGGCTCCGGATCGGGGCGCAACCTGACGAAGCGCGCCGAACGAAGCCAATTCTCGGAACCGTTGGTCGGGTTTAAGACGATGTCAAAAAAGGGTTTGCGGCGAATCGGCTTCGATTCCGGGGGCGGTGAACGAAGCCAATCTCGGCGAGGGTCGGCAGGATGCCTGATGGCCCGGAGATGGCGGGGGGGGTCGAAGGTGAGCTAGGATCCAGGCGTCGGAGGTTTTCCCGGTCGAGGTCGATTCGAGCGAGCGATGGCGTCGCGATCCGGAGTGGAACTCGGGCTGCCCCCCCTGCCGGCGATCGGCCGGGCGCGGGCGGCGTTCGTCGCGAGGGGCGGGGTCGGGGCCGTGCTGGGGGCGCTGGAGGGGGACGCGGTGGGCGACTCCCGGCTGGTGGCCATCCGATACGGCCGGCTGCCCCGGCTGGGCTCGCTGATCGACGACGTGCTGGAGAGGCTGGCCGACCTGGCGCTGGCGACCTGGCCGGGGTGGTGCGAGCACCCGGCCGACCGGGGGGTCTCGGCCCCCTGGCGGAAGGCGGCGGCGAGCCTCTGCGGGCTCGGCCGCCGGCCCCTGCCCGTGGGGTTCACCGCGACGGCCTCGGCGCGGCAGCTGGCCCTGGCGGTCGACCCCGGCCCCCTGCTCTTCGCCCTGGCGACCGACGACGAGGCCCCGCCCCCCGGCGCGCTCCTGGCCCTGGCGAAGGCCGCCGAGTGGCTCGCCCGCGAGGCCCCGGCGCGGGTGCTGGTGGTCGTCCCCGAGGCCCTCGCCGGCTCGGCCGAGCTGGACGCCGTGGCCTTCGAGGCGACCCACCTTCGCGGCGACGCATGCGAGTCTGTCGATTCGTGCGCGGGGCCTCGGGCGATCCTGCGGGCCTCGCCCCTGATCGGCCGGCCGAACCCGTCGAGCGGGGGCGAGATGCGGCTGGCCGAGCGGCTGGGGCGCGACGCCGAACTGGCCGGCCTCTTCCGGTTCAACGTCCGCGTGGCGACCGCGCGCGGGACGACGCCGCTGGTGGACCTGGTCTGGGAGGAGGGGAAGGTGGTCGTCGAGGTCGACGGCTATCACTTCCACAGCGACCCGCGGGCCTTCTCCAACGACCGCAGGCGCGACTACGAGCTGACGGTCAGCGGGTACCTGGTGCTCCGCCTGCCCGAGGACGAGGCGGCCCAGGACCCGGCCCTGGCCGTCGAGAAGATCCGCGACGTGGTCGCGACCCGACGACGGGCGACGCATGCCGAGAAAAGGGTACGTTGATGAATCCCGAGCTGAAGCCGATCGAGGCCCTGTTCCTCTGGCGCCTGGCCGCCACCGGGGGCGAGGGCTGGAACAAGGAGATCAAGCCGGCCCTGGAGGCCCCCGCCCGCAGGCGTCTGGAGGCCGCGAGGTTGATCGAGACGGCCAAACGCAAGCCCCCGGACGGCCGCGCCGCGGCGCTGCACGTCGCCCTCACCGACGGCGGCTGGGCGTGGCTGGGCGCCCACCTGGACGCCGACCTGAACACGAAGTCCACGGCCGGGACCGAGGTCCTCCGCCTGGTCCTGCTCCGGCTCAAGGGGTTCCTGGAGCGCCGCGACCTGTCGCTCGGCGAGCTGCTGGCCGAGGCCCCCGCGCCGGCCTTCGGAGCCGGGGCCGAGGACGGCGACGCGGCCGTGCTGGCGAGTTCGACCTACTACGCCATCACCGGCGGCCGGCCCAACGTGCGGGTCCACCTGGCCGAGCTGCGGCGACGGCTGCCGGCCGTCCCCCGCGACGACCTGGACCGGGCCCTGCTGGACCTGCAGACGAAGGGCGAGGCGACCCTCTACCGGCTCGACGACCCGCGCGAGATCCGCGAGGAGGACCGCGAGGCCGTCTTCCTCACGCCGTCGGGCGAGGAGCGGCACATCCTGTATCTCGGGGGCCGGGGCTCATGAACGCGCTGGAAGTCCTGCGATCGGCCGACTTCGACTGGGCGGTGCGGCTGAACGACGTCTGGGGCCGCCCCGCGGCCGACGTGCCCGAGCTGCACGCCAACCTCCGGGCCGACTTCGCGCGCAAGCTCGACGAGATGGAGCGGGCCCGGGGCCAGGGCTCGCCGCTGGGCTGGGCCGTCGTCGGGGCCGGCGGGTCGGGCAAGACGCACCTGCTCGGCGCCTTCCGGCGCGAGGCGGCCAGGCGCAAGCACCCGTTCATCATGGTCGACCTGACCGACGTCCGGAACTTCTGGGCGAGCGTCCTGCAGGGCTACGTCCACTCGCTCCAGAAGCAGATCGAGGGGGGCGTCCCGCAGCACCGCTGGGTGCTCGGCAACATCATCGAGAAGCTCGGCCCGAACAAGCCCGTGGCGCAGATCCTCCGGACCCTGGCCGACCGCAAGAGCACCGACCTCCGCGGCGACGTGAACAAGGTCCTGGGCGCCATGAACCGGGTCTGGCCCGAGCAGACGATGAAGTATCAGAACGTCATCCGCGCGCTCATCTGCATGAACTCGGATGACTTCACGATCTCGAACCTGGGCCAGACGTGGCTCCAGGGCCAGGCGCTGGAGCCGGAGGACAAGCGCGAGCTGGGCTTCACCGCCGAGGCCGAGCCGCCGCGGATCATCATCGAGGCGCTCTCGTGGTTCCTGAGCCTGAGCGGGCCCGCCGTGCTCGCCTTCGACCAGCTCGACCCGATCGTCACCCAGCTCCACTACCGCCGGCAGGGGAGCGCCCTGACCGAGGAGCAGGCCACGGCCGAGGCCATCATCAGCGAGATCGGCGGCGGCCTGGGCGCGCTCCGCGACGTGACCCGCTCCACCCTGACGATCGTCTCGTGCATCGAGACCACCTGGGACTTCCTGCGCGGGACGGTCCTTCGCGCCTCGCTCGACCGCTTCGAGGGGGAGTTCCGGCTCTCCCCCCTGAAGACCGCCGACGCCGCGCGGGCCGTCGCGCGCGGACGCCTCGACGCGGCCTTCCGCGAGGCCGGCTTCACCCCCCCCTACCCCACCTTCCCGTTCAAGCCCGAGGCCTTCGAGCCCCTCGCCGCCGACAGCCCGCGCGAGGTCCTCAAGCGGTGCCACGAACATATTCAGAAGTGCCTGTCCGAAGGCGAGGTCCGGGAGGTCGGAGATTTCGGGGCCCCGGCCAGATCGACGGTTCAAGGTCCAAGCACGACCGGAGAGGTCGATGACGACCCGCTGGATCGCGAGTTCGAAACCCTCCGCCGCGCTGCCGACCCCGCCTGGATCCTGGAGGAGAAGCACGACGACGAGCGGCTGGCGCCGTTGATCCGGTCGGGGCTGGCCTGCCTGGTGCACGAGGGTCCCGAGTCGCTCGACGTCCACGCGACGGTGGAGGTCCAGTTCACCGGCGGGGCGAAGACGGCCCCGCTGCACGCCCGGCTGCGGCGGATCTTCCACAGGGAGAACGAGCGCGAGGAGCACTACTGCGTCCGGGCGATCCAGCACGCCAACGCAAAAGCGTATCAGAATCAGTTGACCTCGGCGCTGGAGATCTCGGGCATCGACCGCCGGCTGCCGTTCCGTCGCCTGGCCGTCGTGCGGTCGATCCCCGTCCCCGGCGGACCGAAGACGATCGAGCTGACGGCCCGGTTCGAGAGCCTCGGCGGCGTCTTCGTCGCGCCGGACGAGGACGACCTGCGGACCCTGCACGCCCTGCACGAACTGAAACGCCGCAACGAGGCCGGCTTCCTCCCCTGGCTCCGCTCCGCCCGGCCGGCGTCGAGGCTGGCGCTGCTGCGGGGGATCGTGGGCCCGCATTTCGGCGGCGACCACGCCGAGGCGGCCGCGCCCGCCGAGCCGACGGCGACCGCGCCGACCAACGGTCACGTCGTGCAGGAGCCGGCCGCCGCGGCCCCCGCCGGCTCGATCCCACTGGGGCGTCGTTGGGCCGGCGGGTCGCTCGGCGAGGCGTTCGGGCTGCCGGTCAAGTCGCTGGAGAAGCATACGTTGGTGATCGCCGGCGCGGGGTCGGGGAAGACGGTCTTCCTCAAGCGGCTGGTGGAGGAGGCGGCGCTGGCGGGGGTGCCGTCGATCGTCGTCGACTGCGCCAACGACCTGGCGGCGCTCGACGAGCGCTGGGACCCGCCGCCGGACGGCTGGACGGACCTGGACGGCCGCAAGGCGGACGCCTACCACGTCGCGGGCCGGGTGGTCGTCTGGACCCCCAACCGGGCCGACGGCAACCCGCTCTGGTTCGAGCCCCTGCCCGACCTCGCCGCCCTGGCGGACGACCGCGAGGAGCTGGACGACGCCGTCCAGTGCGTCGTCGAGTCGCTCGGCCCCCTCGTGGCGAAGGGCCGGAGCCAGGCTTCCGCGTTCAAGCTCGGCGTGCTCGCCGAGGTCCTCCGCTACCTGGCCCGGCGCGGGGGGGGCGGCCGGATCGGCGAGCTGATCGAGGTCCTGCAAGACCTCCCGCCCGAGGCCGGCACGGGGATCAGCACCGAGCGCAAGCTGGCCGTGCAGATGGCGGACGCCCTGCTCGCCGAGATGGCGACCGATCCGCTCCTGCGGACCGGCGGGACCCCCTTCGACCCCGCCTTGCTGTTCGGCCCGACGGCCCCGGACGCCCCCGCGCGGGTGTCGGTCGTCAGCCTGGCGGGGCTGGCGGGGCTGGAGTCTCAGCGGCGCTTCCTCAACCAGCTGGCGATGACCCTGTTCGCCTGGATCAAGAAGAACCCCGACCCCGGCGGCCGGCCCTTGCGGGGGCTCCTCGTGATCGACGAGGCCAAGGACTTCGTCCCGTCGGGCAAGGCGTCGACCTGCCGCGAGAGCTTGCTGCGGCTGGGAGCCCAGGCGCGGAAGTACCACCTCGGGCTGGTCTTCGCCACCCAGAATCCCAAGGACGTCGACCCCAAGCTGGTCGGCAACTGCTCGACCCACGTCTACGGCAAGATGAACTCGCCGGTCGCCATCGAGGCCGTCCGCGACCTGATCCGCCAGAAGGGGGGCCAGGGCGACGACGTGGCCAAGCTCGGCGCGGGCCGGTTCTACGTCCACAACGCCGACGTCGGCCTGCCCGCCCCGCTGCGGATCCAGGCCCCCTACTCCCTCTCCCGACACCCCGCCAACCCGCTGGACGAGGCGGTGATCGTCGCCAAGGCCCGGGCCTCGCGCGGCCGCTGAGGCCCCCGGCGGCGGCCGGTCGTCCGGGTTGGAGGGGCGTTGGGATTTCGGGAATTCCTCAAGTCCTCGGGGCGGACCGCCGATTCCGGTTGGACAGGGTTGGGTGCGAATAGGCCGATGGAATCGGCTGTAGGGCCGCGGATGCGGTCCCTGGGGATTCGACCCGAGCACGTCCGCAGCCGGAAGGGCGAGGAAAGTCATGTCGCACGAGGAACTTGCGGGCGGCCAGGCCCGTAACGCCAAGCGTCGCAAGGTTGAATTCCGGACCACCCTCGAAGGGCTGGAAGGGCGCCTGCTGCTGTCGGCCGCCGGCCAGTTCCGCCCCCGCCAGGCCGCGGCCCTGATCCGCCAGCAGCCGCAGGGGAACGCGGCGCGGCTGCGGGCCCAGGTCCAGCCCCGGGCGACGGCCGCCGCCCGCGCCCAGATGCCCAACCGCTTCGCCGGCATGAACGCCATGCGGATGAGGCAGCCCGGCTTCCGGATCAACGTCTCGCCCACGATCAACGTCTCGCCCACGATCAACGTCGGCGGGCCGACCGCCAACCCCGTCGTCAACGCGAACGCCAACCCGGTCGTGACCTACCCGACCATCCCCAACCCCCAGGTCGCCCCGACACCGACCCCGAACGCCCAGACGGCCCCCACGCCGGCACCCACGACCCCCACGCCGACGACGCCCGCGCCGACCACGCCGGCGCCGACGACCCCCGCGCCGACCACCCCGGCGAAGCCCGGCCCGAGCCGGCCCGGCGGCGGCTTCGGCGGCTGGACCGACGTCACCAAGCCCGGCCAGGCCCCGGCTCCCAAGCCGACCACCCCGGCCCCCAAGCCCACGACCCCCGCTCCGACCACCCCCACGCCGGCTCCGACGACCCCCACGCCGACGACGCCCGCGCCGACGACCCCGGCTCCCACCACTCCGACCACCCCCGCCCCCACGCCGACGACCCCGGCGAACCCCGCGCCGACGTTCCCGGACGGGACGATCTTGCGGAACGAGCAGACGGGCGAGCTGGGGTATTACAGCCAGGGCAAGCGGGGCCTGATCTCGCCGCCGGTCGCGGCCAAGATGGGGCTGACCGCCGAGCAGACCAAGTCCGTGACGGCCGAGGACTTCAAGGCGGTGCCGAAGGGGGCGGACTACTTCCCCGAGGGCCTGTTCGTCCGCAACGAGCAGTCGGGCGAGATCGCCCGCTACTCCGGCGGGACCTTCCACGTCGTCTCGACGCCGGTCGCGACCTTCCTGGGCATCGCCGTGGCGGACGTCGCCACGATCTCCGCCGCCCAGTATTCCGGCGTGAACAAGGGGAACGACTACTTCCCCGAAGGACTGCTGATCCAGAACCAGCAGACCGGCGAGATCGACATCTACCAGGCCGGCGAGCGGCACTGGATCTCGGTGCCGGTCGCCGCCCGGCTGAACCTGCAGGCGAGCCAGATCGTCGTGATCAGCCCGACCCAGTTCAACGCCGTGCCCCAGGGCAAGGACTACTTCCCGAACGGCGTCTACCTGCAGAACCAGGAGAACGGCGAGATCGCCCGCTACGACGCCGGCAAGCGGAGCGTCGTCTCGTCGCCCGTCGCCGCGAAGCTCGGCCTGACCGCCGCCGACCTGATCTCGGTCTCCGGCGGCCAGTACAACGCCGTGTCGCGGGGCGCCGACTACTTCATCGAGGGGATGTTCCTCAAGAACAACCAGACCGGCGAGCTGGCCAACTACGCCGACGGCCATCGCCGCTGGATCTCCGGCCCGGTCGCGGCCCAGATCAACCTGACCGACGCCATGATCACCACCATCGGCGCCGAGCAGTTCAACGCCATCCCCCGCGGCGGCGACTACACCCCGCCCCCGCCGGCCCCCCTCGACCCGACCGCCCCCGCCCAGGCCTGAGGCCGCCCTCGGGCGACCCGACGAACGCGACCCTCGACGGCCGCCCCGACGCCCCCGGGGCGGTCGTCGCGCGCCGGCCTTTCGGCGGGCCAGCGAAGATCGCCTGGAGGAACCAGAACTGGTCGAAGCCGTGGAGGTCGGCGTCCGGCAGGCCCGAGAGCGTCGGCCGCACGTCGACCCCCGGGGGCCCGGCCATCCAAGGCGGCCTCCTCGAATTTCCGGCGGGGGCGCCGCTCCGGCATCGGCCGTCGCGCCGGCTCCCCGCGCGTGGGGACCGCGAAACGCCCGGGGCCGTCGCATTGCCTCGGGCCGGGCCGGGGCTTAGGATTGGTCGGGGAGAGGACGCCGGATCGGGCGAAATCCGAGTTCGTCCGTCACGAAACGGCCGTCGCGCCGAATAATGTCGTCGTGGGCGAGTGCGCCCCGGACGAGATCGGCGACGAGCCGGCTCGTCGCGCCCCTTCGCGGCGTCGAACCTCGTCGGATCCTGTCGATCGATCGGTCCCCCGCCCGGTTCGCTCCGGCGCGGCAGTCGGAGCTTGCGGGCATGTTCGACCGGCTCGGGGAGATCCTGGCGGGATGGGCGCGTCGGGCCGGCGCGCCGACCTCGGCGGGCCCGGCGACCACGATGACCGCCGGCCTGGTCAGCCTGACCATCCACGCGGTGGTGCTGGTCGGCCTGGCGTTCGCCGGCCATCACGCCCCGGAGTCCTCCCCGTCGCGCTTCGACTCGGAACTGGTCGACGCCCCCCCGCGCGACCTGGAGCCGCTGACGACCGATTCCACGCTCCAGGACCTGGACCAGGCGGACGACGAGCCGGTGATGGAGGCCTCCGGGTCGTTCGCGCCGATCCTGGCGGCGGCCGACGTGGCGGCCCCGGCCGCCGCCGGCCCGGCGCCGAACCCGGCCGACGAGGCCCTGGCGATGGACTTCGGCCGTCGCGACGTCCAGCGCGCCGTCGAGGCGATCGCGCCGTCGGCGTCGACCCTGGGCGAGTCGTTCGCGATCGAGGGGGACGGCGCCGAGCACGTCGAGGGGGTCGAGGGCGCCGTGGACCGGGTGGCGATGGAGGTCGTCCGCCGCCTGGAGCGGGGCCGCACCCTGGTCGCCTGGGCGTTCGACGCCTCCCGCAGCCTGGAGGTCGAGCGCAAGCGGCTGGGCAAGCACATCGAGACGATCTACGGCCACATCGGCCGGCTCGACCGCGACAAGCTCTCGGCCGACGGCGGGCTCCTGTCGACGGTCGTGGCCTTCGGCCGGGCGCGCAAGGCCATGACCCCCAGGCCCACCGAGGACGTGGCCGCGATCCGCGAGGCCATCGAGTCGATCCCCGCCGACGACTCGGGCTACGAGGCCACCTTCGCCACCGTCGCCGGGATCGTCGACAAGTACGGCAAGTTCAAGGGGCCCGACGGCGACGACTACCGGCTCATGGTGATCGTCGTGACCGACGAGGTGGGCGACGACCAGGACCGCCTGGAATCCACCATCGAGGCCGCCCGCAAGCGCGAGGCCCCGGTCTACGTCCTGGGCTCCCAGGCCCTCTTCGGCCGCGCCGACCGCGCGATGGACTACTACGACCCCCGCACCAAGTACCTGCACCGGGGGCTGAAGGTCGACGCCGGGCCCGAGAGCGCGATGATCGAGCAGATCCGCCTCCCTTTCTGGTACGGCGGCCCCCAGTACGACGAGCTGGAGTCCGGCTTCGGCCCGTACGCCCTCAGCCGGCTCGCGGCCGCCACCGGGGGGGTCTACTTCGTCGCCCGGCTCGACGGGACCAAGATGGGCTTCGACGCCTCGCGGATGAAGGAGTACCGCCCGGACTGGACCCCCCGCCGCCAGTACGAGGCCGAGATCGCCCGCTCGCCGCTGCGGCAGGCGGTCGTCAACGCCTCGCTCATCACCCAGCAGAATCTGCCCGGCATGCCCACGCTCCAGTTCCCGTCGATGGACGCCCCCGAGTTCAAGGACGTCCTGCAGAACAACCAGGTCGTCGCCGAGCGGACCGCGTACACCGTCGACGAGGCCCTGGCCCCCGTCACCGCCGCCGCCAAGCGCCGCGAGCACGAGACATCCCGCCGCTGGCAGGCCCACTACGACCTGATCCGCGGCCGGCTGCTCGCCATGAAGGTCCGCTGCTACGAGTACAACTGGGCCTGCGCCCGGCTGGTCAAGGACCCGCCCAGGTTCCAGGACCCCAAGTCCAACGCCTGGCGGCTCGTCCCCGACGCCGAGATCCGCTACAGCGACAAGGCCGCCGCCGCCGCCAAGGAGGCCGAGGCCCTCCTCAAACGCGTCGTCGAGGAGCACCCCCAGACCCCCTGGGCCCTGCTGGCCGACCGCGAGCTGAGGGACCCCCTGGGCTTCAAGTGGGTCGAGGCCTACGTCCCCCCGCCCCCCCCGCGCCGCGACGACCCCGCCTCCCCCCGCCGCAAGCCGGCCATGGCCGAGGCCAAGCCCCCCGAACCCCCCAAGCTCTGAGCCGGCCGGCCCGTCTTCTCGCCCCGTCCCCGCGTCCGCAAGCGTTCGCATCCCCGCCGAAATCGTAATTTTTCCGCGAGTCCCGGATTCGGGAGTTCCGGTCCGGCGGCCGGCGCTCCATAATTATCGATTGAGAGGGAGCGCGCGGCCGGTCGGCGATCCCGGCGCGGGACCGATCGGTCGATGGCCCTTGGATTCCGGGGGAGCTTCGCAAGATGGAACGTCGATTCTCGGCACCGTCGTCGGACGACGTATCCCCGACGGGCCTCGCCCGGGGGGCGACGGTCGAGCCGCCGCCCCTGCCCCCGGACATGCAGAAGACCTTGGTCGTCGAGGAGCCGTTCCCCAGCCCCGGCCCCGACCCCGCGCCGAAGACCGAGTCGGCGCCGGCCGGCCCGACGACCGAGTCGGCGCCCGCCCCGACGCCGTCGCAGACCCCCCGAGGGCCGAGGCTCCAGCCCAGGCGGAGGCGCCGGATCCGGCTCAAGCACGTCCTGCCGGCCTGGAGCGTCTCGCTGGTCGTCCACCTGCTGATCTTCACGGCCCTGGCGGCGGCGACCTTCCACGGCGCGGTCGAGTCCCGGCCGATCGACTTCGACACGGCCCTGGGCGGGGCCGACCGCGCGATCGAGGAGGCGCCGATCCTCGACGACCCCACCGACGCGCGGGCCGACCGCCTGGAGAACCCGATCGAGATCGCCCCCGGCGCGGCGACCGAGACCCTCGCGGCCGACGAGCGGCCGGACATCGGCAGCGTGCTGACGGGGGCCGGCTCGGCCTCGGCCACGCCCGCCGTCCGGGGCCCCGCCGCCCGGGGCGACGCCGAGGGCCGCTTCCTGGCGCTCGAAGGGCTGAAGGGCCGCAACCTGTCGTCGTTCAGCAACGTCCCCGCCGCCCTCGGGGTCGACATGGCGGTCTCCGGCCGGGTCGGCGGCGACCCCACGTTCGGCGTCTCGGAGATCGGCGACGCGATGAACCAGATCACCCGCGAGATCCTCCGCCACCTCCAGGACCACAAGCTCACCGTCGTCTGGCTGTTCGACAAGTCGGCCAGCATGCGCGACGACCAGCGCGTCATCCGCGAGAAGTTCGACCGCGTCACCACCGAGCTGGCCGGGGCCGTCGACCCGGAGAAGAAGGCCGCCGGCGCCCTCAACCACGCGATCCTCGCCTTCGGCAAGGAGACGCAGGTCCTCCTCGGCAAGCCCTCGTTCGACGTCGACGAGATCCGGCGGGCCATGAAGGACATCCCCGTCGACTCCTCGGGCGACGAGGCCACGATGCACGCGATCCACGGGGCCGTCGATCGCTACTCCGGCCTCGTCGGCAAGGACCGCCGGCTGATCCTGGTGCTGGTCACCGACGAGTCGGGAGACGACGGCGAGTTCGTCGAGGAGGCGCTCGCCATCCTGCGGAAGACCCGCACGGCCCTCTTCGTCATCGGCCGGCAGTCGGTCTTCGGCTACCCCTACGCCCACCACCGCTACGTCGACCCCGTCACCAAGGACGTCTACCACCCGGCTATCCGTCGCGGCCCCGAGACCGCCGACGTCGAGTGCTTCCAGTGGGACGGCCTCTACGGCCGGTGGGACGAGCAGCCCTCCGGCTTCGGCCCGTGGGAGCTGGCCCGGCTCGCCAAGGAGTCCGGCGGGATCTACTTCCTCCTCCCCTCCGAGGAGTTCATGCGGATCCGCCAGCGCGAGAAGGCCTACACGATCGAGGTCCTCAAGGAATACATGCCCGAGTACGCCTCGCGCGAGGTCTACAACCAGCGCCGGGCCGAGTCCGACCTCCGCCAGAGCCTCTACTCGCTGGTCGTCGAGAGCCGCGACGTCCGCTACCGTCGCGACTTCCCCATCGACCCCGCAGAGCAGGTCTCCGCCGCCCTCGAAGAGGGCCCCAAGGCCACCGAGCGGCTGAACGACCTGCTCGTCGTCCAGGAGAAGCTGGAGGCGCTCAAGAAGCACCGCGAGCGCGAGCCCGAGCGGCGATGGCGGGCCCATTACGACCTGATGCTCGCCCAGACGGTCGTCTTCCAGATCAAGGCGTACGAGTACCGGGCCCTCATGCAGCGGCTGGCGCAGTCGCCCCAGGCCCCCAGCAAGCGGCCGACGCCCGAGCTGGCGATCTCGTTCGTCGTCGACCATTCCTCCAAGCCGCTCGCCCCCGAGAGCGAGACCGCCAAGAAGTACGTCGAGGCCCGCCGCCTCCTCGACGACGTCGTCGCCGCCTACCCGAACACCCCCTGGGCCGACCTCGCCAAGGACACCCTCGCCCGGGGCTTCAGCGTCGTCCTCAACCAGTGGGAACGCAGCCCCAAGTACGAGGAGCGGAACCAGTACGTGCCGAAGTACTGACGGCGTCGCGTCGTCCTCGCCGGAGCCCCCCATGCGCCACCCCTTGACGCTGGGCCTCGCGGCGGCCGGGCTCGGCGTCCTCGCCGGCCGAGACCTCGCCGCGGGATCGCCCGTCCGCGGGGCGATCGCGATCGGCGAGGCCTATCTCGCGATCAGCCTCGCGACGCTCGCCTCGGCCTACGCCCTCCGGGCCGCCGACTCCGGATCGGCGCGGATCCTCGACCGCACCGGGCGGGTCGGGGCCTTGCGCCCGCTGCTGCTGCCGTACCGGGCGGTCGCGAGCCTCGCCCTGCTCGTCGCCGGCGCGGTCGGCCGGGAGCCCGCGAGGCACGTCCTGGGGGACGGGCTGGTCGTCGGCCGGCCGCCCTTCCGGTGGGAGATCGCGAGGCTGCGTCGCGAGGGGATCGACGCGGTCCTGAACCTGTGCTGGGAGTTCGACGGCCTCCCCCCGGGCGTCGGCCTGGCCACCGCCCGCGTCTCGATCCTCGACGCGACGCCGCCGACGCCCCGGCAGTTCGACGAGGCGGTCGAGCGGGTCGCCCGCTGGCGTTCCGAAGGCCGCCGCGTCCTGATCCACTGCGCCCAGGGGCACGGCCGCACCGCGACGATCGCCGCCGCCTGCCTGGTGCGCCTCGGCCTGGCTGCCGACGCCGCGACCGCCCTGCAGCTCGTCCGCTCCGCCAGGTCCGGCGCGCGGCCCTCGTCGGCCCAGGAGGCCGCCCTGACCCGGTACGTCGGGGGCTCCCGACCTGCGTGAGCCGTCGCAACGCGGCGGTCAGCCTGGTTCGGCCGGGCGAGGCCCGGGCGCGGACCCGACCGGCGGCGCGGGAGGCTTGCGGTTCTCGCGGCGGTACGCCCCGGGGGTCGAGCCCACGGCGCGTCGGAAGGCGACGCTCAGGTATTCCGCGTGCGAGAAGCCGGACCGGCTCGCCACGTCCGGCAGCGGCAGGTCGGTCTCGACCAGGAGCCGTTTGGCGAGCTGCACCCGGCTCTCGGCGATCGTCTCGTGGACGGTCCGGTCCAGGGCCTGCCGGAACCGTCGCTGGAGCACGCTGCGGGACGCGTCGACGTGGGCCGACACGTCTTCCACGCGGAGGTTGTCCCGGGCGTGCTCGCGGATGAACCGGAGGGCCCGGGCCACCAGGGGGTCGCCGATCGCCTGCGACACGTCGGTCGAGCGACGGACGGCGACGCCGATCGGGGGCACGTCGGCCCGCTCGCGCGAGGGCCCCCCGCGCCGCATCAGCGCGTCCAGGAGGGCGGCGGCCTCGTAGCCGATCCGTCGGCAGCCGGGGATGACGCTGGAGAGCGGCGGGTGGGCCAGCTCGCAGGCCAGGACGTCGTTGTCCACCCCCACCACCGCCGCGTCGTCGGGCACGGCGAGGCCGGCGCGGCGGCAGGCGTCGAGCGTCTGCACCCCGACGAAGTCGTTGCAGGCCATCACGCCCAGCGGCCGGGCCCGCCCCGAGAGCCACCGCGCCAGGCCGTCCGTCTCCGACTCCCACGAGGCCTGCTGGTGGCCCCAGGTGACGGGGCTCGCGGACCGGTACTCCTCGCACGCGAAGCCCGCCGCGCGGGCCGCGGCGAAGAAGCCGTCGCGGCGGCGGTTGGACCACTCGAAGCGGGGGTGGCCGACGAACGCGAACCGCTCGAACCCCCGCTCCTTCAGGTGCTCCAGCGCCATCGCGCCGATGGCCTCGTGGTCGCTCTGGACGTTCGGAAGGTGGGACCTAGGGGCCTGGTCGTCCACGTCCACCGTGGGGACGCCCGTCTTGAGCACGGCCTCGGAGAGCTGCGGAGAGAGCCGCGTGATGATCCCGTCGCCCCGCCACGAGGCCAGCCACGGCGGCGCCGGGTCCTGCAGCGAGCGGTGCTCGAAGAAGATCGTCCAGGGCTCGTTCTCGCGGAGGTACTCCGCCACCCCGTGGAGCATCTCGCGGCCGTAGGCCATCGACGTCTCGACCAGGACCGCCACGTGGGGCGGCCCCGGCCGTCGCTCGGGACCCGTCATGGAGGGCTCCTCCCCGGAGATTTCGACCCCGACCCGGCGGCAAGGGGAAGCCGGGACGAGGGCTCGCGCACGACGACGCCCGGCCTCATCCCCTCGGTGGGGGAAGGCCCGGCGAGCCACCCATGCTAGACCGTAGCGTCGTCCCGATCGAGGGCGCGCCCCAAAAGACCCAATTTCTTAGGAGATCGCCCCAAGATCACATGGAGAGGGGGGCCGCATCGGGCCTATGCTTTCCATCAAGGTCCGATCATCTCTCTCCGCCAACCTCTCCCAAGGTTGACGACCTCTCATGCCGGAGATCCACGGAATGAAGCGAAGGCAAGCTTTCACGCTCATCGAGCTGCTCGTCGTCATCGCGATCATCGCGGTCCTCATCGCCCTGCTGCTGCCGGCCGTGCAGGCGGCGCGCGAGGCCGCCCGCCGATCCCAGTGCGTCAACAACCTGAAGCAGCTCGCGCTGGCGATCCACAACTATCACGACGCCAACAACGCGCTGCCGGCCATGGTGACGTTCCTCGGCCCCGCCTACACCCTCACGCCGGGCGACCCCGGCTGGGGCTGGTGCGCGGGCTGGCCGATCGCCATCGCCCCCAACCTGGAGCAGCAGACGCTCTCCAACGCGTTCAATTTCAACATCCAGTCCGACCAGCCCCAGAACTCCACGGTCGGCTACACGGCGGTGGGGAGCCTGCTCTGCCCGTCGGAGAACCAGGCGCAGCGGCCCGGCTCGCCCTGGGCGCCGCTGAGCTATCACGGCAACATGGGCGGCCCCGGCGTGATCGAGGCCTGGACCGGGACGATCGTCCCGAACTACACCACCAACCCCCTGTCCTGGGGATGGCCGGGCCAGAACCTGGCGTACTTCGGATTCCAGTCGATCAGCGACGGCACCTCGAACACGGCCTTGATCAGCGAGAAGCTGCTCGGCCTGTCCGGCAACCCCGTCGTCACCCCGGGGGGGAACAACGGCAAGCGCGGGTACTTCAAGGTCGCCCACGCCGGCTTCAACCTGCCGTCTGCCACGGCGACCAACGAGGCCCTGGCCTTCCTCAACGCCTGCAAGTCCGCGCCGGCGACGACGAACTCCATCAGCTCGGCCAACACCGGGCAGTACTGGACCTTCGGCTACCCCTGGAACGTGGGCAACAACGCCTACACCCACTTCAACACGCCCAACGGCATGACCTGCGTCGACTCGACGGGCAACGGCGACGGCCCGGACAACGGCGGCGTCAACGGCATCGTCACGGCCACCAGCAACCACTCCGGCGGCGTCAACGTGGCCCTCGCCGACGGCTCGGTGAAGTTCATCAAGGACTCGATCGCGCCCCAGACGTGGTGGGCCCTCGGCACGCGCAACGGCGGCGAGGTGATCAGCTCCGACGCCTATTGATCGCCGCGAGGCCGGCGCGGGCGCGAGGCGGGCCGGAGCCCCGCGCCGGTCGCGGCACATCCCGACCTTGGCACACGGCGAGACAGGAAGAGGAGTCGATCGCGATGACGATGACGACGACGGATGCGACCAGGCGGATGACGGCCCTGGCGATGGCTGCGGCCCTCGCCCTGGTCGTGACGGGCTGCGGCGGCGGGGGCCTGGAAGACGCCCCGGCCGACGCCGCCTACGTCGCCCCCCCCGGGCCGGGCGAGATGAAGCCCGCGCCGAAGGGGAAGCGGCGGCAGCAGACCGGCGTGCCGCTCGGGCTCGCCCCGGCCTCGCGGCCGGTCGAGGCCGCCGCGGTCGGCAGCCCGGCCTGACGACGCGACGAGGGCGCCGCCGCCTCGCGGTCACTCGTGGCCGAAGAGGCGGTGGATCGCCGAGGACTTCGAGTGCCCGTGCGTCCCCTGGGGCGACGGCGCGGGCGAGTCCGGCGGGGCGTTCTGCGGGGGCGCGCTCTGCTGAGGAGGCTGGGGCGGCGCGGCCTGGGGCTGGATGGGGGTGAGGCCGGCCGTCGCGATGGTGGCTGTCCCCCCCATCGGCTGCGACTGCGGCGTCTGGAGCACCGTCTCCTGCACCGTGCGGACCCGCGTCCGGCCGAGCTGCACCATCCGCTCGCCGACGCGGGCGAGGGCCGCCGAGAGCATCCCCGGGCCCCGGATCTCCACCGTGGTCTTGGAGCTGGACGTGGGCACCGACACCGACGACCCGCCCAGCGCCGCGCCCGCCCCGAAGGCCGCCGGCTGGGGCGGCGGGGCCGGGGCCATCGGCATGGCGTACGCCGGGGCCATCGGCATCGCGTAGGCGGGCTGCATCGGGGCCGGGGCCGCGGGCGGCCCGTAGGCCGGGGCCGCGGGCGCCGCGCCCGGCAGGAAGAAGTTCGCGGGGGGCGCCGCGGCCGTCGGGGGCGCCACGGGGACCATCATGTACTGCTGCGGGGCGTACTGCGGCGGCGCGTAGCCCGGGTACGGCGGCGCGTAGCCCTGGGGCGGCTGCTGCGGCGGGGGCGGCGCCGGCGGGGCGTAGTTCGGGTAGGAGGGCGGGGCCTCCGGGGGCCCGTAAGACGGCTGCGGCTTGGAGGGGATCGGCGGCGCGGGCGCCTGCTGCTGGGGCGACGGCCGACCCTCGTGGAAGTGCGACCGCTCCACGTCCGGGTCGACCCGTCGCGGCGAGGGGGACGAGGCCGAGGCCCGGACCGGGGCCGACGACGGCGGCGGGGCGGCCTGCCCCGGGCACGAGCCGGGCGCCGCCAGCTGCGTCGCCAGTCCCACGCAGGCGCCCCCGAGGATCCTTCGCTTCCGTCCGTCCATGACCAATGACTCCCTTATGCGTCCCGATCCTCGATCCGACTCGATCCGGCCCGGCCCGATCAACGCGCCAGCGCCTTGGACCGGAACTCCCGTGCGTAGGCGGAGAAGAGCCGCTCCAGCCGCTCCTGCTGGGCCTGGGCCAGGGGCTGCGTGCGGCCCTGGGGGGCCCGCAGGTCGAGCCCGGCGGCGAGCATCTCGGAGGTGAGGTGCTGGGTCAGCGGGGCGAAGATCCCCTGGGACCAGTACTGCCGCCAGCTCGGGTCGGCGGGGACGACCCCGTCCAGCCTCCGCGTCATCTCGGCGGCCAGCTCCTCGAAGTTCGTGTACAGCGAGGCCCGCGCGGCGATCGCGTCGAAGACGCCCGCGGACTGCTCCAGCGTCGACCGTCCGGCGGCGGCGCCCGGCCCCTGGAGCATCTGGTCGATGGCGGCCGTGGCGATCCCCGGCCCCCCCACCCCGACGGTCGAGGGCATCTCGCCGACCATGACGACGACCTCGTCCGGCTCGGAGATCCGCACCTCGCCCCCGTCCAGGGCGGCGACGACCAGGCCGAAGCGGTAGGTCCCGGCGGCCGTCGGCACGAACGAGTAGTAGTGCTCCTCCTGGGCGGGCTCCTCCATCTTCGGGCCCCCCAGGGGGATCCAGCGATAGGCCAGCTCGTCCCGGGGGGCGCTGCGGCCCCCGTTCAGGGTGATCCGCCGGCCGACGAGGCCGATCTGGTCGTCGCCGGCGTCGGCCCGGAACGCCCCGGCCGGAGCCGTCGCTGCGACCGGAGCCTCGGCGACGCGCCGGGGGCGCGGGATCGTCGGCGTCGAGACCTCCGGCGCGACAGCCAGTCGGGCCGGGGCCGGGGCCGACAGGTCGCCGGGGCTCGGCCGCACGGCGGGGGCGAAGGCGGGCGGGCTGGGCGCGGCGTCCTGGGCCCGGCCCGAGGCCGCCGCTCCCAAGAGCCAGGCGGCGAGCGTCAGCGACAACCCGGGGGCCGACCGGCCCGGCGAACGGCCTCGCAACATGTCGATTTCCCCGGCAAAGCTCCTGCGGGAGCGTCCCACGCCGATCGCGGACGTCGCATCCATCTCCAGGGAGGAAATCGTCCAAATCGGCCGCAAACTTTCGGCGAACCGGAGGATCGCGGAAAACCGGGGTTTCGGTGCGACGCGGAAAACCGGATCTCCGGGAACTCCGTTCTCGGCCGAGTTTCGCGCCGAGAGCCGGGCGTCGGCTAGAGTTTGGACGGTATTCCCGCCGCGACAAGGGCCTCCCCAGGGAGGGGAGAGGGACCGTCGCTCTTCGCGGCCTTGCTCGTGGAGGTGCGCCATGTTGAGCCGGATCTGTCTCGCGCTCGCCCTGCCCCTGGTCGCGTCGGCCGTCGTTCCGACCCCTTGTTTCGCGGGCGGAATCTTCCACACGTACTACAGCAAGACGACGATCAAGACCGTCACCCACGGCCGCCCCCCGGCGGCCCCCGCGCCGACCCCCCCCCCGGTGGCCGCCCCGGCCCTGGCCCCGATGATGCTGGCCCCCGCGCCGGTGTATCAGGCGCCGGCGTACCAGGCGCCGGCCTACTACGCCCCCGCGTACTACGCGGCCCCGGCCGCCCCGGCCTACGCCGCGCCGATGTACGCCCCGGCGGCCCCGGCCTACTATAGCGCCCCGCCGGCGGCGGCCCCCAGCGTCCCCGTCGCCCCCAACTACGCCCCGGCTCCGCCGACGCCGAATTACGCCCCGGCCGCGCCCTCCGCGCAGGCGGCGCCCCAGCGCTGATCGAGGCCCACGGCCCCGGTCCCGGCCGAGGACGGATCCGAACAAGGCGTGGGGAGGGGCGGAAGCCTCCTCCTCACGCCTTCTTTTTTTGATTTCGCGGTCGGCGTCCGTCCTTTTGATGCGTTAATATAGAGAGCCTGGTTAATTTGTTCGGCATCGGCCGGAACTGCGGGTCGGGCGTCGCCTGGATTGAGAACTTCTTCGGAGATGCACCAATGAGAAGCAAGTCGGCCCTCCTCCCGGTCCCGGCCGCGCTGGGGCTGGTGCTCACGCTGGCGGGGGACGCGGAGGCCAACTGCCGTCACGGCCACGTCCATTGCACCGCATGCGGCGGATATGGTTATGGGTACGGATACGGCTACAACGTGATGCCCGCGCCGGTCCCCACGCCCGCGCCCACTCCCGGCCCGATCGGCGTGCCCGGGTCGGCGGACGGTCTCGGCGGCCCGCCGCCGCCTCCGGGCGGAGCGGCCCCCGGGCTGCTGCAATCCGCCTCGGGGGTGATGCTCGCGCCGACGACCCGGCCGACGTACTATTCGCCTTACTATGGGTATATGGCGGCCCCGGCGGCGGCGCCGGCCACCGCTGCCGCTCCCGCCGCCAACTACGGCTATTACGGCGCGGCGGCCGCGCCGGAGCCGGCCCGGCCGTCGTTCCTGGACGGCTACAGCGAGATGGCCCCGATCCTGCCCGTGGCGGCGGGGGCCCCGCTGTTCAACGGCCAGCTCTTCGGCTCGCACATCTTCCAGGTGCTCAAGCAGTTCGGCCAGGGGCTGGACAAGCAGGCCCTGTTCGAGATGGCCGTGAAGGCGTTCGTCAACGCCAGCGGCGTCGCGCCGACGACGGCCGAGCGCGAGATCCTCCAGCGGATCGTCGGCCAGGTCATCCGGAGCGTGGGCGGCGGCGGGGGCAACGGCGGCGGCGGTTTCGGCGATCAGCCGCAAGACCGGCCGGCGGTCGGGACCAGGCCCCCGGCGGTCGCGGGAGGGACCGTCGTGACCATCGAGATCCCGCCCGGGGGGCGAGTGGAGATCATCAACAAGGGGGGGCAGGTCGTCAAGGGCGTCAAGCAGGATGAGACGGCCGGGGGGGAGCAGGAAGACTTCAGCGGCCCTTCCCCGCCGCCCACCGAGGCCGCCCCGGCGATGCCCGAACTTCCCGAGCAGGCACCCGAAGCCGAACCGACGACGAAGAAGGCACCCGAAGCCGAACCGACGACGGAGAAGGCCCCCGAGCAGGCGGCGAAGAAGCGCGTTCACCCGGGCTGAACCGGGCGATCGTCCAGGCAAGCGAGGCGTCGGGGGAGGATGAGCCCCCCGACGCCTCGTCGCGTTTCGGGCCCGGGTCGCGGTTCAGGACTTCGGGGCCGCCGGCGCGGCGGGCCGGGGGTCCGAGGTCGGCGCGGAGGCCGGGGACGAGGCTCGGGCGGGCGGCTCGGATCCGGGCGGGGGCGCGGGGCCGCTGAACTCATCGCCGCCGACGGGGGGCGCGGCTTCGCCGCCTCCGAGGCCCTCCGTGGCGTCGACCGCGCCAGAGTCGGGGGCGGGGGCTCCGCCGGCCGGCGCCGCGCCCTGGGGATACGGGATCGTCACGGTGACGGTGATCGACCCGCTCGTCGCGACGCCGCCGGGGACGACCGTGACGGCCGGGGGCGCAGCGAGGCTCGGGGCGGCGTAGCTCGGGGCCGAGGCGAGCGCGGCGGCCGGGGCGTCGAGCATCGGGGCGAAGCCGACCGAGGCCGGCGTCGACGGGAAGGGGGGCTCCGGCGGCGGCGGGTCGCCGCCCGGCGCGATCGGGGCCGCCGGCGCGAGCGAGGCCGGCGCGGCGGCGGCCGCCGCCTTGGCCGCCGGGCCGTACATCCGGTTCACGGCGGCGACGTCGTACCGGCTCGGCTTCTTGACGTTCCCCAGCCCGATCACGTCGGTCGTCAGGTTGAAGTTGAACTTGGTCCGGTAGAAGTCCTGCCAGGCCTTCGGGATGGAGTAGACCGGGAAGGTCGGCCGGAAGGAGCCGTCGACGGCGTTGGGGTTCACGCTCCCGGCCCGCGAGTCGTACAGCATGATCGAGAAGTAGTCGAACCCGGTCCCCAGCGTGGTGAACTCCTGGACCGGCGTGGTGAACTGGGAGATCCATCCCGGCTGGATGTTCCGCTCGATGAGCGCCAGGTGCGATCCCCGATCGGGCCGCGACTGCTCGTGGAACAGCCCCAGGGCGTGCCCCAACTCGTGCGAGATGTGCGGCTCCGGGAAGCGGTCCGGGTGCAGCAGGTTGAGCCACTGTCCGCCGGGGACCATCCCCACGTTCGACGAGCCGGCGTCGCCGCCGACGAGCTTGACGTACAGGTAGTTGCGGTCCCCCGGCTGGAACGGCCGGAACTTGACGGCGTCGGTCTGGTCCATCCAGAGCCGCGTGGCGGCCTCGAACCGGGCGCGGAACGGCTCGTAGCTGCGGTCGATGAAGTACGGGACGACGCCGTCGGGCCAGTAGAACCGGGTGTCGAGCAGCGCCAGGGCCTGGGCGACGGGCCGCGCGGGGTCTTCCTCGGGGGGGGCGGGCTCGTCGCCGGGCTCCATCGCGCGGGCCGCGGCGACGAACTGGTCCAGGGCCTCATCCGCCCCCTTGGTCATCACCCCGGCGGCGGGGGCCGACGCGTCGGAGCGGAGCACGCGCTGGGCGGCCTTGAACCGCCGGACGGCCTGGAGGAGCCGCTGGGCCTCGGCCCGGCCCTCGGTCGGCGCGGCCAGGCGGGTCTGCTGCTTGGGCTGCTGGGCGAGCTGCCGCGAGATCCGGGCGACCGACTCGCGAAGCTCCGGCGGCAGCCCGGCGTCCTTGTCCGGGCTCTTCTCGAACTCCTGCGCGGCGGAGATCGCCTCGTTGAGCAGGGCGTTGCTGACGTCGTCGGTCGTGCCGACGATCATGTCCCCCTCGATGACGACGTAGGGGCCGACCACCGCCGCCTTGGTCTCGACGGGCTTGAACCGCGAATCCCAGGTGATCGTCACGGGGAGGTCCGGCGTCGGCAGCCGGCCGCCCAGCATCGGCGCCAGCGCGGCCCCCGGCTGGGACTCGGGGGGGGGCGGGACCTCCTGGGCGGTCCCGTCGCCCGGCGCGACGATCAGGCCCAGCACCACGAGGGCGGCGGCCGTCGAGGCCGCGCACGAGGCCAACACGAGCGGACGTTGTCGCTGTCGCACGGGCGCTTCTCCTGGCGAGAATCGGTTTGGAATTGTCCTGGAATCAGCCTATCGAAGCGTTGCGCAAATGCAAGGAATCGATCGGCCCGTGGACCGAAGTTTTCACGGACAGGTCCCGGAGCCCCGAGGCGTTGCCGGCTCCGGTCGCTCTTCAAACCTCGATGCCGACTTTAGTTAAGGATTGATTAAGATAATTTTAGCCGGCGGGTTGCGCAAAGAAGGCTTTGTATCCCCCTTTGATGGCCGGGCCTGAGGCGTTTGAAAATCATGTTCGACGTTGAACGTTGATGTTTGGAAACGTCGCCGCGATCCCCGGGGCGGGCGTTGATAATCGCCCGTGTTCCGTGCGCGAGGGCGTGGTGTCGCCCCGCCGTCGCCGATGTCGGCCGATCTCGCCCGGAGCCACGGCGTCCCGCGCGCCGAGATCTGTGGGTTCGGAGTCTGCACCTGATGGGCCGTCTGGAAACCGCGTCGCTGGGCCGGGCGAACAACATCGACTTCCTGCGCTTCTCGCTGGCCTCCCTCGTGATCTTCTCCCATTCGTACCCGCTCCTGCTCCGGACGAGCAATCGCCAGGAGCCGTTCTGGGTCGCGACCGGTGGCCAGAAGACGGGGGGCGAGCTGGCCGTCGAGGCGTTCTTCATCCTGAGCGGCTTCCTCATCACCCGGAGCTGGTCCTCCTCGCGGGGGGCGGGCGACTATCTGCTCCGCCGCGGGCTGCGGATCTACCCGGGCTTTCTGGCCGCGATCCTGTTCTGCGGCTTCCTGGCGGCGCCGCGGCTGGCCGACGACCCCGCGCGGTACTGGCGGGAGTTCTCGCCGGTCCGGCTGATCGCCTCGGGCCTGAACCTGGAAATGGCCCTGCCGCCCGGCGGGGTGACCGTCAACGGGTCGCTCTGGTCGATCCGCTACGAGTTCCTGTGCTACCTGACCGTCGCGGCGTTCGGGCTGCTCGGGATCCTGGGGCGTCGCCGGCTCGTGGTCGCGGCCTGGCTGGTCTGCCTGGGGGTCCACGCCGGCCAGATCTTCCTCGGCTGGAAAGTGCCGGGCAGCCGATTGAGCTGGCTTTACTCCTATCCGGACTTCTGGCCTCGCGTGATGAGCGCCTTCCTCGGCGGGGCCGTCGCCTACCTGTATCGCGACCGGATCGAGCTGTCCCGCCGCTGGGCCCTGGCCGCCGTCGCCGCCCTCCTGATCTTCGGCGTCGCCGCCCCCTCCTGGAAGCTCCTGCCGCTGCTGACCCCGACGCTCGGCGCGTACCTGCTGCTCTACGCGGCGTACACGCCCGTCGGCCGGCTCCCGGACTTCGCCCGGCATGGCGACTTCTCGTACGGGCTCTATCTGTACGCCTTCCCGATCCAGCAGCTGCTCGTGCGGGCCCTGGGGCCGACGCTGAACGTCGCGACGCTGTACCTGCTGGCCTGGGGGATCACGCTCGCCTTCGCCGTCGCGAGCTGGCGGCTCGTCGAGCGGCCCTTCATGCGGCTCAAGCGCTCGTCCCGCGCCGCGTCGACCGGCCTCGAGGCGCCGCCGGCGGTGTTCGGCGAGCTGGTGCCGGAGGCCGGCTGAGGCGGGCCGAGCCGGACCCCCCCCGCCGCGGCGATCAAGGCCGGGGGGCGGGTTTCAGCGCCCATGTCAGGAAGTCGTCGATCTGGCCGTTCGACTCGTCGGTCGGCTCGTGGGCGGGGCGGTTGGTCATGGCGACGCCGCGGCGGACGCCGAGCAGGGCGTCGACGGCGAGGACGTGGTTCAGCGGACGCCAGCGGCCGGGGCCGTCCTCGGCCCCGCCGGAGACCAGGAACGGCCGCGGGGGCATCAGCGCGAGCAGCTCGTGGAGGTCGCGGCCGTCGGCGACGAGCGCGGCGTACGCGCCGGTGCGGGGGTTCTCCGGGGTGACGAGGCCCGGCTTGCGCCTCCGGCCGGGCTCCCAGCCCAGGTACCAGGGCTCCTGATAGTTCACGTCGCGGCGGGCCTCGTCGAAGACGATCCCGGGGTCGGACCAGACGCCGCAGGCGAACCGCTCGTCGAGGCAAGCGGCGAACAGCGCCCACTTGCCGCCGTACGAGTGCCCCATCACGCCGACCCGCTCGGGGTCGACCTCGGGCATCGCCCGCATCGCCGTCAGGGCGTTCGAGGCGACGTGCGCCAGGTACGCCAGCGGCTGGATCGGCGGCTCCCACCTCGACGGGTCCAGGACGCGGGGGTCGAAGCCGATCGAGAGGCAGACGAAGCCGCGCTCGGCGAGGCGGCGGGCGAAGTCGCGATGCGGCTTGCTCCCCAGGCCGACGGCCGTCTCGGGCTCGTAGAAGACCGTCAGGACCGCCGGGTGCGGGCCGGGGCCGTCGGGGATGAGGAGGTAGGCCGGCTCCTGGGGCCGATCGGCGGCGACCTCCACGCGGAGCCGACGCCGGACGAACGTCCCCGCGCGTTCCTCGCCCAGCACCTCGACCTTCGGCCGCTCGATCCGAGGAGGCTCCTCGCCGATCCGCTCGCGCCACTGGCGGAGGATCTCTTCGCGGCGCTCCCGCCACGCGGCCGGAGTCTCGGCGACGCGGCCGTCCGCGAGGATCAAAGGAGACCGATGCGTCCCCAGGTCGCCCGCGAACTCCGTCGGCGGTTCGAAGGCCCCGGCGAGGCTCGCGGGCGGGGCGTCGTCGGCGCGGGCGGCGACGCCGATGAGGATGATGAACGCGAGGGCGAGGAAGCGGACGCTCGTCATGGTAAGGGTCCCGGAAAGAGGATCGATGAGGGGGGCAACGTCCTTCCCCCCTTGGCGGGGGAAGGTGGCCCGCAGGGCCGGATGAAGGGGGGGGCGAGCGAGACGACTCTCGGTGGCTCGACGCGGCTTCCCGAGGCCGGTGCTGTGCGGGCTGGGCCTCGAAATGCGAAGCTCACCGCGAGCGTCCCCCCCTCATCCGACCCCTGCGGGGTCTGCCTTCCCCCGCCAGGGGGGAAGGCCGTTTCCAGCCGTTGCGCCTTGGATTCGTCCGCCTGGATGGTCCCCCTCATCGACCGCTTCGCGGTCCTTTCCCCACCAGGGGGGAGGCGAGACAGGCGAATCCCCCCTGCCCTTTCGCGGGCGTCGTCAGCCCCGGGCGAAGACCAGGACGCTGTTGGCGGGGAGGACGAGGGCGGCGGAGGCGTCGAAGCCGTGCATGGGGATCGGGTCGGCCGAGACGCCGCCGCCGTTGCCGACGACGTTCGGGTTGACCCAGTTCTCGTAGACGTCGCTGTTGAAGGCCTCGCGCCAGCCGCCGACGGAGGGGAAGCCGATGCGGTAGCCGTAGCGGTTGAAGGTCGCCAGGTGGACGACCACCATCACGTCGCGGCCCTCGCCCGGCACCCAGCGGTGGAACGCCAGCACGCGATTCTGGTCATGGGCGTGCACCGGGCGGAAGCCCTCGCCGCGTAGGGCGGGCTCGCGCCATCGCAGGCCGATCAGCTCGCGCGTGAACCGGATGTGGTCGAGCATCTGCTTGTCGCCGGCCTCGACTCCGGCCCAGTACAGGAGCAGGTCGGCGTGGTGCTCCACGTCGTCGGCCCATTGCTTGTCCTCCAGGAACTCCTGGCCCATGAACAGCATGGGGATCCCCGGCGCGGTGAGCGAGATCCCCGTCGCCACCCGCGCGCGGCTGCGGCCGTACCAGGAGCGGGGATTGTGGAAGTCGCCCAGGCGGGCGACGCGCTGTTCGCGCCCCCGGTAGACGATGTCGTGGTTCTCGGGCCCCTGCACGATCCGCCAGGATTCGGCGAAGCCCTCGGGCCAGAGGCTCGCGGCCAGGCGTCTCATGGCGAGGGGCCGCTCGTCGGGCTCGGCCGCCTCGCGGATCACGTCGCGGACGGCGATGCGCAGGCCGTCGGTCAGCGTCGTGTCGAAGCCGGCCCCTTCGGGACGGGGCTTCACGACGTGGGGGTTGACGGGCCAGTACTCGGCGTGGTCGATGGCGCCGGGGTGGAAATGGTTCACGGTGGCGGTCAGGTCCTGGCAGAAGCTCCAGCCGTGGGGCCAGCCGTCGTGGTCGATGACGCTGACCTGATCGTAGCGGAGGCCGTCGACCCGGTACTCCCTCAGGAAGAACGTGGCGTTGCGGATCAGGAAGTCGCGGACCTCGGGCTTGCCGAAGTCGAAGACGTCGCCGCCGGCGTGCTCGCGGCCGTTGAAGTAGAGCGAGTTCGCCGCCACGCCCCCGGACTCGGGCTGACGGTCGAAGAAGCGGAGGCTCTGGTCGCCGAAGCTCCCCCCCGCGTGGTTGTAGACGACGTCCAGGAGCACGGCCAGGCCGTGGACGTGGGCCAGGTCGATCAGGGCCTTGAGCTGGTTCATCTCGCCGTGGAGGTCCTCGACCCGGTACGGCGTCAGGCCCCTGGCGGCGAGCAGCTCGTTCACCTCGTCGATGTAGGGGCCGAGGTCGGCGTCCTCGACGGCGAAGTCCATCTCGGGCGAGAAGTAGTCGGTCCCGTTGTAGCCGAGGCTGAAGCTGGACTGGAACTCCTGGATCGGCAGGAGCTGCAGCGCCGTGACGCCGAGCGACGCCAGGTGCGGGAGCTTCCGCGCGGCGTCCAGGAACGTCCCGGCCTTCCTCGGCAGGTTCGGCGTGTAGAAGGTGCCGACGTGGAGCTGGTAGATCACGAAGTCGGGGAACCGGGGGGTGACGAAGCCGGTCTCGTGCCAGGGGAAGTCGGTCTCGCGGATGATGCAGTCGCTGGGGAACGGCGACTGCAGCTCGCGGGCGTAGGGGTCGCGCTTGGGGCCCGAGCTGCCCGTGCCGTCGACGTGGAAGATGTAGCGGTCGCGGTCCTTCGCGCCCTCGATGAACCCGCGCCAGTGGCCGTGCGCGTCCTTCGTCAGCAGGCTGGAGTCGTCCTTGACGCGGCCGTTGAAGTCGCCGAGGACGTAGACCCGCAGCGCGTGGGGCGCCCACACGCGGAACGTCGCGCCGTCGGCGATCAGGTTGGCTCCCATCGGGGTGTTCGGGGTGACGTGCTTGAGCGGGGCCGGCATGGGCGCCTCGGAGGATAGGGGGAGATCGGACGATCCCTGGCCCAGTTGATACGTCCGCCGCGCCTTTCGCTTACAACGGCGGGTCGGCGTGGAACCGCCGGAGGAGCTTGCCCGGCAGGCCGATGTCGACGACGGCGACCTCGCCGGTGTACGCCGACGCGCCGGGGGCGTCGAAGCCGAGCTTGCGGGCGGCGAAGGTGGCGGTCGCCCGCGCGCGGACGGCCGCGCCCAGGGGCTCGCCCGAATCGGCGTCCAGCCCCGAGGGGATGTCGAGCGCCAGGATCGGCTTTCCCGAGCGGTTCATGGCCTCGACCACCGCGCGGAAGGCCCCTTCCAGCGGCCGGGTCAGGCCGGTGCCGAGCAGGGCGTCGACGACCCAATCGGCGCCGGCGAAGAGGGCGTCGAGGGCCGCCGGATCGGGGACGGAGCCCTCGGGCGCCGCGTCGAACCAGTCGCGCTGGGGGACCTCGGACCGCTCCAGGATCTCCCACTGCGCGCGGGCGTCGCCGCGGATCGCGTCCAGGGGGGCGAACCAGACGAGCGAGACCGGCCAGCCTCGGGCGTCGAGGTGGCGCGCGACGACGCCGCCGTCGCCGCCGTTGTTCCCCGGCCCGCAGACGATCAGGACCCGCGGCTCCCCTCCCCCGGCGTCCCCCGCCAGGGCCGCCAGGCGATCGGCCGCGCCGCGGCCGGCGTTCTCCATGAGCACGAGGGTCGAGAGGGCGAACTCGTCGGCCGCCAGGACGTCCAGGCTCCGGACCTCCTCGCGCGACAGGGGGCGGCACTTGGGGGCGGTCATGGGCGGCGCTCCGTTCCCGCGTCGGCGTTGACAAGACTCCCGCCGGCTTCGAAAATACATGAATCGCCCCCGATGAGTAAGGGGGCCGTCCCCCCGCGCCGAGGAGGCCTCATGCCGATTTACGAGTATCGCTGCGAGCCCTGCGATCACAGCTTCGAGGCCCTGATCCGGGGCGGCTCCGACGTCGCCCGGTGCCCGAAGTGCGGGAACGTCGAGGTCGCCAAGCAGTTCAGCGTCCCGGCCGCCTCGCCGACCGGCACCCTCGGCTACTCCCCCGTCGGCGCCGCCCCCGGCCTCGGCCTCGCCCCCGGCGGCTTCGGCGGCGGCGGCTGCGGCAAGCCCGGCTGCGGCCCCGGCGGCTGCGCGAGCGGCTGACGGCTCGTGTTTCTCTCCTTCCCCCCGGTGGGGAAGGTGGCCCACCGGGCCGGATGGGGGGGAGGCGGGCGAGACCAGCGTATGGAGCAACGAAAGGGCCGGCTTGCCGCCGCGTCCTCGCGTCGTCCGCCTTGTCACCCCGCAGTGATCAGAAAGCACACATGGATTCCGATTGGAGGAAGTACAGGCGTCGTTGTCGTGTGTTTCGATTGGCGGCCGTACTGGCGATGACGTGGATAATCCCCGGGTCGTTGATCCGCTCCTTCCTCGTCCGCTACGGTCTGGGCGATGGCTTGGCTTTCTACTTGGCCATGGCGCCGATGATGGTCCTCATCACAGTCGCTCACCTCCGGCGAATGCTCTGGCCGTGCCCACGTTGCGGTCGGTCGTTTCACGTCAGTTGGTCGTACGGCAATCCATGGGCACTTCGGTGCGTCCACTGTAGCCTCCCGAAGTGGACCTCGATGCAGAAGTAGGTCGAAGACGACTTCGCTTGACTCCTGCCACCTTAGAGTCGCAGGTTGCGGCTCGAATCTCAGTCGACCCTTGCAGTGGCATGCAATTACCAGGGTTTGTCAGAACCTGTTAAGGTCAACTTCTGCCACCGAAGGGGAAGAGAAGACCCGCGAAGCCCGTCGCGACCATCGACCTTTGCTGGCAGGATCGCGGAGCCCGAATCTCCCCGCGACCATCCGGCATCGAGGGCGATGACGCTCCGATGAAGCGGATCGAGGCCGCAAGGACACGACGTCCATCCTCGGCCATTCGCCCACTGCTTGGGAGCCCTTTCATCGAACTTGAGCGAATCGCCGCCGATCTCGCGTTCGGCGCGGGCGCATCCCGCGTTCGCGCCAGGCTTCGCCCGGCTTGACTCGGGCGTGTCGGTCCACTTCGCCCCGCCCGCAGGGCCTGGCCTGGCGCATCCCGCACACCTGGCGCATCGCTGCGCCCCTTTCCCGGTTTACCCCGTCCCCGTCTTTGACACCTTCCCGCCCAGGGCGCATATCTTCGTGGCCGGCGAGGGAAGCTGATCCTGTCACGGGGTCCGGCGAGCCTGGGCGGTCCGTGAGGGAGAGGGAAAATCGCCGGGCCCTTCTGGCCCGTTGGTTGATAGGGACGTCTAGCGGCGGGGTGCGATCATGGTCGGGGCCACCAACAAGACGAAGGCACGCGAGAAGCAGGCGACGGCGCCCCGGGCGGATCGGTCGGCGGTTTCCCACGCGTTGGAGGGCGCCCTGCGTGAGGCGGTCGCGGAGCGCGTCGGCGAGACCCGGTTCGGCCTCTGGTTCGGCGAAGGGGTCCGGCTCGGCGTGGTCGGCGAGGGCGAGGGGGACTCGATCGAGGTCCTGGCCCCCAACGCCTACTTCCGCGACCGCATCAAGAGCGGCTTCGCGGCGAGCGTGGCCGACGCGGTGCGGCAGGTGGTCGGCCGGTCGCTCCCCGTCTCGTACTCGGTGCAGGACGAGGCCGACCCCCGTCACGAGGTCGAGGCGATCCCCGAGCGGCCGGCGACGAACGACGACCGCCGGACGAAGGTGACGGTGCCGATCCCCGGCACCCCCCGCCCGGCCTCGGCACCCGCCCCCGCGGACCGGCCGGCGAGCGACCAGCCCCACCGCTTCTCCGCCCCCCCGGGCTCGACCCGGCTGCTGCGGAAGCTCGACGACTTCGTGGTCGGGCCGGCGACTCAGCTCGGCTATGCGGCGGCCCGCGAGATGGTCCGCTCGGCCGGCCGGTCGTTCAACCCGCTGTTCATCCACGGCGGCGTCGGCCTGGGCAAGACCCACATGATGGAAGGGATCGCCCACGGCATGCGGCAGGCCCACCCCGGCCTGAACGTGGTGCACGTCACGGCCGAGGCGTTCACCAACGGGTTCCTGGAGGCGATGCGGACCTCCTCGCTGTCGAGCTTCCGCGGCCGGTACCGGGGCGTGAACGTCCTGGTGGTGGACGACGTCCACTTCCTGGCCTCGAAGCGGGCGACGCAGGAGGAGTTCCTGCACACGTTCAACACCCTGATCGAGCGCGGGGTGCCCATCGTCCTGTCCTCGGACCAGCACCCGCGGCGGATCCCCAAGCTGACCGACGAGCTGGCGACCCGGTTCCTGGGCGGGATGGTGGTCAAGCTCGACGCCCCCGACCTGGAGACCCGCAAGGCGATCGTCCGGGCCAAGGCCCAGGCCAAGGGGGTCGAGGTGCCGTCGGCCGTGGTCGACTTCATCGCCGAGCACGTCAAGACGAGCGTCCGGGAGCTGGAGGGGGCGCTCCAGAGCGTGCTGGCCCACGCCTCGCTGTCGAACCGGCCGGTGGGCATGGCGATCGCCAAGACGGCGCTCCGCGAGACGATCCGCTGCACGTCGCAGTCGGTGGCCCTGAAGGACGTGGAGCGTTCGGTCTGCGTGTTCTTCCAGGTGGACGCCGACGACCTGAAGTCCGGCAGCCGGGTCCGCACGCTGGCGTACCCCCGGATGGTGGCGATGTACCTGGCCCGCAAGCACGCCGGGGCCAGCTACAGCGAGATCGGCCGCTACTTCGGTGGGCGGAACCACTCGACCGTGATGTCGGCCGAGAAGAAGGTCGTCGCCTGGCTCAAGGACGACGCCCGCAACCCCCTGCTCCCCGGCTTCGACAACGTGGTGGACATCCTCGCCGACCTGGAATCCAGGCTCGGCGCCTGAGCGCGGGCGGTCGGCCGATCCGTCAGGTCGGCCCGGTGGGCGTCGTCGCCGCCTCCAGCCGCGCCATCAGGCGATCGAACTCCGCCGCCGCCGGGCCGGACGCGAAGTCGCGCTGGTGCCGCCAGGCCGACAGGGTCGTGCGGAGCAGCAGGTCGGCGCCGAGGACGGTGACGAACTGGGCGCGGGCCCAGAAGTCCAGGAGGCAGCGGAAGACCTCCCAGGGGCGGAGCAGCGACGTGCCCGCGTCGAGGCCGACCAGCCGGAAGCCGAACGCCTCCCAGGTCGCCGCATAGGCCAGCAGGCAGGTCGCCGACCCGAGCGCCAGCGACCGGGCGATCGCCCGGACCCGCCGCGCCTCGCGAAGCTGGGCGTCGGTGACGACGGGTCGGATGAAGGCCCGGGCGCGGGCCAGGTAGGTCAGGGGCGCCGCGAGCCACAGGAGCATCCCGGCCAGGAGCAGCGGGCTCGGCGCCACCTGGGCCAGGGAGACGAAGCCCGCCAGGGCGAGCAGGCCGTTGAAGGGGGCCGCCGCCATCAGGAGCCAGCCCGGCAGCACCGCCGCCGGCAGCAGCCGCTTCACGCGCAGGCAGGCCCTCATGACGCCCGGGACCAGCGACAGCACGGCCGGGCTGAGGACCACGAAGTAGTAGAAGCCCCAGGCCGCCCGCTCCTGGATCCGCTCGAACGGCCCGGCCGGTCGGGCCTCCGGGGCCGCCGCGTCCCACCAACTCCACGGCAGCAGGGCGATCGCCACCGGCACCAGGAACGACGCCGCCCAGCCCGCCGCCAGGATCGACCGCGAGGCTCGCGGGCGGGCCCAGCACCCGGCGGCGAGCAGGGCCGACGCCGGCATCGCGTAGAACGACAGCCGCCAGGCCAGGTCGGCCGCGTCGCCGAAGGCCGATTGGGCCGCCGGGGCGGATTCCGGGCCCAGCCGCAGCTCGACCGACGGCGTCGGTCGCGGGCCCCCCGCCGGCCGGGCGGCGACGTCGAGGGCGGCGGTCAGGCCCGTCAGCGCGAGCACGAGGGTGAGCGCGCGCAGCCGCCAGGCGAGGTGCCGCGCCAGGACCCGATCGGCCGCGTCCGGCTCGCGCGACGACGCGTCGATTCGTCCGAGATAGGCGGCCAGGATGCGTTTCACCGGGGCGTCCCCAGGGCGTCAGGCGGGCTCGGCCGTCGCGTCACCGCTGCGACAGCCCGTGGCGGGCTCGGAGCAGAAGGCGCTCGAGCGGGTCGAGGGCGTTGATCTCGGCCAGGCGGTCGCGGACGCCCGCGACGTCGTCGGTGATGATCCCGGACACGCCGTCGTCGACCAGGGGCGCGACGAGGTCGACGACGTTGACGGTCCAGGCGTGCACCGGCATCTTCCGCGGCCGGGCGCGGTCGACCAGGGCTCGTGTGGCGAGCCGGGCCTCCATCATCAGGAAGTCCACGTCCAGCCGCGTCGCGTCGCCGAGCACGGCGCCCGAGATGAAGCCGACCTTCACCCCCGGCGCCAGCTCCCGCGAGGCCTGGAGCGCCGGGTAGGACTGGCCGCAGATCCGCACCCGGCCGAGCGCGTCGGCCTTGCGGACGGCCTCGATCACCGGGGCGACGAGCGCGACGGCCCCGGCGTCGTTCTTGGCCTTCAGCTCGATGGTCAGGCCGATCGGCGGCGAGGTGACGGCGGCGGCCTCCAGGAACTCCTCCAGGGTTGCGACCTTTTCGCCGGCGAAGCGGGGGTCGAACGGCGTGCCGAGGTCCACCGTCTTGAGCTGCTCCAGGGTCGAGTCGACGACTCGCAGCGGCGAGCCGGCGATCCTCAACAGGTCGTCGTCGTGGACGATGACGAGCTTGCCGTCGGCCGTGGACTGGACGTCGATCTCGGCCCACTCGGCCCCGTCCTCGGCGGCGATCCGCAGCGCGGCGAGGGTGTTCTCCGGGCCGTCGAACGCGCCAGCGCGGTGGGCGACGATCTCGATGTGCTCGGAGACGCGGGCGTCGCCGATCAGCTCCTTCGCCGCCAGGGCCGAGACGGCGAGCGAGCCGGCCGAGATCGCCACCGCCGCCGTCGTCCACCACCGCGCCCGGGGCTCGTCCACGACCGTCTCGCGGACGACGCCCCCGGCCCGCTTGTAGCTCGCCATGACGAGCCCCGCGAAGATCGCCGCCGCCCCCGCCGAGAAGGCCGCCAGCAGCACGCCGTCGATCGCCAGCAAGGCGGCCGTCGCCGCGACGGCCAGCCGGGGCTTGGGCCCCACCTGGTCGAGCACCAGGCCGCTGATCGCGTGCAGGAGCCACGTCAGCCAGGCCGACGCCGCGGCGAAGGCCGCGACCGATCCGATGACGAGCAGGGCCAGCCGGCCCCGCCTCCCCGACGTCCGCCGCGCGCTGGAGCGCAGCGCCGTCCAGGGCGCGCGGGCGTCCTCGAACATCACGGCCGGGACGGCGAAGATCCAGCGGATGTAGAACCAGCCCGCCGACGCCGCGTACAGGGCCGCGATCGCGCCGACCGCCGCGACCCCCTCCCAGAACTCGGCCGGGCGGTCCACGACCAGCCGGTTGAGGTCGTGCGGGCCCCAGAGCCTCGCATAAGCGAACGCCCCGGCCGCCCCGAACGGCGCGGCCAGCGCCAGCAGCAGCACCGCCTGGAGCAGGTCCACCTTGAGCAAGGCCGGCAGCCGCTTGATCGAGTCGAACGCGTGCCAGACGCCGGGGCCGTCCCCGGCGAGCACCCCCATCACCCCCGCCAGCCGCAGGCTCAGCGTCGTGAGCTGGAGCGCCGCCAGCGTCGCCAGCCCGGCCAGCCCGACCGGCGAGAGGAAGAACGCGACGATCTCGAAGTTGCCGACCGAGCACCGCCCCCACGACTGCAAGGCCAGCCGCAGCACCGTCGCCGCCGTCGGCGCCAGGATCGCCGCCTCCAGCAGCGAGAACGCCGCCGAGAAGGTCACCAATGACCCCCACCGCCGCTTCACGCGGCCGAGGATCATGGCCGTCGTGTCGTGTTGCGCTTCCGGGTTCATCGGTCGGACCTCTGCGTCGAGGGCGTAGTGTTGATCTCAATGTCCTTCCCCCCTGGCGGGGGAAGGTGGCCCGAAGGGCCGGATGAGGGGGAGGACCAGCACGGAAACCATCGGTTTCGATCGACCGATCCTCGCTCAACTCGGCCCACCACGATAAGCCAGGATCGCCTCGACGACCGCCCCGACATCTTCGATCACGTCGTCATTCGAGATCCGGAGCACTCGCAGGTTCTGGGATTCCAGCCAGGCTTGGCGGACCCGGTCGTCCTCTGCTCGGCCGATATGGCTATCGCCGTCGAGCTCGATCGCGAGACGCCGGGCCGCGTCGTAGAAATCCACGATGTAGGGGCCGAAGGGGACCTGCCGACGGAACTTCAGCCCGGCCTCGCGCAACGCCCGCCACAGGGCCCGCTCCGGCATCGTCATCTCGCGACGCAGGCGCCTCGCGCGTTGCAAGGGGGCGGCCGGGTTCGGTTGTTCGGCTTCCATGGCCTCCCTCACAGTGAAGACGCAGGCCGGGAACTCCAGACAGTTTTCCTGCTCGTCTTCCCCCTCATCCGGCCCTTCGGGCCACCTTCCCCCGCCGGGGGGGAAGGGCGTTGAGAATCTCGCTCAGCTCTTCTTGAGCAGGTCCTGCAACGCGTAGACCTCGAAGGCTCCCTCGCGGAGGCGTTCCATGGCGGCGACGGCGGCGCGGGCGCCGGCGAGGGTGGTGATGCAGGGGACGCCGTGGCTGACGGCGCTGGCGCGGATGCGGCCCTCGTCGGTGCGGGCGCCCTTGCCGCTGGGGGTGTTGACGATCAGGGCGATCTCGCCGTTGGCCAGGTAGTCCAGCAGGTTCGGCCGGCCCTCCTGGATCTTGCGGACGACCTCGACGTGGATCCCCTGCTCCGCCAGGACGGCGCCCGTGCCCGCCGTGCTCAGGATCTTGAAGCCCAGGTCGGCCAGCTTCCTCGCGATCGGCGCGATGCCGTTGCGGTCGCGGGCCGAGACGCTGACGAAGACGTTCCCCTCGGACGGCAGCCGGCTGCTCGCGCCGAGCTGGCTCTTGGCGAAGGCCGTGGGGAAGTCCGGGGCGATGCCCATGACCTCGCCCGTCGACCGCATCTCGGGGCCGAGCACGATGTCGACGCCCGGGAACTTGGCGAACGGGAAGACCGCCTCCTTCACCGACGTGTACGACGGCGTCGGCTCCTCGGTCACGCCCAGCTCGGCCAGCGTCTTGCCCACCATCACCCGCGCGGCGACCTGCGCCAGGTTCAGGCCGGTCGCCTTGGAGACGAACGGCACCGTCCGCGAGGCCCGGGGGTTGACCTCCAGGACGTAGACCTCGCCGTCCTTCACCGCGAACTGGATGTTCATCAGCCCGCGCACGCCCAGCGCCTCGGCCAGGGCGTAGGTCTGCTGCTTCAGCCGGGCGACGATCTCGTCCGGCAGCGAGTACGGCGGGATGGCGCAGGCGCTGTCGCCCGAGTGGATCCCGGCCTCCTCGATGTGCTGCATCACGCCGCCGACGATCGTCCGCTCGCCGTCGGAAACGGCGTCGACGTCGACCTCGACGGCGTCCTCCAGGAACTTGTCGATCAGGATCGGCCGGTCCGGGCTGGCGTCCACCGCCTCGGTCATGTAGCGGTCCAGGCTCGTCTCGTCGTAGACGATCTCCATCGCCCGGCCGCCGAGCACGAAGCTCGGGCGGACGACGACGGGGTAGCCGATCCGGTCGGCGATCCGCCGCGCCTCCTCGAACCGCGTGGCCGAGGCGTTCGGCGGCTGCCGCAGGCCCAGGCGCTCGATCACCAGGCGGAACCGCTCGCGGTCCTCGGCGACGTCGATGTTCTCCGGGCTCGTGCCGATGATCGGCACGCCGGCGGCCTCCAGCGCCTTCGCCAGGTTGAGCGGCGTCTGGCCGCCGAACTGGACGATGACGCCCATCGGCCGCACCCGCTCGCAGATGTCCAGCACGTCCTCGACCGTCAACGGCTCGAAGAAGAGCCGGTCCGACGTGTCGTAGTCGGTGCTGACGGTCTCCGGGTTGGAATTGACCATGACGACCTCGTAGCCGTCGGCCCGCAGGGCGAACGCCGCCTGGCAGCAGCAGTAGTCGAACTCGATGCCCTGGCCGATCCGGTTCGGGCCGCCCCCCAGGATCATCACCCGCGGGTTGTCCCCCACGCGGGCCTCGTCCTCGCTCTCGTAGGTCGAGTAGTAGTACGGCGTGACGGCCTCGAACTCGGCCGCGCAGGTGTCCACCAGCTTGAAGACCGAGTCGATCCCTCGGCGGCGGCGGTCGCGGCGGACCTCGTTCTCGCTCGCGTCCCACAGGTGGGCGAGCTGGCGGTCGGCGAACCCGGCGCGCTTGGCCTCGCGGATCAGTTCGTCCGACGCCTCGTCCAGCGAGCGGACCTCGCGCAGCCGGCCCTCGATCTCGCACAGCTCCTCGATGTTGGACAGGAACCACGGGTCGACGCCCGTCAGCTCGTGGACCCGCTCGATCCCCATCCCGGCCAGGAGCGCGTACCGCAGGTACCAGAGCCGCTCGATGTTCGGCGTGGCGAGCTTGGCGACGATCTCGTCCTCGGTCGGCTGCTCGGGCGTGCCCCACAGGTCCTTGTGGTCGCAGCCGATCCCGAACCGGCCGACCTCCAGCCCGCGCAGGGCCTTCTGCAGCGACTCCTTGAACGTCCGGCCGATCGCCATGACCTCGCCGACCGACTTCATCTGCGTGGTCAGGACCGGGTTGGCCTCGGGGAACTTCTCGAACGCCCAGCGCGGGACCTTGGTGACGACGTAGTCGATCGTCGGCTCGAAGCAGGCGGGGGTCTCGCGGGTGATGTCGTTGCGGATCTCGTCGAGCCGGTAGCCCACGGCGAGCTTGGCGGCGATCTTGGCGATCGGGAACCCGGTCGCCTTGCTCGCCAGGGCGCTCGACCGGCTGACGCGCGGGTTCATCTCGATGACGATCATCCGGCCGTCGCGCGGGTTGATCGCGAACTGGACGTTCGAGCCGCCGGTGTCGACGCCGATCTTGCGCAGGACCGCCAGCGAGGCGTCGCGCATCCGCTGGTATTCCTTGTCCGTGAGCGTCTGCGCCGGGGCGACGGTCACGCTGTCGCCGGTGTGCACGCCCATCGGGTCGAGGTTCTCGATGGAGCAGACGATCACGGCGTTGTCGGCCGAGTCCCGCATGACCTCCATCTCGTACTCTTTCCAGCCGATCAGGCTCTCCTCGATCAGGCAGGAGTGCGTGGGGCTGAGCTCCAGCGCGTAGTTGACCATGCGGTCGAACTCTTCGCGGTTGTAGGCGATCCCGCCGCCGGAGCCCCCCAGGGTGAAGCTGGGCCGCAGCACGCAGGGGAGCCCCACCATCTCGTCGCGGATCCGACGGGCGTCCTCCAGGCTCTCGGCCATGCCGCTGCGGGCGCTCTCCAGGCCGATCTCGTTCATCGCCTCCTTGAACAGCGCGCGGTCCTCGGCCGTGCGGATGGCCTTGGCCGTGGCGCCGATCAGGATGCAGCCGTACTTCGCCAGCACGCCCGACTCCGCCAGGGCCATGCCGACGTTGAGCCCCGTCTGGCCCCCGAGCGTCGGCAGCACGGCGTCGGGCCGCTCCGCGGCGATGATCCGCTCGACGATCTCCGGGATCACCGGCTCGATGTAGGTCCGATCCGCCATCTCGGGATCGGTCATGATGGTGGCCGGGTTCGAGTTGACCAGGACGACCTCGTAACCCTCCTCGCGCAACGCCTTGCACGCCTGGGTGCCCGAATAGTCGAACTCGCACGCCTGGCCGATGACGATCGGCCCCGCGCCGAGGATCAGGATCTTGTGGATGTCGGTACGCTTGGGCACGGCAGGCTGTTCTCGCGTCTGGGATGAGGGTTGGGGAGGCCGTCGGCGGGCGTCTCGTCGCGTCTCATTCGGTGGGGTCGGATCGCGTCGCGCGCGACCCTTCGCCGGCCCGCTCCCGTCGCCGCCCGGCCCGCGCGAGACGCGCATCGGGCCGCGCTCGCCCTCGGAGTTCCTGCCGAGGCGGCGCGGCCCGGAAAATTTCCCGATCTTAGCACCTTTCGAGCTGCCGCGACAAGGCGGACCGCCCTGTCGAAGATATGCGCAGGAGGCCCCGTTCGGTTCCTCGTCCCAGACGCCCCGCGGCCGGAAGGAGGCCGGCTCGCGACGGCGATCCTATGGGCTCAGACCGCGAATCCGGCCGGTGGCGTGCGGCCCCGCCGCTTTCCCTCGAACGAGCCCCTCCGCACCACGCGGAGGCCGACTGACGGGTCGAGACGCCGCGCGACCCATGGCGTTCTCGACGCGTCCGGCCCGCGGTCGATCAGGCCTGGCCGACGCCGCGGCGTCGGATCCGGTGAATTCCGGCGAGGCCGGCGATCGCGGCGAGCACCAACGACGACGGCTCGGGCACGGCCGCCGTCGGCACCACGCGGGCGAGGAAGCTCCGGACCTCAGGGTGGGTGAGCTTCAGGTAGCCGGTTCGACCGAAAGGCGCGATCGACTGGGCAGTTGAAGAGAAGGTCGAGAGCCCTACCAGGGTATCACCCGAGTAGGCCGCACCGCCCGAGTCTCCCGAACGACCGTTTCCATGGCGTGGTTGATGGCGGTAGTCCGTGTCGAACCTTGTGGCGAAATAGTGCTCCGGGCCAGCGTTGGGATTGCTGGGGACATACCCATCATAATCGCCTCTCACGGGTGCCGAGTAAGCATAGGCATAGCCGTCCTGGCCAAGGTCGATGGGGTTGGACGCGAAAGGGTCCGTTAGGGCGGTCCTGCCAAATCCGTAGACATCCAGCACGTCGTCGACGGCCGCCGTCCCGATCTGGACCGTGCCGGACAGACCCGCAAAGGCGGCCACTCGGACGACCGCGAGGTCGACCGGCGAGGCTCTGTTCAGGTAGCCGTCGAAGACCGTGATGGCGTCCCTGGTGAACGAGCGGGTCTCGCCCGGGTCGGAATAGGCGTTGGGACCGGCGGACAGGGTGTACGTCAGACTCTCATGCTGCCAGTAATTCTCGACCTGATGACCAGTGATGAGGAAGTAGGCATACCCTCCCACCGTCGAATAGTACGTCGCCGAGGACAGGCGGCTCCCAACACCGAACGGCTCGCCGTTGACGGTGAAGCCGAAGATCCTCGAGCCGGTCCCCTGGAGGCCCATGGCCCGGGCGGCGTCGCGGTCGTCGGTGGAGAAGTAAAGGCTCGCCGAGGCTCGACCTGAGAACATCGCTTGGAGCAGGACGATTGCCAGGGGCAGTACAAACCCTGAGCGGGCCGAGTTCCGAAAGCGCATCATGGGCCTTTCGACTCCTGATCAGTTGGTGACAACCTTCCACGCCGAGGATGTCGGAGACGCTCGCCTCCCAGACTCCAACGGACGGTCTCTTCCGGATCATGCGACCACGCATTAGAACTGATGGGATGTCGTGAAGCAAGAAAGAGGTCGTCTGATGTTGTGGAAAAATTTAGTAGTGCGGGTTATGTTTAGATAGGGCTCCCTCCGCGCCCCGGAGGAGTTCATGTCGGGACCGCCTGGAACCCGCTATGCACTTCGCCGACGACTTGCCACCTGCCCGCCCGGCCTTTAGGGTGACATCCAGATCGTCATGCTCAGCTCGATTGCCGTGCCACGGCAGCGGGAAGCCCTCCAGTCCCCCGCCGGAACGAGCCAGGTCCGCAGTCGAGGCGACCCGCCCCCGATGTCCAGGGGACGCCGATCGGCGACGCGGCGGCCCCCTCCGCCGCAGTGGTGAAAATCCGCAGTCTCGTCTTACAAATGTCTTGTCGGCCCGACTACAATTGTCAGGCGACGGCTCGGCGCGGCCGTCGCGGAGGATTGCCGGGCGGGCCGGCACCGATGCGGCACTCCTTTTGGATCGCCGGAGGCGCGGATGGGCCTGACGTCGACGGCGAGTCTCGGGGCGACGCTGCGGCTCTGGGCCGGGGCGGCCACGCTGGGCGCGGGAGCCTGGTGGGCCTTCGCGGGGGCGGGGCGGCCGGCGCGCTCGATCTCGGTCGCGACGACGGCCGTGCGTCGGGTCCCCCTGGAATCCCGGATCGTGGCGGGGGGCGACCTGATGTCGACGAGGGAGGCGTCGCTGAAATGCGAGGTGGAGGACCTTGCCGACGTGGGGGGCGTCGCGATCGTGAGCCTCGTCGAGAACGGCGCCCGCGTGAAGAAGGGGGACGTGGTCTGCCGCCTGGATTCCTCGGCGCACGAGGAGCGGGCCCGGCAGGCGGAGATCGCCGCGAGCCAGGCGCAGGCGACCCGCGACCAGGCCCTGGCGGCGCTGGAGGTCGCGAGGATCGCGCTGACCCAGTACGAGGGCGGGGAGACCCGGACGCAGATCAGCGACTTCGAACGCAGGATCGCGATGGGGAGGTCGGACTGCTCCCTGCTCGCCGATCGGCTGGCCTGGACCGAGCAGATGGTCGCCAAGGGCTACGCCTCGCGCGGGCAGCTCCTGAGCGAGCGTCAGGAGTTCGACAAGGCCAAGCATGAACGCGAGAAGGCCGAGGGGGAGTACCGGCTGTTCCGGGAATTCAAGGCGCCCAAGGAGATCCATTCCCTCCGAAGCAAGATCGCCGACGCGGAGCACGCCTACCGGCTCGAAGAGGAGCGGCTGGCCATGCAGAAGCAACGCCTGGAGCACGCCCGTCGCCAGGTCGCGAACTGCGTCCTCCGCGCGCCCCAGGACGGCGTGGCGGTGCACGACTGGCGGTCGCGATGGTTTCCCATCCACCCCGGCGCGCTCGTTTATGAGAGCCAGGACCTGCTCAAGATCCCCGACCTCTCGCAGATCGAGGTCGAGGTCGCCGTCCACGAGACGGTCGGGGCCGTCGTGCGGGCGGGGATGCCGGCGCGGGTGAGCATCGACGCGATCCCCGGCCGGACGTTCCCGGGCCGGGTGGCCTCGGTCCTCCCCCTGCCCGTCGCCGACTGGAAGTCGTACGACGAGCGGATGCGCCAGTACATCGCCCGCGTCCGCATGGACGAGACGCCCCCGGGCCTGCTGCCGTTGATGTCCGCCCGCGTCGAGATCGACGCCGGGGAGGTCCGGGACGTCCTCGCGATCCCCGTCGCCGCGATGTCGAGGATCGCGGAGGAATCGGTCTGCTACGTGGCCACGCCGCGAGGGCTGTCGCGGCGGACGATCCGGGCCGGACGATCGACGCCTGAGCTGATCGAGGTCGTCTCGGGGCTGGAAGAAGGCGAGGAGGTCGCCGCCGATTTCGCCGAGGCGGACGCGGCGGCGCGATGAGATTCACCGTCCCGGTCGCCGCGGCTCCGGCGCGGTCCCCCTCTCTCGGAAGGTGCGAGGCCCCTCAGGAGTGCTTCCGCTTCGACCGACGGCATCGTTCGCTGCAGTAGACGATCTGGTCCCAGGTCAGCCGCCACCGACGGTGCCAGGTGAAGGGCCGGCCGCAGGTGGGGCAGACTTTCGTGGGGAGGTTCGTCTTGTTCGGGCTCACGGTCGCATCTCCGCGATCGGGCGGCGTGGGGCGAAGGCGCGCCCAGGACCGATCACGCCCGGAAGGGCAGCCGCGCGTGATGCTCCCACGGCCCGCCCAGGTATTCCCAGACGTCGATCCCCTCGACCCGGGCGACGGACGGGATCCACTCGCGACGGACGGCCGCCAGCGTCTCGCGCGCCTCCTCCGCCGTGACCTTGTTCTGGATCGTCACGTGCGGATTGTACGGCTGCCGGTCCTGCGCCGACAGGTCGGCGACGAGGCGGGCCGCGAGCCGGCGCCTCAGCGCGACCAGTTCGCCGGACTCGACCCGGATCGCCACGCCGCGGCCCAGGGAAAAGGGGCCGGACAGGGCGACCTCGAAGGGCCGGGGATCGGCCTCGGCCGCCTCTGCTTCCAGGATGGTCAGCCCTTCCGCGAAGAGCTTGTGGAAGAGCGTCACGTGGGCGTCGAGGAAGTTGCGCTCGGGCGGGAAGTACCGCTTCCGGAGCCGGTCCAGGCGACGGGAAGACTCGTCGTCCAGCTTCACGGTCGCGATGAACGTCGGCGGCTCCAACACGGCGACCCCACCCACTAGAATGCGTACCGGATCCGGCAGTAGGGGAGCTTCTCCGTCAGCAGGTCGCGGAACTCGGCGACGGCCGCCCCCTTGAAGCCGCGCCGGTATCGCAGGTTGACGCCGCCTCGCTCGGAGATTTTTCGCTCCTGATTGTGCGGAGTCCAGAGGGCGACCTCGGCCTTCGGGTGCCAGCCGAGGTTGATCTCGTGGAGCGACTCGTTGTGGGTGAGGAAGATCACCTCGCACGCCAGCTGACGTTTCGCCTTCTCGCCGACGCCGGCGTCCACCTGATCGAACAGCTCGGCGTAGTCCGCCAGCCAGCCGTCGTCGATGACGACGGGCGAGAAGTTGAGCTGGACCTCGTACCCGGCCTCCACGAAGGCGTCGATCGCCGCGATCCGGTCGGCGATCGGGGTGGTCCGCACGTCCAGCAGCTTGGCCTTCGACGCCGGCATCAGGCTGAACCGGATGCGCGTCTTCCCCCGGGGGTCGAGGTCCAGGAGTTCCCGGTTCACGAACTTGGTGGCGAAGCTCGCCTTGCCGTCGGGCAGCCGCTTGAACAGGTCGACGAGCGTCGCGACGTTCTCGCTGATCAGGGCGTCGACGGAGCAATCGCTGTTGCAGCCGACGTCGTAGACCCACGCCCCCGCCTCGACCTGGTTGGGCTGCGGCTTCGGGCCCAGCTTCTTAACGTGTCGCGCGATCGCCCCGCAGATGGCGTTGATGTTGACGAACACCGTGATGGGGTTCGCGTAGCCCTTGTTCCGGGGGACGTAGCAGTAGGCGCACGACATGGCGCAGCCGTTCGCCGTGCTGGGGGCGATGTAATCGGCGGATCGCCCGTTCTCGATGAACGTCAGCCCCTTCTTCACGCCGAGGACGAGCACCGAGCTTTTGATCCGATTCCAGTCCTGGACGTTGCCCGCGTTCCCGAACAGGCCGGGGATGTCCCCGTGGCTCGGGACGATCTCGACGCGGGCGTCGGGGAACCGGGCCAGCACGTCCCGCCCGACCTCGGATTCGGCCGCCGCCTTCTCGGCGTAGATCGTCGAGACGTCGAGCAGGCCGGGGATCCGGACCGGCTCGCGGGGGCCCGGTCGGCCGAGGTTGAGCAGGCCCTGCACGGTCAGGTCCCCTTTTTCTTGCAGCTCCCCTTCGTCCCCGCCTTCTTGCCGGGGACCCGCTCGTAGCCCTCCCAGCAGGCCTTCTTCTTGGTCTCGCCGCCGCCCTTCTTCTTCGCGTTCGCCATGAGAAGCTCCTTGTGGGGGGAGCCTCTCACTCCTGCAATTCGCGGGCCGAAGTCACCTTCCGCTCGTAGACGTTGGCCCACGACAGGAAGTCGTAGAACGACAGGAGCGTGCAGAAGACCAGGCCGGGCTTGCCGTCGAGGAAGCCGAGGCGGAGGACGTAGGCGTAGAGGAAGCGGACGGCGGGACGCATCGGCAGGCGAAGATAGATTTTCTTGAGCATTCGCTTGAACCGCTTGCCGCGGCCGATCGACTTCGGGATCGGCTCCTTCAGGAAGCGGTCGTACTGGGCGGCCTCCCAGACGGCGTAGCGGTTGTGCTTCTCGACCCAGGCGGCGATCGTCGGATAGGCGTGGTGGTCCAGCTCGTGCGTCAGGCGGCCGACGCGGCCTTGCAGCTCGACGTGCTCGTGGGCCTCGTTGTCGCCCGATCGGCCGCCGGTGTGGTCGGGCATCCGCTCGTAGCGGCCGAGCTTGTGCTTGAACAGGCGGAGGTTCCAGCACTCGGAATATCCGCAATGCTTGATGCGACGGCCCAGGAAGTAATACTTGCTGTTGAGGTAGTACCCCTCGGCCTCGTCGGCGGCGATCCGGGCCTTGATCTCCTCGGCCAGCTCGGGGACGACCACCTCGTCGGCGTCGACGATCAGGACCCACTCGTTGCGGAACGGCAGGTTCTCGAGCGCCCAGTTCTTCTTCTTGGGGAAGACGCCGTTGAACGCGAACTGGACGACGCTCGCGCCGTGCTCGACGGCCACGTCGCAGGTGTCGTCGCCGCTCTGGCTGTCGACGACGAAGACCTCGTCGGCCCAGTCGAGCGCCGGCAGGCAGCGGCGGAGGTTGTCGGCCTCGTTCTTCACCGGAACGATCACGCTGATCGGCGCCTTCGCCACGAGCGGGGCGTCCGGGGCGGATCGGCCGTCGGCCGCGGCCTGCGTCTGGGTCTCGTCGAGCATGGGCATGGGGGGCGACTCCGGGTGGGGATGGGCCGTGGGCCGGTCAGGCGATCACGCATTCGGGGGCCGCGCCGCCGCCGGCGAGCCAGCGGTAGACGTCGGCGAGCCGGGCGGCCTGCTGCTCCCAGGTGTAGTCGGATTCGACGAGCCGCCGGCCGTTCGCGCCCAGCGTCCGGCGCTCCTCGGGCGAGCGTTCCAGCAGCTCGCGGAGGGCCCGGGTGAGGGCCTGCGCCTCGGGCTCGACGACCACGGCGGCGTCGGCCTGGGCGGCCTCGGGGAAGTGGCAGGCGGTGGTGAAGACGGCCGGCAGCGAGCAGGCCAGGGCTTCCAGGATCGCCATGCTGAAGCCTTCGCTGTAGCTGGGGAGCGTGAAGGCGTCGGCCGCCGCCCAGACCCGCTTCGCCTTCGCCCCGGAGACGTGGCCCACGTAGGTCGCGCGGCCGTTCAGTCCCAGCTCGCTGACGCGGTGGGAGAAGGGCGCGAGGGCCCCGTCGTCCTTGCCGGCGATCAGCAGGTGGAGATCGGGGAAATCGCGGGCCAGCGTCCCCATCGCCTCGGCCAGCAGGTCCAGCCCCTTCTTGGCGTGGACCCGGCCGTAGAACAGGAGCACGAACTTGTCCTTCAGCTCCGGGTGCTCGGCCTCCAGCGCCTCGCGGGGCGGCAGGTCGTCGAACGCCTCCAGGTCGACGCCGTTGGGGACGAAGCAGACCGGGGCCCAGGGGGCGAGGCTGCGGAGGTGGCCGATCTCGGGCCGGGACAAGGCGTGCAGGCACGACGCCCGCCGCAGGTTGCGCGACTCCACCAGGGCCAGGTACAGCCGCTTCTTCCATCGCTTGTGCCGCAGCGCCCAGGGCTCGGCCATGCCGTGCGCGGCCATGACGTAGGGGACCTTCGCCGCGCGGGCGACGGCGGCTCCCCGGCGCGAGTGCCCCTGCCAGAGGCCGTGCATGTGGACGACCTCGGCGGCGCGGACGGCGGCCTCCAGGTCGGCGTCGGGGCCGTCGATCGCCAGGCCTTCGGGCGCGGCCAGGTCGTCGAGCCGCGAGGGGGTCGGCGTGACGATCCGCACGTCGCCCCCGGCCCGCTTGAGCGCGCCGGTCATCCCCAGGATGCTCGGCACCATGCCGCCGTCGCGGACCGGGTCCAGCCCGTTGCAGAGGTGCAGCCAGCGCGCGGCGGTGTTCGTCTTATTTCGCTTCGTCCCGGCGGTCAGGGTCGTCATCGGTGTCACCTCCGTGTGTCGGTCGATTCGCGAGTTCCTTCGAGGCGCCTGCAGGTCAGCCCGTCATCCGGATCGGGCCGACCAGCGGTCGTGAGCGACGGGGCGTTCGGGCCTTCTCCCAGGCCTCGATCGCCCCCGAGGCGAAGCGGTCGGGTCCCCATTCGGCGGCGACCTCGCGGGCGCGCCGGCCGATGGCGCGGCGGTCGTCGTCGGACAGGGCGGCGGCCCAGTTCAGCTTGGCGGCGATGTCGCGGACGTCGGCCGGGTCGAACCGCGCGCCGGTCGTCCCCTCGGGCTCGGGGACGAGCGTCCGGGCGCAGCCGGCCCGCGAGGAGAGCAGCAGCGGCAAGGCGGCGGCGGCGGCCTCGTTGGCGACCAGTCCCCAGGGCTCGGAGGCGCTCGGCAGCACGAAGGCCCCGGCGTGGGCGTACCACCGCGACAGGCCGTCGGCCTGGAGGAATCCCGGCCGGTGGATCGCGCCGTCGCAGCCGGAGTCCTCGATCGCCCGGGCCACCTCGATCGCCTGCGGGCCGTCGCCGCAGAGGACCAGGTCCCAGTTCCCCCCCTGCCCTCGGTAGCGCCCGAACGCCTCGATCAGCCGGATCAGGTTCTTCTCCGGGGCGAACCGGCAGACCGAGAGGAAGAACGGGGCCTCGGGCATCCCCTCGCGCGACCTCGGATCGGCCCGCCGGGCCTCGGCGGCCTCGGCGAAGAAGTCGTGGTCGACGGCGTTGTACCCCAGCGCGATCCGATCGGCGGGCATCCCCAGGTCGATCAGGTATTCGCGGTGCGACGGCCCGCCGCAGAGCGCGGCGTCGAACAGCCGCATCCGACGCGACTTGATCATCTCCTTGTACCAGACGCGGGGGCGGTCGACGGCCTGGCTCTCCGACATCAGGATCGTCGGGACGCGGCGGCGACGCCCCCACTTCGCCAGCGCCAGCGATTCGGGCCGGACGTAGCCCACGGCGGCGACGGCGTCGGGCCGGTCGCGGTCCAGGGCCTCGGCCATCGCCTCGGCGCAGGCGCCCGCGGGGATCTCCTCGAGCGCCCGGTCGGGGAACAGGACTACGCGGTCGAACGGCTCGCCCCCCTCGCTGCGCGCCCAGGGGTAGAGGCGTTCGCCGCCGGCCGTCTCGTAGGCGATCAGGCGGTCGCCCCGCTCGGCCAGCCGCGTCGCCAGGGCGCGGAGGCGGGCCAGGTGATAGGGGCCGAAGTTCGTGAAGCAGACGGCGTAAAGCATGGTCGCGGCTCCTTCCGTGGCGGCGTCGGCCTGTCAGCGCGGCATCCCGAGGATCGGCGAGGGGGCGGCGTCGGCGCGCTCCGTCGCCTTCAGCTTCTTGAGCATCCCGGCGCGCCAGGTCATCAGCGGGCGCTCGGCGACGAACCCCAGGATCAGCCCCGAGCCGATGCCGGCGGCGCTCAGGACGAGCCAGGTGACCCGCCAGTCGTCGGCCAGCCATCCCGCGCGGGTCATGACCGAGCCCAGCCACATGATGAACGGCCCGTGGAAGAGGTACGTCGGGTAGCTCGACAGCCCCAGGGCCCGGATGGCGGCGCCGACCCGCCCGCGGTCGGGGGGCCGGGCGTCCGGCGGGTCGACGGCCACGAACCGCGCGAGCATCATCGTGAACGCCGCGCCCAGGACGATGTACAGGAACTGCAGGTGGACCGCGTGGTTGTACCAGAGGGCCACGGCCAGCAGCAGCACGAGCGGCCAGCAGGCCGAGAGCCGCCGGGCCGTCGGGCTGTTCCGCAGCGACTCGCGGTGGACGGCGACGAGGGCGCCCTGGAACCAGATCGTCCCCAGCCCGAACAGCAGGCCCAGGCTCCGGACCACCGGGTCGGTGCGGAACCAGCCGAAGTACGCCCCCTCCAGCAGCACGGCCAGGCCCAGGCACGCGGCCATCCCCAGGCTCGCCGGGCGCACCCGGAGCCGCAGGCCCAGGCAGACGATCGCCCCGAAGAAGACGTAGTAGAACATCTCGTTGGTGATGCTCCACGACGGCGCGAACGAGCCGAAGGTCTGCTGGAAGTTCTGCACCACGAACAGCTGCGCGACGAGCGTCGCGGAGTCGAGCCCGTTGGGCCAGGTGCTCGGCCGCGCCGGCACCATCAGCCGCTCGAACACCACGGCCGACGCCAGCGCGACGTAGTACAGCGGCAGGATCCGCGACAGCCGGGCGATCAGGTAGCTCCGCAGCGGGAACCGCCCGCGCTCCACCTGGCGCTCCACCGAGAGCTGGATGCAATATCCGCTGATGACGAAGAAGCCGATGACCCAGTAGACCCCGGCCGCGACGATGTTCAGCCAGGCGTCGTGCAGCGCCCTCGGCATGGCCGCGGGGGCGGACGGGTGGATCGCCCAGGCGATGTCGACGGCGTGCGCGATCACCACCAGGAAGGCGAACAGCCCCCGGCAGACGTCGATCTTCTCCACGGACGTCAGCGGCGTCCGCGCTTCGGGGCGGGCGGTCATGTCGAGGCTCCTTCCTTGAAGCGTCGGCGGGTGCGAGGGGGGGCGGGCTCGGGCGCGGTCTCGTGGGCGTATCCCCACTCCGGGGGCGCCTCCCAGGGCTCGGGCTCGGTGGGCTCCGGCGCCGCGTCGCGCGGGGCGAGGTATTTGGAGGCGAACCAGGTGACGACGACGACGGGGAACGCCGAGAACCCCCAGTTGTAGTAGAACCAGACCACCGGGTCGTCGCCCACCACCACGAACCAGGCGTTGTAGAAGAAGATGGACCAGAAGAACTGGACCCAGGTCGCCCCGGCGTGGAGCAGGAAGTAGTCGTAACTGGCGCGGAGGACCAGGGCCACGGCGGCCAGCACGATCAGCGTGGCGGTCGCCCCGCCGTTGAGCTGGGTGGCGCCGAGGATGCCGATGGCCGGGCCGGCGAACTCCTCGTCGCGCTTCAACTCTGAACCGGCGATCCAGGCGTCGATCCACTGCTTGCGGCCGTACAGCGGCTTGCTCGGCCAGACGATCCGCGGGATGTACGTGGAGATGGCCCGCAGGTAGCTCGCGCCGTGGTCGTAGTCGGACTTCTCGGGCACGGTGTCCAGCATCAGCAGGTAGCCGCCGTACTCCTTGCTCTCGTAGGAGACGTCCGGGCCCACGTCTTCCTCGTCGGCCACGTCCATGCTGACGAGGATCTTGGACAGGTCGAACTCGCTGACGAACTGGGTGAAACCGGAGAACGAGCGCTCGTAGTTCGGGTTGTTGCGCCAGCCGATCGACACCGCAACCACCAGCGCCCCGGAGAACGCCGTCGCCGCCAGCACGCCCCACGAGGGCCGCTTCTGGCGCGTGACGTACAGGGCGCAGACGGTCGTCAGCACGCCCATCAACGAGTGCGAGCGCTTGGCGTTGAACATCCAGATCAGGACGTAGAAGCCCGCCACGGCGAGCCCCGCGTACAGGAAGGCCGGCTTCGGGGCCTCCAGCCGGCGGCCGGTGGTGATCAGGAGGATCGCCGCCACCATCATCACGAACGGGAAGGACCGCAGGAGCGCGCCCTCGGCCGAGACCTCCTCCTGCGAGGACTGGCCGCCGCCGAAGACCCCGGCGCAGAGCAGGCCCCAGGCGATCAGGACCGGGCACAGGGCCGCGACGGTCGGCGCCGACCAGCCTTGCGGCGGCCTCGGCAGCCGGGCCGCGACCAGGCGGGCCGCCCCCAGGTGGTAGATCGCCAGGAACCAGAGCAAGGCCCAGAGCGCCCGCGAGTTGGCCGTCGCCACCACGTCCTCGCCGCGCACGCCGACGGCCCACTCGTGGTAGGAGTAGGCCTGGATGACGTAGATCTGGACGTAGCCGACGAAGAACAGCCAGACCGGCGCGAACGGGTCGAACCGCCGCGTGGCGACCTGCCACAGGAAGTAGACCGCCATGACGCCGGCGGTCGCGTAGACGTATTGCAGGTCGTCCATGAGTCCCGTCGCGACGCTCCTCGCGCCGCCCCCTTCCGTGGTGCGTTGGCTTCGCGGTCGATCCCCCGGCCGGGCGTCGTCAGCCGCCGGCCCACGTCGCGAGGGGCCTGCCCCGCTCGCGGTCGCTGGCGGACGCCGGGGCGCCGGGGCGTCGGTTCCGCTCGATCGCGCCGGCGACGGCCTCGACGACGGACAGGTGGTAGCGGGGCCAGTCGAAGTCCATGGCCCGGCTTCGCGCGGCGGCGCCCATCCGGGCCCGGAGCGCTGGGTCCTCGCCCAGGCGGGCCATCGCGGCGGCCAGGGCGTCCACGTCCCGCGAGGCGACCTCCAGGCCCTCCACGCCGTCGCGGACCACCGAGCCGGCCTCAGGCGTGACCACGGCCGGCAGGCCGCAGGCGAGCGCCTCGTACGTCACGACGGCGGACCCCTCGAACAGCGACGGGAAGACGAAGACGTCGGCCGACGCCATGTGCGCGGGGACCTCCGGGTGGCCGACCCGTCCCAGCGGCTCCACCCCCTCCAGCATCCCCTCGATCGGGCCCAGCCGGCGCGGCATGGGGCCCAGCAGCTGGAGCCTCCAGCCCGGCCGGCGGATCCTGGCCCAGGCTTCCAGCAGGTACTTGATCCCCTTGCGCTGGCTGACCCCGCCGGCGAACAGGAACGTGCACGAGCCGTCGTCGGCCCGCCGGCCCGAGAGGGGGCGGAAGCGTCGGCAGTCGGCCGCGTAGGGGATGACCCGCAGCCGATCGCGCGGGATCCCCTCGCGCTCCAACGTGCCGGCGATGTGCTCGGAGGGGACGAGGATCAGGTCGGCCAGCTCCAGGTCGCGGAGCCTTCGGGCGTGCAGCCAGTCCATCTCCTCGCGATCCAGCGAGGCGTCGCCCAGGTAGAGCGGGAAGAAGTCGGGCGCGAGCGCCTCCTCGGCCTCCAGAAGCCGGGCCTCCTCGCGGACGTCGCCGTGGACCATGCTCAGCACGGTGGCGACCCCCTTGCGGCGGCAGAGCGGCATCGCCACGCCCGAGCCGACGTCGCTGAAGACCAAAAGCGCCTCCGGGGGGGCCGAGGCCAGCTCGCGGGCCAGGCGGCGGTCGAACCAGGTCGTTCGCGCCCGGGCGGCGGCGCGCCTCAGGCCGGGGCGGCCGGAGAGCCGGGATTCGACCCGGAGCGACAGGTCGACGGCGGGCGTCGAGGCGACGCGACCGGCCGGGATCTCGTCGTCGTGCCGACGCGCCAGGACGCGCCGGAAGCGGTCGTACGCCGACGGGGCCAGCTTGCGCGCGAGGTTCGCGCCCAGCGAGTCCGGGTCGTGATAGTACGACGTCATGAACCGCTTGAGCATCCCCGAGCGGTGGAGCCCCACGACGGCCTGATAGGCCGGGGGCCGGGCGTCCGGGCAGGCCACGACCACGGATTCCCGATTCGTTCGCGCTGGCACGTCCATGGCGCCCTCGACCTTCCCTGGGTGTCCATCCTTGTCGATGCGTCGAAGTAGACCAGAAGTCGCCCCCGAGGGCAAGACCGAGCGGGGACGTTCGAGGACCGTTGCACGCCAAGCTGCTTATCGCTCGGATGACGAGGGAGCCCCGACGAACGTCCATTCTCCAGGGCGGCACTGCTGGATTTCGTCCGCAACAGGGAGCTTCGGCATGGACGGACAGGAGTTCGCGTCTCGTTTACGGCTGGCCGCCGATGCGTCGGTGGTATTCGCCCGTGAGTTCGTCCGCGAGACGCTCCCGGATGAGACGGCGTTCCTGGTCTTCCCCAACCAATCCTGCGACGGCCACCCGCTCGTCGGCGACGAGACGATCTATCCCCAGGACTCGCTCCCTGACGGGCTGCACATGGACGGCGGACGGCATCACGGCCCCTGGACCGCCGGAGAGGTCGTCGACTTCCTCTGGCGGGACGAAAAGGTTCCGGAGTGGATCGACGTCATGGTCGAGGACGAAGACGGCCGCCGCACGCTGGTCTCGCTGAGGTGCTGCGGGAGGTTCACGGCCCAGGAAGATCTCCTGTACTACCGTGGCCGTGAGACGCGGCCGTTCGCCGTCAAGAGCCCCTACTTCCCCCCGCACTGGGAGAGCGTCGAGGCGTCGGGCAGGTTCTCCGTACGCTATTGGAAGGACCGGCGAATTCGCCCCGCGTGACGGATCCGTTGGGAGACGAGAAGCGTGGCGTTTCAGATGATGGGGTCGCTCGATTCGATCTCCGCCTCCAACTCGGCCAGGCACTCGTCCTGACAGCGGAGCGCCGCGCGCAACCGTCTCAGCGCCCGGTCACCCCGCCGCTCCGGGCGCAGCCCGGGCCAGTTCGGGGCTCCTTGGACGACCTGTTCCCAGGCCGCGCGGAACTTCAGCCGCTCCTCGCCGAGGGTGATCGACGCCCGGTAAGCGATCAGGAGCCGAGGCATCCAGTTGCGGTAGACGACCGCCCGCTCGGGCGATCGCATCCGCGGGAATGCGTCTGGCCAAGCGAGCCCGCCGGACATGACGTCGAAACCGCCTCGCGCGGCGGGATCGAACGGCATCCGATCCAGGACGCCCAACGCTTCGGCCGTGAGAGGCGGGATCTGCGGCCGGGCCATCGACGCGGCCTCCATGACGCAAGCGTCACCCCCCCGGGAAGGCGCGGGCGTGCTTCTCGCGGCGGGCGAGTTCGAGGTCGTGCTCGACCATCATGCGGACGAGGCCGTCGAAGTCGACCTCGGGCTTCCAGCCGAGGACCTCGCGGGCCTTGGTGGCGTCGCCCTGCAGGACGTCGACCTCGGAGGGGCGGACGTAGCGCTCGTCGAAGTCGACGAAGTCGCGGTAGTCCAGGTCGACGAGGGTGAAGGCCTTCTCCAGCAGCTCGTGGATGGAATACGTCTCGCCGGTGGCGACGATGTAGTCGTCGGGCTTGTCCTGCTGGAGCATCAGCCACATGGCGCGGACGTAGTCGCCGGCGAAGCCCCAGTCGCGCTTGGCTTCCAGGTTGCCCATCACCAGCCGCTTCTGCAGGCCTTCCTTGATCCGCGCGGCGCCCAGGGTGACCTTGCGGGTCACGAACGACTCGCCCCGGCGCGGGCTCTCGTGGTTGAAGAGGATGCCGGAGCAGGCGTAAAGCCCGTAGGCCTCGCGGTAGTTGATGGTCTGCCAGTGGGCGTAGACCTTGGCGACGGCGTACGGGCTGCGGGGGTGGAACGGGGTGTCCGGTCCCTGGGGGGCGGGGGCCGAGCCGAACATCTCGGAGCTGGACGCCTGGTAGAACCTCACCGGCCGGCGGCGGTTCAGCACGCGGACGGCCTCCAGCAGTCGGAGCGTCCCCAGGCCGACGACGTCGGCGGTGTAGAGCGGCTGGTCGAACGAGACCCGGACGTGGCTCTGGGCGCCGAGGTTGTACACCTCGTCGGGCTGGATCTCCTCCAGTAGGGACGACAGGCACGAGGCGTCGGCCAGGTCGGCGTAGTGCAGGTGGAGGCGCTCGGGGTTCTCGCGCGAGAGGTGGTCGATGCGCTGGCGGTTCAGCGTGCTGGACCGGCGGACCAGGCCGTGGACCTCGTAGTCCGGCTTGCCGAGCAGGAACTCCGCCAGGTAGGAGCCGTCTTGTCCGGTGACGCCGGTGAGGAGGGCGCGCTTCATCGTGTCAATCGCCTCAGGTCCGCGCAGGCCGGCGGGCGCCGGCGTGCTGCTTGCTGTCTGGCCCCGATGCGTCAGGGCACGTGGTACTCGGCCCGCTCGACGGGGAGGATCGGCTCGAGGGCGGCGAGCAGTTCCCGGCCGAACTCCGCCAGCGCGACCGCGTCGGGGTCGACGTCGCCGGGGTAGAACACCTCGACCGTCATCGACGACCCGCGGGTGGTCCTCCCGTGGCTGCTCCGGCTGGTGATGGGGAGTCGACGGACCATGTTCTGCAGCCGCCCCTCCCCGAAAATATAGTACCAGAAGCCCACATGCTTCACAAGGTCGCCCTGCGCGTAGCCCAGCCGGGTGCAGGTCACCTCGCCGCGGTCGCCGGCGGGCAGCGACAGCTCGCGGGTCTGCGACTCCACCTTGGTCCAGCCCCCCGACGGCAGGCAGATCTCCGGCGTGTGCCGGAGGTTGGTGCCGTACTCGGAGTAGTTAATCCAGAGCGTGAGCTTCACGCCGGGGCTGCGGCGGCTCTCGTAGACCCGGTTCAGGTACTCGGTCGTCTGCGCCCGCTCGACGATGTCGGGGGCGACCGGCACGTCGTGGCCGACCCAGCCGTCCATCTCCAGCGGGATCGTCTTGAGAGACTGGCGCAGCGGCGGCCGCTCGGTGTCGTCCAGCCGCTCCAGGCCGGCGTGAGCCGCCAGGCCGAGGGTCAACAACGCGGCGCAGAGGCCGCAGCGCGTGGCGGTGGTCATGACAGGTCCTCGGTGGCGGCGCGGAGGGAGAGGGGGCCGGAGATGCGGGGGGCCGACCAGCCGTCGGCCCCGGCCAGGATCCGCCGGCCCGACGTCGGGGCGTCGGAGGAAGGGGGCGGCGGCGGGGACGGCGGCGCGTCGTCCCCGGCGCAGAAGAGGTCCATCAGCACGCAGACGGAGTTCAACAGGAGCAGCCCGAAGCCCATCAGGAGAATCCCCTCCAGCGTGTGGTAGGCGCCCTCGGCGTACTGGGGGTTCACGTAGTGCATGATGTAGCCGGTGATCACGACCCGCGTCGTGTTCGCGAACAGGGCGATCGGAAGGGCGGCCAGCACCACCGCCGCGCGATACCAGTTCGGCCGCCGCGACAGGTAGGCCACGGCCGCCGCCAGCGCCAGGAACCCGGTGAGCTGGCGCATCCCGCTGCAGGCCTCGGCCACGAACATCTGGACGCCCCCCGGCAGCGTCATCCGGTTCCCCTCGCAGAGCACCGGCACCCCCGTCGCGTTCATGAACGCCGACGCCACCCGGCTCGCCATCAGCTGCAAGGGGGAGGCGATCCGCGAGTACAGCGCGATCGGCAGCGGGACCATGAAGATCAGGAACGTGAAGGCGAACCAGAACCGCCGCAGCGCCGCCGGCCCGGCCAGGATCGTGAACCCGCCGGCCAGCCCGGCCAGCAGCGCCAGGTCGCCCAGGAACGGGATCGGCAGCGGGATCGTCAGCAGGTGGACGAGCAAGGCCCCGCCCAGCAGGACGCCGCCGGACCAAACCCCCGCGCGGCCCTCGGGCGCCGCCGGCCAGCCCTCGCGGCGGTAGACCTGCGCGGCGAAGTAGAAGCTCAACAGCGGCACGAGGAAGCCGTGGCTGTAGTTGTCGTCGGTCGTCCAGGCGTAGTAGAAGTGCCCCAGGCTCTCGCGGAAGAGCAAGGCGAAAAGGGCCAGGCACGCGGCCGCGCCCAGCACGGCGGGCCGCTGCTCCGGGTCGCCCGCCCAGCGCAGGAAGGCGTCGAAGAGGCTCGGGGGCCGCTCCACGGCGGGCGCGGGCGCGGGGCCGGGGCCGGATGCGGGGTCGTCGGGGGGGGCCGGTCGATCGGGGTTCGCCGCCATGGGAGCCTTCCTTCGGAGCGAGGGGAGGGGTCGCGCCCGGGGTGTCAATCCGTTAATTCGCCTTGAGCTTGCCGAGCCCGCGGCGATCCATCGTCCCTGAATCGCCGCGCTGCATCTCCATGGCGCGGCGGCTGACTTCGTCGGAGTCGACCACCGCCAGCGCCTCGTCGAGGGCGGCGCGGCGCTGGTCGTCGTCGTTGAGGTGCATCGCGACGTCGGCGAGGTTGAACCACCACGACCGTCGGATGCGGGGGTCGGCCATCCGGTCGATGGCCGCCTTGTAGCGACGCTCGGCGTCCTTCCAGTCGGACCGGAGCGCCTGCGCCTCGGCCGCGACGGCGAGCGCCACGGCCTCGCCGTCGGGGTCGTCGGCGGGCTCGTCGGGGCCGCCGGCCCGGGCCTTCGCCTCGGCGTCGGCGCGGTCGAGGATCCGCCTGAGGACGGCGTCGGCCTCGGGCCTCCCCTCGCGCTTCAGCACGCGGGCGGCGGCCAGGGCCGAGACGCCGGTCTCGGGCAGGGCCTCGGCCCAGTCGGCGTACCGCCACGAAGAGTCGGCGACCAGCTCGCGGACGATCGCGGCGGCCAGGTCCTCGCCCGGCAGCAGGTAGCGCGGGACGTTCGGGTCGTCGCTGTAGGCGAGCGGCCCGCGCGGCGTGCGGTCGCACCGGGCGGCGATCTCCAGGGCCCGGCGGTACGCCTTCGCGGCGTCGGCGTCCTTGCCCGCCTTGTGCAGGGACCGGCCGGTCCAGGCCAGGCTCACGGCGTCCCGGCTCAGGCCCAGGGCGAGCTTCGGCGCGATCGCGCCTCCGGGGGCGTCGCCGGCCTTGCGGGCGAGCGCGAACCGGGCGAGGGGGTCGAGCGGGCCGGCGGCCGCGGCGGCCTCCAGCATCTCGGGGGCGGTCGCGTCCCAGCCGTGCTCGACGCGGGTGCCGTCCAGGTAGACCCCCCACTGCGCCAGGTGCGCCGGGGCGGCGCCCCACCAGGAAGCTCGGGGCGGGGCGATCGATTTGGCCAGCGGTCGGTCCTTGGCGAGCCCCAGGCGGACCGCCGCCGACGTCTGGATCGCGGACGAGGCGCCGTGCGAGACGACCGCCTGCCGCCACGAGCCGAAGGCCAGCAGGCCGCCGACCGCCAGCGTCATCGCGAAGGCCGGCGGCGCCGTCAGCCAGGCCGGCGGGTCCCACTGGGCGGGCTCCCTCGCCGGCGTCGGGGCCGCGGCCGTCGCCCGCGCCGGCCGCGACGGCGGCCGGGGGATCGACCTCGCCTCGCCCATCCCGCGATGCAGCCCGGCGTTCAGCACGTCCTGGACCGAGGGGAGGACCCAGTCGCCGCCCGGCCGCGACCGCCTCGACCGCGTCGGGTCGAACGCCTCGGCCCCGTCCTCGCCCTCGACCTCCTCCCGCTCCACGAGCCTCGGCGTGGCGGCGACCGCCCGGCGATTCCGGGGGGCCTCTTCGACCGGGGCCTCGGGACGCCCGAACTCGCTCGTGTCGGCCACGAACCGGGGGTGACTCGCCGTCGTCGATTCCACGACCGGCGCGTACGTCCAGGGCGCGTGGGGTTCCGGCTCGTCCGCGACCTCGGCTTCCGCACGGATCGCAGGGGAATCGACCTCCTCCGCGACCTCATCCTCGACCGTCGCCACGACGTCGGGCGGACCCGACGCCTCGGCCTCGATCGCCGACGGCTCCGGCTCCGGCTCCTGTTCGGGCTCGGCGTCGATCGCGATGGGATCGGCCGGGGCGGGGGCGTCTTCAACCTCGACCTGCTCGACCGTGGCCGGCTCGACCGTGGGGGGGGCGTCGTCCGGGGCGGTCGGGACGACGGCCTCGACTTCGATCTCGACCGACCGGGCCTCGGCCTCGACGGCGGCGAAGTCGCGCCCGAGGTCGGCGACGTCGAGGTTTTCGAGCCGGGCGACATGATCGGCGTCGAGGAACGGGGCGGGCGCCGTGGCGATCGTCGGGCTCGCCGGCTCCACCGGCCGGGGGATCGGCTCGGGGATCGGCGCGGCCCAGGCCTCGGGCATGGGGGCCGCGACGCGGGTCGGCTCGGGAGGCCGGGCGGGCCGGGGCGGCGTCGGCGTCGGCGTCGGCCGCAACGGCGGCGCGGCGGGCCGGGCGGCGCGGCTGTAGGAGGACGGGTCGAACCGGGGGGCGGCGGGGGGCGGGGGCGTCGCCGCTCGGGGCCGGACGCGCGGCTCGACGCGGCGGGCGGCGGGCCGGGGCGCGTCGGGGGCCGGGCGGCGATCGAGCAGGTCGACCGCGCGGGCCGAGGGGGCGGACGGGGGCGTCGGCGGGGTCGGGCCGGGGGCCTGGCCCGGAGGGGTCGCGGGCCGGGCCTCGGCGGCGCGGGCGGCCTTGAGCCGGTCGCCGGCGGCGCGCCAGCGGGCCTCCCACGGGTTCGCCAGGGGGGCGGTCGCCCCCGAGGCCGCCGGATCGGCGGCCGGCGTCGGGGCCGGCTGCTCGAAGGCGGGGTCGGCCAGCGGCTCGCGGCCGGCCCGGGCCCCCGCCCCGGCGCGGGGCTCGTCGCGCGGGGGCTGCCAGTCGGGCTCGGCGAACCTGTTGCGCTTGAGGGCCAGGCGGAAGCCGCCGACCTGGAACGCGACGTCGAAGTCGAGCGTCCGGGCCCCATCGATCGGCCGGCCGTCGAGGCTGACGTCGGAGCCTCCCAGGGGGGTCAGGTGCCAGCTCCGGCCCCGGCGATGCAGCCGGCAGGCCTCCTCGGGGAGCGAGGGGTCGTTGAGCCGGACCTCGCAGAAGGCCGCCCTCCCGATGCGCACCGATATCCAGGGGATTTCCACGATGCGGATCGGCCCGGCGTCGTGGTCCTGGATATGGAGACAGGTGGATTCGGCCATCGTGGAATCGACTCCTCCCTGAGCGATGTCCCGGTCGTTGCTTCGATGCTTCTCGCTTCGGCGCGATCGATTGGTCGATCAGCCGTGCTCGACGAACAGGTCGGTGCCGCCGGCCAGCCAGCGATTCCAGGTTCCACCCAGGGCGCTGGCGGAGACGGCCACGGCCGTCAGCTCGACGGTCCAGTGAACGGCGGCTAATAGACTAAGCCCGAGGACCGCCCCGATCAACCCATGGGCCAGGAATCGATCCATCGTCCCGAGCCGTTTCAGGCCCCCCGGGATGCGGATCAGGCACCAGAGCGCCCCGACCCCCAGGATCGCCAGGCCCGCCGCGCCCGCCTCCGCCGCCCATTGCAGCAGGCTGCTCATGGCGGTGTTGGAGGCGACGTCGCGGTCCTTGTAGTACGGCTGCACCGCGCCGAAGCCGCCGAGGCCGACGCCGACGAGGGGGAACTCGCGGAAGATCCGCGCGGCGTCGCGCCAGACCTCGCGGCTCTCGCGCCAGTCGGGGGCCTTCAGCGGGGGCCGGGCCCCGGCCAGGTCGTCCCATCGGGCCTGCATCGCCGCGCCCGAGGCCAGCGCGACGAGCATCGCGGCGGCCAGGCCGAAGCCCAGCGCGCGGGCGCCGGGCGTGAACAGGGCCGGCAGCCCGACCATCGCCAGGCCGATCGCGAACGGCGGGCAGAACCAGGGGCCGGCCGCCATCCCGACCAGCACCGCACCGGGGATCGCCAGCAGGACCAGCAGGATCGCCAGGCTCCCCTGCCCCGTGCGTCCCAGGCGGTCGAACCAGGCCTCGCGGCTCCCCCTCGGCGAGCCCAGGTGCAGCACCAACGCCAGGATCAGCGGCAAGGCGAGCGCCCCCAGGGCGAGGAAGCCGCCGACGCCGCCGGGGAGCGTGCCGAACGTGAACGGGCGGACGACCTCCAGGTACGCGGCCGGCGCCGAGCCCGGCGCCGTGGTCGCCGGCAGCTCGCGCAGCGCCGCGACGGCCGGGGCGTCGAGTACGTCGTTGACGTCCGGGGCCCACCAGGGCGCCGCCGCGCCGGGGACGCAGAAGCCGTACAGGCCCTCGGTCCGGGTGCTGACCTGAACCAGGGCGAGCGTCGTGTTGAGCAGGAACCCGGCGATCACCGCGCCCCAGACCAGATAGAGCCGTTGGAGCCGGTCGACGGCGTGCGAGGCGCACCAGAAGATCCCCAGGCAGGCCGCCGCCAGGGCCAGCTTGCGGATCGTCGCCGCCCGGTCCAGGCTGGCCGGCGAGCGGATCGCCGGGGCCTCGCCGAGCGCCGCGCCGGGGGCGTCGGCCAGGGCCAGCTCGGGGAGGAAGCCCCGCGTGTAGGCCTCGCGGGCCGTCGGGGAGAGCCGGGCCGCCAGGCTCGCCGGCAGCGGGGCGATCTGCAGGATCCCCAGCCCCAGCACCGCCAGCCCGAGCAGGCCGAGCGGGCTCTTGAGGATCGGCGCGCGGCCGGCGACGAGGTTGCGGGCGATCAGCAGGAGCGTCAGCCCGGTCGCCCCGGCGGCCAGCGCCGGGCGGCACCACCAGGCGGTCCCGCCGAAGCCGAGGATCGCGGCCAGCACCAGGCCCGCCACCAGCCACCCGAAGGTGCGGTCGAACGTCGCCAGGAATCGCGTGCGAAGGCTGTTCACGAAGGGGCTCCGATCCCTCTTTGCGTTGCATCTCGACCGGGGGCTGCTCTCAGGATCAGGCTTCGGCCGAGGCGCCCGCCAGGGCGTCCTCGCGGGCCGAGGGGGACGACGCGCCGGGGGCCGAGGCCGAGGCCGGCAGGGCGCGGTCGCGGCGGTAGGCGGTCGCGGGGACCGGCCCGTAGCCGTAGCTCGACCAGTTCTGCACCCCTTCGCTCAGGCCGTTGACGATCACCCCGGCGATCTCGACGTGCGACTGCTCCAGCACGGCCTTGGCCCGCTGCAGCGTCATCGTCTGGTGCACGCCCGCCCGCACCACGAGCAAGGCCGCGTCGACCATCCGGCCCAGCACGCGGCAGTCGGCCATGCCCAGGATCGCCGGGCCGTCCAGGATCACGCGGTCGTAGTGGTGCGTCAGCGCCGACAGGAGCTGGCGAAGCTCCAGCGTGCCGAGGATCTCGATCGGCACCCCGGCCGTGTCGCCGGTGGGGATGAAGTCCAGGTTGTGCAGGTCGGTGTGCCGCAGGGTCGCCTGCCAGGGGACCGAGCCCTTGAGCACGTCGACCAGGCCGAGCGGGCCGTCGTCGTCCTCGTCGTCGTCGGCGGCCGGGAAGGCGTCGGCGAGCGTCGGCCGGCGGAGGTCCACGTCCAGGAGCAGGGTCCGCTCGCCGGCCCGGGCGCAGGCGGCGGCCAGGTTCAGCGCCGCGGTGCTCTTGCCGTCGCCCGCCTTGGCGCTGGTGACGAGAAGGCTGACGATCGGCCCGTGGCGGTCGGCCGCCCCCAGCAGGCCCGCCCGGATGTTGCGGTAGGCGTCGGCCGCCGCCGAGTCCGGCACGGCCGAGGTCCACAGGTGGCCCCCCCGATGGGTGAGCGCCGTGCGGGGGATCCGGGGGACGACCCCCAGGAGCGGCAGGGCCAAGCCGTGGCTGACGTGCTCCGGCTCCCGCACCGCGTGGTCCAGATGCTCCAGCAGGCAGACCAGGCCGAGCCCCAGGCCGACGCTGACGACCAGCCCCATCGCGATCATCAGCAGCCGGTTCGGCTTGCTCGGCACTGGCGGCTCCTCGACCCGGGGCGGGATCCTCACGGGCGGGGTCTGCGACTTAGCCAGGATCTCGAACGAGGCCAGGTTGTGCTCCAACTCGCCGATCCGCTTTCTCAGGCTCTCGCGCTCGTCCATCAGGCCGAGGAACTTCTGGTGGTCCGGCATCGCCTTCCGCATCTGCACCAGCAGATCGGCCTGGGCGCCGACGTCGGTCTCGACCTCGCGCTGCTGCGACTCGAGGATCATCTCGGTCGGGTCGGCGGCCATCTTCGTCTTCTGGAACGAGGCACCGAGGTCGTCGATCTGGTCGAGCACGTCGTTGAGCTGGTTGGAGACGCTCTGGACGGCCGGGTCGGTGTTGAAGTGGCGGGTCTTGCGCTTGAGGTCGACCAGGTGCTTCGTGAGCTGTTCCTTGGCTTCCACGAGTTGGCTCATCTGCTGCCGCTTCACGGCCTCGGCGAGGTCGCCCGGGCCCTCGCGGGGGAAGAACGAGGCGAACATGGACTTCTGCTGGAACTCGGCGATCCGCGCCTGCTTGTGGGCGATCGACTGGCCGAGCTGGGCGTACTTCTCCTCCAGGATGTTCCGCCCGCCGGGGCCGATCGTCCCCAGGCTGGCGATCTGGCCGAGCATCTGCTTCTCCAGCGCGGCGGACTCCTGCCGCAGCTTGTTCAGGGCCGATTCGGTATGCTGCACCGTCTGGTCGACCTGGTCGCGGCGCAGTCTGTCGGCGTACTTGACCAGCTCTTCCAGCAGGGAGTGCAGCAGCTTCGCGGTCAGGGCCGGGTCGCGGCCCGACAGGACGACGTTGAAGGTGTTGGACTTCAGCAGCTGCTTGGCGCTGATGTTGTTGACGATCAGCTCCATCGCCGGGTCGTCCAGGTGGGCCAGCTCGGGAGCGAGCCGCATGCCCGAGATCACCTTGTCGGCCAGCGCGCGGCCCTGGAGGTCGGTGATCATGTCGGTCGCGTAGGTCGACCCGGAGGCGGCGTCGGCCTGGGAGAATTCGCGCGAGACCAGGGTGGAGAGCGCGGCGTCGTAGCGGGGCTGCTCGATCTTGATCTGCGCCTTGGCCTCGTAGACCTTCGGGAGCCGCAGGGCGTAGATGGAGGTCAGCGTCCCCATGGGCACGGCGACGATCAGGGCGAGCCAGAACCGCCGGCGGAGCGCGCCCAGGTAGTGGCCGGCGGTCTTCACGGCGGCCGGGTCGGGCCCGTACGGGGTCGCCGCCGGGGGCGGCGCGGGCCGGTAGTGGCCCGGGGCCGAGGCCCCGCCGCGCGAGGCCGGGGCGATCGGGGCGGAGTGTCCGCGATAGGGCGAGATGTCGTCCATGATGGGCTCCGTGTCCAATCCCTGGGGGTCGTCGGCGTCGGCTCGGCTCGGCTCGTCTTCGCTCAGCGTCGGGCGAGGCCGGCGGCCGGGGGGACGCCTCGGATCGCCTCGGGCGACGGGCCGGCGACGGCCGGCTTCTGGAATCGCAGCCGGCGGCCCAGGCCCTTCGCCATGGCGATCGGGAAGGCGTCCTGCGGCGCGGGCCGGGGCTCGCGGCCCCCCTCGGCCTCGGCGACGGCCAGGGTCTCGACGGCCTCGCGGGCCGCCGCCTCGTCGTCGGCGAAGGACCGCAGCCGCTCGCCCAGGCTCTGGGTCAGGCGCTGGAGGTAGCGGAAGACGATGTCGGCCGCGAGCCCCCCTTCGGGCGCGAGCCGCATGACGGCCGTGATCCGCAGGCCGTCGCCCACGGTGCGGAAGATCGCGCCGGGCGAGGCCGAGTCGCCGTCGTCGATGGAGTCGAGCGTCTGCACGGCGTCCTCGGGCGGGAACGCGGCGTCGGCGCAGGCGACGTGGATCCCGGCGCAGCCGAGGGCCTCGGCCGTCTTCTCCAGGATCTCGTAGGCCGCCATCGGCGACGTGCACAGCTCCACCCGCTGGATGGCCTCCCAGGTCAGCTTCGCGGCCTGCCGCTCCTGCCGGCCCCGGACCATCCGCGCCTGGAAGTCGTCCATCAGGTTGTTCAGCTCGTCGCGGCGGCTGGTCACCACCACCAGGAACGCCAGGCAGCCCGACATACCCAGCACCAGCGCCAGGAACTCGCTCCGCAGCGACACCCCCAGCAAGACCGCCCCGCACAGGAAGCCCGAGAAGCAGTACAGCAGGAGCGCCGCCTGCCTCGGGTTCAGCCCCAGGCCGATCAGGATGTGGTGGACGTGGCGGCGGTCGGCCGCGCTCATCGGCAGGTTCCGCACCCATCGCCGGAAGATGGCCATGGCCGTGTCGGAGATCGGCAGGCCCATCGCCAGGATCGGGAACAGGATCGAGATCGCCGACGGCCCCTTGAGCGACCCCTGCACGCCGATCACCCCGATCAACAGGCCGATCAAAAGCGCCCCGCTGTCTCCCAGGAAGATGCAGGCGGGGTGCCAGTTGTAGAGCAGGAACCCGGCCAGCGAGCCGGCCAGGGCCGTCGCCAGGATGGCGACCTCGACGTTCTGGTTGTGCAGCGCCACGAGCGTCAGGGTGCCGCTCACCAGCAGGCCCACGCCCGAGGCCAGGCCGTCCATGCCGTCGATCAGGTTCCAGACGTTCATGCAGCCCAGGAACCAGAACATGGTGATCAGCAGGCTCGGCGGCGCGACGTCGAACGGCCGGCCCAGCACGGCGAAGTGGATCGCCGGGCTCCCCAGGTCCAGGTTCAGCCCCAGGACGTCGATCCGGTCGATCCGGATCCCCCCCAGGTAGAGCGCCATGACCGCCGCGGCCTGTCCCAGCAGCTTGACCCTCGGGCCGAGCGACCGGGTGTCGTCGACGAAGCCGACGACCAGGACGATGAGCGCCGCGAGGAAGATCGGCCACTCGCGGCCCAGGTCGGGCAGGTTGATGTTGATGTTCGCCGACCACGCCGAGGCGTGCGGCAGGAAGACCCCCACGGCCACGCCCAGGGCCAGCCCCAGGCCCCCCAGGCGGGGCACGCTCGTCGTGTGGATCCGCCGGAAGCCGTCGGGCTTGTCGATCGCCCCCACCCAGCCCGCGAACTGCGTGACCAGGGGCGTGGCCAGCACGCACCCCATCATCGCGAACGCGAAGATCATCAGGTACCCGTTCGAGATCATCATCAGACCAGACCCTCCCCGCGCCGCGTGGATGTCGCGCCGGTCGTCGTCGTCCGGTTCGGTAGACCGATCGGGATCGGAGGCCGACTCGCGACAGGGCCGTCGAGGAGTCGGCGAAGCGCGGAGGCCGCCGTCGTGGCGAGGGCGGCGAGCGTCGGGGGGACGGCCGGGGACCGTTCGCGAAGGCGAGATCGCCACGCGCGGCCCGTGCGTCGATGTGTGGACAGGGTGTAGCCAAGCACGGTAGGTCTCGTCTTCCTTGACTCGTGCAGGTGCAATTTCCACCCCCAGGATTCCATCCCGGGTTTGGATACTCTCTGAGACGAGGGAGTATCTCCGATCGATCCAACCCCGTCAAGCGGGATCGCCGGCCGAAACCGGCCCCTCGCGAGGGCCCCTCAATCGAGGCTCCCGGGCCCCTTCCGCGGCCCCTCGTCGTCCGGGATCGCCGTCGCGATCGTCGCCGATCCCAGCAGGATCGCCCCCGCGATCAGCGACTCCGGATAACCCAACACCCCGATCACTAGCGCGGGGATCGACAGCAAGACGCAAGCGGCGACGAGGAAGGCGGGCATGGCGAAGGCTCCCGGGCGTCCCGATCCGATTTCTCCCGAGGCACGTTCGCCGTCCCGGGCGGATTCTTGGGCCACGCCGGCCACCCCGGCATTTTACAAGACCGGCGGCAGCAGCCACCAGGTGCGGCGGCGGTACTCGGCCCAGCCGGGGTGTCGGGCCATCCGGGCCTCCTTGATCGTCATGTTGACGGCGAAGAGGCCGCCCCAGATGCCGGCCAGGACGACGAACGGCAGCCAGTGCCAGACCAGGAGCGCGAAGCTCCCGTAGATCATCATCTCCCCGAGGTAGTTGGGGTGGCGGATGTAACGGTACATGCCGTCGGTGATCAGGCCGGGCCGCAACCGGAGGGTGAAGTACTTCTGCGCGTCGGCCGCGATCATGACGGCCGAGCCGACCAGGCACAGGAGGATGCAGAGCGCGAACCAGGCGTGGTCGGGCAGCGGGTAGGTCGGCCGCGAGGTCCGCGAGATCAGGAGCCAGCCGAACGACCAGTACCAGGCCAGGACGCCGAGGAAGGCGTTGATCCCGCCGCCGACGGTGATCCATCGCCGCCAGGTCGGGTCGGGGAACGCCAGGTCCTTCATGAGCCAGATCAGGCCGTAGCCGCCGTGCAGCGCCAGGTAGATCCAGGCGGCGGCCTCGGAATTGCGGTACCAGTACATCAGGAAGCCGAGGAACGGCAGCGTGCCCCCCTTCTGGAAGTTGATCACCCAGGCGAACCGCCAGGGCCGGGGGCCGCCGCCGAAGTCGCACGAAAGGTAGTCCGTGACGCGGCGCAGGGTCGCGGCCCAGGCGGGGGCGGCGGTCGGGATCGGGTCGACGGGCGTCGTCATGGTCTGTCCCTTCGGGCTCCTCCGCCCTTCCCGGCGGCCTCGGAAATCCGGCGGCCGTCCGCCCGGAAATCGACGGTATCATAAACGGGCCGTCGCGCGTCCGAGTCGCCCCGACGGCCCCCGATTCGACCCCCGAGGAGCAACGCCGTGCCGACCGACCCGAAGCGCCGGAACCTGAAATTCGCGACCCTGGACGAGGCCGTCCGCGACGCCGAGACGCTGCACGAGCTCGGCTACCGCAAGGCCGGCGAGTGGGAGCTGTCGCAGGCCTGCGGCCACCTGGCCCAGTGGATCGACTTCCCGATGGACGGCTTCCCGTCGCCGCCGACCTTCCTGAAGCCCTTCCTCTTCGTGGCCCGCCACACCATCGGCCCGATCGCCGCGCGTCGGGTGCTGGCCAAGGGGGAGATGCCGGCCGGCGCCCCGACGATGAAGGAGACCGTCCCGCCCCCCGGCGGCGACGAGGCCCGGGCGATCGAGGCCCTGCGCCGGTCCGTCGAGCGATTTGAACAGTACGTCGGCCCGTTCCAGCCGTCGCACCTGTTCGGCCACCTCAACCGCGACGAGTGGATGAAGCTCCAGCTCATCCACTGCGCCCACCACCTGGGCTACCTCGTGCCCAACTGACGGGCGGCCCTCCGATCAGCCGACGGCCTCACCGGCGAAGGCGCGGCGGGCGAGGTTGAGGCCCCCTTGCGCGGGCTCGTGGACGCGGGTGGGGACGGGCTCATACCCTCGGGCGCGGAGGTCTTCCAGGAGGGCGTCCGCGAGCAAGGGGGCGGAGACCAGGAACCCGCCGGCCAGGCCGAGGGGGAGCGGGCCGCCGTGCCAGCCCAGGGCGCGGGCGGCGGCGGCGGCGGTCTCGCCCAGGTCGCGGGCGGCGGGGCGGACCAGCAGCTCGACGAGGGTCGGGTCGTGGGCGGCGGCCTCCATCACGGCCGGGGTCAGGCCGGCGATGCGGGTGCGGTCCATGCCGGGGGCGTAGACGGCCGAGACGATCTTGCCCGGCCCGTCGATCTTGAGCGCCTTGCAGAGCGCCTCGGTCAGGGCGTCGGAGCCGTCCCCGGCGGGGGGCGCGTCGCGGCCGTCGATGCGGCGGGCGACCAGGCGGAGGGCGGCGACGGCCAGGGCGTAGGCGCTCCCCTCGTCGCCGAAGACGGCGCCCCAGCCGCCGGCGCGGGCCTTCCGGCCGTCGGCGGCGCGGGCGACGGCGATCGAGCCGGTGCCGGCGATCAGGCCCACGCCCCAGCCCTCGGGCGTGCCGGCGGCGACGACGAGGTCGCCGTCGTTGACCAGCACCAGGCGGTCGGCCCAGTTGCCGGCCACCGACCACTCGCCCAGAAGCGCCTTGTCCTCGGGGCGGTCGAACCCGGCGACGCCCAGGCAGGCGACGGCCACGGCGCGGGGCCAGCGGCCGGCCTCGGCGAAGGCGCCGGCGATCGCCTCCTCCAGCGCCGTGCGAGCCGCGGCCGTGCCGACGGCCTTGGCGTTCGACGGCCCGGCCTCGCCCCGGCCGATCACCCGGCCGTCGGCCAGGCCCAGCAGGGCGACCGTCGAGGTCCCGCCGCCGTCGACGCCCAGGAACAGGGTCTCGGCGGATTCCGCGGGGTCCTGGGACTCGTCCTCGTTCGCGCTCATAGCCGGCTCGCCCCCGTCTTCGCCGCCACCGCCCGACGCACCTGGCCGCCGTTCGCCGCCAGCAGCGCGTCGGCCTCCTCGGGCCCGACCTCGGCGAGCTGGGCCACCAGGGCCGTCTTGAGCCGGCCCCCGCAGGCCGCCAGCAGCTCGACCGCGCGGTCGTCGTCCACCTCGGCCAGCTCGCGGAGCATCCGCCGGGCGCGGATCCGCAGCTTCTCGTTGACCGGCGTGAAGTCGATCATCCGGTTGCCCAGCGTCTTGCCGATCAGGATCATCGCGCCCGTCGTGATCATGTTCAGGACCATCTTCGTGGCCGTCCCGGACTTCAGCCGGGTGGAGCCCGAGATCACCTCGGGGCCGACCAGGAGGGCCACGTCCAGGTCGACCTCGTCGCCCAGCAGGCTCGGCCGGTTGCAGGCGATCCCGACCGTCGCCGCGCCGCGCTTCCGGGCCTCGCGGACGGCCCCCAGGACGTAGGGGGTCCGGCCCGACGAGGCGATGCCGACGACGATGTCGCGGTCGGTCACGCCCATGTCGGCGATCTCGGCCGCGCCGATCTCGGCGTGGTCCTCGGCCCCCTCGATCGATCGGGTGAGCGCCGCCTGGCCGCCGGCGATCAGGCCGACGACCATCTCGGGCGGGGTGCTGAAGGTCGGCGGGCATTCGGAGGCGTCGAGCACCCCCAGCCGCCCCGAGGTCCCCGCGCCGACGTAGATCAGCCGGCCGCCGCGGCGGAACCGCTCGGCGGTCCATTCGACCGCCTTGGCGACGTTCGCCGCCTCGGCCCGCACGGCCTCGACGACCTTCACGTCCTCGTCGTTCATGATCTCGACGATGCCCAGCGCCCCCGCGGCGTCGATGCCGGTGGTCAGCGGGTTGCGGGACTCGGTCAGCAGGTGATCTTCCAGCGCCATGGTCGGATTCAGCTCGTCGGTTAGATGAATTCGTCGGTCGGGACCGGCTTGACGGCCACGGGGAAGATCCGGCCGGCGGCCAGGCCGACGAGGAACGTCGTCGCCGAGCCAACCAGGGCGAACCAGGGCCAGGCCAGCGGCGTGCCGAACTTCGCGTAGGAGACCGCCGCCACGCCCGCGGCCATCCCCGTCAGCGCGGCCCCCTGGCCGACGTAGCGGGTCAGGTTCCCCAGCAGGAAGAGGCCCAGCAGGATGCCCGTCGTGAACCCGGCGATCGCCAGCGCGTTGCTCACCACGCTCGACTCCAGCCCCGTCGCCCACCAGGCCACCGACGCCTGCACCACGCCGAAGCCGATCGTCGCCAGCCGCGACAGCCGCATCAGCCGACGCTCGTTCTCGTCGCCCGAGATCGGCCGGTACAGGTCGTTGATCAGGGTCGACGCCGAGGCGTTCAACGACCCCGACAGCACCCCCATCGCCGACGCGAAGATCGCCGCCACGACCATCCCCTTGATGCCGATCGGCAGGTAATTCACGATGAACAGCGAGAACGCCTGGTCCGACTTCTCCAGCGGCGACGTCGGCGGGAACTGCCCGAAGAAGACGTACAGCGAGACGCCGATGAACAGGAAGAGCGCGAACTGCGCCAGCACCACGAACCCGCTGGCGATCAACGCCCCCGCCGCCTGCTTCTGCGAACGCGCCGCCAGGTAGCGCTGGACCATCATCTGGTCGGCCCCGTGGGTCGCCGTGTTCAGCACCATGCCGCCGAAGACGCCCGCCCAGAAGGTGTAGGGCTTGGTCCAGTCGAGCGAGAAGTCGAACGTCCGGAACTTGTCGCCGGCCTTCGCCGTGTCGATGAGCTGGTTCCAGCCGCCAGGGAGCTTGCCCACGAGGATGTAGAGGGCGATCAGGGCGCCGACGATGTAGACCGTGAACTGGAGCACGTCGGCCCAGATGACGGCCTTCACGCCGCCGAGGTAGGTGTAGACGATCGTGGCGGCCTCGACCGCGATGATGGCGTAGAGGATCGGCCAGCCGGTGACGAACGCCAGGACGGTGGCCGCTAGGAACAGCCGCAGGCCGTCGGCCAGGTTCCGCGTGACGAGGAACAGGATCGACGCCGTGCGCCGGGTCGTCTGGCCGAAGCGGTTGCCCAGCACCTGGTAGGCGGTCTCGATCTGCCCCTTGAAGTACGCCGGCAGGAGCATGGCCGAGACGATCATCCGGCCGACGATGTAGCCCATCGGCAGCTGGAGGAACTCGAAGTTCCCCTTGTACGCCTCGCCCGGCACGCTCAGGAACGTCACCGTGCTGGTCTCGGTGGCGACGATCGAGATCATCACCGCCCAGGCCGGCATGTTCCGCTCGCCCAGGAAGTACCCCTTGAGCCCCTGGTCCCCCTTGCCGCCGATCCACCCCCCGAGCGCCGTGCACCCGAGGATGTAGACCACGATAATCCCCACGTCGATCGGATGCATCGGCCCCACCAGATGTTGCTAGATCGAGTTGTCCACCAAGGCTTGCGACGCCTTGCGGCCGGGAGAGGGCTCGATCTTATCACAACCGCCGGGGCGGGTGCAGCCAACGTTCGGATCGACGATCAGGCCCCGCCCCCGCCTCCCGGGTCGCCCGTCAGGAAGGGTGCGGACCTCTTGAGGGGCCCTCGCTCCCGGTCCTGTCCGGCCCGTTGCGACGCCAGGTCCGGCTGCAGGCCGCGGGTGACCAGGCACAGGACCGCCAGGACCAGGGCGAACACGACGGCCTGCCAGGCGATCGAGGCGAGCCTCGGCCCGTACCCGACCCCCGGCGGCTTGCGGTCCACCTGTGAGCCGACCAGGACCGCATAGACCGCCAGGGCCGAGAGCGCCCGCCGGCCGATCTCACTCCAGGGATTCGAGGCGTCGGGCGGCTTCATGGCGCGGGGCCTCCTCGCTTCGCCCGGGCTTCTCGGCGGCCGATCCGACGGGCGTCCTCGCACGCCCGCATCTCCCGATCTTACGCCCGGCCCCAGCCCCCGGGGCAACCTCCAAAGCCCGATTCTTGGAAATCGCTTGCGGGTCATCGGGAACGTATCCGAAGATTCTCACGTCTATCCTGAGAATGGGGAGCCGCGCACCCTTCGGACGACCGCGCCGGGAGTGGCCCTTGCCGATGCGTGAATACCTCGCCGCGTTTGCGATGTTCCTGGCCGCCTCCGCCGCCGAGGCCGTCCCGCCGCTCCAGGAGGCCGCGGCGAAGCCGGAACTCAGGCCCCTCACGGTGGCCGTGGTCGACGGCGCGACCGGGGCGCCCGTGACGGAATTCACCTACCGGGCCCGCTTCCAGGTGCCGGGCCGCCAGCGCCGGGCGGACGACGGGGACCTGCCGAAGGCCGAGGCTTGGACGCCCGTCGCGTCGCCCGCCGGGACGTTCGAGATCCCGGCCCCGCCCGCGTGCTGGCTGGACCTCCAGGTGAAGGCCCCCGACTACTATGAGGACCGATCGCAGCCCGACGAGTTCCTGGTGCGGTCGGACGACCCCCGCCGCGTCGTGGTCCGGATGCTCCGCGGCGTGACCATCCGGGGGACCGTCCGCGACTCGCGCACGCTGCGGCCGATCGCCGGGGCGAAGGTCACGCCGAGGTTCTCCGGCCCGATGATCTACGGCTTCGACGACGAGGATAAGGCGGTGGTGACCGGCGACGACGGCCGCTACGAGGTTCGCGGGGCCGATTCCGAGTGGGGCGTCCACGCGGAGCATCCCGACTACGAGGACGACCCGGCGTTCGCCGACGGGCCGAAGGGCGACCCGAACCGCGACTTCTTCATGAAGCGTCTCGCGACGGTCGCGATCGCGGTCGTCGACACGGACGGCCGGCCCCTGGCCGGGGCGGCGGTCCACGACATCTGGAAGGAAGGCCCCGTCGCGGGCGAGGACGGCAGGCTCGTCGTCAAGGTCCGCGACGCGCTCTCCGGACTGACGATCCGCATGGACGGGTTCATCGAGGCGAAGTTGGAGGCCGAGGAGGCGCAGCGGCGGATGGACAGGCCCGAAGCGCTTGTCGTGGTGATGGAGCCGACGATCAAGCTGACGGGCCGGGTCGTCGGCCCCGACGGGCGGGCCGTCGAGGCGTTCCGGGCGGCCGCCGGGCCGGGCCCGCTCCCCGGGGAATTCGACTGCGAGCCCCTCGACGTGCGGGACCGCGAGGGCCGCTTCACGCTGGGCCTCCCGGCGGAGGGGCCGGCCTGGGTGGGCGTCGTCGCCGAGGGCTTCGCGGCGTGGGAGGGCCTGGTGGACGTGAGACGCGGCGGCGGGCCGCTGGAGGTCCGGCTGTCGGCGGGGGCGACTGTGACGGCCCGCGTCGAGGGGCCCGAGGCCCGTCGGAACCGCACCGAGGCGACGCTCGTACCCCGTCGGGAGAGGTCGCAGGTCGAGAGATACCCATCCGAAGCGCTCGCTGCGTCGTTCGCCTCCCGCAAGGCGGTCCCCGACGCCGAGGGGGGGCTGCGGTTCGAGCACGTCCGCCCGGACCGCTACCGGCTGGTCCTGGCGAGGCGGGGCGCCCCCGAGACGGCCCTGACGCTCGACGTGCCGGCCGACGGCCTCGACGTGGGGGCCGTGCCCCTCGCGACCCCCGCGGCGACCGGCCGCATCGAGGGCCGGGTCTGGCGTCCTCAGGATGAAGGCGGCGGCCCCTGGGCCTTCGCCCGGGGGTACGTCGGGCGCGGCCGGCTCGCGGGCCTGGGCGAGGCGGAGGACGAGATCTCGTTCCTGGCCGACGAGGAGGGCCGCTTCCAGCTCGACGGCGTACCCACGGGCCTCGTCGAGGTCGGGTTCCCTTTCCAGTTCTTCGACGTCATCGACGCCCACGTCTGGACGGCTCAGGTCGCCGCGGAGAGGACGACGACGATCGGCGCCTTCGAACCCGAAGGGGGTCGGAAGTTCACGCTGGCCTTCGCGATCGGCGACGGGTCGGACGCGCAGCACCAGTCGGGCACGGGGCTGGGGGCGGCGCGGAAGGTCGACAACGTCACGGAAATGGCGAAATCGATCCTGGAGGCAGGGGCGGGCCGGGAGCCGCGCGAGCCGATGTTCCGGGTCGAGCTGACGCCGCTCGCGGACGCCCCGCTCGCGTTCGCTCGGCCCGACTGGGAGGGGTTGGACGACGCGCGGAAGATCGTGCTGCCCGACGTCGGCCCCGGCGTGTACCGGCTCCGCGTCTTCGACTGGCTGGGCTCGACCGACCTGGACGGCGGCCCGATGTTCGACGCCGAGGTGGCCGTCCCGGAAGGCGGTCGCGGCGAGGTCCGGATCCCGCTGGGCGCCGGCTGCATCACGGGGAAGGTCCACGCCTCGGAGGAGGGCTTCCGGCGTCCCGTCGAGGTCACCGCCCTGGCGAAGGGGGCGGGCGCCCCGTCGAGGCGGTCGCGCTGCGACGGCGACGGCAACTTCTGCGTCCGCTACCTGACGCCCGGGACGTACTCGCTGTTCATCCACGACCCGGACGCGGGCTATCGCCGGGTGGACGACGTGGAGGTGCCGGCCGGCGTGGTCGACCTGGGCGAGCTGACGCTCTCCCCCGGCGCGACGGCCGAGGTCGCGATCGCCTTCGCCCGGCCCACGCGCGTCCCCGACGAGGTGGTGGCGGTCGATCCTTCGGGCGTCTCGGTGCGTCGGAAGTTTGAGTCCGATTCGAGCTTCGACCGGATCGCGATCCCCTCCCTCTGGCCTGGCCGTTGGACCGTCTCGGCCCGCGCCGAGGGGGAGGTCGTCGCGACGGGCGAGGTGGAGGTCGCGGGCGAGGGCGCCTTCCCGGTCGCCCTGACGACGGGCCGCCCGACGCCGTGACGCGTCGGGCGCAACCGCGGCGGACGCCGCAGCCTCCGACCCGCCGGCGGGATCACGCCTCCGCGCCACGCAGCAGGGGCTTGCTCTCGTACCCCTGCGGGGGCAGGGAGACGATATGATCGGCCAGCGTCGCGTCGCCGCGGCGTCGGGCCACGAGGCGGACGTAGCCCAGGTAGTCGCCGCGGTCCGCCTCGATCGCCCTGATCTCCACCTCGTTGTCGGGGGCGATCGACCGGTGCCATTCCAGCCACGATCGCCAGCCGTCCGGCATGGAGTCGGCCGTCTCGATGTCCACGACGCCCGTCCGCTCCCAGTGCCGACGCCACCAGGCCGCCGAATGCAACATCCAGCAATCCTGGGTCCACCACTCGCGAAGGTGCTCGGGGACGGGCCCCTCGATCTCCCGCATCAGCCCGGCGGCCGCGATCCCCACCGGGCCCCCCGGCTTCACGAACCGGGCGAGGTAGTTCAGGTACAGGTCGTCCGTCCCGTAGTAGAAGAAGGAATCGATGCTCACCACGGCGTCGAAGAACTCCGCGCCGAACGGCAGCGAACGGGCGTCGGCGTGGATCGGGAAGACGCCGTCCTCGACGCCCGCGTCTCGGATCCGCCGGAGGTTCTCCGAGACGTCGAACCAGAGGTCGGCCGCCCAGACCTGCACTCCGAACTCCCGATGGAGGAAGACCGACGACGAGGCCCGCCCGCAGCCCAGGTCGAGCACCCGCATGCCGGGCCGCAACTCCATCGCCCCGGCCAGCCATTCGGTCAGCCGGAGCGCGTTCGCCCCCCCGCTGACGCCGGCGACGACCCACTCGGGGTTGTATCGCGAGGAGCGGGGGAACCGCTCGCAGTCGAACCGATCGTCGGAAGGCATGCCGATCTCCCTGGCCTGTCGAAGGGGGGGATGCGGGTCGGTTCGGGCGAGTGCCGGCCCCGGCGACATCCTCGCATCGGAGGCGCATGACCCGCCGGTGGTTCGCGCCCGGGCCGGCCCCGATCCGACGTCTCGGGGCGCCACGACCCGCGTGCCGCGGCCCCCTCGCCGAACTCCCTGGGAGAACGGCGCGAGGCCCGGAGCCCGACCCCGATCACACCCGCCGGGTGCGGAGGAACACGGCTCGTTCGGTGGCGAGGCCGAGGGCGTTGGTGATCCGCAGGGTCGCGACGCGGCCGGGCTTGCCGTCGGGGTCGGCGCCGGTGATGGCGACGCGCTGGCCGGCGGCGTCGGCGCGGAAGCGGCCCTGGCCGGGGAGGCGGTCGAAGTCCCACTCATAAGTCAGGCCGGCGTTGCGGGGGTGCCGCGCCATGCGGCCCCGGGTCATGGCGACGGCCGTGGCGCCTCGCACGACAGAGACGCCCACCTGCGCCGAGGGGGCCAGGTCGTTCCAGATCGCCGCCTGGATCGTCTGGTGGCCCAGCGCGTTGGGGTGGAGCGTCCCCTTGGTGTCCAGCGGGCCGGTCAGCCCCACCGGGCCCTGGAACAGGCTCGATTCCCTCGCGGTCCGCAAGAATCGGACGTTCCCCAGGCCGTCCTGGACCTTCGGCGCGTCGTAGCCGTGGCCCATGAAGGCGGACGAGATGTTCGTCAGGAAGGTCCAGCCGTTGGCCGCCGCCCCGGCCTGCAGGGCCTGGTTCAAGGGGGCCAGGATCGACCCCGAGACGAAGTACGACTCCGTGGCCGAGATCCCGGCCGGGGGAGCCACGTCGAAGACCGCCGGGCCCCACCAGGGGAGCGTGAACGGCCGGCCGGTGTTCGGGTTGACGAACGACCGATAGATCCGCGTCGGGTCCGGGTACTCGGTGAGGAACGTCGCCGTGGGGGTGACGCCGATCTCCGCCAGCTTCGCCTGGACGCTCGCGTAGCCCGACGGCAGGGACGCCTTGTTGAAATCGAAGTAGTCGAGCACCAGCGCGAGGGCGTCGGAGTTGGCGATGACCTGGTTCGCCTGGCGGTAGATCCGGTTCACCTGGTTGGGGGCGAACGACGAGGCGTCGCCGATGACGTCGGTCAGGTCGATGTCGCTGGCCACGAGCCCTTCGGTCAGCCTGGCGAAGCCGACGTCGTTGGCGCCCAGCGAGATGAAGAGCTGGTCGACCGGCCGGCTCCCCACGATCGCCTGGATCAGCCTCGTCTGCGCGGTGAGGACGTAGTTCGGATCCTCCAGCCCGTAGGCGGTCACGGCGCCGATGGCCGTCTGGGTCGTCGCGCCGCTCTGGGCGACGTGCACGAACGTGACCGAGCTGTGCGGGTCGGACCGCTCCAGTTGCAGGGCGTACTGGGCGGTCGCGGCGACGGTCGAGCGGTGCGACTGGCGGTTGTCGTTCTCCATGTTCAGGCCGAACGGGGTCGGCCCGTAGTAGCCGTCGGCGCCGTCGGCCCAGAGGGCGATGCCGGTCTGGGTGAAGAACGGCGAGGCCAGGACGAAAGCCGCCCCCGGGGCGTCCTGGTTCAGGTCGCTCGTCTGGAGGTAGGGGATGGTGCCCGAGGGGAAGTAGTCCGGCAGCGAGAGGCCCTGGATCCGCTCCGGGTTGGCCTCGCCGGAGCTGTAGCTGTCCCCCATGCTGACGATGAGGATGTCGCGCACGCTCACCGGCTGCTGGACCGTGGCCTGGACCACGCCGCCGACGATCTTCTGGAAGGTCGTGGCGTAGGTCCCGGCGGCGACGGTCGCCGTCGGCAGGTCGCCCGAGGCGATCTGCGCGGCGGTCTTCTGCACGACGGTCGGCGAGCCGACGGCCGGCTGCATGGTCCAGGAGTAGAGCGTCGACGGGTCCGGGTTCGGGTCGTCGAGCACCGTGAAGGTCAGCGAGAGCGCCGTCGGCTGGGCGTAGGTCGCGGTGTTGGGCAGGTCGATGCGGCCGTCCTGGTTCAGGTCGCGGCCGAACCGCTCGGCCATCGCGTAGTCGAAGCCCACCGCCATCAGCTCGCGGGGCTCCAGGGCCTCGATCGCGAACCGCCTGGCCTTCTTCGCCCGCAACTTCTCCGGACCCGACGTGCGCATCGATGCGGCCTCCCGGTGTGCATGGTGTCATTCGCCCGACCAGTTTGGCCAGGGCGCCCAGCTTCACGCAAGGCTCGGCAGGAAAAACGGATCCTGCGTTGAGCGGAGCCGCGCCGGATTCGGGCGAGGTTCGATCGGGAGGGTGGTCCGGGCGGCCCGCCCGGACGTGGCGGGCCTCCTGAGCCGTTCGACGTCCGGGCGGGCCGCCCGGACCACGAGAGGCGCGCCGATTTTCTCTCTCCGAGGCAGGGCGGCCGGGCCGGCCGCCCCACGGGGAGAGGCCTCGCGTCAGTCGTCCGGCGAGTCGCCGAGGAGGCCGTCGAGGGCCTCTTCCAGCATCTCGACGCGGGCGAGCCCGAGCCGCAGGGCGGCGGGGATCCCGGATTCGCCCCAGAAGGCCCCGGCGAGCTGCCCGCAGACGGCCCCGGTGGTGTCGGCGTCGTCGCCGAGGTTCACGGCGCGGAGGACGGCGGTCTCGAAGTCGGGGGCGTCGTGGAACGCCCAGAGGGCCGCCTCCAGGCTCTCGACCACCCAGCCCGAGCCCCGGATCGCCGGCGGCCGCTTGCGGCGGAAGCTCCCCCGGGCGACGTCGCGGATCAGGGGGTGGAGCGGCTCGGCCGCGTCGATCCGCCGCAGCGGGGCCCAGTCGGGATCGAACGCCCGCTCGCGCGACTCGCCGCGGATCAGGGCCGCGAGGACGACCGTCAGGTAGCGACAGGCCGAGACGCAGGGCCCGCAGGCATGGGTCGGCAGGCTCGACTCGGCCCCCAGCCGCGCCAGCTCCTCCACGCGGTCGGGGTAGAAGTCGGCGTAGTGGATCGGGACCGGCGCGAGCCGCATGATCGAGCCGTTGCCGGCGGCCGACTCCGACGGGTCGCCCGAGGTCCGCGCGTGGCCGCGAGCCGCGTAGCGGCCCAGTGAGCCGCTGGTCGTGAAGCCGATGTCGAAGCAGCGGCCGTTGACCGAGTAGGCCCCCGTCCGCCACCATTTGAGATAGCGGTCCGCCTGATCGCCCAGGTCCCAGCCGGCCGTCCCCAGGCTGTCGGCCAGAGCCAGCGCCATGCTCGTGTCGTCGGTCCACTCGCCCGGGCCCAGGCCGTGGGGGCCGCCGTCGCGGTAGCCGTGCACCGGGGCGAACGACCCGGGCGGGCTGAACTCCACCGCCGCCCCCAGCGCGTCTCCCACCGCCAGGCCCACCAGGGCCCCGCGTCGACGGTCCTTCGCGGCGTCGTTCCGCCTCCTCGCCTGCTCCATCGCGCGACTCTCCCGAGAGTCGACGAGTCCCCCGCTGCGGCCATCGCGTCGTCGCGTCGCGTCCCTCATCCCGACTCTCCATCGAGTCTAGCTCACATCCGGCCCGCCCCTTCACACCACAGCCCGCTCGTCGCCCCGGACGGTCGATACGACGGGCCGAGAGCCGGCCCGCTGGGGAAGACGAGGGGCCGGAACGGGGCCCCCTGGTGGATGCTTTCGGAATGCAAAATCGTCGTCGAGAGCGCCAAACTTGACTTGCTTCCGAACCCTCTTGCGATCCAGACGACGCGATCCGATCGGCCCATCGTCCGGGCCGTTCGATCGCCGCCGGGGAGCGCGAAACTCCCGGCGGCGCGAGGGTGGGAAAGCCCCCCGGCCGCCGCCGCGACGCCACGCGGGACGTCGACGTCGACGGCCGGGGTCGTTCCCTCGGGAAGGCCGTCCGACTCAGCATCGAGTCGGGTGGGTCGTCCCGAGGACGCCATAATAGTACTCCATCCACGCCCTGGGGCAAGCACCCTCTGAATTTTTTCCAGTGACCCCTTAATCCCTTCATTTATCCCATTTTCCGGCGGTCACGCTCTAGGCAGGCAGACCTTCCCGAGCACCGCCGGTCGTCGCGCGCCGGTGACGGAGGGGAGCGAGGTCGGCAGGCCGTGGAGCGCCTCATGGGCCAGGACGGCGAAGGCCATCGCCTCGCGGGCGTCGCCGGGGACGCCGCGGTCGTCCCCCAGGAGGAGCCGGGCGGGGGCGAGCAGCTCGGCGAGGCGGCCGAACAGGGCGGGGTTCCGCACGCCGCCGCCGGCCCCGATCACCTCGACCACCGGCGGCACGAACCGGGCGAAGGCGTCGGCCACGGTCCTCGCGGTGTACTCGGTCAGGGTCGCCATCAGGTCGGCGTCGAACCGGCCCAGGAGCGTCCCCGCACGCTCGACGAAGGCGTCGCCGTACATCTCGAAGCCGGTCGACTTGGGGGGCTTTCGGCCCAGATAAGCGTCATCCGCCAGGAGTCGCTCGACCAGCGCCGGGTCGACCCTCCCCGCGCGGGCGAGCGCGCCGTCGCGGTCGCAGGACTCGGCCCCGCCGGAGATCCGCCGGGCCAGGCGGTCCAGCAGGGTGTTGGCCGGGCCGGTGTCGAAGCCGAAGACCTTGTTCGGGTCGGGGTCGAGCACGGTGACGTTGGCGATGCCCCCCAGGTTGAGCACGGCCCGCCGCTCGGGGGTCGAGGACGGGTCGCGGGGGGCGTAGAGGATGATGTCGGCGAAGGGCGAGATCGGCGCCCCCTCGCCGCCGGCGGCGACGTCGCGGGCGCGGAAGTCGGCGAACACCAGGGCCCCGGTGCGCTCGGCGAGCACGTCGCCGTCCCCCACCTGGAGCGTCGCGCCGAGCGCGCCGGGGACCGAGCTGTGGTGGTACACGGTCTGCCCGTGCGAGCCGATCAGGTCCACGTCCTCGGGCCTCAGGCCGGCCTCGGCGAGGGTCTTCAGGCAGGCGTCGGCGAAGGCCTCGGCGACCCGCACGTTCATCTCGGCCACGTCGCGGACGCCCCAGTTCTTCAGGTCGAGGATGCGGGCGCGGGTCGCCTCCGGATAGGGCGTCTCCGCGTAGTGGATCAGCTCCACCCGCGCGCCGGGGCCGTCGGCGGAGGGGAGGCCGAAGCCTTCGATCCGGCAGACGGCCGCGTCGATCGAGTCGGCGCTGGTGCCGGAGATCATCCCCACCACGATCCGCGACGGCTTGCCCGTCCGGGCGGTCAGCATCTCGGCCGTCGCGTTCATCGTCGGGGCTCCTCGGCGGGGGTCGTGCGGGCTCGAATCCGGGACATCGTAGCAGGCGGGGGAGCCTCGCCGCAGCGCCGGGGCCGGTTGCGGATCGGGGCGGATCGGGTTAGGATCCGTTCCGCCTGCGAAGGGAAGACGACCTGGACGGACACCGCGGAAGGAGCCCCGGAATGCGCCCGAACACCCCGGCCGACCTCGACGGCCCCCTGGCCGACGCGACGGCCCCGGCCCCGGCGCGATCCGGGCTGGGCGTCCGGGACGTGGGCTGCATCCTCGGCCTGGCCTGGTGGGTCGTCGCCAGCCGGTTCCCGTACCTCGACACGTTCGACTTCATGGGCAAGGACGGCCCGCTCTACGTCAACGCCCTGAAGCTCGACGCGACGTTCGACGTCCCCATGCCGGGGAACATCGGCTACGTCCTGCTGGGGAAGCTGGCGAACCTGGCCTGGGCGAACCCGGTGACGGCGTACCTGGCGGTGAACGTGATCCTGACGATCGTCGGGGCGGCGTTCGCTTATCTGTACGCGACCCTGTTCGTCCCCCGCCCGCTGGCGGCGGCGACGGCCTGGGCGATGACCTGCAACCCGATCGTCTGGTGGCACGGCGGGGCCATCGCCAGCTACCCCGTCTGGCTGGCCGTCCTGCCGGCCGTGGGCTGGTTCGGCACCCGCTACATGAGGGACGGCCGGCGGCTCGGCGACCTGCTCGGCGCGAGCGTGTCGCTGGGGCTGGGGATGATCCTCCGGCCCGACATGCTGGCCTTCGGCACGCCGCTCTGGGCCGGGGCGCTGCTGCTGGGCCGGGCGCCGATCCGGCACTGGCTGATCGGCGGCGCGATCCTGGCGGCGGCCTGCTGCGCCTGGTTCTTCGGCACGGCCTGGGTGCTCGGCGGCGTGGACGTCTACCTGCACCGGGTCGAGGCCAAGCACGAGGGGGACAAGGCCGGTTTCTCGCCGTTCGTCCGGGGCCTGTTCGAGGGCCTCCTCCGCAACGTGGTGAAGTACAAGCTGTTCCTGGCCTGGGGCTCGCTGCTGATCCTCCCGCCGTTCCTGGTCGGGCTGGCGACCTCGCTGCGCCGTCGACACTGGCGGGACCTGGCCCTGGCGGCGCTCTGGGTCGGGCCGTCGTGGGCCTTCTCGTTCCTGGTCTTCGCCGGCAACGCGGGGCTGATCTTCCCCTTCCTGCCGCTGTTGTACCTGGGCGCGGCGATCGGCCTGCGGGCGATGTCGGGCTACCGCCGGGCGACCCTGGCGATGGGGGGCCTGGCGATCCTGAGCGCCCTGCAGTTCACCCAGACGAGGCTCCGGCCCCAGCACAACCAGCGCGACGTGATCCTGAACGTCACCTTCCTGCGCTACAGCGGGGCCGGCCTGACCCAGCGGTACAACTTCAACCTGGACGACTTCGGCGTCTCCCCCGCCCTGGCCGACGTCCGCCGCCAGATGACCAACCCCGAACCCGTCCCCGCCCTGCCCGACCTCCTCCCCGGCCAGATCCTCCCCCACTGACCGCGCCCGGATTGGCTTCGTTCGCGCCGGGCTGGAAACGAAGCCGTCGGACGCATTTTCCATGAGTGTAGGATTTTGCGTCGAGAGAACGTTCCGAGAAATTGGGTTCGTTCGGCGCGCTTTCGAGGTCGTCGTCGCCCGCGTCGACATCGGCTCGTCCCCCCTTCCCCCTCGGTGGGGGAAGGTGGCCGGAGGCCGGATGAGGGGGACCATCAAGGCGGACTTCACGAGGACGCGACGGGACCCGAGCCCGGCTGTTCCTCCGTCGAGGCTCGTGCTGGTCGTGCTCCCCTTTCCGTCCCGCGGGTCTGCACAGCGGGAAGGCTGTTCCTGGCCGGCCTTCCGTGCGTTACCGAGCGGCGTGCGCCGGGGGCAAGGCGGCCGGCGAGTCCCTGACAGGGCCTCGACCGCTTGATGTTCGCGCGCCGAGGTCGACACCGCAATTGGCTTCGTTCGCACCGCCTCGAAATCGAACCCAATTGACGCAAGGCTCATCACGGATGCACCTTAAGTCCTGATTTGCGATCCCGGGATTGGGTTCGTTCGGCGCGCATCGACTCATCGACCCGATCCCCGGCGACCGCCCCACGTCGGCCTTCGGCCGGATCCGGGCGCGGCATCGCTTACCGAGAGGATGCGCCCGGATCGGCGATTGCGGACGAGACGGGCGGCTTTTCAGTCGGGCAGCTTGAAGCGCAAGAGCCGGCCGACGGCGGCAAGCACCTGGAGCACCCGGCGCGGGGGGGCGACGGAGACGATCTCGCGGGGGTGGTCCGTGAACAGCATGGCGACGAGGACGGCCGACCGCAGATCCCTGGGCGGGAGCTTCATCCCGCCGTGGCAGACCAGGGTTTGAAGCCGCCGGAAGAACCGCTCGAAGTCCATCGCCGGGCTGTGGACGTTGCGCAGGCGGACCTCCGCCCCGCTCGTGTTGCGCAGGGTGTGGGGCGTCCCCGCCGGGACCGTCACCGACTCGCCCGGGCCCAACCGCCGCCACTCGCGGCCGACGCGGACGTCGAGCGTCCCGGAGAGCACCTCGTAGCTCTCCTCCGCCTCGGGGTGGACGTGCAACGGCGGCCCGCCGAAGCCCGGGGTGAGCACGTTGACCGCCTCGAACGACGCGCCCCCCGATTCGGCCGTGGTCCTCGTCACCTCCCAGCACATGCCGATCGGGGCGAAATCCAGGATCCGTTCCGCGGCGGTCGATTCCATGGCGATTCCTTCAACAAGTCCGACGTGTCCTAGTCGACGGGCCGCAAGCTACCCGTTTCGCGGGCCCGCGTCTCGGCAGATCGTCGTCGAAGGTCGGCGAGCGGACTCGCTTCGAGCCGGGGAGCCGCTCACGCCGGACGACGCCGCGGAATCCCGTCCGACTTCGGAAGGGGGGCGGAGCCCGGGAGGACGAAACGGCAAGCCGAGGGCGCGGCCGAGGGGCCTGCCGTCGGCCTTCGCCCCGCGCCGCTCATCGATACAGCTTGTAGAACCGGAACGCCTTGGGCCATTCCTCGCGAGGCTTGCAGGCGATGGCGACCTCCTGGCCGCCGAGGGCCGACTCCGTGAGGACGACCGAATCCTCGAAGGACTTCGCGCGCTCGAATTCCGCGTCGTCGACCTTGCAGACCACCTTGAAGAACGGGCCGGCGAGCCACGAGGCGACCTCGGGCGTGTCGCGGAACCGGAGGTAGGCCGCGAGCGAGGCGTGGGCCGCCGCCAGGACGGCGAAGCCCAGGGGCACGGATTCGCGCACGAGTATGTACATTTTCACGGGCGACATCCCTTTGTCCGTCGATCGGCCGCCCGCGCGGCCGCCGGGACGGGTCGACCGCCGCCCCCGCCGGCCGGGCGCCGGTCGGGATCCCATCGTCGCAGCCGCGGCCTCTCGGTTCCAGGGGCGTAGGCGGGAGGGGCCGGGCGGGCGACGATCGAGCCGGGTCGGGCGATCAGACCGAGACCGGGAACGGGTTGCGCTCGGCGAAGGCGGCCTTCTGGTGCCAGTACGGGTAGGCGAGCGGGCGGGCGCTGGCGGCGTCGAGCCTGGCGACCTGGTCGGGGGTGAGGTTCCAGCCGACGGCGCCGAGGTTCTGGCGGAGCTGCTCCTCGTTGCGGGCGCCGATGACCACGGTGGCGACCGTCGGGCGCTGGAGGAGCCAGTTGAGGGCGACCTGCGGGACCGTCTTGCCGACCTCGGCCGCGACCTCGTCGATCGCGTCGACGACCCGGTACAGGTACTCCTCGTCGACCTGCGGGCCGGCGTCGACGGAGACCTTGGTGTTGAGCCGGCTGACCTCCGGCTTCGGCTGGCCGCGGCGGAGCTTGCCCGTGAGCCGGCCCCAGCCCAGCGGGCTCCAGACCACAGCGCCGACCCCCTGGTCCAGCCCCAGGGGCATCAGCTCCCACTCGTAATCGCGGCCGACGAGCGAGTAGTACGCCTGGTGGGCGACGTAGCGCGGCCAGCCGTGGCGGTCGGCGACGGAAAGGGCCTTCATCAGGTGCCAGCCCGAGAAGTTGGAGCAACCAACGTAGCGGATCTTCCCGTCGCGGACGAGCTGGTCGAGCGTGCTCAACACCTCCTCGTGCGGGGTCTCGGCGTCGTAGCCGTGGAGCTGGAACAGGTCGATGTAATCGGTGTTCAGCCGCTTGAGGGCCTTGTGCACGGCCTCGATCAGGTGGAACCGCGACGAGCCGACGTCGTTGGGCCCGGTCCCCCGGCGGAACGTGGCCTTGGTCGAGATCAGGACCTGGTCGCGACGCCCCTCGATCGCCTTGCCCAGGATCTCCTCGGCCGCCCCCTTGGAGTAGACGTCGGCCGAGTCGAACATGGTGACGCCGGCCTCCAGGCAGACGTCGACGAGCCGGGTGGCCTCGGCCACGTCGGTCTCGCCCCAGGCCTTGAACAGCTCCGTGCCGCCGCCGAACGTCCCCGTGCCGAAGGTCAGCGCGGGGACCTTGAAGCCCGATCCGCCGAGTCGTCGATATTCCATCGCGTGTGCATCTCCTGTCATGAAGCCATGAACGACCTCCGCGGCCGGGTCAGCCCCTCCGGGGGATCACGCGGGCCTCGCGGAGCCGGTCGAAGAACTCCGCGAACATGTCCTCGGTGTCGATGCGGTAGGGGAAGCCGTGGCGACGCCCCTGGACGGTTCTGCCGACGTCGTCGAACTGGGAGCGGAGGATGAAGTCGCCGATCGCCCAGGACCGGCGTCGTACAAATCCGCCTGGCCGCGATCCGCGGCGCGGTCCGTCGAGACGTGCATCAGGCCTGGCTGCGGCGGTCGACCCTAACGGGAGTCCAGTACAATTTGTGCTCCAGTGAGTTATCGATGCAGAACCGTCGAAATCGTTGCGAACATATGGGGAGGCCACCCAGGTAGCCTCCGGCGATCTTCTCGAAAGTCAGGGCCAGATCGAAAGGACCCGCCGACCTCAGGGCGTCCTCGTCATAGTGCGGCTCGGTGGGCAGGAAATAATACCCGGGGATGTCGACGCCCTCTCGAAAGATGAAGGGCTCGTCGGAGTCGCCGGGGACCTCGGCCCCCGTGCGACCGTGTATGAACCTGGCCGGCGGGCCCATCGGCGGCAGGATGAGATCGCTCGTGAGTTCCCAAAACGCCCCCTCGCTCCGCCTCGTCGCTCCGCCCGCGGGACCGTCGATGCGCGTCTGGCGGAACACGGCATGAACCAGGCCCTGATGCTCCATAAGACCCTTGACCCGGTCGGAGACGACGAGCCAGGTCGTCTTCGCGGATCCTAGATCCAGGCCGGATTTCAACCTGTCCGATCGCAGCCTTATCGTCCCGTCCTCGTCCCGTCTGACGTCATATAAGAGCGTCTTCGATTGGAACGTAAGGTAGGCCGCCTCATGGAGGTCCGCACGGCTGTAGGTGCGATTGATCGCGAGATGGTAGTCGCTCGGCGACGCCGGGCCGGGGCCGGAGGGCTTGAGGCCGTGGGCAGCGAGAACTCCGAGCAGCCGCATCAGCCTCGCGTCGCCCCAGGGGAGGAGGCACTCGAACCGATCGCCGTCCTGGCCTTTGGGGTAGACGTCGCTCAGCGCTTGGATGACGTCTTCGCCCGAGAATTTTGCATGAACGATCAAGCTCGCTTTGGTTTTCATGGCTGCTTTCAAGGTCGAACACCCGGCCGGCCCCACGGACCGGATGCCGTCGCCGGCGATGTCCTCCAGCCTCGCGAAATCCGCGTCGGCCGTCTGCTGATTCGTCAGGACGGCCGACTCGGCGTAGGTCTTTCCCGACCTCATCGACCTATCGACTCAGCGATGCCAGCCGAGGATCGACCGCCCCGCCCTCCTTCTACTGTCGTTATGGTGCGACTACGTCGGCTGGATCGCCGGGCTGTCGTCGAGATCCCGGGTCCTACCCGCGGCGACCATGAGCTGCTCCTGCAACCATCCGGGCACTCCGTGGTATACCTCCAGGCCGGCGCCACGCCTCGTTCGGATTCAGCCATAATTCGCTCCCGATGGATGGTCACTTCGATCCGGCCTCGGCCCCCGGCGGCGCCATGAACGACCGGGCTAATCCGGCCGTTCATCTCCGGCTCGGGGAGGTGTACTTTGAACTGGAAAATTTCGAGAAGGCGGCCGATGAACTTGCGCGGGCCTATATGGCCGAAGGGAAGGATGTTTTTGAAGACGAGGATCCGAAATACTTCGCCTTCCTGGCGACCAAGATCGTGCTCGATTGAGACGCTGAGTCGTCGACGACCCCAAGGCCGTCTGAACCCCCGGCCCGGCCCCGTCGCCGTCTTCACGAGAAGGGCCCCTCGCGCGGGGGGATGACGCGGGCCTCGCGGAGCCGGTCGAAGAACTCCGCGAACATGTCCTCGGTGTCGATGCAGTCGGGGAAGCCGTGGCGGCGCGCCTTGATCGTGCTGCTGATGTTGTCGAACTCGGAGTGGAAGATGAAGTCGCCGAACGGCCACGAGGCGACCTCGCGGTAGGGCGTCGGCGCGAGGCCGTGCTTGCGGACGATCGCGTCCCAGAGCGGGCCCTTGTCGGCCATGTATTCCGCGAGCTTGAACGGCACGGGCGGGGCGCACTCCATGTCGAACATGCGGGCGATCCGGGGCCAGAGGTGCTCCCAGCGGAAGGAGTCGCCGTTGGTGATGTTGTAGACCTCCCCCCGCGCCGAGGGCTCGGTCCCCGCCCAGTCGGCGGCCCGCGCCAGGACGTCGGCCGAGGTGACCTGGTAGAGTGCCCGGTAGGCCCCCAGCGGCCCGGGGAAGCGGAGCGGCAGGCCCAGCTCCTTCGAGAGCGTGGCGTAGACGGCGATGATCATGGCCAGGTTCATCGGGTTGCCCAGGGCGAAGCCGCAGACCGCCTCGGGGCGGAGGATGGTGTCGTACCACCGGGCGCCGCTCTTGCGGCGGCGCTTCAGGATGTCTTCCTGGTCGTAGTAGAAGTTCGGCGGCATGAGCCGGGGGTCGTCCTCGCGCGCCGGGGTCTTGAACGGCCCGAGGTCGGAGCCGTACGCTTTCCCCCCCTGGTAGAGCGTGACGTGCGCCAGGCCCGGCGCCGCGGCCTCCAGGGCGTCGAGCGTGTTCTCCAGCAGGGCGGAGTTCACGACGCTCTTCTCGGCGGCCGTGGACTTCTCGACGTAGGCGGCGAAGATCAGGTGGGTGGCGTCGGACAGCGGGGCGAGCTTGGCCCGGGCGTCGGCCGGGTCGAGGAGGTCGACCGCGATCCCCGACACGCCGGGCAGGTCGACGGCGCGCCGCGAGAGGCCGTAGACGGTCGTCCCCGCCCGCCTGGCGAAGTGCTCCGCCGCGGCCCGGCCGATGACCCCCCGGGCCCCGGCGACGACCACGACTCGTTCGGATTCCCCCATGATTCGCTCCCGATGGATGGTCACTACGAACCGGACGCCCGCCTCGCCCGGGAGGTCGTCCCGGCCTCGGCCCTCGGCGGCGGGATGAACTTGCGGGCGTGCTCTTCGAGCAGCCGGCCGGCGAGCGCGCCGTCGCCGGCTTCGAGCGCGTCGACGATCGGCGCGTGGGATTCGGCGACGGCCGGCCAGTCCAGGTCGTCGCGCGTCAGGGTCAGCGGGGTGCGGGTTTCGAACGCCAGCGACTCCCAGAGTTGCAGCAGGGTGGCGTTGCCCGAGGCCGTCGCGATCGCGCGGTGGAACTCCAGGTCGTGGCGGGCGTAGCCTTCGCGGTCCCCCGCGCGGGCCGCCGCGACGATGGCCCGGGCCGTCGCCCGAAGCGCGCGGACGTCGCCCCGGAAGGCCGCGGCGGCGGACTCGGCGGCGAGGCGTTCGAGCGCGCCGCGGACCGCGTAGGCCTCGGCCGTCTGGCGCGGGCCGACGTCGCGGACCCGCGTCCCCTTGTAGGGGGAGGCCTCGACGAGCCGCATCGACTCCAGCTCCCGGAGCGCCTCGCGCACCGGCGTCTGGCTCGACGCGAACTCCGCCGCGATCTTCAGCTCCACCAGCCGCTCCCCCGGCCTCAGCGTCCCGTCCAGGATCCGCCTCGCCAGCTCGCGCCGGATGTGGTCGCTCAGGCAGCTCCGCTCGTACCCCATCGCCGAAGTCCCTCCGTCGGCGAATCGTATATTATCGATAATCGAAGTCAAGGGTCGGGGCGGCCGGTTGTGTGAACAAGGTTTAATCCTGGGCCGCTTGACGCTCTCTCTCGCCAATTGATAAACCATTATCATCGGCCTCGCGGCGCGGGGCGGCCGGCGCGTGCGACCTGTGCGGAGGGGGCGGGCCGGGACGATGGGCGATTCAGGACCCGAGGAGGAGGCGACATGGCGGGCGAAGGCGGACGAAGCGGTCGGTTCCGGGGTGGGTTCACGCTGATCGAGCTGCTGGTGGTGATCGCGATCATCGCGATCCTGATCGCGCTTTTGCTGCCGGCGGTGCAGTCGGCCCGCGAGGCGGCGCGGCGGATCCAGTGCACGAACAACATGAAGCAGATGGGCCTGGCGCTGCACAACTACGAGAGCGTGATGAGCGTCTTCCCGCCGGCCTACACGGCGCAGTCGCGGACCAACGGCTGCACGTCGAGCTGGGGGCACACCTGGTCGAACTACATCATGCCGTACCTGGAGCAGGGGAATAAGTACAACACCCTGAACTTCATGCACCCGGCGGGCTTCCCGCCGAACACGTCGGTGTGGGAGTTCTCGGTGGCGGCGTACCTCTGCCCCAGCGACACGAAGGCGGAGCAGTCGCGGACGACGTTCAAGATCACGCAGATCTCGTACGCCAGCTCGGTCGGCCTGACGGAGGGCATCGCCAACGGCTACGGCAACGCGACCACGGCCCAGAACGCGCACATCTGCGGGGCGATCCTGACCGAGGGGATGTTCAGCCGCAACGTGCACTACGGGATCCCGCAGGTGACCGACGGGCTCTCGAACACGATGATGGTGGGCGAGACCTCGCGGTTCCGCGACGAGCCGTCGGCCTCGCGGTTCAACATCGCCAACCTCGGCGGCTCGTGGGGCGGCGGCGACCTGGGGACGCCGGCCCGCTACGTCTGGTCGGGCGACACGCGAATCTCCGGCGGCGCCTACGTCGTCCCCCGGCTGAACAGCAAGGCGTTCTGGGGGCCGGCGGAATGGGTGACCTCGCCGGCCAACGGCACCAACTCGGTGACCTGGATCACCGACCCCCGCAGCCTGACCCTCGGCCAGTTCGGCTTCCGCAGCCCCCACCCGGGCGGCGCCAACTTCCTGTTCGGCGACGGCTCCGTCCGATTCATCAAGGACTCCATCGACATGAACACCTACCGGGCGCTCGGCACGCGGGCCCTCGGCGAGGTGGTCAGCGCCGACGCGTATTGAGCGGCCGTCGTAGGGGGGCTACGGTTGAAAGGAAACAGGCGTGAATCCGGGTCCGGCGTCGAGCGGTCGCGAGGGAGCACGCAAGAGACCTTCAACTAAGGCCTATCTATGCGACGAAGGCGGCTCGGACTCTCCCTCGGCGTGTTCGTCCCTCTGGGGCTCTATCTCGTCTCGATGGTCGTCTATAAGTCGGATCTATCGGGGCCCGCCCGGCCCTACCTCGCGATCGCCTGGCTCGTCGTCTACGCGCCATGCCTTCCTCTCCTGATTCCGGTGTCCATGCTGGCTCACAACAATCCCAAAGTAGAGCCTGTCCTCATGTTTCTCACCATGGTCGGCGGCTGTTTCTTTTGGGGTGGATTGGGCTCTTGGCTTGACCGAACTCGGGAGCGAAACGACGAGTCGAAGTCGAAGCCGTCGGAATCATGAGCACGCCTCGCCGATCACGCCGAGACGGCGCGTCCCTCGAACGCTATGCAACCTGACGCATTCACGGGACGGGCCTTCACTCAGGCTCGCCCTCTCCGCATCCCCGCCTTCCGAGGAATCCTCCCGTGCCCGCCCCCCTTCGCATCGCGTCCACCCTTCGCACCCTGATCCTCGGCCTGGCGTTGGCCGCTTCCTTCGCGGGGGCCGCCCGCGCGGACGGCGTGCCGCGCGAGGATTGCTTCCCGGTCGAGCGCCTGGACCCCGCCGCGCGGGCGAGGGCCGAGGAACTGCTGCTGCGGGCCCTGGACAGCGAGGCGCTGTACACGATCGTCGGCGGGGTGAAGCCGGTCAGCGGCTCGTTCGCGTCGACGCGGTTCGCGATCAAGGAGCCCGACACGGCGAAGCTCGACGAGACCCGCCGGGCGCTCTCGGCCTTCCGCTGCGGCGACGCCTACGACGCCGGCATGCTGATCTTCAAGGCGGTGAGCGGCGAGCACCGGATGGGCCACGCCTGGGTCGCCTACCGGCCCTCGGTGCGGCGGATGCTGGCCGACCACCAGGCGTTCTTCGGCCCCTACGGCGTCTCGCCCGAGACCCCGCCGACGGAGCTGATCGAGAAGATGGAGCACGCCCCCCAGCCCGACCGGCTGCGGGCCTCGGGCCACTTCTACGGCTACCCGGACCACGCCGTCGACTTCTTCGTCGACGCCGAGCTGAAGCGGGCGTCGTCCGAGGACAAGAAGATCGTCCCCCGGGATTTCCTGTCTGTCCCCACGTTCTCGGCGGCCACGAACAAGTTCGTCTGGGCCGTCCCCAAGGGGCACCAGGCGAACGACGCCGACCGCGCCCTGATGACCCGCTCCGAGCCGATCTTCGCCGAGTACCGCCTCCGCCGCGAGCACTACATCGGCGAGGGGAAGCCCGGCGTGGTCGCCCTCCTGCGCGACTGGTTCGACGACGGCTACGGCCGCTGCGCCCCGGAGAACGCCCGCTTCGACGGCCTCTCCAACGTCCCCTGGCCCGCCGCCCCGACGTTCGTCGAGACCTCCGCCCAGGTGGAGGTGCAGGTCCAGGAACCCGCCCCCGTCCCGACCACCACGTACGTTCCCGCCTGGACGCAGCCCGCCGCCCCCGCGGGCCCCTTCCGCCGCTGGCGCCAGGCCCGCTGACCGCCCTTCCCGGTCCTTCCCCCAGAGGGAAGCGGAGGCGGGTGAAGCACGGCGAGCCGGCCGTTGCGCCTTCGCGCGGATGCTGGCCTCGAAGGCCGTTTCCGATACACTGGAGGCCCTCATCCCTTTACCCGGATCGGTTCGACGGCCCGCCCGTCGCGTCTTCGACGGCGAGGCAATCGGCCGAATGGACCTCCCCCGCGCGATCTTCGACGCCCAGCGCGACCGCCGCTTCGGGACCGGCAACCCGGAGCGCATGCGCCTGGAGTTCTGGGAATGGATGGTCCTCGGCCATGAGGGGCGGCCGCCCGGCCACGATCTCGCAGCCCCGCCCCTCGTGCCGAGGCCGAGATGGGCGTCGGCCCCCGGAGTCCGGAGGCATTTCGACGTCGGCTACGAGTCTTCGCGCGATCGCCCCGTTTGGACCTTCGACCGCTGGGGGGCCACGCGCGACCGCCTGCCGGACGGCCGAGTGGTCTGCATCGGCGGCGAGTACGAGGACTATTACGACCCGGACTTCTGCATCTACAACGACGTGGTCGTCCTCGAACCCGACGGCTCCGTCGCGATCTACGGCTATCCCAGGGACGTCTTCCCGCCGACCGACTACCACACGTCCACCGTCATGGGCGACCGCCTGGTCGTGATCGGCGGCCTCGGCTACCAGGGCGAACGCCGCCCCGGGGCCACGCCGGTGTTCATCCTCCATCTGGACGACTACCGCATCGAGCCGCTCGAAACCCGCGGCGAGCCCCCCGGCTGGATCTTCGAACACTCCGCGCGGGTCGAGGGCGAATCGATCGTCGTCTCCGGAGGCGAGGTCTATCTCAAAGAGGCCGGCGAGGAGGACTCCCGCCGCAGCTTCGAGGAGTACGCACTGGAAGTTTCGACCGGAACCTGGCGGCGGACGACGGACCGGGGCTGGCGGCAGTTCCGGCTCATCCTGGAGGACGTCGACAACCTCATCGTCCTGGAGCCCGACGACCCCGGGCCGGCCCGCGTGGATTCGGGCGACGCCTACCTGGATCGCTCGTCGCTGCTCCCGCCCGGCGGGGAGGGCGCCTCCGAGATCCAGGACGACGGAGCCTGGCGAGGGGTGCGGGCGCTCGTCGAGGGCGTCCCGGTCGCCGTCGAGCTGGATCGGGGGCTGGAGGCGATCAGCCTCGTGATCGAGGGCCGGATGGACGAGGCGAAGGCCGCGGCGCTCGCTGAAGGCCTCGGGGCCCGGGTTGCGAAGGCGTGCGGACGCCGGTGCGTGGTGCGGGGGCGACGCTGATCGACGTGACGGTGGACTTGCGATCGGCCGCCGATACACTGGAGGCCATCATCCTCACATCGAACGTCGTGCGTCGGGACGTGATCGTGCCGGTCCGGGTCGTCAAGGAGCCTCGCTCATGCGCGTCTGCCGATTCCGCTACGACGACCTGATCCTCACCGGCTTCTACGACGACGACGTGGTGATCCCGCTCGACCAGGCGGCCGAGATGTACAGCCGCGAGACCGACAGCGAGATGCTCCTGGCCTCCACCGAGGACCTCCTGGACCTGCTCCCGCCGGACGGCGAGTCCTACGAGCAGGCGAGGCGGCTGCACGACTGGATCGAGGAGCTGGACGTCATCGCGGTCTCCGAGCTGACCATCCCGCGCTCCGAGGTGCAGCTCCTGGTCCCCCTCCCCTGCCCTCGCAAGATGCTGTTCCTGGCCGGGAACTACGGCAAGCACCTGGTCGAGCGCGGGTACGCCGACACCGAGCGCGAAGAGACGTTCCCTTATGTCTTCATGAAGCCGCCGAGCACGACGCTGAACCACCCGGGCGACCCGATCGTGATCCCCTCGGTCTCGCCCGACCAGATCGACTGGGAGTGCGAGCTGGGGGTGGTGATCGGCCGCAAGGGGCGCGACGTGCCGGAGTCCGAGGCGCTGGGGTACGTCGCGGGGTACACGGTGGTCAACGACGTGAGCGACCGGGCGTTCCGGCCCAACCCCGGGCGGAAGGCCCGCGAGCGCGACAAGTTCTTCGACTGGCTGCACGGCAAGTGGCACGACACGTTCTGCCCGATGGGCCCGTGCATCCTGGCGGCGACGGCCGTGGAGGACCCGCAGGCCCTGCCGATCAAGCTGACGGTCAACGGCCAGGTCAAGCAGGAGGCGACGACCGCCGAGATGGTGTTCCCGGTGGCCGCCGTGGTGGCCTTCGTCTCGCGGTTCGTCACCCTGGAGCCGGGCGACGTGATCGCCACCGGCACGCCGTCGGGCGTGGGCTCGTCCACCGGGACGTTCCTCAAGCCGGGGGACCTCGTCCGGGCGACGATCGCGCCGATCGGGACGCTGGAGAATCCGGTCCGGGCGGAAAATGAGGATGAATTCTGACCCCCCGTCCGGGATAATGGTCGGCCCGACCGCGACGAGCCGAGCCGGCCCATGCGCCGCTCTCGACCCGCCAGTACCTCCCCCCAGCCAGCCGGGAAGAGCCGAATGCCGACGTTCCGCAAACTGATGGTCGCCAACCGCGGCGAGATCGCCATCCGCATCTTCCGCTCGGCCCATGAGCTGGGCATCCGGACGGTCGCCCTCTACTCGCACGAGGACCGCTTCGCGCTGCACCGGCTGAAGGCGGACGAGGCTTATCAGATCGGCCACGCCGGCGAGCCGATCCGCAGCTACCTGAACATCCCGGCGATCGTCGAGCTGGCGGTCGAGAAGGGGGTGGACGCGATCCACCCCGGCTACGGCTTTTTGTCCGAGAACGCCGAGTTCGCCCGCGCCTGCGCCGCCGCCGGGATCGTCTTCGTCGGCCCCACGCCCGAGATCCTCGACAGCCTCGGGGACAAGGTCGCCGCGCGGGCCCTGGCCGAGAGGGCCGGCGTGCCGGTGCTCAAGGGGAGCCAGCCGGTGGTCCCCGGGGCCGAGGCCCGCAAGGTCGCCGAGGCCATGGGCTTCCCGGTCATCATCAAGGCGTCGATGGGGGGCGGCGGCCGCGGGATGCGCGTGGTCGAGAAGGCCGAGGACCTGGACGGGGCGCTGGAGCAGGCCCGCAGCGAGGCCAAGGCCGCCTTCGGCTGCGCCGACGCCTTCATCGAGAAGTTCATCGCCAAGGCCAAGCACATCGAGGTCCAGCTCCTGGGCGACAAGCACGGCGGCCTCGTCCACCTGTTCGAGCGCGACTGCTCGATCCAGCGCCGGCACCAGAAGGTCATCGAGATCGCCCCGGCCTACAACCTCGACGAGGGCCTCCGCGACGCGATCTGCGAGGCCGCGCTGAAGATCGGCCGCGAGGTCGGCTACGAGAACGCCGGGACGGTGGAGTTCCTGGTGGACGACGAGGCCAGGACCTTCTCGTTCATCGAGGTCAACCCCCGGCTCCAGGTGGAGCACACCGTCACCGAGGTCGTCACCGGCGTGGACCTGGTCAAGAGCCAGATCCTGATCGCCCAGGGCGAGCCGCTGGCCAACCCCGCCATCGGCATCTCCGGGCAGGATTCGGTCCACACCGAGGGCTTCGCGATCCAGTGCCGGATCACCACCGAGGACCCGGCCAACCACTTCACGCCGGATTACGGCCGGATCACCCACTACCGTTCGTCCGGCGGCCCGGGCGTGCGGCTCGACGGCGGCTCCACCACCAGCGGCGCCATCGTCACGCCGTTCTACGACTCGCTGCTGGTGAAGGTCTCGTGCTACGGCCGGCGGTTCGTCGACGCCGCCTCGCGGATGGAGCGGGCGCTGCAGGAGTACCGCATCCGGGGCGTGAAGACGAACATCCCGTTCCTCATCAACGTCATCACCAACGAGACGTTTTTGGAAGGCCGCTGCACCACCCGGTTCATCGACCAGACCCCCAGCCTGTTCGAGTTCGCCGAGCGCCGGGACCGGGCGACGAAGCTGCTGGCGTACATCGGCGACGTGACCGTCAACGGCTTCCCGGGCGTGAGGCGCGAGCCCGGGCGGAAGATCCCGGCCGAGCCGGCGTCGCCGGCCTACGACCACATGGGGACGATCCCTGACGGCACCCGCCAGCGCCTGAAGCAGCTCGGCCCCGAGGGGTTCTCGAAGTGGGTCCGCGAGCAGAAGCCGCTGCTCGTCACCGACACCACCTTCCGCGACGCCCACCAGAGCCTCCTGGCCACCCGCCTGCGCACCCGGGACATGCTCCGCGTGGCCGACGCCTACGCCCGCCGGCTCCCCAACCTGTTCTCGCTGGAGATGTGGGGCGGCGCCACGTTCGACACCTCGATGCGGTTCCTGCGGGAAGACCCCTGGGAGCGCCTGACCGCCCTCCGCGAGCGGATCCCCAACATCCTCTTCCAGATGCTCATCCGGGGCTCGAACGCCGTCGGCTACACGAGCTACCCGGACGACGTGGTCGACGCCTTCGTCAAGACCGCGACCGACGCCGGCATCGACGTCTTCCGCGTGTTCGACTCGCTCAACTGGGTGCCGAACATGGGCGCCTGCATCGAGGCCGTGCGCAAGGCGGGCGGGATCTGCGAGGCCGCCATCTGCTACACCGGCGACGTCCTGGACCCCTCGCGGACGAAGTACGACCTGAAGTACTACGTGTCGATGGCGAAGGACCTGGAGCGGCGCGGGGCCAACATCATCGCGATCAAGGACATGGCCGGCCTCTGCAAGCCGCCGGCGGCCGTGAGGCTGATCAAGGCCCTGCGCGAGGAGGTCGGCCTGCCGGTCCACTTCCACACCCACGACATCGGCGGGGCGCAGGCGGCCAGCGTGCTGATGGGTGCCGAGGTGGGCCTCGACGTGGCCGACGGCGCCGTCGCCTCGATGTCGGGCCTGACCTCGCAGCCCAGCCTCAACGCCGTCGTCGAGAGCCTGCGGTTCACCCCCCGCGACACCGGCGTCGACCACCAGACCCTGATCGACGTCAGCCGCTACTGGGACGAGGTCCGCGACCTGTACAAGCCGTTCGAGTCCGGCCCGCGGTCGCCGGCGGCCGACCTGTACGACCTGGAGATGCCCGGCGGCCAGTACACCAACCTGTACCAGCAGGCCGACGCCCTGGGCCTCTCGCCCCGATGGCTGGAGGTCTGCCGGGCGTACAGCCAGGTGAACCAGTTGTTCGGCGACATCGTGAAGGTCACGCCGTCGTCCAAGGTCGTCGGCGACATGGCCCTCTTCCTCGTCGCCAACAACCTGACCCCGGACGACGTGCTCGACCCCGAGCGCGAGCTGGCCTTCCCGGACAGCGTCGTCGAGTTCATGGAAGGCCGCCTGGGCCAGCCCCCGGGGGGCTTCCCGCCGGCCCTGCAGCAGCGGATCCTCCGCGACCGCAAGCCGCTGACCGACCGCGCCGCGGCGGGCCTGCCCCCGGCCGACTTCGACGCCATCCGCAAGAAGGTCGCCGAGATCCGGGGCGTCGACGACCCGGCCGAGGTCTCGGACTTCGACGTCCTGAGCTATCTCATGTACCCCCGCGTCTTCCCCGACCTGGTGGCCCACGAGCGGACCTTCTCCGACACCTCGGTCCTCCCCACCCCGGTCTTCTTCTACGGGGCCGAGGCCGGCGAGGAGAACGCGTTCGAGATCGAGCCCGGCAAGACCCTGCTCGTCAAGCTTTTGGCCGTGGGCGAGCCCCACGCCGACGGCAAGCGCACGGTCTTCTTCGAGCTGAACGGCCAGCCCCGCGAGGTCGAGGTCCCCGACCGCTCGCTCGCCTCCTCGGTCGTCGAGGCCCCCAAGGCCGACCCGGCCGACCCGATGCAGGTCGGCTCGCCGCTGCCGGGCCTGATCGTCGGCGTCGCGATCAGCGTGGGCGACCCGGTCCGCAAGGGCCAGAAGCTCTTCTCCATCGAGGCCATGAAGATGGAGACCACCATCACCGCCGAGCGCCCCGGCCGCGTCGCCGAGCTGCCGGCCAAGGTCGGCCTCCAGGTCAAGGCCGGCGACCTGCTCCTCAAGCTGGCCCCCGCCTGAGCGGGCGGCCCTCGATCCCGCCGATTCGCCGAAAGGCGGGGCCCGACCGATGGGGTGGTCCGGGCGGCCCCGCCCGGACGTCGGGAATCCCGAGCCTTCTACGTCCGGGCGGGCCGCCCGGACCACGAGGATCGGGGACGCCGTCGCCCTCGGGACTTCGGAATCGAGGGCCGAAACCCTCGCCTGACGCCCTCCTCGCCGGACTCGACCTCATGCCTTCGCCGACTCCGACCCCCTGGCCGTTCGTCCGCGATCTCCTGATCTACGACGAGTTGGAGTCGACCAGCACCGTCGCCGGGGCGATGGCGGTCGACCCCGGCCGCCCCCTCCCCTTCGCCGTCTGGGCCCGTCGACAGACCCGGGGGCGGGGCCAGCGCGCCAACGCCTGGTGGTCGGACGAGGGCTCGTTGACCTTCACCCTGGTCCTCGACCCGGCCGAGTCCGGCGTCCGGGTCGATCAGCAGCCGAGGATCGCCCTGACGACGGCCGTGGTCCTCGTCGAGGCTGTCGCCGCGCTCGGGCTGGTCGACCCCGGCCTGGGCGTGCGCTGGCCGAACGACGTGGAGGTCGGCGGGCGGAAGGTCGCCGGCATCCTCCCCGAGCGGATCGAGACCCCGGCCGGCGACCGCATCCTCATCGGCGTGGGGGTCAACGTGGCCACCCGGCTCGACCTCGCCCCGCCGGAGGTCGCCGCCATGGCCACCTCGCTGGGCGCGCTCCAGCCCGAGCCGCTGACCGTCGCCGACCTGCCCAGGTTCCTCGCCGCCGTCCTGGAGCGGTTCCCCGCCGCGCTCGGGCGGCTGGCCGCCGACGACCCGACCCTCGCCGCCGCCTGGGCCCGCCTGGACCTGCTCCGAGGCCGCCCCGTCCGCGCGGCGATCGGCCCCCGCAACCTCGTCGGGACCGGCCGGGGGATCGACCCCCAGGGCGCCCTGCTCGTCGACGACGGCCGCGAGGTCCACCGCCTCGTCGCCGGCCGCATCCTCCGCGAGGCCCCCGGGTCCTGAGGGCCGCCCGCGTGAGCCCCATCCTGCGGGCGTTTCGCCGTGCGTTGATTGACGTTCGGAAGCCGCCCCCTAGGATTCGGACGGCGGGAGATTGGGATGGAGGAGGCGAGAGCCGGCCTCGCGGATCGGGCCCGAGCGACGACGGATGGCGAGGAGGATCGCGATGCAGAGCTTGCGAGGGATCGGCGCCGCGACGGCGATGGCGGCCGTCTGCCTGATCGGCGGCCCGACGGCGCCCGCGGCCCGGGGCCAGGCCGCCGGCTACACCTACGTCTATCCGCCGACCGCCGTCGCGCCGGCCCAGGTGCAGGCCCCGGTTGCGACGGGATGGGTGGTCCACGTCCCGGGCCGGGGCTGGGTGCCTTACCAGCCGCCGACGTCGCAGTTCGCGCCCGCCCGGCGGGTCGGTCGCCGGGCCGTCCCGGCCCGCCGGCGGCTCCCCCAGGGGTCGCCGATCGGCCCCGGCAACCCGGAGTTCGGCACGGGGCGGACCTACCCGATGATCAAGCCCTGGCTCCCCACCACCCCCTGATCGGGGGGCTCACTGGGCCGGGCCGCGGCGGGGCGTGCCGTCCGCGCCGATGTCGACCGACTGGACGACCCGGCCGGCCTCGTCGAACAGGCCGAGGCCGGGGGTGCCGTCGGGGCGGATCGCCATGGCGGCCCGCAGGGTGCCGCCCGGGCCGTAGATGTTCACGCCGGTCGAGTCGTCGGCGGCCATGTCGAGCGAGAGCCGGGGGTTGCGGTCCTTGTCGAAGAAGCCCAGGCCGGGGGTGCCGTCGGGGCGGATGGTCAGGGCGGCCCGCAGCTCGCCCTCCTCGCCGTAGACGTTCACGCCGGGGGTGTCGCCGCCGCCCTGCTCCTTCGAGCCCAGGTCGAGCGAGAGCCGCATCCGCTCCTTCGCGTCGTAGAAGGCCAGGCCCGGGGTGCCGTCGGGGCGGATCGTCAAGGCGGCGCGGGCCTTGCCCTCCGGGTCTCGCAGCACGAACTCGCCGGCCTCGATCGTCGCCGGCGTCTCGCGCATCGCCGCACCGGCGGTCACGAGCAGGCCGACGCCGACGGTCAGGGCCGTGCCGACGATTCGCCAGCGGCGACGCTCAAGCTCCAGGCGGCGGGTGGCGGCTTCCAATTGCTCGAGACGTTCGACGACCGCGTCGACAGGGCGCTGGCTCATGTTGTTCTCCGCACGACGTTGGCAAGGGGATGATGCCGGGTCTTGAGCCATTCGCGTGCCAAGCCCGGTTTTGCGCCTGGAGAATGATCTAAGTCCTTTTTTGCAAAGTGGTTCGGCCATGGCATCGGGGCTCCGCAGGGCAAGGTTCGTGTTTGAGCCTCGGATGCTCGGAAATCTGACTTGATTTGAACCGAACCGGTCTAAAAATGGCGTTAAAGTCGACGCGGCCTGCGTCAAGTTTTCATAAAATGTCTCGATTCGATTGCGGAATCGGCGAAAGGATGGCGAAGGCCTCAGCGCGCGATTTCAGCAGGTGTGCCCAAGAGGCGGACACGCGGTTGCGGCCGTCTCGGGTCGGTTCGATCGGGGCCGGGGGACCTGGGTCGCGTCGGCGAGGGTCGGTTATACTGGGCGGTCGCGGGACGCGAGGGCGGGCGAGTCGGGGGGCGAGTAGTCGTGCTGACGCGAAGACTTCTGTTCCGGATCGCCTGGCCTTCGCTGGTGGCGAGCCTGCTGTTCCTGACCTCGTGCGCGGCGGCGGCGGTCTTCCTGGGGATGAGGCAGGCGGCCACGGTGCGGGAGCTGGAGATCGACCTGGATGGGCGTCGGATCGTCGACGCGCTGCTGAAGGACCTGAGCGAGCTGATCGAGATCGGCCTGCACGGCGACGGCTCGGAGGCGGGCGGGAGCCGGGTGGCGGAGCTCAACGAGGACGTCCGCCGGCTGCTGGCCGAGTCCGACGCCGCCGCGAACCGGCCGGCGGAGGTGGGGATCGTCGATCGCCTGGAGTCCGGCTTCCGGCGCTACCGCGAGGCGGTCGAGGCGGGCGGCGACGTCGCCTCCGCGGGCGCTCCCGGCCGGGCCGCGCTGGCGATCCTGGAGACCGAGGTCCGCCAGGCGGCCCGCGAGCTGGACTCCGAGGTCGCCGAGTCCACGGCGCGGTCGCTGGCGGCGATGCATCGGACGGCCTCGTGGACGGCCTGGTGGCTCGCGGGCGTGGGGGTGCTGGCGACGATCGCCGGGCTCTTCTTCGGCTACTCGGTGGCCACCGGGCTGGAGCGGGCCATGATCCGGGCGGAGGAGCTGGCGGCCGTGGGCCGCATGGCCGCCGGCATGGCGCACGAGCTGCGCAACCCGCTGACGGCCATCTCCATGCTGGTGCAGCTCCAGCGCGAGAAGGCGGAGGAGGAGGGCCTCCCCGCCGAGGACCTCCAGGTCATCGAGCGCGAGATCGTCAGGATGGAGGAGCGGCTGAACGCCTTCATCGACTACGCGAGGCCGCCGAGGCCGAAGTGGCGGACGATCGACCCGGTCGCCGTCGTGGTCGAGACCCTGGCGCTCCTGCAGGGCCGCGCGGCGAAGCACCGGGTGGAGATGCGGCTGGTCCGCCCCGGCTCGCCGATCACGGTCCAGGCCGACGCCGAGCAGATCGGCCGGGTGCTGATGAACCTGGCGATGAACGCCCTGGACGCCATGCCCCGGGGCGGCCGGCTGACCACCGCCCTGACGACGGCCCCCGACGGCTTCGTGGAGCTGACCGTCGACGACACCGGGCCGGGCGTGGAGCCCGACGCCCTGCCCCGCCTGTTCGAACCGTTCTTCACGAGCAAGGACGCCGGCCTGGGCCTGGGCCTGGCGATCTCCGAGCGGATCGCCCGCGACCACGGCGGCAGCCTCGTCGCCTCCAACCGCCCCGAGGGGGGCGCCCGCTTCGTCCTCCGCCTCCCCGGCCCTTCGCGGATCGTCGGCCACGGGGCCTAAGCCCGACGCCGCGCGACGAGCCGCGGATGAGAACGAGAATAAGGAACCCGCCGTGCCCTCCATCCTGGTGATCGACGACGAGCCCTCCATCCTGCACGCCTTCCGCCGGGCCTTCGATTCGTCCGAGTACGAGGTCGCCACGGCGGCCGCCGGCGCGGCCGGGCTGGAGCTGGCGGAGTCGTCCCGCCCCGACGTGGTCGTGCTCGACCTGAACCTCCCGGACATGAACGGCATGGACGTCTTCCGCGCGCTGCGGCGGATCGACGCGCGGATCCCCGTCCTGTTCATCACCGGCCACGGCACCACCGAGACCGCCATCGAGGCGATGAAGGAAGGGGCCTTCGACTACCTGCTCAAGCCCCTCAAACTGGCGAAGGTCCGCGAGCTGGTCGCCCGCGCCGCCGAGATCTCGCGGCTGAGCCGCGAGCCGGCCCTGGTCGCCGGGGACGCGGCCCCCTCCGACCGCGCCGACGTCCTCGTCGGCCGCTCGCCGGCCATGCAGGAGGTCTATAAGGCCGTCGGCCGCGTCGCCCCCCAGGACCTCGCCGTCCTGATCCTGGGCGAGAGCGGCACCGGCAAGGAGCTGATCGCGCGGGCCATCTACCAGCACAGCCGCCGCGCCGCCGAGCCGTTCCTCGCCGTGAACTGCGCGGCTATCCCCGAGGCGCTGCTGGAGAGCGAGCTGTTCGGCCACGAGCGCGGCGCGTTCACGGGCGCCGACCGCACCCGCATCGGCAAGTTCGAGCAGTGCAACGGCGGCACCCTGTTCCTCGACGAGATCGGCGACATGACCCCGCTGACCCAGGCGAAGGTCCTCCGCGTGCTGCAGGACGGCACCTTCGAGCGGGTGGGCGGCAACGCCCTGATCCGGTCCAACGTCCGGGTGATCGCCGCGACCAACCGCGACCTCCCCCGGCTGGCGACGGCCGGCGTCTTCCGCGAGGACCTCTACTACCGCCTCAGCGTCTTCACCATCGCCCTGCCCCCGCTGCGCGAGCGGATCGAGGACCTGCCGCTCCTGGTCGACCACTTCCTCCGGCGGTTCAGCCCCGAGCTGCACAAGGACGTGGTCCACGCCTCGCCCGAGGCCCTGGAGCTGATCCGCCGCTACCCCTGGCCGGGGAACATCCGCGAGCTTCAAAGCATGATCAAGTGGTCGCTCCTGCAGGCCCAGGGGCCGATCCTCCTGCCCGACTTCCTGCCCGAGGCCGTCCGCTCGGGCGAGCCCCCCGCGGCCGAAGGCCAGGCCGACCCGCTTGGGGCCGATCGCGCCGGGGCCGGGGCCGCCGCCGGGGCCGAGGCCCACGGCGCGGGCCCCGAGCCGGCCGTCGACTGGGAGGGGTTCCTCGATCGTCGCCTGCGCGAGGGCTCGGAGGACCTGCACGCCGAGGCGCTCGCCCTGATGGAGCGCACGCTCCTCACCCGGGTCCTCCGCGAGACCGAGGGGAACCAGGTGCAGGCGGCGCGGATCCTGGGCATCACCCGGGGGAGCCTCCGCACCAAGATCCGCGCCCTGGGCCTGCGGATCGAGCGCTCGGTCTGGTCCGGCGACGATCAGGCCGGTTGACCGCCGCCCAGCGCCGGCCTCGCCCGAGGGCCGGCGCAAGGCTTCGAAAACCCTCGCAAACCGCTCCCCGCAGCCGCCGGAGGCCGCGCGAAGGCCCCTCCGGCCGCTTCGGCACGGGGATTGTATTAAGGTCTCGTCGCGATGGAGAGGTCGGGCCGATGCGGCCCCGCGTCGCGAGGCTCGGGATCTTGACGAGGGGGGAGGGTTCGAAGATGGCGTTGTCGATGGACGCGAAGCCGCTGCGGGGGGGGCTTGCCAAGCACAGCGACGTGGTGACGTCCGTCGCCTTCTCGCCCGACGGCCGCACCCTGGTCAGCGGCGGATGGGACGGCCTGGTCAAGCTCTGGGAGCTGCGCGAGGGGGACGCCCCGCCCCGGCTGATCCGCGCCATGCGCGGCAAGTGGGACGAGGTGGAGGCCGTGGCCTTCAGCCCCGACGGCCGCACGGTCGCCGGCCTGGGCGCGGGCTGGGACGGCCTCCCCTTCGGCGCCGTCACGCTCTGGGACGCCGACGCCCGTCGCGGGCGGCGACTGCTGCGGGTCGCGGGCAAGCTCGACGCGATGGCCTTCAGCCCCGACGGCCGGACCCTGGCGACCTCCGGCGGCGAGGACCGCACCGTCACGCTCTGGAACGTCGCCGACGGCTCCGAGCGCCGGAGCCTCCCCGAGCACGCCGCGCCGGTCTGGTCGGTCGCCTACTCGCCCGACGGCCGGCTGCTCGCCGCCGCCTCGGGCGTCGTCCCGGCCATGGCCGACCCGGCCGCCGAGGACCGCCGCGGCGAGGTCAAGCTCTGGGACGTCTCCGGCCCCGAGCCGACCTGCGCCCACCGCCTGGTCGGCCACGACTTCGGCGTCGCCGCCGCGACCTTCTCCCCGATCGCCCCGCTGCTGGCCACCGGCGGCTTCGACCGCATGGTCCGGCTCTGGGACGTGGGCCGCGGCGTCTGCGTCGCCGACTTCCCCGGCCACGCCGGCTGGGTCGCCGCCCTGGCCTTCTCGCCCGTCGAGCCCCTGCTCGCCAGCGGCAGCCACGACCGGACGATCCGCCTCTGGGACCTGGAGTCCGGCCTCTGCCGCGCCGTGCTCCAGGGCCACACCGGCAACGTCTACTCCGTCGCCTTCTCCCCCGACGGCCGCACCCTCGCCTCCGGCTCCCTCGACGGCTCCGTCCGCCTCTGGAACGTCCCGCACTCCGAAGACGCCTGAGCCCGTCGTATCAAAAAACCCTCGCGTCATGATCCCTTCCCCCCCTCTGCTGGGGGAAGGGAGCCGCCCATGGGAATTCCGCCCCCTTGAGGGCGCAGGCGTTCCGACCGAGCGAATGAGCGCGCGACGAACGCGAGCGCGTTCACGCGCCGGAGGCTCGCGCGGCCTCGTCGAGGAAGCGGAACGTCACGGCGTCGTCGTCGTCGTCGCGGGGCGCGTAGCGGCCGGAGGTCGAGCGGGCGCGCGCGGCCTCCCGGCCGGCGGCGTCGCGTTCCCGTTCGAGCCGCTCCACCCTCGCCCGGAGCCCGGCGTTCTCGGCGCGGAGCGTGGCGACCTCGTCGAGCAGCCTGAGGACCTCGGCGCGGCCCTGCCAGGGGTCGTCGGGGTCGGGCGTGGCGGCCGGGGGCTGGGCGAGGCCCGGCGGGGAGGCGACGGGGGCCGACGTCGGCCCGGTCTGCACCAGGAACTTCGCGCGGCATCCCCCGCAGCGGACGTGGCGGCCGACGTACTTCTCGCGCACCCGCAGCCCCGCGCCGCAATCTGGGCAGGCGACCTCGACGTGGGCGCCGTCGGGGGGCGGCGGATCCGCCGTCGCGTATTCGCCGGAGCTGGAGCCCGAGGCCGTCGTCGCCGACGGGGACCGGAACGTCCGCCGGCATCGCGCGCAGGTCGTCGGCCCATCGCCGGGCTCGGCGCTCAAGCGCAGCCGCGCCGCGCAGTGGGGGCAGACCGCGAGGGATTCATTCATGGCCTGGCTCGGTCACGGGTGTGAAGCAAGCAGTCATGCAAGCCAGTCGTCGTCGATTCACGCGCGAAGCCGAGTTATTATGGGTGGTCGGTGCGGATCCGACCAGGGCTTTCCGGCCGGCCTCGCGGTTCGGCCGGGTTCGCGACCGCCGGGGAGGGGCGTGTGCGAAAAGATCAACACGGACGGCGGGACGTCGAGCGCCCGCGACGAGCCTCGATCGGCCCGACGCGGACGACGCGGGATCCGGGGGGATTCGGGCCGCGATCAGGCGGCTGGCCGGGCTTCCAGGCGACGGGCGCGGGCCCGAGAGCGGGTGCGGAAGGCGATGGCGCCGGCGGCGGCCGACCAGAGCAGGAAGGCGACCGGCTCCGGCACGTTCGGGGCCGGGTCGACCGGGTCGGGGCCGGTCCCCGGGTCCGGGTCCGGGCCCGCCTGGGGGACGGCGGCGATGGTGATGCCGGGGGTCGACGAGGTGAGCCGGGGCGGGTTGTCCGCCAGCGCCTTGTCGATGCTCAACGCGAAGTGGAGCACGCCGCCGGGCTGGAGCCCCTGGCCGAAGAAGACCAGGCCCAGGAGCTGCTCGGGTTCGCCGGCGGCGTTGGTGGAATCCTTCAGGGCGACGACGAGCTGGTCGGCGTCGAAGCCCTGGGAGTCGCTCAGGATGGTCAGGGGGCTTCCCTGCGTGCCGTCGGCCCCGGTGGGGGGGACCACGCCGCCGGCGGGCGACACCAGGGCCACGACCTGCGGGCCGGCGATGTCGGAGGCGGGGGCCGGGAGGCCGGAATCGGCCGTCAGCCGATAGTAGGCGGTCGCCGTCGTGCCGTTGGGGTTGATCGCGGCGGCCTTCGCGGACGGGGCCCAGGCCCCGAGCCCGAGCATGGTGAAGGCCGCAAGTACTGCCGAGGGGGTGAATCCAGGACGCGTCACGGCGCGTATCCTCCTTGATAGCTTGACGTTGTCGGCGATGTCCGGGGATCCGATCGGCCTCGATCATCCTCGCCGCGAATCCCGCCGCCCCGATTCTTCGGAGATTTCGGCGAGTCTTCCCGGGTCGAGAGCCGATCCTTCCCAATGAAGCGGGAAACTCCCACCTCGCCCCGCCCCTCGTTCGAGCCGAATTCGGGACGCGATCCGCAGACCGCATCCCGACCCGATCGGGAGCCGGACGAGCCGGCCTCAAATCACACAGAGCCTGACAACACGACGTGCATCCATAGGTGATCCAGCCTCCCGAAACCTGAGGGCCGCATTCTGCTGCCATCCCCCGGGCCGGTCAACCCCGAATCGCGCCCCCGCCCCCGGCCTGTGCGCGGGCCGTGATTTCCGTTAAGGTCGACCTGGATGGCCGTGACGAGCCCCCTTGCGCGAGGTCGACCGTGCCGCAACTGATGCTCCTGCTCTACCTGCTCATCGGGGCCGCCGTCCTGGTCCTCGTCGGGCTCCTGGTCGTCCTCCTGACGGCCGTCGCCTGCGCGACGCTCTTCGTCGCGTTCGTCCTCCACAAGCTCGGCTGGGACCGCCGCCTGGTCGCCTACCTCATGAAGAAGCAGGGCGTCCGCGTCGCGCCCGTCGCCAAGGTCCGGTTCGACGACATGGACGAGCCCATCGAGGCCCACTGGTCGTTCGGCGAGCTTGAGGCGGACGACTCTCGCCGGCCCGGCTGAGGAATCCGGCCCTCCGTATGATAGGCTTCCGCCGTCGCGGCCGGTGAGGCACAAGCGCGGAAGGACGGACGGGCATGGGCGAGGCGGCCGGGAAGACGTTCTGCGAGTTCTTCGCCGGGATCGGCCTGGTGCGCGAGGCGCTCGGGGCGTCGGGGTGGTCGTGCGTCTACGCGAACGACGTGGACCCCAAGAAGCAGGCCCTCTACCTCGGCCGGTTCGACGACGAGGGGCATTTCCACCTGGGGGACGTCTGGGAGACGCCCGAGGTGGTGTCGCGGATCGAGGGCCGCCCGCTGCTGGCGACGGCCTCGTTCCCCTGCGTCGACCTCTCGCTGGCCGGGCATGGGCGCGGGTTCGAGGGGACGCATTCGTCGACCTTCTTCGGATTCGTGCGGGCGATGGAGAAGCTGGGCGAACGCCGCCCGCCCCTGGTATTGCTGGAGAATGTGACGGGCTTCCTGACCTCGGCCGGGGGGAAGGACTTCGAGGCCGCTGCGCGGGCGCTCGCGGGCCTGGGCTACCGGCTGGACGCCTTCACGCTCGACGCCGCGATGTTCGTCCCCCAGAGTCGGCCCCGGGTCTTCGTCGTCGGCGTGCATCAGGATCTCGACCCGCCGGGCGCCCTGCCCCGTTCGTCGTCCGGCTGGATCGTCGATCCGTGGGCCGAGCGGCTCGAAGCGGCCGACCGCCGCATCCGCCCGCGTCGGCTGATCGACCTGATGCGGTCGATCGACCTGCCGACGGGCTGGATCGCGTTCGACGTCCCCGCGCCCTCGGTCGCGCCGCCGGGCGTGGCGACGCTGATCGACCGCGACGACGCACAGGCCTGGTGGGACGAGGCGGCCGTCTCCAAACATCGCGACATGATGCACGACCGCCACCGCGAGCGGGTCGACGCGATGGTCGCGGCCGGCGCGACGTTCGTGGGGACGATCTACCGACGCAAGCGCGACGGCCGGACCCGCGCCGAGGTCCGCTTCGACGGCGTGGCCGGCTGCCTGCGCACGCCCCGGGGCGGCAGCGCCAAGCAGATCGTGATCGTCGTCGAGGACGGCCGGCTGCGGATGCGCTGGATGTCGCCGCGGGAGTACGCCCGGCTCCAGGGGGTGCCGGACTTCCCGCTGGTCGCGAACGCGATCCAGAACCTGTTCGGTTTCGGCGACGCGGTCTGCGTGCCGGCCGTACAATGGATCGACCGCCACGTCCTGTCGCCGATGGCTTCGGCCGGGGTCGCGGAAGCACGGAGGACGCCCGGTGGCCGACAACCTGACGCCCGAGCAGCGTCGGCGGACGATGCAGGCGGTCAAAGGCAAGAACACGTCGCTTGAGCGCAAGGTCTCCTCGGCCTTCCACCGCCTGGGCTGGCGGTATCGACGGAATTACAAGCCCTTGCCCGGCAAGCCCGATTTCGTGTTCACGAAGGCGCGCGTCGTCGTGTTCGTCGACGGCGACTTCTGGCACGGCTGGCGCTACCCCCTGTGGAAGCACAAGCTCTCGGAATTCTGGCGGGCCAAGATCGAGCGCAACCGCGCCCGCGACCGCCGCAACTTCGCCAGGCTCCGCCGCCAGGGCTGGGCCGTCCTCCGCCTCTGGGGCCACGACGTCGAGAAGGACCTCGACGGCTGCGTCGGGCGCGTCCGCGTCCTGCTGGAACGGGCGAAGGGCCGCGGGCCGGAGGCCTGAGTCGTGCGGCCCGGGAGACTCGGCGAGGATCCTTCGACGCACCTTGACAAGATACAGACAGGTCTGTATGATTCGGGCATGGAACGGACGAAGCCTCTCTCCAAGGCCCGGCAGCGTATCCTCGAGACGGCCGATCGGTTGTTCTACGAGGAAGGTTTTCGCGCCGTGGGGATCGACCGGATCATCGCCGAGGCGGGCGTCGCCAAGGCCACCCTGTACGCCCACTTCCCTTCCAAGGACGACCTGATCCTGGCCGTCCTGGAGCATCGGGAGCATTCCACGAACGAGTTCTTCCGCGCGGCGATGGGGCGGCATGCCTCCGAGGGGGCCTTGCGGGCCTTCTTCGCGGCCCTGAGGGAGTGGTTCGAGTCGCCGGGCTTCCGGGGGTGCGCCTTCCAGAACGCCACCGTCGAACTGGCCGACCCGTCGCATCCCGGGACCGCGTACTCTCGGGGCTTCAAGCGCCGGTTCGGCGAGTTCCTGCGGGGGATCATCGAGGAGTCGGTCGGCGGCAAGGCCGCGATCTTCGCCCCGGCCGTGTTCCTGCTGGTCGAGGGGGCCATCGTCACGGCCGCCATCCAGGGCGAACCGGACGCCGTCGACGTGGCCCGAGACGCCGCACTTCGGCTGGTCGACGAGGGGGGAGCGTAACCCTCCTCTTTTTTTTGCTAGCGATGAACAGACCTGTCTGTTCGCTGTAAGGAGCCTTCTCATGAGCGACGCGACGAAGACGCGGCACAGGACGGTGAAGGTCGACGGACTCGACGTCTTCTACCGCGAGGCCGGCCCCGAGGAGGCCCCGGCGATCCTGCTGCTGCACGGCTTCCCGACCAGCTCGCAGATGTTCCGGGGCCTCATCCCGGCGCTGGCGGGCGGGTATCGCGTCGTGGCGCCCGACTATCCCGGATACGGCCACAGCGCGACGCCCTCGCGGGACGAGTTCGCCTACACCTTCGACCACCTGGCGGACGTGATCGACGGGTTCACCGAGGCGGTCGGCCTGACGAAGTACGCCCTGTACGTGCAGGACTACGGCGCCCCGGTCGGCTATCGGCTGGCGTCGCGGCATCCGGAGCGCGTGACGGCGATCGTGGTCCAGAACGGCAACGCCTACGACGAGGGTCTCGACAACCCCTTCTGGGAGCCGATCCAGGCGTACTGGGCCGACCCGACGAGCGTCGAGAAGCGCGAGGCCCTGCGCGGCCTGCTGACCTACGAGGCCACGAAATGGCAGTACACGGTCGGCGTGCCCGACCCCGAGCGGGTCGCCCCCGACGGCCCGGCGCACGACCAGTACCTGCTCGACCGCCCGGGGAACGCCGAGATCCAGCTCGATATGTTCCTCAGCTACGGCAGCAACCCGCCGCTCTACCCGGGCTGGCAGGCCTACTTCCGCGAGCACCAGCCGCCGATGCTGATCGCCTGGGGGAAGAACGACCCGATCTTCCCGGCCGCCGGCGCCGAGCCCTACAAGCGCGACCTGAAAACCCTGGAATACCACCTCCTCGACGCGGGCCACTTCGCCCTGGAGTCGCACGGCGACGAGATCGCCGCCTTGATCCGCGACTTCCTCGGCCGGCGCGTGGCGCGGGCCTGACGACCTATCAAGGGATCGAACGATGAGAAGCCATCCCAGCGACGTCGCCTTCACCCCGGCGGTGAAGGCGGTCCAGCAGGCCAAGGGCTCCCGGCGAGGCTACGCCCGGATGGAAGAGGCCGGGGGCTGGGCGACGACGATCTCCGCCGACCTGGCGGGGTTCGTCGCCGACCTCGACATGTTCTACCTCGGCACGGCGAACGCCGAGGGCCAGCCCTACATCCAGTACCGAGGGGGCCCGCCCGGCTTCCTGAAGGTGCTGGACGAGCGGACCCTGGCCTTCGCCGACTTCGGCGGCAACCGCCAGTACATCACCCTCGGCAACCTGTCCGAGAATCCGAAGGCGTTCCTCTTCCTGATGGATTACGCCAACCGGCGGCGCGTCAAGGTCTGGGGCTCCGCCCGCGTCGTCGAGGGGGACGCCGAGCTGCTCGCCCGCCTGGCCGACCCGGATTATCCTGCGAAGGTGGAGCGGGCGATCGTCTTCAACGTCGAGGCCTGGGACGTCAACTGCCACCAGCACATCCACCCGCGTTTCTCCCATCGCGAGGTCCAGCCCGTGATCGAGAGGCTCCAGTCCCGCGTCCACGAGTTGGAGCGGGAACTGGAGGAGCTGCGGGCGGGCCGAGACGCGTCGAAACGATCCTGAACCACCGGCTCCTTCCCGAGCGGAGGTTCTTTACAGGTCGGGGAAGTCGAAGGGTTGGCCGGCGGTCCGACTCCGAGTCTCCGCGGCCCATTTCCCCCTCAGCTCCCTGAGGATGTCGCGGAGGGTCCTTTCGACCGAGGCCCGTATCACGCCGTCGGCGCGCCGGAATTGGGACCGGACGGCCCGGGCGAATGCGAGGTACGACCGTCGTTCCGCGCGCTGGAGGAGCATGAGTTGGCGGGCGGAGACGCGGACGGGGGCCGGGGCCTGGACGGCCGTGACGGCTTCCGCGGTGTTGTTGGCCGGGTCGGGGTCGGAGACGCCGCCGTCGATTCGGGCCACGACGACGAGGCTCCCGGCCGTCGTCGGCCTGAGGACGATCGTCACCCTCGCCGTGCCGCCGCCGTCGATCGCGCCGAGGTCGGCGGTGACCGTGCCGCCCGCCGCCACGACCGTCCCGAGGCTCGTCGTCGCCGAGATGAACGTCGCGCCGGCCGGGACGGCGAAGCTCAGGGCGACTCCGGGGGCGGAGCGGACGGCGCCGAGGTTGGTGACGGTGACGGTATAGGCCAGGTCCTGGCCGACGAAGGCGGCGCCCGGCGCGGCGACGGCGACCGCCAGGTCGGCCGCGGGGAGGGGCGCCTGGACCGTGGCGACCTGCGTCGCGGCGTCGTTCGACGGGGTGGGGTCGGGCGAGGACGAGGCGACGGAGGCCGTGACGGAGATCCGCGTGCCGACGGGCGTGCCGGGGGAGACGCGGACGACCAGCGTGAACGTCGCGGAGGCACCGCCGGCGAGGTTCGGGGTCGAGATGGAGACGGACCCGTGCGAGCCGACCGCCGGCGTGGTCGCCGTCCAGGCGGCCGGCGTCGTGAGCGAGACGAACGTGGTGTGGGCTGGCAGCGCGTCGGCGAGCGCGACCGCCCGCGCTTCGCCCGGCCCGCGGTTGGCGACGGTGATCTGATAGGTCAGCGTCTCTCCGGCGACGGCCTCGGCCGGCGCGCGGACCGTGGCCGCCAGGTCGGCGGCCGAGGCGTCGAGGGCGGGCTCCACCGCGACGGCGTCGAGCACGACCCCGGCATTCCCTTCCACCAGCGACTGGAACCGCAGCGCCGTGGTCGACGAGGTGGCGGTGAAGAAGGCCGAGAAGGGCGTATACCGCATGTCGGCCAGGGTCGACCCCGAGTGGGCGATCGTCTCGCTGACGTGGAGCGCCTCGGCCTCGCCGATGACCTGGACCAGCGCGGACGGGGCCGCGACGGCGCCCCCGGGATTGTCGGCGTACTGGAACGAGAGCCGGTAGCGTCCCCCCGGGATCGTGGCGAACTCCTGACGGAGCACGGCCGGGACGGTGCCGTTGAGGTCCAGGCTCTGCGTCCCCTCGGCCGCAGGCTGGTTGCCCACGACGTCGAGGTCGCCGGCGGCGATCGTCCAGCCGGTCAGCTGCGGGCTGCCGACGTCGAACGTGCGGAAGAAGCCCCCCGCGGGGACCCGGGGCTGCTCGAAGCCGCCGTTGAGGAGCAGGTTCGCCAGGAGCGTGCGGCCCTCCAGAGGCTCGACGCGGGGCGAGACGGCCGATCGGGAGGTCCGCCGGCGCGTACGCCCTCCGGGCCGTCCTATGGGGAGGAATCGCGGCATGGGTTCGGCCTTCGTTGTCGTGCGGTGCCCGTCCTTCGATCGACGGCGGGAGCGGCCCTGCCCGACGATGGGGGCCGCGCCCCATTGGAGCACAACGCGGGCGCAATTCGTTTGAAATTTATTCTGCAAATAAAGATTTGTCGAATCGGCGAGTGGGTTGATTCGCCTTTTCGCTGGTTTGCGCCGATCCGGCGGCCGAGATGCGAGCGGCCTTCTCCAATGCGGCGGGCCGGTCCGTCGCGCGGGCCCCGGGACGAGGAGAGCGGTGGCGGGATCGTCGTCGGGCCGGGTCGATCGAGACGGGAGAGGTGGTCGACCGGACGGACGCATCGGACGCAGGCGCAGGCCCGGCGGCTCCGCCTGGTAGGTCGCGAGCCGGCGGCGGCGATCGACGGCGTCTCGGGCGACGTGAAGGGGGACCAGGCCGACTCGACGCCCCGTCACCCCCGGCGCGAGACGGCGCGTTCGATCAGGCCGAAGAGGGCCTCGATGGCGACGGCGAGGAGGGCGGCGGGGATGGCGCCTTCGAGCATCAGGGGGACGTCGAACTTGTCGATGCCGCGGAGGATCGGCCGGCCGTAGCCGCCGGCGCCGATGAAGCCGCCGAGGGTGGCCGTCCCCACGTTGATGACGGCGGCCGTGCGCACGCCGGCGAGGATCGTCGGGGCTGCGAGCGGCAGCTCCACCCGGCGGAGGATCGCCAAGGGGGGGAGCCCCAGCGCCTCGGCCGACTCGCGGAGCGACCGGGGGACGCCCGTCAGGCCGGCGTGGGTGTTGCGGACGATGGGGAGCAGGCTGTACAGGGTCAGGGCGGCGACGGCCGGCGGCGCGCCGGTGCCCCGGCCGATCAGCCACATCATCACCGGGATCATGAACAGCAGGAGCGCCAGCGACGGGATCGTCTGGAGCAGCCCCACGGCCCCCAGCACGAACCGGCCGAGCGTCGGCCGACGCGCGGCGACGATCCCCAGGGGCACCGCGATCGCGATGGCCGCCAGGAGCGACGGGACGACCAGCAGCAGGTGCTCGCCCGTCGTGGCCAGGACCCGGCCGGCGAGCGTCCCCTCGGCCGACCCGACGGCGTCCACGCCCAGCTTCGACCGGAGGAACTCGACGGCGACCTGCGCCTCGTCGCGCTTCTCCCCCTGCACGGCGGCGTTCATCCGCTGCATCTCGGGCTCGGTGATCTTCCCCTCCAGGCGTCGGAGGCGGTCGACGACCTCGGGGTGACGCGCGCCGAGGTCGGCGCGATAGAGCCAGACCGCCTCGTACGAGGGGAAGAAGTGCAGGTCGTCGGGGAGCACCAGCAGGTCGTACTGGGCGATCTCGCCGTCGGTGGTGTAGACCTCGGTGACGTCGAGCGCCTTCTCCACCACGCCGCGATAGGCGAGCGTGTGGTTCATCCCCTGCACGTTCGTCTGCGGCAGGTTGTAGCGCGCCCTCACGCCGGGCCAGCCGTCGGGCCGATCGAGGAACTCGTGGATGAACCCGCAGCGCAGGTCGGGATGGTCGCGAAGGTCGGACGTCTTGGTGATGCCCAACTCGGCGGCGACGTCCTTGCGCATGCCGAGCGCGTAGTTGTTGCGGAAGCCCATCGGCCGGCCCAGGCGGACCCCCTTCTCGGCCAGGGCCGCGGCCAGGTCGGGCGGGTCGGCCTTGAGGATCTGCCGGGTGATGGTCCCGGTGTACTCGGGGTAGGCGTCGATGTCCCCCTGGGTCAGCGCCAGCCAGAGCGCGGGCGTGCCGCCGAGGTCGTCGCGGCGGGCCTCGGCCCCGGCGTCGCGCGCCAGGGCGACGCCCATCTCGGCGAGGATCACCGACTCGGTGAACTTCTTGGCTCCGATCACCACCGGCTTCTCGGTCCGGGAGCAGCCGGGGGCGGTGGCGAGGGCCAGGATCAGCAGCAGGCGGGTGGACGGGAAGACGCGGGGACGCCTCACGCGGGCACCTCCGGCCCGCGCTGGGCCTGGACGAAGCGGGTGACGAAGGGGTCGGCCGGGCGGTGCCAGAGGTCGCCGGGGCTCCCCTCCTGGACGATCCGGCCGTCGCGCAGCAGGACGACCCGGTCGGCGAAATAGGTCGCCTCGCCCAGGTCGTGCGTCACCAGCACGACGGTCTTGCGGAGGGCCCGGAAGATCTCGCGAAGCTCCGCCTGGAGGTCGGCGCGGACGAGCGGGTCGAGCGCGCCGAGCGGCTCGTCGAGCAGAAGCGCGTCCGGGTCCAGCATCAGGGCTCGCATCAGGCCCACGCGCTGGCGCTGGCCGCCGGAAAGCTCGCCGGGGCGGCGGTCCAGGCCGTCGGCCGGGAAGCGGGTCAGCGCGGCCAGCTCGTCCACGCGCGCGGCGATCGCCTCGCGGTCGCGGCCGAGGTGGCGGGCCATCAGGGTGACGTTCGCGCGGGCGGTCAGGTGCGGGAAGAGGCCGCCGTCCTGGATGACGTACCCCACCCGCAGACGGACCGACCGGGCCGTCTCGGGCGTGACCGGCGCGCCGTCGAAGGCGACGACCCCCTTGTGGGGGCCGGCCAGGCCGATGAGCAGCCGCAGGAGCGTGGACTTGCCGCACCCGCTGGGGCCGATCAGGACCGTCGTCCGGCCGGCGGGGAGGTCCAGCGTGATCGGCCCGAGCGCCGGCCGCCCCGCGTACACCTTCTGGACGTCGCGGAGCGTGAACATCAGGCCGACACCGTCACGCCCTTCCAGAAGGCGACGCGGCCGGAGATCTCCGAGGCGGCGGACTTCGGCTCCGGGTAGTACCAGGCGGCGTCCGGGTTCCGCTTCCCGTCCACCTCGATCGTGTAGTAGCTGGCGACCCCCTTCCACGGGCAGGTCGTGTGCGTGTCGCTCGGCTTGAAATACTCGCAGTTGATCGATTCGGCGGGGAAGTAGTGGTTCCCCTCGACCGTCACGGTCTTGTCCGATTCGGCCAGCACGGTGCCGTTCCACGTCGCCTTCATCGTCGTCGATCTCCGGGAGGGGCGTCGCTCAGGCCGCGGTGAAATAGAGGACCGCGAAGTAGTCTCGCGGGTCGGTCCAGGCCTCGTCCAGCCGGAGCCCGCACGCCTCGGCGCGGGCGGCCAGCTCGGGCACGTCGTACTTGTGGGAGTTCTCGGTGTGGATCGACTCGCCGGGGAGGAAGGCGAACGTGGAGGTCCCGACCCGGACCCGACGCGCCACGTCGGTCACCAGGTGCATCTCGACGCGGGACTTCTCCGGGTCGTAGAACGCGACGTGGCGGAACGACGGCGCGTCGAAGTCCCCCCCCAGCTCGCGGTCGATCCGCACCAGCAGGTTGCGGTTGAACGCGGCGGTCACGCCGGCCGCGTCGTCGTAGGCCCGCTCCAAAACCGCCGGGTCCTTGCGCAGGTCGACGCCCAGCAGCAGCCCGCCGCCGGGGCCGACCAGGCGGGCGATCCGCCGCAGCAGGGCGTCGGCCTCCTCGGGGTCGAAGTTGCCCAGGGTGGAGCCGGGGAAGTACACGACCTTCCGCGCGTCCGGGGCCTCGGGGACCTGGAACGGGCCGGTGAAGTCGGCGACGACCGGCTCGATGGCGAGCGCCGGGTAGTCCTCGGCCAGGACGGCGGCCGCCTCGCGGAGGTGCTCGCCCGAGACGTCCACCGGCGCGAAGCCGGCCGGGGCGTCGAGCCGGTCGAGCAGCAGCCGGACCTTGGTCAGCGCGCCGGCGCCCAGCTCGATCAGCAGGCAGTCCGGGCCGCAGCGGGCCGCCATGGCGTCGGCGTGCCGCCGCATGATCCCCAGCTCGGTGCGCGTGGGGTAGTACTCGGGCAGCTCGGTGATCCGCTCGAACAGCCGCGAGCCGGCCGCGTCGTAGAAGTACTTGGACGGCAGCCGCTTCCGCGGGAGCGCCAGGCCGGCGAGCACGTCGGCGCGGAAGCGGCGGTGGGCCGGCGCGAGCTTGACGTCGATCATTCGGAGAGGTCCTTGGCGAGTCGGAGGCCCGAGAACTGCCAGCGGGCGTCGGGCGGGAAGAAGTTGCGGTAGGTCGGCCGGACGTGCCCCGGCGGCGTGACGCACGACCCGCCCCGCAGCACCATCTGGTTGCACATGAACTTCCCGTTGTATTCCCCCAGCGCGCCGGCCGCGGGCCGATAGCCCCGGTACGCCGCGTACGGGCTGGCGGTCCACTCCCAGACGTCGCCGTAACACGAGCCGCCGGGGCTCGCCGGATGGAGCCGGCCCGAGTCCAGGAAGTTCCCCGCCACGGGGCGCGACCCGGCCGCGACCTCCCACTCCGCCTCGGTGGGCAGGCGGGCGCCGGCCCATCGGGCGTAAGCGTCGGCCTCGTAGTAGCTCAGGTGGCACGCCGGCTCGGCCGGGTCCAGGGGACGCATCCCCCGGAGCGTGAACAGGGCGAACCCCGGCCCGTCGCGGTGCCAGTGCATCGGCGCCGACCAGCCGCCGCCGCGCCGCGCGGCCCAGCCGTCGGACAGCCACAGCTCGGGCCGGTCGTAGCCGCCGTCCTCGAGGAACGCCAGGTATTCGCCGTTGTTCACCGGCCGCGAGGCCAACTCGAAGGCGCCTACATACTCGCGATGCCGCGGCCCCTCGTTGTCGAACGCGAAGCCGGGCCCGTCGTGGCCGATCCCCCGCACGCCCCCCTGGTGCGGCTCCCAGCTCAGGGGGGGGCTCGGGTCGGCCGAGGTCTCCTCGGCCGGCGGGGCGTAGGCGGGGCGCAGCGGATTCAGGCCGAACGCGTGCTTCAGGTCGGTCAGCAGCAGCTCCTGGTGCTGCTCCTCGTGGTTCAGGCCGATCTCCAGGAGCGGCGCGATGAGGTCGAGGGTCCGGTCGTCGGCCGACTCGATCAGCCCGAGCATCCCCTCGTCGACCACGCGGCGGTAGGCGTGGACCTCGGCGACCGTGGGCCGCGACAGCAGCCCCCGCGCGGGCCGCGGCCAGCGGTCGCCGATCGCGTCGTAGTACGAGTTGAACAGGAAGCCGTAGCGCGGATGATGCACCCGATACCCCGGCGCGTGCGCGACCAGGATGAACGTCTCGAAGAACCAGGCCGAGTGCGCCAGGTGCCACTTCGGCGGGCTGCAGTCGGGCATCGACTGGAGCTGGTAGTCCTCCGGCTCCAGCGTCGCGCACAGCCGCTCGCTGCGGCCGCGGACCTCGCGGTAGCGCGCCGCGAGCGAGGGCCGGGCGGGCGGGTCGGACGGCAGGTCGGACATCTCGTCTCCACGGGTGTCGGGCTCGGATGACGAGGGACCGGGATCGGCCTCGCGAGGATTTGTACGGGGCCAAGTCAAGGGGCGCTCCGCTCGGCTTGTCCAAACCTTGCATCTTTCGAGCCGAAAAGCCCGTCGGATCGAAGCGATTGTAGGGGCGATCCGTCCCCTCGGCAAGTTTCGGGAGGGCCGCGACCGCGACGGGTCCAGACGACTCGACGTCCTTCCCCCCTGGCGGGCGAAGGCGGCCCGCAGGGCCGGGTGAGGCGGACGACGAGCCGGAACACCGTCTGAAGCAACAGCCGAACCGGCCCTCGCAATCGTCCTTCCCCCCTGGTGGGGGAAGGACCGCGGAGCGGTCGATGAGGGGGAGACGAGCACGGAAAGCGGCGGTGAAACAAGCGGGCTGGAACACCACTGCTTCCGCGCGCGGGCCCCCTGGATGGTCCCCCTCATCCGCCCCTTCGGGGCACCTTCCCCCGCCAGGGGGGAAGGGAAGACCAGCACGAGCGTCGTCGGCGACCCTGGAGACCCCTCCGAAGCCGTCGGCCGTGCGTGTGGGGCGTCGAAATCCGCGGCGCCTCGCGAGCGTCTCCCCCTCATCGGCCGCTTCACGGCCCCTCCCCCGCCGGGAGGGGAAGGCGAGACATGCGAATCCCACCCCCCTACCCGCACGAAGAGGAGCCCCGGTCACGCACCGGCCGAAGCGGGCTCCTGGGGTGGGCTCCGGCGGGGCTTCACTCGCAGGAAGGCGGCCATGGCGAGGGCGGCGAGGCCGGCCCCGAACAGGGCCTTGGCCTGGATGTCGGACGCGATGTAGGCGTTCATGTCGGCCCGGTCGACCTGGGCGAAGCGCTCCTCCGATCCGCTGCGCGACGCGATCTTCTCGCTCGCGCGCGGGAAGTCGTCGAAGAAGGTCTCGTCGTCGATCGAGGCCCCGGCGGCGATCTTCGCCGCCTCGAACGCCTGGTAGTCCTTCTGGTAGCCCTCGCCGTAGGCCAGCTCGGCTTCGAACTGGGGGAGAAGGCTCGCGACTCGCGCCGGTTCGGAGGCCAGCGACTCCACGATCTGCGCCTGACGCTTCCGGCAATGCTCGCGCAGGAACTCCTGGATGGCCGGGTCGGCCGAGTAGCGATCGGCCAGGCGATAAGCGCGCTCGTAGGCCGTCCAGGCGATCGATCGCTGGCCCACGCGGAGCATCGTCTCCCCCAGCGCCAGGGCGAAGTGCGGGTTGGCCCCGCCTCCCTGCCGCCACATGCCGATGATCCCCAGCGTCGGCTCGTCGAACGCCACCGGGACGCGATGCGAGGGGACCGGGACCTCCTGCCAGCCCGCCTCGGCGCCGACCTTCGTGATGTGATCGCGGATCGAGGGGGAGCGTGGCGGGACCTCCCCCTTGCTGAAGGCCAGGTCGTAAGGGCGGCCGTAGCCCGTGTCGAGCTGGTTGGTCTCGCGGTCGAGGACTTCCCCGGTCGGGCGGTCGAGCCGATTCCCGAGGCAGTCGTAGGCCTTCAGGAGCGACGGGTCGTCCATGGCGGCGAGGAGGAACTCGGCGATCGCGGCCTGCCACTGCTCGCGGCCGAAGTGGGCCTCGGGGTTCACCTCCACGGACTTGCGGATGAAGCCGACGCCCTCGCGGAACCGCTCGCGAGCCGGGGCGTCGCCGGCGGCGGCCGCCTTGAAGGCGCCGTGGATCAGGAACGTGCCGAGGTTCGCGTACGACGTGTAGAGGTCGCGCCCTTGCAGACCCTTCGCCTCCTGGCGGGCGAGCTTGGCGCGCATCACCTCGACGGCCTCGTCCGACCTCCCCAGCCGGTCGAGCCCCACGCCCAGGTCGTCGGTCAGGTCGAATGCCGAGGGGTCGTCGGCCGGCAGCCCCGCCAGCTTCGCGCGGACGAGCCGGTCCCGCTCGCGATAATAAGCGGGGCCGTGCTTCGCGAAACGCTCGTGGATCACGTCGTGCGCCATGGCGAACCGGAAGGCCACGCCCCCCTCGTACTTCGGGGCGTGGTGCGGCGGGAGGACCATCCGGGCCAGGAACGGGTAGTTCGATTTATCCAGGGACCTCCTGGCGTTCGGGATCGCCCCGGCCAGCCATCCGACGCACCAGCCCGCCACCATCGCCAGCGCCGTCAGGGCGACGCGTCGTGTCGCGGCCATGATTCAGGCCCCCGTCCGATCGCGTCTCGCGGCCAGCGCGAACGCCCCCACCAGCAAGGCCGCCCCGCCCCCGAGCAGCACGTCGTGCCGCAGGGCCCGACGCCCTGGGCCCGGCCCGGCCCCGGCCCACTCGCCGTACTGCGAGCGAAATTCCCGCTCGTGCGTCTTCAGCTCGCTGTCGTTCAGGCAGGCCCCCGCCCGCCCCCCGACGCCGACCAGCACCAGGCCCGCAAGCAAGACCCGCAATCGCACCATGGCGAGGCTCCCGGATAGAGGCCGACTTTGCCACCGGCGTCATTGTCTCACATTTGTCCGAGGAATCAAGGGGCTGCGGCCTGGGCGGGCGTCGGAGCTCCTGGAGATCTCGATGCTCCCCCGACCTCGCCGAGATCCCCGAAAACGGCCCTTTTACCCAGATCGCGTCCGGGACGGCATGAGGTTCGCCTGATCTTCCCGAGGGCCGTCCGAGCGGGATTTCGACGTCGAGGCGAGCCGCGAGGCCTTCGGCCTGCTGGGAGCCGAGAATCATGACGCCCCACGATGAGACGACGGACGACCGCCCTGGCGATCCCGAGGGCGATCGGGCCGCAGAGGATTTCCTGATCAACGAGCCGACCGATCCGGCCCGGGTGGAGGAGCCGACGCGTGCGGCCCTCTGGCCCGATGGCCCTCGCCGGGTCGATGGGCCGCCGGTCGGCCCGACCGCCGAGCTCGGCCTCGCCACCCTGGCGGTCGCCGGCGCGCTCTCGCTGCTGATGGGCGGGGTCGGGGCCTGGGCCTACCTGACCTTCCTCGCGGATCGGCCGGCCCCCGCGGAGAAGGCCGCGAGCGTGACGGCCGAGCCGCCGGGGCCGGCCGCGGGCCCCCTGGCCGATCGCCTCGACGACCTCTCCGGGCGGGTCGACGGGGTGCGACGGGACCTGGACGCGAAGCTCGCGACGCCGATGCCCGACCTCGGCCCGATGCTGGAGCGGGTCGCCAAGCTGGAAGCCGCCTCGTCGGCCGTCGATTCGCTCTCCCGCAAGCTGGACGAGATCCCCGCCGGCGTGGAGGCGAACCGGGCCTCGATCGACGAGCTGCGGGGCCTCGTGGCCGAGCTTCAGAAGGCCCGCACGGCGCCGAAGGACGAGGAGGCGACGGCCCCCAGCGACGCCGAGGCCCTCCGCCCCGGGGCGGAGGAGGCTCAGGCCGACGCGGACATCGCCCCCGCCCTGGAGGACTTCCGCAAGCGCCACTACCGCGAGGCGTCCGAAGCCTTCCGGGCCCTGACGGAGTCCCGACCCGACGACGCCCGCGTCTGGTACCTCGCCGCGCTCTCCCGAGGCTTCTCCACCAGCGAATGGACCGGCGAGACCGAGCGCCTGGCGCGCCGGGGTTCGGAGCGGGAGAAGGCCGGCACCCCGGCCCGCCCGAAGATCGACGCGGCCCTGGAAGGGCTGACGAAGGAGACGGGCCAGGACTGGATCGCCTACTTCCGCGGGCTGGCCCGCTGAGAATCGCCCGCCCCCGCCCGCGTCGATCGCGGGCGAGGGCCGGGCTCGGGCCGTTCACCGGGCCTTGTCGGGCGGGATGATGCTGGGGAGTTCCAGGCGGGCGCCGCCGGCCTTGGAGTTGAGGAGCTGGTGCTTGGCCTGGGTGGTCTGGCCGAGGCCGTGGATCTTGATGAAGCCCATGGCGGCGGTGGCGTCGTACTGGTCGCCTTCCTCGTACGTCGCCAGCTCGTGGCGGTAGAGGCTGTGCGGGCTCTTGCGGCCGACGACGATCAGGCCCCCCTTGTACAACTTCATCCGGACCACGCCCGAGACGTACTGCTGGTTGGAGACGGTGAACGCCATCAGGTCCTGGTGGAGCTGGCTGAACCAGAGGCCGTTGTAGATCAGGTCGGCGTAGGTCTGGCTGACGTGCGTCTTGAACCGCTGCGATTCCTTCGAGAGCGTGAGGAACTCCAGCTCCTTGTGGGCCTCGTTCAAAAGGACCGCGCCGGGGGCCTCGTAGATCTCGCGCGACTTGATGCCGACGAGGCGGTTCTCGATGTGGTCGATGCGGCCGACGCCGTGCTTGCCGGCGGTCTTGTTGGCGGCCTCGATCAGCTCGATGCCGTCCATCTCGACGCCGTTCCAGGCGACCGGGCGGCCCTGCTCGAAGGTGATCTCGACCTCCTCGGGCTCGTCGGGGGCCTCGCGGGGGTCGACGGTCCACTGGAAGGTCTCGGCCGGGGGCTCGACCCAGGGGTCTTCCAAAATGCCGGCCTCGATGGACCGGCCCCAGAGGTTCTGGTCGGTGCTGAAGATCGACTTCTTGGTCGCCTCGACCTCGATGCCGTGCTTGGCGGCGTACTCCAGCTCCTGCGTCCGGGTCCACTTCCACTCGCGGACCGGGGCGACGATCTTGAGGTCGGGCGCGAGCGTCTGGAAGGTCACGTCGAACCGGACCTGGTCGTTCCCCTTGCCCGTGCAGCCGTGGGCCACGGCCGTCGCGCCGTGCTCGCGCGCCACCCGGACCATCAGCTGGGCGATCAGGGGCCGCCCCAGCGCCGTGGCGAGCGGGTACTTGCCCTCGTAGAGCGCCCCGGCCATCAGCGAGGGCCAGACGAAGTAGTCGATGAACAGGTTGCGGGCGTCCTCGGCGACGGCCTCGATCGCGCCGGTCCTCAGCGCCTTGTCGCGGATCGCATGGATGTCCTGCCCCTGCCCGAGGTCGCAGGTGTAGGCGATGACGTCCATGTCGTACGTTTCGTTGATCCACTTGACGGCCACCGACGTATCGAGGCCGCCGCTGTAGGCGAGGACGATCTTCTCACGCGCCACGGCTGTGTGCTCTTTTCTCTGGGGCTGTTGCTGAGGACGAGGTAGGAAAACGGACCCGCGCCGGCCCTCGGTCTCGGGCCGCCGCACCCGCGCGCACCCCCACCCGAACGGGACCCGGCCCGGCTTCCATTATTTCGGCTGGCGGCCGGTTTGACAAACCCGTTCCGACGGGCCGGCCCAGCCGACCGGCCGCACTCCGAACGACGATCGTCCGGGCGTCCTCGAAAACGACCCCCCTCGCGATCAGGTCACCCCAGTCCGACCCGACGCTTCAGGCGAGGGCGACGCTCGCGAACGGATGCACCAGGGCCGGAAGACGCCATCCGCGTCGAACGCGAGGTCGGAGCCCACCGCCTCCCGACCCGCGCCGAGTCGGCTCGCGGCGGCCGATCGCCGAGGGCGTCCTTGACCGCGAGCGGATGTTCCCCGAGGCGAAGCCGTCCCGCCCGGCCGCCGCGAGATGGGAAGGATTGAAGGAAGCCGGGCTCGCCCTGGAATTCATCAAAGCTCAAAATTCGGCTGCAAGCGCCGATTAATTCCAGTCTCGTTCCTGATTTGTCTTGAACCAGGCCGACTTGTTGTGAATGATCATGGTCGCAGCGAGAATCCACATCAAGATCGCCACTTCTCACGCGAGGATTCGGCCGTCTCCTTGACGCTGGGCGTCGGTCTGCACTCAGGCGCGGGCGCCGCGCACCTTCTCGGTCGCTGATCGCGCCTCGTTTCTTCGATCTCGACGGTCGCGCCTCGGCGGGGATCCAATCGACCCGCGCCGCGGGTCGAGCCGGGCTCATCATCGTGGATGCGCGTCGTCGAACGCGCTGCTTCGTCCTGGCGCTGCGAATGGCGGCGGCTTGGATACCGGTCTTCCGTTTGATCGGCCGAGTCGTCAGGTGCCGACCCCGCATCGGGAATCGTCCCACAGGAGTTTCGGATGGAAGAAGCAACCCAGCAACAGGCCGCCAGGAAGAGGAGACGCCTTTCCATCGACGGCCGGCTTCTCGCGATCCTCGGGCGTCGCAATCCCGCCATCTACGACATCATCCCCCAGGGGCCGCTCAGCTACCTCTCCAGGGTGTCGCTCAACCCCCAACCGCTGCCGCCGCACGAGCTGGGCGCCGCGATCGCGTCCGAGTTCATCCGCAACGTCTGGTTGACCGAGCGGTTCGGGCAGGACCTCGGGGTCGCGTTGCGCGACCTGGAGGACTGGTGCCCCACTCCCCCGAGGCCGCCGAAGTTTCCGCCGTGGTGGCCGCCGATCCCCATCCCTGACCCGCACCCGGATTGGCTCACGGACTACCACCTCGGATTCGCGGCCCGTCTGGCGGCCGCCACGGCGGGGGCCGACGGCTCGCGGTTCGGCGAGACCCTGGCCCAGGCGCTCGATCGATCCGTCGCCGCGGTCGAGACGGCACTCAGTCGAGCGACCTGACCGCCGCCCGGGCGAGTCGCGGATCGCCGGCGTCGGCCGCGCCTGCGCCTCCCGGATCGTGATGGCGGTCGCGGCGGTCCCCTGTGGGTCGGGGAGGATGTCGAGACCCGGCCCCGGCCGTGCGCCGGGGCGTCTCGGGCCCCTCGAACGATCCCCGCCCCACCGCCCCCGTCGAGGGCGAAGGCCTCGCGGAGGCTTTGCAGGGCGAGTCGGCCGCCGGCGGCGTCGGCGCCGACGTTGATGCGGACCTCGCTGGTGTTGATGAGCTTGATGTTGATGGAGGCGTCGGCCAGGGCGCGGAACATGGCGGTGGCGACGCCGGTGTGGGTCCGCATGCCGACGCCCGAGACGGCCAGCTTGGCCAGGTTCGGCTCGACGGCGATCTGGCCGCCGGCGAGCGGGCGGACGGCGGCCGCGGCGTGGTCGGCGCTCTCGCGAGGGACGGTGAACGATAGGTCTCTGTTGCCAGGCCGTCGGAGGACCGAGGACGAGAGGGTCGCGAATCCGTCACGACTCGGATTCGCCCGCCAGCTCGACGTTATGGTAAATCTCCTGCACGTCGTCGCAGTCGTGCAGCATATTCATGAGCTTCTCGAAGACGACCAGGTCGTCGCCGGCGAGGGTCTTGCTGGACTGGGGGAGGAAGGTGATCTCCTGGACCTCGAACTCCAGGCCGGGGAACGCTTCCAGGAGGGCGGTCTTGGCCTTGAAGAACTCGGCGGGGGGGGCGAAGACGGTGGTGGTGCCGTCCTTGCACTCGACCTCCTCGACGGCGACGTCGGCGGCGAACAGGGCCTCGATGACCTTCTCCTCGTCGTCGCCGGGGAAGGAGAGGACCGCCAGGTGGTCGAAGGACATGACCACGGAGCCGTTGGCGGACAGCTTGGAGTTCGTCTTGTTGAAGCAGTTGCGGACGTCGGAGATGGTCCGGGTGTTGTTGTCGGTCAGGCAGTCGACGATGAGCAGGGAGCCGCCGGGGCCGAAACCCTCGTAGCGCGCGGGCTGGAAGTCCTCGCCCCCCGCGCCGGCCGCTTTCTGGATCGCCTTTTCGATCACGTGGCTGGCGACGTTCTCGCGCTTGGCCTTCTCGACCATGGCGCGCAGGGCCGGGTTGGCGTCGGGGTCGGGCACGCCGTTCTTGGCGGCCATGTACAGCTGCCGGCCGTACTTGGAAAAGAGCTTGGACTTCTGAGCGGAAGTCTTGAAGATCGAAGCCTTGCGCTTCTCGAAGATCCGTCCCATGCGAATCCCACCTGCTTGTTCGGGCGACCGGGGCGTGATCCCGGGCGAGCGGCCCGGGGCGGCCTCGGCCTGTGAAGCCGTCGAATGAAGATGCTCGATGCGGCGATTGTACCGGATCTCGGCCCCGGCCCGGTACGTCGGAAAGTCCTCGCGGTCGGCGGACCCCTCTTTCAAGGTGAGGCCGGCGCCGGCTCGATCTCGGCGAGGAGCCTTTCCACGGCGCGGTCCAGGTCGTCGCCGCGGGGGTCGACGAAGCGGATGACGCCGCGGGCGTCGAGGACGTAGACGGTCGGGTAGTGGTCGACGTTGTAGCGGGCCTGGATGGGGCCGTCGAAGCCGCCGTCCCAGAGCGAGGGCCAGTCCATCTTCTCGTCGCGGGTCGTCTGCAGGGCCTTCTCGCGGTCCTCGGGGCGGTCGGCGTCGACGCCGATGAAGGCGAACGGCCGGCCCTTCATGCGGGCGACCAGCTCGCGCTCATGGGGGACCATCGCCATGCAGGGCTGGCACCAGGTCCCCCAGAAGACCAGGGCCACGACCTTGCCGCGATGGTCGGCCAGGTCGAAGCGGCCGCCGTCCAGGAGTTCGCCGACGATCGCGGGCGCGACCCGCCCGACCTGCAGGCTCGGGGCGTTGGCGATCCAGGCCAGGGCGCCTTTCGCGCGGTCGGCCAGCCGGTACGAGCCTTCGAGCGACCGCTCCTCGGGATGGTCCGCGACGATCCGCTCGAAGTGGCGTTTGGCCTCGTCCATGGCGCGATCGCGGCCCGAGGCGTCGGGCCCTTTCGCGCGGGCCAGGTGCGACTCGGCGAGGGCGTAGGCCGCCTGGGCGCGCGAGCGGCCGTCCGGGCCCTCCGCGGCGATCTTCTCCAAAAGCCGCCGGCTCGACTCGCGCCGCGAATGCCGCAGCAGCGGGCAGAGCGTCGCGATGCGAGGGTCGCCCAGGTAGCGATCCTCCACGAAGGCCGCCAGGTCGTCGTCCAGCTCGGCGCCGATCAGGAGCAGGCCGTCGAACGCCGCCGGGTCGTCCGGATGCGCCTTGATCAGGGCCGCGACCTCGTCGCGGATGGCACCGTGATCCCGCCGGGCCCGCTCGATGGACTTCCGGATCTCGGGCGAGCCCCCCGCCGCCCCCGCGCGCCGGAGTTCGGCGAGTTCGGCGGACTGCGCCCGGGATCGCTCCTGGATCTTCCGCTTCAGGTCCCGGAACCGCTCCGCGAGGGGCCGATCCGCCCCGACTTCGGCGGGCTTCGTCTCCGGGGCCGGCTCCTGCATCGCCAGGCCGGGCCGACAGGTGAAGGCGGCCGTCAGGGCGAGGAGGGCGACGAGCGGTCGGAAGGCCATGCGCGGGGCTCCTGGGTGCGGGGAGGCGTTGGAGTCTGCATCAGGAATGCCTGCGACCGCGAGCGATTCACCCGAGAGCCGGCCGGGATCCCCGGGCGGACCCCGGCCGTCGCCGCGTCCGTCATTCTTCGTCCAGCGCGAAGGCCTTGCGGAGGCTCGCCAGGGCGAGCTTGCCGCCGGCGGCGTCGGCGCCGACGTTGATGCGGACCTCGCTGGTGTTGATGAGCTTGATGTTGATCGAGGCGTCGGCCAGGGCGCGGAACATGGCGGTGGCGACGCCGGTGTGGGTCCGCATGCCGACGCCGGAGACGGCGAGCTTCGCCAGGCGGGGCTCGACGTCGACGGACCCGCCGGCGAACGGGCGGACGGCCTCGGCGGCGCGGTCGGCGGACTCGCGGGGGACGGTGAACGAGAGGTCGGTCTTGCCGGCCAGGCTGACGTTCTGGACGATCATGTCGACGAAGACGCCGGCGTCGCCGATGGCGCGGAAGACCCTGGCGGCGTAGCCGGGCTCGTCGGGGACGCCGAAGAGCGCGACGTTGGCCTGGGTCTCGTCCAGGTCGACGCCGGCGATCACGAGGTCTTCCATCCCCTGCGGCAGCGCGGGGTCGGCGGTCGGGTCGGCCAGCGGGACGAGCTTCATGGCCCGGCCGGTCGACGGGGTGGGGAAGAAGGGCTCCGGGGCCTGGGCGTGGACCATCTCCAGCAGGAACGCCTTGTGCACGGCGCGGAGGGCGGCGGCGGCCTTCGGGCGCTCGACCAGGACGCTGATCTTGATCTCGCTGGTGGTGATCATCTGGATGTTGATCCCCTCGTCGGCGAGGGCCTCGAACATCGTGGTGGCGACGCCGGTGTGGGTGCGCATACCCAGGCCGACGACCGAGACCTTGGCGACGTCGGCGTCGTGGGCCACGCCCGCCGCGCCGACGGCCGCGGCGGCGGCCTCGGCGGCCGAGAGGACGTCCGGCAGGTCCCCCTTGGCGACGGTGAAGCTGACCTCGGCGAGGCCCTCGACGGCGACGTTCTGGACGATCATGTCGACGACGATCGCGGCCTTCGAGATCGTGTGGAAGATCGTGTGGACGACGCCCGGGCGGTCGGGGACGCCGTGGATGGTGATCCGGGCCTCGTCCTTCGCGAGCGCCGCGCCGGTGACGGCGACGCCCAGGCGGCGGGCGTCGGACTCGGCGACGATCCAGGTGCCGGGGGCGTCGGAGAAGCTGCTGCGGACGTGGATCGGCACGCCGTACTTCTTGGCGAACTCGATCGACCGCGAGTGCATCACGCCGGCGCCGAGGCTGGCCAGCTCCAGCATCTCGTCGTAGCTGATCCGGTCGATCTTGCGGGCCTCGGGGACGATCCGGGGGTCGGTGGTGTAGACGCCGTCGACGTCGGTGTAGATCTCGCAGGCCGACGCGCCGAGGACGGCGGCCAGGGCGACGGCCGTGGTGTCGGACCCGCCCCGGCCCAGGGTGGTGATGTTGTAGTTCTCGTCCACCCCCTGGAAGCCGGCGACGATGACGATCCGGCCCTCGTCGAGCGCCGCCTGCATCCGCTCGGTGGAGATGTTGCGGATCCGGGCCTTGGCGTGGAAGCTGTCCGTCACCAGGCCGATCTGGGCGCCGGTGAAGCTGATGGCGGGGACGCCCAGGGCCTCCACGGCCATCGCCATGAGGGCCACGCTGACCTGCTCGCCGGTGGAGAGGAGCATGTCCATCTCGCGCGCCGGGGGGCGGTCGTTGATCTCGCGCGCCAGGGCGACGAGCTCGTCGGTCGTGTGGCCGCGGGCCGAGACGACGACCAGGACCTGGTCCCCCCGCTGATGCGCCTGGATGGCCCGCCGGGCGGCGGCCAGGATCTTGTCCGAATCGGCGACGCTCGTCCCGCCGAACTTCTGCACGAGCAATGCCACTGTCGACTCCCGTCTCGCCCTGGGTCCGGCGCCGCGCCGGCCTTCGTCCCGAATCGAATCGGCCCGCATCTTCGCCCGCCGGCGGCCCGATCTTCGCTCCGCTTCCCGTCGCGCCGCCGCGCGCGGGCCGGGCGGCGGGCGACCCATTCTAACGCCTGCCCCGCCGGCCCGCGAGACGTCGCCCGGCGGGGGGCGTCGTCCGCGGGGCGGCTCCCGGCCCGATTTCGTATTTCAAGCGCGAGGCCCCGGCTGCTAGGCTGATCCCGGGCCGGCGCGCCGCCCGCGGCGAGGGGCCGTCGGGCCCGGGGCGCCCGGCGATTGATTCCGATTCCTTCGCTGCGGGACGGGTCCATGTCGACGATCGCGGAGCCCACCTCCGACCGGGCCACCATCGTGTTCTGCATCGAGGCGGGGCGGCTGGAGAGCGAGTCGCTCCTGATGCTGGAGTCGCTCCGGCGCTGGGGGGGGCCGATCGGCCAGTCGCGGGTGCTGGCGGTCCTGCCGCGCCGCGACCGCCGGCTGTCGCCGGCGACGCTGGCCGGGCTGGAGTCGTACGGCGTGGAGCTGCACGACGCCTCGCGCGAGAACGAGATGACCTGGTACAACTGGTACAACAAGGTCGTGGCCGTGCGGCTGGCGGACCGGCTGGCGACGACGCCGGTGGTGATCTGGCTGGACAGCGACGTCCTGGTCCTGCGCCCGCTCTCCGAGCTGGGGCTGCCGAACGGGGCCGAACTCGCCGCCCGCCGCGAGCCGGTGGCGCCGGCGATCCGCGAGCCGGGGTCGGGGACCGAGCGGTTCCTGGGCTACTGGCGGCGCGCCTGCGACGCGGTCGGGGTCGACTGGGACGCCGTCCCCTGGCTCCTGGCCGACGGCCCCAGCCCCCGCCAGCGGATCGCGTTCTGCGCCGGGGTCTTCGCCTTCCGCCGCGGCCTGGGCTTCTCCGAGGTCTACGCCGACTTCACCCGCCGGATGATCGAGGCGGGCGTCGCTTATTATGACAACGTGTTCTGGCACAACGAGCAGAACGCGGTGATGCTGGCCATGGTCAAGCTGGGGCTGCGGTTCCGGGAGCTGTCGCGGCAGGAGCACCACATGCTCTACCAGGGGATGCTGGAAGGCCCCGGCGCGGCTCCCCTCGTCCCCGACGCCCGGCTGGTGCACTACAGCCGCTCGCGCGACCCGGAGCACTGGCCCCGGTTCATGGCGAGGATCCGGGGGGAGCTGCCGGAGTATCACGACTGGCTGCTGGGCCACGGCCCGCTGGTCCAGGTCCGGTTCCCGAGGGACCCGGCCTTCCTGGCCCGCAAGGCCTACCGCAAGGTCTACACCGAGCTGCTGAAGCGGAAGTGCTCGCGGGTCACCGCGTCGTGGAACGCCCGTAACGGGGGCGTGGCGTGACCGCCCCGCGGGTCCGTCGAACTTGCGGAACCGGAGCTACGTTTCCATAATAGGCCCCTGCGACGCCCCGGCGCGTCGCGGGGCGGCGCCGCGGAGCGGCCCCGCCCTCCCCACGTCCGGCGCGATCGGCCCCGCCCTCCCCCCGGTCGCCGAGACGATCCCCCAAAAACGAGAGAGGCCCCGTGAAAATCGCAGTCATCGGAACGGGATACGTCGGGCTGGTCCAGGGGACCTGCCTGGCCGAGAGCGGCAACGACGTCGTCTGCATCGACAAGCTCGAGGACAAGATCGAGGGTCTGAAGCAGGGCCGCATCCCGATCTACGAGCCCGGCCTCGCCGAGCTGGTCCACCGCAACTACCGCGACGGCCGGCTCAAGTTCTCGACCGACCTGGCCTCGGGCGTCGCCGAGGCCGAGATCGTCTTCATCGCCGTCGGCACCCCCCAGGGGGACGACGGCGGCGCCGACCTCTCGGGCGTCTGGGCCGTCGGCCGCCAGCTGGCCGCCGCGCTCAACGGCCCCAAGGTGATCGTCATCAAGAGCACGGTCCCCGTCGGCACCAACGCCGAGCTGGCCCGGCTGATGAAGGAGCACGCCAAGGTCCCGTTCGACGTCGCCAACAACCCCGAGTTCCTCAAGGAAGGCGCCGCGATCGAGGACTTCAACAAGCCCGACCGCGTCGTCGTCGGCGTCCGCCGACCCGAGGTCGCCGAGACCCTGCACGAGCTGTACGCGCCTTTCCTCCGCACCGACCGGCCGTTTTTGGTCATGTCGCCGGAGTCGGCCGAGATGACCAAGTACGTCGCCAACTGCCTGCTGGCCACCAAGATCAGCTTCATCAACGAGATGGCCAACCTCTGCGAGGCCTACCAGGCCGACGTCAACGACGTCCGCCGCGGCATCGGCCACGACCAGCGCATCGGCTTCCACTTCCTGCACCCGGGCGTCGGCTACGGCGGCAGCTGCTTCCCGAAGGACATCCGCGCGGTCGTCCACATGGCCCAGACCCGGGGCCTGGAGCCCCGGATGATGCTCGCGGTCGACGAGGTCAACGAGGCCCAGAAGCAGGTCCTCGTCCGCAAGGTGACCGAGCACTTCCACGGCGACCTGGCCGGCAAGACGATCGGCGTCTGGGGCCTGGCCTTCAAGCCCCGCACCGACGACATCCGCGAGGCCCCGGCCCTCGTCCTGGTCGACGCCCTGCTCGCCGCCGGGGCCAACGTCCGGGTCCACGACCCCGAGGCCATCCCCAACGTCCGGGCGATCTACGGCGACAAGATCGCCTACTGCGACCGCCCCTACGGGGCCCTCGAAGGCGCCGACGCCCTGGTGATCGCCACCGAGTGGAACGAGTTCCGCAACCCCGACTTCGAGGTCATCAAGCGGCTCCTCGCCCGCCCCGTCGTCTTCGACGGCCGCAACGTCTTCGACCCCGAGCGCATGGTCGAGATGGGCTTCACCTACTACGGCATCGGCCGGCTCGTCCCGGCCGCCCCCGTCGAGGTCTGAGCCGGCGCCGGCGGCGCCGCCGGCAGCTCACGCCACGCCCGGGCCAGCCGATCCAGGCCGACCCGGGCGCAGGCGTCGGCGATCGTCGCCCGCGCCGAGGGGCGGTCGACCTTCGCGAACGCGTCCTCCAGCGCCGGGCCGAGCGTCATCGGGTCGAGCGCCTCGCGGATCCTCGCGGTCGCCTTCGCCTCCTTCGCCGCCTCCTCGCGACGGCCCAGGATCGTCAGGGCCCGAGCCAGGCGGTAGTGCGTCCGCCAGTCGTGCGGGGCCGCCTCGATCGCCCGCGCGAGGGGGCCGACGGCCTCCTCGGGGCGGGCGTCGTATTCCAGCTTCCAGCGGCCGACCAGCCGGTCGTATCGGCCGTCGCGCGCCGGTTCGGGCCAGGCGTCGAGCACCTCGCGGCCCCGCTCCACGTCGCCGCCGTCGGCCAGCAGCGTCGCCAGCGCCTCGCGCGCCGAGGGGCTCCCGGAATGCCTCGCGACCAGCTCCTCCAATCGGGCGAGCCGGGTCGGCCGGTCGGGGTCGTCGGACCTCGGGTCGGCGCCGATCCGACGCTGGAGGGCGGCCTCGGCCTCCACGTCCTCGGGGTCGGCCGCGATCCACTTCTTCAGGGCGTCGCGCGCCAGGTCGTCGGGGAGGTCGGAGATGGCGGCCAGGGTCAGCTCGCGGAGCACCGCCGCGCGGTCCTCCGGCGCGACCGCCTCGAACGCCTCCCAGCCGACGGCCGAGGCGTCGAACCAGCGGTCCTCCACCCGGAGGATCTCCAGCCGCAGCGCCCAGGCCTTCGCGAGCTTCGGGTCGGCCGCCGTCGCCTCCCGCAACGCGGCCTCCCCCTGCGCGGCCCGGCCGAGCGCCAGGCAGGCCCGGCCTTCCTCCAGCCGGGTCGCCGCCGTCGCCGAGGGCGAGGCGTTCACCCGCCGCCAGAGCGTCAGCGCCTCCCCCCAGTCCTTCCGCGCCGAGGCCGCCTCGGCCCGCCTGCGGACCGCGTCGATCCCCTCCGGCCGGGTCGCCAGGAAGATCGCGACGAGCGCCAGCACGGCCGCGAACGCGAAGCCGACGCGCCTCGCCGTCAAGGCCGACGACCGCGAGGCCGCCTCGACGCGAGGCGCGGGCGAAGGTCGGCTCGGGCGACGAGGCGTGCGACGACGGGCCATGACGCGATGGATTCCGATCCTGGGTCGAGAGCGGACCACGACGTCCTTCCCCCTGAGGGAAGGTGGCCCGAAGGGCCGGATGAGGGGGAAGACCAGCAAGGAGGCCGTCTGGATCTCGGATCGTCCCAGTGGAGCCGCCCGCGGGCCCCTCGCCCGGACGCCCCTCCATCCTGCCCGATCGGGCCCGATTTGAGAATCCCTCGGGCCTGCGCGTCCGACCGCCTGGGGGAATCCCGCGCGATCTTCGAGAATGTTGGAACGATCGGGCCCGGTCCGGGCAATCCAGGCATCGAAGGCGCGAGGGGGCGATCGGATGGCGGACGACGGGACGGTTGCGGGGCGGCACCTGCGGGCGATCTTCGGCGGCGGGGGCGGGCTCGGCCTGACCGACGGCGAGCTGCTCGCGCGGTTCGTCGCCGGCGGGGGCGAGTCGGCCGAGGCGGCGTTCGAGGCGCTCGTGGAGCGGCACGGGCCGATGGTCCTGCGCGTCGGCCGGGGCGTCCTGCGCGACCGGCACGCGGCCGACGACGCCTTCCAGGCGACGTTCCTGGTCCTCGCCCGCCGCGCTCCGGGCCTCCGCGTCCGGGGCTCGCTCGGCCCCTGGCTGTTCGGCGTGGCCCGCCGCGTCGCCGCGCACGCCCGGGCCGACGCCGCCCGCCGGCTCCGCCACGAACGCGCCGCCGGCGAGGCCTCGGCCCGATCCGGGGATGGACCGGAAGCCGTCGACCTCGCGCCCGCGCTCCACGAGGCCGTCGCCGCCCTGCCCGACCGCTACCGCGCTGCGGTCGTCCTCTGCGACCTCCAGGGGATGACCCACGATCAGGCCGCCCTCGCCCTCCACTGCCCGCCGGGGACCGTCAAGAGCCGCCTCGCGCGGGGCCGCGAACGCCTCCGCGAGCGGCTCCTGCGCCGGGGGGGCGTCGAGGCCCTCGGCTCCCTGGCGATCCTCCGCGCGGGCGAACCGCTCTCGGCCGCCCTCATCCAGTCCGCGACGCGGCTCGCGACCTCCTCCGGGCCGATCCCGGCTTCCATCCTGTCGCTCTCACGAAAGGCGATGCGAATCATGTCGTCCTCGACCTGGAAGCCCCTCGCGGCGGGCCTGGGCGTCCTGCTCGCCGTCGGCGGCGTCGTCGCGGCCCTGTCGAACAGGCCCCCCGATCCCCCTCCCGCGCCCGTAGCCGCCCCCGAGCCCGCTCCCGCTCCCGAGCCCGAGCCCGAGCCGCCGACCGTCGCCCGCTCGCTCAAGACAGCCGCCCTCGACGTCGACGACCTCGTCCGGGCCGCCGGGGTCCACCTGTGGAAATACCAGCTGCAGGGGCCTGCCGGGACGCGGTTCCGCGTGGTCTTCCGCGAACTGACGGCGGCCGACGCCCCTCCCCGAATCGTCGAATCCCAGTCCTTCCGGAAGAAGGAAGACGGGCCCGTGACCTTGGTCATCCAGATTCGGCCGCCGGACGGGCGCTTCGCCGGCGTCCTGTTCGGTCGCGAGTTATGGGCCGCGCTGGCGACGAGCTGTAACGGCTGCGAGCCGGGCGGCATTACCTCGGTCATGCTTCTCCCTTTTCGAGATCGCATGGAAAGGGGAGGGATGACGACGCACGGCCACCGCGCACCCCCGACGGCCCCGGGCGAGACCGTCGTGATCACCACCGCGCCGGTGCACGTGGACGGCGAGCCGTTCTCGCCCTACCCATGCGCCCAGCTGGTCATCATTATGGACGAGTGATCAGAACCCCGCCATGCGGATGACCTCGTACGCCTCGTAGACGGCGGCGACGGCCAGGACGATCGCGACGAGGGCGTTGCCCCTCACGTTGATGGCGAGGGCCCCGAGGTATCGGCGGACGAAGCCCTGGGGGCCGGTCGGTTCGGGGGTCTGCTCAGGGGCCGGGACGGCCGGCGCCGGCGCGTCGCCGAACGCCAGGTCATCCTCGGCCGGCGGGCGGGAGACTTCGCGGACCGGGCCCCGGCCGAACAGGTAGATCGGCACGAGCAGGGCGAAGAACGTGGCCAGGATGTAGCCCTCGCCTTCCAGGAGCAGCGTCCCGGAGTGGGGGATCATCCGGCGAGCCAGCAGGGACTCGGTCGGGCCCAGGAGGAGGCCCCAGGTCGAGGCGCGGAAGAGCGACAGCAAGACGCCCGAGCCCGGCACGATCAGCGACGGCAGCGTGATCGCCGCCAGCGAGCCGAGCGGGAAGTTCACCAGGAACGTCACGACCGCGGCGTACGGGATGGACCCGGTGCGATACGCCTGCCCCGCGACGGCCAGCGGCCCCTTGCCCCCGCTCCCCAACTCCGACGACACGATCGACATCAGGTACGCGTTCAGCTCCGGCAGGCCGTACGCCGCCAGCGAGCCCAGGACGTACAGGCCGAAGTACGCCAGGTGCAGCCCCCAGATCAGCCGGGGCCTGCCGGCGATCTCGCGCAGGGCGGGCGCGAACAGCGTCGAGGTCGACCGCTCCGCCAGCCGACGGTAGAGGGCGATCAAGAGCCCGGAGCCCCCCAGCAGGAACAGCGCCTGGCCGGACAGGTAGAGGAGGAACGTCGACCCGTCGGGCCGGAGCCGGGGGGTGACGAGCTGGAACCGATCCCTGGGATACGCGGCCAGGATCCGCTCGCCCAGCCCGGCACCGCCGGCCTTCGCGTCGGGCGCGCGCAGCAAGGTCGCTTCGAGCGATTCCACATCCGGCCCGGCGGGCGCCTCGTCGAGCTTCGCGTCCGACGGGACGAGGTAGGACGAGGCGAAGAGCGCGACGTCCGGCTTGAGCTTCCCGACGACCCGGAATCGCCGGTCGCCGACGGTCAGGTCGCCCTCGTCCGCCTCCGCGCCGGCGAGGACCTCGTCGGCGTCGGCCTCGGGAAGCCGCCCCGAGCGCAGCCAGGGGCTCAGCGCGGCGAACTCGCCGGGGGGGAGCCCGATCAGCTTGGGCGCGACGAGGGCCGCGAACCGCGAGGCCGCCCTGGGGTCGTCGGCCGCCATCGCCTGCGTGAACCCCGCGGCGGTCCCCGACAGCGGCAGCAAGACGACCCGCGTCCCCAGCGCCGAGGCCCCCTCGGGCGCGGCCTCGGCCCCCCCCTCGCCGATCGCCAGCATCGCCGAGCCCCAGGGTGCCGACGGGTCGACCGCCATCCGCCGCTGATACGTCCCGACCATCAGCCCGAACCCCGCCGCCGCGACGATCCCCCAGGCCCAGGCCCGCATGAACGCCCCCTCTCCGGTTCGACTCGACGATGGAATCCTCGATGGATTGTCCGCCCGCGCCCGTCCCGCCGCAACCCCCGCTCGACAGGGCCGGTCCCTGCCGCGCCTCGTCGTTTCGCGGCGGAAAGCGGCCGCAGGCCGGATGAGCGGGCGGCGCGCGGAAGCCGCCGGAGGGCCGGGGGGACCGGCCGTCGGCGGGCGGGGCGGTCACGACCCGACGCGTGATCCGGGCCCGTGGGAACCCTCAAGGCGACGCGGCGACCGGAAGCGGCCGCCGGGTTCTCCCGGAGATGATCCGACTTCGATGGACGGGGACTTCCGTCGTCGGAATGGCCTTTATGTTGCGTTCGCTCGTCCTGTCTCAAGAACGCTCGTTTTTGAGACGCAACGCCGTGGAACGTGCTTCAATATTCGCCAGGCAGCCACGTAGGTCGAGTGCGTTCTCTGCATGGTCTGACGCCTTCCCTGAGCTGTCGTTCCGCCTGCATTTTCGTCGGTGCCGACCGACCATCCAGAAGCTCAGGCGAAGTCCAAGGCGTACCCGGCTTTCTCCGATTCCACTTCCTCGAAGACCGCACGCCACTCGCCGAAGTGGGCGAGGAACCGCCCCGCGTCCTCGAAGGCGTCATTCACCCACCCCTTGTCCGTCAGGCGTGCCCACGCGACCTGCACGTCCTCCGTGACCCGCTCGGGCTCCCGCAGCCGCAGGCAGTGGAGCATGTCCACGACGTTGCCCGGGCTCATCAGCGGGACCGGCTCGCATCCACTGCCCGGCCCCTGGTAGTCCTCCGGGTCGAACGCCCGATGCGGCTTGTACCAGACGGGCAGCTTGAAGCCCTTCCATTTCGGCAGCGAGTCCAGGGTCGTCGCCTGCACGAGCCAGTCGACGGCGAAGACCGTCTCCTCGGGTAAGTGCTTCCTCATGGCTGCGTAGCACTCGACCCACGCGTCCTGCTGCCCCGAGTCGTCGCGGGTCAATCGGGAGGTGGTCCCCTCGGCCCAACAGTCGGGCTTGGGGAAGGACCGCAAGAACTTCTGCCAGTCGACCTTCAGCGGCACCACTTGCCAGCTCATGCGTCCTCACTCCCGAGTCGTGAGCGTCCGCCCCCGAGCGACCCCCGCGAGTCAGTCGTGTTGGGTCACGCCTCCTCGGACGCGGCCTCGCCGTACTCGGACGGGTCGTACGCCTGATGGTAATCCGCGGGTAGCAGCCCGGCCTTCACCGCCGCCTTGAAGGCCCGGGCGGTGCAGACGGTCATGGTCGCCTCCTGGCTGAACTCCGGGAAGATGACCGCGTGGAAGCCGAGCTTGTTGCAGTGCGTCTTGAACGCCTTCACGATGACCTGAAAAACCTCGTCGGGCACCCAGCCTTCATATCCCGCCTCCGCCTTGTACGGCACCCCGTCGACGCGGAACTCCAACCGCGTGACGTCCTTGTCCCGGTCGCGGACTGCCTTCACGTGCGTCGGCTTGAACAGCCCGAACGTGTCGGCCGCGAACTGCTTGAGGACGAGCTTGAGGTCCTCGGCCCCGTCCAGCTCCATGTCGACGCCGAGGAAACACAACGCGAACCCGGGGAACCGCTCGAAATACTTACGCGACTCGCCCGCGAGCCCCTCCTTGTACTGCTTGAGGACGCGGGCCCGGGCCTTCTTCTCCGCCTCGGGGGTATAGGCCTCGAAGAAGCGAATCTTGTCGAGCTTGGCCATCAGTTCGCCGGCGTCCATCGACCGTTGCTCCGGTATGTGCCATGCCATGCCCGGTAACCCGGGCCAGTCCAAGGGACCGCCCAAGTAGCCCAGCCCACCCTTGAACGTGTCCATTGGACCTGCGAGGCATTCGAGCGGCAAGGACGCCCCGCCGCCCGATTCTTGACCCTCCATGCCTGCCACGAGGCTGACTCAAAAACGCCCGGTTCTGCGACACCTCCGTCTTACCGGCTCAACGGCACCGAACGCCGAGGTCGCAACACGTCTCGAAATCAAAATCTCGATACCGGCCGACCGCGTCGGGTTCTGGGACGCTCGCTTTGCCGGAGATAAATCCCTCTATCTCCGGCAAAAAGGCGGGCGAAAGGCGTGGTCGCATCGGCCTTCCGTTCGGCCCGTCGATCGCTCAGGAGCCGGCCGGCGGCGGGGTGGGGGCGGCGGGGCGGCCTTCGGCGATGGGGGGGCGGTCCGGGCCGAGGGTGCGGGCTTCCAGCTCGACCAGGCGGCGGAAGACGCCGAGGGCCTCGGGGTCGTTGATCCGGGCGAGGTTGGCGCCGAGGATCACGCTGTCGGCGCGGTCGAGCAGGCGCTGGTACTTGACCCAACGCCGCTCGGGGTCGTCGGGGCCCGGGGCGGGGCGGCGGGCGAGCCGTCCGGCGAACGCCCGGTAGTCGGGCTGGGCTTCGAGGAACCGGCGGATCTCGCCCCCCTGCTCGGCCAGGATCCGGGGGGCGTCGGGGTGCAGCGGCACGGTCAGCTCGGGCCAGCGGTCGGCCAGGGCGGAGCGGAGGCGTCCGGCGGCGGGACCGGGCCCGCCCCGGCGGCCCCCTTCCGTCGGGGCCTGGGCGGTCGGCTCGCGGTCGAACGATTCGGGCTCGGGCTCGGCCTGGGCGGCTTCGGGGCGGTCGCGGGGCTGGTTGCGGCCGCGCCCCCGGCCGGTGTTGCGGCTGGGGTCGATCGCCTTGGCCTTGGCGCGGGCCCGGGTCAGCCGGTCCTCGCCGTCGAGGCCGAGGAGCTGCGAAAGCCCCTCCAGCGCCGCGCGCTCCGGGGGCGACGCGGCGGCGATCACGGTGGACCACGGCGCGTCCTGGGGGAGCAGGCCCTGCGCGGGGCCGTCCTCGGCGCGGGCGAACCGGCTCTTGTCGCGGAGCAGCCGGTCCGAGGTCGTGGTGGGGAGGTCGATGGTGTCGGAGCTGAGCAAAACGTGGGCGAAGGCCTCGGCGTACGAGGTCCGGCCGTCGCCGTCGAAGTCGGGGCGGGTCACGGCGCGGCCGGTGCGGGTCTCGCCGGCCAGGGCCTCGAAGAACGACGTGGAGAACTCGTGGTAGTCCTCCTCGGCGATGTCGGGCGTGCAGCCGGCGGCGGTCCGCGAGGCGATCGTCGAGAAGAACCCGGCGCGGGGGTGGCGGGCGAACCCCCTGGCCGGGTCCCCCTCGTTGTAGATGACGTTCGCGAACCCGCCGGAGTAGCACTGGACCATCACCAGCGTCACCTCGACGTCCGGGCTCATCGCGTCGAGCTGCCCGACGAACCGCTCCATCGGGTAGGCGTTGGGCTCGCCCGGCATGACGAGGTTGGTGTTCCGGGGCTTGTCGCCCCCCTTCGGGTCGGGGCCGCCGTGGCCTGTGAAGTAGAAGAGGAGGCGCTCGCCCGGCGGCAAGGCGCGGCCGACCTGCTCGAACCAGGCGTCGAGATTGGCGGCGCTCGACGGGCCGACGAGGTCGGGGATGTCCACGCGGGAGTACCGCATGTCGGCGTCGGCGTCGTTGAACAGGATCAGGCCCAGGGCCTTGGCCAGCCGCTGGTCGTCCCCCTCGGGGAGCCGCCGCTGGACGGTGTTCCCCGCGCCGCCGTCGCCGAAGTAGATGTCGTGCCGCACGCCCCCCAGGCCGAGCCCGGCGAGCACCCGCCGGAAGTACGCGACGTTCCGCTCCAGCGAGATCTGGTTGTGCGACGGCGGCCCGCCGCCGAACGTCGTCACGTGCGTCCCCGCCTGCGCGGCCGACGCCGTCGCGACCAGGATCCCCAACAGCCCGAGCAGTCGCATAGGCAGGCTCCCGCACGTGGTCTTCCCGGCCGGTCGGACGCGGTTGACGGCCCGCGTCGCCTCATCTAGAGCATAGCGTCGGCGACGCCGCGCATGGGTCGGCATTCCCGCGATTCCCGGGCCGCCCCCCCCCGCGCGGCCGGATTCGACCGGCCGCGGCCGGCGGCGCGGCCGATAAAACGGAAGGCGTCGTCGCATCCGGGAGAAATCGCCAAGCCGGCTACACGAAGGTCCGCCGCTCTCGCGGCGAGATCCTGCCTCGGGCCCGACGCGCCTACGAGCTGTACAGGGACGCCGCTTTCAACGCGCGGTCCTGCGTGATAGCCTCTCCCGCGACGCGTCTCGACGGGCCGCCCGCTTCGGGCCGCCGGCCGGACCGCGACCGGATCCGGAGGGGCCGCGACGAGCCATGCCCGAGTATCTGCTGACCGGTCGCGACGCGACGGGCAAGACCGTGACCGAGAGCGTCGAGGCGGGATCGACCGACGAGGCCGTCCGGATCGCGCGCGAGGCGATGGGGCTCGACGAGGTCGTCCTGCACACGGACGACGCGGGGGCCCTCTACTCGCGGCAGGCCGACGTGGCCGGGGCGATCTCGCCGCGCGACTACCTCCGGTTCCGCGACCTGCCCGCGCCGATCGCGGGGTTGCTGGTCCTGTCGAGGAACCTCTATCGCGGCCGGCGATGGACGATGCTGCTGGCCCTGGGCGTGGTGGCGTTTCGTCGATGGGACGGGCGGCCCTGGTCGTGGGTCGACTGGCTCGCGACGGCCTACCTGCTCGCGCCCGCCCTCTTCGCGGCCGCGGCCCAGATCTTCCGAGGGGAGGCGGGAAGCTACGAGCGGATGATCGACGCCGTGGCGTGGGGACGCTGGGAGGAAGTCTTGCGGCTCGTCGACGAGCTTCAGGGATCGAACGTCCCGCCCGAGGAGTTGGCCTTCCAGCGGGCGCGGGCGCTGGCGGGGCTCGGGAGGGTGGAAGAGGGCCTCGCCGCGGTTGCCCCTTACGGCGACGGCGAGGTGATGCCCGAATGGCTCTACCTCGGCCGCCTCCCCGACGTGCTTTGCGCCGCCCAACGGTTCGAGGAGGCCCGCGCCGCGATGGAGCGAGCCCTGGAGCTAGCCCCGGACAACCCGACGATCCTGCTCGACATGGCCCGGTTCGAGGCCCGACACGGCGACGACCCCCGCCGGGCCCGGGAGCTGCTGGAGGAGGCCCGCGAGCACGCCCTGAGCGACGTGGTCGTCCCCTTCGCCCTCGCGCTGGAGGGCCAGATCGTCCGCGCCGAGGGGAGGCCCCGCGAGGCCGTCGCCCTGCTGGAGGAGGCCCGCGGCCGGCTCTCGGCGTTCCGGCACGCGTCGCCGCTGATCGGGGTCTCGCTCGACTACATCGAGGCCGACCTCGCCCTGGCCCACGCCGCGGCCGGCGACGCCGACGCCGCCTCGCGGCACGCGCGCCGGGCCCTCCCCCGCCTCCGGGCGCAGGGCGACTCCGTCATGATCGGCCGCCTCCGCTCGGCCCTCGGCCCGGCCTTTGAGGGGTGAGCCGGCCGCATCCCGACCGCGCCGCATGGTTTCGGGCGGCTCGCCGTTTCGCCGGACTTTGACAAGTCAAGGGAAATTGCTTACGATCTGGGATTCACCCGCCGAGGCCTGGGCGTCGCGGCCCGGCGCGCGCGGGTGGTGATCGGTCGGCCTGGATGCATGCGGGCGGCACACGGAGATGATTCGGCGATGACTGAGATGATGACCACGGACGTCCGCGCGATCATGGATCGCACGCCCTTCGATGTTTCGGCCGTCGCCGACCTGCGCGAGGTGCTCAACCGCGACCCCTCCCGCTACCGCACCCTCCGCGACGCCGTGGGGACGATCCGCGACCGCGAGAAGAAGGAGCCGAGCGGCAACCCCGAGGCCCACCTGCGGCTGGGCGTGGGCGAGGTCCTGCTGGGCCGCTACGCCGCCGGCCTGGACCAGCTCCGCCGCGCCGGGGACCTCGGCATGGCCCTGTACTTCCAGGGCCTGGCGTACGAGAACCTCCAGAAGTACCAGGAGGCGGCCGACGCCTTCGCGCAGTCGGCCAAGCTCGGCTACGACGCCAAGAACTCCGAGCTTCGCCGCGCCGGCGCGCTGCGGCGGCTGGGCAAGGTCGACGAGTCCAACGGCCGGTTCGAGCAGGGCGCCGCCAAGATCGCCGAGGCCAAGAAGATCCTCCACGGGCTGGAGAAGTCGGTCGGCTCGTCGGCCGAGTTCCACTTCCAGCAGGGGGCCGTGCTCGCCGCCGAAGGCGAGCTGGAGCTGGCCGCCGCCGAGCTGGAGAAGGCCCTGAGCCTGGACCGCGACCACAACGGCGCCCTCTTCGAGCTGGCCTACATCAACGACCTGTACGGCAACGACGACGCCGCGGTCGACTTCTACAAGCGCTGCACCGAGCGCCCCCCCGTCCCGCTCGCCGCCTGGATCAACCTGGGCGTGCTGTACGAGGACGAGATGAAGTTCCGCGACGCCGAGCAGTGCTACCGCCACGTCCTGGAGTACGACCCCAACCACCCCCGCGCCCGGCTGTTCGTCAAGGACTGCCAGGCCAGCAAGGGGATGTACTACGACGAGGAGGCCGAGAAGGGCTACACGGTCCTCAAGCAGCTGCTGGAGATCCCCGTCACCGACTTCGAACTGTCGGTCCGCAGCCGCAACTGCCTCCGCAAGATGAACATCCGGACGCTCGGCGACCTCACCCGGACCACCGAGGCGGCGCTTTTGGCCTCCAAGAACTTCGGCGAGACCTCGCTCGCCGAGATCAAGGAGATGATGCGTTCCAAGGGGGTCCGCCTGGGCATGGCCCTGGAAGGTGCCGAACGCGGCGGCCCGAACGGCGCCGGCGACCACCGCGCCGAGCCGGCGCAGGAAGTCTCCCCCGAGATGCAGGCCATGCTCAGCAAGCCGATCAGCGAGCTGAGCCTGTCGGTCCGGGCCCGCAAGTGCATGAGCAAGCTCAACCTCCAGACCGTCGGCGACCTCGCCAAGCGGTCGGGCGACGACCTGCTGGAGTGCAAGAACTTCGGCGTCACCTCGCTCAACGAGGTCCGCGACAAGCTCGCCGCGCTCGGCCTGAAGCTCAAGAACGACTGACCCCGCCGTGAGCCCGGACACCGCCGCCGACGCCCACGCGCCAGGGGCCGCCCCCCCCACGACCGAGTCGACGACCCCGCCCGGCGTCCGCCCCGTCCGCTTCACCGCGACGGCGCGCGACGCCGGCTCCGCCGCCCGCGCGGGGACCCTTCACACCCCCCACGGCCCGGTCGAGACCCCCGTCTTCATGCCGGTCGGCACCCAGGCGACGGTCAAGGGGCTGACCCCGGAGCAGCTCCGCGGCGTGGGCTCGCGGATGATCCTCGCCAACACGTATCACCTGGCCCTCCGCCCCGGCGAGGAGACGGTCGCCGCCCTCGGCGGCCTGCACCGCTTCATGGCCTGGGACGGCCCGATCCTCACCGACTCGGGCGGGTTCCAGGTCTTCAGCCTCGCCGACAAGGCGAAGATCACCGACAAGGGGGCCACGTTCCGCTCCCACCTCGACGGCCGGCTCCTGGAGCTGACCCCCGAGCGCGCCGTGGCGATCCAGGAGGCCCTCGGCGCCGACGTCGCCATGTGCCTCGACCAGTGCCCCCCCCTCCCCTCCGCCAAGCCCGAGATCGCGAAGGCCGTCGACCGCACGATCGCCTGGGCCGCCCGCTGCAAGGACGCGAAGCGGCGGCCCGACCAGGCCCTCTTCGGCATCGTCCAGGGGGGCTCGCACGAGGACCTCCGCGGCCGCTGCGCCGAGGCCCTGATCGCGATGGACTTCGACGGCTACGCGGTCGGCGGCGTGAGCGTGGGCGAGAGCCGCGAGGAGGTCCGCCGCGCCCTCGACGTCTCGGTCCACCGCCTGCCGGAGGACCGCCCGCGCTACCTGATGGGCGTGGGCCGGCCGCAGGACCTGCTCGACGCCGTGCTGGCGGGGATCGACATGTTCGACTGCGTGATGCCCACCCGCAACGGCCGCAACGCGACCTGCTTCACCGCGAGCGGCCAGGTGAAGCTCCGCAACGCGGCCCACGCCCGCGACCCCCGGCCGCTGGAGGAGGGCTGCGACTGCCTCGCCTGCGCGAAGTTCTCGCGGGCCTACCTGCGGCACCTGTTCCTGGCCAAGGAGATGCTGGGGCCTATTTTGGCGTCGATCCACAACCTGGCGTATCTCCACCGCCTCATGGGGAGGGCCCGCGAGGCGATAAGGGCCGGTCGATTCGTCCAGTTGCGGTTGGAAGTGCTTGAAGCCCTGGGACCCTAGGCGTTAGAGTGCAGGAAAATCCGGCCGCCGCCGGGCCCCGTGCCGCCCCGCCCCGCGCCGAAGGCCCCCGCGAAACGCCAGCCTTAATCGGACCCCCATGATGCCAGGATTGTTCGAAGCGATCGGCCCCCTCTTCGCCCAGGACGCGGGCGCGCCGCCCAGCAACTGGACGACGCTGATCTTCCTGCTGCCGATCCCCCTGCTCTTCTACTTCATGATCTACCTCCCCCAGAAGGACCAGGAGAAGAAGCGGCGGGCGATGATCGACGCCCTGAAGAAGAACGACAAGGTGGTCACCGCCGGGGGGATCTACGGGACCGTCGTGTCGATCGACCCGAATTCGGACCGCGTGGGGCTGCGGATCGACGAAGGCAAGATGAGCGTCACCCGCGCCAGCGTCGTGCGGGTGCTGGAAGGCCCGGGGGCGAACTCGGACTGACCCGGCCGAGGTCCCCTCCCCCCTTTTTGGGGCGATCGACGTCCTTTCCCCCGGGCGGGGGAAGAAGGCCCGAAGGGCCGGATGAAGGGGGGGACGAGCACGAACTCCGCCGCGCCGTCGGCCCGCCCGGGAGGCCTTCGGCAGCCCGCACCGCCTTGCATGGCATCACCGTCGGCCCGCCCGCGAAGGCGTGCGGTAGGCCGAGACCGCCTCTGAATCCACCGATCCAATCCCGATTTTCCGCCGACCAGGGACCGCGGTCGGCCGCCGCCTGCGGGGCTTGAGGAACGCCGATGAAGAACCTAGTGAACTGGAAGAGCATCCTGATCGTGGGATCGACCCTCCTGGGCCTGATCGCCATGTATCCCCCCGAGAAGAAGCTGAAGCTGGGCATCGACCTCTCCGGGGGGACGATCCTCGTGTACGAGGTCGCCAAGGAGAGCCAGCAGGCCCCCAACTTCAACATGGAGGAGCTGATCGCCGCGCTCAAGCAGCGCGCCGACCCGCAGGGGGTGAAGGAGACGCCGATCCGCAACATCGGCAACAACCGGCTGGAGATCATCCTCCCGAAGGCGAGCCCGGAGGAGGTCGAAGAGATCAAGAACATGCTGACGGACGTGGGCTCGCTGGAGTTCCGCATCCTCGCCAACCAGAAGCACGACTCCGAGGCGATCGCCCGCGCCATGGGCCCCGGCGGCCTGGCCAAGCCCCCCGCCCGCTACAAGTGGGCCCGCCTGGGCGAGATCTCCAACGGGAACGACCCCCAGTTCACCGACGTCACGATCACCGACCCGAATCAGCGCTGGAAGCGCGACCTCTACGCCGGCGTGGAGGTCGTGCTGACCGGCAAGGACGCGGGGGGCGCCGACAAGACCCTGGCGATCCCGATCGTCCGCAACACGGCCGACACGCTGACCCTGGCCGAGCCCCACAATCTCAAGTCGATCGCCTCGTATCGGGTCGAGTACAACCCCAGCGGCATCCGCGGCGGCGACCCGACGAACCCCCGGCCCGGCGACCCGATCGTCCGCGAGGAGAAGGTCTCCGACGGCCGCACCGAGATCTTCATCCTCTGCGTCCAGGACCGCCAGGACGTGACCGGCAAGTACCTCTCGCGGGCGTATCAGCAGACGGACGAGAAGCTCCAGCCGGCGGTGGGCTTCCAGTTCAACCGCCAGGGGGCCCGGAAGTTCGGCCAGCTGACCCGCGAGCACCTGCCCGAGGAAGGCGACGCCTTCCGCTACCAGCTGGCGATCCTGCTGGACAACCTGGTGATGTCGGCCCCGTCGATCAACTCGGAGATCCGCGACTCGGGGATCATCGAGGGGGGCGGCCAGGGCTTCAAGCTGAAGGAGGTCCAGCACCTCATCAACATCCTCCAGGCCGGCAGCCTGCCGGCGAGCCTCGACCCGACGCCGCTCCAGGAGGAGAACGTCGGCCCGACGCTCGGCGAGGACTCGATCGCCAAGGGCTGGCGGGCCATCTGGGTCTCGATGCTGATCGTGCCGATCTTCATGATCGCCTACTACCGGTTCGCCGGCGTGGTGGCGGTCGTGGCCCTGATCGTGAACATGATCCTGCTCGTGGGCTCGATGGCGTTCATCCAGGCCACGTTCTCGCTGCCGGGCCTGGCGGGCCTGGCGCTGACGATCGGCATGGCGGTCGACGCCAACGTGCTGGTCTTCGAGCGCATGCGGGAGGAGAAGGAGCGCGGGGCCGGGCTCGCCCAGCAGATCCGCAACGGGTTCAACCGGGCCTGGGTGACGATCTTCGACTCGCACGTCACCAACCTGCTGGCGGCGATCGTGCTGTACGCGGTGGGGACCGAGGAAGTGAAGGGCTTCGCCCTCACGATGATCCTGGGCATGCTCTGGAACCTGTTCACCGCGGTCTTCATGTCGCGGTACATCTTCGAGACCGCCTACCTGCACGGCTGGCTCCGCGAGCTGCACTTCCGCAAGATGTTCGAGAAGACGAACATCGACTTCGTCGGCCCCCGCTACTACTGCATGGCGGTCTCCCTGGTGCTGATCGTTCTGGGCCTGGCCGCGTTCTTCGCCCGCGGCCGGACGATGTACAACATCGACTTCACCGGCGGCACCCTGGTCACCATCCGCCTGAACGAGGCCGACGCCACCGTCCGCAGCCTGACCGACAGCAAGCGCACGGAGTTCGTCCGCGAGAAGGCCGGCGTCCTGCCCGACGTGACCATCGAGAGCCTCCGCGTCAGCCAGAACCAGAAGGAGAAGGCGGCCCGGTTCAACATCCGGACCACCGAGCAGGACTCGACGAAGGTCAAGGACCAGATCATCGAGGCGTTCGGCCCGTCGCTCGCCAAGGTCGAGATGACCGTGGGCGCCGAGAAGGCCCTCGCCGGGGCGCCGGCCCCCGCCGCCGCGGCCGCCGGGGCGAAAGCCCCGTCGACGATCGCGGCCCGGTTCGCCGGCGGCCGCGAGTATGAGCTGGCGTTCAACACCACGTCGTTCAACAGCACCCAGCCGCCGGCCCAGGTCGTCTCGGCCGAGTTCGCCCGCGTGCTCGACGCCGCCGGGATCGTCAACCCGAACTCCCGGTTCGAGATCGTCCCCGCCGGCTCCGGCGGCCAGGCCCCCGCCGAGGGGACCCGGCTGGTGCTCAAGACCGACCTGGATCCCGACGCCGCCCAGGCCCACCTCGCCGCGCTGAAGGACTCGCTGGCCAACAACCGCGACATGCTGTTCGAGCGGATCGCCAACTTCGGCAGCACGGTCGCCTCGGAGACCCGGACCCTGGCCCTGATCGCCACCGTGGCGAGCTGGCTGATCATCATCTTCTACCTCTGGTGGCGGTTCCACTCCTTCACCTACGGCCTGGCCGCGGTGCTCGCCGTCGTCCACGACGTGCTCATCACCCTGGGCGCCATCGCCGTCAGCTACTGGCTGGCGCTCGTGCCTGGGCTGAACACGCTGCTGATGATCGACCAGTTCAAGATCGACCTGCCGATCGTCGCGGCCTTCCTGACGCTCATCGGCTTCTCGGTGAACGACACGATCGTCATCTTCGACCGCATCCGGGAGATCAAGGGCAAGAGCCCCCACCTCACCCCCAAGCTGGTCAACGACGCCATCAACCAGACCCTCAGCCGGACGATCCTGACGTCGCTCACCGCCTGGCTCGTCGTGGTCGTCCTGTACGTCCTCGGCGGCGAGGGGCTCCACGGCTTCGCCTTCGCCCTGGTCGTCGGCTTCCTCAGCGGCACCTACAGCACCGTGTACATCGCCACCCCGATCCTCGTCGACTGGATCGGCCACGAGGACCACGGCCACGACGCCCTCGCCAGGCCCGGCGACAAGTCGTCCAAGGCCGTCGCCTCGCGCTGACGCCAACGAAGACTCCCCCCCATCCAGGGCCCGCCCCCGACGCCTCGACGTCGGGGGCGGGCCTTTTTTTTCGTGGCGGCCGGGCAGGGCGCCGCTTATGGATGAGTGAAGAGAAGAATGGTGGCCCGGGCGGTCCGCCCGGGCGCGAGCGCCCTGGGAGGAGCCACCCATGTCCCATTCGCAGTCGGGCGACCCCCCCGATGGCGGCCCCCCCGCCCCGCCAGGCCCCGACCGTCGGATCAGGCCGATCGACTCCCGCCTGCTCCGGACGAGGCGGACCCTGCCCCACTGGCAGCTCGGCGGCTCGACGTACTTCCTGACCTATCGCTGCGCCCCGGGGCGGGCGCTCGACGAGGCCGACCGCTCCCTCGTCCTGGGCAATTGGCGGCACTGGGACCGTCGGCGTTATCTGCTCCACGCCATCGTCGTCATGCCGGACCACGTCCACGTCCTGACCACGCCCGTTCGGCGCGAGGATGGGACTTTCTACTCGCTGGCGGAGATCCTTCACACCAACAAGGGGTTCTCGGCGCGAGCCATCAATAGGCTTCACGCCACTTCGGGCCCTGTTTGGCAGGACGAGCGCTATGACCGCATCATGCGCGACGAGCCTGAGTTCTGGGAGACCTGGGTCTATATGAACAACAATCCCGTCGAGGCCGGCCTCTGCCCGACCCCCGAGGATTACCCGTGGTGGTATGGCGATGCTCAGGGCTTCGAGGAAGGCTTCAGCCCCGCTCGCCCGGGCGGACCGCCCGGGCCACCAGATTCTTGAGTCCCGGGGACCTTGCCGAGGCCGATGGGAATCGAATACGGTGGCCCGGGCGGCCCGCCCGGGCGCAGGGGCCGGGGCGTCAACCTGCCGCCGCCGGTTCGGAAAGGCGACGATTCATGACTACCCGCCAGCTCCTTCGATGTCTCACGATCGCCGTCGTCTTCAACCTCCCCGCTCCCGCCGCCGAGCCCCCCGCGCCGCCGCGGCCTCGCGTTCGCGAGCTGGGCGTCGCCCCCGGCGTGTTCGCGCCGGGGCCGCTGAACGCGATCACCGACGTCCCCGGGGTCAAGGTCGGGCAGACCACGCTGATCGAGGGGGCCTCGGTCCGCACCGGGGTCACGGCGATCCTGCCGCACGGCGGCGACCTCTTCCGCGAGAAGGTCCCGGGCGCGGTGTTCGTCGGCAACGCGTTCGGCAAGCTCGCGGGCTCGACCCAGGTGGAGGAACTCGGCGCGATCGAGACGCCGATCGTCCTGACCAACACCCTTTCCGTCGGCGCGGCGGTCGAGGCCGTCGTCCGCTACACCCTGGATCGCCCCGGCCACGAGGACGTCCGCTCGGTCAACGCCCTGGTCGGCGAGACCAACGACGGCGGGCTCAACGACATCCGCGGCCTGCACGTCCGCCGCGAGCACGTCCTCCGCGCGATCGAGTCCGCGGCCGACGGCCCGGTCGCCGAGGGGAACGTCGGCGCGGGGACGGGCTGCGAGTGCTTCGGCTGGAAGGGGGGGATCGGCACGTCCTCGCGCAAGCTCCCCGACCGCCTCGGCGGCTGGACGGTCGGCGTGCTCGTCCAGGCGAACTTCGGCGGCGTGCTCACCATGGCCGGCGCCCCGATCGGCAAGGAGCTGGGCCGCCACGCCTTCCGCGTCGCCGCCAACGACCCGCCGGACAAGGGCGACCGCCGCGACGGCGACGGCTCGTGCCTGATCGTCGTGGCGACCGACGCCCCGCTCGACGCCCGCGACCTGAAGCGGCTGGCGGCCCGCGCCGTGTTCGGCCTGGCCCGCGTCGGCTCGTCGTTCACCAACGGCAGCGGCGACTACGCCGTCGCCTTCTCCACCGCGCCCGGCCTCCGCGTCGCCCACGGCGACGAACGCCGCCGCCCCCGCACCGTCCTCCCCACCGACGCCGTCTCCCCCCTGTTCCAGGCCGCGCTGGAAGGCGTCGAGGAGGCCGTCTGCAACGCCCTGCTCCGGGCCGAGGACATGACCGGCGCCGGCGGCCGGTCCGTCGAAGCGATCCCCGTCGACCGCGTCCGCGAGGCGCTCCGGAAGTACAACCGGATCCCCTGATCGAGACCCTCGTTCGAATTCGCCGAGCGTGGGCGGGAATCCTTCGGGTGCCACGGGTTCTCCGAACCCGTGGACAGGCCAGGGATTTCGGCAACGGTCCGGGATGGGCCCGACGCCGATCCACGGGTTCAGAGAACCCGTGGCACCCGGCGCGAAGCAGCGAGGGCGTATCAACGAGACGAGCCGCTCCTCCTTGATGCCGAGAAGCGCCTTCGTCTGAAAATCGGGCCAGAGCGCCGGCTGCTCCAGGTACGGATTCATGCCCGGGAACGGTGACGGCATCGACGCGCCCTCCTGCCTGCCTGCCTGCCTCGTGGCCCAGACCCCAGGCTACCGGATGGGGGGCCGCGACGCCCCGGCGCCGTCAGGCGGTCACGGCGATCGCCGTCGGGTTGGCGGCGTTCAGGCGGCGGTAGCCGTCGCGGGTCCAGATCCAGACGCCGGCGGTGCCCGCGTCGACGACCGCCCGGTCGCCGGCCGGGCCGACGGCGAACGACTCGACGGCGGCGTCGGTCAGCCTGGTGAACCGCGAGGCCGGCGTCGCGCCCGTCCCCCACGACCAGAGGCCGTGGACGCCGAAGTCCAGGAAGAGGGTCCCGCCCGCCACGCGCATCGAGCGCGGGTCGGCCGCGGCGACCTGGAACCAGCCGTCGGCCTCGGTCCGGCTCCAGACGCCGGCGGCGCCGAAGTCGGCGTAGAGCGTCGTCCCGGAGCCGGCGATCGCCTGGGGGTCCCCCTCGCCCACCTTCCGCCAGCCCTGGGCGGCGGCCCAGCTCCAGATCCCGCGCGAGCCGTAGTCGAGGAACAGCACGCCGTCGGCGGCCATGGACTCGGGCGCCACGTCGTTGAGCTTGTACCAGGAGGGCGACGCGTCGCGATACCGCCAGAGGCCGCCGTGGCCGAAGTCGATGTAGGCGTCCAGGCGGTCGACGACGATCGCCCGGGGGTCGACGTCGCTGAGCCGGGCCCAGCCCCGACTCTCGCTGAACCGCCAGAGGCCGGTGGGGCCGAAATCGACGAGCAGGACGTCCTCGGCGTGGTTCCAGTCGTCGTTGACGACCACGATGTTCTCGGGGTCGGCCTCGGCCAGCCGGCGGAGCCCGCGAAGCGAGTCCCACGCCCAGAGCCCGTCCCCGCCGAGGTCCAGGTAGGCGTTCCGGTTCGACGAGGCCGCGATCGCCTGCGCCCCGCCGTCGTGGATCTTGCGGAAGCCCCCGTTCGGCCCGTGGGTCCAGACCCCGTGCGGGCCGAAGTCGAGCAGGGTCATCGGCAGCTTGGAGTCCGGCTCGTCGTCGAGGATCGTCACCGGGGCGATCGAAACCTGCCCCAGCCCGGCCCCCTCGCTCGGGCCCTCCAGCAGCACCCGGAACGGCTTGTACGGCGCCTCCGCGATCGCGTCGTTCACGAGGCTCACCACGAACGTCGCGGTGGGCTGGCCGGGGGCGAACGTCAGCGTCGTCTCGAGCGGGACGTAGTCGTACCCCTCCAGCGCCGTGCCGGCCACGGTCCGGGCCCGCACGGTCGCGGCGGACGACAGGTCGCCGGTCCGTTTGACGAGGAACGACACGGTCGCCGTTGATTCCTGGACCGTCCGGATCGAGGCCCGGTCGAACTCGATCAGCGAGACGACCGCCGAGGCCTGCGGACCGACGCCCTCGGTCCCGGGGCCCGAGAGCATCCGGCGGCCTTCCAGCGTCTCCAGGGTCGGCTTGCCCCCCGCACGTCGTCGCGCCCGTCCTGGCTTCGTTCGCTTCATCCTGCGGCTCCATCCTGGTGTCCGGCCGGCCCGGGGCCGCGGCGCGGCCCGACCGGGCGCGGCCGGTCGTCGTAAGCTGTTCGGAGTCCCAGCCGGCGCGGCGACGCGCCCCGGGTCAGACCGCGAGGAAGTCGCGGACCGTCCCCCGGAAGATCGCCGCCGAGGAGGCGACCGCCGAGGCCGTCGGCGCGACGTCGCGGAGCCTGGCGTAGCCACCCTTCCGGGTCCATCGCCAGAGCCCGTCCGTCCCGTAGTTCAGCAGCAGGTCGTCCACGCCCGCGTAGGTGACGCTCGCGGGCCCGACGTCATTGAGTCGGTCCCACGCCCCGTAATCCCCCAGCCGCCAGAGGCCGTCGTCCCCGTAGTCCAGGAACAGGGCCGGCGGCGGGGTGCCGTCGAGGAGCTGCGGCAGGCCGCGGGGGTCGGTCGCCATCGCGCGCGGGGCGACGTCGTTGACCTTCTTCCAGCTGTAGCGGTACGCGCTCCAGTTCCAGAGCCCGAAGGGGCCGAAGCCGACGTACAGCTCGCCGCCGACGGGCACGGCCATCGTCTCGGGGTCGGCCTCGGAGAGCTGCAGGAGGGTCCCGGACGGATGCCACTCCCAGAGCCCGTCCGCGCCGTAGTCCAGGTAGGCCTGCCCGCCCCCCCCCGGGGTGACGAGCATCGCCTCCGGGCCGTGGTCACGGATCCGGCCCCAGCCCGCGCCGCTCGACCAGGACCAGAGGCCGTGTGCCCCGAAGTCGAGCATCACCCAGCCCGAGGCGTCGCCGGCCATCGCGTCGGGGACCGCGTCGTTGATCTTGCGGTAGCCTTCCCGCTCGTTCCAGGTCCAGAGGCCGCCGTGGCCGAAGTCGACGAGCAGGTCGCTCGTCCAGGCGGAGCCCAGGATCGCCCGGGGGTCCACGTCGTTGAGCTTGCGATACCCGCGCAGCTCGTCGAACGCCCAGAGGCCCGACGGGCCGAAGTCCAGGACGGCCCCGCGATCCGGGGCCGGGACGATCGCCTCGGGCGTGGCGTCGTTGATCTTCCGCCAGCCCTCGACCTCGTTGTACGTCCAGAGCCCGGCCCCGGCGAAGGCGTGGTACGTGAGCGGCGACGCGCTCGCCGGCTCGTCGTCGGCGATCGTCACCTCCCGGCTCCGCTGGGCCCCCACGCTGTAGGCGCCTACCGCGTCGCTCAACTCGACCCGGATGCTCTTGTAGGTCGGCTCCGCGATCCGGTCGTCGAGGATCTTCACCTTGAACGTCGCCCGCGTCTCGCCCGGGGCGAACGTCAGCGTCGTCTCCAGGGGGACGTAGTCGTACCCCGGAACGGCCTGCATCGGACGCGTCTCCACCCGGACGCTCGCCGGCCCGGAGACGTCGCCGCTCCGGCCGACCGTGAACGTCGCCTCGCCCGCCGACTCGGAGACGAAGGCGGGCCCCGACTCGAGGTCGATCAGCGACAGATTCGGGTCCGCGGGGAAGTAATACTGCGTCAGGAGCCGCCGATCCTCCAGCGGCTCCAGGCCCCACGAGCGGTTTCGACGACGACGCGCCCGACCCTGCTGCACTCGCATCATGCTGAGGCTCCATCCCGGCGTGCGGCGGCCCGCCCGGCGCGTCCTCATCCGATCGGACGCCATGCCGGCCCGGCCGTCGGCGATCATAACGAATCGTGCGGCCCGGCGGGAAGACCCCCGGCGCCGCCGGGCCCGGCCGCCGGTCAGCCCGGCAGGCGCACGATCGGCTCGGTCATGGCAAAGCCCAGCAGCGTCGCGCGGGCGGGGTTGAGCTTCCGCCAGCCCGTCGCGGCCGACCAGGTCCAGAGCCCGGCGTCGCCGTAGTCCATGTGGACCAGGTCGGGGGCGGCGTAGACGACCGATCGGGGCGCGACGGTGTTGAGCTTGCTCCAGGTCCCGTCCGCCGCCAGCCGCCAGAAGCCCCCGGCCCCGAAGTCCAGCAGCTCGGACGAGAGCATCGCCCTCGGCGAATGCGAGCTGACCTGCGACCACACGTCGAAGTCGCCCAGCTTCCGGAGGCCCGCGGAGCCGAAGTCGACGAGGATCCCATAGGGGAGCAGCGTCATCTCCTCGGCGTTCCCCTCGTGGACGCGCGCCACGGCGCCGCCGGCGTCGAGCCGCCAGAGGCCGAAGACCCCGTAGTCCAGGAAGTAGACGCCCCCGGCGTTCAGCATCTGCTCGGGCCCGTAGTCGCGGACCTTCGCCCAGCCGGTGTTCTCGTTCCAGGTCCAGAGGCCGTGCTCGGCGTAGTCGAAGACGGCGCTGCCGGGGAAGCCCGACATCGCGCGCGGGCTCAGGTCGTGGACCTTGGCGTAGCCCCCTTCGGCCGACCACTGCCAGACCCCGCCGTGGCCGAAGTCGATCAGGGCCCGCTCGCCGAGGCTCGACGTCAGGATGATCTCCGGGTCGACGTGGCTGAGCCGGGAATATCCGCGCAGGGCGTCCCACGACCAGAGGCCGGCCGGGCCGAAGTCCAGGTAGGCCCCGCGCCCGGGGGCGGCGACGATCGCCTCGGGGGAGCCGTCGTTGATCTTGCGGTAGCCTTCCGCCTCGTTGTACGTCCAGAGCCCGGCGGCGCCGAAGGCGTGGAACACGAGCCGCGAGGCGCTCCCCGGCTCGTCGTCGACGATCGTCACCGTCTGCGCCGTAGTGGCGACCAGGTCGTCCTCCTCGCCGCGATACAGCTCCAGCCGGAGCTGCTTCTCCAGGGGCTCCGAGATCGCGTCGTCGACGATGGCGAGATCGAACGTCGCCTCGGCCTCGCCGGCGGCGAACGTCACCACCCGGTCGAGGGGGACGAAGTCGTATCCCTCCAGCGCCGTGACCGGGGCCGTGCGGACGGAGATCGTCGCCGCGGTCGTCAGGTCGCCCGTGCGCATGAGCGCGACCTGGATCACCCCCTCGGACTCCTCGACCGTCCGCGAGAACGCCAGGAAGACGGCGTACGGCCCCCCCGACGGGTCCAGCTGGCTCGCGATCGCCGACGGGGCGGCCGTCAACAGGCGGCGCCCCTCCAGCGATTCCAGAACCGGCCTTCGGGCGGGGCGTCGCGACGATCGGTGCGGGCGCATCATGCGGTAGCTCCTCTGCAGAGTGGCGGTCGTCCCGCGTCGCCTGGCCCGACGACGCTCCTCGCGACCGCCGGCGGCATCCTATCAAACATGCGATCGTCGCCGAAAGTCTTCGTTGATGCCCCGCGCGGATTTGTCGTCGGATCACCTCACGATCCGACCGACCCCCTCCGAAGAGGGCCCCGCATGCCCCTCGCGGGGGGCGTTCCGGTCCGTCGGTTCGAATCCCTCGTCCGCCGTGAGCGATCCCGAGCCAGGGGCCGACCCCCGGAGAAGCCGCCGGCGGCCCGATCCCGACGGGTTCTCGCGTCGGGCTTCGTCGGAGGATTGCGCGTGAGCCCTCACGGACGCATCCGATGATCGGCCGGTATCTCGGTGATCGCCGACCTTGGCGCGGATAGAATCGCCACCTGCGACGGGCGGCCCGCGTCGGGCCGCGTTCGTCGCCCACCCTCTCGGAGGCGATCATGAAGGCGATTCTCTCGATGGCGGTGATCCTCGGGGCGTGCGGCCTGGCCGCGGCCGACGACAAGGCGGCCGACCCGGTCGGCAAGTGGCTGTGCAGCTACGAGATCGGCGGCCAGGCGCGGACGTCCACCCTGACGATCAAGAAGGAGGGCGACGCGATGACCGGGACCATGGACTGGGCCGATCAGAAGGGCGAGAAGCTGAAGGACCTGAAATTCCAGGACGGGAAGCTGACCTTCTCCGCCGTGAGGAAGTATCAGGACAACGACATCCCCATCGACTACACGCTGAAGGTCGAAGGGGACGAGCTGAAGGGGAAAGGCGCGGTGGACCTCGGCCAGCTTCGGGAGTTCGAGATCGAGGGCAAGCGCGAGAAGGGGGGCGGCAAGTAAACCGCGACCTTGAGCATCCGCGCGGGGGGGCGACGATGGGACACGAGGCGATCATCTACGGTCGGATCGTCGGCGCCACATGGCATGTCGGCGAGGGGTTCAGGCGGATGTACGACTTGAACCGCGACGCCCTGGCGGCCGTGCCCGAGGAGGATGACCACCCATGGGTGGTCAGGGGCATCTTCGCCCTGCCCGCGCCTTACCCTAGGGGCATCTACCGCCGCCAGATCATCCACTTCGGCCTGTCGATGAAGGACTTTCCCTATGAGCAAGACCGCTGGGACGTCTGGCTGGGGAAGTTCGAACGGGTCCTGCGGGAGTTGTACTGGTGGTCGGCCCGCGCGCACATCGACACCGACTTCGCCCCGCCGCAGGTGTTCGACTGGAAGCCGACCGACGACGCGATGTGCGGCCTGCTCGACGACCCGCCGCGGCCGGTCTCGGAATGGGTCCGGACCGTGCGCGACGACGGGCCGCACCCGGCGGGCCCGTGACGCCAGCCGCCGGGAGTCAGGGCGCTGGGATTCGCATCAAAGAATTCCCTTCCCCCCTCGGTGGGGGAACGACCGCGAAGCGGTCGATGAGGGGGACCATCCAGGCTGACGATGCGAGGTCGCGACGACGTCCGAGCCCACCGGATGCTCCGACGGCCTTCTCGCTCGTCTTCCCCCTCATCCGGCCCTGCGGGCCACCTTCCCCCGCCAGGGGGGAAGGGTTTGAGATATCAGCCGATATGCACGTGAAGCCCGCTCGCAGGGTTCGAAGGGCGGGGCGGCTCGACCGAAGGCCGGCCCGGTCGAGCCTCCGAAGGCGCTCGCGCGCGTCCCCCCCTCATCCGGCCTCCGGCCGCCTTCTCCGACGAGGGGAGCAGGACGATTCGCGATGGTCTGTTCACGGATCGGCGCGTCGTTACGGCGTCGCCGGGGCGAGGAGGCCTTCGAGCAGTGGGACCAGCGACGGCTCGACGATCGGGCCGATCTCGCGGGGGACGGCGATGCGGAACTCGCGGCCGTCGGGGGCGCCGGTGAGGGCGACGCCGATGAAGCCGGGGTCGGCGGAGGGATCCGGCGGCAGGCCCAGCAGCTCGCGGACGCTGATCAGCGTCAGGTCGTTGACCCGCGCCGGCAGCCGCGATCGCACGGCCCGGTACGACGGCGTCGCGCCGATCGCGCCCTCGCCCGCCAGGGCGGCGTCGATCCGGGCGCGGGCCTCGTCCCAGTCGTGGGCGATGACCGAGAGGACGCGCGTGCCGTCGGTGCCGAACCACTCGTCCATCGAGTCGCCGCCGAAGAACGAACGCATGGACGCGGCCGCCGAGGCGTCGCCCCCCGCGAGCTTCGCGTAGTCGAAGGCGACCCGGGCGTGGTTCAGCGTGAACCCCCGGTGGACCACCGCCGCGCGCTCCATGACGACGTCCGCGCCGAAGCCTCCCCGGGCGTCCCCCTTCATCGCCTCCAGCACGCCCCCCATCGCGGCGACCATCTCCGTGGGGTTCTCGGGAGTCGGCAGGTAGATCCACCCGAAGCCGCCGCGCGACGTGGTCGCGTTGATCAGCTCGATGTGCCCCGCCCGGCGGTAGTGCTCCAGGATCTCCGCGAACTTCGCGTCGTCCGGGGTGACGCGGCGGCCGACGAACGCCAGAACCAGCCGCTCCATCCAGGAGACGTCGTCCGCCTCGCCCGAGAGGTAGCGGTAGTGCGCCGAGCCGACCGGCAGCGTGGCCAGGGCCTCCGGATCGCCGGGCCGGGCGCCGGGGAGCCGACGCTCCAGGTCCGAGCCGGCCACGGCCCGCGTCGCGCCCGCCACGTCGAGGCCGTTCGCGTGGAAGTCCACCCCGAGGGCGACCCCGCGCGTCTGGATCAGCTCGTCGTGGACCCGATCGTAGACGATCGCGGCGCACTCCGCGAAGCCGTCATCGCCGAGCTGCGAGAACAGGACCCGCGCGGACCGCCGCAGCTGCTCGATCTCCTCGCCGCGACCGACCCGGAAGGCCGCCAGGTTGACGAACAGGCCGACGTCGCCGGCGAAGAGCCGCTCGCGCTGGTCGTCGGTCATCACCGAATCCAGCGAATCCCCGCCCCGCTTCGCGACGGCCGCGATCAGCTCCTCATCCGTGCCGAACGCGACGAACCCTGGGCCCGAGGCGACGTAGGACGTCCCGCCGGCGCCCGCCAGGGCTTCGTAGCCGCCGTCGCGGGGAGACGCCTGGGGCTCGCCCCCGCTGAGGGCCCGCCGCAGGCCCTCGACGTCGTCGGGCCGGGCCACCAGCGCGATCGGCGGGATCCCGTCGCCCCCCGGGCGGGCGCGGCCGACCAGGATGAACAGGGGCGACCGCGCCGCGGCGGCCCCGAATCGGCCGGTGAAGCCCGCGATCGCCCGGTCCAGCTCGGGACGGATCGCCCGGTCCAGGTCCGGGCCCATCGCCCCGACCATCGCGGCCACGTCGTCGCGCGCCGCCTCCACCCCCCGCACCCAGGCCACCGCCTGCACGTCGGCCGGCAACGAACCCAGCCAGGCGGCCTCCGGGGGGACGGCCCCGACCAGGGCGGCCACCGTCAGCGTCATCAAGCTCGCGATCATCGGCCCGTCTCCACGAGATCCCCTCGCCCCCCGGAACCCTTCGCGCTGCGCGCGATGCCGCGGATGAGGCCCCGCCCGCCGGTCCGATCCGACGGGTCCATGCTTCCCAGCATGACAGATCGAGCAGATATTATAAATAGGATAGGAGGGATGGGTTGAATGTCCGGGCGGTGTGGAGGGGTGGGCAGGACTCCCGGCCTGTTCGCGAACGGTCCCCGCACGGGCCCGCCTCGCATCGTCTCATCACGACGGGCGAGGCGAGACTTTCCGAAGGCGGAAGTCGATGTAGTCGATCCGTTCGAAGTCCGGGAAGCTCGTCGCCGTCCCGTGGGAGCCGAGCCCCAGCCCGAGGCCGGGGTTCTCGACCCGCGCCCGGAGGCCCGGCTCGGGCCAGTATTGGCCCACGAAATAGCCGAACCCGATGCCAGGATCGAAGGCGTCCTGCTCCACCAGGAAGTCGTGGGCGAAGTCCCAGATGTTCCGGATCTCCGCGAGGGTCGTGGCTCGCCGCTTCGAGACGAAGTGGCTCACCCCGGGCTCCGGCCGACCGGCGACCTCGTCCTCCTCGTCTTCGTCCTCGGCGCAGGCCTCTTCGGCGAAGAAGCTCTCCTGGAGTTCGCCGTCGGCCCAGAGCGTGTACCCGACGCTGGAGCAGCTGTCGCTCATCCCGAAGGTGATGAGTTGGGTGCCCAGCTTCTTCGAGAGCGACCGCCAGTCCTTGTCGTCGATGCTTTCGTCCCAGTAGGGGGGCTCGTGATAGTCGACGACCTCCGTCCACGAGTGGCCCCGCAGCCGGAAGAGGAAGCATGCGGACCGCTCCAGGGTGATCTCGCGGCCGAGGACGTCGCGCTCCCAGACGGCCGCCTCCGGGGCCAGGGCCCGCCCGACCTCTTCGACCGAGGCCTTGATGAGGACCAGGTCTCGGTTAGCAGCGAACGACTCGACCCCGCGCCGTTGGTCCCAACGCCGGTTGATCCAGGCGAGCCGGTCCTTCTCGTACCACTCCCGGTGGTCTTCCATCGCGTCGCATCTCCCGCCGAGACCAGCCGATCCGCGCGAGGATCGAGGAAGGATCGCCGCCGATGAGCCGGAGGCCGCTCGGGGTCACCATCATGGTCCTGTTCGCGCAGGCGCTGCTAGCCTTTCTGGCCCTCGTCTTCCTGTTCGGCGTCGCCATCCAGGTCGCGGACAGGGGGGGCGGCCGCAGCGGGATCCAGGCGCGGTCGAATGTCACCCTGGCGGACCGGGTCACGGAGGGGGCCGTCCTGCTGGCCGCCGGATCCCTGAGCCTGGCGGGCGTGGGTCGCCTCGCGCGAGGTTTCGGCGATCGCCGCTGACCTCGGCTCAATCCAGGTCGGCGTCCCGGGCCGGCTTCGGCTTCCCCTCGTCGAACGTCCGGGCGTAGAGCCCCCGGGCGTCGTCCCAGGCCTGGGCGTACTCGGCTCGCAGGTCACGGCCGCGCAGGAGCCGGAGCCCGAGCCAGGCGAGGAGGGCCGAGGCCACGGCCACGACCGGGAGGATCAGGGAGAGGGCGGGCTCCCACCGGTCCTGGCCGAGGAGCAGCCGACCGATCGCGAACAGGGCGATCCCCGCCAGCATGGCCGCGTAGACGAGCGCGGCGAAGGGGAAGACCGCGACGAAGGCCGCCCGGAACCCGCGGGTCCGTTCGGAGGCGTCCAGGGCCGCCCGCCTCGTCGCCGCCCCCGCCTCCCGCGCCCGGAGGTGCCAGTCGGCCTGTTCGGCGGCGTCCGGAGCCGGCCGCGCGCGCCGAAGGAGCCGGATCCCGAGCCAGCCGAGGAAGGCCGAGGCCGCCGCCATCCCTGGGATGATCAGGAAGAGGCTCGGTTCCCACCGGTCGCGACCGATGATCATCCGGTAGAGGATGTAGAGGTCGAACCCCGCCAGCAAGATCGCGTAAATGATCGCAAGGACGGCGAAGACGGTGAGGAGGAACGCCCGGAGCGCCCTGGACTGTTCGGCGGAGTCCGAAGCCGGCCGCTTCTCCCCGGTCGACGCAGCGCTCCGGTGGACGGCACCCCCCACCATCAGGCCGATCCACAGGAAGAAGAAGTCGCGGCCCGTCATCGGGATCACCTCCTCGGGCGGCGACGTCCGCTTTGGCGTCGCTCGCTCGGAGGCTTCGCTCGACGCGGCTGGATATTGGGGAGATTCGTCCGGATCCCGAGACTCCGCGGAAAGTCCCCCGGATTTCGCGGAAATCCTCCGGGTGCCACGGGTTCAAAGAACCCGGGGACCGGCTCGGGATCCCAGCGACGGCCCGGGACCGATCCGACGCCGATTCCACGGGCTCAAGGAACCCGTGGCACCCGATCCGAGCCCCTCGACGGTCCAGGGACGGGAGCGGTCGCCGGATCGCTTCCGGGCCGTCCCGCGGCCGCGTCAGGTCCCGCAGAAGGTCCGATAGCCGCGATCGTCGGCGGGGGGCTCGCGGTACTTGGCGTGCTCGGGCCGGTCCTCGAAGGGGGACGCGAGCGCGGCGAGCAGGTCGTGCATCACGGAAAGGTCGTCGCCCTGCTCGGCGGCGGCGAGGGCCTCCTCGACGCGGTGGTTGCGCGGGACGACGGCCGGGTTGACGCTCCGCATCAGGGCGAAGGCCTCGGCTCGGTCGCCTTCGCGGCCCAGGCGTTCCCGCCAGCGCGCGTGCCAGGCCAGGAACTCCGGGTCCTGGAAGCGGTCGCCGGCCGGGGGCTCGTCGGACGCCAGGTCGCGGAACGTGTTCGTGAAATCGGCGCCCATCGTGTGCATCCAGTCGAGCAGCGACCGGACCAGGTCGAGGTCGCCGAGTTCCGCCGTCTGGAGTCCCAGCTTCTTCCGCATCCCGGCCAGCCAGTAGCTTTCGAACCGCTCGGGGAATTCCTCCAGGACCTCGGTGGCGATCGCGATCGCCTTCTGCTGGTCGGGGTCGAGCAGCGGCAGCAGGGCCTCGGCGAGCCGGGCGAGGTTCCACTGGGCAATGCCCGGCTGGTTCTCATACGCGTACCGGCCGCCGCGGTCGATCGAGCTGAAGACGGTGCGCGGGTCGTAGGCGTTCATGAACGCGCAGGGGCCGTAGTCGATCGTCTCGCCGGAGACCGCCATGTTATCGGTGTTCATCACCCCATGAAGGAACCCGACGTTCTGCCAGCGCGCGATGAGCGCGGCCTGGCGGTCGACCGCGGCGCTCAGGAAGGCCCGGTACTTGTCGGGCGCGTCCGCCAGCTCCGGGTCGTGGCGTTCGATCGCGTAGTCGGCGAGCGCCCGCAGGACGTCCGGCTCGCCGATCCCCGCCGCGAACTGGAACGTGCCGACCCGGATGTGGCTGGCGGCCGTGCGGGTGAGGATCGCCCCCTGGCGCGGGGTCTCGCGATACACCACGTCGCCGGTGGCCACCACCGCCAGGCTCCGCGTGGTAGGGACGCCCAGAGCGGCCATCGCCTCGCTGATGATGTGCTCGCGGAGCATCGGCCCGAGGACGGCCAGCCCGTCCCCCCCGCGCGAGTACCGCGTCCGCCCCGACCCCTTGAACTGGACGTCGACCAGCCGTCCCGACGGGTCGCGGTGCTCCCCCAGCAGGATCGCCCGGCCGTCGCCGAGCATGGTGAAGTGCCCGTACTGGTGCCCGGCGTACGCCTGCGCGATCGGCCTCGCCCCGGCGGGCACGTCCTGCCCCGCGAACAGCCGCGCGGCGGCCTCCTCCGAGATCGCCTCCAGGTCCAGCCCGAGTTCCCCCGCCAGCCCGTGGTTGAGCACCGCCACCCGCGGGGCCTTCACCGGGGCCGGCGCCGTCGGCACGAACAGGACCTCCGGCAGCCGCGCGTACGTGTCTTCGAACCGCCAGCCGACCTTGTCGCCGACTGTAGCCGAGGCCTCTTGCTCGAACATCGTCTCCCCCCTCGGTCGCGGTGGCCAAAGCCCCATCCTACCCGTTTCCGACCATGCGAAGCGCGCGCCGCGATCACGCGGCGCGCCGATCCCGTTTGCGGGCCGCCGACGGACCCCGCACCTTCCGGGACTTCATGCGCGTCGCGTGATCCTGGGCGGCGGGACGATGGCGGTCGACCAGACCAGCCAGAGTCCCCGAGCGGAGCCGGCGTTCACGGACAGGGCGAGCGCCCATCGCAGGCGGGCCGTCCGGAACGCCGGAGTGCTCCGGCTCAGGCCGGATCGGTCCCCGGCCCCGGCCACGCAGCGTCCACGCCGATCCTGTTGACCACGATCACGGCCGTGGCGTCGCGATGAGCGGAGTCGCGCTGCGCGATGAGTATGAAGGTCAGCCGGATATCCTCCACCGCCTCGGCACGGAACCGGAACGAAACCGGAGTGAATTCTTCGCCCTCGGCGAAATGGGTCACGCTGTGCTGGTCGTTCACGATCAGCACGAGGACGGTGTTCGTGCCCGATCCCTGCTGGCAATCACCGTCCACGAAGAACGTCACGTCCACATTCTGGCCGCTGGCCGGGATCACCGCGGAGTAGTTGCGCGACCGCGTCGGGGACTGGGTGTTGGCCACTCCGTCGTAGCCGGGGGTCCCGACGCCCGCAGCGAGGCCCGGTACGAACCCGATCTGGAACGCCCTCTGGTCGCCGGCCCGCTCGTATTCGACCTTTCGACTGCTCGAATAGGTCAGCCGCCTGCCGAAGGTAAGGCCGACGTTCGCTCTGCTCCTGCTCGCCATCGCTACCTCCCGTGTGCGGGGTGTGCGGGGAACCAACAATGAGCCCCGCTTGATGCGAAATCGGGTCGGGTCGGACGCCGGGACTGCGGCGTTCCGAGCCAGGGTAATGGGCCGGATCAGCTCGGTCGAATTCTTTCTTCTAAATATCGGAGTTGCCTGGCAGGTGCGGTCCCTCCGGGCGAGCGACAGGGCCTTCCGCGTCAGCCCGGGGACGCTCACGATGACCGACGCCTGGGCCTGGAGCCGCCCGGCGAGCGAGTCGGTGGACCGCTCCGACTCTCCCCGGGACTCGCCGCCGCGCCGCCCGAGCCACGCGGACGAGCGGCGGGCCTGGCGGCGTGCGCTTTGGGGCGAGGAGATTCGTGCGGCTCGACGGCCGGGGGTCGCGGAAGAGGCAAGACAGGCCACGGCCGAACGGCTGCTCGGACTGGCTGCAGAGCATCAACGAAGTCGCGGAAGGTCCAGGGAGCCCGAAGCCCCCTCATCCACGAGGCTTCGCCGGGGCTGGGAGACCTCACGACGACCCGAGCCGTCGTCCGTCGCCCCTTTCGGGCTCAGGCCAGCGGATCGGACATGTCCGGATCGACCGGCGGCTTGTCCGGAAGACCCTGGGACGGGATGCTCGGAGGGCCGGGCGGCGTCGACGGCGGTTGAAGGAAGACGACGATGATGAAGGTGGCCACCGGGCCGAGCAGGAGCGAGATCAGCCACCAGGCCAGGCCGCTGTGACCCTTGGACTGCGCCAGGCCGGCGTTGATCAGCGACAGCGTGCCCCAGCCGATGTAGTGTTGCGAGAGGTCCGAATGGGTCGTCGCGGCGAATAGCGGGCTCATCGTAACCTCCGTGGCTCCGGTCACGTTACGGTGAGTCTTTCGGGGGCCGTCCCTGATTATTTCAGGACCTGGCGAAGCGTCGCGTCGCTGGATCGTGGGCGGGGCCCGTCGCGGCTCACGACGTCCGTGGTGTTCGCCCCGACCGGGCCGATCCAGGAGGTGAGCCGGGTAGGGTGGGCATTGCCCACCACGACCGAAACGAAGAGGTGGGCGGTGCCCACCTTACCGCATTTCGCAGCGAGGCGACCCGCTTCGAACTGACGGGCGGCACGCCCAGGAGACGGACGGATGGACGCCGCGAGCGGCGAGTTGCGAGACGTCCTCCTGGATGCCAGGATGTGGCTTGCGCGGCCCGACGCCAACTTCGACTGGTCCTCGTGGTCGGACGCCGAGGCGGCCTTGCGAGAGATCGACGGAATGATCGCGGCGCTGGAACTCGGGCGAGTCCCTTCTCGGCTCACGCTCTGCGTCCTCTTCGCCCCGACCGGGCCGATCCAGGAGGTGAGCCTGAGCAGCGGCTGGGGCGACGAGTTCCTGACCCTCGCCGAGCGATTCGACGCCGCGGCCGAGGCGTATTACCGCCGCCGGTCCTGGTGGCGACGGTGGCTTTGACGGTCGGGCGCCGTCGCTCGCAAGGGATGAAGGCGGCAAGCCGGGAGGACCACTGGCACGGGGTGGTCGTCGGATGCGAGCATATCATCGGGGCCCGGTTCCGCCCGGAGTGTCAGGCAAGAGTGGTGACCGCCATCGTCCCGGTCGGGTCGGCCTACGTCCAGGTCGACGGGATCGCCGAACATTTGAGATCAAGCCGCCATGACCTTCTTCGGGGGTGCCCTGATCCTAGCCGTCATGGGACTCCCCATTGCGTGGCTGGCGTCCGAGTTCCGCTGCGGCCGCGGGATGAGGATATCGCTCGGGATCGCCTCGATGGCGGTCGTGACCGTTACGGCGTCGGGCCTGTGGGCCGCCCTCGCGATGCTCCAGTAGAACGCGGATTTCGGGCTCGCGACGAAGGGGTTGATCGAAGCTTCCATCGAGCAGCTCGAGGGCGATCAACCGGACCGCGTCCTGAAGGCGTGGAGGGGCCTGAACGCCCAGTATCGGCCGACCTACGAGAACCGCGCCCAGTACCCGGAACTGGCGGCCGAGGCGACCGCCCGGATTCGCGGCGAGAAGACGTTCACGCCCGGCACCCCCTGGGATGCAGGGCCGTTCGATCGCGAAACCTGGGTCGGGCACTGGGAGAACGATACGGGCTACTGGATCGTGGTCAGCGGCACAGGATTGAACGTATACCGATCGGGCGATCCGCCTGAAAAGATGCAAGCCGCATCCCTGTCCGACGACTTCAAGACGCTAACATTCGGCGAGCGTGGGAAGTGGCGTCACACGCTGACCCTGGTCGACAAGTTTGAGCTGACGCACGAATGGTTCGACCTGACCCGCCAGGAGGTCTGGAGGACGGAGCCGATGTTCAAGCTGATAAGAGCTACCAAGTAGCACGAACACCCCGGCCGACGCGGGCATCCATCGGAATCACCTGCCTCCGTACTCGCCGAAATGGAGCCGGATCGAGCCGACCACGGCCGATCGCCCATCGCGAGAGTCGAAAGCCACTCCGTCCGACCTCTTGCCTCCTCGGGTAAACTCCAGGCGAGGAGGCTTTCGAAATGTCGCGTGATCCCATCCCGCCGATCGGCGGCCCCGATTCCCGCGTCGACGGCGTGATCCCCCTGCCCGAGAACGTGACGAGACTCTCAGCGTCGCGACGCGCCTGGAACGGTGTGGGCGTCGACGTCACCGACTTCCACTGTGCGGGGCGGGTCGTTCATCGCCTGCCCCACGAGACCGAGACCCGCCTCAGCGTCGTGCTGGAGGAGGTGGGCGGGCGCTGCGAACCGCGCCTGCGCGAGGATAAGCCCTGCGCGATCGCCTACACGCCCAGGCACATGCACTTCGCACCGGCCGGCCATGAGTCGTGGGGCTTCAGCGACGACATCCGCTTCGTGAAGGACGCCACACTGACCTTCGATCTCGCGACGCTGGGCGAGCGGCTGGGCACCGATTTCGACGCCGCCGCGACCGCCACCCCCCGGCTCCGCTTTTCCGACGATCGCCTCTGGACCCTGGTCCGGCTGCTCGCCGACGCCGTGAACGACCCCGACCCGTCGGCGCAACTCTACGGCGACGGGCTGACCGCCGCGATCGCGGCGCGGCTCTTCGCCGGCCCGACGGGCCGAAGCCCCAGGCGGGGCGACGGCCTCGCGCCGTGGCAACTGCGGCGGGTCGTCGAGTATCTGGACGCGCACCTTCCGAGGCGCGTCGACCTCGCGGATTTGGCGGCGCTGGTGGACCTGTCGCAGTCGCACTTCAGCCGGGCGTTCCGGGCCTCCACCGGGATGGCCCCCTATCGCTGGCAGCTCGACGCACGCATCCGACGCGCCCAGGCCCTGCTGCTCGACAATCGCTCCACTCTCGACCAGGTGGCCGAGGCCACCGGCTTCGCCGACGCGGTCCACTTCGGGCGGACGTTTCGGAAATTCACCGGCGCGACGCCGGCGGCGTGGCGAAACGACCGGAAACGCTGAGCGCGAATCCATGACGATTTCGGACTGCGGATAGCAGGATCGAACAGGGACTTCCCGGACGCGGGAGGGTATCGTTCCTTCTCACCAGCCAGGCGAGTTCACCCCCCTGGTCCGTGACGAGGACGATGAGCGATCGACCGACCATCGACCGCGATCGTCCGATGCGGGCGAACCTCGCGCCCTCCAACGAGCGCGATCAGGCCGGCGCATCGCGACGATCCCCGAGCGGCCTGCCGCCGGCCGGGTGCTGCACGAGCCGGCCCGCCCGACGTTCCGGTCGCCGTCGCCGGTGCGGACGTCGCCCGCTTCGAGGGCGGCCCCATCCGCGCCCTCCACGGCTCCCTCGATCCCGCAAGCGAACAACCTCGATCCCCACAAGGAGCGACCATGCCCAAGACCGGCCTCGACGCGCTGCTGCGCCCCGCGGACAGCATCCTGGTGCTCATCGACCACCAGCCGTTCCAGTTCACCAACCTGCACAGCCATGAACCGACGATGATCGTCAACAACGTCATCGGGCTCGCCAAGGCGGCGAAGGCGTTCGACGTGCCGACGATCCTCACGACGGTGATCCAGGACCGCGGCGGTTATCTGATCAAGGGACTGCAGGACGTCTTCCCCGAGCAGCAGCCGATCGACCGCACCTTCATCAACACCTGGGAAGACCCGAACGTCACCGACGTCGTGAAGAAGAGCGGCCGCAAGCAGCTCATCCTGGCGGCGCTCTGGTCCGAGGTCTGCCTCGCCATGCCGACGATCCAGGCGCTGGGCGAGGGGTACGACGTGTACATCGTCACCGACGCGTCGGGCGGCGTCTCGGCCGAGGCCCACGACATGGCCGTCCGCCGCATGGCCCAGGCCGGCGCGATCCCGATGACCTGGTTGGCCGTCATGTGCGAATGGCAGCGGGACTGGGCGCGCGAGAAGACCGCCGCCGCCGTCGCGGAGATCCTCGTCGCCCACGGCGGCGCCACCGGCGTCGCCTTCGCCTGGGAGATGCAGCTCCTCGCGGGCCACGCCAAGTCGGGCGCCTGACGCGCCGATCGCATCGGCATTCGTCCCAATCCGCCGCCGCCCCTCGCCGACCGGCCGGGTTGCGGAGCGACCGCCGGGTCGAGCGGCTCGTCTGACGGTCGAAGCCGTCGGCTTCGACGATCACGCGGCCGCCCTCGCCGGATGGATTTTCGGTCCAGCAGGGTGGGCGCCGCCCGCCGCATTCGATCCGGTCGAGGCGGGCGGTTCCGACGCGAATCGGCTTCGGGAAGGTCCGACCTGGACTTCGCGGGGGCCGGGCGGGATGATGGGGATCGAGGGCCTGTTTCGATCACGCCCTTTCGTTCATCCACTTCGCAGGTCAGGCGGCGGGAAGCGTGATGGCGGGATCGGCCACGCCGGATGAACCAGCGACGCCCACGCCCCCCGCGGGGCGGGCTTCCCGCCATACTCTCGGGTTGCTCGTCGCCCTCTATACGCTCGCCGTCGCCTGGGGCGTGAGGAGCATCCACTTCTGGGAACCGTCGAGGATGGACGTCGTGCTCCACGTCGCGGCGGCCCTCGCGCTCGGGTGGTGGGCGATCGTCGACGCCCGCGGGCGTCGCCATCCCATCCCCCTCCTCTCCAGGCCGTGGTTCTTCCTCGGGGCCGGCCTCCTGGTCCCGGGGTACGTCGTCTGGACCCGACGCTGGAAAGGTCTGGGCTGGCTCGCCCTGAACGGCGCCCTGTGGTACGCGGTCGCCACGCTCGTGATGCACGTCGGTGGTTGGCTTGTCTTCGGCGACGAGTGGCTTCGCGCCTTAGGGATGTCACAGGACCCCGCCTGACCCGGCGTCATGGCGGCTCCCGCCCCACCCGGGATCATCAAGGCATCCGTAACTCCTGGTCGAACGGCTCGGTCGGTCGTGATGCGGAGATCCCGTTACGCCCGATCGGCCGGATCGACGAATCGGGACTTGAGGTCGCGAGTGCGATGGAATTTCCCCGCCCCATCCCCGGCTGGAGGCCCTCGACGCCCGAGGTACGGGGCCTCCAGGTCGAGGACCTCATGCAGCAACACCCGGCGGTCGCCATTCACTTCTGGGCGCCCTGGAACGGGCATGACCCGGCGATGGACCGCAGCATCCAGGGCATCTCCGGCAGGTTCGCCGGTCGCGTCGTGTTCGTCTCCTGCAACACCGACCTTGAAGAGAACCGCGAACTGTGTCAGCAGTGCGGCTTCATGAACATTCCTGCCCTCGGGCTGCTCGTCTCGGGGCATCCACCGATTTCGGTCATCGGGTACCGCGACCCGGAGACGCTTGCGGGCTTGATCGAGTCGCGGCTGAACGGGCCGAAACGGAAGCGGAAGCCTTGGTGGGCGTTCCGGGGCTAAGGGAGCCCACACGAGCCGGGTCCGGTGGGCATGGCCCGCCGCGACCGAACCGAAGGGTGGGCGGTGCTAGACTGACTGGAGGCCCGCGTGAAGCTGGAGTTCCTCCCCGACGGCTCGGACGACTGCCCCCTGGTCCGGGTGTTCGACTTCCGTCCCGAGGAAGCGGCCGGGATGTTGACGGCCCTGGGGGCGCTCGCTTCGGGCGAGCGGGAGACGATCGCCGTCCACGAGTGGCCCGGGGTCGAGGCGGTCGACGGGTGCCGGCTGGTCCTCCGGGTCGGGCCCGGGGATCGGGGCGTGATCCGACTTCGCGACGCCGGGTTCGAATGCGTGCTTTCGCAATCGGGTTGGGACCAGGTGGCCGGGCTGGTCGAGCCGTTCTCGCAAGGCGGCGCGGGCTACCAGTGGTTGGTCCGGTCCGGCGACGCCTCGTGGCTGATCTCGCGGAGCGGCTTGTGGTAGCGGCGGCCGCGAGGATCCCCCGGACCCCGACTCTCGGATCCGCGAGCCGGGTTTCCGCAACGCCCCATGATGGCGCATTGTCAGGATGGGGCGTTGCGCTCTAATCTTTGGCAATTCGGCAAGAAACGGGCTGGAGCCGGGCCTTGGGATCAGACGAACCCGAAGACCGTCCATGTGACGATCAGGCTCAGGATCACCATGTCGGCCGCGAGGACGATCGCCAACTGGCCGAAGCTCAGGCCCTTGACGGCCGGGGTGATCGCCGCGCCGAAGGCGGCCCCGAGGAGGCCGGCGGGGGGCGCGAGGTAGCCGCCGAAGGCGATCATCCCGAACTGGGCCCCGATGAGCGTGTAGGGCACGCCGCGACACGGGGCCCAGCCCCCGACGAAGCCGAGGACGGCCCCGAGCATCGTGACGGCCAGCGGCGCCGCCGCCAGGCCCTGGATCGCACCTTGAATGCGCGTCATGGACGTTCCTTCGTAGATCAAAGGGGGGGGCCGGGCGGACTTACCGGCTCAGGCCGAAGGCGGCCCAGATCATGAACAGGCCGAGGGTCGCCCCCAAGCCCGCGATCGCGGCCATCAGTTCGCCGACGCTCAGCTGTCGCCAGCCTGGCGCGAAGACCGCCCCGAGGCTTCCCCCGAGGACGGCCGCGGGAGGGCCGAAGATCCCCCCGAAGGTCGCGAGCCCGAAAACGGCCCCGCCGGCCGAATACGGCACCCCGTGACACGGCGCCCAGCCCCCGACGCAACCGAGCACGGCCCCGAGGACCGCGACCACGATCGGCAGCACCACGAATCCTCTCAAGGCCCCTTCCATTCGCGTCATGATTTACACCTCGTTCGAGTCTCGTATCTTCTCCGACACTGACAATCGAGATGCTCGTTTCGGGAAAGACTGTGACAACCAACGCTCGGTCGTCCCGAGACTTCGCCCTCGGTCGGGTCATGGCAAAGCGCGTGGGACAAACGATGCACGCCAAACGAAGCCAATTTTCCGAGGCGATTTAAGTCCTTATAATGTATTCGGTTGGGGAGGGATAATGGGCTGCAATGCCGCGCGCGAACGAACCCAATCGAAGCCAATCCCGACGGGTGGCGAGGCGAGGGCCTCCGGCATCGATCGGGACGTCGCCGCAACCTCGAACTGGACGGTCCTCACGCAATCCCACCGGGGGCGCGAGACGATCTTCGGATGCCACGAGTTCCGTGAGTCTGCGGACCGGCCGGGAAGACCGGCGACGGCTCGGGAGGCACCCGGCAATGATCCGCAAGCTCCCCGAAGCCGTAGCACCCGGCCACGAGCCTCTCAAGGATGCCCCGCCGGGCATGCCGAGCGTGTCGAATCGCGCCGAACGAAGCCAATTTTCGCGGTGGACGCAAGACGTTGTATTGCCAGGATTTGCGATCGGAATATGGGGCGAGGTCCGCGCGCGAACGAACCCAATCGAAGCCGATTTCCGGCGGGCGGCTCAGGTGATCTTCTTGAGGCTGCTCGGGGCCGGGGGGTCGGCGAGGCCGAAGAGGTGGCGGACGGCGGAGAGGATGGGGTGGGGGGCTTCGGGGGCGGCGGCGGCCTCGGCGGCGGCGGAGCGGACGGCGGCGCGGGGGTGGTGGAGGAACTGGTTCTGGAGCCGGGCGGCCATGTGGGCGATGGCCTCGCGGTCGGCGTCGGAGAGCTGGGGGAGGTTCTGGAACAGGTGGTCCAGCTCGCGGCGGCGGATCTGGTCGGCCCGGTCGCCGAGCTGCCGCAGGAGCGCCCCGGCGTCCTGCTGCTGGCGGACGGCCGCGTAGCAGGCGGCGGTCTCGCGCTCGATGATCAGGAGGGCCGGGTCGACCCCCTTGCGACGCCGCGACAGGTTCTGCTCGGCCTGGGCCCGCAGGTCGTCGACGTGGTACAGGGTCACCTGGTCGAGGTCGCCGATCCGGGGGTCGAAGTCGCGCGGGATGGCGATGTCCAGGATCAGGGCCAGGCGGTTGCGGCGGGCCCGCTGGACGCGGACGTACTGGTCGTAGTTCACCACCGGCTCGGCGGCGGCCGTGGTGCTGATGACCAGGTCGGCCTCGATCAGGGCCTGGTTCAGCCGGTCGAACGGGACGGGCTCGCCGCGCCATTTCTCGGCGGCGGCCTGGGCGCGTTCGGGGTTCCGGTTGACGATCAGGATGCGGCCGGGGCTCAGGTTCTTGAGGTGCTGGAGGGTCAAATCCCCCATCTTGCCCGCGCCGATGACCAGCACGGTCTTGTCGGCGAAGGTGTCGAAGACCTCGCGGGCGAGGTCCACGGCCACGCTGGCGACCGAGAGCTTCCCCTGGTCCATGCCGGTCTTCTCGCGGACGAGCTTGCCGACGCGGAGGGCGTTCTGGAAGACCGTGTGGAAGACCGGCCCGGCCCCCTGGCGGTCGACGGCCGCCCGGTAGGCCTCGCGGACCTGGCCGAGGATCTGGCCCTCGCCCAGGACGAGGCTCTCCAGGCTGGCGGCGACCCGGAAGAGGTGGCCGACGACCGCCTCGTCGTGGTAGCCGACCAGGTGGCCGGCGATCGTCTCGGGGTTGAGGCCGTGGAAGTCGGCCAGGAACGCCGTCAGGGCGTCGACCCCGGGGATGTCGCCGGCCGGGCCCGCAGCGTAGACCTCCACCCGGTTGCAGGTCGAGAGGACCACGAACTCGTTGCCGGGGAAGGCGTCCCGGAGCGCGTGCAGGCCCGCGCCCAGGCGATCGTCGCCGAACGCCAGGGCCTCGCGGACCGTCGCCGGCGCGGAGCGGTGGTCGACCCCGAGGGCGAGGAGCCTCACGGCGGGCCTCCCGCCGTCCGAGGCGCGCCGTGGGCCGTGGGGAGGCGGAGGGCCTCGACCCCGACCCAGGTGAAGACCAGGAAGGCGAACGCCGCGATCGTCAGCATCATCACCGTCCGTCCCCGCATCGACGGCCGGAACCGGGCGTGCAGGAGCCCCGCGAACACCAGCCACATCCCGAACGCGCTCAGCACCTTGGGGTCGTACCAGGGGACCCCCGCGTGGGGCCCGCCCCCCCCTTTGCGAAGCTCCACCGCGCTGAGCAACGCCCCGATCAGGAGCCCGGCCGTCAAGAGCGGGAAGGCCGCCACGATGGCCCCACGGTTCACCCGCTCGGACTGCTCCAGGCTCGGCAGCGAGAATCCGAAGTTCCGCGTCTGCTTGGACTTCAGCCGGCGCATCTGGGCCAGGTACATGAGCCCCGCGGCGAACGCCAGCGACGCGCAGACGGCCCCGGCCAGCAGGAAGATCCCGTGGACGGTCCCCCAGAAGGCGGTCGCCCCTTCCCAGTCGCGGCCCTCGGCCGCCCGGGGGACGAACCAGGCGGCGCCCAGGATCAGGCCCAGGACCAGGGGGAGCGTGAAGAAGCCCACGGCCACCTTGCGCGGCCACTGGACCATCAGGTAGAGCCCGATCAGGGCCACGACCCACGACAGCACCATGACCGACTCGAACGCCGAGGTCACCGGCAGGGGCGTCCGGCCCGACCAGGCGATGTTGGCCAGGTAGAGCGTCTGCACGCACCAGCCCAGGAACGTCAGGCCGACCCCCAGGTGCCACCGCAGCTCGCTGCGCACGAAGAGCCGGGCCAGCTCGACCGCCAGCGCCAGCCCGTACGTCCCGGCGAAACAGAGGATCTGCAGCCGATCCATGCCCGGTGGGTGCCTCTCGCCTCTCTTGCTTCCGTCGCCTCGGCCAGGTGGGACGCGCCTCGGGACGCGTGGATTCATTGTAGGCGAAAGCCCGGCCGAATCCCAGGGGCGACGGCGGGCGGTCGCGGCGACACCGCCGGCGCTCGTGCTGGTCTTCCCCCGTGGCGGGGGAAGACAAACCGCGCAGCGGTCCGATGAGGGGGGGACGCCCGCGGGGAGCCTCGGAATTCGGAGCCCTGCCCGCACGACGGTCGGCCTCGTCGAGCCCCGCTGGAACCCCGTCGGCCGTCTCGCTCGTCCCCCCCTCATCCGGCCCTGCGGGCCACCTTCCCCCGCCAGGGGGGAAGGGTTTGCGTCCTCAGCCGGGCTTCGGCAGGTAGCCGATCGAGGTCAGGAAGGCGTCCATCCGGGCCGTGGTCTTCTGCTTCCAGGGGGGCCGGTTGAAGAAGCCGTGGCCGACCCCTTCGGCGGTGAACAGCTCGGCGACGGCCCCGGCGGCCTTCGCCTTGGCGACGTACTCGTCCCCCATCGGGGCCAGGGGGTCGTCGGTCCCGAAGAGGATCAGGGCCGGCGGGGCGCCCTTGCCAACGTGGAGGACGGGCGAGATCGCCCTCCCCAGCTTGGCGTCGCCGCCGATCCGCTGCATCAACTTCGGGACCCCCTGGAACCGGAGGACCGGGTTGAACAGGACCAGGGCGTCGGGCTTGGAGGAGACCGCCGGGTCCTCGCCGGCCGCGTCCAGCCCCGGCGTGAACGCGGCGCAGGCGGCGATGTGCCCCCCCGCCGAGCCGCCGGCCGCGACGATCCGGCTCGGGTCGATCCCCTGCTCCTTCGCGTGGGCCCGGAGCCACCTCACGGCGCTCTTGGCGTCCTCGACGCAGGCCTCGGGCGAGACCCCCTGCCGCGACTTCACCCGGTAGTCCGCCCGCGCCGCGACCATCCCCCGCCGGGCCAGGTGCTCGGCCTGCTCCTCGAATTGCTTCACGTCGCCGTCCGCCCAGCCGCCGCCGAAGAAGAAGACGACCCCCGGCCGGGCGTCGGTCGCCTTCCAGCCGGGCGGGTACGTCACCAGCAGCTTGAGCGGCCCGCTCGCCGGCTTCTTGTAGACGAACCCCTTCGTCGTCGTCGCACCCTCCTCGGCCGACGCCGAGCCCGAGCCTGCGATCATCCCCAGCCCCAGCCACAAGGTCGCCCCGAGCCGTCGTCGAACGCTCATCGCCTCGCCCCCCTCGCCCCGGCCTGGTCCTCGATCCGAAGATGGAACACCGGACGTCGCCCCCGGTATCGCTCGGGCGGGACTCATCTCAACGCCCCCGGCCGGCGCGCGAACCTCGGGCCTGCACCGGGGTGGAACTCGAACGCGCCGAGGTCCACGCTCCGGCCGACCCGGCGTTGGAAGCCGGGCCCGCGGGCGTCGGTCTCCAGGCCGTAGGCCGCTGCCAGGCGGTTCGAGCCCCGGCCGATCGCCGGGCTCCTCGGCAGCAGCGCCCGGGTCGAGGCCTGGCCGCCGTTCGTCCCCAGGGCCCCCAGGCGGGGGTCGGCCACGAGGAACCGGACGCCCGTGTAGGACCGTGGCGCGGAGGACGTCGCCAAGAGGTCCGCGGCCCCCGAGGCCCGGTAGGACCGCACGGCGTAGGTCGCCGCCTGGTCGTCATTCACGGCCGCGTCGCGGACCTCGACCGGGACGTTGGAGAGGAGGTTGGGGCCGATCGCGTTGATCGTGGTCGGGCCGTAGGCCGGGAACGAGGCGACGGCCGGGACCGCCGGGTTCGAGCTGGTCAGGATGCTGTTGCCGAGGTTGACCGTCGCCGCGGCCTGGCCCCCCTCCGGCGTCAGGCCCATGGCGATGCAGTAGACCGCCGCGCCCGACATCTGCCCCGGAGCGCCGGCCCCCAGGGCGTAGCCGACGCCGTTGCCCGCCAGGGTCGAGTTGACGACGTTCACGACGCCGTTGAGATTGAAGACGCCGCCCCCGAAGCCCGAGCCGGACTGGCCGTTCTTGCTCGAAGGGGAGTCGGCCGAGCCTCCGCCGGAGCCGCCGGAGGCCACGTTCTGGGAGAGGGTGCTGTTGAGGATGGTGACCGTGCCGAAGAGGTTGAAGACGGCCCCCCCCATGCCGGCCCCGCCGCCGCCGGTGTTGGAGCCGTTCAGGGTGTCGCCGCCGCCGAAGCCCCCCGGCCCGCCGCCGTCGCCGGCCCCCACGATCCCGGCCAGCCA
>NZ_JAALJI010000049.1 GCF_011064595.1 Paludisphaera soli | reverse complement strand
ACAGGACGGGGGGGGGGGCGGCGAACTCGACGGCCACGCCGAGGATCCCCAGGTCGTCGAACCACTCGGGGTTGTCGGCGATCCCGGTCTGTTCGATGCGGAGGGCGTTGCCGCCGGGTCGGAGGGCGTCGGCCGGGATCGGCACGCGGATCCGCCGGGGGGTCTCGTTGGCGTCGGGGACGTGGCGGTTGAGGTCGTCGACCCGACGGCCGTTGACGACGAGGTAGGTCTTCAGCTCCCCGCGCCGGACGTAGTCCGAGAACGGCAGCCCGGTCGCCGCGCCCACCACGCCGAGCACGTCGAGCACGGCGAACGCCGGCCCGGCGGCGAGGGCGTCGGCCGGGGCGTCGAACGGACGCTCCAGCACGCCCCCCTCGGGCATGGGCGGGTCCAGCATGGGCGGGGTGGTGGAGACCTCGTCGCCCAGGTGGTGGGCGCAGGGGTCGATCACCAGCCGGAGGCCGGGCTCCAGGACGCGAAGGCTCGTGAGCCGGTCGCGGGGGATGCGGAGCGTGCCGGCGTACGGGGTGGCGAGGGTCAGGGCGTCGTCCGTGAGCGCGGCCACGGCGCCCTCGGCGAAGTCGGGGAGGCCGTCCGGCTCGTCGCCGCCGGCTCGCCACTCCACCCGGGCCAGCGCCCCGGACACGGCCGCGCCGGCGGCGGGGTCGCGGCGGAAATAGAGCCCGGCGAGGTCGGCCCAGTCCAGGTCGACCGGCCGGTCGTCCACCAGCATGGCGACCTTGTCGCGGCCGCCGACGCGGATCGCCCCGAAGAGTTGGTCGCCGACCACCAGGCGGGCCTCGTCCTGGGACGGGTCGATCTCCAGGCTGGAGGGGACCTGGGCGGACCGGGCGACCTGGATCTCGCCGACGTAGGCGCCGGGCCCTTCCTCGTCGGCCGGCTCGCCGGCGGTCGCGATCCGGATCGATTCCAGCGGACCCGCCGGGCCCCGGCCGTGGGCCAGGTCCTTGTCGTCGACCGCGATCTCGGTGCGGTCCGCGCCGAACCGGACGGTCAGCCGCCGCCAGGCGTCGGTGCGGGCCAGGCGCTGGACGGCCAGCGACGGCCCCTCGGGGGTCTCCACCGCCAGGCTCTCCTCGGCCCAGCCCAGCAGCACGCGGACGCTCGCCGGCCCGCCGGGCGCCCGGAAGGTCAGCTCCAGCGTCCAGCGGCGGTCGGCGCGGACGGCGCCGTCGTCGCGGAACGTCAGGTCGACCCGGCCGGCGTCGATCGGCTCGCCGAACCGGCGCTCGATCGAGGTCCCGGTCGGCGGCAGCAGCAGGGCCGACTCGCCGTCCTCGACCACGGCGCGGGGGCGGCCCACGACGCCCCAGGCGGGGTCGAGGGCGTCGAAGCCGTCGGCCAGGACGCGGGCCTCGCCCAGCCGCTGCACCAGCCATTGCACCCCCGGCCGGCGGAGCGAGACGGGCTCGGCCTGCCAGGGGACCGCCAGCGTCACGGCGTCCTCGGCCACGGCCCGCAGGGTCCCGGAGATCCGCCCGGACTCGCCCAGCCCGGCCTGGAACAAGGGGGGGATGGCGGCCGGCGCGGCTCCCGGCGTGAACTCGACCACGCCGCCGGGGCCGACCGCGCGGGCCTGCGCCGGGGCGCCGGGCTCGCCGGCCGCCTCGAAGCGGAAGCCGGCGTCGGGGTCGAACCGGAGCCTCCCCTCGACGCGAGGCCCGCCGGGGCGTTCGAGCCGGTCGGGGGGCGCGGCCGGGGCGCGCGGGACGACCAGGGCGGCCGCCCCCAGCGCCCCGAGGGCGACGACGAGGGGTCGGAGCGACGCGAGGCCGGTCTGGGCTTCCGGGTGGGCTCTCATAACCCTCGATTGTACGGATCGGCTTTCGCGCCCGACAAGCGTCCGCCGGCGCCCCGTCGCCTCGCGGCGAGGAGATGGTACGCTGGCTTCGTCGATCCCGGCCCGGTCGTCCCCCGGGCCCACCGCCCCCAAGGAGCCGTCCCATGAAGCGTCCCCCCGGCGGCCGACGGCCGTCCGCCCTGAACCTTTCGCTGACCCTCGCCCTGGCCTGCCTGCTGATCACGCGACCGGGGGCCGCACCGGCCTTCGGCGGAGAGACCGCGATGGAACCGACAGAGAGCCTCCGGATCATCGTCTTCGGCGCCCACCCCGACGACTGCGAGCTGACCGCCGGCGGCGCCGCCGCGCGCTGGGTCGACGCCGGCCACAAGGTCAAGTTCGTGAGCCTGACCAACGGCGACATCGGCCACCACGAGATCTCCGGCGGCCCGCTCGCCCGCCGCCGCCGCGAGGAATCCGTCCGCGCCGCGAAGATCCTGGGCGTGGAGTCGGAGACGCTCGACAACCACGACGGCGAGCTGCTCCCCACCCTGGAGAACCGCAAGGCCGTCGCCCGCGCCATCCGCCGCTGGGACGCGAACGTCGTCATCGCCCCCCGCCCCAACGACTATCACCCCGACCACCGCTACACCGGGATCCTGGTGCAGGACACCGCCTACATGGTGGCCGTCCCCAACTTCTGCCCGGACGTCCCGGCGCTCAAGCACAACCCGGTCTTCCTCTACGTCGCCGACCGCTTCCAGCAGCCCAACCCGTTCCGCCCCGACGTCGTCGTGCCGATCGACCCGGTGCTGGACCGGAAGGTCGCCGCCCTGGCCGAGATGGACAGCCAGTTCTTCGAGTGGCTCCCCTGGATCGAGGGCTATCTGGACGAGGTCCCCAAGGACCCCGCCGAGCGCAAGACCTGGTTCAAGGGCCAGGTCCTCAAGCGCTACGGCGCCTCCGCCGACCGCTTCCGCGACAAGCTCGTCGAGCTGCTGGGCGAGGAGAAGGGCAAGGCCGTCCAGGCCGCCGAGGCCTTCCAGGTCTGCGAATACGGCCGCCAGCCCGACAAGGCCGAGCTGATGCGGATCTTCCCCTTCTTCGGCGAAGCCGAGCCGGCGAAGCCCTGACCGCCGGCCGACGCCCCCGCCGACCGGACCTCGGCGGGGCTCCGGCCGGCGGTCAGGCCGTCGACGGCTGGGCCGGGAACCGCCTCACCGCGAGCGCGCCCAGGACGAGGAACGCCGCGAGCGTCGCGAGCTGGGCGACCAGGAACGGCGGCTCGCTCTGCGTCGGGGCCAGGGCCCTCAGGGCGGGCGCCTTCTGGAACGACTGCACGATGAGCACGAGGACGTTGAAGTACAGCGCCGTCATCGACGCGACGACGTAGACGGGACGCCAGGCCCCCGCGAGCCGGCGGGCGTACCGGGCGTAGACGGCGACCGCCAGGACGACGAGCGAGATCGCCCCCAGGACCAGCCCCGGCGTGAGCCGGGTGATCGGAAAGAAGAAGCCGGTGATGCTCGTGGCGACCGTCGTCGCCAGGAAGAACGCCGTCCAGCCGTCCCGCCGCTTGCCCGCGATCAGCCCGAAGAGGACCACGAACCCCGAAGCGATGGCCGCCAGGCTGATGGCGACGTGCACGACGGTGAGGACGAACAGGCCGCTTGTCATCGTTGAGCCCTTATCAGTTTCCGCGTCGATCCCGGGGCCGGACCTCGGCCTGAGGGAGTCTATCACACGCGAGGGCCCCGAGGCCCCCACCCTCGGACGCGTGAGCCGGGTCCCCGGCCCTTCACGACCGATCGCCGCCAGCATCGTTTTCCGCCGCCCCCGTCGCCGATGCGGGCGGCTCTCCGGCCTCCAAAGGCAGGCCGCGGAGGTCGACGTCCCACACCTCCGCGCCCGCGTCGTCCGGGCCCCCGGAAGACCAGAGGTCGGGGACGTCGTCGCCGTCGTCGTCCTCGCCGTTGGGGCCGACGGCGTAGACGCGGATCCGGCCCTCGTCGCGGAGCATCCGGTACGGCTCGCCTGTGAACGGGTCGAGGGGCGGCTGGGGCAGGATCGCCGGATCGATCGCGTCGATCGACTCGGGCCAGGCGCCGGTCTTGAGGCGTTGACGCTCGATCGCGACCACGATCGCCAGCGCCCCCAGGCTCGCCCGGCGCTGGTGCATCGCCAGGGCCGCCTTGTCGACCGCCGGGGTCATGTGGAACGGGATCGTGGCGAGGGCCCGACCCAGCCGGCCGGGCCCGACCCGCCGGAAGAAGGCCGGCGCCCAGGCGGCGAGGTCCCGCAGGTGTTCGGACGGCGGCGCGGTCGGGATCGCGATCAGCTCGTTCATGTGTTCGAGCGTGACGGCCGCCTGGTGGTCCATCCAGAGCTTGAACCAGGGGTCGGGAATCACGCGGAAGCCTTCCTCCGTCGAAGTCCCGCGCATCCGGCCGTCCCCCATGCGGACGACGAATTCCATGAGCATCGCCCGCTCGCCGCGCTCGCCCTGCTCGATGAACGGGTGGCGGGCCTCGCGGAGCAAGGCGTCCTGGAGGCGAGCCAGCACCGCATCGCCGGCCTCCCCCTGCCCCAACGCGCGCCGGACGGCCGCCTCGGCCGCGGCGTCGATCGCCGAGCGGACGAGTTGCGAGATCAGCATGGGCTCGTCGCCGATCGACCGCGCCGCCCCCAGCACGGCGAGGCACGAGGCGATCGCGCCGTCCGCGTCGCCGCGATGCGCCCGCATGGCGGCGTCATACTTGAGCAGGCGCGCGACGCCTCGCGTCGACTGGAGATGCGGGAGCGGCGTCTCGAAGACGTCGAGCCCGATGGCCGGGTCGGTGCGTCCGCGGTCGTAATCGGCGAGCCGGCGGGCGATCGCCAGGGCCCCCGCGAGCTTTTGCAGCTCGGCGTCGATCACCGCCGCGTCTTCAACGTCGAGGCGTTCCTTGACGGGAAGGTCCGACAGGATCTCGAACGCATCCTGGAGCCGCCGATCCTCGGCCGGCGGCCAGTCGTCGGGGAGGCCGGCGGCCGCCTGCGCGGCGACGATCGCGCCGTTGTCGGCGACGGGGACGGGCTCGCGGTCGGCGAGGAGTCGATCCAGCCGCCAGCCAGGGTCGACGGCGTCGGCCTCGGCGGCCAGGGTCCGCCATCGCGACTCGACCTCATGGCCCAGATAGGCGCCCGCGAGGAAGGCGACGACCGCCGTCGCCGCCGCCACTCCAAGCAACCGGCGAGCCCACGCGCGCCAGGACCGGCCGGGGATTTCCGGTTCCGGGCCGGCGATCTCGCCGCGCCGTCGAAGCCGAGCCGCCAGCCCGCCCACGATCGCGTTGCCGACCGCCCCCAGGATCGCCAGGTAGGTCGCCATGAGTCCTCCCCAGAGCAGCGTGCGGAGGACGAAATCCAACAGCCCGCGGCCGCCGTCCGGCACCCCCGAGAAACAGGCGACGCCGGCCGAAGCGGCCAGCCCCACCAGGAGCACGAACAGCGTCACGGCGACCACGCCGAGCCCGCCCCCGACGGCCCCTCGCCACAAACGGCGCAGGGTCGGGGACGAGTCCCCTTCGCCGGCCTTCGCACCCTCGGCGTTTGCGGCGGGCTCGCTCATCGCTCGACTCCTTCGGGGGGCTTCGGGTCGGGCGGGCGCCCGCGCAGGTCGGGGTCGTAGCCGACGGCGCCGATGTCGTCGTCGGTCTGGTTCCAGTCGGCCTTCCTCGGGATGTAAGAACCGCGCTCGTCCCGGAGGTTGGGGCCGATCGAATAGATACGCAATCGGCCGTCGACGTGTTCCATGCGGAAGGGTTCGCCGGTGTGGGGGTCGGAGGGCTGGCCGACGTCCAGCAACTCGTCGTCGATGTCGCCGGGGGACGCCGGCCAGGCGCCGGTCGCCAGGCGATGGCGCTCGGCGGCGATCAGGAGGGCCGTCGCCCCCAGCTCGGCGCGGAGCCGCAGCTCGGCTTGGAAGATGGACTCGATCGCGGGCATCATGAGGATCGGCAGCGTCGCGGTGTAGGGCCCGATCCGCGACTTCCTGACGGCCTCCACCCGGACCTGGTAGGCCTCCAACGCGTCGGGCCAGACATCCTCGGGGAGTTCGAGGACGGAGATCAGCTCGTTGAACCACCGCAGCGCGACCGACGTCTCGTACCAGCTCCGGACGACGGTGAGGCCGCTGAGCGACCGGACCGGGGGCGGGCCGCCGTCGGGCCCCTTGGCGCCGCTGAGGGCGTCCATCGACAGCTCGCCGTCGCCGATCCGCCCGATCAGCTCCACCAGCATGGCGCGCTCGCCGCACAGGGCGTAGTCCAGGCGGGGCTGGTCGTACTCGTCCAGGATCAGGGCCTGGAGCGCGGCGAGGGCCTCGTCGGAGGCCTCGCCCTGGGCCAGGGCCCGGCGGGCGGCCTTCGTCGCCACGAAGTCGATCGCGGTCCGCACGAGCTGGCTGATCGCGAAAGGCTCGTCGCCGATCGAGCGGGCGACGCCGAGGATGGCGCGGCAGGAGTCGAGCGCCTCGTCGATCGCGCCGTCGTGGGCCAGGATTAGGGCGTCGGCGCGGAGCAGCCGGGCCGCGCCGCGGGCGTTTTGGGTCTCGGCCAGGGGCGTGTCGATCAGGGTCGGCCCCAGCTCCAGTTCGTGCCGGCCTCGGTCGTAGTCGGCGACCTGGCGCGCCAGGTCGACCGCCTCGGAGAGCTTCTCCAACTCGTCGCCGATGACCCTCGCCACGTCGTCGGGCAGGCTCCGCGATTCGTCGAGATCCTCGGCCCGCTCAAGTGCGGTGGCCGGGTCCAGGGGGGCGTCGGGATCGGGATCGGGGGAGCCGGGCTTCTTCAAAGGCTTCTGGTCCCAACCCTCGGGGAGGACGTCGACGACCTCGGCGACGATCAGGGCCGAATTCTCGTCGTCGGGGACCTCCTCGCGGGTCGCCATCAGGTCGTCGAGCCGCCAGTCGGGGTCGAGTTCGTCGGTCTCGGCGACGGCCTGCTCGGCGTTGCGAGAGGCGACGCGGCAGAGGTAGCTCCCGCCGAAGAAGCCGACGATCATCGCGACCGCCCCGAGCCCGGCCGCGACGGCCCAGCGCCGGCGTCGGCGACGCTTCCGGACGCTCGGCTCGACGCCCGGCCTCCCCAGCCGCGCGGCGACGCCCCGATACAGCCACGCGACCACCCCCGCCGGGATCGCCGCCGGCAGGCTCCACACCAGGCAGAGCCCGAACGAACGCCCGGCGTAGGCGAGCAGGCCGAGCACCACGCCCGGCATCTCCGCGTACAGGAGCATCGCGGCCGACCCGCCGATCAGCAGGCACGCCGTCGGCACGGAGATCAGGGCCGAGACCCAGGCCCCGAACTCCATCCCCCGCCCCAGGTCGCCCAGGCCGTCCCGCCAGCCGCGCCGGGGCGGGGCGGCAACGCTGGGCGCGGCGGCGACCTCGGGGCGTCCGTCCTCGGGGGGGGTCGACTCAGTCATCCCTCGGATCCTCAGCGGTCGTCCGTCCGTCCTCGGCCTCGGGGGGCCGCCCGCGCAGCGGTGGGTCGTACCCGACGGTGCCCACGTCGTCGCGGCCGACCTTGTCCTTCCAGGTCTTGAGTTCGTACGCGCCCCCCTCGTCCGTGAGGTTCGGGCCGAGCGTGTAGATGAGCAGGCGGCCGTCGGCGTACCCCATGCGGTAAGGCTCGCCCGAGTAGGGGTCGAGGGGCGGCTCGGGGAGGACGTCCCGGTCGATCTCGCCGATGGAAGTCGGCCACTCCCCCGTCGCCTGGCGCTGGCGTTCCGCGGCGACGAGGATGATCAGCGAGCCGAACACGGCGCGGATGCGAAGCTCGGCTTCGAGCGTGGATTTGATGGCCGGCATCAGGAACAAGGGGACGGTCGTCGTGTACCTGGCGAAGCGGGATTCGGCGGCCTCTCGGTATTCGACCTCCCAAGCGGCCAGGGCCGCCGGCCATTCCCATTCCGGTCGGTCGAGCATCGCCAGCCACTGGTTGAACCAGCGCAAAGCGACGGCGACCTGATATTTGCCCCCGACGATCATGATCGGGTCGATGATCGGGCCCGGGGCGGACTTCACGTTGGCACGGTCGTCAAGTTCCAGCTCGCCCTCCATGAGACGGCTGATCAGCTCGACGAGGCCGGCTCGCTCCCCGCGCACGGCCCACCAGAGCCGCGGCTGCTCGCGCTCATCTTCGAGGAGTTCCTGAAGCGCCGCGAGGGCCTCCTCCGAGGGCTCCCCCTGCGCCAGCACGCGGCGGACGACGTGTTCCGCATTGGCGTCGATCGCCATGCGGACGAGTTGCGAGATCAGGAACGGCTCGTCGCCGATCGACCTCGCCGCGCCGATGATGGCGCGGCACGATTCGAGGGCTGCATCCAGCTCGCCGAACTGGGCGGAGAGGATGGCGTCGGCGTTCAGGAGCCGCGGCGAGGTGCGGGCGTTCTGGGTCTCGGGCAGGAGCGTGTCGATGATCTTGGGCCCGATCTCCAGCTCGTGCCGACCTCGATCGTAGTCGGCGAGCGACCGCGCGAGCGCCACGGCCTCGCGGTGCTTCTCCAGCTCGGCCCGGATCGCCTCGGTGGTCTCCTCGTCCAGACGACGCGAGGAGTCGGCCTCCACGGCCCGTTCCAGGGCGGTGGCGACGTCGACCACTCCGGGCTCGCGGGGGGCGTCCTCGGGGGGCGGATTCGGGGGCCAGGGTTTCGGGAGGAGTTCGTAGACCTTGGCCGTGATGAGGGCGGAGTTCTCGTCGTCCGGCACCTCCTCTCGGGTCTCCAAAAGGTCGTCGAGCCGCCAGTCCGGGTCGAGTTCATAGGTCGCCGCGATGGCCTCCTTGGCGACCCGGGTCGCATAGCGATCCAGGTAGCACGTCGCGCCCATGGCCGCAAGCGTCGCGAGCATCGCCAGCCCCGCCACGGCGGCCCAACGTCGACGGCGGCGGCGACGTCGCGTCGCGGCGTCGGGCCCGAGCCGGCCCGCCCGCTTCAGGATCCCCCGGACAAGCCACGCCGCCACGCCGACCGGCATGGCGCACACCGCGCAGATCGCGGCGCAAATCAGGGCCCACCGGCCGGTGACAGTGGCCAGCCCCCCGATCTTCAAGTAGAGGACCGACGAACTCACGATCACGCCCAGCACGACTCCGAGCAGGGAGCCTGCGGTCGGGATCGCCACGCCGGCCGCGATCCACGCGCCGAACTCCATCCCCCGGCCGAGGTCGCGCAGGCCGTCGCGCCAGCCCGGCGGGGTCGGCCCCGCCACGCCGGGGTCGGCCGTCGCGGCGGGGGGGGCTTCGGGGGCCTTCGCCTCCACTTCGTTCACGGCTTCGCCCCGACGTTCAGCACCTTCACGAGGAAGGCCCACTGGTCGGCGGCCTCCTCGATGACCTTCGCCGTGGGCTTGCCGGCGCCGTGGCCGGCCTTGGTTTCGATGCGGATCAGGACCGGGTTGTCGCACGCCTGGGCGGCCTGGAGGGCGGCGGCGAACTTGAAGCTGTGGGCGGGGACGACGCGGTCGTCGTGGTCGGCCGTCGTCACCATCGTCGGCGGGTAGCAGGTCCCCGGCTTGACGTTGTGCAGCGGGCTGTAGGCGTACAGGGCCTTGAACTGCTCGGCGTCGTCCGAGGACCCGTAGTCGTCGATCCAGGCCCAGCCGATGGTGAACTTGTGGAACCGGAGCATGTCCAGCACCCCCACGCCCGGCAGGCACGCGCCATAGAGGTCCGGCCGCTGGGTCATGCAGGCGCCGACGAGCAGGCCGCCGTTCGACCGGCCCGAGATCGCCAGCTTGAACTTATTGGTATACTTCTCCGCGATCAGCCATTCGGCCGCCGCGATGAAGTCGTCGAAGACGTTCTGCTTGTCGAGCTTCGTCCCCCCCTGGTGCCAGCTCTCGCCGTACTCGCCGCCGCCCCGCAGGTTGGCCACGGCGTAGAGCCCCCCCATCTCCATCCAGGTCAGGGCCGAGGGGCTGAAGCCCGGCGTCAGCGGGATGTTGAAGCCGCCGTAGCCATACAGCAGGGTCGGGTTCGAGCCGTCCTTCTGGATGCCCTTCTTGCCCGTCAGGAACATCGGGATCTTGGTGCCGTCCTTGCTCGTGTAGAAGACCTGGACGGTCTCATACGCGGACGGGTCGAACTTCAAGGTCGGCTTGCGCCAGACGGTGCTCGCGCCGGTCTCCACGTCGTAGCGGTAGATGGTGGCGGGGGTGGTGTACGAGGTGAACGCGTAGAAGGTCTCCTTGTCCTTCCGCTTGCCGCCGAAGCCCGAGGCGGTGCCGAGGCCCGGCAGGTCCACGTCGCGGACGTGCTTGCCCGACAGGTCGAAGACGCGGACGACGGTGTGGGCGTCCTTCAGATACGTGGCGAGGAACCGGTCGCCGACGACGTCGACGCCTTCCAGCGTCTCCTCGGCCTCGGGGATCAGCTCGACCCACTTGGCGGGGTCCGGGTCGCGGACGTCGATCGCGACGACCCGCCCGCGCTCGGCGTCCTTGTTGGTCTTGAACCAGAAGACGGGGCCGTCGTTGTCCAGGAAGTCGTACTCGGCGTCGAACTCGCCGACGAGGTGGGTCGGCTTGGCCTCGCTCGCGTCGAGCGGCCGATAGAGCACGCGGTATTTGGCGTCGGTCCCCTTGTGGAGGGTGAGGATCAGGTACTGGCCGTCGTCGCTGACGGTGGGCGAGGCCTCCCACTCCTTGTGCTCGGGGTCCTCCCAGATCAATGCATCCTGATCCTGGGGCGTGCCGACCTTGTGGAGGTAGACCTTCTGGTAGTAGTTCGCCCCCTTCAGGTCCTGCCCCGGCTCGGGGGCGGGGAAGCGGCCGTAGAAGAAGGCCTTGTCGTCGGGAGTCCAGACGGCGGAGGAGAACTTGATCCACTCCAGGCGGTCGTCCAGGTCCTTGCCGGTGGCGACGTCGCGGACCTTCCAGGTGTTCCAGTCCGAGCCGGCCTCGGCGATCCCGTAAGCCAGCAGCCCGCCGCCGTCGCTGGCGACGGTGCCCGAGAGCGCGACGGTGCCGTCGGCCGACAAGGTGTTGGGGTCGAGCAGCGTCCGGCCCTGGCCGTCGAGGGCGTCGAGGACGAACAGGACGCCCTGGTTCTGCAGGCCCGTGTTGTGGGTGTAGAAGTACTTGCCCCCCTTCTTCCCCGGGGCGCTGAACTTCTCGTAGTCCCAAAGCTCGGTGACGCGGGCGCGGATGGCCTCACGCTGCGGGACTGAGCCGAGGAAGCCGTTGGTGATCTTGTTCTCGGCCTCGACCCAGGCGCGGGTGACGTCGGAATCGGGGTCCTCCAGCGGCCGGTACGGGTCGGCGACCTTCGTACCGTGGTAGACGTCGATCGCGTCGGACTTGGGGGCGTCGGGGTACGGGAACGGCTTCGCGGGTTCGTCGGCTTTCATCGGGCGTGCTGAGGCTCCGAGGAGGAGGGCGGTCGCGAGGATGCGCGGGAATCGGTTCATGGGATGAATTCGCTCCTGTCGCGTGGTTCGTCGGTTCGGGAAAAGACGCTTGGAGGGTCGGGCGGGGTCGGCGAACGGCCTTTGACGGCCTGGCTTCTCCCCTCGTGGTGCCCCGTCGAAATGTCGCCGTCGGGGAGCCCGGGGTCGTCGGCCTGATGCGGTCTTCCCCCCTCGCGGGGGAAGACAGACCGCGAAGCGGTCAGATGAGGGGGTGACGCGCGCGGGGAGCCTCGGATTTTGAAGCCTCGTCCGCACGGCCGAGGGCCTCGGGAATGGGCCTCCGAACCGCAACGGCCGTCTCGCTCGTCCCCCCCTCATCCGCCCCTTCGGGGCACCTTCCCCCGCCAGGGGGGAAGGGATGGAACGCGACGGCTTCATGGGCGGCCTCGCGTCCGGGCGGATTCGTGGAGCAGAGTGATGCCGGCGGCGACGGCCTCGCGGTCGGGCTTGCGGACGAGGTCGCGGAGGGCCTGGTCGAACCGTCGGCCGCTCTCGCGCAGGAACAGCTCGGCGATCGCGTGTTCGTCGGGCCGGGCCTTCCCCGAGGCGGCGGACGCGTCGAGCCGGGCGAGGACGCAGGCAGACGAGGCGAGCGCACCGACCGCCGCGTTCGCGTAATCGAGCCAAACGTCGCCTAGGGCGAGGTACGACCAGTTCGAACAGCCCCGCTCGACGACCCGCCCGAAGGCGTCCGTGCGCCGGCCCAACGCCTCGGCGAACGGCCGCAGCATCGGCGTGACGACCGGCACGCGCGGCAAGGTCGCGGAGCGGGCCAGGCGACGGCCGAGCATCGTCCAGAAGCCGACCGGCGACCCTTGCAAGGTACTCTGGACGGCGGCCCTGCCTCGGACGGCCGTCTCGTCGCCGCTCCGCGGGAGGGCCAGGATCGCCCGGCCGTAAGGCTCATTCAGCCGAAGGGCGGCGAAGGCGGCGGGCTTCACGAGCCGTTCGCCGAGGGTCTTCAGGAAGGCCGTCTCCAGCCGGATGTCCGAGACGCGCGGGTCCCGCCCGCGCCGCCGCGTCGTCTGCTCGCGCAAGTCGACCACCTCCGCGTCGAGCCAGCCGGCCGCCTCGAACGTCGCCGCTTCCAGCGCGTAGGCGGCCCCGGCCAGCCGGGCGACGAGGGCCAACGCTCCCTCTCGGCACAGGCCCCGCGCGAGGGCCCCCGCGAGTTGGCCCTTCGCCAGCAGGCCGAGCCGGGCGGCGGCGAGGATTCGGTTGAAGCTCACCACGTCGCCCACGGGCTCCAGGCCGCGGGCCCAGGCTTCGAGGCCCTCGGCGACGGCCGCCGGGCCGCGCGGCTCCAGCACGGTGAATCGGTCCTGCATCTCCCGACAGTAACCGACGACCACGCCGTCGCGCCGCGGAATCTCGGGCGGGTCGGCGGGGCCGGGGTAGGGGTAGGGGTAGGGGTAGGGGAAGACCAGGTCGCCGCGGAACTCGCCGAAGAACAGCCCCAGGACGAAGCCCGACGGGGCCGCCTCGGGCGCATCCGCCCCCGCATCCCGACCTTCCGCGCCGATCGCCGTCATCCTGAACCCTTTTTGATCGAGGCCGCCCGGCCCCCGGGCCGAAACGCAGATGGAAGGGGCCGGTCAACCGGGGCGACGCGCGACCTCGCCGAAGCGTCCGGCCCGCCCGTCGCGGCCGAGCCAGTAGGCGAAGCCCGCGCCGGCGGCGATCATCAGCAACGCCACACCCTTCAATTCGTGGATGTGCGTCAGCAGGTAGGCGAAGCTGGGGTCGGCGACGAACGGGAAGAACTTCCACTCGACGAACAGGCCCAGGGCCAGGGCGGCGGCCGCGCAGGCGACGCCGCGGGCCGTCGAGGGCCGCCGGCTGGCCAGCCCGCAGCCCAGGCCCAGCAGGGCGCCCGGGATCATCATCCCGTAGAATCCCTGCCGCAAGAGGAGCTGGAAGGTGTAATATCCCAGGGTCGCGCCGACCAGGGCCCCCATCGCGGCCTTCACGTCCTCGGCGACCCGGCTCGGCTCGGTCATCGGTCCGTCGCTCCTCTCTCGGGCCGCGGCCCCTCGGGCGATCCTTTCGTACGTAAAGATCCTAACCACCCGACGAGGCGAAAACCATGACCGACGAAGCGCGCGACACGGCCTGGCGATGGGATCGCGGCGGCGACGGCGTCTGGACCCTCTGGTTCGACCAGCCGGGCCGCGACCGGAACGTCCTGGACCGGCCGGCGCTCGACGAGCTGGACGAGCGCCTGGCCGAGGTGGAGGGGGACTGCGGCGTGCAGGGCGTGCTGATCCGCAGCGGCAAGGCCTCGGGCTTCTGCGCCGGGACCGACCTGCAACTGCTCCACGACGCCAAATCCAACGCCGAGGTCGAGGCCTACGTCCGCCGAGGGCTCGACGTGCTGGACCGCCTGATGCGGCTGGGCCCGGCGACGACGGCGGTGGTGCACGGCGTCTGCCTCGGCGGCGGCCTGGAGCTGGCCCTGGCCTGCCGTCACCGCGCGGCGCTGGCGTCGAGCGCGCCGCTCCTGCTCGGCACGCCGGAGTGCCGGCTGGGCCTGATCCCCGGCTGGGGGGCCATCGAGCACCTGCCCCGCCTGCTCGCCCCCCGCGACGCGCTGGACCTGCTCCTGTTCGGCAACCCGATCGGCTTCCTCCAGGCGCGGTCGCAGGGGGTGGTCTCGAAGCTGATCTCGGCCGACGAGCCCGAGCGGCTGATCGAGACCCTCTCGGCGGAGGCCCCCGCCGAGCGTCCCTTCGACGCCGAATCCTGGGCCGGCGAGCTGGACTTCGCCCGGGACAAGCTGGAACGACACTCCATCGACTACCCCGAGGCCCAGGCCGCCATCCTCGAGGTCCTCGAGACCGACCTGGCCGGGGGCCGCGAGGTCGCCCGCGAGGTCGCCGTCGCGCGGCTCGTCGCGCTCGCCCGGGGCGAGTCGGCCCGCGAGGCCATCGAGGACTACTTTCACCGCCCGGCGGTCAAGGATCAGCGGTAGGACGCGCCGAGCCGCTCGCCCTCGCCCAGCACGTAGCCGCGCTGGCCGTGCTGCGTCAGGTCCAGCCCCAGCTCCTCGTCCTCGGGGCTGACCCGCAGCCCCATCGTCCGGTCGACGACGAACAGGAGCGCGGTCGTCGCGACGACGGTGTAGGCGACGACCGCCGCGACCGCGACGAGCTGGGCGACGATCAGCTCCACCCGGCCCTCGAACAGGCCGACGACGCCCGGGTCGACCGCCGAGTCGGCCAGCAGGCCCAGGCCGATGGCGCCGGCGACCCCCGCGACGCCGTGCACGCCGAAGACGTCGAGCGAGTCGTCGTAGCCGAGCCTCCCCTTGACCAGGATCGCGCCGTGCGCGATCAGGGCCGCGGTCGCGCCCAGGACGGCCGCCGCCGGCGGCGCGACGTAGCCGGCCCCGGCCGAGACGCCGACGAGCCCCGCGACGACCCCCGTGCAGGCGCCCAGGAACGTCGCCTTGCCCGTCGTCGTCGACTCCACGAGCGACCAGGCCGCCATCCCCGCCGCCCCCCCCGCGATCGTGGCGACGAACGCCGCCACGGCCCCCGTCGAGACGCCCCAGGCGTGCCCCGCGTTGAAGCCGAGCCAGGCGAACCAGAGCAAGGCCGTGCCGGTCGCCGTCAGCGGCAGGTTGTGGGGGCGGAGGCTCTCCACGTCGGACCCGCGTCGCTTGCCCACGGCCCTCGCCACGCAGAGCGCCGCCGCGCCCGCCGCCGCGTGTACGACCAAGCCGCCGGCGAAGTCCCGCGCCCCGAACTTCCGGAGCCAGCCGTCGGGCGACCAGATCCAGTGGGCCACCGGGTCGTAGACGAAGGTCGTCCAGAGCAGCACGAAGACCGCCGTCGCCGCGAACCTCGCCCGCTCCGCCCCCGCGCTGGAGACCAGCGCCGCCGCGAAGGCCGCCGCCAGCATCTGGAAGCTCAGGAACAGCGGCCCCGGGATCGTCGTCGCCAGGTCGCCCCGGGGCTCGGGCCGGAGGTGGAACAGGGCCCCGTCCGGCACGCCGATCAGGCCGCCGAACAGGTCGCGGCCGAACGCCAGCCCCTGCCCCAGCAAGAGCCACTGGAGCGTCACGATCCCCAGCGGCGTCAGGCACCCCAGGAACGCCGAGAGCGCGTTCTTGCGACGCACCATCCCCGCGAAGAACAGGCCCATCGCCGGCGTCAGCAGCAGCGCCATCGCCGCGCAGGTCATCACGAGCAGGGTATCGGCCCGATCGATCATCAACGACGCACCCTTCGCGTTCTCGCGTTCGCCCCCGGCTTCGGAACGGCCTCAATCTTAGCGATCGACGGGATCCTGAGAAGATAGGCGCGCCGGGGAACCCCGCGATTCTCCCGCCCGCCGCGCCAGGTGCTTTTTACAATCCGGCGAATCCCGCCTTGGCGAACTCGGGGAAATCGGCAAACTCCCGGATGCTGGATCGGGAGGCGGGGGCGCGCGCCGCGACGGCGGCCCGGCCCGATCCAGGTTCCACCCGAGGGGGCCATGGCACGATCCCGGACGCGTCGAGAGATGGGGGCGAGGCGGCTCGTCCTGGGGGCCCTGCTGGCGACGACGGCGGGCGGCTGCTCGACCGTGCCGAACGCCTGGCCGGTGCCGACGAGCCTCGCGCGGCATGAGGACCGCCCGTCGCTGATCCGGGTCGAGCAGATGATCGACGAGCTGGACCGGAGCATGACCCACCAGGGGACGATCGGCGTCAAGTCGCCCGACGTCTGGGGCCAGGACCGGCTCGCCAAGTTCCGGTCCGAGTACGAGCTGCAGATGGCGCAGTGGCTCAAGGTCGGGTTCAAGGGGGTCATCAACGCCTCCATCAACCGCAACGAGGCCAAGGCCCAGCGGCTGCAGCTCGCCGCCGGGCTGGCGGACGTCCCGCCGGCGGGCTCGACCGCCGCGACGGCGGCCGCGAGCGAGACCGACGAGACCAAGGCGCTGCTGGCCCTGATCGCCAGCCAGAACGCGACGACCTCGGCCACCGCCGCCGCGGCGACGGTCCCGGCCGCGGCGGTCAAGGCGGCCGGCGTCGACCCCTCGGCCGCCGGGATGCTGGAGCCGACGGTCGTCCTCGACGAGCACTCGCACTACCTGAACCACCTCAACCAGCTCCGCCGGATCAACGCCGGCGACGACCTGACCGACCGGCCGGGCTACGGGCTGTACCTCGTGCGGATCCCCGTCACGCTCTCGCCGGGGCCGAAGAACCGCCGGGGGCGCGGGGCGATGATCACGGTCTCGGCCAAGTCGCTGATGGACCGCGAGACGATGCGGCACACGCTCCGCAACGCGGTCATCAACGAGGCCGTCGGCAGCGTCTCGCAGGCCATCTGCAACGAGCCGGGGGACGACGAGCCGACCTCCGGGCCCGGCCTCGGCCCGCTCGCGCTGGTCGCCGCGGCCGATTCCGAGGTCTTCTACGGGCCCGAGAACATCCGGCACCTGCGCCAGGAGTCCGGCCGGCAGCTCGCCCGCGAGCTGGCCGACGAGCCCTACCATCGCGGGGCGCGGATCTCCGAATGGCTCCGGGGCGAATTTGAAGCGTCGTACTCCCTGCTGGAGCAGGCCGCCGCGCCGTCGGCGTCGGGCCGGGCCGCCGCCTCGGGCCAGGGGCCGGCACCGACGGCGCCGGAGGAAGACCCGCTAGAATCGCTCGGGGCGATGATCGCCCGCCGCGACTTCGCGAAGCTCGCCGCGATGCGGCCCGGGGCCGCCGACGACGCGGTGATGCTCGCCTCGGGCGCGGGCTCTCCCGCCACGGTCGTCGAGCCGGCCGCCAACCGCCGCCGGACGCTGGACTCGCTGGGCTTCGTGCTCCGGATCCAGGCCGCCGCCCTCAACGCGCGGCTCAAGCAGGACATGATCGAGCAACTCCCCGAGCTTCGCCGCGAGGACCTGCGCCGGGTCAACTTCTTCAGCCCCGAGCCCTCCGACGACGCCCTCGCCCTGTTCCAGAAGTACACCGACGCCAAGTGGCCGCTGCGGGTCTACGCCATCGAGCCGGTCATCGCCCAGCAGAACGTGGCCGACTCCGTCGCCCGCCGCGCGTCGTCGGGCCTGGACCTGATCGGCGGCGTCCCCCTCGGCCCCTTCCGCGGCGCGGGGGTCTTCTCCAGCGACTCCGCGCTGGCCGAGGACGAGGCCGCCATCCGGCTCAATCCCACCATGGTCGGCTTCGGCGCCGGCGAGAACACGTTCGGCTGGATCTTCTACCCGAGGCTCCAGACCTCGCGCGTCGGCCGCTACGGGCTCGACGCCGTCTCGCACATGGTCCAGCACGGCCTGGGACGCGAGGACAAGGAGCAGAGCCTGGAACCCGGCCAGCGCGAGTGCACGGCGCTCATCGTGATGCCCAACTTCGTCCCCAAGATCGAGTTCATCACCGTCGCCAACTGGTTCAAGACCAGCGACCTGGCCGACGGCCGCAACGCCACCATCGAGCGGGCGTCCGACCTCGCCGCCCGGCTCGTCGAGGCCGAGAACGCCCTGAACCGCGTCGGCACCATCGCCAGCAACCGCCCCGAGGAGCTGCAGATCGCCGTCGAGCGGCTGAACCAGCTCAAGAGCCTCATGCCCACCCAGCGGCTGGTGGTCCGGGTCCCCTTCTCGGCCGAGCACAACGACTCCCGCGTCTTCTGCTCGCGCGGCGGCCAGCTCCGGCCCGCCCTCCTGGCCTGGCACGGCAAGCCCCCGGAGCCGGGCGAGGAGGCGACCATCTTCCTGGAAGGGAAGAACTTCAGCGTCCACGACACCCACGTCATCGCCGGCGGCAAGTCCGCCGAGGCCGTCCTCGTCAGCCGCAACCTGATGCAGGTCACCATCCCCAAGGACGCCCGCCCCACCCCCAACGCCGACGGCGAGCCCCTCCTGGCGATCAGCCTGGCCACGCCCAACGGGGCCTC
>NZ_JAALJI010000048.1 GCF_011064595.1 Paludisphaera soli | reverse complement strand
CGAGTTCGTCGGCCTGGCGTACTTCGCCGAGATCCCGGCCGTCGTCGTCGACGTGCAGCGGATGGGCCCGAGCACCGGCCTGCCGACGCGGACCAGCCAGGGAGACGTGGCGATGCTCCACCGGCTCGGCCACGGCGACGCCCGCCACCCGGTGTACCTGCCCGGATCGCCTCGCGAATGCTTCGAGATGACCGCCGCCGCGCTCGATCTCGCGCAGGAGCTGCAGGCGCCCGTGTTCGTGGCGAGCGACCTGGACCTGGGCATGAACCTGTGGCTCTCCGACCGCTTCGCCTATCCCGAAAAGCCGCCGAGTCGGGGCAAGGTGCTCTCGGCCGCCGACCTGGATCGGCTCGGCGGCTTCGCCCGCTACAAGGACGTGGACGGCGACGCGATCCCGTACCGGACGCTTCCCGGCACGCCCCACCCGGCGGCCGCCTACTTCACCCGAGGCACCGGCCACGACGACTCGTCGGGCTACAGCGAGAAGCCGGAGGACTGGCGGAAGAACCTGGACCGGCTGGCCCGGAAGCTGGAATCGGCCCAGGGCCGGCTGCCGGCCCCGGCGATCGAGATCGAGCCCGGCGCGCACGTCGGGCTGCTCGCCTACGGATCGACCTGGCCGTCGCTCCGCGAGGCCCGCGACCTGCTGCGAGGGCACGGCGTCCCGGCCTCCTCCTGCCGGCTGCGGGCCCTCCCCTTCGCCCCGGAGGTGCGGGCCTTCGTCGAGAGGCATGAGCGGGTCTACGTCGTGGAGCAGAACCGAGACGCCCAGGTGTACGGGCTGCTCCGGGCGACGCTGGAGGGGAAGCTGGCCGACCGGCTGGCGTCCGTCCGGCACTACAACGGCATCCCGATCGCGGCCGACAACATCGTCCCGACGATCCTCGAGCACGAGCGCTGGATCGCCTCGGGCCCGCTCGTACCCGGGGTGGGGGGCGAGGCGGCCGCGTCGGAGGCGGCCACCCCCGCGGTGACCGGGGACTGAACCGAGGCGGGCGTGACGAATCGGGCCGATCTGATACGATCCGACAAAGGAGCGAACGATGGCCGCCGAGGCGACGATCACGGTCGGGACGGGCCCGGAGGCGAGGGAACTCCCCGTGGTGGCCTTCCAGGGCTCCGCGTCAACCCTCTGCAAGGGCTGCGGGCACAACAGCATCACCGCCGCGCTGATCGACGCGTGCAAGGCGATGGGGGTGGACCCCTATCGGACGGTCAAGCTCAGCGGCATCGGCTGCTCCAGCAAGACGCCGGCGTACTTCCTCGGCTACAGCCACGGCTTCAACACGCTGCACGGCCGGATGCCCAGCGTGGCGACCGGCGCGGCGCTGGCGAATCGAACCCTGCGCATCATCGGCGTCAGCGGCGACGGCGACACGGCCAACATCGGGCTCGGCCAGTTCAAGCACGCCTGCCGCCGGAACGTTTCCATGGTGTACCTCGTGGAGGACAACGGCTGCTACGGCCTGACCAAGGGGCAATTCTCGGCCACGGCCGAGTTCGGCGCGCACCTTCGCCGAGCGGGAGGCGAGACCAACCCCGACGCCCCGCTCGACCTCTGCGCCGAGGCGGTCGTCGGCGGCGCGACGTTCGTCGCCCGATCGTTCGCCGGGGACCGCAAGCAGCTCACCGCGCTGCTCAAGGCGGCCCTGGCCCACCGGGGGACGGCCTTCCTGGACGTCATCAGCCCTTGCGTGACGTTCAACGACCTCCCGGGCGGCGCCAAGAGCTGGCAATGGGCCAAGGAGCATGAGGAGCCGCTCCAGGAGATCGGCCTGGTCCGCCGGCTCCCCGAGATCGAGGTCGAGCAGCGCGAGGGGGAGTCGACCGAAGTCACGCTCCACGACGGCACGACCATCACCCTGAGGCCCCTGACCCACGCCGAGCACGACGTCCGCGATCGGGCTTCGGCCCTCGACCTGCTGCTCGACGCCCGCCCGGGAGAGTTCCTGACGGGCCTGTTCTACGTCGCCCCCGATCGGCCGGACTTCCTCGCCACGCTCAACCTGACCTCGACCCCGCTGGCGCACCTGCCGTCGGACCGGCTCAGGCCGAGCCGCGAGGCCCTCGAAGCGATCCTCGACGGATTCTGAGCCGTCGCGAGCGGCCCGGGGCGGGGGGAGGGCTCAGGCCGTCCCCCCCTCAAGGTCGTCGAGCATCCGGACCGCGTCCCGGCCGGCGTCCTTGGCCAGGTAGAGGGCCCGGTCCGCCCGCGCGAGCAGCTCTTCCAGCGGGCAAGATGCGGGCGTCTGGGCCCAGGCGACGCCGATGCTGACCGTGAGCGGACCCGGCAGGCCGAGGTCGTCGACCGCGAGCGCGCCGACCCGCCGACGGACCCCCTCGGCGATCCGCAGGACGCGCGCGAGGTCGACGCCCGGGACGACGACCGCGAACTCCTCGCCCCCATAGCGGGCCGCGAATCCCAGGCCGTCGACCTCGGCGGCCAACGCCCCGGCGACCCGGCGCAGGACCTCGTCGCCCACCAGGTGGCCCCGGGTGTCGTTGACGCGCTTGAAGTGGTCGAGGTCGGCGATGAGCAGGCCGATCGGCCGGCCGCGGCGGCGGCAATCGCTCCAGGCGACGGCCAGCCGCCCCGCCAACGCCGCGCGGTTGCCGAGGCCGGTCAGCCCGTCGCGGGCCGCCTCGCGCTCCAGGTCCTCGATCTCGCGGCGCAGCCGCATGACGCGTCGGACGCGGGCCCGGAACTCGCCGGCCGCGATGGTGCGGGGCAACACGTCGGCGGCGCCGAGGTCCAGCCCCCGCTCCGCGAGGGCCGCCGAGTCGTCGCCGTCGGAGAAGATGAGGATCGGGATCTCGGCCGCCGAGCGTTCCGCCCTGATCCGCAGGAGAAGCGCCACGCCGTCGGCCGCGTCCGGGTCGTGCTCCAGCAGGATGACGTCCGGCGAAGCCGCCAGGTCCGATTCCCAGTCGGCCGGGGTCGCCTCGCGGACGTCCGCCCCGTCGGCTTCCAGCCAGCGACGGGCCCGCCCCCCGGTCCTGGACCGTGCCGAAGTCCGGATGAGCAGAACCCGGCCCGGCGAGTCTTCCCCCCCCCTCTCCCGGCCGGCCGCCGGCCGAGGCGGCCTCGCGCCCGAAGACGCCATGGGTCCGCCCGGGCCGGTTCGGCCCGCCCTGCGCTGGACGACCGTCCGGGCGGCGCCCCACGCGACGAGCCCGGCGGCGAGGAGCGCCTCGGACGAGCGGGCTTCGCCATCGAGGGCCTCCACCGCGAGGACGTGCGGCAGCAGCCTCGCGGCCGAGCCGAGGGGCAGGTCGAGCGGCTCGGACGCCTCCGCCGGCGGACGTTCGCGCCAGTCGACGACCCGGATCGCGACGCGGCGGTCCCCGTCGGCCGGCGCGGGGGCGGCCGGGGCGGCGGACGGCCGCGGATCGTAGCGAGGCAGCATCGCCGAGGCCTCTCCGTCGATCCGGAGGACGTCCCCGCGACGGGCGGCCGCGACGGCGCCGGCCCGCAACGAGACGGCACCGGCCGGCGTGACGGCGCCGGCCCGTAACGCGACGGCCGAGCCCCGCCCGGCGGGCCCCCTGGACTGCGCCGGGAAGCCCCGGCCCACGGGCCCCTCGCCCCCGACATCGCCCGGCTGAGGAGAGTTCGATGGCTCGACGGGGGCGGTCCGGCCGCCGGCCGCCTTCTCCGGGTCCGGAGCCGCCTGCGCGGCCGGGGTTTCGGGCGCGAGCAGGCCGCCCGCCGTCAGGGCCATTCCCAGTTGCCGCGGGTTGATGGAATCGCTCATGACCTTCCCGCGCAGCTCGTACGTGAGGCTCCAGGACGGGGCCCCGTCGGCGGAGGTGGGCTCGAAGAACAGCCGATAGCGCCCGACAGGAAGGTGCAGGGCCATCCCCACCTCCTCACCCGTCCGGACGGTCGCGACGTGGACGACGGTCCCGGAGGCGTCGACGACCCGCATCCGGACCACCCCCTCTCGCCCGCCTTCCTCGCGCACGGAGAGGACCCAGTGGACGAGCTGCGTCTCTGGCGCCTCGTAGGACGCCGCGACCGGCCGGCCGACGGCGATCGGTTCGAACTCGACGGGGGCGCGTTCGAACGAGGCCCCGAGGAAATAGACCCCGGAGACCGGGCCGTCGCCCTCCCCAATGCCGGCGACCTCCACGAAGTAGGTTGCGCCGGGGACGGGGTCGCCGATCTGGAGGCGATACGTGGAGCCGGAGGCGTCCAGCACCTCGGCCGCGACCGGGCGGCCGTGCGCGTCGAAGACGCGCAGGACGGGCCGGGACGGCCCCGGGACCAGCTCGATCACGGACACGACCACGACCGCCGGACCGACCCCGTCGAACCGGGGGACGGTGAACCGGCCGAGGGTCGCCGGCCGGGCGTCGTCGGTGGTGGCGATCGTGACCAGGTAGTTCGCGGTCGCGCCCAGCGAGGACCAGAATGGGACGAGGTCCGGGGCGGATGCGAAATCGGCGTTGGGCGGGGGGAAGAAGGCGCGGAACAGGGTCGCCATGATCGCCGGGTCGCTCCGCGACGCGGCCGCCAACACCGCCTGGGTGACGATGTCCGCCGCGTCCGAGAAGAGCAGTCCCTGGGCGAGCTGGTCGATCGCCCCGGCCCGCAGCAGGTCGAGGATCCGGGCCGGCACCCCCTCGGTCCCCATCAACGTCCGCGCCAGGGCCTCGAACTCGGCGTCGTGCCGCCCCGACGTCCCGAGCCCGGCGAGCCACTCGCTCGCCAGCTTGCGGCGGGCGAGCGGGTCGGCGGCGGCTACGGCGAACTCGGGGGCGCCGGAGCCGATCAGCCGGTCGATCACGTCGTCCAGCCCCCCCGATTCGATCAGACCGAAGACCTCCGCCCTGACGGCGTCCGAGGCCCACAGGTCGCGGGCGATGCCGGCGATCGAGCCGGAGTCCAGGCGGCCGCGGAATTCCTCCTCCAGGGCTCCGGAGGCGATCGCCTCGTGGAGGGCGCCCCTCAGGTCGGCCCGCCCCCACACGTCGCGGATCAGCTCCTCAAGCCGCCCGTACCGCTGCAGCCCTTCCAATATCGCGGTCATCATCCCGGGCTCGAGGAGCGTGGAGGCCTCGACGGTGGCGATGCGACCGCCCAGTCGCACGAAGGCGTCGAGGTCGAACGGCCGGCCGCCCAGCGCGGCGACCTCCCGGCCGATCGCCGCGTCCATGGCCGCGGTGTAGCTCGCGGGGAGCCCCCCGGGCGGGACCTTGTAGAGCGTCCTCAACATGGGGCTCCATTCCTGCGGGTCGCTCGGCAGGCCCGACTCGAGACTCGACATGACGTACATCACCCCGACCGTCTTGAACATGAGCCGCTCGATCGCCTCGTCCGCGCCGTCGGCCGTGTCGGCGACGAGCGCGTACGACCCGACGTCGAAAGCGTCGCCGCGGGCCCCGCGGACCTCGACGAACAGGTCGCGACCGGCGGCCTCCCCCTGGATCAGGACCTCGACCACGCCGGCCCGGGGGTCGGTCGCGACGGCCCAGCCCAGGAGCCTGCCGTCGGCGTCCGTGACGGTCAGCCGGCCCGTCAGCAGGCTGAACCCCGCGGTCGCGAGTCGGACGCGGACCCGTTCGGTCCCGACGGGGGTGGAGATTCGATAGACGTCGACGTCGCCGAGCCCGAGGTCGGCCAGCACCGCCTCGGCCGGCCCCCAGGCGCCGACCTCCACCGGCGTCGCGCTCGCGGCCGTCCCGTTCCCGGACGGTCCTTCGTGGCGGTCGGGCTGGCGGGGTCCGTAGAGCGCGCGGATGGCGCCGACGTCTCCGGGCGTGAGGCTCGTCTTCGGGCCGTCGTAGGTGAAGTGCCGCGGAGAGGACGACTCCTCGGAGTCGGGGAGCCCCAGCAGGTTGCCGGCCTCGTGGAGCACGACCGTATAGAGGTCCAGGGGCGTCGCGCCCAGCGCCCCCCTCACGTAATCGCTGTTGAGGATCAGGTCGCCGGCCCAGGTCCCGACCGCCGAGTCGTAAGGGATGGAGTAGGCGATCACGTCCGGGGGCATCGGATGGGCGGCCACGCGGACGTCGCCGAACTTCGCGGAATTGGTCGCATAGCCGGGGCTCCCCAGCGGCAGGCCCTCGTCCGCCCTGAGGGCGAAGTTGACGCCGGTCGGGACCGCCCAGGCCTGGAAGGCGGCCAGAACCTGGAGCTGCCAGTCGGGCCCCCAGGCGGCCGAGGCGGCTCCGTCCAGGTCGCTGACGAAGGAGCCGATCCGGGTCCCGTCGGGGACGAAGCTGATCGACATCGACTGCGGGATCGGCCAGGCGTTGCCGAACATCGCGGGGACGTCGCGCCGCTCCAGGAACTCCGGCCGCGGCGGGGCGGACGGCCGCCGCGATTTCGATCGGTTCATCACGCGGTCCCTCCCCCGGAGCCCAGGAGCGAGCCGTTCGCCGGCCACGCGCGAACGGGCGAGGCGGCCGGATCGGTCGACGACGCGAATCCTCCCCCATCTCCGGTACTCCAGGCTGGCGAGCGGCTCCATCCCCGAGCCCGGCGGCTTCTCGCGTCCGGCTGCGCCCCGGATCAGGTCGGCGGGCGTCGTCGGTTCGAGACAGGTCATGCGAGACGCCGGCCCGACGACCGAGCCCTCGCCGGCCCTCGACCGTCGATTGGGAATGCTCATATCCTCCCCCCCCCCCGACGGCCTCGCTCGAAGGCCCTGGCCGCCCCGGCCTCGTGCGGCGCTTCGCACGACTCCGTCCGTCGCGGGCCGGATGCCCTTCGTCGGTCTGGAGGAGGTGCCCAAGAAAGGAATAGCTCGCGGACGGGTCCCGGTCTCCGGGCCGGCGGCGGGCGGGTGGGAAAATCCGAGCGTGGGCGGGCTCGCGTGGATTCCGGGCGACGCCGTGTGGCCGGAGGGGTTCGGGATGGGGTGCGAGGGCGCGCCGGGCCGTCGCGCCCTCGGCGGGCGGTCAGGTCAGGTCGGGCTGGGGGCGGGGACGGCGCGGCGGGCGGGGTGGGAGGCGGAGCCCTGGTTGCGGCGTGCGATTAGCTCGGCGACGATGCTCACGGCGATCTCGTCGACGCTCTCGGATCCGATGTCCAGCCCCACCGGGGCGGCGACGCGAGCCAGCGACTCCTCCGAGAGCCCTTCGTCGAGGAGGGCGTCGAAGATCAGCCGGATCTTCCGCTTGCTGCCGATCAGGCCGACGTAGGGGGCGACCGTCGGCGCCATGTGCTGGAGAGCCTCCTGGTCGTGCCCGTGGCCCCGGGTGACGATCACGACGTAGGTCTGCGAAGTCACCTCCAGGTCGCGAAGGACGCTGCCCATCGGGCCGACGATCAGCCTGCGGGCCGCGGGGAACCGCTCGCGGTTGGCGTATTGCGGACGGTCGTCGACCACCCAGACGTCGAAATCCACCCGCGACGCCAGCTCGGCGACCGCCTGGCCGACGTGCCCGGCCCCGATGACGACCAGCCGGATCCGAGGCATGGACGGCAGGTAGGCCACGCCGCCCGACTCCGAGGGCCGAGGCCGCCGGTCGAGCGGGGCCACCCCCTCGGCGATCGCGCCAGGGGGCTCTCGGCCGTCGAGCGAGGCGACGAAGGCCCCGTCGCGGTCGAACAGGAACCGATCGCCGGTCGCCCGCGCGCCGGACTTCTCGGGCTCCAGGACGACGGCCTCGGTGAAGCCCTCGCCGGCGTCGAGCAGTCGCAGGTAGGCCTGATGATAGGCGAGGTGGACCGGCCCTCGCGGGCATTCGGCCAGGATGACCATCTTCCCGCCGCAGATCAGGCCGTCGGCCCAGGCGTAGTCGTGGTTGAGGACGAAGGTGTAGAGCTCGGCCCCGTCGCGGCCGATCCGGCCGGCCGCCTTGCGCCGGACCTCGTCCTCGACGCAGCCGCCGCCAAGCGTGCCGATCTGGCCGCCGTCGGGCGTCAGGAGCATCGCGGCCCCGGCCTTCTGCGGGGTCGAGCCCCGCGTCGCCACGACCCGGCAGAGCAGGACCTCGCGGCCCGACGTCAGGGAATCGGTCAGGTGCCGCAGCAGGTTCCGCATCGCCTGAGAGCCCTCGTCCTTCGAATCCGTCGGAGCCGCGACGATCCTCGTCCGATCAATCCGTCTTGGCCCCGACGACGGTGAGCTGCAGCGGCAAGGGGACGGCGTCCGCCTGGCCCTCGACCTGGAGCGGCAGGGTCAGGATCGCCCCCCAGGTGTTGAGGCCCTCGTCATGGATCATGGTAGGCCCTTCGGGAAGCTTCTCCGGGGCCGCCAGCAGCAAGAGGACGCCGGGGTGGGTGGTGCCGACCGCCTCTGCGCTCTGCTTCTCGAGCTTCTTGCGATCCAGGACGGCGGCGTCCGTGTCCTTCGCCGCCAGGACGAGCAGGACGTAGTCGCGGTTGACGCTCACGCCCAGGTGATCGCCGTTGACCGGCTGGAGGCCGTAGCGGAGGGTGTAGACGCCGGGCACGATGGACTGGTCGCGGTAGTCGTAACCTTCGGCCGCGTACTTGGCCACGCCGATCAGCTCCCCTTCCGCCAGGACGGGGTAGAGGATCGCCCCCTTGGGCCCGTCCGGAGCGCCGGACGCCGGGGTCGCCTTGCGCAGCCAGACGTCGACCAGCGGCGCGCCCTGGCCGTCGAGGACGCGGTGGCCTCCGGCCTGCAGCGTCTCCTTGATCGCGGGGGCCAGTTCCGCCGGCGGCGCGTCGGCCAACTTTTCAAGCTTGTAAGCGTCTTGCGCGGCCGCCGTCGAGGCCATCCCCAGGGCGAGGACGGCCAGGAATCTCAGGGACATCGGGACCCCCATCTCACTCGAAGGAGAAACGCGAATGAAGAGCGGCGACGGCCCCCGCGACGGGGGCGGCGTCGCCGCGGATCGGCGGCGGGACGAGTCCCGCTCAGTAGGAGAAGTGGCCGACGAAGCTGCTGCGGCAGTTCGGGTCGTTCCAGAGGGTGTTCAGCTCGTCGCCCGCGTACTTGTGACGCAGGGTGTAGGCCGGAAGGGCGCGGACCCCGCTGGAGAGCGGCTGGTACTCGACCGTCTCATTCCCGCAGACGTGGTCGTCGGCGTCGAGCGGCCGGGTCAGAATCTCGGCCAGGCCGGGGGCCGAGAAGAGGGCGTGAGGGGCGCGGGGCATGCCGCCGTGCGCCTTGTGCGCGTCGGCGTCGGGCGTACCCGGGTCGTCCTCGACGGTGACGATCAGGCCCGAGGTCCGCACGGCGACGACGTTCTTGAGCCGATCGCCGCCCAGGGTCTTGGCCATCTCGATCAGGGCGTCGTGCTGCGCCGGGCTGGCCTTCTCGTCGACGACCAGGACCGACCGGGCCGCCTTGGCGTCGTCCTGCGAGAAGGTCGTCGTCCCGACGACGGCGGCGGCGATTGACAGGCCGTCCAGCTTCACGCCCTTCCAGGAGCCCTCGGTCACCTTCCAGGCCAGGACCGCCTGGTGGCCGGTGATGAAGATCTCGGCGTTGGAGAAGCAAGGCCCGGTGTAGACGTCGGCGGTGCGGGCCTCGACGTAATCCCCCGCGATCCGATTCGCGACGGACGTGTCGGGCGAGGCCGCGGGCAGCAGGCACGCGAGGACGGTCAGTGCGCTAGCGAGCATGGTTGGACCTCTCCAGTTCTCCGGCGAAACCGCCGGGCGACCCGGCGAACCATCATCCTTCCACGCGGAGGGATGGTTCCCCATCACGTAATCATACCGAGATGGGAAAGGACCCGTCGACGCCGATTCCGGCGGGGGGCCGGGGGTGGTGGAGTCGGGGCCGACCCGTCCTCCCCCGACTGCGACCGGCCCGCCCCGTCCCCGGACCGTTCGGCCGGGGCTCAATCCACCTCGTAGCAGGCCCGCGAGCCGTCGCGGCAGTCCTCGCGGCCGACGAAGCCCTGGTCCGGGCCGAAGTCTTTGAGGGTCTTCTGGCACCAGAAAATGGTGTTGTCATATTCGCCGGGCTCCTCGGAAGGGGCGACGTCGGTGTAGACGTACATCCCCTTGAACCGGAGGTGCCGGCAGGGAGGGCCAGGCTGCGACGGGGCCGGCGTTCCGGTCGTCCCGTCCGGTTGGTCGGCCATGATCAAGCCTCCTCCCAGTAGCGATCGCCCGCGGCGTCGAGCAGGGCGCGCTTGACGGTCGTCTTGACCAGGGCGACCTTGTAGCCGTTCATCGACAGCGGCTTCGCCCCCTCGACGGCGGCCGCGGCGGCGGCCTCGGCGGTCTCGCGGGTGAGGGCCTTGCCGCGGATCGCCTTCTCGGCCGCCTCGCTCCGCCAGGGGATCGGCGCGACGCCGTAGAGGACGACCCGGCCGTCGCCGACGGTGTCTCCGTTCATCTTGAGGCCGACCGCGGCGGCGACCAGCGGCCAGTCGTGGGACTGCTTCTGGCGGGCCTCGAAGAACCCGTTCTTGACCTCGCCGGCCGGGATCGTCACCTTCGTCAGCAGCTCGCCCGGGGCCAGGGTCAGCTCACGGTCGTCGCTCGACTTGGGAACCTGATAGAGCTTCTCAACCGGGATCGTCCGCTCGCCGCCGGGGCCGACGACGGTCGCCTGGGCGTTCAGGGCGATCAGGGGGACGGCCAGGCTCGACGGGTTGATGAAGAGGGCGTCCCCCTCGGTCAGGAAGATGGCGTGGTAGCGGTTGTCGCCCTCGCGGACCAGGCTCTTGCCGTCCTTGGTCCCGAGCAGGCCGTGGCCGTTGCGAAAATACCAGCAGCGGGGGCGCTGGAGCAGGTTGCCGCCGACGGTCGCCATGTTGCGGATCTGGGGCGTGCCGACCTCGACGGTCGCCTGATGGAGCGCGGGAAGGCGCTTCCGGACGATGGGGTCGGCGGACAGGTCGACCAGGCGCGTCCCCGCGCCGATCTCCAGTCCGCCGGACTTCTCGGCGATGCCGGCCAGGGCCTTGACGTCCTTGAGGTAGACGACCCGGTCGGGGCTGGCGACGTAGTCCTTCATCCGGCCGATGAGGTCGGTGCCGCCGGAGAGGGCCTCGACGGTCCCGGGGCCGGCGAGGTCCTTGAGGGCGTCCTCGGGGGTGGTCGGGCTGGAGTATTCGAAAGCCTTCATGGGATCACGCCTTCCCTTCTGCGGCGGCCAGGGCGTCGAGGACGTTCATCGGCGACATCGGCCACTTCGGCACCCGGACCCCGATGGCGTTGGCCACGGCGTTGCCGATCGCGGCGGCGGTGCTGATCGTCGGCGGCTCGCCGACCCCGATGACGCCGCGCACGCGCATCTCGGGGGTGTCGTAGGCGTCGACGACGATCTCGGGGATGTCGGTCGCCCCGGCGAGCTTGTACATCTCCATGTCGGGGTTGAGCATCGCCCCGGTCCCCTCGTCCATGATCCGCTCCTCGAACAGCCCGTAGTTCAGGCCGCCGATCACGCCGCCGTAGACCTGGCTCTTCCAGGTCAGCATGTCGAGGATCAGGCCGGAGTCCTGGACCGCGACGATCTTCTTGACGCGGACCACGCCCGTCTCCACGTCGACGGTCACCTCGGCGAACTGGCAGCCGCCGACGCCGGTCGAGGCGAGCCCCGGGCCGAACACGCCGGTCGCGGTGACGGGCATCATCCCCAGCTTGCGGCAGGCCTGCGCCCAGGTCGCCTTCTCCTCCCCCTTCACCAGGAGCTTGCCCCCCTTGAGGCTCAGGTCCTCGGGCTTGGCGTCCAGGCCCGGGGCGATCCGCTTGAACAGCTCGTCGCGGGCCTTCTCGACCGCGTCCAGGCAGGGGGGGGCCATCGACGGGGTGGTGGTCGAGCCGCCCGAACTCTGCCCCGGGGGGAAGGTCGAGTTGCCGATGTTCGACTTGATCTGGCCGACCTCCAGGCCGAGGACCTCGGCCGCGATCACGGCCAGGATCGTCCTCGCGCCCGTGCCGATGTCCTGGGTGGCGCTCCGAAGTTCGACGGAGCCGTCGGGGTTGATGATGCAGGCGACCTGCTTGTCCTGGGCCCCGCCGCCGCCCCACTGGTGGAGCGCCAGGCCCAGGCCGCGCTTGATCGGGCCGTCGCCGTTCTGGCCGCGCGGCTTCCAGCGATCCCAGCCGATCAGCTTGGCGCCGCGCTCGACCTGCTCCTTGTAGAGGTCCGTCCGGTTGACGCCGCCGGCGACCATGTCGGCCTCGGCCAGGTTCGCCAGGCGGAACGCCAGGGGGTTGATGCCGAGCTTGGCGGCCAGGTCGTCCATGGCCGCTTCCATCACGGCGCAGCCCTGCGGGTGCCCCGGCGCCCGCATGGCCCGGGCGCTGCCGCCGTTGACGAAGATCTCGGTGTGGGCCCGCGAGCGGTCGTCGACCTTGTAGACGTACGGCAGGGGGAAGTTCGAGCCGCCCCGGCCGCCGGTCCCCGAGGTCTCGGCGACCATCGCGACGAGCTTGCCGTCCTTGGCCGCCCCGAGCTTGATCTTGGCCTTCGCGCTGGGGCGGTTGCCGCCGAGCTGGTGCTCCTGGGCCCGGTCGAGGAACATCCGGACCGGCCGGCCGGCCTCCTTCGCGAGCTTGGCGGCGGCGATCCCCCAGGTGTCGGCGTTGAACTTGGAGCCGAACCCGCCCCCCATCACGTCGGTCAGCACGGTGACGTTGGCGGATTCGAGGCCGAGGTTCTCCACCATGTCGTTGGCCACGCCCATGACCGACTGGGTGCTGGCGTAGACGGTGATGGAGTCGGGGCCCTTCCAGTGGGCGGTCAGGCCGTGGGGCTCCAGGCAGACGTGGGTGATGACCGGCAGCTCGTAGGTCGCCTCGATGACGGCGTCGGCCTTCTGCATCGCCTCGTCGGGCTTGCCCGTGGTCTGGGCGCGGGCGGCCCGGGTGTTGCCGGTGGGGAAGACTTTCGGCGCGCCTTCCGCCGCCGACTGGCGCTCGGTGGCGACGTGCGGCAGGATCTCGTATTCGACGCGGATCGCCCGGGCGGCGTCGCGGGCCTTCTCCTCGGTCTCGGCCGCGACGGCGGCGATCTCCTGGCCCTGGTAGAAGATGGTCGACTCGCCGGCGGTCGCCAGGGCGAGCACGGCCTTCACGCCGGGCATCGTCTTCGCCGGCTCCAGGTCGATCGCTTTGACCTTGGCGCTGGCGTGGGGGCTGGAGAGCAGCACGCCGAAGAGCAGGCCCTCGGGGCGGATGTCGGAGGGGTACTTGGCGCGCCCGGAGGCCTTGGCCAGGCCGTCGAGGCGGGGGATCGAGGTGCCGATCAGGCGCGGGGATTCGGGCCAAGAGGCCATGGGTCAGGCTCCCTTCATCGTCTTGGCCGCGGCCAGGGCCGCCTCGAACACGCCCATGTAAGTCCCGCAGCGACAGATGTTGCCGTCCAGCCCGCGCTTGACGTCCTCAAGGGTCGGCGTCTTGCCCGGGTTCTTGTCCAGATAGGCCTTGCACGCGGTGACGAAGCCGGGCGTGCAGTAGCCGCACATCAGGCCGTCGTGCTGGTGGAAGGCGTGGGGCACGCCCCCCTCGCCGATGTCGAACCCCTCGACCGTCTCGATCGTCTTCCCCTTGCAGGAGACGGCCAGCGTGGTGCAGGAATAGACCGGGTCGCCGTCGAGGATCACGGTGCAGGCGCCGCAGCTCGCGCGGTCGCAGACCCGCTTCGGGCCGGTCACGTCGAGGCGGTCCCGCAGGGTGTCGAGCAGCGTGCTGCGCGGCTCGACGGTGCAGGACTTCTCCTCGCCGTTCACCTTCAGCGTCAGGGGCGCTTCGCCGGAGAGGAGCTTCGGCTCGGCCGCCGCGGCCTCGGCCTGGGCTTCCTCGATCGCGACGGCGGCCTGGCTGGTCAGGACGGCCGAGGCGGCTGCGAGGCCGGACCCGCGCAAGAACTTGCGACGGCTGTGACCTCCCGGCCCCGTCGGCGTCCTGGAGTCTTGTTCTGCCATGGAGGCTCCTCCCTAGTGGGAATGCGGTCCGAGTTGCGATCGGCCGGCCGTGGCCTGAGGGACGATCCCGACCCCGGGGGGCGGACGAGCGACCCCTTCGCTCGGCCATTGTCGGGCCCGGGCCCGGCGGAAGCAAGCGTCGCGGGCCCGATTCCGCCCGACCCGCGGCATCGCTCCGAACGGTACGGGAGCTGCAACGGTATCACCTGTTCGATCACCGGGATGGCGCATGTTCCCAGGTCCTGGGTCCGCCATCGACCGGTCGAATTCCGACCAGAGGGGCCAAACGGATGAGACTCGAATTCGTCGCGCGGATCAAGTCGGCGGTGGTCGTCGCCTCGCCCCTGTTCCTGATCGGCCCAAGCCTCGGCCTCGCCCAGGAACGCGAGGATCCGCCCCCGACGGCGAAGCAGGAAGCTCCCAGGAAGGAGATCGCCTCGGGGGTGATCGTGAAGGTCGAGAAGCTCCCGACGACCCAAGCCAAGGGAGCCGGCGAGACGACCGCCCCCCGGCTCCGCCTGTCGATCAACCCCAACGCCGTCTGGCGCGACTGGGCCCGCGACCAGGCCCGGACCCGCGACCAGGGCACCCCCAAGCAGGACGCGGCCAAGGGGGCGAAGTCGATCGCCACCACCGGCCAGCCCGTCGACGCCGACAACCTCGTCGTGATCGAGATCGCCGCCTCCACAAAGGTCGAGACCCGGTTCCGATCGCCGAACGACGAGACGAGCAAGGGCGAGACGACCCCCGAAAAGGTCAAGTCCGACGAGGGGACCACCACCAAGACCCCTGCCAGGGGGAAGCCCGTCCAGTTCCGCGCCGAGGACCTGGCCGCGGGCCTCTTCGTGGAGGCCGAGTTCCGCCCCACCGATCCCGAGAAGAAGGACGACGTGGCGACGATCGTCACCGTCATCCGGCCGATCGAGGTCTCCGAGACGCCCCCGGCGGCGGCCTCTCCGAAATGACCACCGAGACGCCCCGTCCGCCTAGCCGACGCCCAGGAAGAAAGCCGCCGCCAGAGCGACGGCCCCGGCCAGCGCCGTCAAGAGCCCCAGGGCGCGGCGGCGCTTGATATAGAACAGCAGGAACAGCCCCGTCGCCGCCGCCAGTGCCATGAGCGCGGCCGAGACGTCGACCACGGCCGACCAGACCGGGCCGGAGTCCCGCCCCTTGTGGAGGTCGTTGATCACCGCGACGAGGCCGTGACGCTCCTCGACCACGCGGTAGTCGCCCTCGGGCCGTCGGATGAAGGCGTCGGCCGAGTAGCCCGGCCCCTTGAAGGTGACGACGCACTCGTCCTCCTCCGCCGTGAACGACGCCAGGGCCCCCCGAAGGCCGTGCTCGCGGCGAAGGTGCTCCACGACCTCCAACTTGTCGGGCTCGTCCCGGATCAGGGCCGGGTCGAGCCGTCCTTCGATCTCCAGGTTCGTCGCGACGCCGTCGTAGAACCATCGGGGATGATTCAGCGTGATCCCCGTCAGGCTGAAGAACAGCACGGCGGCCAGGCCGAACATCGACAGGTAGGTGTGCAACCAGCGGACCGGCCCGGCGATCCGGACTCGCAATGGCCGGGACGACGACGAAGAGGAAGGGCGCGTCGCGCCGGGGCCTCGATCATCGCTCGGCCCCGCGCTTCCGGTATTCGAGCCTGGCGGACTTGATCTCGTCATTACCTTTCAGTTCCTTCGCAAACGCATCGTCGCCCAGCGTGACCTTCTGGCGGATCAGGCCGTGCCCCCCCTGCTCCCGCACGGCCTCGATCAGCACGGTGTACTCGCCCGGCTTCACGAGGTTGCCCTTGTCGTCCTTGCCGTCCCAGAGGGCGGAATACTCGCCGGGCGGCCGGGTCGGCTGGGCGATGACGAAGGGGTCGAACTTGGTTACCTTCACGCGGGTCATCACGTCGGCGTACCAGCGCTTCAGGTCGGGGAGCCATTGGAACGGCCCGGCACCCCCCGTCGAGACCCAGAAGAGGAGGTTGCGGACCGGGGTCCCCTTCTCGTCCTCGATCCAGATCGCGACGTAGGGCCGCCGATAACGCCCCGCTTCTTGCGGGCGATTGATCGTGAAGCGGACGAGCAGCTCGTGCTCGCCGCCCCAACCGCCGCCGGCCTTGCCCGCGCCGGGGGCCGGCTTCGCCGGAGGATCCTCGTAGGCGAGCCAGGCGGCGTTGCGGAGGACCCGGCCGTCGGCCGCGACGATCAGGCAGGCCACGCCTCTCAGCGAGTCGACCAGGCGCAGCCCCTCGTCGGGCGTCAGGACGTTGAGGATCGTGGCCAGGGCGTCGGCGTCCTCCGAGCGCTCGGCGATCACCGAGGCGGCGAGGATCCCTTCGGCCGGCTCGCCGGACCTCGGATCGAGGATGTGCGAGCGCCATCGGCCCTGGATCGAGTAGCCCCGGTGCTTCCGCCCGCTGCTCGCGACGGCGCGGTCCTTGAGGGAGATCCAGGCGAGGGGATCGGTGGCCTCGGAGCCGAGCCGAGGCCCGGCGACGGCGACCCGCCGCTCGATCTCCCCCTGGACGCGCAGGTCGCCGCCGACGTTCAGGACGACGCCGCGCACGGCAGGGCCGCCGTCCATCGCCGCGGCGCAGGCCCGCTCCACGATGTATCCCTTGGCGATCGCGTCGAGGGTCAACGGAGCGTCCGAAAGCCGCTCGGCGACCCCGGCCGAGGGGATGAGCCGCCAGGCCGGGCCGGCCGCGCGGGCCGTCGCGGCGTCCCGCTCGTCGCGGGTCGGCGCGCGATCGCGGCGGGCGGCCTCGGACCACAGCTCCGCGAAGACCTGGATCCGTGGGTCGAAGGCCCCCCCGCTCCGCTCACGCCAGGCATCGCCCGCCGCGAGCACCTCGATCAACTCGGGAGAGACGGGCGTCGGCCCCACCGGACCGGCTTGCCAGCGACGGAATTCGCTGGACGGGTCATGGTTGCTGAGGATCGCCGCGAGCCGGTCGATCTCGCGGAGCGCGCGGTCCTCGGCCGCCCGCGCCGCCTGGGCGTCGTCCGCCCGGACGACCATCTCCAGCGAGGTCCCCATCACCCCTTCGTGCGCGAACGAATAGTCCCCGCCGGCCGCCGGCCGGAGGAGCGACAGGGCGAAGACGAAGCACGCGACCTGGCGCGGCATGAGGGCGTTCCTCTGCGACGACTTCCCTCTCGTGGCGGACGGCCCTCCTCAGGGCGCTCGATCTGCCGGACCTATTGGACTCGGGTCGATGTTCGAGGGTCAAGCCCTGGCGCGTCCCTTGCCGAGCGAGGTCATGGGCCGAAACGCGAAAGCGGCGACGGCCGGCCGAATGCCCATCGTCGCCGCCGTGTCGCTGGTATCGATTCCTCTGGGCAAGTACGGCCCAGGTCAGAATCTGAAACGGGGCGACCGGCGATTGATATTTCCTGACGACTTGGCGACCGTTCCGATGCTCTGGCTCGCCCCCCCCGAACCCCTGCAGTTTACAGAAGATGCGTATACCGCTCTGGGGTGCTGAAGCCACCGTTGCGCGGACTATCGTGCGATCTCGACGGCGGTACACGGCTTGCCGTCGGGATTTCGAGATCCGAAGCACTTCGGCCGGACCTCCCGGACTCCCATGGCCATTGGATGGGCCGCGTACACCCCCCTGCTCCTCCGCATCATGCGACGTCTCTGGGAGGCCCCGGTCTCGTTGATCGGGCGTAACTCCTATCCTCGGCTCGACCAGTTTCGGATGGGCCCGGCTCCGGGGTCGGGGGCCGTTTGCTATCCGAGCTTGACGACGCGGTGGTCGATCTTCGCCCGTTCGTAGACGCCCAGCCCTAGGGCGCCGGCCCCGGCGATGTGCTGAGGCTGGCGGTAGTCGAAGGCCTCGGTCCCGATCGGGTCCTTGCCCCGCCTGCCGACCTCGGCGACCGGCGGCAGCCCCTGCACCCCGCGCCTGGCGTCGACGACCTCCCAGCCGATCCGGTCCAACGCCACCGGGTCGGTGGCGAAGAACAGCGTCTCGTGTTGCCAGACGTACTCCTTCTTCGAGCCCGGGCCCCCCTGGAACACGGCGTTGAGGCCGTCGAGCACCTGGAGCACGGCCTTCCTGCGGATCACCGGGTGCGACACGATCGCCGGGATGAACAGGTTGCACGTGTTGGTGTCCGACGTGCCGTGGCTGCGCGACACGTTGTTGACCAGCCCGTGGCTCATGTTCTTCAGGGCCAGCGTCACGCCGCCCGAGCCGTGGTCCTTGAGCACGGGGATGCAGATCAGCTTGTCGACCCCTTGGGTCAGCACCCTCGCCAGGTGCGACCGCCTCGTGCGATCGTCCTTCGGGTCGTGGACCCCGGGCCGGGCGTGGACGATGTCCAGCGTGGCGAACTCGTCCGGGTCGTACCGGGCGACGTCGAGCTGGGCCTCGTCGTACGTGTCGACCGCCCAGTCCCAGCGGCAGCCGTCGGGGAGGTTGGCCTTGTAGCCCGCCTCGATGAACTGGTCCTTGTAGCGGTCGAAGACCACCACGTCCTTGCGGGGGATCCCGGCCGACTCCAGCCCCTCGACGATCGCGTGGACCGTGGCGTGGTTGCTGATGGCGCGCGGCTGCCCGACGGGGTTGACCTTGACGCCGACGACCTCGCCCCTGGCGAACAGCGACCGCCAGGCCTCGACCGGCTCGTCGATCCCCGTCAGCGAGGCGATCCCGCGCCGGACCATCCGCCGAACCGCCTCGGGGTCGGGCGTGCCGCCGGGGCAGGAGCCGGGGTGCCGGACCTCGACCACGCGGCCGGGATGCGCGCCGGGCAGGCCCGGCCCGTCGCGGCGAACGTCCGCCTCGGGGCCGTCGCCGATCGCGACGGCCGGCCCCAGGGCCGACAGTCCCCCGAGGGCGGCCGAAGCCTGGAGGAATCCGCGGCGGTCGGATCGATGCGCGTTCGCGCGGCGGCAATGGCTCATGGTCGTCCCCCGGTCGGCTCACGGCTCGGGTCTGGTCGGGTCGGGCGTCGGTCGCGACCTCCACATCCTAGCCCGTTCGGCCCGCCCGCGCCATCAGCCCGCTCGCGCCCTCCGGCGTGATCCCCGCCGGGCGCCGGGGCGATCCCGCCGACGGCCGCGACGATCCGCAGGGATCGAGAGCGACCGTCTCGGCGGGTCCCTGAAGATTCGCCATCGGACCTCGCCGCCTCGTCCACGACCCGGCTCGAAGCAGGCCGGTTCAGGGCGACGGCCCGATGCCGTCGCCCTGTCCGGGCAGCCCCTTGATCCTCGGCCCGAAGACTCGTTGGAACGCCTCCAGCCTCTCCAGCAGCCAGGCGTGTTGCTCGGGCCAATCTTCGCGTCGGGCAGGGTCGGCCGACCGACGGAGCGTGACGTTGCTCTGCTTCTTGTCCGGCAACTCGCTCCACTGCAAGCCGACGCCCAACTCGGACTCGATCGCCGGCCGGTCCCGGACCAGCACACGGAAATGCTCCTTGGCGAGCGGGCCGTCGAGGATCAGCGAGACGGCGATCACCCGCTTCGTGACGGCCAAGGACGCCGCGAGGTGGAAGCCCGCGCGGCCGACCGCGAAGTCCGTCCAGTGCTGCGGGGCCGGCTTGCGGGGCTTCAACGGGCTGCCGCCTTCGATGAGCCGGGTTCGCAACGCCGACCAATACTCCAGCCCGATGGCGCGGGAAGCCGACGCCGCGCCCGGCCCCGCCCCCCCGCCCAACTCGTCTCTCAGAATGCGAGGGCCGAGGACCCGCCGGAACGTCTCCAACCACCGGCGCATCCAATCGTAGTAGCTCGGCCAGAGCGCCTCGTCGGTCGGGTCCACCGGATTGCGAAGCATGATCTCGCCCGACTTCCGGTCCGGCCCGTGGGCCCAGACGAGCTTCGAGCCCACTTCGGTCTCGATCTCTTCGCGGTGCTCGCGAAGGTCGTGATAAAGTCGGAGCGGGGCCTCGTCATGGAAGTAGGCGGCGACGGCCAGCCGCTCGTTCCTCAGGTTCAGGTAGGCGTACAACGCGACGCCCGGGGCCAGCCGCCCGCATCCCTGGCTGTAGTGGGGCTGGGGCTTGCCCGGCTTCAGCAGGCTCCCCCCCGCCCGGAGGTGCTCGCGGAAGCCCTCCCAATAGCGGAGCCGGACCTCGAACCGCGTCGGGGCGGCCTTCGCATCATCCTCTTGGCGGCGGACGGGCACCGCCGGTCCCGGCCAGACCCGCGCGGCGACCTCGGCCATCGCCCGGCCTCGCCGCTCGATCTCGACCTCGCTCCAGGCGTCGTGGTCGGCCAGTTCGCGGGTCATGACGATGTTGCTGGCCAGGTACTCCCGCCGTTTGGCCGCGAACGGCTTGTTGTGCAGCTCGGCGTTGTAGCCGGTCAGGGTCAGGTTGCCCGGCGTGTGCAGCCAGGTCGAGTGGACGCGCTCGTGATCCGGGCCCAGGGCGGTACGCCAGGACTCGGACAGGGTCTGGGGCATGACGTGCTCGACCTGGGCGCCGTCGAGCACGACGGGCTCTTTATGCTCGTAGGCCCGCTCCAGCGCCTCCAGGACCACCTTCTTGTAGCGGCTGCCGTAAAGGTTGAACCGGGCGAAGGCCTCGACGAACCGGGGCGTATCGGGGAAGTCGCGGGCCTCCAGGAACCGTCGCAGGCCCTCGACCGCGTCGTCGCCCAGGGCGGAGACGGCCTGGACGAACT
>NZ_JAALJI010000047.1 GCF_011064595.1 Paludisphaera soli | reverse complement strand
TCCCGATCGCCGATCGCGCCCGACGGCCTGGAGCATTTGGCCGAGGCGGCTCTTGGAGCGGCACGCGAGCTGGCGGATGCCCGTCTGGCATCCCTGGGACGCGACGATCACGGGCACCTCTACCACGCCCGGCTTTACGCCAGCGCGATCGTGCTGATGTCCTGACCGGCTCACGCGAATGCCGACGTCTTGTCCAGCATGTCGAGGAGGCTGGCACGATGAGCCCGAACACTACGGCCTGTCGGCTGTCCGAAAGCTCATCCAGTAAGGACTTAAGGCGGATCGAAGACCGGGAGCGAGCGACGCCGCCATGCGACACCTGGTCGCCGACGAGATTTGGGCCGTTCTCGGTCCAACGGACGAGCGCTGCCACTCGAAGATGGGCCCGGGGCCGGCGCTACCCGACCGGATGTTCTTCGAGGTCGCCCTCTACCGGGCCATAACTAGCGTCTCCTAGCCTGATCCGCCGGCCAAGTCCGGCGAGTGGGACGCCGTCTACGAACGACTCCACGCTGGGTCCACTCGGGACGGCGCAAGCGGCTTTTCGACATGATGGCCGACCGGGCCCAGCGTAAGAACCCTGACGCCTGGAGATCGACTCGACGATCGTGCGAGCCGTCAGCACGCCGCCGGGGTCGAGCGGCAAAAGGGAGCTGAGAGGCACAATCGCCCGTCCAGTCGCAAGGCGGAGCCACCACTAAGGTAGTCGCCCGCGATAAGGACGGGGTCGTAGCCCTGGACGTCGCCGAGAGACGGCGGAACAACGCCCCGCCGGCGGAAGGCGTGCCGATCCAGGCCCGCAACGCGGCCGGAAAGGACGCCGAGATCCTCGGCGACTCGGGCCTCGGCTTAGACGCGTTCCGCGGCCTCGTGCTGGACGAACTGGACGCCCTGCCGGCGATCCCGAACTGGGGCTGTAGCAAGGAGCCCTGCCTGTGGCACGACGAAGTGCTCGGGACTTACAAGCGAAGGAACGGCGTCAAGCGGGCGTTCGCCAACACGAAGTTGTTCCGCCGCTTGGCCGCGATGTATAAGGACTTGAAGCACATCTACCTCGGCGAGGCCCGTTCCGTCCTCGGATTCCTACACGTCCGAAAGCTCGCATGAGTCGTTGACACGCCGTAGGCCGGTGTCGGGACGTGCATCCTTCAACGGGATCCGACCGACGTCCCGATCGTGAACCGCGCGGCGAGGCCGGCTTTGCGAACGCGGTCGAGCCAGGCGAGTGCCTCCTCGGCCGAGCGACCGGCCGAGATGAGCGAGTCGAACACGATCTGGTATTCATGGCGGAGGTCTGTGGCGAACGTGATGGGATCGTCGGAGCCGATGCAGACGAGTACGGGGGGGGTGCTGGGCGCGGGGACGGCGAGAACGCCCGGAGGCGTGGAGAGGCGCCAGAAGGGGTGGCGGCCAAGGTCGCCGAGATCTCCGATCAGTAGGTTCGACGACGGGTTCATCTCGATCACGATCCCCCGCCGGCCGACCTCATGGCGGACCTCGGCCTGGAGCTGCTCGAGCACCGCTGCCTCGTCGCGAACCACGACCCACTCGGTCGCCTGGCCCTGTTCAAACGTCGTCGGGTGAGTCAGGTAATCGCAAACCCGACGGGCCCGCGCATCCAGGCCGTGCGGCCCGGAAGGCCCGAAACCGTCGGGGAAGCCTGCGGCCAAAAGCCGGCCGGGGTTGTGCAGATCGTCGACCAGGGTCTGGAGGCGTTCGGGGTCGACCGACCGGCGGAACACCAGTCGGGAGAGCCTCGCGATCTCGCGAGTCAAAAAGGGCAACCGATTGAGGCCGGGGCGCGGCCGGCGAGAACACCAGTCCCATTCCCATACGAGGTCGAAGAGCCGCTCCTCTCGCCGCATCGCGACGCGCCCGACACGCCGGGTCCAGTCCGTGATATCGAGCCCGAGCACGAGGGCGTGGCCGAGGCGGTCGCCGTCGCGGGGGCCGAAATAACGGAGCACTTCTGCAACGCCGCGAAGCCCCGAAAGGGGATGATTGAAATCTTCGCCCACGTGGAGCGTCCGGCCCATGGGCGGGGTGCCGTCATTCAGGAGGGCGCTGGCGGACCGGCCCGCGTCCACGACACGGGAGTACGGCCCGAGCAAAACCCAGTTGGGGACCGCCCGCTCGTCGCTGCAGATATCCACCCCGCGGACCCAGCGAAGGCCATCGGGCCGGTAGGCCAGGAACTCGGCCCATGCGTCGGCCTCACGCTGCCGGGCGCGGAAGAACTCGGCGTACCGGTACCCGGTGGGGTTGGTCGCGGGCTCGCGGCCCGAGGAGGTCGACGGGTCGGCGTTGGTCCCCACGCCGTTGGGGGCGTCGTCTCGCTTGCCGCGACTTTTGCCAAAGTGGAGCACGAGCCCGACTTCCACCTGGCTCGTCCTGCGCCGCTGGGTTTCGTCGTTCGGAGGTGCTGTGTAGTCCGTCTTCTGGGCGTGGGCTGAAGCGTCGCCTTGGGCGACCCGCTGCGCGCCGGACGGCCGGCCCTGGAATCGATTCGGCTCGGCCTCGGGATCGAGATAAGCCTCGATCGCGTTCACGTATCGATCAAACCAGGTCCACGAGTCACCCGGCTTGGTGCGCATCTCCAGGGATTGGAGGCCCTCGCCGTGCCCCTGGAGCCGAAGCGCTGAGGCGAGCAGCCGGGCGGGTCGCTCGCTAAACCAGCGCCGACCGGCACCGATCCGCGCGAACGATCGGATGAACCAACGGAGGCCCGCCGTCTGCGGCCGTTGTACGACATGGCGGTAGTAGAGGTTGCGGAGCCGGACCGACTGCCAGAAGAGACGGGCGAAAACACTGTCGTCCGGCCGCAGCGTGACTCGCTCAAGGCCGCGGCGTGTCCAGTACCATTCCGCGGGGCGTGGGTCCGTTGGCTCCAGCTCGAGGATAGTCGCGACCGGGTCAAGCCGAAGTGGTCCATTGGACTCGCATTCCTCGGAGGTGGGTCCGTATTCGGCATATGACCACCGGTAGATCTGCCACAGGTGAGACCATTCTTCTTGGTCGAAAGCAGGGTTGCCGTCATGAACCGCGGCCAGCGCGTCGCCCAACGCTCGCAGGCCAGCGTGGCCGTGCGCCACGTGGATTCGGCGGCTGTACTCTCGTTCTACGTACTCTTCGAACGTGGCATGGCGGCTTGCCCCGTGTTTCAGGTACGCAGCCAGGGCGCATCGGACCACCGCGTTCCTCAGCAGCCAGCCGCCCAGAGCCCTTCCGTCGTCGAACGCCGCACCCGGTGAGCGAAACGCCCCGGGGCGTAAGCCGGACTGCGTCAAGGCGTACTGGAGGGCGGCCCACAAACTGGTGAAATCGAGCCCAGCCCCAACATGCATGTGCAACTCGGCGTACCCCCCCGCGAGCGCCGCCCGCACCGAGGAGGCGACGGCTACGACGCGCGACGGGGGAGGATCGTCGTCAAGCGCGGCCAAGAGAAGATCGGGGGGCAGGGCGAATGTAACCCAGCGCCAGCGGCGGCGTGCCGCCACGAGGCCCTCCTCATCCTCGAGTGAGGTCGGCTCGTACGTCCTGGCCTCGATCGCGTCCGCCACCGGCCTTGGCGCGGCCGTCTCGCCGGTCGCGGTCAGCAACCCCGCGGAATGCCACTTGAGGTAGGCCGCCAGCCCCGTCCCGGCCCCCCCGGCCCCGGCGTCATACCAGAGCCGGTCGCGTAAGCAGCCCAGTTCGTCAGGGGACAACCCTGGCCACGCTGGGGCTAATTCCCGCTCGAGCCGGTCCCATAGCCCTTGGGGTACGCCCACCCCCTCCGGATGCTGGAAAGCCGCCTCGGACGCTAGGGGATACGCCAGCACCTCGGCAAATACGTGGTCGAGGGGGACATGCGTGCTGCGCAGGTTCGACGTCATCGACGGGAGCCTCAACCCCTCTAGCTTGCCGTTCCTTCCACAAGCATACCAACAAACGGTTCAAGACTTCGTTCGGCGTTTGGTTTTCGGGGGAGAGACCCGAGCCTTCGGCTCAGCGGGCGTATCGGTGCTGTTCGTTGCAGGCGATGATTCTGGCCATGGTGCGCTCCTGCGCAGAGCCTCCGTCAAACTCGCCACTCGCCGCGACTTATCGCCGAATGGCTTCCGATGCAACAGCCGAAGCCACATTTGTGGAAGTATAATTTCCATGCGTCGGCCCAGGGCCGGGACTATCGACGATTCCAGAATCTCCCGGTGCCCCGTCACGTCCCGGCCGATAATCTCCAAGTTCAGCAGGCTGAACGCCTCAGCGAGCCAGCTGAAGACGCGTGGGGCGAGGGGCGAGGTCAGATACGATTCTTCGACGCCTGCCGCGAGCCTAGTCACGTGGAGCCACGCCACCTGCGGCACTTCCTCGGAGAGGATCGGAGGCTCGGTCGGTCGCCACCCCGCTAGGAGCTCCACGCCGATCCGGATCCAGTTGTAGACGGTGTGCGAAATCAAGTGCGGGGTGCTATGGCCATACCCGAGGTTTTCAACCTGTTGAACCAGGTCCCCCCAAGCGTCGCAGAACTCATCAACCTCGCGGAAGGTCCGGAGGGGAGGGAATGACCAAGGCAGCCAGGGGCTCCAATCGTCCCCGAGTTGGAAGCGGACGCTTGCTAGCGAACGCACGGCCTGCGGCCCGACGGAGAGAAGGGGATTGGGCGACTGCGTGACGTCTCCGCGGGTGCCCAAGTCACTCGTGAACATCAGCATGCCGACGAATTGAGGGGAGACGGCCAGAGGCTCGGGTCTGCCTATCGAGTTCCGGAACCGCAGCGACCAATCGCAGTCGCGGCCGATCTGCACGCTCCGCTCGAAATAGGGGGCCCTCCCACCCGGCTTCCTCTGAGAGGTTACTTGGTGTCGCACGCGTGCAGTCGTTAGACCGACTGTGGCACCCGTTAACCCCCCCCTTGACGAAACGGACTCTTCGAGCCAGGATTCCACGGCACCGCGTGCTTCGGGGGACAGTCCTTCCTCGGAACGAAGGTTGTCCAGACAGAACCGGTTCAATCCGGGGAGCAAGGTGGCGGCGGAGGAGTACAACGAGGTGCCACCCGCGCCAGCCTGAGGGGCCAATCCTGTGAGGAGTTGCCAGAGGTCGACGAGCCGACGGAGCGGGACTCGTAGAAAACGCGAAGCCTTGTAGAGCGGTAAGTCGTCCAGATGAAGCCGGCTTTCTTCGAACAGATACATCGACATCCATATGGTCCTCGGTGTCGATGAGCGATCGTAGGTCGATGACTCGCGAGTCATCTCGATCGAGTATGAATCCATCAGCTCTTTCAGGGTCCTGCCCGGGACCGACTGGGTCGCTCCCCCGGGCCCCGTGAAGACGACGGTGAATTGCTTGATCTCGTCCAGTTCGGGGAGACCTATGTAGAGTCGCTGGGCCGGTGGCAAATACTTGCGAAGCACGTTCCCAGCGACGTCGGCGACCGTGTCCTGCACCGCACGCTCAGACACCGGCAGGAAAACCGCCCGGGACGACTGCCCCCCCAGGTGCGTCAGCGCGCCGGCGAGCTGAAGGTTGGCAACCACGCTGGCGACTTTCACATCGCCCAGGACGATGAAGAAGAGCCGGGCGACTGAGAGGGTCCGCAGCAGCTCGAGCAGCTCGATGCACCGCACCGGGTTTAGGTCGAAGTCGTCGATCGTGAGCACGAATAGACGGTCGTCGCGGCGGTCTCGGCGACTGAGTTTGTCGAGAATTTCGCTCAACCGCCGGTCCAGGTCGAGGCGGAGCCACTCGGCACGCCGGACTTCGGCCGCGAATTGAGTAGCGTCGAGGGTGCGGGCGCTCTCGCGGAGGTTGCCCTCCCATGAGACGGCTACGTCGGTCTGGAGGCGACCGAGGTCAGCCATGATTTCGTCCTGGGACGCGGGGGGGCCAAGGTACCCTCGTTGCCGCCCGACCGGCACCCCATCCTCGCCCCGCGGTGTCGCGGCCTCTTCGATCCGAGCCAGGATCCCCGAGAAAAGATTTGCCGCCCGGGGCAGCGGCGACATATCCAGCGGCTTCAGCCAAACGAGTCCCGGTCGGAGCGTGTCCAGGACCGACCTGAAGTCCCTTGGTAGGCCGGTGTCCTCCAGTGGCTGGCTTAATCCGTCACGGCTAGGGGCCTGTGACTTCAGATCGTTAGCCAGGGACAAATAGATCGTCGATTTGCCTGTCCCCCGGTCGCCAGAAATCAGTACCACGCGACTCCGACGGTCCAGCTCGATCGTCATCCCGGCCGTCGAGCCGGTGCTGCCACCGCGTGGCGTCCCGCCCTTCGAGCGAGCCGCAACGTCGCGCACCGCCTGGGCGAGGAACTCCGCAAGCCGGCGGTACGTCCTCTGCTGATCTCTGGTCAAGCGCTCAAAAGGGAGTGGGATGCCCTCGGGTCGGAGTTGGGACGAGTCGTTAGGCATATTTATCTGCACCCCGCCGGGGCAACCTCGTCGGCGTGAGAAGCATCAGTACAGCGTACCCGCTACACCGCGTACCCTGAGGCACACTAACTTGATTGTACCCGACAAACCGAAGGAGCGGGCGCGTTTAGGCAGCAAGCGGTTACGATTGAACTTCCCCACGAATGGCGAGCGCGGGGTTCAGGGTTCAACAGGTCGTCTCGAACTCGCACGGGGCCCTGTCGCCGAGCGACGAGTGGCGTCGCTCGCGGTTGTAGAACACCTCGATGCACTCGAAGATCTCGGTCCTCGCCTCGGCCCGGCTGGCGTAGCCGCCGCCGTGGACCAGCTCCTTCTTCAGGCTGGCGAAGAACGACTCCATCGGCGCGACGTCCCAGCAGTTCGCACGTTGGCTCATGTCGCACGTGATCCGGTGTCGGGCCAGGATTCTCTGGTAGTGCTCGCCCGCGTAGGTGCTCCCGCGGCCCGAGTGGGCCACGAGGCCCTCGCCGGGTAGGCGTCTCGCCACCGCCATCTCCAGGGCGTCGACGACCAGGCGGCCGTCGTTCCGTTCTGACATCGACCAGCCCCCGATCCGCCGCGAGTGCAGGTCCACCGTCGCCACCGGATACAGTCAACCTACCTGGGTGGGGATGTACGTCACGTCGGCGGCCCACGCCCGGTCCGCGGCACCCGGCTCGGACCGGCGGCCCAGGAGGTTCTCGGCGGCGGGGCGTCCGTGGCCCGAGTCGGTCGTCAGGCGGAACCTCCGCCTGGTCCTCGCGGCGATCCCGTAGCGACGCATCAGCTTCGCCACCGTGTTCACGCAGCAGGGCACGCCCCTCGCCGCGAGCTCGGCGTGGACCCGCGGGCTGCCGTAGCGGGCCCTCGACGCGCAGTGGACGCCCTGGACGGCCTCGGCCAGGGCCCCGCTTCCCGGGGCCCTCTCGCTCGCAGGCCTTCCTCGCCATCCGTAGAAGCCGCCGGGCGAGACGCGCAGGGCCCGGCGCATCGTCCGGACCGGCCATCGCCCCCGGTGGCGTTCGACGAAGTCGTACCTTACGACGACTCCCCGGCGAAGAAGGCCGTCGCTCCTTTTAACGGTATGAACGAAGCTGCGCCGTCGGCTTGCCACCAGCTTGTCGACGGCGTGAAGACACGGTCCCATGCCCGCCACGGGCATGGGACGAGCGGAGCACCACCTCGGTGGTGGAGGCGGAGCCGATCCGACTCGGGGCAGGTCGAGAGATCCTGTGGGCTTCAAGCCCGTTTTTTCAACCGACCGCCCTCACCGGCCCACCCGGCTGAGCCGCGAGCTCGAAGAGGTAGATGCCGTTCGGCCCGCCCGATCACCACGATCCATCGGCCCGATCGCACGACTCCCGGAGGCTCCGCCATGCGATTCGTCGGACTCGACCTCCACAAGCGCAAGCTGGAGGTCTGCATCCTCGACGCGACGGGGAAGGTCCTCGCGCGCCATTCCGTCGCCTGCGAGCGCCAGGCCCTCGAGGCCTTCGCCCGGGCTCGCCTCGAGCCCACCGACAGGCTGGCGGTCGAGGCGGCGACCAGCACCTGGGCCGCGGCCGCCATCCTCCACCCCTCGTCGCGGCGATCGTCGTGGGCAACCCCATGCGGACCGGGGCCATCGCCCAGGCCGAGGTGAAGACCGACGAGATCGACGCCGAGATCCTGGCGAACCTCCTCCGGTGCGACTTCCTCCCCGAAGTCTGGGGGCCCGACGGCGTCACCCAACGGCTGAGGCGCCTGACGGGCGTGCGGTCGGCCCTGGTGGCCGACCGCACGCGGCTCAAGAACCGCATCCACGGCGTCCTCGCCGGCCTCCTGGTCGTCCTGCCCGAGGGGGGGCCGTTCACGGCCAAGGGGCTGGCCTGGGTCCGAGGCCTCGAGCTCCCCGAGGACGCCCGAGGCACGGTCGATCGCTTCCTGAGGCTTTACCACGCGGTCGACGCCGAACTCGAATCGCTCGACGCCCAATTGCGGACGCTCGCCCATCACGACGACCGCGTCCGGCTCCTGATGACCTTGCCCGGCTTGGCCCATGGCACGGCCCTGACGCTGATTGGCGCGCTGGGGGACGTCACTCGGTTCAGCGACGGAGACCACGCCGCGAGCTACCTGGGCCTGACGCCGGTCGTCCGGCAGTCGGCGGGCAAATGCCACCGGGGCCCGATCACCAAGGCGGACAGCTCGACCGCCCGGGCCATGCTCACGCAGGCGGCCCAGCACGCCGCCGAGCATCCCGGCCCCCTGGGCGCCTCCTTCCGGAGGCTGCGGAAGCGGAACGCACGCAACGTGGCGATCGTCGCCACGGCCCGCAAGCTGGTGACGATCGCCTTCCTGATGCTCAGGAACGACGAGCCGTATCGCTACGCCCGGCTAGAGCGGGTCCGGGCCAGGCTGCGGCACGTCGAGCGTGCCGTCGAGGAGGCGGGCAAGCCCGCCGGAGCCAGGACGGGACGAAATCCGGGGCCGGAGCCCAAGGATCGGTTGAACCGCACCTATGCCCGCGCGGGGCTCCCCGGGGCGAGAGGGCCGCAGGAGTGGCCCCGAGAGAGCGACGCGCCCTCGACGCGGCCGGAGCGAGGGAGTTCGCGGAGGCGGTCCATGCCCCGCCGCCGCGGAGGGGGCCCAGGCCGAAAGCGGCGAAAGTGGAGGCGTGACCACGGCCTGATGACTCGACACGCGATTCGCCCTCAGGGGCGTCGGGCACGTCTCGCCTGGCGATCAGGCTCGGACGGGCATGAGGATCGCTTCCGGGGACGATTCCGGCGAAAACGTCGGCGGCGCAATTGACGCGTTCAGAAGCAGGACTTCTCGCTCCGTCTGCAGCCGCTTGACCTCGGCCCGGAGCCGCCGCAGCTCCTCCTCCAGGGCGGGCTGGCAGCCCTCGCCGGGGCGGGCCCGGCCGCCCTCGGCGGCCAGGGCCTGCCGCCAGCCGCGGAGCATGTTCTCTCCCAGATCCAGCTCCCGAGCGACCTCGGCCAGGCTCTTGCCCTGCTCGTCGATGCGTCGCACCGCCTCGACCTGGAACACGCGAGTGAACGTCCTTCGGGTCTTCGTCATCGAAGGGCCTCCTCAGGTCGAGCTTACGCTCTTACCTGGGCGCTCGCCATTCGTGGGGACGTCCACGATACGGAGGTCAGGCCAGCAAGATTTCTTGCTGCACCCGAAGTCGGCGGCGGCCGGCTGTCGCCAGGCAGTACAAACTTGGTCCTGCCCCCTGGGATTGACGTGCCGCGCACGTCGCGTTCAAGATGGACCTCAGGTTGAGTCTTGTCCCGCCCGATGTAAGAGAAGGGCTAGTGGCGTCACGCTCACGTTTCACCACCGGGCCGACCCTTCCTGGTGTAACGGCCGCGTGCCGGGGGGAGACGGAGCTCAAAGCCTTAAGGGCATCGACCTCATGATCGACCCGCGCGACTTCTTCCGGTCTGGAAGCCCTTTGCGTGATGGAGACGAGAATCTCTTCCAGGGACGCCAAGACCTTATTCATAAAGTCCTGCACGCCATTGGTTCTCAGAACCCCGTGACCCTCCTTTGCGGGGAACCCGGTGTCGGCAAGAGCTCGCTGGCCTGGCAAGTTATGCGGGTGCTAGAAGGCCGTAACCGGCTGCTCCGTCACTTGGACCTCCGGCCGAGCTACCCAGTCAAGCCATCGCTGTGCGTCTGGCTCCAGTGCAATGGCGCCATGCGCGATCTGGAGGACGTACTCCTAGCCCTTATGACGGTGCGCACGGCCGGTCCGAGCTTTCGGTCGCTGGCACCCGAGTTGTACCGCCCCGAGTTCGAGAGATTGCTGTCGGCAGCGGCCGAGCGAAACCTCCAACGGCCGTCCCGCCGGGCGGACCGGGAAGCTGGCGAGTCGCTTTGGCAGTCGGAGGCCTTGATGCTTTTCAATCGCCTCTTACAGGAAATCCGACGAGTTCATCAAGTTAAATATGTCACCATATTTCTCGACGACCTCGATTCCATCGGCGGCACGAGGACCGGTGAAAGCGGGCGGCGAGATGATCTCCAGCCCGAACCATTGCCTCTGAATAATGTTGTTGATACCGGAGGCGGCATGCGGCTTGTCGTCACTTGCCGGGAAAAGCATATCGCAGGTCCCGTCGATGGCGAGTCGGTGCCCGTCATGTGGCCAGTATGGAACGCCTTTCCTTTGAAAGGCCTGCAGGAAGACGACCTGGACGAGATGTTCAAGACAACGGAGGATGCAGCGGGGGGGTTGATCCGGTTCAGCTCAGAATACAAGCAGCGGCTCCTCACTTTCGGCGAAGGCGCGACCTGGCTTTTCCATACGCTCGGGGCCTCGGTATTGAGCTCGACGCTACGCAAGGTGTACAGCGGGGAGCGGCGTTTTCCCCTGGTGCTTGGTGGAGAAGACCTGGATCATGCCGTTGACCAACTTCTCACCCCGAGTCGGCCGGAGACCTTCCCGGAAGATCCGTACCGGGTTGATCGGCTGATCACGGCCTGCGAATCCTCAAGAGTTCGCGAGGCTGTCATCTTCGCCCTAGCCAAACATGACTACGACAAGGACGAATGGGTTCCCGAGGCGAAGATTCGCCAGTTTGAGAGCGTGCTGCCCCACGATTCGATAAGCGTGAAGCAAGCTTTGGAATCTCTGTCCAGCAAGGCTTCAGGTGTCCTCATGGCACGTGAAGAGCACAAGGTGAAGGGCGGCCCCCGCGCGTACCGATTCCTCGACCACATCACCTGGTGTCTGGCCAGGATGGCCCGGACAAAAGGAGAAGGTACGCTGAGTGGACTGAAGGGCAGTATTCACAAAGTATGAGTCCCCAGTTTGGGAGAGTCACGTCTGGTAGGGATGCCCCACCCGTACGGCCGGGCGGGGCTTGGACGTGGCGGGTTAACTTTCGTAGCCCGCCTCCGAGGCCGGGTCTGCCGCGGTCGCAGGTCTATTGAGCACCCCGGCCGATGGCAAGCCGGCGGGAGAGGCTGGGGGTGGGAAACTGACGTACGGGGGTGCCACGCCGTCGAGAAACTGGGCCGGAATCTGGCCGATCATGTTCCTCGACTCCGACCGCCCGTTGGCAATCAGAATCCCGAGGTTCCCGACCGCGTCCAGCTCCCAGCCCGCGCCGCAGTGGGCGAAGTTGATGCGATGGTATCGACCGTCCGGCAGGAGGTAGCGGAGCATTCGGTGGGTGCCTTGCGATTGGGACGTCATCATCAGCTCAAGCAGATGCGGTGCCCAAGAAAGCACGCCCGCCTTGCTCTCGGGGAGTCGGAAGGCCGACGGGCTCTCGCCGGTCCCGATCGAGAGTACTAAGATGTCGTCGGGGGTGAACGGCACATCCTCAGGTCGCCGGCAGACTTGGGAGATCCGGATTGCCTCAACGTAGGCGAGCATCCCGGGGTGGTTGGCCCAGAGGCCGCCGTCTACGAACTGGCCCTCCGCATGCGGGTCGGAGATCCAGTGCGGCGGAAAGTAGGTCGGGGCGGCGGTAGTCGCCAGGATCACGTCCCGCGCCGAGAGATGACGATCGCGGTCTTGGTTCGGAACGTGAGGCGTCCGGAACACAATTGGCCGGCCCAAGCTGGTCCGCACCGAAGGCACTATCAGGCGATGCTGGGCTTTCTCGAGCGTCTTGCCCTCGAGGACGGTGTCAACCGCGTGGGCCAACGCTGCAGCATCGTACTTCGACCTCCAGAGTGCGTCGCGGTCAAGGCCGGCCTTCCGCAGAAAAGCGTTCGGTAGGAAGTCCATAGCCCAACGCATGCGCGACCGTCTGCGGCGGGTGAAGATGGCGTTCCCATGTTCCTGGTACATCCTGACGACGTCGCCGGCGCTCAGCCCCATCGCCAGGGCGACCGCTATGATCCCGCCGGTGGACGTGCCGGCGATAAGGTCGAACGAGGTAGCGATGGGTCGACCGAGTCGCGTTTCGAGGCCCTCCAGAAACGCCGCGGTGAATGCGCCCCGGATGCCGCCGCCGTCCAGGCTCAGTATTCTGAAGCAGCGTCTTCGTTGCGAGCCTTGCGTTTCCACCAGGGGGTGAGCCTCGTTGGTCCCGCTCATGAAAGACCTCGTCGGATTTGTTTGCTGAGAAGGTGGAGTGGGCGCGAGACCCCAGGTCCTTTGCTACTCCGTAATACTCCCTCAGGGTAGTGCGCGGGTGTTACCCCGAGCATCCGGTCCCAGCCTACTTCTAACCTAGGATAACACAATCGAAAAAAGCACCATACAGCTTCGCGAGCCGTGGCAGCGGACGTCTATAAAATGGTCCATGACCCAGATGAGCAACTCGTTGAAGCTGCTTAGTCGACGGCCGGGGGACTTGGCAGGTCGATGCCGGGGTGGGCGGCTCGGACCCAGGCGACGAACTCCCACTGGGTCGGGAAGGTGTCCGGCGGAACTCCGGCGAGTTGCTCCGCCCGGCGAAGCAGGACCACGCGAGCCGAGCCGACGCAGAGGGGGTGCTTGAGGGCGTCAACCACCTCTCCGAGATTGAGGTGCGCGGCCGCCTCCCCGAGTGCCAGCTCCAGCGGGGCGTGCCAGGCCGTGTTCCAGTGACCCCAGTCAGAACGCGCCCAAGCCGTGAGGATCCTCCTCACCCCCCTCGCCGGAAGCTTGTGCTTGAGCGAGACCGCCCTCAGGGCCCCGGCCGCCTCGGACAGCTTATACGCTTCCGTTTCCTCGGACAGGACGGCAGCCAGGGTGTCGGCGGCCCGGCCCAGGACGGAACCCGCCCGGGTCGGGTCGACCCGCCCGCCGATGGCCCCCAGCGCAGCGATCCAGTCCCGTCGGGCTTCCTCTTCCGCCTCAATGGGCAGAGCGTCCGCAGCGATGGCTAATACGGATTCCGCCTGGGCCGGGTGGAGCCGGCTGGCGACCGCCCCGAGGACCCGGGCCGCCCTAGCCCGGACGGCCGGGCTCGACTCCTTGGCCAACAACGGGGCGAATAAAGCGTCGGTGATTCGACGGGCCCTTTCCGGGTCGAGCCGCTCCACCACGAGCCCCAGGGCGCGGGCCAAGTTCTCCGGAGTGGACTCATACTGAAAGTCGCTCCGGCTCTTGGCCATCAGGGCGGCGGCCAAACTGTCGGCGGCCTGGACCAGGACGTCCGCCGCCCGGACCCTCTCCAGCCGCCCAACGGCCGCCGCGAAAGCCCCGGCCAACTCCGGGTCCGCCTGCCGCTCCTGTAGCGCGTAGATCAAGGCGGACGTCGTCTTCTCCTCCGACTGGACGCCTTTGCCCCGCCCGATCTGCGTCTCCTCGGCCACTAAGTCATCGGCGACTTGGGCTGCCTGGACCGGATCGAGGAGCCCGAGGACACCTACCATCCCCATCACTAGGTCACCCGGTGCGGCAGTGCCCGAACGAGCTCGGGACAATCGGGGGGACAAGGTGTCGATAACCGGACTCACAATGGCCTTTGCGCGGGTCGGGGGGAGCCGGCTGGCGACGTCCCCTAGCGCGACCAGTTGGGCGGCGCGATCACGGCTGATCCTCTCCATGTCGTCCGGATTGCGGCCGCGCTCGGGTTCGAGGATTCTCCGGGCCAGGGTGACGGCGACCGGGTCCAGCTTAGCTCGGACCTGGTCCCTGTCCGCCCCTCTGGCCATCGCCTCCAGGACGCGATCGAGGCCGACCACCCTATCCCAGACCGTCTCGATATCGGGTAGATCGGCCAGGAGAGATGCCAGAGCGGGGACCATCCGCTCGGCTCCGCCCGAGTCGAGGCGCAGGGCGACCGCCTGCAGGGCGAGGATATACTTCTCCGCGCCGCCCGCGGCCGAGGTGGCGGGGTGTTCTCTCAGGGCGTCCAGTAGGGCGATAGCGATTCGTTCGGCCCGAGGCGGGTCGAGCCGTCCGGCAACTCCTCCCAAGGCCCGTGCCAAGGCGGGCCTATTGGAAGGCCACCTCTTACCAGCCGATAGGGCGTCGGTCAGGGCGTCGGCGACCTGCCCGGCCCGGGCCGTGTCCAGCTTTTCGACCACCGCCACAAGTACGTCGGCGAGATGGTTGCGAGCGATGTGTTGGTTCTCCTGGCTAGCCAGGGCGGCGCACATGGCGTCGGCGACCGGTCCCAGGACGGCGTCCGCCTCTGCAGCGTCGACCCATCCCACGAGCTGGACGAGCGAGCGGCTCAGCTGATCATGCCCGAACGGCCCCTTCTCCTTGGTCGCCAGCGCGGCGACTAGGGCGTCGATCGCCGGTCGCAGGGCGGCCGCCGCCCGGGCCGGATTGCCCCGCGCCCCCCCTCGCCCCGGCGCGAACGGCGTCGCCGGGACGATGAGTTCCTGGAGCCTTCGGTCCAGTTGATCGATTCGGCCGCCGGACGTGGCCACTTGTCGTCCGAGGGCGGTCCCCCCGACCCCGAGGAGGTCCAGGGCTAGGTCGTCTGGGAGCGTTAGACACGCCGCCTGTAGAGAGAACCAGATCCGGATGAATGGGATTTCCTGCAGGGTGGTGTCCCGAACGGCTTCCGCCAGGATCCTGCCCGCCCGACTAGCCAAGACTAGGTCGGTGCTGCCCAGCTCTGCCAGTACTTGGGCGGCCGCGGCTCGAACCTCGACGTCCGGGGCATCGAAGCGCCGGGCGGCGATCTCCTCGGCCCGCCGACGACGTCCGAGGTCCAGCCCGACCGCCCCCTGGACCGCGTACGGGGCCCGGTTGGCCAGTCGGCTTGCCCGTGCCCGGTCCTCGAGGGCGTGTTCCAGATATTTGTCCCGGATCCGGTCTTGCTCCGGCGCCAACGAGGCCAGCTGAGTGAATGCCAAGACCTCGGGTACCGTCAAGCCGTTCGCTGTCGGCTCGGCCGGCACGAATAGCCCCTTGGCGACCTCCAGTTCCGCCGTCTCCAGGGACGCGGTCAGGGCAGTCCCTCGCCGGTGGGACAACCACCCGAAACCGCAGGCCAGGGCCGCCAAGGCCCCCAGAAGGAGGACGGCCGTCCCGGCCACCCGCCGAACCTGCCGGTGCCGCCGGACGTCTTCCCCAGCGATCTCGTCCTTGGACCGGCCGTGCAGGCGGGCCGCGATCGCCGCCACTCCGTCCAGGAAGTCGGGGTGCCGCGTAGAGAGCTGCTCGCCGGCCTTGGCGAAGGCCAGGTCGACCCAGAGGGGCTCCTGTCGGAACCGCCCCCGGAGGGAGTCCGGAAGGGCCGACGTCCGGGCCCAGTCGAAGTCCCCTGCCGCCCCATCCCACGCGATCGCTCCGTCGGTCAAGACCAGGATCAGGTTGGCCGGGTCCCGCTCGGCCAGCCAGTAGGCCAGCTCCTGCCGGACCCACGGAGACCCGGCCGAGGCCCAGGAGGCCATGAGGAGTAGGAACTCCGACTGCTGGAGTGCTTGGAGGATGGCCGGCCACACGGCCGGGTTAGCCGACAGGTTGGTCTTGTCCCGGAATACCCGTACGGCTCGCAGCCGGTACCACGGTTTGGCGAAACTATGGAGGGCGGATTGGAGGGCGGGAGCCAATCGTCCGTCGGTCGCGTGGCTGTACGAGAGGAAAGCCTTGTACGGGTAGGTCGGCTGGGGTTGAGCCACGTTGTTCCTCCTGACGGGAGTCTTGCAAGCGCCCGTGGCTCGCCCATTCTATCGCGAAAACGACACCTGGACTGCCGAGTTCTCGAAGTTACGCAAAATGCAGTGAGCTCCCCCGTCCGGCTTATCGACCCTCTACAATCTGCTTTAGGCTGGTGCCTCGGACAAAGCCGTGAGGACCCCGGCGATTGGGTCGACTGGCACATTTCCGACAGGCTCCAAACGCCGGCCTTGCTCAGCATCATGGCGCACGATGGGAGGGTCGGAAAGGCCTCTGGCCCTCCGTTCCATCTTGACGGCTTCGACGAGGTACCGTAGCAACTCCGCCGGACGCAACTCCTGCGGCTCCAGGCCGCGTAGTCGATCGAGCGCTCGAGCTTGCAGCGCGACCGCCTCACGTGCGTGGCGCCGGCTCATCTCCTGCACTGCGGTCGCGTGGGCCTCGCAAGCCCTACGATCGAGTTCGCGGTCCCAGGCAGTCGCACGAGCCACCCAGTTAAACTTCGAAGACGTGCGGCGCAGCCATCCTGTTGAGCCCCTCCTGCGGCCTCCCTGGCCCCCAGCACGACGCCTGCCAACTTCGTCCAGGCTGCGGACGGGGCCAAGGTCGCGGTACATTACGAAGGCCGCGAATCCTCTGGTCGTTTCGCCGGGCTGTCGCTCCCACACGCGCGACCCCCCCGAGGATTCGTCTTGCGTAGATCGTGACACTCTAAGGTCCCCCAGGTGATCTTCTGCCCTCTAGCGACGATGCTGGGGATCGACGTGGCCCATTGCCGACACCAGCGGGAGTCCACCGCTCATTCGGCCCGGCCTCCCGTTGTACTCGGGATCACTGAAGAAGGCGTGATTAGCCGCTATGAGCCGGAGACTTGGGGCAGGCCCGAAGTGTCGATCTAGGGCGAGGGATCCGACGACCATTCACTATAGTTGTTTTGTGAGAGGACGAGGACCACAACGACTTCGTCTACAGCTCGAGCAAGCTCCCGCCGGTTCGATGTTCTGAAGTTGCTGCTGGACGGTCGACCGCTCGCCGCCGAAGCTGGCTCGCGCCGCGTCGGAGAAGCGGCCATCGATCCACTGCGCGAACTCATCCAGGCCGATCCCGGAACTCCTGCAGTGCAGGCCACTCTCGGGAGCCCGGGTTGTACGCCCTTCGGGGCTCCCCAAGAGCGGTTGCGGGTGACCCGGTGCGACGAAACAACTGCCTCACGGTATGGCTGTAGATTAGTGCGTATAAAACAATAGGATAATCTCCGACTTCCATAGCTCGACCTTCTACTCGATCAGAGGTGCAGCGCATGGCGTTGAGCAGACGGTCGGAGGCAGTGCAACCTCGTTTCTGTAAATCCGAATGCCTTTGAGCGGCGGGTCACTGGTCTCCATCGTCACGGCGCTCACGAGCCGCATGGCCCACGGAGCGGCCCTCGCACTCCGAGGGCTCCAGGATTCCAAGGACCCCAGCTCACGACCGCGGATCAAGCAGGAGAGCGGCCGGCATCCCGGCATCGCGGGGCTTCAGATGCTCGCGGGAGTCGGGCAGGGGCGGTCGTCGGGTTGCGGGCCCGGTGGATCGCACCCTCGCCCAGCAGCGCCGAGAATGTCGGATGGGAAGGTGCTCGCATCGACCTTCGTGCGATCTGCCAGGCGGCGGGGCGGGGGATTACACAAATGGGCATTCGCGGGTCGTATGAGTCCGGTGGCCGGTGGAGCTACTCACCGGCTTCAGTAACGACGAATGGATTGCCTTCGAGGTCGAACTGGGCGGGGCAGGCGCAATCCCCCTCCAAGAGCACCCCGGCATAGTCAAGGAAGGCGAACCCGATACCCCCATCTGCAGTGAGATCTATGAGGACGAAGGGTACCTCGCCCCGGGATGCGAACGAAAACTCAAACAGTACGACAGGCTTCCCAATCTTTCGAAGCGCGTCCCGGGTCCGCTGAGTTTCCTGCTCGAGGCGCATGAGAGCCGGGTGAAGGTTGCCGACCTGCCACGCGTCCGTCCGAGCCGCGATGTCTCGGGCTGCCTCCTCAAGAGCGTTCAGGTATAGTTTAATGGTGCGAGCCATCGTGGCGGCGAATGTGTCTGTTGCCTGAATTAGGCCGACTCCATAGCGTTCTTCGAGTTCGCGAGCGCACCGGTCGCAGACGCAGGTCGGGCCCTCGGCCTCGAGAACTTGGGCAAGATTGGCGGCGAACGGGGCTAAGTCGTCGCCTTCCCTACCCATCGACTCCAGGTCGGCCACCAGTTCGGGAAACTCGGTGTCGAACGAGACTTCCCCCCACACCCTATGCAACTTCTGACAACTTTGGCCATGACGTACTCCTCTTGTATTAGCTATGAATCGCTTCTCGTCCTCAGTCTAGCAATTGTTGCACGTTCTGATCGGCTTGAACTCGCTTGGTCCCGCCGGAGCCGTCGTCCGTTCTCTGCAACCCCTGCGGGCTCATAGGCTCCGGCCGATCGTCGATCGGCGTGGGCGGGGAGGCGGACGACCCGCTCGGCGGAGAACTGAGCAGGGCCGCAAGGCCTGACGGAGTGTAGTGCGATGGCTCGCCAGCAGCCTGGCCGGGCCTCCTATCGCCTTGCTTGGTTCTGACGAGAAATTCGAAGCGGCTCGCGGGGCTGGTCGCGGTCGTGACGTATCTTCGCCGGAGGCGTCGGAGCTGTTTGTGATCGACGACCACCCCCTCCCGGTCGCTCATCGTTTGCCGGAGTTGCGCATCGGTTACGAGCAGACCCACCTCGTCGGGGTGCCGGAGTTTGTGCCGACCGACGGCGAGCAGGGCGAGGAGAAATGCGATCTCGCCGCGACTGCGACTTAGGCGGTGGAGTGGTCGCTTCGCTTCCTTCGCAGGGGAAGCTGCCCCCCTCTTATAATGGGGGGAGGATTCGCCCAGGCATTCCACGGGCTCCGGCACCAGCAAGACTCTCCCCTGAGGATCTCGCCAGACCACGTGGTATCCCTCCGGCACCGACCCCTCCTGAAGTATCTGGCCCTCGCGAACGATGCTCTCGTGCTGTGCGTCAACCTGCGCCCGTCGACGCTCTTCCCGGTGAAAATCGCCCGAGCGGGCCGGATGCAGGAGGGGGGACGAGTTTGCGGACTTCAAGCAAGCGTCGAGATGCGACAACGCCTCGCGGAGCGGGGTTCGGTAGATTCCCTGGAAGTGCAGCAGCCAAGCCCTCATCACACTGCGTGATGCCTCGACTCCGTATCCTCGGCAGACGAGGCTGGCCACTGCTCGGCAGACTTGGCTGTTCCTCTCCCCCGCCCCCCTCACCGGGAATCGCTCGATCACGTCCCGCGCGAGCTTAACCTCGTCGACGTCCCTCTGCCGCATCCGCAGCCGCGGCGGCTTGGAATTCCTGACCTGCTTCGAGAGTCCGCACTCGACTTTCGGTGGATCGCGCTCTAGTAGTCCCCCACCGACGACTTGATGACGGACGTCGGATCGGTTCTCCTGGATGCGGACTTACGCCGCAAGGAGGGCCGCCGTGAAGAGATACATCGTGACGCTGACGGACGAGGAGCGGGCGGAGCTGGAGGCGATGCTGGCCGGCGGGAAGTCTTCGGCGTTGAAGCAGGCGCACGCCCGGATTCTCCTGAAGGCCGACTCTTCTCCCGGAAGGTCGGCGTGGAGCGACTCGAAGATCGCCGAGGCGGTCGAGGTCGGGACGGCGACCGTCGAGCGGGTCCGCAGGCGGTTCGTCGAGCAGGGGTTGGAAGCGGCGCCGGTCCGCAAGCCGCAGGAGCGTCCCAGCCGGCCGAAGACGCTCGACGGCCGGGCCGAGGCGAAGCTGATCGCCCTGGCTTGCTCGCCGCCGCCGGGGGGCCGCAAGGCGTGGACCATGCAGCTCCTGGCCGACAAGCTCGTCGAGCTGGAGGTCGTCCCGGCGGTCTGCGACGAGACCGTCCGCCGCTGTTTGAAAAAAGCGAACTGAAGCCCCACCTGAAGAAGCAGTGGTGCATCCCGCCGAATGGGAACGCCGAGTTCGTGGCGGCGATGGAGGACGTCCTGGACGTCTACCATCGGCCCTACGACGAGAAGCGTCCGCTGGTCTGCCTCGACGAGGCGAGCCGCCAGCTGATCGGCGAGACGATCCTGCCGATCCCGGCGGCCCCCGGCCGCCCCGAGCGGTTCGACTACGAATACGTCCGCAACGGCACGACCAACCTGTTCATGGTCACGGAGCCGCTGCTGGGCTGGCGGGCCGTCAAGGCCACCGACCGGCGGACGGCCGTGGACTTCGCCGAGGTGGTCCGCTGGCTCGTCGAGGACGTCCACGAGGAGGCCGACAAGGTCGTGCTGGTGATGGACAACCTCAACACCCACAAGATCGCCAGCCTCTACGAGGCGTTCCCGCCCGAACAGGCCCGGCGGATCGCCGAGCGGCTGGAGATCCACCACACGCCGAAGCACGGCTCGTGGCTGAACGTCGCCGAGATCGAGCTGTCGGTCCTCTCCCGCCAGTGCCTCGACCGACGGATCGGGTCGATGGACGAACTGAAGCGGGAGGTCGCCGCCTGGGAGGAAGGGCGGAACGAACGCCGGGTCGAGACCCGATGGCGGTTCACCACCGCCGACGCCCGGATCAAGCTCCACCGACTCTACCCATCACTGCCGTAGTGGCAGATCACTAG
>NZ_JAALJI010000046.1 GCF_011064595.1 Paludisphaera soli | reverse complement strand
CTAGCACCGGTCGGAGGCGTAAGTGTCCAAAGAGCTCTGGCACATGAAGGACCTCATCACCAGGTGGGGACTGCCCGAGCGACAGGTTCGGGAGATCGTGCTCACGCAGGGTGTCCCCCGCGTGGAGTTGAGGAGGCCCCCCAAGAACATCGACTGGGGGGCGATGAGGTTCAGGCCCGAGGCCGTCGAGGCTTGGGAGCGGTCGCGCGAGGTCGTGTCGAAGCCTTCGGCACCGGCCGCCGTGCCGCCCGTCGTCCCGCGTCGACCTCAGAAGAGGCATCCGTTGCTGGGGATCTGACGGGCCTCGGCCTGTCCAGGGTCATCGCGGCGGCCAACAGCCGCTGCGCGTCGGTGTGCACGTATGTCTTCAGCAGCATGGCGACGCTCGTGCCCAGGAGCCTCGCCGTCGTCGGCAGGGCGACGCCGTCGGCGATCAGCTTTGAGGCGGCCGTGTGCCGCCATTGGTAGGGGCGGATCCGCCCCGGCCCCACCGCGGGCAGGTCCCAGCCGGCCGCCGCGGCGGCGTTCCGGGAGTTGCGGCACTCGCGGGCCAGCTCAGACGCGCTCCATTCCCGACCCTTTGGGTCGCGGAAGATGAGGTCGTCCGCCGCCGGACGGATCGCCTCGAAGCGGTGGCGGAGCGGGCGCAGGGCGGTCGGCGGGAGGAGGATCCTTCGGGGCTGGCCCGTCTTCTTGCCCGATTTCCACTCGGCCCGCGTGATGACGCCGACGGCGGACCCGTCCGGAGTCCTGGCGGCGTCCCACGCGACATCGCCCCACCGGGCGCGGTGGAGTTCCGAAGGCCTGGCACCGGTGCGGATCAGTAGCCGCTGGAGGAGGAGGAACTGCGCGTGGGCCTCGGTCGATGCGCGGGACCGCAACCAGCGAAGCCACTTCGCCGCGGTCGCCCGCGAGCAGATTTCCGTCTCTACGATCGACCGGGTCGGCATCCTCGAGTCGCCGAGAGTGTAGGCCGGCACGATCCCCTGCGCCGCCATCCAGCGGAACGCGGGTTGAAGCTTGCACCGCATGGCGGCCAGGTATCCAGGCCCGGCATCCGCCTTCTTTTTGCGGCCGGTGGCCCAGTTAGCTATGACGGCGTCGAGCTGCTTTCGGTCCACCTTCGCGACGGGCTTCGCGTGGAAAGGCGACCCATCGAACACGACCCGGGCGGCGACGCCCAGGGAGCACGATAAGACGCGGAACGCGTCCGGCGTCAGGTCCCCGGCCGCGACGCGGTCCCGGCACGCGAGGAGATAGGCTTCGAGCCCGTCGCCAACCGTCAGTTCACCGGCGGCCTCGTCGTTTATGGCCGCGGCACGTACGGTCGCCGCGTACCACTCGAGGGCCGTGATTCGGTCGTCCCTCTCGATCTCTCGGGGGGCCAGGACTTGCTTGCCGCAGATCGTCGCGGCCCATCGCTGCTTCGCCTTCCAGAACCAAGGAGCCCCAGGCCTCGCCATCGTCACGTCCTCCTGGATCGTTCGGTCAATCGTGACCGGAGTTTCGTGACGATCTTCGTTTTCTCCAGGGATTTCGGCAATGGGTCGCACCTCACGATGATGCAGCAACGGCTGCTCGCCCTGCGCGAGGGGGCGGAGTAGACCCCCCCCTCGAATCCCTCGCTCGCAAGAGCCCGCGCGGCGACCGGTAGACGCTTGCCGCGACGGAGCTTTGTGTTGTAAAGTTTATCCGTCGTGGATCGGGATCCGTCGAGTGCGGGATGACGGGTAGGGCCGTGGAGCCATCCCTTGAACCCGGGCTCCGTGGATGCGGGAGGCCGACGGGATGGCGAGGCGAATCGGGACGGGGCCGGTCTTCGCCCAGGAATGGCGGGCGGCCTCGCGGAACTGGCAGGGCTACGCCCTGCGGTCGTTGGTGGTGTCCCTGCTTTTGCTCGGGCTGTCGGGCGCCTGGCTGGGTAACCTCGACGGGAAGGGGGAGCCGACGGTCCAGCAGATGGCCGAGGTCGGCCGGGCGTTCTACGCCGTGACGACGCTGATCCTGCTCGGGCTTGTCGGCCTGGCCGCGCCGGCGGCGGCGGCCGGGGCGATCTGCCTGGACAAGGCCCGGGGGAACCTGATCCTCCTGTTCGCGACCGACCTGACCGACGCCGAGATCGTGCTGGGCAAGCTGGCGGCGCGGCTGGCGCCTGTGATCGGCCTGATCCTCTGCTCCGCCCCCGTACTGGCCCTGGCGACGCTCCTCGGCGGTGTCGACCCGGCGCTGCCCGCCGGCGCGATGCTGGTCTGCCTGGCCTGCGGCGTCTTCGGCTGCACCCTGGCGCTGACGCTCTCGATCTGGGGGCGGAAGACGCATGAGGTCCTGCTGGCGACCTACGCCTTCGGGATCGGCTACCTGCTGGCGGCGCCGATCTGGATGGCCGTTTCCATGAATCTCCCCGGCTGGGCCCGGCCGGGCTGGCTGCCGGGCTACCTGGCCCTCTTCCCGTACAACCCGATCTTCCTGGTCCTCGGCCCTCTGGGGGCCCCGTCGGCGCTGGTCCCGGTCGGGCTGGGGGCGCAGGCGAGGTTCTGCGCGCTCGGGCTCGTGACGTCGACGCTCCTGGCCGCGGTCGCGACCTGGCGGATCCGCGCGGTGGTGGTCCGGCAGGCCGGCCGGGGTGAGGCGACGCGTCCGACCTTTCGACGGAACAGGCTCGGCCGGCTGTCGCCGTCGCTCGACGCCAACCCGGTGCTCTGGCGCGAGTGGCATCGGCGGCGGCCGTCGGCCTGGTCGCTCGTCGTCTGGGGCCTCTTCGGCGCGCTCTCGACCGCGTTCAGCCTGTGGGCGATCGTCGATGCGCTCAGAGGCGACGGAGAACTGGGCGCGGTGCTCGCCGGCTTGCAGGTGTCCGCCGGCCTGCTCCTGCTGAGCATCCCGGCCGCGACGAGCCTGGCCGAGGAGCGCCAGCGCGGCAGCCTGGACATACTGCTGACCACCCCGCTCTCGACCCGGTCGATCGTCCTGGGCAAGTGGTGGGGCGCCTTCCGTGGGGTCTTGCCGCTGGCGATCTGGCCGATGCTTATCACGTCGGCCCTGGCGACGCGGACCGGATTCGCGCCCGGGCCGGTCCTGATCGGTGCCTTGATCATCGCCTACGGGGCGGCGCTCACGAGCCTCGGCCTGGCGATGGCGACCTGGCTGCCCCGGATGGGGAGGGCCGTCGGCCTGACGGCCGGGCTCTACCTCGCCGTGCTGATCGGGGCCGTCCCGCTCGCGATGACGCTCTTCGGCGAAGGCCCCGACGCGATCGGCCCGGGCGTCGCCGCGGCCAGCCCGTTCTGGGGCGTCGGCTTTTCCAGCGCCGTGTTCGGCGGCGTGGCTTCGAGGAACGACGTCGGCGGGCAGGCCGCCTGGGTCGCCTTCTGGATCGTCGTCTACGGGCTGGTCGCGTCGGGCCTGCTGTTGGCCACGCTGGCGACGTTCAACCGCTGCCTCGGCCGGATGGACGAGCGGCGGGGGCCGTTCACGCGCCGGCCTTCCGCTTCTTCGACGAATCCTCCCGCGCCAGGCGATTCTGGAGCAGTGCCAGGACGGCGGCCTCCTCGGGCTTGAGATGGCCGAGCGAGTCCCGAATCTCGCGGTCGGTGCGGGTGCGGAGGGCGTCGAGCATGGAGCCTTCGAGATAGGCGTCGAGCACGGCCGGGTGGACGTAGCACTTGCGGCAGACGCTCGGCGTGTTGCCCAGCCGCTCGGCGACGCGCTCGACGGCCTGGACGATGTTCTTCTTGGCCTGCGCGTCGCTGTCGAACGCCTCGAACTCCTGGAGGGCCATCGAGGCCAGGACGGTGCCGGCCCAGGTGCGGAAGTCCTTGGCGGTGAAGTCCTGGCCGGAGGCCTCGCGGAGGTACTCGTTCACGTCGGCCGAGTCGATGCGCTGAACCCCGCTCTCGTCGTCGAGGTAGGTGAACAGCTCCTGGCCCGGCAGGTCCTGGCACCGTGCGACGACCCGCGCGAGGCGGCGATCCTTGATCGAGATCCGGTGCTTGACGCCGCTCTTCCCCTTGAACTGGAACTGGATCGTCGGGCCCTCGACGGCGACGTGCTTGTTGCGCATCGTGGTCAGGCCGAACGACTTGTTGGTCCGGGCGTACTCCTCGTTCCCCACGCGGATCAGCGACAGCTCCAGGAGCTGCACGACGGCCGCGAGCACCTTACGCCGGGGCATGCCGTCGAGCTTCAGGTCGGCGTCGGTGGCCTCGCGGATGCGCGGGAGGGCCTGGCCGAAGGCGGCCATGCGGCCGTACTTGGCGTCGTCCCGGACCGTCCGCCAGCGGGCGTGGTAGCGATACTGCTTCCGCCCCTTCTCGTCCCGGCCGGTGGCCTGCAGGTGCCCCTGGGCCGATGGGCAGATCCAGACGTCGGTCCAGGCCGGCGGGATCGCCAGGGCCTTGATCCGCGCCAGCGTCTGCTCGTCGCGCACCGGCTTGCCCGCGGCGTCGACGTACCGGAAGTTCTTGCCGGAACGCCTGCGGCCGAGCCCGGGCCGCGCGTCGCTCACATACCGGAGCCCCGCCGCCTTCGCGGCCATGGCCGCGTCGTCGAGGCTCGCCTTCGCTTCAGGATCGAGGGACTTCGTGCTCATGAAGCTCCCTTCAGGCAATCCCGGCGCCGGATCGGGGGGCGAGGGCCGAGAATGGGGGAGACGGGCGGCCGAAGGCTTCGGCGAGGGGCCGGTTGCAGGGACGGGCCGAACTTTCATACTGTGGAGGGGCTTCGAATGGGTCCGTGCGGCGTCCTCGGTGGATCGGTTGGGTTTCGATGATTCGTTCGTACCTGGTGCTCGCGATGACGGGGGCGTCGCTGCTCCTGGCGTCGTTCGCGACCGGTTTCCCGGCGGCGGCGGAGCCTCGAGGGTCGGGGGGGTCCTGGCGCGGCGTGCACTTGCTCGTCTCGCTGGGGACGTTGATGGCGGTGCTGGGGATCCATTCGATCGTCTATACGTACTTCCTGGCGACGGTCAAGTGGGCCAAGGAGGTCTCGCGGGCCTACGACCTGCCGGACTGGCTGGCGGCGCAGGCCTCGCGGAACAAGCGCCGGGCGTTCCGGTTCATCCTGGGCGGGATGGCCGCGGTCGCCGCGGCGGCCTGGCTCGGGGCGGCCGTCGACACCCGGGGGCCGGCCTACCGCCCCTGGCACCTGGCCGCGGCCGGCTTCGCCCTGGGATTCAACGCCGTCGCCTTCCTGATCGAGTACGCCGGCGTGGTCTCGCACCACCGGCTGCTCGCCGAGTTGAAGGGCCAGGCCGACCGCGTCCGCGAGGGACGCTACGGCCCCGAGCCGGAACCCGCCCCGGAGGCGCACGCTTGAGCACGGCCGGAACGGATGCGGAATTGAACATCGACGCGAACCCTGAAGCCGGCGCGGCGGGGCCGTCGCGCTCGCCGCTCGGGCTGGTGATCCTGATCGTCTTGATCGACCTGCTGGGCTTCTCGCTGGTCATGCCCCTGCTCGGCCCGTTCGCGAAGGAGTACCAGCTGGAGGGCTGGCGCGTGGGGCTGCTGTTCGCGGCCTTCCCGATCTGCCAGCTGATCGCCGGCCCGATCCTGGGGAGGCTCTCCGACCGCTACGGCCGCCGGCCGCTGCTGGTCTTCAGCCAGGCCGGGACGGCGCTCTCGTTCGTGATCCTAGGGCTGGCCCGCGACTACCCGACCATGTTGCTGGGGCGGATGCTCGACGGGGCCTCCGGCGGCAACATCATGGTCGCGCAGGCGTACGTCGCCGACGTCACCCGGCCCGAGCACCGGGCCCGGGGGATGGGGATGATCGGCATGGCGTTCGGCCTCGGGTTCGTCCTCGGGCCCCTGCTCGGCGGGCTGATGCAGGACCTCCCCCTGGCCCCCGGCTGGCACCTCCGCGCCCCGTTCCTGGCGGCGGCCGGGTTCTCGACGATCGCCCTCATCCTGGTGATCGCCCGGCTCCCCGAGAGCCTCCCCCCCGGTTCCCGGCCGAAGCAGGCGGCGCGGGTGCTGACGCGCCGGGGCCTGGTCGACGTCTTCCGGCTCGACGGGGTCGGCGCGCTGGCGGCGGTCGCGTTCCTGTCGGTCCTGGCCTGGGCGTCGCTCGAAGGGACGTTCGCCGTCTTCCTCCAGCGCCGGATGGGATGGACGCCGAAGGGCGCGGCCTACGCCTTCGCCGCGACTGGGCTGCTGTCGGCGATCGTCCAGGGGGGCCTGATCCGTTCCCTGGTCCCCCGATTCGGGGAGTTGCGGCTCATCCTGGCGGGGACGCTGCTCGCCGGCCTGGGATTCGCGCTCGTCGCGGCGACGCCGGGGACGGGGGTGGTGCCCTTGGCCCTCGCGATCGTCCTCTTCGCCGTCGGCTCGGGCCTGCTGAGCCCGTCGATCCTGGGACTGCTTTCGCGGATCACCCCGGCGGGCGAGCAAGGTGCGGTCTTCGGGGCGTTGACGTCGATCCAGACCCTGGCGCGGATCGCCAGCTACCTCCTCGGCAACGTGCTGCTCGACCGCGTGTCCGACTCGGCCCCGTACTGGTTCGCCACGGCCGTCTACGCCCTCACCTTGGTCGTGGCCCTCCTCGCCGCCCCGAGGCTCGCCGGGGCCCTGCGGCGCTCGGCGGCCGTCGCCGATCTCAACGGCGACGCGTGAAGACGTATTGCATCGGGTCGATGAAGTCGGGCCGGACGGACAGGCGGAACTCGACCGGGGCGCCGGCGTCGTCGAGCCGGAAGGGGATCGCGCTGGAGCGATAGAACGGGTCGGCCCAGGCCGCCTCGAAGAGGTCGCCGTCGCGGTGCTTCAGGTCGGCCCGGAGTCCGGCGTTGCGCTCCACCTCCAGGCGGAGCGAGCCGTCCTTCAACGAGACGACGGCGTCGCCGAGCGCCTCGTGCCGGTAGACGCCGACGTAGCGCGCCAGGTCGAGGCTCGGGCGCGGATCTGTCGCTCCGGCCGGCTCGGCGCGCTGCTTCTCGGCGGCTTCTCGGACGCGGGCGTCCTGATCCCGACGCTCTCGGAGCAGCTCGCCGCTCCAGTCGCGAGGCTCGGCCTCGAGGTAGGCGTCGACCACCCGGAAGGGGACGGCCCGGTAGAGGTCCTGCTCGTCGTAGTTCGTGACCACCACGACCCCGAGCTTCTCCTCGGGGACGAGCACCGTGAGCGAGAGCATCCCGTCCATGCCGCCGCCGTGCGAGAGGACCATCCGGCCCCGATAGTCCTGCAGGAACCAGCCGAGCCCGTATGCGAAGAAGTGCGACGAGGGGAAGAGCGACCGCTGGCGTTCCGAGATCGGCCGGATCACCTGCTGAGGGGTTCGCGTCTCGCGGATCACGGCGGCCGGGACGACCCGCTCGCCGTCGAGCGTCCCCTCGTTGAGCTGCAGGCGCATCCAGCGGGCCCAGTCCCGGACGCACGAGTTGATCCCCCCCGCCGCGCCGGCGTTGTCCAGGTTGCGGTATCCGATCGCCGCGACCTTCCCGTCGATCAGGGTGTGCGGCCTGGCGACGTCCTCGACCCCTTCCAGGTCGCGGACCGACGTGCTGCTCCGCGACATGCCGAGGGGCTCGAAGAAGCGTCGCCTCACGACGACGTCCCAGGGCTCGCCCCCGATGGCCGCAAGCACCTCGCCCGCCGCCAGGAACGTCAGGTTGCAGTAGGCGTAGCGGTCGCGGAAGTCGTGGTCGGGCGGGATGTGTCGCACCAGCCGCAGCACCTCGGGCACGCTCCGGTCGGAGCCGTACCAGATTAGGTCGCCCTGCCACGTCCCCAGGCCCACGCGGTGGCAGAGAAGGTCGCGGACGGTCAGGGCGCGCGTCGCCGACGGGTCGAAGAGTTGGAAGTCCGGCAGCCGATCGGCCACGCGGTCGTCCCATCGCAGCCTCCCCTCCTCGACCAGCAGGCCGACGGCCGTCGCGGTGAACGCCTTCGAGTTCGAGGCCATCGCGAAAAGCGATCGATCGGTGACGGGCCCGGGCTTGCCCGCCTCCAGGACGCCGAAGCCCCGCGTGTAGGCGACCGCGTCGTCCTTGACGATCGCGATCGCCAGGCCGGGCAGGTCCCAGTCGCGCATGGCGTTTTCGATATAAGCATCAAGCCCCGCCAGCGGGTCCGGCGGCGCCTGCTGGGCGTCGGCCGCCGCGACGAGGCCGAGCGAGGTGAGGACGGCGAGAATCAAGGGCCGGATCGGTCGCGCCATGGCTCTGTCCCTCGGCGCCGCGACCCTCCTTCGGCTCCTGGTCGTCTCCCCGCGATCGCGGACGCCGAGGCCATCATGGCGGCTCGGCCCTCGCGAGTCCACCGCCCGGCGTCGGGGGCCGACCGCCGCCTCACAGGCCGTACAATTCGCCGTACTTCCGCCGCAGGTGATCCATCAGCGGCCGGGAGTCGATCGGCCCGCCCACCGCGCGCTCGATGAGGTCCGTCGGCGTGAAGCGCTGGCCCTGGCGATGGATCTTCTCGCGGAGCCAGGCGAGGAGGTCTCCGTACTCGCCCCGGGCGAACCCGTCCTCCAGGCCCGGGAGGTCGGCGTTCGCCCGCGCGTGGAGCTGCGCGGCGTAGACGTTCCCCAGCGTGTAAGTGGGGAAGTAGCCGATCAGCCCGGCGGCCCAGTGGACGTCCTGCAGGCAGCCCTCGGCGTCGTTCGCGGGCCGCACCCCGAGCGTCTCCTCGTACTTGGCGTTCCACGCCTCGGGCAGGTCGGCCGTGGCGAGGTCGCCGCCCAAGAGCGCCTGCTCCAGTTCGAAACGGATGAGCACGTGAAGATTGTACGTCACCTCGTCGGCCTGGATGCGGATCAGCGACGGCTCCACGCGGTTGATCTCGGCGAGGAACCCGTCGAGCGAGACGTCGTGCAGCGAGTCGTGGAACGTGCGGCGGGCGACCGGGAACCAGTAGGTCCAGAACGAGCGGCCTCGCCCCACGAAGTTCTCCCACAAGCGGGATTGCGATTCATGAACGCCTAAAGAAACCGACTCGCCGGCCGGTGCCCCCCACTGCTCGGCCGGCAGTCCCTGTTCGTACAGCCCATGGCCGACTTCATGGAGCACGCTGAAGAAGGCGTCGTCGAATCGCCGCTCGTCGTACTTGGTGGTGACCCGGACGTCGCCGGGACCGATGCCGGTGCAAAACGGGTGCTCAGTGACGTCGAGCCGTCCGCCCTGGAAATCGAAGCCCAACGCGGCCGCGGCCGACTCGGCCAGGACGCGCTGGCGCTCGACGGGGAAACGCCGTCGAAGGACCGAGTCGCCGGCCGGCTTCCGCGATTTCGCCACCTCCGCGATCTCCAGGACGAAGGGCGACAGGGCCTCGCGGAGGTTTTTGAAGAGCCCGCGTAACTTGGCCGTCCTGGCCCCTTGCTCGTAGTCGTCCAGCAGCGGGTCGTAGATGAGGGCCGTCGCATCGGCGGCCTGCCCAGGAAATTGATGGTCCTGCCCATCCTCCAGGCATTCGAGGAGGCAGGCCGACTCCTGCTTTTTCAGGTGCAAGACCCGATCCAACCACGGCTGGAAGTGGACGAAGTTGGCGGCGTGCTTCGCATTCACCCACTCCTGCTGGGCCAGGGAGGTGGTCCTGGCGAGGTCTTCCACCAGGCTGCGGGGGAGCTTCGTCCGGCGTTCATGGGCGCGGCGGAGCTGGCGGATGTTGGTCGCCTCGACGGAAGCGGGATCGGCGACCAGAGGGCTGTCCTGAAGGCGTTGAAGGATCTCCCCCAACTGCGGATCCGTGCCGCGGTCGTGCTGGATCCCAGCCAGCAGGGCCATCTGATCGCCCCGGAGGTTCGCCCCGGACTTCGGCATGTAGGTCTGTTCGTCCCAGCCCAGGACCCCGGCGCAGGAGGCCAGGACGCTCAGCTCTCTCGATCGATTCAGCAGGTCCTCGTAGAGCAGATGATCGGTCGTGGTGGGCGAGGTCATGGCTGGACTCTCAACGGCTTTGGGGGTGTCCGGATCGGCTCAGGCCATTCGAAACGAAAAACGACCCGGCCGCAAGGGGCCGAGTCGCTGCCGATTTCGGAATGGAAGGCCAATCAAGAGAAGTATTTGCGGAATCGTCGCAGAGTGATCAGGCTGGTGATGCCGATCCCGAAAAGCCCCATCGAGGTCGGTTCCGGGACGCGCAAGGGCTGCTCCGCCGAAATCGCAGACGGCTCGACGGTCCCGGCGATCAGGCGAGCGTCTTGTCGGGTGAGGTCCGGCGACGCCAGGACTTCCGAAGACATGGCAACGGACGGAAGGTCCAGCAGTCCGGCCGCGAGCGGACCGAAAGTCGACTCGGATCGGGGCGGATCCAGGTTGGGATGGGTGATCGAGCCGCCCCGGGCGGCCCCGGCGGCGAGGATCATCGCGATCAAAGCAGCCGGGAACAGGAGCTTGCCATCCTTCATCGAGCCGTATCCTCCACGAGCCTGACAAATCGTTTTGATGAGCATTCTTTCGTCGATTCCATATCCGCGAAGCCATGCGGGGCCGGTCGTCAAGGGTCCGCGGCGATCCCGATCGAGGTCCGATCCGGGCCGCGAAACCTTTCCCGCCGATGGCGTCCTTGCTCATCGTCGCGACGGTCGGCCGTCGCATGGGTTGGTGAGAAGGCCGTGCGTGCGACCTTGCAGTCTCGATGCTCCGGGGCGGCTGGATGAGGGTCCAGATCAACAACTTGATCGAACCAGAGCATCTTGCGTGCCGTGACGATCGGAAAACGATCCCAGAAGAACGAGTAGCGAGCGAAAGGGCTCTCTGTGTTCGCCTGGACGCGTCCGCCCTGATCTTAGACCTACGAAAATGGTCGAAGATTGGCGTCGCGGCCCTGGGTGGACGCTGACGGCGAGGGGCTGATGATAACCTATTGCTTCGGATTCGGCGAGGCCCCCGCGGATTCATCGGCTCAGGACAGGGTCGGGAGGGCCCGCTCCGCGCCGGACGGGGCGAGCAGTCGCACGCCGCTATAAAAGACTACCCGGGTCGATCCGATGCGATGGCGGCGCTTGCCGAGGCCGGGGATGGCCGCGTGGAGATCGCGTCCGAGCGCCTGCTCGTCGCCCACCGCCTCGCGGCCGTGCCGGCGACACCAGGAACGCCAGGCATCATAGAGTTCGGTCGAAGGGATCGAAGCCATCGGCTCGACGACGCAGCAATCCTCGAGGAAGACGGAGACCGGACTCGCCAGCTCGTCCATCGATTCCAGGAGCGGGCGACCCGAGGCCGGCTGGATGAATCGGCCCCGGAGCTGAAGCCTTCGCCAGCCTTCCAAGGCCCAGATCAGGATCCCGGGCAACTCGCCGTGCAGCCTCGCGGAAAGGCCCAGGTCCTCATTGCCGTAAAAAGATCGGGTGAACCGGAGCAGGACGAGGCGGCTTGATAAGGCTCGGCTGGAATCCCGTAAGCGGGGGAGTTCGTTCGAGATGAGGACGAACCGGGTCGGCAGCTTGCCGGTCCAGGCCGACTGATGCTTGCGGTCGATCGCCTGGTCGTCCTCGCCGCTGATCGACAGCAGGGCCTCGACGATCGCCGCGTTGTCGGGGCGGCTCGAAAGCCGGGCGTCGGGGAATACGGCCACCGGCTTGTCGATCAGCACGGAGAGCCCGAACGGTCGAGCGAGCGTCGACAGCGTCGGGCTCACCACGTTGCTCGGCCCGGCCAGCGACTTGAGAACCCTGGCGATCGTCCCCCTGCCCGACCGCTTGGGGCCGATCATCATCAGCACCTTCTGGAGCCGGGTCTCCGAGGTCAGGAGGTAGCCGAACCATTCCTGCAGGGCCGCGATGCTGTCCGGGTCGTCGGGCCACACGTCTCGCAAGAACGCGAGCCAGGCGCGGGGGGGCGGGGCCTCGGGGTCGAAGTCGTAGTCCAGTGCGGATGCGTTGAAGTATCGGGGGCTCGGCCGCGACATGCACGCCGCCCCCGTCACGAACGAAGGCGGGTGGACCAGCGCGTTGCGCGTCGCGATCAGTTCGGCCGCCGGCCAGCCGGACAGGTCGCACCACCATCGCGAGGCCGCGTCCGGCCCCGTGGCCGCGGCCTCGACGCCGGATTCGAGCCAGGCCGGACGCGAAGGGCAGGATTCGCCGGGGACGAGCGTCAGGCCGGCGAGCGCCTGCACCACGTCGCCGATGAGGCGGGTGGTCACCGGTGCTGGGCCGAGGGGGCGCGATCCACGACGGCCCTTGCCCGGCCCCCGAGATTCCTCCTCCGCCCGCTCGCGGTCGAGGCGGTGGAGTCGTCGGAACTCGTCCGCCAGGTCCTGGGCCAGCAGGGCCCGCAACTCGGTCGTCGGGACGATGCGGTAGGATGAGCCGTCCCACCGATGAAACGCGTCCGACCAGAACCGCAGCCCCAGCCCTCCCGCATGCGAGAATCGACGACCCAGGAACAGCCGGGCGAGGCGGTGCGGATTCGTCCGCAACTCGACGTCCTCGCCGTCGCCGTCCCCGGCGGCCGGAGGCGGATCACCCGGAGGTTGCGGGATCGAAGGGGCCGCGGGGGACGCTTGCGAGGACGGGACGGAGGGTCGCGGGGCCCCCGATCCGGTCGCTGGGGACCCGCGGTCGGTTAGGAGCCATCCCCTCGGCCGGTCGTCGGCGGCCTTGTCGGCCTCCCGCAATTTGTGGTCGAGTTCCCGTTCCGACCAGGGCGGGTCGCAGCCTCGGTTCCATTCCTGGAGGATCGGCCGGGCCTCGTCGACTCCCAGGCCGAACCCTTTGACGAGGACGCAGGCGGCGCGGAAGGTCCGGCCGTGCCCCCCCTGCCCCGAGACGGCCGGGGGCAGCGTGGAGAGATAGGACGAGGCCCGCTCGGCGAGGCTGACCGACGGGCGGGAGATGGGTCGAGGTCCGGACGGGCGTGGGACGACGACGGGGCGAGTCGGCCCGTCCGACACACCCTTGCGGGCCAGCCAATCGGCCAGGTCGAGGGCCCGGGGCGGCGGCCCGACCTCCCTCGCGTCGGGGCCGAGGGCGCGAGGCTGGGGCGAAGGTCGATCGCGAGGGGTCGTCATACGTCGATGGGGTCTTGCAGACGCGGGATCGATGTCCGGGTTCCAACGACGACGACGGGATGGGGCGGGGTCAGCCCGTCGCGTGCGGCCCCGCCCCGTCGAACGTGGCCCGGCGCCAGGGGCGTTCGGGCCTCGGCGAGCCCTTGGCCTTGATCGTGCCCGGGAGGCCGATCAGGCGCGAGGGGTTCACGGTCGCCGTGTCGACCACGACGGCGTCGTCGTTGTAGACCCGGGCGAGTGCCTTGACGGTCCGGGCGACGAGGCTGCGGTGGGAGGAGTCGTTCGGGTCGTCCGGCAGGCGGACGAGGATCCAGGCCCCGTTGCCGGACTTCCCCCACAGGGCGGCGGCGGCCATCTCCGGCTCGCCGGCGAGGATGGAGTCGCGGCGTCGGACCGCGGCGTGCAGCTCCTCGTCGGTGCTGCTCACGTCGGCCGGTCGCTTTGGGTCGATGTCCAAGTACATCCAGCGCAGGGCGACCACGTCGTCGTCCCGGCTGGTGTGCCGGACCCGATCGAGCCGATTGTCGGAGCGAGCCAGCAGGTCGCGCCGGATCGGGTTGATCGTGACATACCCGGAGACGGCGACGAGACGGCCGGCGTGGCGGGCCAGGCGGTCGAGGTCGTCGTACCAGCCGGCCAGGGTGGATCCCTGATAGGTCGGGCTGATGCGGTCGGCCCGGTGGAGATCGCCCCGGCGGTCCCAGGCCGCGCGAAGGACCCGAAGCTCGACGCAGCCGGTCGCGGGGGAGGCCAGGTGCTCCAGGAATCGGCGGGCGACCTCGGGCCGGACCTGGGGGATCGCGGCCTCGCCGTCGCGGCGATGGGCGTGTTCCCGATAGTGCAATGCCGTCACGACGCCCTCCTCTCGGTGCAAAGTCGGTTCAGGCCGAGCGTCGGACGCGGGAGATGGGGGCGCTTCGCGCGGCCGGATTCTCCTCGCGATCCTGGGCGTCCCGGTCGGTCCGGGGCTCGATCAGGTCGTGGAGCTTGGCGATCGCGGTGCGTTCGACCAGGCGGAGTTGGTGGATGGGCCTCCCGATCTCGCGGGAAAGCTCGCGGTAGGTGCGGCGGCCGTCCGTGCGGGGGCCGGGCCGTCGCGGCTCGGACCCGCGGCGGTGGGAGCGGGCCTGGGCCTCGTCCTCGGCCTCCTGGGTCGAGTCGTCCAGGCGGTAGCGGCGGCGGAGGACCCAGGCTTCCAGCAGGGTCAGCCGACGCATCGCGGCGTGGAGCTTCTCCATCGTCTCGGCCACCTCGAGCGGCGCCTCGGGCGGGAGCGACTGCGCCAGGGCGTCGTCCTGGGACTCGTCGTCGTCGATCGAGCTGGTGGAGTAGGAGCGGAGGTCGACCTGGGCGTTGTGGAGGTGCTTCAGCCGCCTTGGGGAGACCCCCATGCGTTCGGCCACCGCCTCGACGCTCGGTTCGAGCGGCTCGACCGAGACCGGCGCGGAGCGGCTGGCGTCGAGCATCTGGGCGCGGGCCTTCTCGAACTGACGGCGGAGGATCACGAGGTAGTAAGGGAAGCGGATCATCGAGGACTGCTCGGCCAGCACGCGTTGGATGTGGTGGCGGATCCAGCAGGAGGCGTAGGTGACGAACCGGGTCCCGTGCGCCTCCGGGTCGAAGTCGCGGACCGCCCGCATGAGGCCGATGTTCCCCTCCTGGATCAGGTCTTCGAGGTCGATCGCGCGGTTCCGGGCCCGGAACTCGGCCGCGATGCTGAGCACCAGACGGAGGTTGGCGAGGATGAGTTCCTCGCGGGCCTGGGCGTCGCCGGCCTTGATCCGCGCGGCCAGGGCCTGCTCCTGCGCGGCGGTCAGAAGGGGGGCGGCCTGGGCGTCGGTCCGCCGAGCCCGGCCGGCCTGGGGACGGGTCGCGGTCGCGGTCTCGGAGTCGTGATCTTCGGTGAACATGATGGCTCGTCCTGATGGATGGGGATGAAGGCGATCGGTCCGTCGCGCGGCTCGCGGCGGGGGGGCGGGTCAGTTCGTCGAGTCGGGGGTCGACCAGATGACGCGGAGTCGGGGGCGGGCGCCGGCGTGCGAGGGGGCGTCGGGGGAGACGACCCGCAGTCGCCAGGCGTCGACGGCGACGGCCTCGACGGCCTCGCGGGCCGTGGCGAAGGCGATGCTCCTCGGGGCGCCGCCGACCCCGAGCGCGGGCCGGACGTACCAACGCCCCGCGCGGTGCCCGGCCTTGAACTGGGCGTTGAAGGTCGGCGTGTAGACCAGGACCTCCTCGCCGCTGGATCGGTCGAGCACCCGGAGGGCGCCGGCCGCCTGGCCGAGGCCGACGTGGACCCGGGGCAGCGAGGCGGCGTCGATCGGCGCCACCCGGAGCATGGCCAGGTCGCGGGCCGACGTGCGGATCGTGGGGAATCGGCGGTGCTTCAGGCGAGCGGACGACATGCGAGGGCCTCCCGGACGAGTACGGTCGATGGATGATCGGACGAAATGATGAAAGTCTGAGATCCTGACGATCAGTCGGATCGGCTCTCGGACCTGCGGCCCCTGGGCCCGACGGCGCGGGTCCAGTAGAGCCGGCCCGGTCGGTCGGCCGCGGTCCGCGCGGATGGCTCGACGTCGGCGTCGGCGGCGAGCCTGCGGAGGATCTCCGGGGCGTCGTCGCCCGGGAGGATGGCGCGGCCGAGGACGGAACAGGCCCAGTCGACGATCCCCGGCCCGCCGCGGAAGATCGGGCGGAGCCAGGCGTACGGGCGTTCGTCGCGTTCGAGGGCCAGCTCGACGACGAGGCGGAGGGAGTCGCCCCGGCAGCCGGGATCGCGGCGGAGGAGTTCCACGGCGACTGCGGCCCATCGCCAGTCGATCGCGGCCCCTTCGAGGCGGGCGCCGGTGAGCCGGACGCCGCGGAGGTCGGCCCCGGCGAGCCGGGCGTCCCGGAGGTCGGCGCGGCGGAGGTCGGCGTCGCGGAGCCGGGCGTCGCGGAGGTCGGCCTGACGGAGCACCGCCCCGGCGAGGTCGGCGTCGACCAGTGTCGCGGTGCGGAGGTCGGCGCGGCGGAGGTAGGCCCCGGGGAGGATCGCGGCGTCGAGATCGGCCCCCCGGAGGTCGGCGTCGGGGAGGAAGCAGCGAGGGGCCTCGATCCCCTTAAGGTCCGCATAGGCGAGCGGGACGCCGGCCCTCGCGGCCAGTTCGACCGCCCGGCCTTGGCTCTCCGCCTCGACCAGGGCGAGGGGGCCGGTGCACCAGCGTCGGAGCAACGTATGAACGGCCATGGAAAGACTCCCGCGACGAGGATGGGGTCGGTTCGGCGGAGGGGCTCTGCGGATCGGAGGGCCCTGGAAACACAGAGAGGGCGCCCCGCCGCGAGGCGAGGCGCCCGGGGGACGCGGTCGTGCCGGCCGGCGGATCAGCCGGGGCCGACGGGGCCGCCGATCGGCGGCGGCGGGAAGACGGGCGGCGGGGGATAGCCCGGGAAGTCGCCGGGGTCCGACTCGGGCGGCGGCGGGGGGTCGCTCGGCATGTCCGGATCCGGATCCGGGACGACGGGCCCCTCCGCGATCGCCTTGGTCGCGCCGATCGAGATGAACGAGGTGAGGCTGAGGCTGAGCCGCTGCTCGAGCCCATCGAATCCGCGGGAGAGCGAGAACTCGGAGAATCGCTGCATGGGTCGCTCCTTTCGGGCTGTCGTCGACTGGCGGCGTCGCGACGCGGGGGCGGGCGAAGCTCGGCGAGAATCGGGCGGTGGGGGGAGGTCCGTCCGTCTCGGCCGGCTTCCCTCGCTTGCTCATGGGGATGATCAGCAAGTTCGATTGCGAGGTTCCAGGAAACCGGGAAAAATATCCCGGTTGAGGAATTTCGCCCGCCGGGGCGGACTTGCACGATCGGGATGCCTCGCCGGAGAGGGCCGACGGGGGGCGAGGCGGCCCCCGCCGGGGGTCGTCACGCCGATCCTTCGGGGAGGTCGGACGCGAGGATGCGGGCGATCCGCTCGCAGGCGGCGATCCTCATGCGATCGAGCGCGAACTGGACGCGGGGGTTGGGATCGGGTTCGGGCGAGGAGGGCTGGAGCAGCGGGGCGATGGCCCGGATCCAGAGACGGTCGGCGGCCTCGAACGCCTCGCGGCGGGCGAACTCGTCGGCGTCGACGGCGGCCTCGTCGAGGTACGGGCCTGCTTCGGGCGCGATGTCTTCGGGCGTCATGGCGGTCTCCTCTCGCGTTGTGGCCGGGCGTCGGCGGACGCCCTCGGATCGAGGCATTCGAAGCAGTCCACGATGCGGACGACGCCCCCGCCCCCGCGTCCCTGCGAGCACGAAGCGGAGCCCGCGCAGCCGCAGTCGGTCCGCTCGTCGCGATGGGGGCAGGCCTTCATCGCGCGGAGCAGGCGCAGGGTCTCGGCGAGCGGCCTTCGCGGCGGGTCGTCGTCGCCCGTCGGCTGGTCCGGGGGGATCGGCAGGGCGGCTAGGTACGAAGGGTCGTGATCGGGATGCTCGGGGTCGACGAGCTGGCAGAGCCGGGGGACTTCGACCCCGGCGCAGGGGGATCCGGGCGCGAGCGGGCATCGCCGGCATCGCGCGCCGTCGGCGGGGATGTTGGTCATGTCGGGGGGATGTCGGAGGGGGGTGGGGTCAGTCGCGAGGGGCGTCGTCGGCCCGATTGCGGCGGGGCGTCCGGTCGCGGACGATGTACGTCGGACGGCCCTTGGTCTCCAGGAAGATCAGGCGGATGTACTCGCCGATGATCCCCAGGCTGAGGAGCTGGACCGAGCCCATGAAGAGCACGATCACGGCGGTGCTCGCCCAACCGGCCGGCGATTGGCCGTAGGCGAAGGCGTCGAGGAAGATCCAGAGCAGGAGGCCGGCCGCGACGGCGATGGCGGTCAGCCCGAGGTAGGTCGCCAGCCGGAGCGGGCGGCCGCTGAAGCTGACGAGCCCGTCGACGGCCAGCGCCAGCAGGCGGCCGAACGTGTACTTGGGAGATCCGGCCGCGCGGGCGGGGCGGTCGTATTCGAGGCCGACCTGGCGGAATCCGACGAAGGATCGCAGGCCTCGGACGAAACGCATGCGTTCGGGAAGATGCGTGAGCACGTCGACGACCTTGCGGTCCATCAGGCAGAAGTCGCCGCTGTCGAGCGGGATTTCGAGGTCGCTGACGGCGCCGAGGAGGCGGTAGAAGGCGTAGTAGCCCAGGCGCTTCGGCCAGGCCTCGTCGCGGCGACGGCGGACGGCGTAGACCACCTCGAAGCCTTCCCGCCACTTCTCGACGAGCGCGGCGATCAACTCGGGCGGGTCCTGCAGGTCACCGTCGACCACGATCACGGCGTCACCCCGCGCGAAATCCAGGCCGGCGGACACGGCCGGCTGGTGGCCGAAGTTCCGGCTCAGGTGGATCCCGACGGCGCGGGGATCGCGGCGGGTCAGGTCGTCGATCATCCCGGGCGAGCGGTCGCCGGAGCCGTCGTCCACCAGGACCAGCTCGTACTCCAGGCCGATCCGGCCGAGCGCGTCCGTCAGCCGTCGATGCAGCTCGTCGAGGTTCTCTTCTTCATTGAAGAGGGGGACGACCACGCTGAGCGTCGGGTGCGGCCCGGGGGCGGCGGATCGGGGCGGATCGGTCATGGGCCTCACGTCGGAAAGGGGACGTCGGCGGTCGTCGTCGGGCGAGGCCCAGGCTACAGGCCCCGGCCGATCGGGGGCAATCCCAAACCACGCCGGACTCACGCCGTGACCGTGAACCGCGTATACCCCTGCGAGGCGAGCGTGGGGCATGTGCCGGCGCCGAGGTTGTATTGCAGCATGAAGGGCGTGCACGAGGAGAGCGAAGGCGACAGCCCGAGCGGCGACTGGCCGGGCGACGTGCAGGTCGCGGCCTGGCCGCCGGGGCAGTTGCCGGCCGTGTAGTAGGCGACGCGGAAGCTCGCCGTTCCGTCGCGGCAGATCAGGCGGAAGATCAGATGATTGGCGCAACTGCTCGTCCACTCGTCGGCGCCGTTGTAGATCAGCGGCGTCGTTCCGGACCCCAGGAGGGCGTTCGTCCAGGAGACGACGAGGTCCCTCTGCGGGGCGGTGCAGGTCCCGCAGACGGGGATCGGCGACGAGCGGTGCATCGCGGCGACCCAGCGGCCGCCGACCGCGAAGGCCTGGATCAGGTCGCCGGCCTTGGGGACGATCGCGCCGACGACCGCGACGGGGATCGATCGCGAGGAGTCGACCGCGACGCCGGCCGTCGCGCCTTCGGACTCGCCGCCGCCGAGCCTGGCCGGGTTGACCAGGAAGACGCGGTCGGAGGTCGTCGGGATCGCGCCGGCGTCGCGGACCCGGCCCAGGAATCGGGGCGTGCCGCTCGTGGGCGCGGCGTCGAGTTCGGGCCGACGCAGGCGGCCGGTCGCGGCCCCGGGGTCGCGAAGGTCGTCCCAACGCAGGCGGAGCGGGCGGAGCGGGTCCTTGGGCATGATCCACCGGGCGGAAGGGGGGAGTCGGACGAGGCGGTCGGTCAGCCGTCGTAGCGGAACGTCCATCGCCCGCCGCAGGCGTGGGCGATCACCCTGGTCCCGAGCGGCGGCGCCTTCGTGCCGAGGTTGTACGCGAAGATCGTCCGCGAGGCGTCCGGGACGAACGCGACTCCCGCCCCTTCGACCTCGGCCCCCTGGATGCGGACCGGGGAGCAGGCGAAGAACGCGGAGGCGACCGTCGGGTAGGCCCCGGCCGACTTGGTCTGGACGAGGGCCGCCTCGGAGCCCCCCTCGCCCGGCGAGGCCATGCGGCGGACCGCGTCCGAGGCGGCCTGCTGTCGATCGCGGAGAACGCGGGCTGACATGATGCTGTAACGTCCTTTCGGGTGGGATCAGGCGGCGTGCTCGACGTCGGCGTCGGACAGCTCGATGAGGGTGGCCTGGCGGTCGTCGCTGAAGTCCCAGATGACGGCGGTGACGACCGGATAGGCGGGCGTCTCGCCCTGGGCCTCGCCGAAGTTCGTCTGCAGGCCGACGTCGCGGCCGTTGATGCGGGCGATCCGGTCGCCCACGCGGTACGCGGTGACAAGGCTGGGGACCGTCGCGCCACCGACGGTCGGGGGCAGCTCGTGCGCGGCGCGGAGCTGACGGGCCCAGGCCACGGCGCGGGGGGTGTCGTCGCGGACGGTCCTCGGCTCGGGGTCGGGGTTGTGGAGCGATCGGGCGGAGACGGTCTCCAGGGCGAAGTGGTCGCGGGCGTCGACCCGCCGGCGTCTCGTAAACGAGGTCGGCGAGACGGGCCTGGCGTCGACCGACGCCGGCAGCATCAGGTCGTCCTCCACCACGGCGGTCAGCCGGAGGTGGAACCGCGTGTTGGGCGAGGCCGGGGCGGCCTGGCTCGTCACGCCGCGGAGCGTCCGGCTGGGCTCCTGCGGATGCTCCCCGGTGTAGTCGCCGATCGCCCAGACCTCGGGGTCCTCGACGACCAGGTAGATGCCGAGCCGATCCTCCAGGAGCTGCCAGCCGCCGGAGATCGGCTGCCAGTGCCCGGAGCCGTCCCAGACCGCCGGGGCGGCGCCGTTGTAGTCTCGGGAGAGCGCGAGCTGGGCTCGCAGGGGGCGGCCCTGCTCGTCCCGGGTCACGAGCGTCGACGAGCCCGGACGCAGCCGCTTCACGTAGGTCGGCCTGCCGTCCTCGTCGTCGGGGAAGATCCGGGAGAGGTCGAGCGCGCGGGACGACCAGGAGGAGGTCGAGACGTCCCAGTGGCCGTCCCCCGCCTCGTCGGCGACGT
>NZ_JAALJI010000045.1 GCF_011064595.1 Paludisphaera soli | reverse complement strand
CTAGCCCTAGCGCGGTCTACGGCTCCGTCGTCCGAGGGCGTGACGACGAGGCCTGGTCGTCGATCAAGGAAGCCCTGTGACTAAAGGTCTTCGAGGCGGTCGGTTGTAACACCGCCGCCTCAAAAGGGTCGACACCGATCTCGAGGGACCTGACGGGCCGGATCAGTCTCGCGTGGTTCGCAACCCTGGACGGCCGACGCGGGAGGCGAAGGCTTGCGGGGTGAAGGGACGCGGGGATCGATTGGCGAAGGTCGCCGGAGCGAGCGAGCGTCGTGGAGCGGGCCGGACCGGCGCGGTCGTCGGGGCTTCGCTCGACGCCGCGAGCGGGGCCGTCGCCACGGGGGCGGCGGCGACCGCGGTCCAGCTCGACCAGCCCGGTCCGTCGGCCGCGAGAGTCGCCGACGCGGCGGCCGGCGTGCCGTAGACCTGGACGTCGTAGAGCGAGTAGTTCCTCGTCGCGTTGAGCTTCGTGGCGAGGATCCTCACGAATCGGCCCGCGCCGGAGAGGCCTCCCTGCACGTCGACTCCCGCCTTCGCGTTGCCGACGACGGAGCGGATCGAGGTCCAGCCCTGGCCGTCGTCGCTCACCTGGATTTGATAGTCCACGGCGAAGGCGGCCTCCCAGTTGAGCGCGACCGCCGACAGTTGGTACCTCGCCCCCAGGTCGATCGCGATCCAGCCGGTCTCGCCGGACTGCATCCACTGGCCGCTCGACCAGCGCGACGCCTGGTTGGCGTCGACCGCCATCGAGGGAGCGTAGAAGTTGCCCTCGTTGGAGGAAGACGTCGCGACCTTCCCCGTCGCCAGGTTCGTCAGGCGTTCCCCGTAGACGTTGAGGTCGTAGAGCGAGTAGTTGTTGTGGACCGGACCGGGCTGAAGGCAGAGGATCCGGACGTAGCGGCCGACCCCGCCCAGGTCGCTGAAGAAGGCCGGGCCGGAGTGCCCGTCGCCGGTCACGGCGCGGAGGGTCGTCCAGGTCTTGCCGTCGACGCTCGCCTGGATCTCGTAGCGGGCGGCATAGGCCGTCTCCCAGACCAGTCGGACGTCGCGGATGGCTGAGATCGCGCCCAGGTCGACCGAGATCCAGGCCGACTGCGACCCTTGCATCCACTGGCCGCTCGACCACCGGCTGCGGGAGTCGCCGTCGAACGCGCCGGCGGGACCGAGCTGGCCCGACTCGGAAGAGGTCGCCGTGGCCGCCTTACCCCGGGCGAGGTCGTCCAGCCGCGAGCCGGCGACCTGGAAGTCGTAGAGCGAGTAATTATTCGCCCCCGCACTGGTCTGGGTGCAATAGACCCGGACGAACCGCCCCTGCCCGGAAAGGCCCGAGAGCGTGACGAGGCCGTCGGACTGGTTGCCGTTCACCGTCTTGATCGTGGTCCAGGCCGAGCCGTCCTCGCTGACCTGGATCTGGTAGTCGACGGCGTAGGCCCGCTCCCACTTCAGGCGGACTTCGTCGATCTGATAGTAGTCCTGGAGGTCGACGGCGTACCAGGCGTTGGACGTGCTCTGCATCCACTGGCCGCTCGACCAGCGCGTAGAGGAGGAAAAATCGACCCCGAGCGCCGGGTTGTACGACCAGGACTCGATCGACGAGGCCGTTGCGGGCTTGCCGGCGGCGAGGTTCGCGGCCGGGCGCACCTCAAGCGCGTCGACCCGGGCGTCTCCCTTCACGCCCTTGAAGTCGAGCTTGATCGCCCCGGAGCCGTCGGCCTGGACGATCAGGTCGCGGGCGACCGCGCGGTCCTTGCCGCCGGCGGCCGCGAAGACGTCGAGGGCGAAGATTCGCGTCTCGCCGTTGACCAGGACGTCGAACAGGCGGAGGCCGGGGGCGTCGTGGACGGTCTCGGCGAAGTCGAGGCGGACATGGTACATCGCGCCGGGCGTCAGGCCGTTGAGCTTGTAGGAGAAGGCCTGGCCGGATCGCGCCGTCCGGAAGACCGAGGCGGCGGGCGGGGATTCGAGCCCGGCCAGGTCGACGGCCGCGGTGGTGGTGGAAATCGAGCCCCCCGTGTAGTAGGCGTCGGCCGCGGAGCCGGCGTCGATCACGATCGTCCCGCCGGCCGTGGGGAAGCCGTTCAGCGCGCGGGCGACGGCGGCGGCGGGGTCGAGCGCGCCGCCGGTCTTCGACCACGCGCCGACGCTCTGGGCCCTGGGGGTGGCGGTCGACTCCAGCACGTCGAGCACCTGCCGGGCCGAGGTCCCGGCCGGCATCAGCTCGCGGACGACTCCGGCGACGCCCGAGGCGAAGGCCGCCGAGTACGAGGTGAAGCCCTCGGGACCGGCGTAGGCGCCGACGTCGACGTGGACCGGGCCCCAGCTCGAAGGCGCGGTCAGCTTGCCGGACGAGTCGACGGCCGCGGCCACCAGGACGTTCGTGGGGGTCGGCCGGGTGAAGGAGTAGAGCGGGTCGTCGGCGTAGGGGGGGAAGACCGGGATCAGGTCGATGTTCCGCGCGGCGTTCCCCGGGGCGGTGACGACGGCCGCGCCCTTGGTCTCGGCGTACTGAATGGCGTCGACGAGGGTCGAGCCGTGCCGGGGCGAGCCGGGGTCGTAGTTGCTAGGGTTGTACGAGAAGTTGACGCTCAGGTTGATGACCGAGGCGCCGTGGTCGGCGGCCCAGTAGATCCCGCGGATGACCGCGCCGGCGTCGATGTTCAGGCCCGAGGAGGTGTCGCGGATGGGCAGGATCTTGACGTCGGGGGTGCGTCCCGAGGCCGTCGCGGCGGCGACGATGCCCTGGACGGTCATGTTCGCCACGACGGAGCCGTGCCCGTGGGCCAGGCTGGTGTCGAGGATCGCCGACGCGCCCACGTCGGCGTAGGTCTGCTTGTTGTAGGCGTCGTAAGCTGAGGTCAGGTCGAGATAGGGGACGACGGCGGCGTCGTTCAGGTCCACCCCGGAGTCGATGACGGCGATCAGGGTGGTGGGTAGGGTGCGGATCTCAAGCGCGAGCAGGTCGAGAAGGCGGGCGGTCGCGCCTCGTCGTCGAGTCATGGTGGTTCAGCCTCGTGCTCGGGGTGTTTGTTTCCGTTCGGTGTGCCATGGACTCGAACGTCTCCCTGCACTTGCATGATCTCCTACTGGGAATATAGCCGCCGTTTCCGCGACGGCGGGTTTCCCGCGCGTTCGGCCGGCGAGGCGGGTCGCATAACCTAAACGGGTCGGAGAATCGGCCGGAGCGGAGGGCCCGCGAGGGGGTTTCGAGAGGCCGTTCCGAAAAGGTCGGCGGCCCCGGCTATCCGATTGACAGCGATTGGTTGCACTCCTAGAGTGAGGTTGCGTCCCTCCCGATCCGCCGCCCCCTCGCCTCTCGATCCATCCGTCGCCGAGCCTTCGGCCCCTCTCCTTCGGCCGCGGGCCGCTCTCGGCGGGCGGGGCGGGGAGGCCCCCCGGCCCGGTCCAGGTCGCCCCCAAACCGTCAACCCGCGAGACGCTCCGCGATGAGAGGCATCGAGATCTACGACCGCCTGCTCGACGTGTTCGGCCCCACGGCCATCACGCAGCTCTTCTATGCCGGCGTGTTCCTCGTCGTCGCGGCGGCCCTCTTGCTGTCGATCGGCCGGCTGATCTGGGTGGCGCGGGGGATGGGGATCGTCGGCGTGCTCTGCTTCATGCTGGGGTTCTTCCTGATCCACGAGCAGAAGGTCGTGGAATCGAAGGACGAGCATGTGACGATCACCCACTGGCGCTATTCGCCCGCCGTGCGGTTCCAGGTCCGCGTCGCCCTGCTGGGCCTGCCGGCCGCGGCCTCCTTCCTGATGCTCCAGGTGCTCTGGACCACCCAGCGGCGCCAGCGCTCCACCGTCCCGGCCTCCATCAAGGAGGGGCGGGTGCGGATGATCCGGGGCGACCTGGAAGGGGCGCTCGATTCGTTCAACGGGGCCCTCAGGATCGCCCCGTATCTGGGCGAGGCCTACTACCATCGGGCGACCGTCTACCGCGCGATGGGCCGAACCGACGACGCGCTGGTCGACCTCGACCACGCGTTGCGGTGCGACCCCCAGCTCTCCGGCGCCTACCTGATGCGGGGCCGGCTGCTCACCGAGCGGGGCGAGCTGGCGACGGCCGAGGCCGACCTGGACCGCTACCTCGTCATGCGTCCCAGCGACGTGGAAGGCTACCTCCACCGCGGCCTCTGCCGCGCCGCCGAGGGCCGAGACGTCGAGGCCGTCGCCGACCTCCAGCGCGTGCTCAAGCTCACCAATCATTCCGACTACGCCGAGCCCGCCCGCGCCGAGCTCGACCGCCTCTACGCCAAGGTCCCTCAGGCCGAGGAGACCGAGGCCCTCCCCCCGCCCGACGTGCCGGTCAGGTCCGTGCTCGACTCCCTCCCCAGGTACGACGAGCACGCCGACGACGCACGCAACCGGCAAGACGGCGAGGCCCCCCCCGCGCTGCCAGGTGCGGCGACCCCCTCCCGCGACCGGATCCCGCCCGTCGTCTGAGTGCGGACGACTGCAGAAGCTTCAGGCCGCGGGGCTCGTAACGAGGGACGCTCGATGTCGCGCGACTCCTGGCGGTGGTTCGCGCCGAAGGGAATCCGAGGATGAGAACTATCGCTTCAATCCTAGTGAACCTGGAAGCTGATGATGCAGAGCTGCTGGCGAAGCTCTCTCCCTTGGCGCGGGCGCCCGGACGAAGGCGAAGATTGGAGATTGAGGCCGACCAGGATGACCCCCGCGTCGTGTCGGCGTTGGAGATCCTGGCCGAAGCCGGTCTCCAACCTCGCCCAAGCAGGGACGAGGGAGATTCCCCCGACCGGTATTATTTCTATTCGCTACGAAGGGTGTACGAGCCTCGCGAACTAGTGGAGTTCTCGCACTTGGAAATCGCGGTGGGAGAGAGATCCTGGCAGCCCTCAATCTGGGGCCGGACCCGCGACGGCGAGCTCATCGTCCCCGAGAAGCGCCTGGAGACCGAGCTCGACATCCTGAGCGGGGAAGGGAATTGCGTCTTCGTGACCCCCCGGGCGAGGGCCGCGCTGGAGCGGGCCGGATTCCGCGAGGTGACGTACCGCCCCACGTGCTTCGTGCCCTACGTCGTCGGGCTGGACATCTACGGCTACCCCGAGGAGGCCGTCCCGAACATGGACGTGATCGCCGAGACGGGACGCAAGGCCGACGAGCCGATCCGCTACTGGGAGATCGACAGCCCGCTCACCCTGCCGCCCGTCTCGCCGTCGATGGATCTGGCCGACCGCTCGGGAACGCCGCTGGAGCCGGAATGCGGCAGGTCCATCGTCAGGCGGGAGGGCTTTTTCGTCCCCGTGGAGCTGCGTTACCGGGCGGCGGACCTGTCGGCGTTCGGCCCGTTCGACCTCGCACGGACTTGCGAGGCTTTCACTCGGGACACCCGATTCGATCGCACGAAATGCTCGCTGATCGCCTCGCGGCGGTTCTACGAGGCCTGCGTGAGCGCGGGGCTTAGGGCGGAGTGGTCGCCGGTCCGGATCGACCCCTGAACTGGCGAATGGACAATCGGGCGCCTTCGGGTTCATCAGGAAGGCGGGATGATCCCCTTCTTGATGATGATGTTGCCGTAGAGGGCGCCCTCGCCGGTCGCGACCACGCCGAAGGTGGTCTTCGCACGCTCGTAGAAGGCGAACCGCTCGATCTGCTCCATCGCGATGTGCCGCCCCTCGGCGCTGTCGAGGATGCGCTGGTACTCGGCCCAGATCGGCGCCGGCTCGCCGGGCTTGTCCAGGCGCCGCATGAGCGCCACCGGCGCGTCCACGAAGCTGTCGAGCGGGAAGAGCTGGAGGATCGCCTCCAGGATCGCCGGCACGCCGTGGCCGTCCGCCCGGACGAGCCGATTGGCGCAGGTCACGGCCGGGAAGTTGGCGTCGGCGATCACCAGCTCGTCGCCGTGCCCCATCTGGGCGATCAGGTGCAGCAGCTCCGGGGAGAGGATCGGCGGGATTCGCTTGAGCATGGTCGGCGTCCTGGCGGGAACGGAACGGGACGAAACGACGGTCCGCGTCTCGCGGGCCGGGCGGACTCCAGAATAATCCGCCCGCTCGCCCGACGCCACGAGGCCCCGGCGTCGTCGCTCGGCGATGCGGACAGGACGATCGACGTCCCTCCCTGGGCGCTCGGAGCGACCGACGCCAGCCCGACCGACGGAACTCATCCAAGTCGCAGGGCGACGGACGCCGACGCCGCGGCCACGAGATTCCCGCCCACCGCGATGGCTTCCCGAAACAGACCCGCACGCTCCGCGGGATCCTCGGTCAGGGCCGCGAGGTCGACCAGGAGCCTCGTCTTGACGTCCGGCTCGGGGTCGGACGCCAACCCGGCCTCGAGGGCCGCGCGGGCGTCGGCCGGGCGGCCGAGCGCGGCAAGGGCCTTCCCGCGGTGCAAGAGCGCCGGCGGAAGGTGCGGACGTCGGTCCAGGAGTCGGTCCGCCAGCGTGAGCTTCCGCTCCGGCGGGGCCGTTCCGTCCTGGATCTGCGTAAGGGCCGCCAGGTCGTCGCGGCCCAATCGACTGGCCGCGAGTTCCCCCGCCAGCCAGGCGTCGGCCCGGCACTGGAACCATCCGGGGGCGAGTTCCTCGACGCTTCGGTAGGCGGCCTCCGCCTCCGCGTACCGGCCCAGATGGAGGAGGGAGAACGCCGCCAGGAAGCGGGAATGGGGATCGAAGGGGTCGGCCGCGGAGGCCTCCTCGAAGGCGGCCAGGGCCTCGTCGTATCGGCCGGCGGCGCCGAGCTCTTGGCCGCGTGCGGTCGCAGCGACCGCAGGCCGGAGCGTGATCCGGTTCCGCTCGAACACGAACTGGATGCGCATGTCGCCGGTCGGCCTCACCTCGTCGACCTCGCCGGTCACCCCGTCCACGACGGCGACGACGCGGTTCAAGGGCTCGCCGGCGCGGACGATCCGGGCCCGCGTCCGCCACCGTGACGCATCTTTCCCAAGGGTGACGGCTGCCAGACGGTCGGCGAACCCCGCGGCCTTCTCCGCCTGGCCGAGATAGCGGTGCGCCTCGAACAGGCAACCGAGATACGCAGCGATCCCCGCCGAGTCCCCCGACCGCTCGCAGCAACGAAGGGCGTGCTCGAGGTGAGACACGGCCTCGGCGGCCCGTCCGGCGTGGAAGTAAGCCTCGGCGAGAAGCCCATGGGTGATCGGCAGGAGCGAGTCGACCCCGGTTCCTGTCATCCCGCGGGAATCGATCAGGGAGTCGGCCAGGATCGACCGAGCCTCGTCGTAGCGCAACTCGGCCAGCAGTTCTCTGGACCGCCGGAGGGCCGACTGCCACTTCTCGATCGGGTTGCCGTCGGCGGGGCCGGTCAGCGCGGCCATCAGCTCAGGATGGCCGAGCCGGACGTCGAAGAGCTGGGCGATCGTCACCAACGAGTGGACGTACGCTTGGACGGCTGATGGGTCGGCCCGGATCTCCTCCGGCACCAGCTGCCAGGAGCGGAAATGAGCGAGGACGGCCGCCTCATTTGCGCGGGCCAGGCGTTCCAGTCGCCGGGAATCTCCCGATTGAACGGAGGCGAACAGCTCGTCTCGCAATCGAGCCGGGTCGGGGATCGGTGATTCGGCCTTGCCGTACAGGCGATCGAAAAGTCCCACGTCTTGCCTTCCATCCGGGTGCGGCCCGTATCCGACGGTCCGGTCGGCAGCGGCCTTGTAAGCGATCGTGGGATCCCCCGCCGACCTTCCGTCCCTCGAAGTCCGGACGAGATCGATCGTATTGATCACCAAAGCAAACGACAACTTCGATCGGGACGAAACCTCACTTCCCGATGCAGAACCGCGCGAAGATCCTGTCGAGCACGTCGTCGGCGACGATTGCGCCGGTGACCTGGCCCAGCTCGTCGAGGGCGGTGCGCAGCTCGAAGGCGATCAGCTCGTCGCCCGCCCCGGAGCGCATGGCCGAGGCCGCGTCGCGGATCGCGGCGGCCGCGCCGGCGAGGCTGTCGCGGCATCGGGCGGAGGTGCCGGTGGCCGCCTGTTCGCCCTCCCGGCCCCGGATCGCCGACGCCAGCGCGACGCGGAGGGCGTCGATCCCCGTCCCGGCCTGGGCGCTGGTGACGAGCCAGGTCGATCGTTCATCGGGGGGCGGCCCCGCGCGGTCGGCCTTGGTCCAGATTCGGAGGGTGCGATCGTCGGCCTCGCTCGCCTCGATCGCGGGCGAGTCGGCGGACGCGCAGGCGAGGATCAGGTCGGCGCGGGCGGCCTCGGCGGCGGCCTGGGCCTGGGCCTCGGAGGCGATCGGCCCGACGGCGGCCTCGACGCCCGCCGTGTCGACCAGCTCGACGACGAGGCCGTCGCAGCGGCAGGGGGCCGCGAGGTAGTCGCGCGTGGTGCCGGCCATCGGCGAGACGATGGCGTGATCGTCGCCGAGCAGGGCGTTGAACAGCCGGCTCTTGCCGGCGTTGGGAGGGCCGACGAGAACCACGCGGGGGTTGCCGTCGATGCGGTCGCGGGTTCCCAGGCGGGCGGTCAGGTCGTCGAGCGTCTCGGCCTCTCGGGCCAGTCGGTCGGCCAGGACGGCGCGAGCGATGGGGTCGACGTCGGCCTCGTCGACGAAGTCGAGGTCGGCCTCCAGGTGGGCGAGCAGGTCCAGCAGCCGGTCGCGCAGGGCGTCGATCGGACCGGCGAGGCCCCCCGCGAGCTGTTCCAGCGCGGCGTCGAGCCGGCGGGGGTCGCGGGCGTCGATCACGCCGAGCACGGCCTCGGCACGCGTCAGGTCGATCCGGCCCGAGAGGAACGCCCGGAGCGTGAACTCGCCCGGCTGGGCGAGTCGGGCTCCGCCCTCCAGGCAATGGGCGAGAAGCCGGTCGAGCAGCGGCGGCGAGCCCGGCGCGTGGATCTCGGCCAGCTCCTGGCCCGTATAAGTGCGGGGCGCGGCCCAAAGCGTGATCTCGGCCGGCAGGGGAGGGCGCAGGCCCGGCAGGCGGTAGCGGCCGGAGACCAGGGTCGGCCGGGTCGGCGGCGGGCCGGGCCGGTCGGCCTCGAACCCGACCAGGGCGATCCGCCACGCGCCGGGGCCGGAGACCCGGACGATCCCGCGAAGGCCCGGCCCGGGGGCCGAGGCCGTCGCGGCGATCGGTTCTTCAGGATCGAAGGCCGATGACACGGCGGTCGCGCCCCCGGTGCGGCCCCGATTGTGCTTCGATCATTTCCGGCCCGGCCGGGAGCGTGGCTTGCCGCGATCGCGGCGGTCGTCGGGGCGATCGGGCCTCTCGGGACGATCCGGATTGCCGTCGGTGCGGTCCTTGCCCCGGGGTTCCTTGCCATCGCGATCATCGACGATCTTGCGATACGTCGGGTCCTTCTTCGCCTCTTCGAGCACGCGGTTCCAGAACTTGGCGAGGCCCCCCTCGGGCTTCGCCGGGGGCGGCGGCGGCACGGCCGTTCCCCGCCTGGCGCTGCCGTTGGCGCCGATCGCGGCCTTGGCGTTCTCCTCCGCATCGGCGGGGTCGACGTCGTGGATGATCTTGGGGAGCAGCAGGCGCTCGCCGATCGACCACAGGCTGCTGGTGATGAAGTAGAGTCCCAGGCCGGAGGGGACCTTGTAGAACATCACGGCCATCACGACCATCATGTACTTCATCGTCTTCTGCTGCATCTCCGCCTCGGGCGTCGTCGGCGGCGGGGTGAACAGCTTGGTCTGGACCATCATCAGGCCGACGACCAGGATCGGCAGCAGGTTGAACCAGTGGCCGAGGAAGATGATGTCGAACGGGAACCGGAACAGCATGTCCGGCGCGGCGAGGTCGTTGATCCAGAGGAAGGAGGACTGCCGCAGGCCGACCGACGTGTTCAGGGCCTGCCAGAGGCCCACGAAGATCGGCAACTGGACCAGAGCCGGGAGGCAGCCGCTGACCGGGTTGGCCCCGTGCTTCTTGTACAGGGCGAAGGTCTCGCGGGTGAGCCGCTCCTTGTCGTCCTTGTACCTCTCCTGGATCTCCTTCATCTGCGGCTGGAGGTGCTGCATCTTCTGGGCCATCATGGCCTGCTTGCGGCCGAGGGGGAACAGCAGCATCTTGACGATCACGGTCAGCAGGATGATCGCGATGCCGTAGTTGCCCCGCGTCCCGCCGAAGAAGGCCGCCACCTGCTCGGTGACGGAATAGGTGAACGAGAGGATCGGCGTGATGAAGTAGCGGGCGATGGTCGGGGCCAGGGGGATGATGCCCTTGCGGTAGACCGCCAGCTCCTCCGCCCCGTAGGGGGCGAGGGCGGCCTCGGTCTTGGGCCCGGCGAAGACCAGGAACGAGAAGCTCTGGGGCGTGTTGGGCCCGACCTTGATCGGCTTGGAGCTGATCCGCACGCCGACGTCGGACTTCTGGATGTCCTGGGCGTGGCGCTCGAGGACGAAGGCCGTCGTCGCGCGGTCGATCCGGTCCTCCTGCGAGACCGGGGGCGGGACCGGGGCGACGAGGATCGCGAAGTACTGGTTCTCCACGCCCGCGAACCGCAGCGGGTTGATGGTGGAGTCGAACAGCTTGTCGGTCGCCTTGGCGATCTCGTACGCCGTGTGGGCCGTCAAGTTCACGGCGCCGCCGGCAACGGTCCCGAAGAAGACCTCGCGGAAGGTGGCCGTGTACCACTCGCCCTCGATCGGGATGCCGTAGGGGCCGAGCAGGTTGTAGGCGAAGGTCCGCTCCTGGTCCGGGCTCTCGAACTTCAGGTCGAACTCGAACCCGTCGGCGTTCTGCCAGAGCCGGAAGGTCTTGGTGACGACCACGCCGTTGTCGGCGGTGACGCGGAAGACGGCCTCCTGGCCCTCGACGGCCGGGACGCCGTCCCCGGCCTCGCGCTTCAGCGGCCGGACGGCGCGGCCCTGGTCGTCGCGGACGACCTCCCAGAGCTGGGAGTCGAGCAGGTCCTCGACGACGGGCGCCTCGGGGTCCAGGGCGGCGAGCTGGGCCCGGTCGATGGGCCGGAGCGGTTCGCCCCGGCCGGGGGCGTCGGCCGGGCTGAGCGTGAGCGTCAGCGACGGGGGCCACGAGGCGGAGGCGGCCGGCTTCGTCCGGTCGCGGCCGATGAGCTGCATCGGCAGATGTGGGTTCACCCGCCCCTCGAAGTCGGCCTCGTAACGCGACGAGACGGCCGAGTCGACCCCCGCCCCTTTCTGGTCGAGCTGGACGGCGAACCGGTAGCCGGTGGGCGACTTGTCCGCGAGCGAGCCCAGTACCAGCTCCGAGGCCGGGACGACCTCGATCTTCGGGGCGGCGTCGGCGGCGGCCTTGATCGTCGGCGCCGGCTCGTCGCCGGCGGGGGGCTCGTCCTGCTTCGCGACCGGCGGCTCCGCCTTCTTGGCGGCCGGATCGGCCGGGGCCTTGGCGACCGCAGGGTCCTTCGGCCTCGGCGGGGGGGCCAGGCCGAGCCAGGTGAGCAGATAGGGGGACCCCATCACCCACGCGAAGGTCAGCATCACGAACAGGACGAGGCGACGCTCATTACTCATGAACCAGATATCCCGAAGCGGTTGGGCGGGGCGAGTCGAGGGCGATGCGGCCAACCTGCCTCGGGCCCGGCGGACCGGCCCGGGCGTGTCCAGGAAGGACGCCCCGGATTCTCAGGACTGATTGTCGCCGCCCCGCGCCAAGTTCGCAAGCCGGACCGGACGCCGCGGCTCCCCCCGCGCGTGTCCGCGAGGGTGGCCGGTCCATGGCGTCGACTGGTGGGGCGGGGGCGTTCAGCGCCCCTGGCGGAGGCGGTCGCCCAGGAACGGCTCCAGTTCCGGGATCGCGTGGATCTTCCGGATGGTCGTCTCGAAGTCGTAGGGGACGCGGCGATAGGTGATCCTGGCGGCCTTGCCGGCCTCGCCCTCGTCGAGCAGGAGGTAGCAGGCGCGGGGGTCGCCGTCGCGAGGCTGGCCGACCGAGCCGACGTTGATGAGGAGCTTCCCGTCGCCGAGGGAGTACTCGTTGTCGATCTCCTCCGGGGCGAAGAACTGGTAGCCCTCCGTGAAGACGCCTGGGACGTGGGTGTGGCCCTGGAAGCAGTACCGCTCGACCAGCTGGAACAGCCGCTCCATCTTGCGATGGTTGTAGATGTCCTCGGGGAAGATGTACTCGCTCAGGGGGTTGCGGGGCGAGCCGTGGACGAACAGGAAGGGGGGGAGCTTGTGCGACCTCGGCAGCTCGCCGAGGAATTCCCAGCGGCGCTCGTTGCCGGCCCGGTCGGTGGAGCTTTCGAGCTGGCCCCGGGTCCAGAAGATGGCCCGCTCGGCGCCGACGTTGAAGCCGTCGGGGTCGAACATGGCGCCCTGGTCGTGGTTGCCGAGGAGCGTGACGTGGCAGTTCTCGATGACCAGGTCGATGCACTCGCGGGGGTTGGGGCCGTAGCCGATCACATCCCCCAGGCAGTAGATCTCATCCACCCCCTGGTTCGCAATGTCGCCGAGGACGGTCTCCAGGGCCTCGAGGTTCCCGTGAATATCGCTGATTAACGCACGACGCACCGAGGGGGATCCTCCGACGAGAGGAGGGAGACCGGCCACCAGGAAGACCCGTCGTTCGGCCTGGAGCATTCCGGGGGGACTGGCAAGGTTCGACCCCCCCATCATTCTGGTCTAGAGGTCACGCACGGCGTCGGGGAGTGTCGAGTCCGACTCCAATCCAAGGATAGAGCGACGGGGCCGCAACGGTCAAGTTCGCCGGTTCACGCCCTCCTCACAATCTCCAAGCTCGAGCCCAAACGTGGCCGCAAGGACACATTCTGGGCGAATGAGGCGGTTTCCGAAGGCCGGGTCGCGACGGCGTCGCGAGACGAAGCATGGTCGCGAGGCGGGGTTTCGGCTAGAGTCGGCGGTCCGTCCTCCGTCCCCGCTTCCGGCAACCCGGGCCTTGCGAGTCGCGTCGTGTCGCATCCGATGAACCTCCTCGCCGTCGACACCTCGGGCGACCGCTCGGTCGTCGGGCTGCTGACCGGCTCCGGCGCGATCTTCGAGGCCGAGACCGACGCCACCCGCAAGCACGGTCGCGACCTGATCCCCGGCATCCGGGAGCTGCTGGAGCGGGCCGGGGTGAGGGCGGTCGACCTGGCCTTGATCGGCGTGGGACTCGGGCCGGGGTCGTACACGGGCCTACGGATCGGCCTGACCGCGGCGCGGACGCTCGCCTACGCGGCCGGCGCCCGGCTGGTCGGCTTCGACAGCCTGGAGGCCGTGGCCGCGAACGCCCCGGACGACGCCCCGCGCGTCCTCGTCGTCGGCGACGCCCAGCGGGGCGACGTGTACGCCTCGGAGTTCCGTCGCGAGGCCCCCGGCGCGGCGCTCGTCGCGACCGGGCCGAGCCGGATCGAGCCGCTGGCCGCCTGGGCCGCCCGGGTCGGGCCGGAAAGCCTGGTCCTGGGCCCCGGCCTGCGGAGCCCGGCGATCCGATCGAGCCTCGCCGGCCTCGGGGATGTCGACCCGGAAAACCCGATCAATCGACCTTCGGGACGCCGGATCGTCGAGCTGACCCGCCGGCTGGCCGGGGCGACCCCGCCCGGCGACCCGGGGGACCTGGAGCCCAACTATCTCCGCCGGAGCGCGGCCGAGGACCAGTGGGACGCCCGCGCGGCGTCGCGATGACCCCCCGGTCGTCGTCGATTGTGGCGGCGGGTCGGGTCGATTAAGATGAGGCCGTCCGCCGTTTCCGCCCACTGGAGGTGCCTGGCTTGTCCCCGCCCCGATCCCCCGCCCGCCCCGCGTTCACGCTGATCGAGCTGCTGGTGGTCATCGCGATCATCGCCGTGCTCATCGCGCTCTTGCTCCCCGCCGTGCAGGCGGCCCGCGAGGCCGCCCGACGCGCCCAGTGCACGAACAACCTCAAGCAGCTGGCCCTCGGGGCGCTGAACTACGAGTCGACCCACCAGACGATCACGCCCGGGGGCTTCACCCGGCGGGCGGCGCTGGGGGGCTCGATGTGGAATTTCAGCCCGCTCGTCCACATGCTGCCGTTCTACGAGCAGGCGAACGTGTTCAACATGGTGAACTTCGCACCCGGCGTCTTCACCGCCGAGAACGTCACGATCGCGGGGGTCGCCATCTCGGCCCTCCAGTGCCCGAGCGACGCGACCAGCTACGACCTGACCCCCGTGAACGCCGGCCAGTACGCGAGCCTCCCCGCCGGCGAGTGGAAGCAGGCCAAGACCAGCTACGCCGGCATGGTGGGCGCCTGGAGCCTGATGCTCCACGTCGACAACCCGACGTTCGAGGTCCGGAAGCAGAACACCAACGGCACGATCTACGCCCACAGCTCGACCCGGCTGGCCGACATCACCGACGGCGCGAGCAACACCGTCCTCTTCGCCGAGCACAACCACGGCCTGTTCGACTCGGCCGGCCGCGCCCAGTATCACGGCTGGAACTCCGGCTTCTGGACCGACTCGCTGATCGGCGGCTACTACCCGGTGAACGGCGCCCTGAAGGTCATGCGGCTGAGCGACACCACGGCCCGCGACTACATCGCCTTCAACATCGGCAGCCGCCACCCCGGCGGGGCCAACGTCGGCCTGGCCGACGGCAGCGTCCGGTTCCTGAAGGACTCCATCGACTGCTGGCCGATCGACCCCGCCACCAAGACCGCCAACGGCCTGATCTTCAACGGCGACGGCCGAGGCGTCATGACCATGACCCCCGGCATGAAGGTCGGCGTCCTCCAGGCGCTCTGCACCCGCAACTTCGGCGAGGTCGTCTCGGCCGACTCTTATTGATTTGGATCCGATCCCGACCTCACCGGCGCCGCCATGCCCCAACCTCCCGCCGACCAGGCCCGGACGAAGTCGACCTACGGCCTCCAGTGGAACCGGTTCCGGATCGTCCGGGACGACGAGGACCGGGCCACCTTCGCCAATCGGACGGGCCTCAAGGCGGGCGACCTGGCCGGGACGCTCGTCCTCGACGGCGGCTGCGGGATGGGCCGCTACCTCCGCGTGGCGGCGGCCGACGTTCCCCGCCTGGTCGTCGGGCTGGACCTGAGCGAGGCCGTGCTCGCCGCCCGCGACCTGACCGAGGGTTCGCCCAACGTCGCGATCGTCCGGGGCGACCTGCTCCGGCTCCCGGTGGCCGAGGGCTCGTTCGACCACATCTACTCCATCGGCGTCCTGGACCACACCCCCGACCCCCGCGCGGCGTTCCTGGGCCTGGCACGGCTGTTGAAGCCCGGGGGACGGATCGCGATCTGGATCTACGAGCGGGAAAGCCCGATCGTCGAGCGGATCATGGACGCCCACCGGGCCGTCTCGACCCGCCTGCCGCTGGGGCTCTTGCTCCGGCTCTGCCAGGCGACGGCCCCGATCGGGGCGATCAAGCGAAGGCTGATGACCAGCCGTCGGCGGCTGGTCGAGCGGGCCGGCGTCGCCTTGCACGCGCTGACGATCGGGGTGTCGATGCACCCGGACCCCGAGGTCCGGGTCTGCGACACGCTCGACTGGTACGCGCCGAAGTACCTCTCGCGTCACACCGTCGAGGAGGTCCGAGGCTGGTTCGCCGAGGCCGGGCTGGTCGACGTGGTCGACCTGAGCCTGGGCCAGCGGTTCCACCACGAGGGGCAGGGGAACGGCGTGAACCTCGCCGGCCGCCGCCCCGCTTGACCCCGGAGAGCGGGGGTTTCTAAGATAAAGTCACCCGTCGCGTGAACGCCCCGAGGGGTTCGGTCGTAGAAATCGCATCCGTCATCGCGGCGACGCCCCGTCCTGCGCCGGCCGTCTTCCTTGCGGTCGTCTTAACCGGAGAACGAGCAACATGTTGCGGTGGGTCATCCTGGCGGTCGTGGTCGTCGTGCTGGCGGCGGGCTCGACGGTCCTCATGAACATGTCGGCGTCGACGAGCTCGACATGGAACCTGCCGGTCGCGCCGGCGAAGGCCGGCCCGGCCCCCAAGGCCGTGGTCGACGGCGAGTTGACCTACCAGTTCGGCGAGATGGGCCAGCAGCAGACCGGCAAGAGGTCCTGGAAGCTGACCAACGCCGGCGACGCGGACCTCCAGATCTGGAAGGGGACCTCCACCTGCATGTGCACGGTCGCCAAGCTCCAGAAGGAGGGGGACAAGCTCACCCTCAAGCCGGGCGAGTCGACCGACATCGACATCGAGTGGAAGACGAACTTCGTCACCGGCGACTTCCACAAGGGCGCCAACATCGAGACGAACGACCCCGAGAACCCGACGTTCCCGCTGTTCGTCCACGGCAAGATCAACCCGCCGGTCGTCATCATCCCCGGCGACACGATCGACCTGGGCGCGGTCAACAGCGACGAGGAGAAGACCGTCTTCGTCCCGATCTTCTCCCCCGACAAGCCCGAGACCAAGATCACCGAGATCAACACGTCCAAGCCCGAGTATCTGACGACCGACGTGGACCCGATGTCGGAGTCCGAGCTGGCGAGCAACAACATCAAGGCCGGCCACAAGGTGAACCTCCACGTCAAGCAGGGGTTCCCGATCGGCCAGATGCGCGAGGAGGTGGTCATCCACACCGACCACCCGCTCCGCCCCGAGATCAAGCTGACGGTCGTCGGCTCGGTGACCGGGCCGATCAGCGTCGTCCCCGACCGGCTGCGGATGGTCACCGTGCGGAGCAAGGACGGGGCCGCCGGCGAGGTCTCGCTGCTGGTCCGCGGCGGCAAGGAGACGCACTTCGAGGTCGCCCGGAAGCCCGAGAAGGTGGAGGTTTCGGTCGAGCCCTCCGAGTCGGCCGGCGGCGCCAAGGGCCGGTATCGCATGAAGGTGAGCGTCCCCAAGGGGACCGCCCCGGGGCTGATCGACGGCGAGGTCGTGCTCAAGTCCGACCTGCCGGGCGTGGCCGAGCTCAAGGTCCCGGTGAGCTTCCTGGTCGGCGGGAACTGAGGGCGGAGCCCGCCCCGGATTGACCTTATCGGTCATGGCCCCGCCGAGTAGACTGCGCGACCGGCGCCCGACCCCGCGACGACTCGTCGGGTCGGGCGCCCCGTCGCGCGGGACGCGATGAGTACCAGCAAGGAGGGATCGACGTTGGCCCATTCATCTCTGAGGTCGTCGGCCGCGGTCGCCACGGCGGCCGCGCTCCTGGCTTATGTGGGATGCAGCCGCCCGGCGTCCGACCCGGCGAAGGACGGGGCCGCGACCACGGCGCTCCCGCAGTCGGTCCCCGACGCCGGCGCCGCGAAGGGCGAGGCCGCCGGCAAGTCCTCCAAGCTGTTCGCCCAGTGGGCGAACCCCAAGGCGATCCTCGTCGTGTCCGGCGAGATGGACGGCTACCTGGAACCCTGCGGCTGCGCCGAGGGGCAGATGGGGGGCCTGATCCGCCGGTATGACTTCATCGAGCGCATGCGGGCCCAGAAGCTCCCCTACGCCCTCATCGACCTGGGGAGCCTCATCAAGGACCCGGCCGGGGCCCGCGGCGGCTTCGAGCAGGCGAAGATCAAGTTCGGCATCGCCCTCAAGGCGCTCGCCAAGTTCAAGTACAGCGCCCTGGCCCTGAGCGCCGACGACCTGAAGGTCGGCGTCGGCGAGGCCTTCGCGCAGTTCCTCAACGGCCTGGAAGGGACCAAGCTGGTGGCGGCGAACGTCGTCCCCGGGGCGGGCTTCGAGGAGATGATCGTCCCCCACGTCATCACCGAGGCCGGCTCGGTGAAGCTCGGCGTCACCGCCGTGCTGGCCCCCGAGGCCCTCGCCAAGCTCGTCGACCCCGACAAGGAATCCCTGCTGCCGACCGTCAAGCGGCCCGACGAGGTCCTCGCCTCGGTCCTCGGCGAGCTGGAAGGGAAGAGCGACTATCAGGTGCTCATGGTCCAGGGCCCCCCGCAGGAGGCCCGCCGGCTGGCCGCGGCGTACCCCGGTTTCGACATCGTCGTCGCCACCTCGGAGGTCGCCGACCCCGAGCAGGACCCGCAGATGCTCAACAACGGCAAGACGATGCTGGTCAACGTCGGCCGGCGGGGCAAGTACGTCGGCGCGGTCGGCTTCTTCGACGGCTCGGCCCCCAAGTATCACCGCCTCGCCCTCACCCCCCGCTTCGACGGCCCGGCGACGGACGTCAAGAAGATCATCGAGGACGAGTACCGCGGCCTGCTCAAGGCCGTGGGGACCGTCGAGAATTTCCCCCGGCACGACTACGTCGGCGGCTCCGCCGGCGCGACCTTCGTCGGGGCCGCCTCCTGCAAGCAGTGCCACCCGAACACCTTCCTCAAGTGGTCGACCACGAGGCACGCCTACGCGTTCGAGTCGCTGGAGAAGGACCACAAGCCCGACGTGATCTATGACGCCGAGTGCGTCACCTGCCACACGACGGGCTTCGAGTACAACTCGGGCTGGAAGTCGGCCGAGGCGACCCCGAACCTCAAGGGGAACCAGTGCGAGAACTGCCACGGGCCGGCGTCGAAGCACATCGCCGCGCCCGACGACCTGGCCTTCCGCAACGCGCTCAAGCTGACGGCCGAGCAGGCGGACCGCAACCGCCTCTGCTACCGCTGTCACGACGAGGACAACTCCCCCAAATTCGACTTCGCGACCTACTGGCCCAAGGTGCTGCACAAGGGCCTGGACGACTACAAGGACCCCAAGGTCCACCAGGGGATCGCCGTCGAAGCGGCGGCCCCCGCCACCGCCGCCAAGGCCGACTGACGCCCGACACGGAAGGCCCCCGCCCATGAGCCAGACCGCCGCCCCGATCGAGAGCGAAAACGCGAAGCCCGCCCGCCTGGACCGGATGCGATCGACGTACCGCGAGGACCACCAGAACCCCGTCAACCACTTCCTGCACGTCGGCGTCGGCTGGCCGATCATGGCGTTCGCCGTGATCCTCGCCCCGTTCCGGCCGTGGTGGGCGCTGGGCCTGTTCTGCCTCTCCTATGCGATCATGTGGATGGGCCACTTCGTCTTCGAACGCAACCTCCCCACGATCTTTCGCCATCCGACGACCCCGTTCGTCATGGCCTGGACCGTGATGGGACAGATCCTCTCCGGCTTCGGCCGGCTGCTGACGGGGCGATCCGGACGCGACTGAGAGTTGGGCCTGCCCTGGCGATCTCCTGCGGGGACTCGGCGTTTCCACCCCGAATGCGGCAGAAGTCGTAGCTCGCGAGAGTCGGCATCCTCGAGGCCGGGAAGGGGTGAACCCCGACCCGGATCTTACGGTGAGGGGGATCGGGACCCCCGTTTCAACGCCGAGGGCCTCGCCGAGGTCACGTCACGGCGGCGGGAGGCGGACGACCTACGGTCCCGAGGAGGCTTCGCGGATCGCCGCCGATACCCGCCGCGACCCGACGCGTATGCTGAAGCGAACGGCTTTGGGCGGTCGGTACCCGACCGAGACGGCCCGGCCCTTGGACGCGGTCACGATGTGGTTCGGGTAGGTCGGCAAGCGGTCGGAACGCCGCCGCAATCGACGCGAAAGGGCCACGTCGGCGGCTCGGAAGCCTACTCCGGCATGACGATCGTGCGGGAGATCGAGTCCTCGCCGCAGCCAACCGATGGGCTCGTCGTTGCGGAGGCCTTCGGAGGCGTCGAACTCGTCTTCGCCCCCCTGGGCGAGCCGACGCACGGCGGAGGACGCGGGGCCGGATTGGCCGATCTCGCGATGAAGCGAACGGCCGGCTGGGTGGGAAGGCGGCTCGCCTGCACGTTCCTTCGAACGAACAGATCCCGCCGAGGGTCACCAATGTCACCGTCGGCGGGATCTGTTTATGGGAAACGAGTCGGGGCGAGGGGATTTGAACCCCTGACCTCTAGCACCCCAACCTAGCTTGTGTGGATCCCCATTGCGTCCCATCAAGGTCCCGCATACGCTCAAGAATCGCCGTCGCCGGGGGTTGCAGCGAATCGACGTCCGTGATGCGTCCCATCTGCAACCCGGTCGCGACGTCGGCCGGCGCGCAGCGGGCGCGCAACGAGGAGAACGCCATGCAGTGCTATCCGAGGAAGGTCGGCGATGGCTGGTACGTCGTCTTCCGATGCCTAGGCTCGCGATACACCGCCTCCCTGCGCACGGGGGACGAGCGGGAGGCCGACGTCAGGTTGGGCCCGATCAAGGATGCGATCTATCGGATCGAGAAGGGCCTTCTGGAGGTCCCCCCAGGGGCTGACGTGCGATCCTTCGTCCTGGCCGGCGGGCGGATCGCGGAGAGGCCCGCGACGCGACCGAGGACGACCCTGGGCGAGCTGCCCGACCTTTACCTGAACGCGATGCGGCAGCTGGAGGAGAACTCCCGGCTGACGGTCCGGATCCACCTGAACCACGCGGTCCGGATCCTGAAGGCGAGGACGCCCCTGATCGCGGTGGACCTCGCGAGGGTCGACGAGTATGTGCGGGTGCGGCTGTCCGAGGACGCCAGGCCTCTGAAGGCCGGGAAGGGCCCCAGCCCTCGGAAGATCCTCGGCTACACGGTGGCCAAGGAGCTGACGACATTGCGAGCCGCCATGTCCTGGGCGGCGGCCCACGGCCACGCCGAGTCGCCGCCGACTTGGGCGACGGCCGACGTCTCCCTCCCCAAGGATCGTGGCCGGGAGCCTTTCCGGACTTACGACGAGATCGTCGAGATCGTCCGCCGACGCGGGCTGGACGCCGACGAGGAGGGGCGGCTGTGGGAGTGCCTCTACCTGACCGGGCCCGAGGTGCGGGACCTTCTGAAGACGGTCGAGCGGGCGGCGGCGGACCCCTGGGTCTACCCCATGGTCGCATTTGTGGCCATGACGGGATGCCGCAGGGCGGAGATGGCGAGGTCCCTGGTCGACGACTGGGATCTCGGGGCTGGCCGCGTCTCCATCCGCGAGAAGAAGCGGGACAAGAGCGTGGACGTCACCACCCGGGACGTCGACCTCCACCCCGAGCTGGCTCGGGCGATGAAGGCCTGGTTCGCAATCCACCCCGGGGGGTCGTTCGCGATCTCCCCCTCCGGCGGGCCGGTGCGGGCCGACACGGCCTCCGAGAAGTTCAAGGAGGCCCTATCCGGGCACCCGAAGTGGTCGAAAGTCCGCGGCTTCCACGTGCTCCGGCACAGCGTCGCGTCCGTCCTGGCGAGCGAGGGCGTCGACCAGAGGTACATCGACAAAATCCTGGGCCACCAGACGGAGGCCATGAGGAAGCGGTACCAGCACCTGACTCCGGGCAAGGTCAAGGCTGCGATTGGTAGACTCTTCTGACCGAGGCCGGCCGCAACCCGTGGGCCTGGTAGCGGACGAGCTCCTCGTGGGAGACCTCCCACTCCTTGTTCGTCCCCCGGCCCACGGGCCGCTTGGTCGCCGCGACCCGTCCCTCGCGGCACCAGTTCCGGACCTGCTTCTCCGCCTTGCCGACGATCACCGCGACCTCAGCCGTCGAGTAGGAATCCTTGATCGCCCGCTGGGACACGAACGTCTGCAGCAGGGACTCGATGCGGGCCAGCCGCTCCTTCAACTCCTTGACGTCGTCTTCCATCCGGATTCCCCCTGGTGTTGAACGTGACGACGAGATCC
>NZ_JAALJI010000044.1 GCF_011064595.1 Paludisphaera soli | reverse complement strand
AACCTCCAGCGAGTAGGAGACGAGAGCATGGCGAGGCCCAGCGGCCCCTGGTGGTGCCGCGAGCGTTCGAGGTGGGCGGCGACGATCTCGGGCAGGAGGGTCTCGGCCCCCGAGAAATCGGCGAGCGCGACAAGGCGGCCGCCTGGGCCTGGTACGCCGAGCGGGCGGCCGAGGCCGAGGAGGCGGCGATCCTGGCGGCCGGGCCCCCTGGCGGTCGCCGAGGTCTTCGAGGCGTACCTCGAAGCCCTGGCCGGGCGGATCGTGCGGGGCGAGGTGGCGGCGGTGACCTATCGGATGACCCGCTCCTCGCTGACGACGGCGTGGGGGTTCGCGGTCGGCGGCCGCAAGTTCGGCGAGATCCCGGCCGCCGCGGTTAAGACCTCCGACCTCGAATCGATCCTGGGCCGGTAGGCCCGACGATCCTCCCCGGTCAAGCCGGGGAAAAGCCTGTCGCCGGCCTACATGGCGATGGCGGCCGCGAGGATCAAGACGGCGTTCCGGCGGGCCGCGAACCCCGGGGGCGGCCTGGCCCCCCTGCTCCGCGACGACCCGTCCGCCGACTTCCGAGGCCCGCGATCGACGCCCGCCGAGGCCGAGGTACTCACGCGGGCCCAGGCGGCCGCGCGGCTCCGATGGCTGCGCTCGAAGGCCACGACCGAGGCCGACCGAAGATACCTGCTGCTGCAACGGACCTTAATCTGGACCGGCGCTCGGCCGTCGGAGCTGACCAGGGCGACCTGGCGTGAGATCTCCTGGGACGCGGGGAGGACGGCGACGGGGGCCGCGTTCGCGGTCCTGATCCGCCGCGAGTGGAAGCACAGCCGGAAGACCGGTCAAGCTCAGGACGATCGTCCTCCTGCCCTCGATCCGCCGGGCCCTGATGAGGCTGCGAGACCACGGCGGGGCGGCCCGTCGGACCCGATGCGCGTCGCGCCGATCGGATCGGAGTGGACCCTCGACGCCCTGGTCGGGGCGACACGCTACAAGCGCCGAAAGGCCGCCGCCGAGGGGGCGGGCCGGATCCGCGGTTACGCCTTGCGGCACGTCGCCGCGACCGAACTGCTCCGCCAAGGCGTCGACTCGCTGACCGCGGCCAATCTGCTGGGGACTTCGGTCCAGATGCTCGAAGAGACGTACGCGCACCTGGACCTGGGCGACCTCGCCGCGGCCGCCCAGGCCAGTCGTCGCGGCAGGATCACCAGGCCCCGAGGCGGCGGCCCCGGATCGGGCGCGGGCTGACGGCCGGGACGCGGGCCTCGAAAGTCGCGACCTTGATCGTCCGGGCCCGCTCTCGTTCCGCTTCCCAGGCCTCGACCGTCGACGCCTGGAACCGAACCGTGGGCCACCGGACGTACTTGCCTTCGGCCGTCAGCTCGATCTGCGGGAGGCCGCCCTCGATGACCACCGCTCGCGCCCGCCTTTCGTCCACGCCCCAGCGCTCGGCCAGGTCGCGGATCGCCAGGAGCTGGGCGTTCACGGCTCGTCCCCTCCTCGTCGAGGGCCCGTCCGGCCCCCCCGCCTTTCCCCCGGCGTCGCGTTCGACGGTCGTCATATCTCCCTCCAGGCCGCGGCCTCGGCCACGACCGCCATTGTCGCCGTGACCGTCACGACGACGGTCTCGCGGGTCGGCAGGAATTCGATCAGGTCCGCGTAGGGCCCCGGCCCCAGGGCCTCGGCGACCGTCGCGGTGGTCACGGCGGAGCCGACCTCGTTCCTTACGATCAGGCGGTATCCGCCCGGCTCGACGGACTCGCCGGCGGCCGGGCCGGCCATGATCGCGGGCCTGGTCTCCGCGGAGCATTTCTCGGCGGCCGCGACGGCCGCGCGGTTGGACTTGTGGCGTCTGAGCAGATCGTGGTGGATCACGATGTCACCTCGCTGATGAAACGGATGAACGCGTCCAAAACGGCGAAGGGGTCGAAGGTGTCGGTGGGGAAGACGGGGCTCGGGGACGACGACCGATCCGGCAGCCGCGCGAGGACCGCGTCGTCGGCGGCCGCCCCCAGGGACTCGACCAAGTGGGCACGGGTGATCGGCTTGTAATCGAACGCCTAGTCGGCGGCGGCCAGGCCTTCGGGATCCAGGCGGCCAGGCTTCGGCGGATGGCTGCGACCATTTCCTATCGACAAAACTGGGGTGAGGCCTGCTGCCCGGCAGGATGAAACGCCCGGCGAGGCGCAGTACTCTCAATGACGAGCCGCCACGACCATCGAGAGGGCCAGTCCGCCGGGGGCGTCGACGTCGCGCGTCATGGCCATGGCGAGACGCTCGATCCGCGCCCGACGGTCGGCGGCGCCCACGTCGCCCATGTCGCGGACGGCAGCCTCGAGATAGACCAGGCGATCGAACACCGTGAAAGCCGAGTCCTCCGGATTCGGAGGGTCCATCTCCACGGTGGTCGACCATTCGTGAGGCCGGCGATCCGTCTCGTTCGGGACGATCGAGGCCGAGATCGCGACCGCGCCGGATTGTTCGACGATGGAGAAATCGGCGGCCGCGGTCGCCATCGGGTGGTATGGGATCGGTGTGCGTCCCATAAGTGGCCCGAGCTGGTGGCGGGCTGCGAAGTAGGGGGTGAAAACTCGACGCTACCCCAGCGACGTCACCGACGAACAATGGGCCTCGATCGAGCCCTTCATCCCCCTGTACCCCGGCGGGCGGCCCCTTCCGGGACCGGACGACGCGACCGGTCGGGGCGAGGGATGCCGAGGCCGGCGGCGAGCGGGTTCGTGAGCGGCTGACGCATAATCCATGTATGACATGTACGGATTTGATGAAGTTCCCTCGGAGGGCTTGAGCCGGCCTCGCGGCGTGACGACCATACTCGGGCCCATTGGGTTGAACGCGGCCGTGAACGGCCGAGGCCCCGGGGAGTGGCGCGCGAGGTACCCCGGATGCTCTTTGACTTCGACGTGATCGTCGTGGGCGGCGGGGCCGGAGGGGGCGCATTCGCCTACGCATGCGCCCGGGCGGGGAAGTCGGTCCTGGTCCTGGAGAGGGGGGACGATCGCTACGCCGGGTCCGCTTCCCAGGACGAGCAGGCGATGATGATCGACAAGGGCCCGTACGACGACCGGAAGGTCGACGTCAACGGGTCGCCCCGGCGGCTCTACATGGGAGGGATCCTCGGGGGCGGCACGAGCCTGTACGGCGGGGCGCTGATCCGGCCGAGCGACCAGGATTTCCAGCCGGGGAGGTATTACGGCCGGCGGATCCCCCGCGCGATCTGGGAGTGGCCGATCTCCTACGCCGACCTGGAGCCTCACTTCACCGAGGCGGAGCGCCTCTACGGCATCGCCGGCTGCGAGGAGGACGACTTCGGCCCGCTGGGCAGACCGGCCCGAGGCTTCCCAGGAGAGCCCCTCCCCCTGCACCCCCTGAATCAGCGGCTCGTGGCCTCCAATCGCGCGAAGGGGCTGAGGCCGTTCCGCCTGCCCCTGGCCATCGACGCCGCGCGGTGCCTGCGCTGCGGGGCGTGCGCGGGCTATGTCTGCCCGACGGGCGCCCGACGGTCTTCCGCCCAGTTGTTGGAGTCGGCGGTGGCACGCGGGTATCCCCTCCAGATTCGGACTCGCGTCGAGGTGGAGCGGCTGGTTCGCGAGCCCGGCGGTCGGGGGACTCTCGTCGCCGTCCTCGACCGCGTCACCGGACTCCGGACCTGCTTTCGGGCGAGGCGTTACGCGCTGGCGGCGGGGGCCATCGGCTCGGCCCTGCTGCTGCTGCGGTCGGGGCTCAGCCACCCGATGATCGGCCGGAACTACATGTTCCACCTGGCCACGATCGTCGCCGGCGTGTTCCCGCAGGCCACGACCGCCGACTCGTCGTTCATCAAGCAGGTCGGCTTCGCCGACTACTACTTCGGCACGAAGAAGCACCGGCACAAGATGGGCCTCGTTCAGTCGCTCTCGGTGCCCGGGCCGTTGACGGCGGCGAAGTTCGCCCCGTTCCTCCCCGCGGCGGTCCGGCAGTTCCTCCGGGAACGGATGCTGCCGCTCGCCGGACTCGTCGAGGACCTGCCCGACCCCGCCAACCGCGTAACCCTGGGGCCCGAAGGCGGGGCCAAGCTCACCCACCGCTACTCCCGATACGACCTCGCCCGGCGCAAGCACCTGACCCCGGCGGTCACGCGGATCCTGAAACGCGCCGGGGCGGTGTACTGCGTCGCCCGGAAGTACACCTCGCACGAGCACGTGGCCCACCAGTGCGGCACGCTCCGATTCGGCCGCGAGCCCGCTTCCGCCGTGCTGGACGGCGATTGCCGGATGTACTCCGACCCGTCCGTCTTCGTCGTGGACGGGAGTTTCCTGCCGACCTCGCTGGGCGTCGGACCGGGCCTGACGATCATGGCCAACGCCCTGCGCGTGGCTTCGAAGGCGGCGGCCGAGCTATGAGTACGGACGATTCTCCGCCCCTCACCCTCGGCCGACGGCTCTCGATCCGTCGGGAGCAATTCAGTCAGGCCCGCCGGATCCACGGCGGGCTCGGCGGGCTCTGCCTCGCGGCCGCCGCGGTCCGGCTGTCCCGCCTCCCGATCCCCTCGCGGCGGCTGCGACGGCGGCTCTACCGGGATCTCTACGCCCGGATGTACCCGCCGGGGCTGGACGAGGCGGAGGCCGATCGCCCGCTGGAGGAGTACCGCTCCTTCAACGACCTGTTCACCCGGGGCGTGAGGCCGGAGCGCCGTCCCATCGCCGCCGACGCGGGGGATTTCGCCTGCCCCTGCGACGGGACGGTCCAGGACGTCGGCCGCGTGGAGAACGGCCGCATCCTGACCGTCAAGGGAATCGAGTACTCGGCCGCCTCGCTGCTCGCCGTGCCGGACGTCGGCCCTTTCGAGGGGGGGCGGTTCGTGATCGTCTTCCTCTCGCCGATCGACTGCCACCGCGTCTTCAGCCCCGTGAGCGGGCGGATCGAGGCCATGGTGCACGTCCCGGGGGCGCGGTTGCTCGTCCACCCGCCCTTCCAGCGGGCCGAGTACCCGGTGTACACCTCGAACGAGCGGGTCATCTTCCACCTGGCGTCGGAGGAAGCCCCGTGCGCGGTCGTCATGGTGGCCGGCTGGGGCGTCGGCAACGTCTCCTCGCCGCACGCGCCGGGATTCCGCCCCGGTGCGAGGCGGGTCGAGTCCCACACCTGGCCTTCCCCGCAGCCCGTCGAGCGGGGCGGATGGCTCGGGACTTTCGGGCTGGGCTCGACGGTCGTCCTCATCACTTCGGCGACGCCCGAGGCGACGCCCCTGGTGTCCCCCAACGAGAAGGTCCGATATGGTCAGCCCGTCTTCCGGGTCGCCCGCCCCGGCGACTCGAATTGAGAACGACCTCGCGGTCGTCGAGCCCCTCGCGACGACGACCGGCGCCATTCCCCCCGCCCGGCGGAGCCCGGTCGTCATCGTCGACCTGGGCCGCGCCATCGCGGCGGGCTACGCGGCCTTCGTGGACGAGGAGGCGCCGGGCCGGGCCGTCCTGATCGCCGCAGGAGGGAGCCGGCCGGGCTCGCGGGTTGATTCGGCGGGCGGACGTTTCGACCAGGCGGGCGCTGAAGGGCGCGAAGTGGATCTGGTCCTGGTCCTCGGCCTCCGGCGCGTCGAGGACGATCTAAGAAATCTCGACGACCTGCTGAGGACCTTTCAAGGAGTTCCCATAAGGTTCGTCGGCGTCGTCTCCAGCTTCCGAGTCCATCTCGATGACGCCGAGGCCGAGGGCTCCGAGCGGCTCGCCTTGCAGCGGATTCGTTCGATCGGGCCGGGGGCGAGGGTCGCCGTCTTCCGTCCCGGCCACGTCCTGGGCCCTGGTTCGGAGGCGAGTCGGCTCCTGACCCGCTTCGCATCGCTCGCCCCGCTGGTCCCCGGCCGTTTCCGATCCTGCTTCGTCGACGGGGCCGAGTTGTTCGCCGCCATCGAGGCGGAGCGGGGGGGGGACGACGGGTCGCCGGCGGCGTCGGACGCGAACCTTGCCGGCCGGGTCCCCGGCGGCCGTGAGCGATTCTACACGCAGCTGGGCGTCAACGCCCCCTGGCGTGAGATGCTCGAGCGTCACCGCGACGTCCGCGGCGGGTCGGTCGCACGGGCCGTCGCGACGGGCCTCGCCTGGCTGGGCGTCGGGCAGGCGGCCGGCCTGGCGGCTTCGCTGCTGTCGCGGTGGACCTCCTGGGGCCGCGCCTTCGACGTGCGGACGCTCAAGCCACGCTCGTTCGGCGAGTTGATCTCGCTCTGCCATCGGGGGAACATCGATCGGGTCCGGGTCGTCGGCTACAACAACGGCGTGAATCACTTCGGCCACCGCCACCCCGGCAGGACGGTCGTCTCCACGGTGCTCTGCCGGCGCGCCGCTCGGGTCCGGCCGGGGCGGCTGAAGGCGGATTGCGGGGCGACGATCCGCGACGCCCTCGACTGCCTCTCCCCGCTCGGGGAGGACCTGTACGTCATCCCGAACTACTCGTACGTAGCCCTCGGCACCTCCTTCTTCGTACCGATCCACGGCTCCTCGGTCGACTATGCCACCGTCGCGGACACGATCGACCGGGTCGTCCTCTACGACCCGTCCCGGGACCGGATCATCTCGGCCTCGCGAGACGAGGACGCCTTCCGCGACAACGTCTACGACCTGCGGTCCCCGGTCGTGGTCCTGCGGCTCCTCCTGCGCACCAAGCCGAAGGCGAGCTACTTCGTACGTCGCGAGACGCGGTTCCGGCCGGCCGCCGACGAGATCCTCGACGCCCTCCGCGACGACGAGGCCACCAACGTCGAGGTCCGCCAGTCCCACGCCGCCGCGCCCGGGGTGACGATCAGCCGGTATTACAACGACCCGGGCGACGCGTCCGGCGCCGCCCTGGAGCTGCCCCGCGACGCCCTGGGCCGGCTGTGGGATCGGCTGGAGGAGAACCCGGTCACCTCGTTCCTCATGCACGCCCTGAGCCGGCGCGTCGCCTGGCACACCGAGCTTTTCCTCACGCCCCGGGAGTTCGAGGTCTTCTGGCGGAAGCGGGCCGAGGTCCCCCTGCGCAAGATCCAGCTCCGATACATCCGCCGCGACGGGATGCCGCACTCGCCCTTCCGGGAAGAGGACAACGTCTCCGCCGACCTGTTCATGTTCCGCACCAGCAAGCCGGCGTTCGACGCCCTCCTGAGGAAGCACCTCCCGGCCGTCAGGACCAACCCCGGCAAGCACAGCCATTAAGGTCTCGCATGCAACAGCCATCAACTCCAGCCGATGCTTCCGAGGTGACGCGGCCCGTCGGCTTCGAGCCGCCGTCGCTCGCCGAGACCATCGAGCCGATGCTCCGAGAGCGCGAGCCCAACCTCCTGCGACTCTACCTGAACCCGCACGTCGCCCAGGTGTGCTTCTGCCTCGACCGCTACGTCCGGTCGACCTGGCCGATCGACGAGGAGACCCAGACTTTCCTCGCGAACGGCCTCGACGAAGCCCTCGGCGGCGCGATCAAGCTCGTCCGCTACAACCGCCCCCCCATGACCCGACGGCCCGGCGGCCTGATCGTCGACCCGGAGGAGCGACTCGCCGGCTTCGTCGACGAGGAACTGCCCGACGGCGACCGGGTGGAGTTCCTGCCGGGCATCCGATCGGTCCGCGGCGCGGACGCCTCGGAACTGCTGGAGGCGTGCGAAGTCGGCGGGGGACTTGAGCTGCTCGTGCTGGTCGCGGCCGAAGGCAGACAGCTCGACGCGCAGGCGGAGGCGGTCCGCGAGATCGTCCGCCGGCACTCCCCGTCGGTGATCGCCTGCGTGGACCAGCACGGCCTGGACGCGCTCCGAGCCGGGTCAGGCGGCCTGCTGGGGGAGATCGTCCCCGACGTCGTCGTCTTCGACGAGTCCTTCGCCGGCCGCGCGGTCCCTTTCGGGGCGTTCACGGCCCGGCGATCGCTCTTCGCCCCGTGGAATCGGCCCGGCAAGAGCACGTTCCACTCGACGACCTTCCAGCCCAACACCATCTCGACCCGCCACTTCATGAACTGCCTCGCGAGCCGGGACCCGGACTTCCTCGTCCGGCACTCGGAGGAGCTGCGGGCGATCCGCGACGACCTCGCGCGCCGAGGCGAGGCGTTCGGGCGGCTGTACAACCCCTCGCTGCTCCGGCTCATCCGCGCCGCCGGCTGCGAGACCAAGGAAATCCGGGCGGACGGCGGCTTCGTGTCGATCGAGGGCCGCTCCGTCTACGACGTGGTCGGAGGCGTCGCGTGCAGCGTGCGCGGCCACAACCCGCCCGCCTACCTCGACGAACTCGCGGCCCTGCCGTCGGGCGAGGATGCGGAAACCGAGCTCCGAGAACGTCTGCGGACCCTGACCGGGCTCGGGGAATTCGTCCCCGCGGCCAGCGGCGCCGGCGCCGTCGAGAACGCCCTCAAGCTGGCCCTGCTCGCCCAGCATCCGAGGCGTCACGTCCTGGCCCTCAAGGCCGGCTTCGGCGGCAAGACCCTCCTCTCGCTGACGGGCACCGCCAATCCGTCCTACAAGGAGCGTATCGGCCCACTCTACTCCGACGTCCACTACGTCGATCCCTTCGCCCCCGACGCCTGGGAGCGCATCGAGTCGCTGCTCAGAGAGCACGAGATCGCCGTCGTCCAGCTCGAACTGATACAGTCGGTCGGCGGCGTGCGGCCCATCCCCGACGAGTTGGTCAGGAAGCTCGACCAGGCCCGTCGAAGTCGGGGCTATCTCTTGCTGGTGGACGAGGTGCAGACGGGCATGTTCCGGACGGGGCCGTTCGTCCGGTCGCGCACGCTCGGCCTCACCCCCGACCTGCTGCTGCTGGGCAAGGGTACGTCGGACATGATGTTCCCGTCCGCCCTCACCCTGTACTCCGACGAAGTCGCCGCCCGGTTGGCGGCCCGGGGTTCGACCCTGGTCGACGTGATCCGCCGCCGTCAGGGCTACGACACGGGCCTGCGTACGATCCTGAACGTGCTGCGGCGGGCCGAGGCGATCGGCCTGGACCGACGCGTGGCCGAGGCGGGAGGGCGGCTCGCCCAGAGCCTGGCCGACGGCCTGGGACCCCGTGCGGGCGTGCGCGAGGTCAGGGCCTTCGGGCTCCTCGTGGGCATCGAACTCGACGCGCGGGGCGGGCTGCGTCGGAAGCTCCGACGCCGGCTATCGGCCTTCTACCTGCTCGCCATGCTCCGGCACCGTCGTTTCCCCGTCCTGGCGGGGTTCTGCCAGTACGAGCCCGAGACGCTCAAGATCACCCCCCCCCTGGAAGCCGACACCGAGGCGATCGACCAGGCTTGTCGGACCCTCGTCGAGGTCCTGCGCCGGCCTTTCCCCGCGGTGCTGCTCGCGGGCCTCGTGCGACTTCTCCTGTCGACCCCGATTCGAAGAAGGGATCCATGAGCACTCCAACGACCCAACCCTTGAGTGTGACGCGCGTCGACTTCGGCGGCCTGTACGCCAGGCACCTCGGCCGACACTCCCAGTTCGGGATCAACGTCGCGCACCTGATCGCCCTGTACGGCCTCTGGTTCGGCGTCTACGAGGCCGTTGCGCAGGGGGCACGACTCTCCGGATCGCGAGCGTGGTGGGCGCCCGTCGTGGGGATGGCCGCCGCCTACCTCGCCGCGGTCGCCGTGAACGCGAGCGCCCGGGCGACCCTGGCGACGGCCGCCTTCCTCGTCGTCTTCGTCGCGAGCGTCCTGGCCGTGCCCGAGCTGCCGGCCTGGTCGATCCCGCTGTTCCTGGCGATGGTTCCGCTGTTCTACAAGATCCAGTCGTGGAGCCATCGGATCTGGACCACGGCCGCCGACATGTCCGGGTTCAACCTGCGGTTCCCTCCGGGCCGGGAGCTGAACTTCATCCTGCTGATCTACGAGGTCCCGATCTGCCTCGAATACCTCTTCTTCCGCCGCGAGGATTGGCGGCGTTGACGAGCCGCCCCGACGGCCCCCTCGATCAGCGGGGGCCGTCGGGGCGTCGCGGGGCGAAGCTCACCGCTTGCGGCCCAGGGCGACGACGATGTTGTGCGAGTCCTTGACCGGGAAGGCGAGCCGGTCGATCAGCCATCGCTTCAGCGGGCCGGCCTTGTGCAGCCCCATCTCCTCGATCAGGGGCGTGAGCCAGCCGCCGCGATGGCCGAAGTCCATGAAGGCTTCGAAGTCTTCGAAGGCCAACTCCGGTTCGAAGGTCTCGCCGCGACGGACCTCGATGCCGTGGGCGTCCATCGTCGCCTCGACTTCACGGAGGTCGGCCGGGTTCAGGACCCTGTCGTCCATCCTGCGGTCGCCGGCCCCGGCGAGGCGGCGCAGGAGTCCAGAATTCCCCTTGGACTGGAGGGCCGCGTACGCCGCTTTGGTCCCGCCGATGAGCGACCAGTAGCCCCCCGGCTTCAGCCGGCGCGCGATCTGAGGTGCGAGCACGCGCATGCTCACGAACCCCGTAACGAAGTGGGTGCAGATGCAGTCGAACTGGATGCCCGGGAAGTGGGCGTCGAGGTCGGAGGCGTCGCCGGCCACCGCGACCAGGTCGGGGAGCCTTCGGCGCGCGACCTCCAGCATGTTCTCGGCCAGGTCGACCCCGTAAGGGGCGATCCTCCCGGAAGCCTGCGCGGCGAACTTGCCGAGGAAGAGCCCCGTCCCCATCCCGATGTCCAGGATGCGGAGTTCGACGCCGGGGTCGAGGAGCCCCTCCTGCCGCAGCTGCAGGATGCCGCGGTCCAGGGACCTCCCGATGATCCCCTGGGGGTCGAGGTCGTAATACGTCGCCACGACATCGTTGTAAGCGTGGTGTACGGTCGCCGTGCTCATGATGCCGAGCCGTCCTTCGGGGATACCGGGGTGAATGGGACATTGGTGAGCGGCCGATTGGTCGGTCAACGGTCCGGCCCCCCGAGGCCGTTCCGCGCGGGGAGCCGAGACTCGACGAGATCGAGGTTCGGCGAGTCCGACCGCCGCGAAACGCCTGCCGCCTCGGCGGCCTCGGGAGGATCCTCGATCTCGGTCGGGGGCCAGGTCTCGAGCCGGACCTCGCCCTCCTGGATGGAGATGAAGGGGCATGGCGGGGCCTCGGTCCAGGTCCCGGAGTTGGCGTAAAGGACTCCGTCCACCCGCTCGACGGACGGCAGGTGGGTATGGCCGCAGACGACCTGATCGAAGCCCTTGGACGCCGCGTAGGCGACGGCCCCGTCGCGTATCACCACGCTGCTGCGCTGGAATTGCTTGGACAGGCGCCGGATGTAGCGGGCCGTGTGGTGAGGCGCCCAACGCTGGATGTAATAGAAGAGGCGGCACGCAAGCTCGGTGAGCAGGCCGTAATTGCTGACGAACCGATCGAACTGGTCACCGTGCAGGATGAGGGTTCGGAGCCATGGATTCTCGAAGTGATATTCGTCGAGCACCTCGACGCCCACGATATGGCCGACCACCTCGGCCGGCCCGTCATGATTGCCTCGCACCCAGATCAGGCGGAAATCGTCGCGGTCGGAGTGGCGTCGGATCACCTTGAGGCAGGAGAAGTGCCGCTTGGAGAGTCGGTTGAAATTCAGGTCGTCGAAGATGTCGCCGTTGATGACCAGTTCATGCGCGTTCTCGGACGCCCACTCCAGGAACTCTTCCAGGAGGCCGGCCTGGCAGACTTCGCTGCCCAGGTGCAGGTCGCTGATGATGAGGCAGTCGTAACGCCTGGAGCGAGGGGTTCGGTCGCGCTCGAGATTTCGCGGCATGATGATCCCCCGAGGCGACCGAACGTCGGTCATGTGTGGAGACTGCGCGGCCGGTCGTGAGCGGATCCCGTCCCCCCGGGCCGATCGGTCGGACGGCCCGCGCGGCCGCGGCCCCCGCGCAAGCCGCCTGAGCCCCGCACTCGGCGCTCACGAGCGGAGTATGACCAACGCCCGCGCCCGCTGCCAACACCGCTGAGCAAACCTCACGAAAAGCACACGGCCCTTTCCATTGCTCACCATTCGGCCGACATATTACGCCCGAACGAGCCTCGTCCCACGCCGAAGGTCGGGACGCCTCAGGGCGACTCGTGCGGTTTTGAGGTGCTCGAAGCCGCCGGAGCGAGGGCGGCCTCGAGGAGTTCGCGGAGGGAAGGCGGGGGGTTCCGGGCTTCGGCGCCGATTCGTGGTTCGCGGCCCCGCCGCGGGTTACTCGTACCCCACCGAAGTCCCCAGGTGTTGCGAGGACTCCCGGCCGAACATCTCCCGCAGGACGTCGAGGCGCAGCCCGGCGATGGCGTCGGCGTCGAGGCCCTGGATCGACCGCCACGCCCTCGGGACGTGCGGGTAGGTGTCGTCGCTGAGCACGAGGGGCACCTGCTCGATACGGGGCCGCGGGAGGCCGAGCCACCGGGCGATGGCGGCGAATGCGGCGAGCTTTTCGGACTCCGGCTTCACGGACCAGAAGAAGGACATCCGCAGATCCCAGTCCGGGACTTGGGCGACGGGCACGCCGTCGTGGGGGAAGACGACGCCCTCCTCCTCGTCCAGCTCGTCATAACGAAGGTCGCACTTGACGATCTCGACGGCGTGCCCGACCGCCGCATCCGAGACCCGGAGGACCAGAAACGGGTCGTCGGCGAGGCGGGCGAGGAAGCTGCGGACGACCTCGACGAGTTCGGCCTCCGACACGAAGGCCAGGTCGTTCGGAGTGCCGTCGGTGTCCATGACGTCCTCCTCAGACCTCGGAAGCCAGGCAGCCCTGGGCTTTTCATCCGGTCAGTAGCAAGCCATGCCCAGTCAGCCGGCGACGGTGTCGCACGAGACGCCAGGTCGGACCCCGACCCTCAGGGCGCGTTTCGCGAGATCCTAGCCGACGATGTCGTCGATCTCCACCAGCGGCCGCCACGACGAGACGAGCGAACCGAAAGGATACTGCGGGTTCCTCGCGAGGAACTTAATCGCCGTTTGGAGGTGCCGAGGCGCGTAGTTGTGCACGCCCCGGACGGTCATACAGCCTCGGAGGATTCGCTCCGGGTCGACCGCCAGCGAGCGGGTCGGGAAGACGGAGCCGACCAGGGCCAGCGTCCCGCCGGTTCAGATGAGCGGTAGGGCCGCCTCGATCGCGTCGGGCGAGCCTGAAAAGTCGAGTGCGACGTCGACGCCTCGGCCCTCGGTCGCCTGCGTCACGACCTCGGCCAACCGGGAAGGCGACGCCGATCTCGTGGCGCCGAACTCGGCGGCCGACGCGAGCCGCTCCTCGTTCGGGTCGCATGCGATCACGTCGCTCGCGCCGAGCACGCGAGTCCACGCCGCGGCCGTCACTCCCAGCATGCCGGTCCCGATGACCAGCACCTTGCGGCCTTCGAGCGGACCGGCCGCCTCGATGGCGGCGGCGACCGTGGCCGTCGCGCAGCTCGCCGGGCAGGCGGTCGCGTCGGAGAGCCCGTCGGGGACTCGGAATATCGCCGTCCCCGGGACGAGCAAGCAATGGTCGGCCAGTCCCCCGGAGAGTTCGCGGCCTGGACTCATCGGTTCGTGACCGTATTTGAACCCGCGCTCGCACTTCTGCGGCAGGCCGCGTCGGCAGGAAATGCAGCCTCCGCAGCTGGCCACGATCGCCCAGGTGACGCGATCGCCCGATGCCAGGGTGAGGCCGGCGGCGTCGAGCCGGCCGGCGTCGGGCCCGAAATCGAGGATCCGACCGATGATCTCGTGGCCGAGGACGGAGGGAGTCGGCACGGATCGTCGGCCGTGAATGCTGTGCAGGTCGCTCCCGCAGAGCGTGCAGGCGACGACCTCGACGAGCACCTCGCCGCCCGCGGGTCGGTGCAGCGGCCGAATCGCGATGTCGAACGGCCGCCCCACGCCCTGAAAGACAGCCGCAGTCGCGTTCATGCTCCGACCTCCGACGTCGGGGGCGGGGCCGACCGGGTCGCGAAATAGGCCCAGGCGGCGACGAGGCTGAGCGACGTCAGGATGCCCATGCACCACCAGGCGTCCAGGAAGAAGCGGAGCGGGTCGCCCTCCACCGGCAGCCAGCCCCCGACCAGCACGAGCGAGGCATAGGCGAGGTAGCCCGCGGCATCCGCGACATACATCAAGAAACCGAGGTTGCCCCGCTCGCGCGTCATCGCGATCAGGCGTTCGAACAACGTCGTATGGATCGCGACGTAGGGCAAGTACAGGCCGAGGCCCAGCATCACCATGAAGGAGAACGGGCCGATCCACCCCCGCTGAAGGCCGAGCAGGGAGCCGACGAAAAGGGCGCCCCCGGCCAGTCCGACTTCGATCGACGCGAAGAAGGCGCGGCGACTGTCGACGATGAGGACGCTCATCCCGTTGGCGATCAGCACGCCGAGCGCGACGAGAATCTCGGCGCTCGAAAACGTCGCGGGCGCGGCGGGCGAACCGAGGGCTTTCCAGATCTCCGGGGCGAAGTCGGCCCTCATCCCTCGGGCGATCGTCACCAGCAAGTAGGCCGAGACGATCGCCGCGATCCCTCCGAAATGCCGCCGCAGCATCGCGGCCCGATCGGCCCTGGTCATGGGCGTGCGTTCGCCTCGGCGTTCCTGGTCGTCGAGGTCGGGAAGCGGGACCCTCGAAAGCATCCAGGTGAACACGCAGGCCGGGCCCAGGAACAGGAGACCCGACCCCGCCGGCATCCAACGCTCCGAGACCCCCTGGCACAGCAGCCATGAGCCGGCCGACTTGCAGACGCCGTCGGCCAGGATGAAGCTGGCGCGGAGCCCGGCCGTCAGGGCTTCGGTATGGCGACGGCCTTCCAGGAACCCCAGGATCAGGCCGAAAACCATTCCCAACGCAAGGCCGTTGGCGAACAGGCAAGCGACGTGCAGCGGCGACGGAGCGAAGCCGAAGAGGACCAGCGAGGCCTCGGCCGACGCCATCAGCGCGACGATCGCGAGCGGCCGACCCCGGGGGCTCATCTCGGCTATCGCGCGAATGCCCAGGAACTTCGCGAGCGTGTAGCCGAAAACCTGCGCGACGACCAGCACGCTCTTTTCGGCGACTCCCCAGACCGTCGAGTCGGCGAAGGTTGAGGCCGTCCAGGGCTTCCTCAGGGCATAGGTGCAGAAGTAGGCCCCGAAAGCGGCGACGACCGCCCAGGCCGACACCGCCAGGCGGGAGCGGTCCGGCGGAAATCGAGGCGAGGGTCGACGGAAGGCCTGATCCAGGCAAAAAACCTCGGGGACGCCCGCGGCGAACTATCCCAATCGCACCCATTCTTGGATTAACACGCCGGCGTGAAGATGGAGATGTAGGGCGACGGGAATGAACGACTCGCGCGTCTCGGTGGTGGACGAGATCCTCCGACTCTTCAAGGGACGCGGAGATTCGGCCTATGGCCGCGAGGCGGCGTCGCAACGAGAGCACGCCCTCCAGGCGGCCCACCTCGCCCGCGAGGCGGGATCGCCCCCGACGCTGGTCGTCGCGACGTTGCTGCACGACGTCGGGCACATGCTTCACGACCTGCCGGACGACGCGCCCGACCACGGGGTCGACGACCGGCACGAGGAACTCGCCGCCCGATTCGGGCCCGACGTGGCCAAACCGGCCCGGCTTCACGTCCAGGCGAAGCGATTCCTGTGCGCGGACGAGCCGGGGTATCTCGATCGCCTCAGCGAACCGTCCAGGATCAGCATGAGATTGCAGGGCGGCCCGATGTCGCCTGAGGAGGCGGAACGGTTCCGGTCCTCCCCCCACGCCGCCGCCGCCCTGGTCCTTCGGCGGTGCGACGACTCGGCCAAGTCGCCCGGACTCGTCGTCCCTGGGGTCGAGGATTACATTCCGTGGATCGAGCGAGCCCTGATCCGATCATGAGCGATCCACTCGGCGTTGGGATCGTCGGGGCGGGGATCGTGGGGCTGTCGCACGCCTACGCGGCGGCCCACGCGGACATCGCGTGACCGTCTTCGAGCGAAGCTCCGCCGCCTCGGCCGCCTCGATCCGGAACTTCGGGATGGTCTGGCCGATCGGCCAGCCCGCCGGCGAGGCCCATGCGATCGCCATGCGGAGTCGGGGGATTTGGCTCGATATCGCGAATGGGGCCGGGATCTGGGCCAACCCGTGCGGATCCATCAATCTGGCGAACCGCGACGATGAATGGGACGTGCTGCGCGAGTTCGCCGATGTCGCCCCGAGCCTCGGCTACGACTGTCGTCTGCTGACGCCCGGCGAAATCGCCGAGCTCACCGACTTCGCCAACCCGACCGGACTGATCGGGGGCCTGCATAGCCCGTGCGAGCTGTGCGTGAATCCGCGGAAGGCCATCCGTGACCTGCCTCGGTGGCTCGCGAGCCGATTCGGCGTCCGGTTCGAGTTCGGCAGTGCCATCACAGGGGTCGGGTCGGGGTGGGCCGTCGCGTCGGACGGGAGCCGTCGGGAGTTCGACCGCATCGTCGTCTGCGGGGGCGCCGATTTCAAAACGCTCTTCCCCGACCTGTGCGCGTCGTCAGGCCTCCGACGTTGCAAGCTCCAGATGCTGAAGGTCGGCCCTCCCGCGTCGGGAAGGCTCGGCCCACACCTGGCGAGCGGGCTGACGCTCCGGCACTACGGCAATTTCGCCGCATGCTCCGGCCTCCCCGGGCTCCGCGACCGCATCGCGGCCGAGACCCCGGAACTGGACGAGTTCGGCATCCACGTGATGGTCTCGCAGAACGATGAAGGCGACCTGATCCTCGGCGATTCTCACGAATACGACTCGGCCGTCGAGCCTTTCGACAAGGCGGTCATCGACGACCTGATCCTGCGCGAGCTGCGCCGGGTGATCCGCCTGCCGAGTTGGAACGTGACGGAGCGTTGGCATGGAATCTACGCCAAGCATCCGACCCGATCGAGCTACGTCGCCGAGCCGATGCCGGGCGTCTCGATCCGCTCGGGCGTGGGAGGGGCCGGCATGACGATGGCGTTCGGCCTGGCGGATCGCACCTGGGAGGAATGGTCATGAGCCTTCGGATCGGGGCTGTCGTTCTCGACTGGGCCGGGACGACCGTCGATCACGGCAGCCGGGCCCCCCCGCGCGTCTTCATCGAGATCTTTCGGCGGAGCGGCGTCCCGATCGACGAGGCCGAGGCTCGCGGCCCGATGGGCATGGCCAAGCGCGACCACATCGCCTCGATCCTCTCCCATCCTCGCGTGTCGGCCGCCTGGCGGGCGAAGCACGGCGCGGCCCCCGACCACGCCGACGTCGATCGCCTCTACGATGACTTCCTGCCGCTCCAGCTCGCATGCCTGGCGAGCCACGCCGACGTGATCCCCGGCGTCCCCTAGTTCGTCGCGGAATGCCGCCGCAGGGGGCTGAAAATCGGTGGAACGACCGGCTACACCCGCACCCTGATGAACGTCGTGGAGCCGATCGCCCGCGACAACGGCTATCGCCCCGACACATCGATATGCGCGGACGACGTACCCCAAGGACGTCCCGCGCCCTGGATGCTCTTCCGCGCCGCCGAGCAACTGGGCGTTTACCCCCTGTCCCGCGTCGTGGCCGTCGATGACACGCCCCTAGGCGTCGAGGCCGGACGCAACGAAGGGGCCTGGGTCGTCGGGGTCGCCCGGACGGGGAACGGGCTCGGGCTCTCTCGCGAAGAACTCGACCGGGTCGCCCCCGGCGACCTGGCCGAGCGCCTCGCATCCGTCTCGGCCGACCTCAAGAAGGCCGGAGCCCACTTCCATCATCGAGAGCGTCGCCGACCTCCTGCCCGCGCTCGACCAGATCGACGAGCGGCTGGCTGAAGGGATGCGTCCCTCCTCCTAGCCCGAGGCTCCGACAAGCGGGCGTCGCCGCGAATCCCGTGCGAGGTTTGGACGTTCCACGCACTCGCCGCCGTCGTCAGATCTCCGGGACTCTGGTCGGCCTCGCCGACGCGCTCGGCGTCGCCGAGCGGCCCACGGCCACTTCACCCAGCTCGTGGCCGCCAACCCGCCGGCCGACCGGACGATGGCCTTCGCCCCGGTCGCAAAGAGAGCACCCGTCGTGCGTCTTCGACGACCTGAGGGACATCAATCGGGCCGATCCAGAACTCCTCGCGGAGGCAGCTCACGGCGATGACGCAGCGCGTTGACACGGGACGGCATTGCCATCCATGCCAGCCGACATCGCCCCTTGTTCGTCCCGCGGGCTCGGTGCGCCGCAGCGAGGCCCTAGGGGCCGGACGCCGATCATCGAGGAGTGGCATCGCAAGGGGCGAATCGCGGCCGTCAGCGCCGTGCCCCTCATCCCGGCGCGGCGTCGTCCCGACCTCGACTTCCGTCTGCTGCCGGACGATACGAACGCTGGCGAAGCGTCCTGCTCGCCTCGCCCCGGAGCGGGTCGTTCCTGAGGCCGGTCATGCCCTGTTCAGCCACGGCACGCGGCGGATCCGTCGTGATGCGCAGGCGTGCCGGCGCGGGACCTCGCCCCCAGGCGGGGCGACGAAGGCGGGTGCGCGCCATCGCCGTGCGCGGGCGAACGGCGGACGTCCCTCCAACGCGGATCTTGACAAACGGGCGAGGCAGGGGAACGCTGGTCCTAATCGCCCCTCCGTCGGAAGTCCTTCCCGGGAAGGCTCCCGATCCCCCCGTGCGAATTCCTCCTCCTCGCGAGCCGGCACATGAACGCGATCCTGCCGTGCCTTCGATCGAGACTCGTCGTCGCGATGCTGCTCCTCGGAGTCGCTCGACAGGCCGGGGCGAGCCCGCCCGACATGGGGCCGGATCCCGAGCCCGCGCAGGACTCCGCGGCGGTTACGGCCGCAGGGCTGGAGTACTTCGAGAAGCAGGTGCGGCCGCTCCTGATCGAGCGCTGCTATGAGTGTCACTCCTCGGGTGCGAAGGCGCCCAAGGGCGGCCTGAGCCTCGATGACCCCGAGGGGTGGGTGAAGGGGGGCGACAGCGGGCCGGCCGTCGTCCCGGGCTCGCCGGACGAGAGCCTGCTCATCGACGCGGTCCGATACGGATCGCTCGAGATGCCGCCGCGTGGGAAGCTCCCCGCGCACGAGATCGCCGCACTCGAACGCTGGGTCGGCATGGGGGCACCCGCCCCGCCCTCGGAGAACACCCGTCCTCGACCCGCGCCCGCGACGTCTCCGGCCGAGGCCGCTCGCTCGCACTGGGCGTTCCGGCCGATCGCCGACGCCCCCGCGCCGTCGGTGAAGGACGCCGGCTGGCCGCGCTCCGACGTCGACCGATTCATCCTCGCGAAGCTCGAATCGGAGGGGCTCACTCCGGTCGGTGACGCCGACGGGGCGACCTTGCTGAGGCGGGTCCACTTCGACCTGGTCGGCCTCCCGCCCACCTCGGACGAGATCGCGTCGTTCCTCTCGGACGAGGTGCCCGACGCGCTGGAGAAGGTCGTCGATGCGCTCCTGGCCCGCCCGGAGTTCGGCCAGCGCTGGGGCCGGCACTGGCTCGACGTGGCCCGCTACGCCGACTCCAACGGCTCTTGCGAGAACTTCACCTTCTACGACGCCTGGCGCTATCGCAACTACGTGATCGATGCGTATAACGCCGACAAGCCCTTCGATCGGTTCATCGCGGAGCAACTGGCCGGCGATCTCCTCCCCGCGCGCGACCAGCGGGAGCGGGACGCGAACCTCGTGGCCACCGGATTTCTCGTCGTCGGCCCCAAGGGCATCGGCGCGACCGACAAGGAACAGCTCGCCGTCGATGTGATCGACGAGCAGCTCGACACGATCGGGAAGGCCTTCCTCGGCCTGAGCGTAGGTTGCGCCCGCTGCCACGACCACAAGTTCGACCCGATCTCAACTCAAGACTACTACGGCCTCGCCGGCATCCTCGCCAGCACCGAGACGACCCGCGGCGAACTGCTCAACCGCAAGGACCTCACCGGCTGGAACCTGCACCCTCTCGGTGCGGACGGACAGGAGGCGTACGAGGCCTTCCAGGCGTTCGAGAAGAGTGTCGGCGGCCTCCAGAAGGAGCAAGCGGAGCTGAAGGCCAAGCTCGAGTCGCTGAAGGGGGGCGCGACGCCGACACCGGATGCCAAGTCCGAGATGGAGAAAGCCGAAGAGCGCCTCGCCGCCGTGAAGGAGCAGCTCGGGAAGGTGCAGGCGGAGCCCGTGAAGCGCCCGCCGATGGCGATGTCGGTGAATGACCACAAGAAGCCCGGCCCGGTGGCGATCTGCATCAGGGGCGATGCGCACAACCGCGGCGCGGAGGTCCCGCGCGGATTCATCGCCGTCGTCGAGCCCCCCGCGCCGACGATCGGACCCGAGGTCAGCGGCCGGGTGGAGCTGGCGGAGTGGCTCGCCAGTCCTCGGAACCCCCTCACCGCCCGCGTGGCGGTGAACCGGATCTGGCAACACGTATTCGGCCGAGGTCTCGTGGGCTCGCCCGACGACTTCGGCACGCGCGGCGAGCGTCCCTCGCATTCCGAGCTGCTCGACCACCTGGCCCTGCGGTTCATGCGACAGGGCTGGTCGGTCAAGGGCCTTGTCCGCAGCCTCGTGCTCAGCCGGACGTACCGCCAAAGCTCCGCGTTCGACCGGACCTGCTCTGAGCGCGATCCGGAGAACCGGTGGCACTGGCGAGCGAACCGCCGGCGGCTCGACATGGAGGCCCTCAGGGACGGCCTGCTGGCCGCAAGCGGCCGGCTCGACCCGTCCCCGACCGACTCGGTCGTCGCGAAGCTGAACCTCCAGGCCACGGGGGTCGGCGTGGGGCCGAATCCTCCCTTCCACAGCGTGCGTCGGACCGTCTACCTTCCGGTCATCCGCAACGACCTGCCGCCCCTGTTCCAGCTCTTCGACTTCGGCGACGCCCTCTCGGTGAACGGTCGTCGGAGCGCCACGAACGTGGCCCCCCAGGCGCTCTTCATGATGAACAGCCCGCTGGTCCTTGAGGCCGCGAAGGAGACGACCGAAACGGTCCTCGCCGGCTGCGACGCCGCCGACGACCTTCAGACGCTCGATCGCCTCTATGTCCGCATCCTCGGACGTCCGCCGCGTCGCGACGAGATCGCGCCGTCGCTGGCGCTGGTCCGCGAGCGGCTGGACGAGATCCGGGACGAGAGGCCGGCGGCCTCGGCGGCGGCGGACGCTTCGGAGCGAAATCAGGCGTGGGCCGCGCTGGCCCACGCGCTGTTCTGTTCGACGAGTTATCAGTACGTCGATTGAGGAGGCTCGGATGTCGCGGCCGCAACCGCTCGGGATCTCGCGTCGGGCGCTCCTCCAGAACGCCGCCTGCGGATTCGGCTATCTCGCTTTCGCCGGCCTCGCCGCTCAGGCCGCCGAGGCCGAGGCGAAGGCGAACCCGCTCGCCCCCAGGCCGCCGCAACTGCCGGCGCGGGCCAAGCGGGTCATATTCATGTTCATGCACGGCGGGCCGAGCCAGGTCGACACGTTCGACTACAAGCCCACCCTCGCGAAGTATTCGGGCGAGCCGGCCCCCTGGGTCAAGCGGCCGGCCCGGCTCCGCCCGACCCCCTGGCGGTTCGCTCAGCACGGCGAGTGCGGCCGGTGGGTCTCGGCGCTCTTCCCGAACGTCGCCCGGCATGCGGACGATCTCTGCGTCATCAACAGCATGCACACCGAGGGCCGCTCCCACGGCGAGGCCACGCTGCGGCTCCACACGGGCACCGCCAGCTTCGTCCGGCCGTCGCTCGGGTCGTGGGTGACCTACGGCCTGGGGACCGAGAACGGCAACCTGCCGGGCTTCGTCACGGTCGCCCCGCCGCGCGGGCACGGCGGCGTGCAGAACTACTCCAGCGCCTTCCTGCCGGCGATCTACCAGGGGACGGCGATCGGCACGGCCGACGTCCCCGTGAATGGGGCGACGATCCCCTTCCTCGCCGGCGCCGAGGAGCCCCGGGCGCGGCAGCGGCGGCAGCTGGACCTGATCCAGCAGCTGAACCGGTCGCACCTCGAGCGGTCGGAGGGGGACGCCCAGATCGAGGGCATGGTGCAGTCGTACGAGCTCGCCTTCCGCATGCAGTCGGCGGCGCCGGGCGTGCTCGACCTGGCCGGGGAGACGGAGGCGACGCGGCGGCTGTACGGCATCGGCACGCCGGAGACCGACGACTTCGGCCGCCAGTGCCTCCTGGCCCGCCGGTTCGCCGAGGCCGGGGTCCGCTTCGTCCAGATCTCCACCGGCTACCTCTGGGACCAGCACGACAAGCTGGTGAGCGGCCATGAGAAGATCGCCCGGGCGGTCGACCTGCCGATCGCCGGGCTGCTCGCCGACCTGAAGGCCCGGGGCCTGCTGGACGACACGCTGGTCTTCTGGGGCGCCGAGTTCGGGCGGACGCCTTACACCGAGGGGGTGGACGGCCGCGACCACAACCCCGAAGGATACTCGGTCTGGCTCGCGGGGGGCGGCGTGAAGGGGGGGATCGCGCACGGCCAGACCGACGAGTTCGGATTCGCGGCGGTCGAGGACAAGGTCCACTACCACGACCTGCACGCCACCATCCTGCACCTGCTCGGCCTGGACCACGAGCGGCTGACCTACCGCTACTCCGGCCGCGACTTCCGCCTGACCGACGTCTCCGGCCGGGTGGTCCGGGAGATCCTCGCCTGACGGACGATCTGAGTCGCCGGCGGCGGGCGTCACGCCGGCCGCCTTGAGGCGGCTCCCGAGGTTCCGAACGCCGACGGCCGAACGGCCCAAAGCCGGGCGGGAGATCGCGTCCACTTCAGTTCGCCGGCCGGACGCGGACCGGCCGCCGCAAGGGGGGACGCCCGCCGATCCGGCACAGCAAGGTGTTGCGGGTCATCTGGTTCGTCCCGACGACGGGCTGCCGCGGGGCGGATGCACGAGACCTACAAGCGGAGGAACGGAGTCGATCCGGCCTTCGCGAAGGCCAAGCAGCTGCGACGCTTCGCCGCGAGGCATGAGAAGCTGAAAGAGGTCGACCTTGGCGTCGCCCGCCTGGTCTTCGGATTCATCCACGTCCGAAAGCTCGCCGAATCCGACAACACGGTTAGGCACCGCCGAAGCGCGTCGATCCTTTCGTTCTCCTGGAGAGACGGCCATTCTCAGTAGCTGGCGCTGGTCTTCGAGCGCGTCCGCACGGCGACATCGTTCAGTCTGATCCGCTTTGATGTTCTACACTTGCGGCGAATTGATCCTGTTTGCGTTTGCGGGATTTCAACCCGTTTGGGTGCGATACGAGGGGGTTTTTGCGGGGGTTTAGGACCCAGTAAAGGATCCAGGTCCAGCGGACCCATGGACGGCCTTCTCGCCGTCCGTCCACCGCCCCGACACCCCCCCCTCCATGCGTGTCCTTATCGCCGGAGACCGTGCCTCGTGCGACCCCGAGCTGGTCGAGTTGGTCCTGGGCCGGCTGATCGCCAGGCACGGCGAGCGGTTCACGATCGTCCAACGGCGGGGCCACCGGGATCGACCGGACGGTACGCCGAAGCGTGCGGCGACCTAGTCACCGGGCAGGAGTGACCTGCTCCCCGAAAAAATGAACCACCTGAACTGATAGAATCCGCCCCAGTGCCCTCGCCCCCAGAATCGCGTCCCGCTCGCCCTCTGCTTCTTTCGATTCCATGACCGCCATGATTCTATGCACGCCCGCTACTCCATGAAATGCCCGGACACGTGGTCTGGGATGGCGCTCGCTCCCGATGTCGAGCTGCGCCGCCTCGTGCCTGCTGACTGCGGATGTTTTCGACAGGTCGTGGGAACTCCCGGGACGAGAAGCGCCCCTTTCGCCTCGGGCTCCGGCCGGGGCCGCGGCGGCCCCGCCCCCAAATCATCGACCAATGCAGCGCCGGGACCGGCCGTTCAGGTCCACGGCCCGGACGGCCCCGAGGGCTAAAGGGGAGGCCCCCCCGGCCGCGGCGAGGCCGCGGCCGGGGGGACGTCGGTCATCAGCTCCTGGGGCGGATGCGAATATTCCCGTGGGCGACGCAGGCGGCCGCCAAGGCCGCGATCGCCAGCAGGAACACGGCCCCGCTACCCGTCGTCGAGCCGACGACGGCGGCGACGAGGAGACAGCCGTTGAGGTATGCCACGGTCAGCTTGTTCCTGGCGTTCAAGGGCGACCGCCTCCCGGCGTGGCGGAAGACGACGTCCGCAGCTCGGCGATCAGCGGGCTCGCCTCGACGACCGAGAGGGCCTTCGTCCAAGCGCGGTCCCGCCGGTGGGTGGTGGATCAGGTGAAGCCGAGCGTCCTGCCGATCCCGGCGATGCGGCTCTCGGCCGCGGGGCCTCGCCACCTCCTGGCGCCCGCCTCCGTCGAAGACGACGGCCTGGGCGAGGCGTTGCAGGTCGTCTGGGAGGTCGAGCCGGGGGCCAAAGGTCATCGAGAAGGTGGCCCTCCCCGAGGCGACCGGTCTCGACGAGCCCGAGAAGCTCGACGCCCTGCGCCGGGCGGCCGCGTCGACGGCGCAATCGATCGGATGGATCGGACGACGGTCGTAGGGCGGCAGTGCGGGCCGAGGCGGCCCTATGGCGGGGGCATCCCGCCTCCTCCCCGTGCAACGCCCCCGCGGCCCTCGATCGGGCGGGCGGGTGCTTAGGGCGGGCCGTCGGACGTCAGCAATCGACGGAGGGCGGCGACGGTCTCGGGCGAGGGCTTGAAGTTGCCGGGCCGGTGGCCCTCCGCGATCGAGAGCGGCGTCCAACCGTGCCTGTTCCTCCGGTTCCAGACGTCGACCCGCGCCCCTCGCTCGGCCAGCAGAGCGACGACCTTCGGGAAGTTTTTGTACGCCGCGCCGTGCATCGCCGTCTCGCCGTCCTCGTCGACCGCGTTCACGTCGTTGCCCCATCCCAGGGCCAGTTGGACGGCTTCGAGGGCCTCGTCCTCGGTCCCCGCCTCCTCGCCGGGTGCCAGGCAGCCGAGACCGGCCGCGGCCATCAGGGGCGTGCTGCCTCGGGCGTTCGGGAGCCGGGGGTCCGCGCCGAGCCCGACCAGCGCCTTCATGAGCGGGACGTCGGCCGTCATCGATGCCAGCAGGAACGGCGTGGCCCCGGCCCGGCCGAGGAGGTTGGGCCCCGAGGCGCCCTCCGCGAGCCGCGCGTCGACGTCCGCGCCGCGCCTCGCCAGCTCCTCGACGAACTGGAGGCTGGCCAAGCCGCCCGAGCCCATCGGGGCCGGGTCGCCGCTCTCGTCGTCGCCGCGGTTGGGCTTGCGGACCCAGGTCAGCGTGTGGAGCGGCGTGAAGCCGGATCGCCGGTCGTTCGGGTCGGCTCCGGCGTCCAACAGGGCGACGGCCAGCTCGAAGTGGCCGTTCTCGACGGCCAGGATCAGAGGCGTGGTCCCGCGGGCGGGGGCCCTCGGCGAGGCCCGCTCCGGCCGCATGGCCTCGCGGACGTCCGCCCCCGCCCCGAGCAGCACCCGGACGACTTCGATCCGGCCCTCGCGCGCGGCGAAGGCCAGGGGCGTGAAGCCCGAGGGGAGGGGCCTGCGGAAGTCGGCCCCGGCCGCGATCAGGACCTCGACGACCTCGGCGTGCCCCTCGGCCGCCGCCCACATCAGGGCCGTCTGGCCGCGTCGCTCCCGCGCGTCGACGCGGGCCCCGCGGGCGACCAGGGCCCTCACGGGGCCGGGCCGCCCGGTGCGCGCGGCCGTCATCAGGGCCGTCTCGCCGCCGAGCAGCGTCGCGTTCGGGTCGGCCCCGGCGTTCAGCAGCAGCGCGACCATCGCCTCGTCGCCGTTCGTGCAGGCCAGCGACAGCGCGGTGACGCCGTACCGGTTGGCGGCCCCGACGTCGGCCCCCGCGCCCAGGAGGAGCCTCGCCACGTCCAGATCGTCGCGATGGGCCGCCCAGTGCAGGGCCGTCATCCCGTCCGCCTGGGGCCGGTCGACGTCATCGCCTCGCTCGACCAGTTCGCGCACGGCTGCCCCGTCCCCCCGCTCGGCCGCGTCGGCCGCGGGGGAGTCGGAGCCGGACGTCGCCGGGGCGGCGGCCAAGATGAGGGCCAGGCCCCACGCGCCGAATCGTGCCGGACCCATCGCCATGGACTCCTTTGGGGTGCAACTCGTCGTCGGTCATGTCCCGGGGCCTACATGGAGAGCGGCTCGAACAGCTCGTCGAGCTGGCCCCGGCTGTCGGCGAATGAATCGAGGCGGACGCCCACCTTGTCGAGCAGCGTCAGGTGGAGGTTGGCCAGCGGCGTCGGCTCGGCGTACCGGATGTGCCGCCCGCCCTTCATCCGGCCGGCGGCCCCCCCGGCCACCAGGATCGGTAGGTTCGTGTGATCGTGGACGTTCGGATCGCCCATGCCGCTGCCGTAGAGGTAGAGCGAGTGGTCCAGCAGCGAGCCGCCCGCCTCCGGGACGGCCGCCAGCTTGGCGAGGAACTCGGCGAACAGCGAGACGTGGAACGTGTTGATCTTCGCCATCCGGGCGACCTTGGCCGGGTCGTTGCCGTGGTGCGTCAGCGGGTGGTGCGGGTCGGGGACGCCGATCTCCGGGTAGGTCCGGGCGCTGGTCTCGCGGGCGAGCTGGAAGGTGATGACGCGGGTGACGTCCCCCCGGAGCGCCAACACCTGGAGGTCGAACATCAGACGGGCGTGCTCGGCGTAGTCGGCCGGCACTCCGACGGGCCGGTCGAGGTCCGGCAGGGCGTCGTCCTTCGTGGCGGCCTCGGCCCGCTGGATGCGGCGTTCCACCTCGCGGACCGACTCCAGATACTGGTCGACCCGGGCGCGGTCGGCCGGCCCGAGCCGATTCCGGAGGCGGGCGACCTCCTCGACGACCGAGTCGAGCAGGCTGGCCCGCCGCCTGAGCGCGGCGCGGCGGTCGGCTGCGGTGCCCCCCTCGCCGAAGAGCCGTTCGAAGACGAGGCGGGGGTGGGCCTCCGACGGCAGCGGCGTCGTCGGCGACGACCACGACAGGTTGTTCTGATAAACGCAGGCGTAGCCATTGTCGCACTGTCCGACGGTCGCCATCAGGTCCATCGACAGCTCCAGCGAGGGGAGCTGGGTCGCCCGGCCGATCTCGCGGGCGGCGATCTGGTCGGCCGTCGTGCCGAGGTGGTAGTCGGTGCTCTCGGTCAGCTTGGCGCGGGCCGCGCTGAGGAAGCCGCTGTTGGAGGTCGCGTGCGTGCCGGGGTAGGAGTTGCGCAGCTCCAGGTTCGTGATCGCGGTCACGTGCCGCTTCACCGGCTCCAGCGGGCTGAGGATGGGCGACAGCTCGTGAAGCGCGTCCGCCCCCGGCGGGGTCCACCGGCCGATGTCGCAGCCCATCGGCATGTAGACGAACCCCAGCCGCCGCAAGCGCGCCGGGTCTGCCGCCGTCGCGCCCAGGGCGGTCAGCGGTGGGATCATGGCGTCCAGCAGCGGCAGGGCTAGTGCCGTGCCCACGCCCCGGAGGAACGTTCGACGCGGCAAGGCCTTCTTCGAGACGATCATTCGGCTCTCCTCATCCGGAACGGCGTGCTTGTCGCGATCCCCTCGATCAGGGCCGAGAGCCGATAGTCCCGCGAGCGAGCGTCGCGGACGACCTTGCGGACGGCCGGGGCGTCGGCGGGCCCGACGACCCGACCGAGGGCGAACGTCAAGAGCTTCTCGGTCAACGCGCCGACGAACACCTCGGGCCGCCTCAGCAGGGCCCGTTCGAGGCCGGCGACGCCTTCGAACTCGCTCCCGTCCGGAAGACCTCCGGCCGCGTCGACGGGGCGGCCGTCCTCGGCGGAACGCCACCGCCCGACCGCGTCGTAATTCTCCAGCGCGAAGCCGGGAGGATCCATCAGCTTGTGGCAGCCCGCGCAGGCGGCGTCGGCCCGATGCTCGGCCAGCCTTTCGCGGACCGACAGCGACGCCGAGATGGACCGGTCTTTCAACGCCGGCACGTCGGGCGGGGGGGGCGGCGGGGGCGTTCCCAGGAGGTTCTCGAGGATCCACTTGCCGCGAATTACGGGCGAGGTTCGGGTCGCATAGGACGTGACCGTCAGGACGCTTCCCTGACGCAAAAGGCCGCCCCGCGCCCTGTCGCCGTCGAGTTCGACGCGGCGGGGGCGGCTGCCGTAGACGTGCGGGACGCCATAGTGCTTCGCCAGGCGCTCGTCGAGGTAGGTGTGGCCCGGCCGCAGCAGGTCGAGCACGCTGCGGTCCTCGCGGACGACCTCCTCGCAGAGCAGCTCCGTCTCGCAGCGGAACGCCTGCCGGAGGTTGTCGTCGAAGTCGGGGAACAGGCGCAAGTCGGGGGTGATCGACTCCAGGTTGCGCAGGTGCAGCCATTGGCCCGCGAAGTTGGTCACCAGGCTGCGTGACCGCGGGTCGGCCAGCATGCGGCGGACCTGCGCCTCGACGACTCCGGGCCGACCCAGTTCTCCGCGTTCGGCGAGCTCGAGCAGCTCGTCGTCCGGGATGCTGCTCCAGAGGAAGAACGAGAGGCGGGACGCGAGCTCGACGTCGGGGACGCGGTAGGCCGAGCCGGGCGCGACGCCGGACGGGTCGGTCTCGATCCGGAACAGGAACCCGGGATTGACCAGTATCGCGCCCAGGGCCGCCTCGATCCCTGCGTCGAAGCCCCCGTCGGCGCGGGCGGCCCGGTACATCTCCATCGGCTTTCGCAGGTCGGACTCGATCATCGGGCGCCGGTAGGCCCGCCGCACGAGCGAGGCGAGGATGCGCCGGGCGCAGTCGTCCTCATCCTCCGGGGCGTTCGGCCTGGCGACGAAGATCCGGCGGCGGCTGGGCGTGTCGCCGGGGCCTTCGGGGGCGTACGGCCCGGTGATCGAGACCTGGTAGACCGCCGGCGACAGCCGGGGGTGCCGGTGCATGTTGTAGCGCGCGTGGTACGGCTGACGCTTTGTCTCCTGCAGCGAGGACGGACGCTTCACGAACGTCACGCCGAGCCGGTGCGGGCCGGCCGTCGCCCGGATGCGCGCCTTCAGTCCCGCATCGGCCGTCTGGTGGTCCCCCTCCGACCGGGGGGGCGACACCGTGAAGCCGGCCAGCCGCTCGCGGTCCAAGAGGATCTCCAACTCGTGCGGATCGCTCAGCCCCTCGACGTGCTCGTTGCGGTCCCGAGCCAGGCGGATCTGGATCTCGTACTCGCCGTCCTGCGGGAACGTGTAGGGGATGAGCGCCCCGCCGCGGGTGCCCAGCGGCAGGCCCTCGACGTGCCCCTCCTGAGTGACGTCCGCCCGGATACGGATCGTCTCGCCCCCCAGCGTCCTCCCCGGCCCGCCGACGGCCGAGCGGCTGATCTTCTGGGCCGCGGTGATGTAGCGGTCCAGGAGGGTCGGCGAGAGGTCGCCCACGGTGATGTTGTCGAAACCCCGGCTGGACTCGTCGGCCGGCAGGAGGGCCTCGACGTCCACGTCGAGCGCCAGGAGGTCGCGGATGGCGTTGCCGTATTCCGTCCGCGTGAGCCGTCGGAGAGTCTCGGTCCGGCCGGGGTCCGGTCGCTCATGGGCCGCCCGGTCGAGGGCGCCCGCGAGCGTCGAAACGATCGCCTCGTAAGTCCGCCCCGAAGGGCGGACCGAGTCGGTCGGCGGCATCTGGCGTGCGGCCAGCCTGCGGATGACCTTCTCCCAGGCCTCCGGGTTTCGACCCAGGTCTTCGGCGGACAGCTCATCAAGCGCCAGGTCCGCGGCCCGGTCGTCGCGGTGGTGGCACTCGACGCAGAAGAGATCCACGAACCTCGCTACCGCGTCTCCGCCCTCCGCGACTTGCGGCGGCGGGACGTCCCCTTCCTGCCGGGTCGCACCCGGGCTCAGCAAGGAGGCGGCCGCGATCAGCGGCGGCACCCCGAGGAGGCATGCGAGTCCCCGTCGACGCATCAAGGTCGTGCTCCGGGTCGGGTCGCCGGCGCGGCCGGCGGGGAGGTCGTCGGACGTGCCGGGCCGGGGCGAGGCACCCTTCGATCGTAGCGGCCGGGGCGTCGGGAAGCCACGCCCGTCCCGCCGGATCGTCGGCGGTTCGCCGGGGGACGGCCCCGGCCGGGACGACGGCCTGGTCGATCGCCATGCTCCTCGCCGGCCTTGCGGGTTGGAGGGTTGCGAAGCCCTCGATCGCTCAGGACCCCCGCCTGCCGGCCGCCAACCCCGCCCCGAGCACGCCCGCGAGGAGCATGGCGATCGACGCCGGCTCGGGGACCGCCGTCGCCCTGATGTTGTCCACGCCGAGCTGCGCGGCGGTCGGCGGCCCGGGGAAGCCGGCCGCCGGGCTGTGGTAGAGCCGGACCACGGAGACGTCGCCGAGCGCGGCCTCGACGCTCCCCAACGCCGCGGTCAGGTCGTCCAGGCCGACTCGAAACGTCGCGGAGGTCCAGCCGCCGCCGGCCGCCAGGAACACCGCGTCGGTCGTGAAGGCGACGTCGGTGGGAGGCCCCGCCTCGACGTGTTCGAAGAGCAGGCGCAGCGAGAGGTCGGTGGAGCCTAAATTGATCAGGTCCATGGTGATCGCCGCGACGCCCGACGAGAGGTAGTCCCCCGTCCAGCGCGGGTCCAGGTTCAGCGCCACAAGCCTGCCGCCGGCTCCGGCCACCCCGAGCGACGTCAATCGCAGGTAGTTGTCGTCCAGGCCGCCCGGCCCCCCGGTCGTCACATTCGTCGGCAGGGCTTCGGCGGGCGGGCTCCCCATCCCGAGGAGGTTGATGAGCCAGCCCTGCGTCGTCCCGTCCTCGAAGTCGTCGATCTGGCCGACGACCGGGTCGGCCGAGGCGGGGGACGGGAGCAGCAGGCACGCGGCCGCGACGAGCGAACAGGCCAGGCGGTCAGGAGTTCGCATCGGTGCATCCCCGGGGTGGAGGAGGGAGTCGGAGAATCCCGCTGTCGAGCATTGGACGGGAGGGGACCGTCGTCGTCAAGACGGGCGCGGATGCGATGCATATTCTCGACGTCCGACCTCCCCCGGCCCGGCCAACGTCGCACCCACTCCCGCGTCCCGACCGCCCGCCGAGTCGCCGTCCTCCCTGCGTCGAAGGACTTCGACGAGGCCGCGAGGCGGCTCGTCCCGGATCGGGGTGCGTCCGGCCCTGCGGCTCGGCTCGTCGGCGTCCGGATCGACCCGGCGTAGCCGATCGCGCCGTCGGTCGGGCCCTTCGGCGGCGTCCCTCAGGTCCTGTCGGGTCGCTCGGGATCCTGAGCCGACCCGGCCGATCGAGGGCCTTGGCGGCCGCCTCCGACGGACCGAACAGGCCCGGGCCGGGCTCGGCGGGTTTCGTAGCTGCACCGGCCTCGTTTCCTGTCCTTGCATCCCGAAATCGTGAACGATGGAAGGTGCGACGCATCCATGACGGCGACTTCGTAGCACAGGCGGTGGATCGGGCCATGGGCTGGGAGCGGCGCGGCAACGTCTTCTGCTACTACCACCCCCGCCGCGTGGTCGGCCGGGTGGTGAAGGACCATCACGGCTCGGGGCCCCCCGCCCGGCTGGCGGCCGACCTGGTCGCCGAGGCCCGCGACCGCCGCGCCGACCGCGTCCGGGCCCGCGAGGCCGAACGTGCACGGGCGGACGAGCTGAACGATGCGACGGCCGAGCTGGACGCCATCTGCGACCTGGCGCGCGAGGCCGCGCGGGCGGCCGGGGGAGGCGCGATGCAAGGAAGCGAGGCCGAGGAGCCGCAGGCCGTTCCGGCCGTCGAGGCCGAAGAACTCCGCGGCCTGATGACGGACGCACGCCGCAGGGACGACGAGGCCTTGGCCAGGCTGCGGGCGGCGCTCGACCGCCGGCCCGAGGTGCGGCGGAAGCTTGGCGACCTGGCCGCGCACGTCGAGAGGACCTGGATCGCCGAGCTCGCCGGGCCGCACGCGGCGCTGGCGGAGGTGTTCGCGCGCAAGGCGGCCGACCTGAGGCGCGAGCTGGGCGGGCCCTATCAGACGATCCCGTATGCCGGCCACTCGTGGCGACCGGAGTGCGACCCGACCCGCCAGCCGCAAGAGTACCTTCGCGACGGCACGGCCAAAGCGTTGACGCTGTTCCATCCGGCCGACGGGCGCGTCCGCCTGGAGGGAGTGACGGCCTGCCCCAACGCGGTGTTGCACCCCTGGCTCAAGCGCGAGCTGGTCGAGGTCCTGGTCGCCATGCCTGACCCGCCGGGCGGCGTGCGACCTGGGAGCGGTGGCAGGACGACCTCTCGATCAAGCCGACCTTGCTCGCCGAATTACCGCCGCTGCGGATGCTGCTGGTGCTGGACAACCTGGCCGGCCTCAAGACGCTGGAATTCGTAAGCCGGCTGTTCGCGAACGGATCATGCCGCTGGACACGCCGGTCGGCGGCTCGTGGCTGAACATGGCCGAGCGCCTCCAGCGGATCCTCAAGCGCAGGGCGTTGGAGGGCCAGTACCCGACCGACACGGCCCAGATCATCGCCTGGAACGAAGCGACCGAACGGCATCGGGACGCCTCGCCCACGACTTTCGGATGGGGCGGCAAGCGGGCGGCCCGCCGACGGCGGCATCGCGAGCGTCGCCATCGCCACGGCGGCTCGGGGGCCTGCTCGTGC
>NZ_JAALJI010000043.1 GCF_011064595.1 Paludisphaera soli | reverse complement strand
GCTCATCGCCAATCTCCCGGCTCTCATGCCCCTTCGGACGTCGGTCTTGAACTCAGGCCCCTTTCCTCCGCCGGAGTTGCCCGGCTTCGTCGGTACTACGGGCCTGTCCGTCACCCCAGGCGGCCCGGCCTGTCCCTCGCGGGCTTCCGGTCGGCGGTCACGACCGCCGCCGCCTGGGGCTTCACGTGTCGCGCCGGGCATCCATGTGCCGGCATGCCGTCGCCACTACCCCGGAGGGATCGCTGGGTCGTGATCGCTCATGAGGAGGATCTTCCACCGCCTCGATTCTCGCCAGCGACGGCGGCCTTCCCCGTTTGTCGGCGGGTCGGCTCCCTCGTCATTTCTTTCGGGGCCTGCTCGGCGTTCACTCGCGTTACGGCCTGCCTGCTCGCCGAGCCGCCTGCGCGGCCCGTTTTCTCGAAGGCTCCGGCGGCTTCGTCACCTCCGCCGCCGCTCCGATGGCTTCCGGCTGGAGCGACCCAGTTGGCCGGGTGGGACTCGCACCCACTGGAATAACCCGCATCTTTTCACGTCGCACAACATAATGCCCATTATCGGACCCAAGGCGCGGGGATGATTCCGCGAGATTAAAGTCCGAGGCTCGGTCGGCCGAGGGGCGTCGAGGTCGTACGCCGCCGCCGGCCCCCGCACGTCTTCGAGAGGGCCCGACGGTGGAAATCGCGAAGAGGGAGGCGACGCCGGACAAGGCCGGTCGCCGCGATTAGGGGTCGACTCCAACCCCCGACGCAAAGACGACTATAGACGACTTTGAACATGAATTCCATACTTTTTTATTTATTGAATCGGCTTGACCCCTAATGCGTTCGGACGGCCGCGTCGGTCTCAAGGCTCGTCGTCCGGCCGAGAGGCGTCGGCGCATGAGGAAGGCCGGGACCGCCGATCGCTCGGGGAGCCCGGCCGCTTCGTCTGACGCGGGCGCTCAGGCCGGACGGCGCCGGACGGCGAAGCCCAGCAGCCCCAGGGCTCCGACGCCCAGCATCGCCAACGACGCCGGCTCGGGCACTGCGGCGAAGGCCACTCGAGAAGAAGTCACCGTGACCCCCGCCTCGTCGTCGAACGACGGACTGTCGTCGTCGCGGTCGCCCGCGACCTGCAGGCCGAGGATGCTGACGTTCGCCAGGGAGAACGCCGACCCCGTGCCGAAGGCGTCGCTCAGGTCGATGTCGAAGGCGGCGGCGTGGCCGGGGGACAGGAAGCCTATGGCGACGTCCTGGCCGAGCCCTACGTCGTAGACGGCCTGCAGCAGGTCGTAATCGGTCCCCTGGATGCGCCCGTCGACGTCGGAGGCGAAGAGGCCCTGGAGGTCGAACAGGACGAGCGAGTCCCCCGTGCCGTCGAGGTCCCCCAGGCTGGTCACCACGACCTGGCTGCCCGTCAAGGCCGGGTCGACGGCTTGCAGGACCCCCAGGCTGGCGACGGTCGGCAGGATCACGCCCCCCGCGGACGTGATCGTCGTCGGATCGAAGAGCCGCTTGACCGTGCCGACGTCGTAGTCGCCCGTCCAGAGATCTTGGACGTCGATGAAGGTGGTGGTCGGGCCGGTGATGGACGCCTGGAAGCCGCCGCCGGACAGCTGGGTCCAGGAATTCGGGCCGATGTCCACCGTCACGACGACCGCGACCTGGTCGTTGGCGACGATGTCCACCTCGTCGACGTCGACCTTGTAGGACACCGTCAGGGTCGTGGTCGGCAATTGGCCGGCCCCGATCGTGATGGTGTCCGTGAAGCTGGTCTGGTAGTCCCCCGTGGCGAATCCGTCCCTCGTCTGCGTGAAGCCGGTGGACGTCTGCGCCAGGGCCGCGGTGCCGAGGGCCATCATCGCCGCGAATAGATTCATCTTCAGCATCGAACGTCCCTCCCCTTGGTCTTCCCCCGCCCGACGCGCCCGGACTCGGTGGATCGGGCTCGTCTGGCATGTCGTCCCACATCCATAGGCGAGGCTACGAATCGCCGACGGATTACTCAAGTTAAATCGTGATCCCTCAAGTTGAATCGTGATCCATGGAAGTCTCGCATTCATTTCACGCCGCCCGGCCCGATGCGTCCATAGAGAAGCCCTCTCGCTGCTCCGACGTTCGCCGCCTTTCGGTTGAGGCACGCGGCCCCGTGATTTCGCCGCAGTCGGCGGGCGATGGCGGAAGATAAAACCGGTTATCTTCCGCCATCCACCGGCCGATACAGGGCGGGGGGGCTCGGAATTCGACCGGAGCGAGGGGGCGTCATGGACGACGGGACGAAGGCGGAGTTGGCAACGATCGAGGACGCGAGGCCCGAACTGCCGCCGGTCCTCCTCGGCCGTTCGACGGCCGCCGTCGAGCGCCAGGTCGCCGGCTTCTACGCCTCGGTCGCCGAGGTCTTCGAACGCTGGGTCGCCCGTCGCGAGTCGAAGCATACTCGGAGGGCCTACCGGCGCGACGTGATGGCCTTCTGCGAGGCGGCCGCCATCCGCTGGCCCGAGGACGCGACCCGGATGCTCGCCGTCTCCGTCGTCGACGTCCAGGCGTTCCGCGACGGCATGCTCGCCGAGGGCCTGGCGCCCAAGACGATCAACCGCCGGATCGCCTCGCTCTCGAGCTTCTACAAAAACCTCCAGGGCGCGGCCTCGGAGTTCCGGCTGCCGATCGTCGTCCCCAACCCGGCCCACGCCCAGTTCGTCCCCCGCGGCTCGTCGGACCCTCGGGACGAGACCAAGGCCCTGTCGGCGACGAGGGTCCGCCAGCTCATGGCCATGCCCTCGGGCGACTCGGTCCTGGACTATCGCGACCGGGCCGTTTTGAAGGTCTTCCTCTACACGGGGGCCCGCATCGGGACCGTCTGCCGGCTGAAGGTGAAGGACTTCCACCAGGACGGCGACGAGGCGACCCTCGCCCTCCACGAGAAGGGCGACAGGCGCCGCCGCATCGGGCTGCACTTCGCCGCGGCCGAGGCGGTCTCGGAATACCTCGCGAAGGCCGGGCTGGCCAAGGGGCCCCTCTTCCGCGCCCGGCGACACTCGAGGAAGGCGGAGCTGGGCGAGAGGGCCATCGGCCTGGTCACGATGTACAACCTCGTCCGGGGCTACCTCGCAAGGCTCCCGGGCTCGACGGTCGAGGAAGGCGTCGCGGGCGAGGAGGGGCCGGCGCGGAAGGAGAAGCGGTGCGTCTACTCCCCGCACTCGATCCGCGCGACGACGGCGACCCTGCTGCTGGACGCAGGCGTCGACATCGTCAAGGTGAAGGACCTGCTGGGGCATCGGCACGTGACGACGACCCAGATCTACGACAAGCGGCGGCGGAGCCTGAAGGAAGGCGCCTCGCACGACGTCCCGATCTGACCCGCCCGCCTCCCACCCCGCCCTCGGCATGTCGCGCCGGGGGGCGTATCGCTCGCCGGACTTGAAGGGCGTCATGTTCGGCAATCGGACCGGGGCGGGGAGGGTCTTGCGTCGGGGCCTATCGGCGTCTTTTCGGGCCGATGTCTGGTTCGGACCGGGCTCTGGAGACTTGCGTCCCGGCCGCGTGTCGCAACTCGTCCATCCGGGCGAATTCTCGGACCATGATTTCGAGACGGGAAGTGAAGCGAGTTCCAGCCGGGCTCCGCCTGCCCGTCGGGCTCGATTCGGGCGTCCCAAAAACGGGCGTTTTTGACACAATGACCGAAGGGGCATCGCTTGACCTAGTGGGCGAGGTCGGCGGGGCCGAAACTTTGCCCAACGTTGATGGGTATTTCGAGGTTAGCACCATCGCCGTCGCTCGTGAGCCCGATGAAGGGCTCCCCGGCCATGCGTCGTCGCACTAGAGGTGCGTGGGGATGACCGAACGCGACCCTTCCAAGCGGCGGCGATGGCCCTGGATTCTCGGAGGTATCTTCGTGCTCAGCCCGCTCTGCTGCTGCGGCCTGCCCATCATGCTCCTCACCCTGGCCATGCCTGCGGCCCCGGCTCGGGAAAGGGGTGAGCCCGACCGCGTCCAGGTCACCGGCGGGACCATCGAAGGCGTTAAGCGGGACGACGGCATCCGCGTCTTCAAGGGCGTCCCGTTCGCCGAGCCGCCGCTGGGCGAACTCCGGTGGAAGCCACCCCAGCCCGTCAAGCCGTGGATAGGCGTGCGGAAGGCTGACAGGTTTGGGCCCCCGCCCATGCAGTCGGCCCTGGCGAAGTTGGCATTCGGGTCGAGTCCGAGCGAGGACAGCCTGTACCTCAACGTCTGGACGCCCGCCAAGGACGCGACCGAGCGGCGGCCGGTGATGGTGTGGATTTACGGAGGGGCGTTCAACGGCGGCGGGGCGGGTGACGCCCTCTCCGACGGGTCGAACCTGGCGAAGAAGGGCGTCGTGCTAGTCACTTTCAATCACCGCGTCGGCGTGTTCGGCTTCCTGGCCCACCCCGAGCTGAGCCGGGAGAGCGGCCAGGGCTCCGGCTGCTACGGCATCCAGGACCAGGTGGCTGCCCTGCGTTGGGTCAGGGAGAACATCGCCCGGTTCGGCGGTGACCCCGACCGGGTCACCGTCTTCGGCCAGTCCTCCGGCGGCACGTCCGTCAGCATCCTCGCCCAATCGCCCCTGGCCAGGGGGCTTTTCCAGCGGGCCATCTGTCAGAGCGGCGGGGCGATGGCCCCCATCAAGTCCGCCGCGGACGAGTCGCCCGGGCTGATTCAGTCGCTCCCGCTCGCTGAGGAGCAGGGGAAGAGGTTCCTGGCGAGCCTCGGCGTGAAGGACATCAAGGCGGCCCGTGCCCTGAGTGCCGACGCGGTCATGAAAGGCAACTCCGGCGGCCTGCCCTGGCCGGTGGCGGACGGCGAGACCATCGTCGGCGACCCTTACACGCTCTATCAGACCGGCCGGTTCAACGACACTCCGGTGCTCGTCGGCTATACCTCCAACGACGGCGGCCTATTCGGCTCGCCCAGGAAGACGCCGGCGGAGTTCGAGAAGGAAGTCCGCATGAATTACAATTACAAGGAGGACGCGGCGGCGTTCCTGGCCGCCTACCCGCACGCGACCGCCGCGGAAGCATCGCGGTCCGCACGCGACATGCTCCGCGATTTACTCTTCGGGACGTCGACCTGGGCGTGGGCGAGGCTCCAGACCGAGAAGGGCAAGCACAAGGCGTATCTCTACTACTTCGATTACGGTGCCGCCCCGGGCGAGGCCGGGCACGGGGCTGAGGTCGCCTTCGTCTTCGGCAACCTCGGCGGCTGGTTCATGCCCAAGGCGACGCAAGAGAACGTGGCGATGTCGGACGCGGTCATGTCCTACTGGGTGAACTTCGCCGCGAACGGCGACCCCAACGGCCCCGGCCTGCCGGAGTGGCCCGCGTTTGACCCCAAGGAGATGAAGGCAATGACCTTCGGCAAGTCGCCGCAGGCCGGGCCGACGCCGAACCTCGAAAAGCTCCGGGCGTACGAAGTTTACTGGTCACGGCTGAGGGAGCGGCGGTCCAAATGAGCGGGGCGACATCCCCTCTGAACCAAAAGTCGGCGAATCAGACGCGGCCCTGCTCTCACCGAGCAGGGCCGTTTCGCTTTAGGCGAGGTAGTCTCAAAAACGAGCGTTTTTGACACAGGGTCCGAGGGGCATCCCTCGACCTGATGAGCCAAGGCAAAGGGGTCATCTCCGGCTAACTGACGTAGCCGGCCGGGGCTCATACATCGAAGTAAACATGGAAGCGAACCCCCTCAGCTGCCGCGGCCGCCAACGCCCGCTCCATCTCCTCCAATTCGTCCACGCCCCTGCGAATCGCCCTCGGGTGTCCCCGAAGATGGCCGAGCAGGGCCCGCAGGCTGGCCAGCCCCTCGGCCGGGTCGTACCAGTTCGGCTCGGGGTCGTCGGGCCTCGGCCCCCACTCTTCCTCGCTCCAGCAGCCCAGCGTCATGGCGACTCGGGCCTCCTCGGGCAGGTGCTCCAGGAGGGTGTCCCGGTAGAAGTCGTCGATGGGCCGAACCCCGGTCTCTTGGGCGATGCGGCCTAGCGTCTCCACGGTCTTGCCCTTGGCGAGGTCGCAGCCCTCGACGCACCGGTGCAGGACGCCCGTCACCTCCCGCTCGAACATCATCGTCACGTTTATGCCCACGGGCCCATCCCTCCCCGTCGTCAGCGGCGTCGCCCCGGGCTACTCGTAGCCCACGGAGGCCCGGAGGCGATGCGAGGGCCCCCGGCCGAACACGTCCCGGAGGACGTCGAGGCAGAGCCGGGCGATGGCCTCGGCGTCCAGGCCCTGCACCGACCGCCACGCCCGGGGCACGGTCGGGTAGGACTCGTGCATCAACACGACGTCCCCCCGCCTGACCCGGGGCGGCGGGAAGCCGAGGCGTCGGGCGACGGGGGCGAACGCGGCGACCGGCTCGGGCTCGGGCTCCACGGGCCAGAGGAAGGACATCTCCAGGTCCCAGGTCGGTGTGCGGACGACGGGCACGCCGTCGACGGCGAAGACGATGCCCTGCTCCTCGTCCCGCTCGTCGTGGCGGAGGTCGTGGTTGAGGACCTCGACGTAGCCCCCGGTCCCCTCGTCGGAGACCCTGAGGACGAGGAACGGGTCTTCGGCGAGCCGGGCGAGGAACCGACGGACGACCCCGGCGAGGTCCTCGTCCCGCGGTCGGGTCACGTCGTTCGGGGGGCCTTCGGCGTCCACGGCGAATCCCTCGGCTATAGCTGCCCCAAACCTCAACCCTCTCGGAGCTGGATTTTGCCAAAGATGAAGGGAATTATCTCCGGCAAAGAAGACTCGCTCTCGCTCCCGAATCAACTTGCCGTTTGCCTTATTATATCGTGAACGATATAATTGCTTGCCAGAGGAGTTCGCAATGCCAAGCAAACCATCAGGCGACCCATCGACCAAGAACGAGGAGTGGCTCCGCGTCGGGAGGCAACTCTCCTTCGCGTTGTACGGTGCCGCGAATCGGGTCATCCGGCTCCATCGCCCGTTCCTGGAGCCGCTCGGCCTGACCTACCCCCAATTCCTGGTCATGCTCGCACTCTACGAGGATGCCCCCCGGAGCGTCGGGGACCTCGGCCTCGTCCTCGGCATGGATACCGGGACGCTCACGCCGCTCCTCAAGCGGCTACAAACCGCCGGGCTCGTGACCCGCACGCGGGACTCGGCCGACGAGCGACGCGTCCTCATCGACTTGACCGACGCGGGCCGTGCCCTCCGCGAGGAGGCGTGCTCGGTGCCCGGGAAGATTGAGACGGCTTGCCGTCTCACGCATGCCCAGGCCGCCGAGCTCCGCGACACCCTGAACGGGCTCGCGAGACCTCGTAAGGGCGAGGCCGAATCATCTTCCGACCAACAAACAGAAGGAGAAGCATCATGAAAATCGGAATCCTCGGCACCGGCCACATCGGCAAGACCTTGGCCCTCGTATGGAGTGCGGGGGGGCATGACGTGAAGGTGGCCAACTCCCGCGGCCCGGAGACCATCGGGGCCGACGTGCTGGCCTCCGGTGCACGGGCGGTCTCGCAATCTGAAGCTGCGGCGGATGTCGACGTGCTGGTCATCTCCATCCCCCTAAAGAACATCCCGTCCATCGCCCCGTTGGTCGCCAAGCTGCCGGCCGATGCGGTCCTCATCGACACGTCAAATTACTACCCGCATCGGGACGGCAAGATTGACGCCATCGAGGCCGGCCAGGTCGAGAGCCTGTGGGTGTCCGAGCAGCTGGGTAGGCCCTTCGTCAAGGCATGGAACTCAATCGGTTCCGACTCATTCGCCCGGTTGGGAAAGCCCCCGGGGAGCCCGGGTCGAATTGCCCTCTCCATCGCTGCCGACCGGGAGTCGGACCGCAAGGTGGGGATGCAGCTCGTCGAGGAGACGGGGTTCGACGCCTACGACGCGGGCACGCTCGCGGACTCGTGGAGGCAGCAGCCCGGTGCCCCCTGCTACTGCACCGACCTCACGCTCGCGGAGCTGCCGGCCGCGTTGGCGGCGGCCGAGGCGTCGCGGTTGCCCAAGCGGCGTGACATGGCGATAGCAGCAGTCCAAGAACGGCTTGGTTCCTCCACGACCAATCCTGACGCGGACTATCTCACCCGTCTAAATCGTGCCTTGTACATGTGAGCTGAGGATTGAATTCCGGGGCACTCCAAGACGGAGTGCCGAGCTTTCAACTCCTCGGCAAGCTCGGCCATCGAGGTCGAATTATCTCCGGCAAAACCGCCTGACTGGGCCGAGCGACGGTTGGCCGGCTGGCTACCCCGACTGACGTGACCCGGTAATCAGAACGGTCAAGACGTGGTCAACCACGCCGATGAGACGCTCTCGGGGGATTGTCTTCGACGCCGGGCTGGATAGGTGGGTTACAAAAGCCACGACCGTTTCGCTGACATGGTCCAGCTCGACGGGCGACAAGGCCGCAAACCCCTCCTCTACCGCACGCACCGCGAGCGAGCCCATCTCGCGACGGACGTAAGTGGTGAATCGCTCGCTCAACGTCCGGTAGAGGTCCGGGTTCGACCTCGCCATCTCCATCGTGGCGGTCACGACGTCGGAGCGGTCTCCGCAGGTGCTGGCCCGTTCCATCAGGGCGAGGAGGTCATCCCTCAGGGATGTGCCGGGGTAGTCGGGCGGGAGGAACGGATTGAGCGTGGCGACCGCATCGGCGACGAGGTCCGCCTTCGCGGTCCACCGTCGGTAAAGCGTCGCCTTGGATACCCCGGCTTGCGAAGCCACGTCGGACATCTTGAGGGCGTTGTATCCGACCTCGCCAAGGAGCTTGAGCGTCGCTCCGATGATGAGTTCGTCGCGGCTTATGTCTTGGGCACGTCCCCGTGCGGACGGTGGGAGACGGCGGCGGTGCTGGTTGGTCTGGTCGGCCATCACGCTACTGTACCCGGACATTGCGATACTTGGTAGTACCGAAACTCTTGAGTTTCGTATTGAGCTGGAGTACCATTCTCTCATTGCTCCTTTCAACGCTCTACCCTCGCGAGCAGGACTCAGCGAGTGGTGCCGGGCTTGGCTTATCCGCTTGGTGAGAGGTTCTTTATGTCGAACGAAACGGGCAGCCCGATTCTCGTCACGGGAGCTACGGGAAAACAGGGTGGAGCCGTCGTACGGGCGTTGCAGCAAGCGGGTCGGACAGTTCGTGCGATGACACGAGACCCCCAGTCGGCCGCCGGACGGGCACTCGCCGAGCGTGGCGTGGAAGTCGTTAAGGGCGATTTCAACGACCCCGCCAGCCTCGATGCGGCATTGGCCGGGGTGGGCGGGGTCTTCTCGATGCAGATGGGGTCGCAGCCTAGTGACCCGGACACCGAGATTGTGACCGGCAAGGCATTGGTCGAGGCTGCTCACCGAGCGGGCGTCAGCATGGTCGTCCACACCTCGGTCGCTCGTGCGGGTGACCAGGAGAACTTCATCGGCTGGGATGAGGGACGCTGGGAGCCTCTCTACTGGAACAACAAGGCGGCCGTGAACGAGATGGTCAAGACGCGGGGCTTCCCCCACTGGGTCATCCTGAAGCCTGCCTTAATCATGGAAGACCTGGTGCCGCCGATGGTGGATTTCATGTTCCCCTCGCTTGCGGAACGCGGTCGGTTCGAGACCGCGATTGAGCCGGACACCCGCCTCGACTGGATTGCGGCCCAAGATATCGGGGCGTTCGCGGCCGCCGCCTTCGCCGACCCGGAGCGTTTCCACGGTCACGAGATTGACCTCTCCGCAGACTGCGTCACTCTGGTCGAGGTTGCAGCCAAGATTGCAGAGGTCACCGGAAAGCCGGTTTCGGCTCTCACCTTCTCCGAGGACGAGTTGGTCGCACAAGGCTACCACTCGCTGATGGTCAGGGGCCAAGTCTGGGACAACGTCGAGGGCTATAAGGTGGACCTCGATGCCGTTCGTAGCTGGGGCGTGCCGCTGACAACGCTCGACCAATTCATTAAGCAGCACCGCGACAAGTTCGTCATCGGGTGAACGCCTCGACGGCGTCGCTCGCGAGCGAAACATAAAGGGGATTCCAAGACGAAGCGACTGCTCGGAAATGGACTTCGACACCTCGCTTTCGACCCGTTTTCAGCTCCCCAGAAGGGGGGTTGTGATCGCGCGTTCAAGTCGCTAAGAGGGCTGCGACATGGCGCGGGATGGGATCGCACCCGGCCCAATCGGCTCCCAACCCCTTCGCCCGAAACGTGATGCGACTGCCCCGCAATCGACTTGCGGAGTGTTGTCGCGTATTAGAGGGGACGAACTCACCTTTGTCCCCGGATTTCGGGGTCCGAACGGCGCATCAAAACGCAAGCGGGGACGGCTTCGGTACGGGGTCGATGATCGCTCTAACATTTTTGCCCCCCCTACCCCCTCGATGCCCGGCATGGGGCCGACCCTGCGATCCCTTGGAACGATTGGAACACTGGACCCTGTTTCTGGCATTAACGCCCCTCACGTAGGACTCAAGGCCGTTGATAGGGGATTCCAGGCCCATTGTTCCGAGGGGGGCGGCCGGGCGATCGTAAACCATTCAGCCTACGGGGTTTGCCGAGTTGGAACGATCGCCCGGGAAGCCCAGAACAGCGTAACAGTCGGTCACGCGACTATCTGTTCCACTGTTCCGATCGCTCGTCGTCGCGCTCCGCCTGCCCCGAACCAAGGGGCTTCAGCCCTACGCCGACGTACCACTTGCCGTTGCTCGTCTTAGTCTCGACGCCGCGTTCCTTCATGGCGTCGCCGAAGGCCCGGAGCGTCATCGCCCGTTCTCCAGCCGACTCTGCCCACGACTGGTAAGCCTGGTAGACCTCGCTGCATCGCCTCTTGACCGACGGATCCAGCAACGCCCGATCGCCGAGGAACAGGCCGACGACGTCCTGTTCGGACCGATACTCGGCGGTCGCCTTAGAGACGATGTCCGGTTCGGCGAGGCCGACTTCCTTCCACGCCAGGCAGCCCCGGACGCACCACGCCAGGATCCCGGGGAACTCGGCCCGGAGCTTGTCCGGCATCGCGGTGTCCGCGTTCGCCGCGTCGACCTTCACCGCGAAGGGGATCATCCGGAGCCGACGCCACACGCCGTTGTCCGTCCCCTTGACCACGGGCTTGTGGTTCGTGGCCATGATGATCGTGTGCGTCGGCGAGAACTCCCAGAAGTCCTGCCGCATCCGTCGGGCCCGGATCCGGTCGCCGCCCGTCAACTCCTTCACCATGACCTCGTCGAGCCGCCGCCCGGCTTCGGTCTCGATGGCGACCACGAGCCGCTTCCCGTGCAGGTCGGCCCGGTCCGTCGGGTGCGACTCGACGGCCTTCGCCATCAGCATCGCGGGCGGCGCCTTCATGGCGTAGCAGGTCCCCAGGACGTCCAGCAGCGTCCCCAGGATCGTGCTCTTGCCGTTGGACCCGTCCCCGTAGCAGACCGGCATGACGTGGTCGCGGACCACGCCGACGAGCGCGTAGCCGCAGACGCGTTGCCAGTAGGCGATGAGGGCCTGGTTCTTGTCGAAGAACAGGTCGAGGGTCGCTTCCCACTGAGGGCATTCCGCGTCCGGGTCGAAGTCGACCGGGCATAGCTGAGTGATCAGGTCGGCCCGATCGTGGGGCCGTAGCTCCCCCGTCCGCAGGTCGATCGTCCCATTCCGGCAGTTGAGCAGCCAGCCGTCCCGGTTCATCTCTTCGGGCAGGATGGGGATCCCCGGTTCGGTCGCCGCCATCGCGATCATGGCGTCGATGCGCGTCTTCGACTGGGAAGCAATCGCGTGGTCGGCGAGGCGCTTCTGATCGTCGCCGTCGAGCGTTGCCGCCTCGACGAGGATCCTGCGCGCCGTATCCTTGGCCAGGCGCTGGACGGCCCCCGTCCGGTCCACGGCGTACCGCCGGCCGTCCCAGACGAGCCAGTCGCCCCACGGCTTGCAGTACCGCACGTCGCCGCCGTGGCGGGCCGCGAACCGCTCCCCGTTGCCCATGTCGGTCCGGGCCTTCCGGGCGAGCACGGCGTCCAGGCTTTCCGCCTCGTCGCCCCCCTGCCCCGTCCGACCCCCGCCCGCGTCGAGCAACCAACCCCGGCGGCCTTCTTTCAGGTACGCCTGATCGACCTTGCGGCGAAGATCCTTGTCCGACCACGGCGGTTCACAGCGAGGGTTGTACTCATCCCTCAGGAGCCGAAAGGCGACGTCGGGCGCCAGGTCGAACCCGGGGCCGATCATGGCCGCCCGGAGCGTCGTCCCGGATCCGTCCTGACCTTCGATGGCTGGATCGACCTTCGCCAGATAGGCGGACGCCCGTTGCTCGTCGGTCATGGGCCCCGACGTGTCCCGGACGCGAAGCCCCCCCGTCCGGTTCGCCGGGGGTGTCTCAGACCTCTCGGACGGCCGTTCCTTCACCCAGCGGTACAAGTCGTCGACGACCTCTTGCCGCTCCGGGATCGCCCCGTCAGGGCGTCCCAAGGCGACGCCTGTGACCGTGAAATACCTCTTCTCGTCGTAGACCTCGATCGCCGTACGCTCGCCCTCACCGACCTGACGCTTGGAGCCGCCCCCGGAGAGCTTGCCGCGAACCCAGACCTTGACGCCCTTGCCGCTCGGCGAAACCTCCATGTAGCCGCCTCGCAGGCGGTCGAGCCACAGTTGGGCCCATCCGGCGATCTCCCCGCCGTCCATCAGACAGCCGTCGAAGTCGACCCCGACGTAAGGGTCGCCCCCGGTGAACACGAAGCCCAAACCATCGAGCCGGCCGGGGGCCGCCTCGCGAAAGGCTTTCGCAGCCGCGTCGAACGTCGTCCAGGTCGCCGGGTCGGTCGTCGAGGCGGCGGATCCGCCCACTTGGAACGGGACCTTGGTGGCCTTGCCGTTCCGGACGATCGTCCGCCAGACGACCCATCGCGGAAGACGCCGAAGCTCAGCCGGGACAGCGTCGAGGGCGTCAAGCTCGACGACGCACGCCACGTCGGGAGCGTCGTCGAAGTCGTTGCAGTCGGCATCGTCGTCGAAGCCGGTCATGTCGTCGTTGACTCTCATGTGCTGCGAATCTCTTTCCGGGGCCGTGCCCCGGGTTGAACCTCGGATGTCGTCAAACGCCCGCCAGCGTGGCGGCAGCGGTCCGCTTCAAGCTCACGCCCTCGGAGTCGTCCTTGAACGAGTCCTGGAGCGCCCGCCCCCAGCCCGGGACCTCCCGGCAGTCCGGGCAGATGGCGAACGGGAAAGCCCGTTCGCCCGCGACTCGGTCCGGGACGCAGATGCCCATGAAGTCCGCCGGACCGCCGCACAGCCTGCAAACGGGGTCGTCTGCGACCGCGTCGAGGGCGGCCTCAAGCTCGGCGAACTCGGCGTTGCAGACGCCGTTAGCGTCGAATTCGTGATTGCTCATTCCTGCTCTCCATGATGAAAGGTCAAGGCGCAGCGGGGCACGTCGAGCCGGCGGGGACGGCGCGTGGTCGGTGAGGCTAAGATCAGGAAGGCCGACGGACGTCGTCGGTCAGGCGGGGCGGTTGATGGCTTTGATGAAGGCGGCCAGGTCCCGCTTGTGGGTCAGATAGCGATTCCCGACCTTGATGGCGGGGAGTACGTGCATCCGGCCGTCCTTGCCGAGACAGCCGCCGTGCGTCCACCTATGGACGCAAGTCCCGGTCGTCCGTAGGGCGGTCGCGACCTCGCGACGACTGAGGCATTGGTCGAGCGTGTCGCCCAGCCGCTCGACGTCGAGCGAACTAGGGTCGGGCGTGCATCGGACGGCTTCCGATGGGGAGGGCTTCCGGGCGTTTCGTCTGAGGGCGGGCATTCTGGATCTCCGGGGAGGCGTCATCGACGGGCCTCTTTGTCGTCCGTCTCGCCCATCTCATCCGCAATCTGAGACCTGTCAAGCTTTTTGGCATAGGTCACGCCGCAAGTCTCTGTTGGCAAACAACATAAATGGGGTTGATTTTAGGCGCTTGAAATGATCCTCAAGGCATGCCGATCTGATTTTCCAACCTCTGGGAAGCTCACCCCCCGGCCGGCGGGGGTCGGGTCGCAAGCTTCCCAGAGCCGCCCCGTCTCAAGCGTCGGCGGGGGCGTCGTCCCTCAGATAGAGGATGAGGCCAGCCAGGAGCGTCGACGGCCGACGTACCCAGCCCGGCCCCATTAGGTAGGGTTGCCTCGCGAGCAAGGCCCCTTCGGTGGCCTCGGTCGTCAAATACAGGTCGACGTCGATCAACCCCCCGCCGACCGTCTCGCCCGTGAATCTGACCATCTCGCCGATCGTGCTCATCGCGGCTTTCTCCCCGGTTGCGTCTTCGCCCTCGCGGGCCCCACGTGGGGCCCGCTGTCGCTCGTCTTTACGTCTCGGTCGCATCAGGATTCGTGCGACTCATGGATGATGACCTTCCGTTACACCGTCAACGAAAATGTCAAAATTCCTGTTGCGTTGCATTTGCTTAATAGGTTACATCGTGAAGATTTGTTGCAAATGTTGCATAGGCAACATGCCGACCGATTTGTACAGCGTTGACGCGCGATCCGGGGGCGCGGTAGGATACGGCGCGCCATTCGGGGCGGTGCGTCGGTATGCTGTCGTGGGCGAACGCAACCCAGGGAGCAAAAGCCGATGGCTCGCAAGACGACGAAGGGGGACGCCGGAATGCCGGCCGCCGAAACGAAACTCCGGGCCGTCCGCCTGGAACTCGACGAGGATACGCACCGGCTCCTGAGGCTGGAGGCCGCCAAGGCGGACTTGAGCCTCGCGGCGATGGCCCGCATCCTCGTCGCGGAAGCGATAGAGGGTCGGGCGAAGAAGTGACGGTCGGGGACGCTGGTGGTGATCCCGCTTAAGCGATGAACCGACCGGCCGCGCCCCCCTGGCATCAAGCCCGGATGCGCGCGAGAATCGCCACGCTTCGAAATGGAAAAAGCCCGGACGGTGCGACCAACACCGGCCGGGCTAGAAAATCAACAGGTAGAACCAATGATCCACTCCAGCCCCCTGCGAGTCAAGGCGGTCGTGCGCGAAGAGCGCGGCGCGACCCGCCAAATCCCCTTTCCCTTCCGAGCCGACCCGACCGGCTTGGACGGCCTCAAGCTGGATCAGACCGCCCGTGCGGCGTTCGTGCTGATCCTGGACAACGCCAAGTCTCGCGGTTGGCGCTCCCGCCTCAGCAACGCGACGATGGGCCGCATCCTCGGCCGATGCCCCATGACGATCAGTCGGGCCCTCGGACGGTTGGAATCCGCCGGCCTGATCCGACGCGAGTTGACCGCCGGGGGCCGGATCCGCACCGGGATCCTCGTGGCCTGGGAGGGGGTTAGGCGCGAGAGTCTAACTGAACAGGCGTCCGTTAGGCGCGAGGATCTAAGGGGTCCGACGCCAGCGCCTAAGGAGGTTAGGCGCGAGCATCTAACTAACCAGAGCTCGACACAGGTCCAGGATCAGACCGCCCCGATTCTCTCGACCGAGGAAGATCCGGAAAGCGTGGTCCCCGAGCCGGCGGAAGCCGCCCGGTTCCTCAGGGCGATGATCGAAGCGGGCCGCAAGGGTTTCCGCCAGCCGGTCCCTTCCCCCGCCCCGCCGACGCCCGCCGAGCCCCCTCCCCAACGATCCGAGGAACCCCGCCGATCGTCGCCCCCGTCAGGACCGTCCAGGACGCCCCAGGACGACGTTAGGCGGATCGTCGAGGGAATGGCCGTGGGTTGCTTCAAGGACGCCAGGCGGGCGGCCTGGGGGCCGCTCCCGGGCCGCCGTCGGATGACCCCTGCTGAGCTTCAAAGGCAACTCGCAGAGGTGCGGAAGCGTTACGGCGGGAAGGCCCCCGGGGGCCCCTCCCCCGCCCCGTCCAGTTGAACCCCGACGAGCCGACCGGATCCGAAGGCCCGTGGCATCGTGGGCTCGTGCGCTCCAAGGCCGTTGAACTCCCGTGCCTCTGGGATCGAATGCCTTTGGGCTTGGATGCCTCTGGAACCAAGGGCCTTCGATCTCGGGTGCCTTTGGGTTCGTGCGCCTTCGAGGTCACAGGCCCCCGGGCTCGCGATCCCTCGCGCCCATGGGCTCCGAGGCTCGCGGACCCGCAGGTTCAGGGGCCCCGCATCCTGCGAGGCTTCCGGCCCATGAGATTGCAGGCCCAACGGCCCACGATTCCACAGGCCCCGGACCCCCGAGACTCACGAACCCATGGGCCCACGGGTCCGCAGGATCCGAGGCTCCCAGACTCGCGGACTCATGAGCCCACAGGCCCCGGATTCCGCAGGCTTGCGGACCCGGAAGGCTTCGATTCCGGAACCTCTTGGGGTCGAAGGCCGGCGGGGTCGAAAGCTCCGGGGCTCAAAGCCCCTCGGACTTGGAAGTCCCGGGGGTCACGGGTCCGCGAGGTCGAAAGGCTCAAGACCCATAGACCCGCGACCGATGTCCATGATCAGGGAGGGCCTTACGGATGAGGTCGATCGCATTTGTGTCGGAGAAGGGCGGCGTCGCCAAGACGTCGTCCGTGCTGAACGTCGCCGCCGTCCTGGGAGGGCAGGGGAGTCGCGTCCTCGTCGTCGACACGGACCCCCAGGGCAACGCGTCCTTCGTCCTCCTGAAAGGCGAGAAGCCGCGTCGGCCGTCCCTGTTCGACGTCCTGGTGGAAGGCGACGGCGCGGACGAAGCCATCGTCGCTTCCCACTTCAAGGGCGTGGACGTGCTGCCGGCGGACGCCACGCTCGCCGACGCGGCCGTGGTTCTGGCGGGCGAGATCGGACGTGAGCGGCGGTTGTGTGCGGCGATCGAAGGCGTCGCCGATCGCTATGACTTCGTCCTCGTGGACACCGCGCCGACGCGGTCGCTGCTGACGACGAACGTCCTGACCACCGTCGAAGAACTCATCGTGCCGTTCAACCCGGGCATCTTCGGCGTGCTGGGCCTCGGTCAGCTTCAAGACGACGTCGCCCAGGTCCGCCGCTACCTCGGGAACACGAAGCTTCGGATAGCCGGCGTGGTCGTCACCTTGGCCGAGCGGAACAACGTCTGCCGGGACCTGGAAGACCAGCTCCGGGCCGCGTTCGGGGGGCTCGTCTTCGATACGAAGGTCCCCCGCTCGATCAAGATCGAGGAAGCCCACGCCCGCCACGAATCCGTCATCACCTACGCGCCGACGAGCGTCGGGGCGACCGCTTACAAGGCCCTGACTCGGGAGATCATCAATGGCCGAGCGAAAGACCGGATCGTCGATCCCGGCGGGAATCCTCCGACCGACCGCGCCGCTTGACGACGCCGCGCCCGAACTGGCCGCCGTCGAGGCGGGGCAGGGGGGCGACGATCAGGCCGACGGGACGACGGCCGAAGTGAAGACCCCGCGCCGAGTCCGCAGCCGGAAGGCCGGCGCGACGACCGAGGTCAAGTTGGAGGGGCGGCGCATCTACCTCTCCGAAGACGTCCACTTCCGGCTCCGTATGCTGGCCTACCAGCGGGGGCGGAAGATCAGCGAGATCGCCGAAGAGGTCCTCGACAAGGCGCTGCCCAAATGGAACGTCAACCGGGTCGGCTGACGCCGGCGTCTCGATCGACGACGCCTAGGGGCGGACTCGCAGGCCGTTAACGCCGCGCGTCGTCGACTTCGTCCGACGCTGGGCCACTTCCTGCCGGATCAGGTCGGGATCGCGGAGGCGGCTCGGCCTCCCCGGCGATGGTCGGCGGTCGTCGCCCCGCCGCAATCGAGCGACGGCCGATCACGCCGGCCCCGGTCACCACATACAGGCCGGAGAGCTTCGCCGACTCGCCCGGAGCCGCATAAGCGTTTCCGCCGGGCGAGGCTGCTGGAGGCCGCGGCGAGGACTGCGTCGCCCGGACCGCCTCGATGGCGCCGGCGACGCCCTCGACGTTCTACAAGCACGACGCGAGGCGCGCGGGGACGTTCGGCGGGACCGGGCCGAAGACGACATCGGGACGCGCCCCGTCTGGATCGCCCTGCAGGCAGGCGCGCGCGAGCCGGGAGGGGGCGGACCGAGGGCTCGCAGACGACCCCCCAAGCGTGGGAGACTTGGCAAGGCTCCCTCCCCGCGACCCGCCCTCATCGTCCTCGAGCGGTCTCGGGCGAGGCCATCGCGAGGGCCCCGACTGCGGCCGGCGCCCATCCCTCGATCACGACTCGGGCGGCGTCTGCGGTCCGCCTCGCGGCCTCGCGAAGGTCGACGCCCGGGCGCTGGCGGCGAGGCTCGACGGGGGCGTGAAATGCGATGCGCACCGGGCCGACTAGGGGCGTTGCGGCCCCTGCGGATGCTTCCTCCGGCCGTAGGCGAGCGGACTGCCGGACGCCATGGGGCGCGTCCCGAGGATCGGCGCGGCCTCATGGACGCACGGACGTCGAAATCAAAAACGGCGATCGCCCGTCTACACCGCGGAATCGGGCTCGCCCCCGGCGGTTTCGGTCGATCCTCGAAGGCTTGGATCCACCCCGGATCAGCCTTCTACTTCGCCGACCTCGACGGCCTACGCGGCCGGCTCGCCGTCGCCCCACTCGCCGGACCTTTCGCCCGAACGGTCGCTACCACCCCCGCGTCCCCTCGCCGAGGGCGGCCCTCGCCTCGGGTCGATCCGAAGCGACCCGATCCTTCGCCGCGCTTCGCTGGAGAACGACTGACGAAGGATCGAGACGCCGGCCGACCCCACCCAAGGTGCCCTGGCGGAGCGAGCGGGCCGGGATCCTCGCGTCGATGAATTCCGGAACGCCTAGCCGGGGGGCCGGTCCGCGTCCCCGCGCCGCATGGTCGTCGGCCCCGCCCGGACCTCCCCTCGCGTCCCCTTGCGGTCCGGTTGCAGGGAGGCTGATGTTGCGTCGAGCCATACCGACGGCCTCGCGGCCGGGCTTGCACCGCGGTGGCTGGGCCCCCGGTTCGGATTCGGGGCGAGGCCGCGCGGCGGGGAGGGGAGCGGCGGGCGGGGCCACGGCCAAACCGGTGCTCCGCCCGATCGGGAAGATCCGCGGCGTGCGACGCGGTCAGGCGGTCACGGCGATGCCCTTGGGGTTCGCGGCGTTGAGGCGGCGGTAGCCGTCGCGGGTCCAGACCCAGACGCCGGCGGCGCCCGCGTCGACGACCACCCGATCGCCCCCTCGGCCGACGACGAACGAGTCGACGGCCGCGTCGGTCAGCCTCGTGAGCCGCGACGCCGCGGCGGGCGTCGAGGCCGACGTCCACGACCAGAGGCCGTGGGCGCCGAAGTCCAGGAACAGCGTACCGCCCGCCGCCCGCATCGAACGCGGGTCGGCCGCGTTGATCTGGAACCAGCCGGCGGCGTCGGTCCAGCCCCAGACGCCGGCGGCGCCGTAATCGGCGAAGAGCGAGCCGCCGGAGGAGGTGATCGCCTGGGGATTTCCATTACCCACCTTGCGCCAGCCCTGGGCGGAGGCCCAACTCCAGGTCCCCTGCGCGCCGTAGTCCAGGAACAGCACGCCGTCGGCGGACATGGACTCCGGCACCGCGTCGTTGAGCTTCGACCAGGGCGTCGCCGCGTCGCGATACCGCCAGAGGCCGCCGTGGCCGAAGTCGACGTAGGCGTCCTGGCGGTCGACGACGATCGAGCGAGGGTCGACGTGGTTGATGCGGACCAAGCCCTGGCTCTCGCTCCAGCGCCAGAGTCCGGAGGGCCCGCGATCGACGAGCAGGACGTCCTCGGCGCGGGGGCCGCCGTCGTTCATGACCACATAGTCCTGCGGGCTGGACTCGGAGAGTCGCCGGAATCCCCGCCGTTCGTCCCAGGCCCACAGGCCGGCGACGCCGAAGTCGACGTACGCGGCCTGGTTGCTCGAAGCGACGACGTTCTTCGGATTGGCGTCGTGGATTTTGCGAACGCCCTGCGTGACGCTGGACACCCAGAGCCCGTCGGGGCCGAGGTCGAGGAAGGTCAGCGGCTCGGGCTCGGGCGCGGGCGTCGGCGCGGGCGTCGGCGCGGGCGTCGGCGCGGGCGTCGGCGCGGGCGTCGGCTCGGGCGCGGGCGTCGGCTCGGGCGTCGGCTCGGGCGCGGGCGTCGGCTCGGGCGTCGGCGCGGGCGTCGGCTCGGGCGTCGGCGCGGGCGTCGGCTCGGGCGTCGGCGCGGGCGTCGGCTCGGGCGCGGGCGTCGGCGCGGGCGCGGGCGTCGGCTCGGGCGTCGGCTCGGGCGCGGGCGTCGGCGCGGGCGTCGGCTCGGGCGCGGGCGTCGGCTCGGGCTGGGCGGTCGAATCCATGATCCACGAGGCGAGGTCGATCTCGGCGGAGGTACCGCCCGTCGCGTCCAGGATGCCGTCGCCGAAGGTGACCAACCCGAGCCCGTCGACCGCGAACGAGTAGGAGCCGTCCACCGTCGTGAGGCCGGCGAGTCCGTCGATCCTGTAGGTCGATCCGGAGATCAGCGTGATGCTCACGGCCTCATTGATCAGATTGGGGCCGCCGTCGCGACTGAGCCAGAGGTCGCGCCAGTCGAACGTGCCCAGGTCGATCTGCCTGCCGAAGGTGACCTCGACGCTCGTGAGGGCCGAGCTCCTCGGAGATCCTGCGATCGGGGATATGGTCGTGGCGACGGGCCCGGTTAGGGTGGTCGAGTAGATCGTGAACGTAGCCTGGGCCGAGGCCGGCGCGTAGTTCCCGCTGCCGAGGAAGCTCGCCACGACGGTGTAGACTCCGGCCTGATTCGGCGGCTCGGGCAGCGGATCCCCGCTCGCCGCGTCGCCCGAATAATACGTGTACGTCAGCAGCAGCGTCGGCCTCTCCAGGTCGGCGTGGGTCCCGACGACGGTCGCCGCGACCCCCACGGGCGAACCTACGGATTGCCAGCCCACGGACAGTTCGATCGTCGGCTGGGCCCTCGCGACGAACACGTCGACCGTCGTGGCGACCGTCGTGTAATGGGTCGCGTCTGCCGGGGTGAACACCACGGTGACCGTGTGAAGTCCCGCCGTCAGGATCGCACCCGCCTCGTAATCGTAGGAGAAGTAGCCCGGCACCTCGGCGACGCCGCGAGGGATCGCCGCGCCCAGCGGAGTTCCGTAGGTGATCGAGCTCGGCTCGACCAGGAGTATGGAGGGGACGATCGGTTTGATCACGGGGGTTGCCGCCCCGAGGCGATCCAGCTGGATGATCGGAGTGCCCGGGCGGCCCATGTTGATCGACGAAGCGCCCGGGGCCAGCATATAGACCAGCTTGATGGAGTGCTGGCCGGCCGACAGCCCGTCGACCCGTACGCGGTACGTGCCGCCCTGCCGGACGGAGACCGTCAGCGTGTCGACGAGCCGCCCGTCGACGAGCACCGCGACGGGGGCGGTCTGGGTCGCCGAGGCGTTGGGGTTGGCGGCGAGGTTGATGCTCAGCTGATAATCGCCCTCCGAGACCAGGTGGGTGCTGGACATGCTGGCTCCGGGGGACAGCCACCAGAATCTGTAGGTCCCCGCCTGGCCCGCGGCCGCCCCGTGGGAAGGCGCGTGCGCCGTCCTCTCGACCTGGACCACCGCACCCTGCTTGGGCGTAGCCCACTCATAGAACGTCGGGGCGGCGACCCCCCAGCTGTTGATGTTCGTGGAGGATTGGTAGACGATCGCCAGTCGCCCGCCGGACGCGTAGAAGCTCTCGAGCGTCGCGACCGCCAACGATTCGGCGCGGGGATCGAGGTTGGCGTACATGCCGACGTTCGGCACGCTGCTGCTGTACCCGCGGGCCCCCATGCTCTGATAGCCTTTGGGGTCCATGTAGCTGCCGAGGTTCTGATTGAAGTTGAATCCCCCTTCGTACCCGACGACGTGGAGCCCGTACTGAAGGGCGAGGTCCACGTCCGATCGGACCGTTCGACCTATGTCGACGAGGGCGGCCCTGTACTCCGGGGTGAGTTCGTCGAACATCCCGTTCACCGTCTGGACGGCGGGGCTGGCCAGGAAGATGGTGTCCGAGAGCAGCGTGTTGCCGAAGGTGACGGTGTAGGTGTAGGGGGAGTCGCCGGTGTAGAAGGCCTCGGTCCTGCTCCAGATGAATCCGTTGCCGTTCCCCGAGTAGGAGAAGGCCCCCTCGCTGAGGCGGATCGGCCGGCCCTCGTTGACGGCCGGACCGCCGTCGATGGGGGTCAGCGTGATCGTGAGGCCGCGAGTCGATCCCGCGGCCACGACCCGGGTCGCGTAGAACGTGAGGTCGGCGTAGCCCCCGCTGAAGGTGACGTTCTGACTGACGCCGGATCCGGGCTTGAGGTAGGCCGCCTGCCTACCGCCGGCGACGCCCACCACGATCCCGCTCCCGGATTCGCCGAGGCCGGTCGCGGGGGTCTTGAAAGAGAACGATGTGGCCGTCGCGCTGACGATCGTGAACGTACCGTTGTAGCCCTTGACGGCGACTCCGGAGATCTTCACAGCCTGACCGACCTGGAAGTCGTGCGGCGTCGTCGTGGTGATCGTCGCGAGATCGCCGGACTGCCTTGCGCCGCCGGCGACGGCGATCGCGGCGAAGGGGGGGGGGGCGTCGGGGTTGCCCAGGCTGGATCCATTGGGGACGACCCCGGAACCGCCGTCGAAGGCCCAGCCGGAGGTTCCTTGGGCGAACGAGTGGTTGATGAAGGACACGTCGCTGAAGCCGCCGACGTGCGCGTCCGCGTACCAGCCGCCGCCGCCGCCGTACAGGTAGTAGGAGACCGGTCGTTGGGTGCCGTAGAAGCCGTCGATGAAGTTCAGCGCGGCGCTCCAATTGCCCCCGTACTGCCATTCGACGAGCGGGCGGACGCGGCTGCGCATCTCGACCGCGTCGACGCTCGTCTCGCCGAACGCCGACTTGAAGGCTTCGCTGATCTGCGCCGTCCGAAGGCCGATCCAGGCCTGGCCGGTCGTGAATCCGTTGAGGGACGCCGAGTTGTTGAAATACGAGGGGGATCCGCCGTCGCCCGCCGGCGCGGGATTGGGCCTATAGGTGGCCAGGAACGCGGCCGTTTTCGCAGCGTCCAACTTGAAGTAGGCGGCCAGCGCGGCCCCGTCGTCGTACGCGGCGGACCCGCCGCCGGGATACAGGGGGTCGTCTCGATTGCCGGTCAGAAAGTCGTAGAGGGCCCGTTGGCTCAGCTGGTTGGCCCAGCCGTTGCCTCGGGTCGACGACTGACGGAAGCCGGTGTTCCAGACCTCGTTGGAGAACTCGACGTAGACCTTGAGGTTGTCGTTGAGCGGCTTCCAGACGGGATTCGCCTGGCGGCTCGTGTACGGGGCGAATCCGTCGCTCCCGTAGGCGAACAGGTTGCCGAGGTTCCTGATGTATTCGATCGATGCATTGACAGGGACGCTGATGTAGATATCCTTGCCAGTCTCGTTCGCCAGGGCAACCTGGACCTCCCACGGGACGCCGGCGGGCTGCGGCGCCATGGTCACGCCCGTCGTGACGGACCCGCCCAGCGTCTTGTAGGAGTTCCATAGATTGTGCGAGACCAGGGTTCGATCCGACCAGTCGGACGCCAAGGTGAGGTTGGTACGGGCGACGTCCATCGTCCTCAGAGTCGAATACTGGGCGAACATGGCCAGAGAGGCCGGATTGAACAGGGTGCCCGCGGGCAACGGTGTGTCGCCGCCCAGCGTCGACGGCCGCATCACGAACAGATCGGTGATGCCGTCACCCGGATTCGCGATCGCCACGCCGCCCGAACTCGCGGGCAGATTGAGGGCGGTGAGAGCGTAGGTGAAGGTGTTCGTCGATGTGTCGACGCTCGAGATCGTGTACGTCCCGTTGTATCGGGCGACCGGGCCGCTGAAGCCGGCGATGGTCACCTTCTGGTTCTTGGCCAAGCCGGCGACGGAGGGGACGGCGACCGTCACGGTGCTGCCGACCTGTTTGATGCTGGAGACGCCCAGGCCCGGATTCGGCCCGCGGCTCGTGTTGACGAACGACAGGTTGAAGCCGGTCGGCCCGGCTTCCTTGACCATCAAGGCCGTCGTCGTGTTGGTCGAAGGATCGTATCCCTGTCCTGCGTGGAGCGTGGCACCGGTCGAAGTCGCCCCGTCCACGACCCAGGTGACGGCGTGTGAGGCCGTGACGGTCGCCATCCCGGCGAATCGGACCAGGTAGGTCCCCCGGAGAGTGGTGGTGTCGTCCCCCTCGCCGAAGAGGAGGGTGGCGTCGCCCCGCGGCCAGAGGTTGGCGTCCGTGGGAACCTGCTGGCTCGAGCTCCCGGGCACCGTCCAGGCGTTTCGAGTCGTGGCGTTGACCATGTTGGCGAAGAGCGTGTCGCCGCCCGTGACGTTCACCCCGACCTGCGTGACGGGCTCGATCGCCTCGAGGGGGGTGCTCGGGCTGGACCACTGGAGCTGGACTTGCTGGACCGAGCCCGAGCCATAGGCGTAATCGACCTCGACGTCGTAGTACAGGCCGGCCGTGAGAGGCACGGTGGCCGCGTAGGCCGTCTGGCCGTGGGCCGCCCAGCTATCGATCAAGGGGGCGCCGCGTTCCTGCCCGGCGGGCGTGACCCACAAGCGGACGCCGTCGCCCGCCGAGTTGACGGCGAACGTGTAAGGCTCGCTGAAGTTGGCCGTCAGCGTGCCGGACCATTCGGCCGACCACCCGGAGCCGGCGACGGTGTAGCCCGGGCTGGGCGAGCCCCCCGGCCCCGACCCGCCGCCGAGCGAGAGGAGATCGATCCGGTCGTCCCACCGGACGAACGACGGCGCGCCCGACGGCTGGGAGGATCCGTAGTATTGGCCGAAGACCCCCACCCCCGGCCTGCCCGCCTGGACGCCAGACACCCAGCCACCGCCCGCCGACATCTCGATCCGATCTTCCAGGAGCTCCAGTCGGGGCCGCAGCCGCGTCCCGTTCGACGGCCGGGCCTTTCGCACGCCGGCGGAGCTTCGCAAGCGGGACGCGATCGAGTTGAAGGCCATTACGAACCCTTTCGATGAATTTCATTCGTGGGTTCGAGGTGCCGGCGCATGCGCGAACGCCTCGGAGACCGACGATGTCCGATGCACAGATATCGAGAAGCTCACGCAGGGAGGGAGCCTCTCGCGTGAATTGCGGGGCTAGCGTCGTCTTAGACGGGAGGGCGGGGCGAGCGGCGTCGCACGATCGTCCATCCACCACAACAGTAGGTCGTGTTTTGGCGACGTGCAAACCGGGGTTCCGGGCGGGATCCGGACCCGGGCGTCACGGCCGCCGGCGGCCGCCGTAGCGGCTCGACGAGCCTCCGAATGGCTGACGCGGGCCCCGGGCGCGACGGGAGGCCTAAGCCCGACATGCGCGAAATTATTAATATAATTATGTCATATTAAAATAATTTAAAGTCTCGAATCGCGTCGCCGTCTCGAAGCGACGACGTCCCATTCGGCGCGGCCCGCGATCCGGCGTCGGGCCCGGCCTCGCGGTTGCGACGCAGGCCGAGACGCCCGCCCGCCGGTCGGACCGTGGGAGCCCGCGTCGCGGGCGGGGCAGGGGGGGCGATGGCGAGGGGCCCGTCGCGCCTCCGCGAGCCTGGTCCCGGCCGCCGGGGGGTCGGGATCGGCGGCCGGTCAGCACGCGGCGGACGCGGGCGAGGCGATCAGGCCGATCCGCCGGTGGCCCGGCGACGCGCGGCGTGGAGCCGGGCGGCCCGTCGTGGAGGCGCAGGGCCGAGGCCGTGGGGTGTCTGACTTCGCAAGGCAGGCGCGGGCCTCGTCGAGGCGGGCCTCAATCACCATTCGCATAGGCATGTTCAATTCGTCGAGCGTAACCGTTCACGGGTCGGTGCTTGACCGGCGGCCCGCGGCTTGAGAGTCTTCGAGGCATGGAACGACCGCAGTGCATGCCGCGGGCGACGTGGGACGTGATCCCGCCGGAGGCGCAGGCCGTCCTGGCGGTCGTGATCGCCTCGTTCGAGGTCCAGATCGCCGACCTGAAGGCGAGCCTGAAGCGGGACTCGTCGAACCCGTCGCGGCCGCCGTCGAGCGACCCGCCGCACCGCAGGCCGGCGCCGCCGCGGAAGCCGTCGGGACGCCGGCGCGGCGGGCAGCCGGGGCGTCGTCGGAACGACCGCATCCGGCTGGCGCCCGACGAGGTCGTCGACGCGAGGCCCGATCATTGCCGCCGCTACGGCGAGGCCCTCGCAGGCGACGCTCGTCCGCCAGGTCTTCGAGGTCCCCGCCGTCAGGCCGCACGGGGCCGATCTCGGCTACGGGCCCCGCGCGCAGGCCGTCTGCGCGGCGTTGGCGGGCGAGGGCCGGATGAGCAAGCGACGCGTCGCCCGCGTGATGAAGGGGCTCTTCGGCCCGCCGATCGGCCCGGCGTCGGTCTGCGGGCTGGAGCGTCGCACGGCCGAGGCCCTGGCCCCGATCCACGCCGAGTTCCTCGAACATATCCGCAAGATCCCCGCCAACGTCGACGAGACGAGCAGGCCCCAGGGACGCGGCCGAGGCTGGCTCTGGACGGCCTCGACCAGGAGTCTGGCCGCCTTCCTGGTCGCGTCGAGCCGCGGCCGCGACGCCTTCGCGGAGCTGATGGGCCGGTCGCCGCCGGGGGTCGTGACGTCGGACCGCCACTCGGCCCACTCGCACCTGCCGCCCGAGCGACGCCAGGTATGTCGGGCCCACCTCCGCCGCGACTTCCGGGCGATCGTCGACCGCGGCGACGCCGGCTCGACGATCGGTTCGGACCTGCTGATGCACGCCGGCGTCCTGTTCGACGCCTGGTCGAAGGTCCGCGCCGGCGGGTCGTCGCGGCCCGCGTTCGCGGCCGAGACCCTGCCGTGGCTGCGTCGCGAGGTTCGTACGCTGCTGGAAGCGGGCCCGCGATGCGGCTCGAGGAAGACGGCGGCGACCTGCCGCGAGGTCCTCAAGATCGAGCCGTCCTTGTGGACGTTCGCGACGGTCGAGGACGTCGACCCGACGAACAACGCGGCCGAGCAGTCGCTCCGTCAGGCCGTTTGCTGGCGCAAGACCAGCTTCGGCGCCGATCGCGGCCGGGAGCCGCTTCGTCGAGCGGATGCTGACGACGATCGAGTCCCGCCGCCGCCAGGGCCGCGACCTGCTCGACTTCCTCGTCGAGGCCGTCTCCGCCCACCGCTCGGGCCAGAAGCCGCCCTCGCTCGTCCCCGCCGGGGCGTCAACGGTTACCGCCGAGCTTGCGTATCGTGTCGGCGTACATATTCGGATGCAACCGTTCACGGGTCGGTGCTCGACGATCGGCGTGCGGCCTGAGAATCTTCGAGGCATGACGCGGCCCGACCGCACCCCTTCCGAGTGCTGGGACGCCCTCCCGGCCGATCTGCGGCCGGGCCTGCCGGCGATCGTCGCCGCGTTCGAGGCCCGGATCGTGGCGCAGGACGCGCGGATCGCCGAGTTGGAGGCGACGATCGAGTCCCGCCGCCAGGGCCGCGACCTGCCCGACGTCTTGTTAAACTAGTTTGCGACGCTTTATCGAATTAATCGCCAATTCAGGCTCAATTCGATGTGGAACCGCGACTTCGTTCGCGGCCGCGGCCGCGAACGAAGTCGCGGTTCGGTCCAGCGAGGGCGTTCGCTCGAATTCCAGCGGAGCGGATCGGGGGCCGGCACGGGCCGCCGCGGACCGAGGTGGGACCGTCCGTCAAGCCGCGCGACGGCGTGAGGCGGCGCCCAGGACGCTCGCGCCCACGACGAGGAGGGCCAGGCTCCCCGGCTCGGGGACGGCCGCGGGGGCGGGATTGGGCGACCGCATGCCCGAGGCGAATGCGAGGGTCAAGCCGCGGGACTCGGGCGTCGACCCGTCGGCGAGGACGACGCGGTCGACGCCGAGGCTGTAGTCCATCCATCCCGACGCCCGCTGATCGACGTCGCTCAGGAAGACGTTGACGTAGCCCGCGAGGGACAACCCGTACTCCGCGACCCGGTAGGACGTCCCGTCGGCCGACCTGCGGAGGTCGCCCAGCAGGATGTCGACGTAGATCCGGCCGACGCCGTCGCCGAGGCGTTGCCCTTCCGCGATCTCGGAGATCTGGGGAGGGCCCCACGAGGTGAACGCCTCCTGGACCCCATAGGCCCCCACCACGCCGTCGCCGGACGGGTCCGTGGAATTTCGGAATCCGACTTCCACCCCGCCCTGATAGAAGGCGGGGAAAGAAGCGGGGAATACTTCGCTGGCCGCGCCGGCCGACCCCATGGACCCTTCGACCGTCATGTACAGGCGGACGAATTCGACGGCCTCGACGCCGGCCCCCTCGAGGCGCAGCGCGTCCCGCGCTTCGGCGGTGAATCGCGCCACGCCGGTCGCCGCCCAGACGTCGGGATGGTATTTGTAGATCACCTGGGAGCTGTCGGCCTCGACCCGGGCCGATCCGGCGAGCAGGCGATCGCAATCGCGGCCGCCTGCGGCCGCCGTCACGTAGCTGTCGGAGAATCCGACGTTGGAGTCGCCGCCGTGGTCGGTGACGTGATGGGTGCTCTGGGCGTGCTCCAAGCGTTCGCCGTAAGCGTCGCTCCTCGCGGATTCCTCCCGCAGCGGCGTGAGCGTCTCCAGTCGGGAGACGTAGTCGGCGAGGCTTCGGGTCGACGACGGGCCCGCTAGGCAGACGGCCAGCGTCGCGGCGGTCGTGAGGCGTCGGAGGTCCATGGCGGGAGTCCCATCCCTGGATGATGTGGACGACTCTTCGGCCCATCGCCGAGAGTGGCGCGAACATTGTAAGTGCATGCCAGCAACCTATCCAGAGCGGACAATTCGCTTTTCTGGCGTGTTCGGAAAACGCGACGCCGGTGAGCGTCGCGAAGGCTTCGCGGCCCCGACGGCGGATCGCCGAGGTGCGACGCAAGGAGGCCGACCGTCCGACCTCGGCGGCGGCCGGATCGCATCGACCGCCCGACGGACGTCGACGGGATCCTTCCCCGCCCTATCGAAGCCCCTCGTTGGCGGCCGCCTCGCGGAGCAGCGGCCAGAGCGGCTCGATGGCTGCAACTCGGGCGTGCACGGCGGCAGCCGGTGGAGCACCAGGCCAGCCGCTTGGCCACGTGCCAGCCCGCGTCGTCCACGAGCAGGACCAGGAGCTTCTCGCCGGCCGGGTCGGCCCACGGGGCGAACTCGGCCAGGGCGGCCGCCATCCAGTCCGTATCCGCCGCCGGCAGGACCAACTCCAGGTTCCGGCCGCTGGCCGGGTGGGCGAAGCCGTAGACGTAGAGCCACCGGTACTTCGTGCGACCGGCCGCCTCCCCCTGACCGCCCCGGCTTGAGGCCAAGCCGGGCCTCGTCCTCGGCCCAGACCTCGACGACCTTATCGGGATGCTCGCGGCGCAGTCGGCCGACCCGCTCGACCAGGGCGTCTTTTCCACGCCCGCCGGTCGGCGGGCGTGGCGGCCCCGGGTGGCGGGGGCGGGGGACCTGCAGCGAGAAGCCCGGCGCGCGGAGCCACCGCCACCCGGTCGACTCGGCGACGATCACGCCCCAGAGGTCGCGGACGTAGACGGCGACCTTCGGACCGGTCCAGAGGCCGCCGTCCGGCGGTGCGTGCCGCAGGGCGTCCCAGAGGTCGACCCGCAGGTCGACCGACAGCTTCTCACGGCCGTGGTTGGTCGACTTGCGACGGTCGACCAGGCCGTCGGGCGTTCCGGCGCCCGATCAGCGACCGGACCCAACTCGGAGACACTCCCACCGCCTCAGCCACCTCGGCGGCCGACGGCGGGGCGACCGGCCGGGTCAGCAGCCGGAGGGCCTGCCAGTGGGCCTTCTCCGGGCCCGAGCGGCAGGCCCGCCAGCGGACGACGATCTCGTCGTGCGTCAGATGCGGCAGGATGGGGAGCCCGGGGCGTGCCATGACGCGGTCTCCAAATAGGTGCCTACGTCATTACATCGCCGGCGCTCCGCGAGAGCGAGATCCGGTATCAGGGCACATGATGGTGAGCGCAGGCCTCCATAACCCCCCGAGCTTTCGACGCTCAGGGTCCCTGGCATCCAGGACCCGCAGACTTCCGGAATCGTGGGCCCGCAGGCCCCGAGCATCGGGGGATCCTGAGATTCAAGATCCAGAGGCTGCGGCGTCGCGCCCGAAAGGCCGGCATCTCGAAGAATCCGGAGCTCGCGGAATCCCGATCGCGCGACCCCACCCGCCCGCGAGGCGGAGGGGCCCCCGGAGGCCCGCGACCGATGGTCAGGGTCAGGGAGGGCCTTGCGGATGAGGTCGATCGGAGGACGCTTGGGGACGGGCGGCCGAGGGGCCGAGGGGGGGGCGGCGGGGGCCGCGTCGTCTCAGGCGGCCGGCGCGGCCAAGCCGAGGCGCTCGTGGGCCCGGCGACGGACGGCGCGCAGCCGGGCGGCCGCGTCGCGACGCCTGGCCATGAGCCGCTCGTGGAAGCCCCGGGCCAACGCCAGGTTGGCGCCGGCGGCCCCGAAGTAGGCCCGAGCCGCGTCGATGCGGTCGTCCAGGGCCAGTAATTGCTCGCGGAGTTCGTTCATGCGGCCGTGGGCCTCGATCAGGCGGCCGAGGTCGTCGAGTCGCTGGCTGGCGCGCGCGTCCATCATCGGACTTCCTCATCAAGGCGTCGGCGGGGTCGTCTCGGGTGGAAGTGCTCCGTTGCACGCATGGAAGCTAGGACGCGCGAAGCGGGGTGCCAACCGATTTTGGCGATTTTTCGCTCGATGAGGCGCGATCGGATCGGCAGGCCTCGGTGCCGGCCCTCAACCCACGCGGGGCCCTCGCCGTCCAGCAGCCAGGCCGGCTCGACGCCGGTGGCGGCCAGGAAGGCGACACCAGCCTCGTAGTTCGCCCACGTGCGGTGCGGGACGTCCAGGGCACGGGCCAGCTCCGACCCCGCCGCGTTCGCCGTAGCGTTCGACGCGGACCTGGCGCAGGCGGACGGCCAGCGGCGCCTTCGCCCGGCGCGGAGCCGCCAGCTCCTAGGCGGCCTGGTCGATGAGGCCGATCAGGGCGTCCATGTCGGCGGGCTTCGCGAAGTGGTGGTCGAATCCCGCCTCTCTCCCCCGGCGGCGGGAGACCTCGTCACCGTACCCCGTCACGGCGACGAGGAGGCATCGGTCGAACCGCCGGTCCGCCCGGAGCCGCCGCGCCAGCTCATACCCGTCGAGGAACGGCATGCCGATGTCCAGGAGGACGGCGTCCGGCTCCAGCTCGCGAGCCGCCGCCAGCGCCCCCCGGCTGTCGGACACGACCCGCACGTCGTGTCCCGTGGCGCGGAGGCACTCGCCCATCAAGTAGGCCGCGTCGGGGTTGTCGTCGACGACGAGGACCCGGGCCCGGCGGCCGGGACCGCCGCCCGGGGCCGCCGACCGGGAGGGGGCCAGGAGCGATTCGAACTCACGCGCGAGCCAGGCTTCGTCCTCGGCCGTCAGCAGGGTCAACGCCCCGAGGTCCTGGGAGAGGGTCCATCGGTCGTGCGAAGCGTCGCACGTCGTCGCGGCGTCGCGAAGCATGTGCATTCTCCGACTTTTTCGATATGCGATAGTCCTAAAGGGGAGCCGTCGCCGGCCGTGCCTCGTCGCACGCACTCAGGTTAAGGCCTAATTAGAATTCGAGTCAAGATGCCTTCGATGGCTTCCCATGATGTCCCGATTTTTCTTGACGGCCCCTCCCCAGTCGGGGGAGGCGAGGGCCCTCATGGCGAAGCGGACGCGGTCCCAGAAGGCGCGGCCCTGGGGGTCAGCGAGGGCGTCGAGCCCCTTGCGTTCGCTCACCAGGCTCCAGGTCGCCTCGAAAGGGGCGCCGGCGTTGCGGCAGCGGACGGCCATGCCGGCCAGGAACGTCATGCTCTCGCGGGCGCGGGGGAACGCGTCGGGGTCGGGCCCGGCGTCGCCGAAGGCACGGTCCATGAGGTATTCGACCTCCTCGGAGGTCGCCAGGGAGCGCAGGATCTCGAGCATGACGGCAGAGCCGGCGGAGGCCCCTCCGTCGGCCTCGGGGCGGGATGGGCGTGCGAGATTTTCGTCGTGTCGGTCGGCCATGGCTGTCCTCGCGTCGTGGTGTTCGGGGAGGTCCTTTCCCCCGTGGCGCCCGATTATAACCAGCGGCGCGCGACGCTCCACCTTGCGGCCCGATTCTCCCGATCGCGCCGATTTCCTTAGTAAAAATGTACGACGCGGCGTCCGCCTTCGCATCGACGGCGAAGGCTTTCTTAATGACGGCGGCCGGGCCCGTCGTCATGGCGGACCCGGCCGCCGTCGATCCGATCGGGGGCGGCGCGCGCGGGGTTCCGACCCCCGGCCGCCGATTAGGTGCCGGCTGCGACCCGATCATGCAAGTTTAATGCCAAACAATGGTGGGTGAAGCCAAATTATGATCCGGCGTCTCCTCCAGCTCGGGGCCGGCTAGTAGGGCGCCAGTTTTAATTTGCGGGTGGATTTGAGATCGGTTCTCCTGGTGGCGACGCCGCCACAGGAGGGCCCGATGAAGGTCTACGAGGTCACGCTCGAAGCCGAGGAACGTCAGCGGCTCCACGAGATGCTCGCCGCCGGCAAGTCGGCGGCCAGGAAGCTGGCCCACGCCCACATCCTGCTGAAGGCCGACGCCGCCGAGGGCGGCCCCGCCTGGCCCGACGCCCGGATCGCCGAGGCCTTCGGCGTCGGCGTCGCGACCGTCGAGCGG
>NZ_JAALJI010000042.1 GCF_011064595.1 Paludisphaera soli | reverse complement strand
GTTGCGGCGGCCGAAGTCGGTGTACCACGCGCCGCGGGCGTACCACGGCTTGGGGGGTCGAGGCATGAGAGGCTCCTCCCGAAAGACGTTTCCCTGAAACGTTTCCCTGGGAGCCTTGCGAGAGGGCTTCTGGGTAGCGCGTCCCCTTGGGCGGAACTGGCATTCCGCCCAAGGGGTTATATCAGCATCCTGCCAATCGGGGCGAGAGGATTTGAACCTCCGGCCTCACGGACCCGAACCGTGGCCCGAGCGTCTCGCCGAATTGCAAAGAGGTATCAGTGCCCTACCAATTTACATCGAGCGAGGGACATTTGCAAGACGGTGTAATTCGATGCAAGACGTCTCGCGATTTGGCGGTACACGGGGTCCAAAACGGTACCAACGGTACAAGGCGGGACCAAGTTCGATGAGGTGATTGTGGTGACCAAGCCGGTGGACCTCCCTGGTCTGGTGGCCCGGTTCCAGCGGGGCGAATTCCGCGTCAAGTGACGGCCGACGGGGGGTTAGGCCGGGATACCGTCGTCCTTACTCGGCCACCAGCGGGACACGCGAGCGGGGCTTGGGGTTGTGCAGATACAGCCCGATCCACGCAATGGCACCGATCCTGCCCGGCACGTAGAACATGTCGTCGTTGGTTTGTACGTGGTTGGCCGCCGCGCCGCCTTGGTAGGCGAGCATGAGAAGCCTTCAAGGTAGCGGTCCTCAAGACGAGGTAGAGCACGAACACCGTCAGCTCGATCACCCCGAGCGGCAGGGCTGAACCCGAGGGTAGGTCTTGATCTCCTCCTCGAGGAACCCTTGGGGCTGTGCGATCTTGAAGCAGGCGCAGGGGAGGAACGGGACGGCGAGGACGCCGGGGCGCACCCAGCCGGTGGAGCGCCGCCATTTCGGGATCACGTCGGTCGACATGTTCATCTTTCTTCTGCCCTGCTTGTTCGCTATGGCCTCGACCCACACCGGCACGTAGGGGGAATGCAGCCCCTGGAAACCGGCCGGTCTCGATACAGCCCGATCCCCGCGTGGATGGCGACCGTACGCTCTCGGTGCCCCGCGTGGTGGATGCCCATCGCGGCGAGCGTATTGTTCATCGTCCACTGGACTTCCGACATTGCCCTCGGCATCTCTTCCTCGATGTGATCGAGCACTGCGGGCAGGTCGAGGCCGTCGGCGCCCTTGTCCATGCGGCCGCCCGTGAAGTGCCAGCCCGTGCTGACGGACCTTGACGACTCGGCGGAGAAGGAGGGAAGGCGGAACGCCGGGAGGAAGCTCCCGTCGCTCCGCGGCGCATCCGACCGTGCTTACAAGAAGCCCGTAGCCGATCTCTTGGCCAAGGTCAAGCTCGTCATGATCCTCAACGGCTTCGGCTATCTTGAGCCGTCAACCAGGCTATGAAATCATGGCTTGTCCACGAGATATTTCACGACCCCCGACGGGAGAGTTCGCCGGGTCCCGCCCGCTAGAGTCGGCGACATCGGTCCGGTAGCCGAGTCATCCTCGTGATCGTAGCCGAGAAGATGCCCCACCTCGTGCAGTATGACCGTCAGCAAGTCGATCCGCTCGGGTTCTCCCATTTGGCGTCCGGTCTCCGCCGAAAACTCCGCGTCGTCCCACGGAGAATCGTCGATGAACCAGCCGTGGCCGGCGGCGTCGCGGTCGAGGGCGATTCGGCCAGGCATGGCCACCCCCAGCACTCCATCCGCGAGGTCGTCCAGCGAGACGTCGACTTCGTCGAGCAGGGGCCGGATGGGGCGACCCAAGACGGCCCCCCATCGCTCGAGCGCGGCGTCGAAAGTCCGTTGCAGGTCCGCGTCCGAAGGGCCTGCCCCCGGCTCCCGGGACGATCCGACCGAAGCGGCCATGAGGGGCCGACCGACCTGCAACGCCAAGCCGCTGGCACCGTAGACCGGCCGGAGGACGAAGCCGAAGCTCTCGTACGCCTTCAACCCCTCAGTGGCCCGGAACTCTCCCACTCTCGACCCGTACGCCAGGATTTCGTGCGAGTTGCCGACCCGCAACGGGAAGGCGCCGTAGATCGAGGCCGATAGGACGCCCCCCAGGTAGGCCGTCCCGGTCACGACAAGGCGGCTCACATAACCGAACTGCGAATTGACCCCGAGCAAGGCCTCTATGCGACCCCCATCATCCACAACCAAGTCGCCGTCGATCGTTGCGGAGTTGAGAGCCAGGGTCCCCTGGACCTGCACCGTCGCCTGGACCGTGCCGTCTCCCGTGAGTTCGGACCGACCTTCCAGCAGAAGTCTGCCGGCGCGGAGCGTGCCGTCGGCGATAACCACTCCGCCGTTCCAGCTGACGGTCTCGCGGGAAATCTCAAGCAGGCCGCCCCGTGAGATGCGAATCAAGGGCACTCCCACTTGGGCACTGGGCAGGTCGATCGATTTCATGTTCGACATGTCCAGGTGGGCACCTGCGGCGACGTAGATCGACCCCAGGCTCCCGGGGTGTGGTCCGGTTTTCAAGGATCTGAGGCCGGGCAGACGGAGAACACCTCCAAATACGTAAATTTGCGAGCCATCGGCGTTCGTGATCCCCGAAAGATCGGGGGGATTATGACCCGAGAAGGAAATCACCCCGTTCGTGACAGCGGTGAGCTGGGCCGTGTCCGTGGCCTCGGTGACCGCAAGCTCGAATCCATCCAGTGAGGTGAGCAGAGGCATGCGGATGCGACCGTCGCCAGCAGCGATCTTGCCGTGAGAGTTGCTGATCGACCTCAAAGCGGAGAGGTCGATCTCGGCCGGCAGATCGCTCGAGGAGCGGCCTGCGCTCACGGACACGGGGCCGTCGATGCTCTCCAGCCTCGGCAGCGCGAGGTAGCCCCCGCGGACGACGAAGCCGCCGGCCCTCGTGTTCCGCATTTGCGTGATCGACGGGAGGCTTAGGCTCTGGCCCGGGCCCACATCCAGCGTCGCGCCGTCGATGTTCGCGAGCGAGGGGAAATCGACCGAGGCCTCGAGCGTGAGCTTGCCGTTGCGAAACGAGGTGATCTGGGCGGTGTCAATCGTGGCGCCACTAAGGATGGACAAGTCCACGCTTTCGAGGGCCGTCAGCGAGGGAACGCGGAGTCGACCGGTTACGTAGATGGTCGGTCGTCTGGCGAAAGCCTCCGAGGCGTCGGGCGGAGCGATCGAGGTGAGTCCGGAGAGGTCGATCTCGCTTCCGTCGGAAAGGTCTCCTTGAAACCTGCCGGCGTAGACCTCGACGAACCCGCGGATCTCCCGAAGCCGCGGCAGCTTCAGTTGGCCCCCGTACGATGCGGACAAGCGAAACGGCCAGGAGTCGTTGTCGTACGTCAAACTCACAAGGTTGGGGACATCGAGCGCACCTCCCGAGGCGTCCCAGGAAAGATAGGCAAGATGGCTGTGCACCTCCCTGACCGCGGGCAGGCTCAGCATCGCATCGAAGTCAAGGCGAATCGAACTATCTGTGATATCGCTCAGCTCGGGGAACACCCATGGTCGATCACCCCCGACATTTAGATAGCCCTTCGTGAAGGAGGTGAGACGACCGGCATCGATCGGGCCGCGAAGGCTCAATCTCACCCCTTCAAGCGTCGTGAGCGACGGCATGATGATCTGGCCGCCGACGTCGCCGTCGACCCCGGAGGCGATCCCAGCTCCGGGTACGCCATACGCGTCGAAGAGCGCGTTCGTGAAGCTCGCGAGCCGTCGGAGGTTGATGACGCTGCCCTCGCCCGACGCCACAAAATTGGGGCTGCCCTGGATGGCCGTGATGGCGCTCCCGTCGATCACCCCACCGTTCCTGGCCCACAGGACCGCGGACGCGAACTGCCCGGACGCGGGCAGCACGAGGGAGGCGTCGGGGCCCGAGGCTTCCAAGGTGGCGTTGCGAATCGTCAGGGCGCCACGGATCTCGGAGCGGCCGGTCACCTTGATGCGGCCTCCCGTCAGGACGAACGCCTCGGCGACGCGGAGGCTGCGCACGTGCGTCTCGCCGGAGCCGTGCGTCACAGTGATCGCGACCCCCGGCCGGTCGATCACGACGTCGTCCAGCGGCCCAGGCACGCGGCCGGTGCTCCAGTTCGCCGCGTCATTCCAGTCGCCGCTGGCGTTCGAGATCCATCCGACCGCGCCGGGCTCCAACTCGGCGTTGGCGAAGTGCAACGTGATGCGGGAGCCGAGCGGGTTGCCCGCCAGGTCGGCAACCGCGCCGGGCTCCACGACCAACTCGAAATTGCCGACGGGCAGCGGGTCCGCGGCGGCGATCATCATGGTGTGGAGGTAAGGGAACGAGATCGCGACCGGGGGCAAGACCGCATCGTCCCCGCCGCCGGGCCGCCCGTCGGGACCGAGCCAAGTGAGGCGGAAACCGCTCGGCACGATCGAGCCCGGGGCGAGCCCCTCGTCGAAGCGGAGCGAAACCGGGCTCGACCGGACCACGGTGCCGCCCTCCCCTGGGGTCGAGCCGAGGAAGGTCGGCGCGGTTCGTTCGGCGAGGAGTTCGAAGACGATCGGGGTGGACAGCGTCGCGTTCATGCCGGTGTCGGTGGCCCGGACCTGCACGGTCGCCGTGGCGGCCTCGGCCCGCGTGGGCAGGACGACCCGGAGGTCCCACGGCGCGGAGACGTCGTTGCTCACGACCTTCCCGTTGACCAGCACCTCGACGGATCGCACCTGAACGTCGTCGCGGATCGTCACCGGTAACAAGATCGGGCTGCCCTCCGGGACCTGGATGCCCGGCCTCTCGGGGTCGAGGTCGATCGCCGAGGTCGCGACGACGACTTGGGGCGGAATGCTCCCGGCATCCGCCGGCAGGTAGTTGACCACATGGAGGCCCGAGGCGCCGCCGGCGATGAAGCCCACCCCCGCAGCGATGGCCCCGCCGCCCGGCTCCGAAGGGAGCGGAAAGCGTGTCGCGACGTTGTAGGTGGATTCCGGGTCGCCCGTATTCATGAGGTAGACCGCCGCGAGCCCGGTGCCCCCTTCCCTGCCGATCAGCAGGCCGCGGCCCGCGCCGTTCTCGATGAGCGCCAGGCCGGGCACCGCGAACCCCTCGGGTACGTCCCTGTCGCTGACCACGACGGGCCGGTCCGGGTCCGAGACGTCGGCGGTCGCGTAGCCTCCCTGCGGGTGCGAGCCGGCGGCGCCCGCGTAGACGATGCCGTTGCTGACCCAGATCCGAGCGGCCCCCTGCGGCATCTGCACCATTCCGCGGGACTTCAACCCGAACCCGGCCAGATCGTAGACCTGAAGATGCCGACCGGCGTCCATTGCGTAGAGGAAGCCACCCTCGGCGGCCAGGCCGGTGACTTCGGCCTCCTGGGGGCTCGCGGAAGCGGCGAGTTCCTCGCCATTGGTGGGGTCGTAGGCGCGGACGGTGTCCCCGTCGGCGACGTAGGCGACGCCGCGGACGATCTCCACCTGACGGGCGTCGATCGGCCGGGTGCGGAGGAGCCTCGGATTGCGCGGGTCGGAGACGTCGATGAAGTGGAGCCCGCCCTCGCCCGACGCGACGACCGCGACGTTCGTCGAGGCGTCGACGGCCACGTCCACGGCGTCGCCAGCCAGATCGACGTCCCCAAGCAAGACCGGCTTGCGGAACTGTGTCAGGTCCACGACCGCCAGGCCGTACGAGCCGGTGGCGACGTAGCCGGTGATCTGTCGCGTGTCGACCGTGCCGCCCGCGACGACCACCTCGCGCGCCTCGCCGGCGAGCGAGAGCCCTGCCACCACGCCGGTCGGGAGCGCCCCGGACGAGCCGGTGCGGTCGAGCCCTTGGATGATCTCGGCGAAGTCGTCGAGCCCGTCGCCGTCGCTGTCGGCCTTGCCGCGCAGCGTGCCGACGGCGAACTCGACGTCGTCGGGCAGGCCATCGAAGTCGGAGTCGGGCGCGGTGCTGGCGGCGAAGACGATGCCGGCCGTCAGGCGTGTGGGTACGCCGGATTGCGCCGTCCTCCCGTAGTTCAGCCCGAGCAGTCCAGTCTCGAGGTCGAAGACGGAGAGTTCGAACCGCTGGCTCGCCGGCACGAAGAGTCGGAAGTTGCCGGCGGCGTCGCTAGTCGTCCGAAGCGTGACGGAATTGGCGAGATCAGGGGTGACGAACGCCACGTAGTCGGCGCCCCATTGTGGTCCGCCCATCGCCGGGAGGCCCGTCCCGACCAACGTCACGGAAATCGTGGAGTTGATCGCGGCGTCGGAGACGAATCGAACCTGCGTCCTTGTCAGCCCCTCGCGCTCGGGGGCGAACAACGCTTTCACGCCCAAGCGTCCGCCAGGCTGGATGACGAGCGGGCCGTCCAAGGGGTTGACCCGGTCGAAGGAAAAGCCGAACCCGTTGGCAGGGGTGATCAGGCCGGAGTCGGTGATGGAGATCGGCGAGTCGCCGTGGTTGACGAGATATCCGACGACAACTTCGCGAGAGCGCCTGCCTGTCAAGACGCCCCCAAGGTTGTTGTCGACCAACTCGAACTCGAGCGAGGACGCCCGGGAGACTGCCGTGAATCGGATGTCGACCTCAGCCAACACGCCCGCTGCGGCGGATCCCACCCGCAGGACGGCTTCGGTGGTCCCCAGGACTTGGGTCGCGAACGAGAGCGACAAATTCGCCGTGCCTCCCACGTCGATGGTGATCGCGCCCGGCTCGATCTCTCCGAGTCGATTCCCGTCGCGCGTCACCAAAGAAACCCGCAGGTCCTTGATCGAGGTCCTGCCCAGGTTGCTCACGCTCAGGGCGATCGACTGGGGGGCGTCGCGATCGATCCGCCCGAGATCTAGTCGGGTCGGGGAGGGGACGCCATTCACCTCGTCGAGGAATGGGAGGCCCTCTGGAAAGATGGGTTGGGGGGGGGCCTCGTCGGTGTCGTAACCTTTCATAGGGTCCACAGTGAGCGCGTACTTGAAGCCCCGAAGGGCCGCGTCGAGCGACCACCAGCCCCCGGCGCTCACCTGGATGGTCGAGCCTGCGACGTAGAAGAATCCCGGCTCCGTGGCCGTCTGCACGGACGCAGACCGCATGATGTCGTCGATGGAGTTGACTGTTGGATGCCCGAAAACTCCTAGAGCATGACCAATCTCGTGAGTGATGACTTTGCTCGTGTAGGCTCGGATTGAATCCGAGCCCCCGAATGGGTCGCCGAATGGCGATCGTAGCGTTTGCAGAACCTTTCCAATGTCGATGACAATCTCCCCCGAGAGCTCGGGCCCGATGACCTTGCTCATGGCGAAGATGGAGGCGTATTTGCTCTGGGTATTGCTCCGCTGCTGGATCAGCCGTAAGGCGGCGAGCGGGTTCGTGATCCCCGTAGAGCCCTCTTGTCCGAGCGTCCGGGAAAACGTTAAGTCCCGCCCCCCCGTACCGGCCGGCACGATTTGAACGATCTGCGACGACCCTGGGATGGTCCCGAGGATACTCTTGACGGTTGAGATGATGTCGTTTGAGAGCTGCGTATAATTGACTCCGAGATCGATCAGTTTTGCATCCTCAAGCTCCCGAGCGAGTTGCGAGATGTCGATGCCAACACGCAGAGGTTGCGCGCCAATCTGCCTGAGGCTTTCCAGACCTATCCTGACACCGTCGGCGCCGTAGAACTCCAGCATTCCGTCATTGGTGGTCCCGGTGGGGTTCAAAGAGACGACAAAGTCAAAGTCGTTCTCCAAGCCGAAAGGTCCTACAGGCAGAAAAATCGGGTTGCTGCTTTTGTCTGCCACGATGTCGAAAGGAATTCGCCTTTGAACCCCGGCCACCGCCTTGGGGAAATTGACGAGATGATCGCCGGGATCGTCGTCCGTCGCCTCCACGAACCGATAGAAATATTCCTCGTTATCGAACAAAGTCTGGGTCGACCCGTCGGACATCTCGTCCTTGATCTTGATGCGGAGCGTCCCCCCGTAGAGCGTGTTCTCCTCCCAATGTCGGCCCCGACGGGCGCGCATCTCCCCAAGGGATAGAGGTTTGAGGGAGTACTTGACCGGGTCCTTGCCCACGCTCACCTCGATTTGGATCCGGTCCTTGAAGGGGTATGGCCCGTCGATTTCCAGGAAATCACCGAGCGGGCCGGAAGCATCCACTTCCAAGATCCGCCTGACGACTCGCGGCGTCGGGTCGTCAGGCGGACACTCGGGTGCGCCGCCCGAGCCGTCGCCCTGGTCCCTGGGAGGTGGTTGGACGAGGACCGTGAAAGCACCGGCCTGGTCGCCGACGTGGGTGGTCCCATCTTCGAGGATGGCAAACTGCTTGGCTTTCCAGGAAGGGACCAACCCGGAAATAAGAGGGAGGCTCTCTTTGACAAAGGGAGGTGCCTCCTCGTCGCCGCTGTTACCTCCGCCGCCGCTGTTACCTCCGCCTCCGCATTTGCACCCCCCGCCGTCATCGTCCCCGCCATCTCCTTCGCTCCCCTCCGCACCCATCCCGTGCCAACCGGGATGGATGACGCCCATGCCCGGGTCGGTAGTGGCGCTCTTGCCGTCGGGCGAGACGGTGACGGTCCCTTCGATCACGAGGCGGCCGGTGGTGTGGTCGAAGCTCAGGAAGTTGAGCTTCGTGCCGGGGGGGGCGTTGAAGACGTTCGGGAATGTGATCGGCACCGGCGCAGCGAACGTGCTGACCCCGGGGGCCTGGATCGTCACGTCGAAGGTGTGCTGGAGCACGCCCGGGGGCAGCATGTCGCGCACCAACTCGGCCGGGACGGTGCTGATCCCGATCTGGGCGGAGGCGAGCTTGCGGCCGTCGAGGCCGATCAGGCTGTCAGGCGGGACCACCAGGCGGAGGTTCGACCGCTGCTCGGGCGTCAGTTCCGGGGCAGCGGCGGCGATCGCCCCGATCGTGACCGGCGCGGTGCCGCCGACCGGCTGGAGGATGCTCTGGAACAGGCGGGGGAGGTACACGCCCGTGACGTCGGCCAGCGCGGCGGCGCGGGTCGAGTCGCCCATCGTGCCCATCACGGTGTTCACCCGGCCGGGCTGGACGACCAGGTCCATCACCATCTCCGGGAAGAACACCCCGGCCGGGACGTTGGTGGCGGTGCGGCCGTCGATGGCCAGCTTGACGCTGCCGACCGGCACCGCGTCAAAGCGGAAGCGGCCCTGAGCGTCGGTGAGGACTACCACGTCCTCCCGCCCCAGGATGAACACCGAGGCGCCGGCGATCGGCCGGAGGTAGACGTCGTCGCCGGTCCCGAGCAGGCCGTCCGGGCCCGGGCGGGTGTCGTCGAGGGTCATCGGTGCCCGGTCGGGTCCCGGATCGACCACGACGCCGGCGATCACCGTGCCGGGGACGTTCGTCCTCGAGACGGTGGTGAACCGGAGTTCGAGGCGGCTGCCCGGCTGGCCGCTGCCCGCGGCGTCGAGGAGGGCGCCGTCGGACGCCCGAATCGTCGAGCCGTCGACCGTCAGCGTGATGGAGGCCGAGCCCGGCATCGGCTCGCGGGGGAAGAGCCAGGCGAACGAGCCGTCGCTCGCCGGGACGATCGTCATGGGGAGCTTACGGCCGCTGTAGGAGGCGTAGAAGTTCGCCTCGCTCAGGGTCGTCGCGTCGATCGGCCGATTGAAGGTCACCCTGGGCCGGAACGTCGTCCCCACGTCGACGGAGCCGCCCTGGGGCTCGGCCCGGGCCACGGTGGGGGTCGACGCCCGCGTGACGGTCAGCGGCACGACACGCGTGGAGACGTTCCCCGCGGCGTCCACGCCGCGCAGTTCGAGCGTGTGGGCGCCGGCGGAGAGGCGCTGGAGGTCGATCGTCGCGTCGAACGCGCCCGTCGCGGCGGCGAAGGGTACGGCCGTCGAGGTGCCGCCGTCGAGCGAGTAGGCGAGTTGCACCAGGCTGGACCCTTGCGGGTCTGCGACGCCGGTCAGGCGGATCGAGCCCTGGACCTCCGAGCCGTGGGCCGGAGACGTCAGGCTGATCGCGGGGGCGAGCGTGTCGAGGACGAACCGCCACTCCAGCGGCGCGGAGGTGTTGCCCGCATGGTCGGCTGCGACCAGGCGGATCGTATGCGCACCGTCGGCGGCACCTCCCGCGACAAACGCCGCCTGGAATCGGAATGATCCCGTGATTGGGTCGAACGGCACGGGCGCAGGGGCCGCGCCGTCGACCGACGCGGCGAGCGAGGCCGGGCCGCTGACCGCGTCGTTCACCCGGCCGGTCAGGATCGGGGCGTCGCGGAAGACGGCGCCCGAGGCGGGGCCGTCGACCAGCAGGCGTGGCGGCTGCCGGTCGTCCGTGGTGAACTGCTCCAGCGCGTAATCCCCGATCTGGCGGCCGAGCGTCAGGCCGTCCTCGACCGAGAAGGCATAGTGGATCCCGCCGTAGATCCGGCTGCTGGCCGCCTCGTCGGCCGCGTCCCAGAAGTCGGCGTACGAGCGCCGGACCCCCGTGAGGCTTGGGGACGTCGTCGCGAAGCCGACGCCGCCCAGCGCGGACGTGAGGATCGTCGCCGCCGCGGCGCTGAACGCGCTGTGGCCCGAGACGTATTCCGGGAAGGCCGGCGTCGTGATGAGGGGAGCCCAGCCCGGGTCGGCCGTGGTCAGCGGATTGCCGTCCACGTCGGCCTCGCGGATCGCGGTGATCGGCCGCCAGAAGCTCGTCTCGTACTTCACGTCCCAGCACGCGATCGCCGCGTCCGCCAGGGCAATCCCCAGCATCGCGAACAGCCTGGCGTTCGCCGAGATGCTGTTGCCCTGGGCCAGGGCCACCTCCTGCGCGATCTGGTTCCACCGGCCGGGCGGCGTATAGGTGCCGAGCGGGTCGGCCCAGAACCGGGCGATCTCGGTCTGCTCGGCCGTGCGCGTGGCGCTGTCGATCCGGCCCAGTTCCTGAACCTGGAGGATGTCGGCCGCGTAGCGAGACGAGGCGAGGTCGGGCGGTCCTGGGAGTTGGACTTGATCCGCGGTCGTCAAGACGAACGGCTCGAGCCGGCCCCACTGGGGGGTCACCGCCTCGACGAAAGCCGGCAGGGTCGGTCGCCAACGGCCCAACGTGTCGTCCGAAGGAGCCTCGACGTAGCGAGTCGCGCCGTCCTCGGACCGCCAAGCGACGATCGCGTCGGCGACCGACCGGCCGACGGCCAGCCCGTTGGCCTTGCCGGGGCCGTTGGGAAGGTCCGCCAGCGAAGCCGCCAGGGTCGCGTCGAATGTCGCGATGCGTGCCGGGAATAGATGCTCGAGGATCCGGTGTGCCGCGCCCGAGACGGCCGCCGCCACCGAGGTCTCGCCCGTTGGCTGGAGGGTGACGTACTCCCCGCGCACGCCGTCCACGGCGTTCACCGCGTCCAGGACGGCCGCCTGCACCATCGCCAAAGCTCGCGAGGCGACTGGGGGGCTCACAGCTTCGGCCGCGATGGCCTCGAGCGTGATGCGGTTCCAGAGGACGACCGGATCGGCCTGGGGCGGGCCGCTCGTCGGCTCGCGGACGATGGTGACGGCGACGGTCGAGCCGTCCCCGGCGGAGCTGTGCGCCACGAAGACGAATCGATTCTCGCCGGGTAAGAGCGAGACGTCCGGGAAGCGGAAGACGCCGGCGGCGTCCGCGACCGTCTCCCGATCGAGGTTCGGCAGGCGCACTCGCGAGGTCGGCGAAGCGCGTCCGACGAGAAGCACGCGGCCGTAAGTCGTCCTGAGATCCCCGACGACCCCCGAGTCGGAGCTGGGGGCGAGCCCGACCTGCACCGTTCCCGAGGGGGCCGCGATCAGGGTGAACGAGCCGTCGATCGGGAGGGAATCGTTGCCGGCCGCGTCGGTGGCGATGAAGCGGACCCAGTGTAGCCCATCATCCCCGCCGTCGAGGCGAAGGGCCGGCTCATAGGAGAACCGCCCCGTCGAATCGATCGGGAGGTCCCGGGGCTCGCCGCCGTCGAGCTGTACCTGCACGCGTCGCACGCCCGAAAGGCCGTCGGTCGCTATCCCCGTGAAGATAGGAGGCACCCCGACCGGCGAAGGGCCGGGGGACTGCGTGAGGGACAGCACCGGGGCCAGGGTGTCGAGCGTGAAGCCGAGTTCGGCGGGGGGCGATTCCAGACCTCGGTCATCCCTCGCGATCAGCCTCGCCGTGTAACGGCCGTCCTCGGTGCCGTCGGTGCGGAACGAGGTCGCTATGGAAAACGCGCCTGTCGCTGCATCCAGGGAGGCGAGCACGGGCGTCGCCTCCCCGGCGGGGCCGATCAGCCTGCCGTCGACCGCCCTCAGCTCGCCATCATCGCGCGCGGTTCCGGCAATCGTGAAGTTCCGGTTGAACGCCCCACCATCGGCCGGGCCCTCGATCCGGATTACGGGAGCCAGGTTCGTCCCGGGGCTTTCGGGCCCGTCACCGCCCCCGGGCCGGACCGCGAAGGCCATCCGAATCACTGCGTCGTCGAAGTCCCGATCCCCGCCCCGCCACCGGTCCTCCATGGCGAGCACGTCGGCGGCGGGCCGGCGCACATGAGCAAAGCGGTCCGGGTTGGCGGCCGCGAACGACAGGAAGACCATCGGCTTCCGGCCCGTGCGGCGCCCTCCGCCCCGGGCCAGGTACGCCTCCCGACTCCCGTCCCGGACCAGGTACGTCCCGAAGTAAGAGCCGCCGGGCAGCTCAAGCTGGGCGACGGCACCCGCGTCCTGACTGCGTCCGAAGAGGACCTGCCCGCGGGCCAGCGCCGCGGCGGCGTAGCCCCGGTCGCCGGGCCGCAAGCCGCCGATCCGCCCGCTCGCGTCGTCGACGAGGAACAGGCCGACCTCGTTACGGGACGACGTCCGGCGCGCCATCAGAGTGAAGGTGGTGGAGGTCGTCGAGCCCGCTTCACCCGGCACCCGGGACGCCTCGCCGACCGGCCCGGACCGGGGCCGCCAGCGGATGGCCGGCGACGCTCCGATTTCGGCCGGAGCCTTGCGAGCCTCGACCCATGCCGCGAGCTCGGGCGCGGGGTCCCCCCACCGTGTCCAGGGGGACTGGTGCAGCAGGACCCGCCTTTCGAGCGGCTCGGCCCCCATTTTGAGGCGACGGGACCTCCACGACTTCCTGGGGCGGCCCGGATGCCGACGTCGATCGCTAGACAGACCGTCTCTTTCGGGAGTACCCGGCATCGGGGGGGTCCTGCTTCGGTGATTGTAAGGGGAGGCAGCCCGGTGGGTTGGCCGTCCCTCGCCCACCCCTTCGTCGGGGTGCGCACCTGGCTACATTGAGGCGGCCATCGTACATTGACACCAAGCATTACGCCAGGTCCTAACGGCTCTTTTCACGAGTCTTCGCGTCATTTGTCAATCGCTTGAGAACAGGCCGGGACTTACCTCCCGATAGCTCCTCGCATATGGATCTCGGTTTTCTGCCCTGGGGATTCACGGCGAGCGTGTGATGGGCGGCCCCGCCGCGGGTCGCAAATGACCAATAAAGCAGCTTTTCGTCTCGCCTTTCGAAGGTACCCGTTCACGGGCTGCTATTTGACCGGCCATGGTCGGCCTGAGCATCTTCGAGACATGAAGTGTCCGCAGTGCACGCAGTAGGCGACATAGGTCGCGATCCGGCCGGTGGCCCAGGCCGCCTTGGACGCGGTTGTCGCCGCGTTCGAGGCCCGTATCGCGTCGCAGGACGCCCGGATCGCCGAGCTGAAAGCTCGCCTGAATCGGAGCTCGTCGAACTCGTCGCGGCCGTCGTCGAGCGATCCGCTGCATCCGAGGCCGGCGCTGCCGTGCAAGCCCTCGGGTCGCCAGCGAGGGGGGGGGCCGGGGCCTCGGCGGCACGACCGCATCCAGCTCGATCCCGACGAGGTAGTCCACGTCAAAGGCTTTCACCCGACGCTTCAGGTCAGGTTAATGCGTCGGTCGTGAATTCGAGCCCCACCCCAGCCACTCGCTCAAGCACCTCCTGAATTCGTACTTACGGATACCCGCCCCACCTGGGGTGGTGCGGCCTGACTGATCCGAAAGCCGGTAGTTATCGGATTCAGAAGATCTCGCCGTGTCGAGAGCCCGCATTCGAACGCCCACCTATCGCCTCCACCGGCCGTCCGGCCAGGCCGTCGTCACCCTTTCGGGTCGAGATTTCTACCTGGGACGCCACGGCTCCCCCGAGAGACGCGGCGAATACGATCGGCTCGTGGCGGAAGGGTTGTCCAGCGGCCGGAGGATCCACCGGCCCGGGCCTCAGTCGGGGGACGACCCCGGCGATCGATCCGTCGCCGAAGTCGTCCTCGCCTACGGCGACGCACCGGCACGGTCGTGGGCTTCGCAAGGCCGGACGGGTCGTCGTGCCCAGCCGGGACGCCGAGCCCAAAAAATTGATCGAGCCGCCCACCGCCCAAGAGAGTCGGTGAGCCTGTAGGCCCGGTACGTGAGCCAGATAGGCCGCTTCCATACCGTCTTCCACCCAGGTCGCTCCGCCCCCTGCCCCGAGGATTATTCCGCCAACCGGATATGTAAACCTCTTCAACATGACGGCCAGGGTCCTGATCGATACGGCCGCCGTCCGGGGCCGGGTCGAGGGCGCGACGGCCTGCTCCAAACGCCATTCTTCACGGCGGCCTCGAGCGGTAGCCGTCTGCAGTCCTCGCGGCGAAGGCGGACCGACCCTGGCGTTCGCCGTCCTGCCGGGGGGGGCGGATCGTGTTGATGCGAGGGGGATCCTCTATCGGGTCGCCCCACCCGCCAATCCTCCGCCTCTACCAACAGCCTCGCCCGGCGACCAGATTCGTGCAGGATTGCTGCCAAACGGCCGATAGACGCCGCCGCGACGACTTGCGTCACTCCGCGACCATTTGAACGGCCTTGCGAGGAGCCTGCGGACGCATCTAGACCCTGCTACAAACTTTAGAGCGATTTGCCCGAAGGTCTAGCGTCCTGTTGACGGGACGGGCAATCTCGCGGTATCGCCGACCCGAGGGCCATGCCGTGAGAGCCTACTCCGCCGACCTCCGCAAGCGCGTGCTCACCGATTGCGACGCCGGATTGCCGACCGCCGAGATGGCTTCCAAGTACGGCGTCAGCCCCAACTGGGCCCGCCGCCTGAAGCAGCGTCGCCGCGAGACCGGCGAGGTCGCCCCGCGGGCGCAGAAGTACGGCCGGGCGCCGAATTGTGCCGGGCACGCCGAGGCCATCCGCGTCTCAGCCCGCGAGGCCCCTCGGGCCACGCTCGAGGAGCACCGCCGCCGCCTCGGGCTGGACCTTGGGATCTCCACGCTCTGGCTGGCCTTCCACGCCCTGGGCGTGACCCAAAAAAGTTCTGAGGGCCGCTGAGCCGGACCGCCCCGACGTCCTTCAGGCCCGCGACCGTTGCCGGGAGGCCATGCCGGGGCTGGACCCGAATCGCCTGGCGTTCGTCGACGAGACCTGGGCGAGCACGAACATGAGCCGGACTCGGAGCCGGGCCCCCGGCGTCGTGCGGCCGGTCGTGGCCGTACCGCACGGGCGTTGGAAGACGACCACGTTCGTCGCCGGCCTGCGGGCCGACGGCGGTGATCGCCCCGGTCGTGGTCGACGGGGCGATCAATGGAGAGTCGTTCGCGGCCTACGTGCCCCAGCGACTCGACCCGGCCGGCCCTGCTGCCCGGCGATGTCGTGGCCATGGACAACCTGTCGTGCTACAAGCGGCGATGCGTCCGCGAGGCGATCGAGGAGGCGGGCTGTCGGCTCCTGCATATACCGCTGTGCAGCCCCGATCCGAACCCGATCGAGCAGGCCTCCTTCAAGCTCGAGGCCCTGCTGCGGAAGGCCGACGAGTGGACCGTCGAGGGCCTCTGGAGGCAGCTCGATCGACGCGTTCACGCCCAAAGGTCGTCGAAGATTGCGATGTCATTTCGGATGCCGGGGTGCATCTTACTGAGCATAGGAGGCTAGATGTCAGGTCTATGAAAAGCGTACAACGACCTTTCGCGGAAGTTCGCCAGGATGAGCGGCAGAGCTCTACCCGAAGCCGATGGCATCCAGGTGCGCCGCCACTTGCGCCTGGGTCGTCGTCCGGGCGGAAGGCGGCGAGGTCGGCATCCGGGCCGTGGTGCACGCCGACCGGAAACGTTCCACCGCGGCGGCCGTCGTCGTCCAGCGGCCGCCCATCCTGGAGGCCTCCAACCTCACCACGCCCCCGGGCGTCCTCACGCCCTTGGTGATGTGCCGGATGACCGTGCTGACATGAGTCCCGCGGGGGTAGAGCTTGGCCGCCTGGGCGACCGTCAGGGGGGCTTCGGGCTCGGCCACTTCAAGTTCCTCCTCGGCTCGGCCCCCGCGATGCGCGGCGGCCATGGCCCCTTTGTAGGGGGACGCCCCGAAATGCACGTAGAGCAGTCCTCCAGGTTCGCGGCCTCCGCCTAAGGTGCGGCCGTTCCATGGTGCGAGCCGACGTCGGCCTCCGCGGCGAACTCCGACCGACCGGAGGGCAGCCTGGACTTCGCGAACGGCGGCCTCGGCGCGCGTCCCGAGACGGCGCGGCGGACGGGCCCCCCCGACCGCGACCATCCCGGCCGCGGGCCCCATCGCCAGGCAGGGCGGGAGAGGCGCGGCGGAACGACCGCGTCGACGGGCGGCACCGGCGACAACCCCGAGGACGCGACCGACATCCACGCCCGGCTCACTTCGCAGGGTGACGGTGCCACGACTGGTAGCCGGAGACGCCGCAGCGGCCGGCCCCCGACGAGTCCCGGAAGGGGTGAAAAGGAAGCGGCGCGATTACATCGTCGTACAGCCGGTCACCGCACTATGAACTACAGAAATCGCAAGGCCTTACTGACTCCAGTATAGTCAAAGGAACACTCGTGCGGCTTTCGTCGTAGTAAGGGCATGAGACCCGTTGGAACCGCGCAGGAACTGGAACGTCGCCGTCGCCACGCCGTGGAACTGATGCGGCGGGGGGAGTCGCCCACCGTCGTCGCCCGCATCCTCGGCGTCGGCCGCACGTCGCTGTATCGCTGGCTCGCCCTGGCCGAGAAGTCCCCCGAGGCCCTGGCCGCCAGGCCCCATCCCGGCCCCCGGCCCCGGCTGGCCGACGAGCGGCTTCGGGAGCTGGAGCGCCTGCTGCTGGAAGGCGCCCGGGCCCACGGCTGGCCCAACGATCTGTGGAGCGCCGGCCGGGTCGCCGAACTCGTCCGTCGTCGCTTCGGCGTCGAGTACCACGTCGAACACGTCCGCAAGATCCTCCGGCGGCGGCTGCGTTGGAGCAGCCAGCGGCCGCAGAAGAAGGCCCGGCAGCGGGATGAAGAGCGGACCGCCCACTGAAGGGCCGAGGAGCTCCCTCGGATCCTCGAAGAGGCTCGCGAGCGGCGAGCCCACCTGGTCTTTCTTGACGAGTCGGGCTTCCAGCTCACGCCGGTGGTCCGTCGCACGTACGCCCCGAGGGGCCGCACGCCGCTCGTCGAGGCGTGGCATCGCAAGGGGCGGATCTCGGCGATCAGCGCCGTGACCGTCAGCCCGAAGCGACGCAGGCCCAACCTCTACTTCCGCCTCCTGCCCGACGACGCCAACGCCCGGGGCGAGGACTCCGTCGCCTTCCTGAAGGGCCTGAAGTCCCGCCTCGGCGGGCCGATGACGATCCTCTGGGATCGGAGCCGGATCCACGGCCGGTCGGGCCTCGTGAAGGCCTACCTGGCGAAGCATCCGGAGATCGTCGCCGAGGACTTCCCCGGCTACGCCCCGGAGGCGAACCCGGACGAGGGGGTGTGGGGCTGGACCAAGTACCACCGCCTGCCCAACTACGCCCCCGAAGACACCGCCGAACTGAGATTGCGGCTGTGCCGGGAGTTGTCGGACCTGCGACGACGGCCCGAACTCCTGGCCTCGTTCATCCGCCACGCCGAGATCCCGCTCCGCTTGTGACCGGTGTCACTTTGGCCATGCTGGAGTCAGTAGTGTTGAACGGGGGCGTCCAGGTCCTGTGCCCGGACCGATGACCAGGCGCCGTCATCTGGGGCGGGAACCGTCTGGCCTCGGGTTGGTGCCTCGAATGCTCGACGACTGGTCCACCTAGTTCCCCGGCTGCGAGCCGGTGTCGCATCGACTTGGGGCGGCCTTCGCGGCGCGATGAGGGAGCTTCCACAGCCCGCCCGGATCGAAGCGTTATCCCAAGAATCGGGACGAATACGCCGACGTGCCGGCCCAGCGTAACTGCGTCCTGGATGAGCTTGTCGGCGGGGAAGCGAGCGTCGTCCTCCTTCACCACCGAACATCCGGATCTCCCGTCATCGTAGGGTCTCTCTCGTCGCGTCCGAGCCGCCTTCGATCGAGCGGGGGGAGACAGCGTGGCGAAGCGTCCCGATGCACGAACTGGACGGGGACTTCGAAGATCCGAGCTGCTGGCACGTGTTCGCCGGCGAGTGGGCTTGGAAGCCGGGAGTGCTCGTCGCGGGCGTCGGAAATAGTGTCCTTGTCACGGTTCCGCTGAATGGATTCCGAGCGGCCCGACAACACCCGGCATGGGGCTGGAGGATCGGTCGTCCGTCTTCTCGTCCCGGCGAGTCCCGGCGGGATGTCGCGTGTCCGCATCCGCATGGCCAGTTCCTCCGGGCGCGAGGGTGAGCCTCAGTTCGGCTGCTCACGTCCGGGGACGGGGCCGCCGCGGCGATGGGGCCGTCTCGGCGAAGGGTGACGTCCCGGAGGACGGTGCGTCCGCGGCCGTGCCCGGCGACGACGTCATTCGCTCCGATCGGAAGGCAGGCGAGCTCACCGAGGCCCAGAACCCAGGGGCGGACGACGCTCCCCTTCCGGTGGAGGGAGGACCGGTTCGGCGAGGAGCAGCATCGATTCCAGCGTAGCCGACCCGGTCTGGCCGATCGCTCTTCGGCTTCCCACGCCGGCCGTGCGACTCCGCAGGACGCGAGAGGAGGTGTCGCATGAGCTGGACCTGAGCGGGGCCGTGGTCGGTTCGGCCTGCGACGCCTGCACTCGACCTCGCAAACGTGCCCGAACGTCGGATCCGGACGATCCGAGACGGGGGCCCGCCCCGAAGATCGGGGAGGTCGGTAGAGAGTCAGAGGAGTTTATCCCGCCCGAGCGGCCCCTGTGGGCCGCCCCCCTCCTCGTCTCCGCTTAATCCGCGGTGGAATCGCGTCATCGAGAGACGGGGCCCGTTAGACCCTCGACCTGCTTCGCGACGGCATCCGCAGCCCGAACGCCGCGTGGTCGGGGTAAATCGCCGACCATGGACTCGGGAGGAAAGGGAGCTCAGGGACGAGGTCCCTCCTTCCCGCGTCGGAATCGCCGAGGGGTCGGGCGTCCCCGGCCGGTGCTCGCGGCTCGGGCGGGCCGGCCCCGCTTCGCGGCGTTCCCCGCCGCCTGGGGCTGCGTGCGTCCGGGGGCCGCACGGCGTGGCGGTCGGCCCCTCCCCCACCTCGGATTCGCGAAGGTCGCCCGACGCGGCCCCGCGACTCGACCTCCGCACCCCCGAGCCTCTCGGGCGAGGACTCGCCGGCCGGCACCTCGGCCCCGGCGAGTCCTCGCGCGTCACCGACCGACCCGCACGAGCCCGGACGCACGCCGGGCCGCCGGCCCGGGACCGGACCGGGCCGACTTCCAGGAGCCGCCCCATGTCGAATCGCCTCGAACTCCTCGCGCCCGCCCCCGGCACACGCCCCCCGCTGCTCTGCCGGGGGAATTCGAAGCTGGGGCGGGAGCTGATCTGGACCTTCTCGACCCCTGCGGTCGCCGCCTGCCCCGGGGCCACTCCGGCGTGCCGGGCGTCCTGCTACGCGCGCTCGGGCCGCTTCGCCTTCCCATCCGTGAAGACTCGCCACGCCCGGAACCTGGCCCGGGCCGAGGGCCCCGGGTTCGTCGCCGACCTGGTCGATCAGGTCCGCCGCGACTTCGTCCGCGTGGTCCGCGTCCACGGCTCGGGCGACTTCCACTCGGCGGGCTACGTCGGCCTCTGGGCCGAGGCCGCGCGGATCTGCCGCTCGACCGTCTTCTTCGCCTACACGAGGTCCTGGAGGGCCCCGGAGATCCGCGGGGCGTTGGCGGACTTCGCCGGCCTCCCCAACGTGCGGCTGTGGTATTCCGGCGACCGCGACTCCGGCCCCCCGCCCCGCGACCCGGGCGTCCGGACGGCCTGGATGATCGGGCCGGGCGAGCCGCCCGGATCGGTGCCGGCGTCGGCCGACCTGGCCTTCCGCGTCCGCCGGTCCGGGCCGCTCAAGCGGGCCAACTGCGTGCTGGTCTGCCCGTACGAGCAGGCCGTCCCGAGGTCCTGCCCGCCGATCAGCTGCGAACGCTGCCGCATCTGCTTCGACAGGCCGTCGCGCCCGCCGGCCCGGTCCTGACCTGCAGGGCCGTCCGTCCTCGGCCCGCGAGGCGTCGGCCCGCGGCGGCCGGATCCATCCCAGCCCGACCGTCCCCCTCGAGTTCGACGGCCGGGCGTCGAGCGGCGGCCGGGGGGACGGCGGGCTCGCAGGCCCTGCCCGGGGGTCGGTTCTTTTTTAGCTCCCGCGAGATGAAGGGGCGGATCCATCTCGACGGGCTCGCCTCCTGGGACGTCGCCAGCGATCTCCGACGCGGGCGGCTCGGGCCGCGCGACGTCGGACGTCGGCGGGTCGTCCCGGGGAGGGCGCGACATGGACGGTCGCGGCCCCTACGCCGGCTCGAGCGTCGGACGAGCGGCCCGAGCGTCCTGAATCCCGGGATTCAATCGATGCGAACGGGCGTCGCGTACGCGACGGCTCGAGGGCGGAGGACTCCAGCGACTGTTCGCTCCGATCCGCCGGAGGATCGAGCCCCCTGCTCCGCCTCGAAGCGTGGGGATCCCTCGGCGTCGGGCGGCCCCGTTGCGACGAGCGTCCGGATCGGCACGCCGACGAGATTCCGACCCTGCGTCCGACCGAGGCGGGGACGGTCGGGAGTCAGGCCGGGTGCCGGGCGCGGCCGGCTCGACGACCTCGCCCGACTCGATCGTCGATCGGACGTCGGCTGTGCAGCACGCGTGCGCGACACGTCCACGTCAATGGTCCTCGGCCGGCGGAGGACCGACGGGCGGCGGACGTCCCCGCCCGAGACGGTTGCGCTTGCCCCCTCTTCGAGTCCAGGGATTATGAGACTTCGGCGGCGGTGATCGGCCCGTCCTCCCCGGCCTTCTTTGATGCGAACTCCTCGGGGGCCAGGTAGCCCAGGGAGCTGTGCGGATGCTCGCGATTGTAGCGCGACCGCCACGCCTCGATCTTCGCCCGGGCGTCGTCCAGGCACAAGAACCAGTTCGGGTCCAGGCACTCCTGCCGCAGCCGGCCGTTGAACGCCTCGATGAAGGCGTTGTCGGTCGGCTTGCCCGGGCGGCTGAAATCCAGCGTCACGCCGCTGAAGTACGCCCACAGGTCCAGCGACCTGCCGGCGAACTCCGGGCCGTTGTCCACCCGGATGCTCGCGGGCGAGCCACGCTCGGCGACGACCCCCTCCAACGCCCGGACGACCTGGTCGCCCGTGAAGCGGAGGTCCGCGAGGGCCGCCAGGCCCTCGCGGGTGTACGCGTCGACGATCGTCAGGACGCGGAAGCGTCTCCCATCCGAGAGGGCGTCGCTCATGAAGTCCATCGCCCAGACGCGGTTGGCCGCCTCAGCGGCCGGCCGCGTCGTGCGGACCTGAGAGCTGGCGTGGCGACGGGGCGTCTTGGCCCGCATCGCCAGCCCTTCCTCGGCGTAGAGGCGATACGTCCGCTTGTGGTTGACCTCCCAGCCCTCGCGACGCAGCAGGACGTGCAGCCGCCGATAGCCGTAGCGGAACCTGGCCCCGGCCAGGTCGCGGAGGCGGACCCGCAGGGCGTCCTGCGGGTCGCGACGGCTGACGTACCGCAGGCTCGCCCGCGGGAAGCGCAACGCCGCGCACGTGCGGCGTTCGCTCGCCCCGTAGGCCGCCTTCAGACGCTCCGCCACCTCGCGTCGCCTGGCCGGGGTCAGACTTTTTTTGACAGGACGTCCTGGAGCATCTTCTTGTCCAGGCTGAGGTCTGGACTTCCCCACGATTGGCGAGCGCTCCGACAAGAGCGTAAGCTCACGTGAGGAGGACAGTGATGGCGAAGGCGCGACGGACGTTCACCCCCGAGTTCAAGGTACAGGCGGTCAAGCTCGTCACCGAGCAGGGCAGGAGTATCGCTGAGGTCGCACGCGACCTCGGCCTGGGAGAGAGCCTGCTGCGGAGTTGGAAGACGGCGCTGGCCGCGGGCGGCGCTCAGGCCTTCCCCGGCAACGGCAACCCACCGGCCCTCGAGGAGGAGCTGCGCCGCCTCCGGGCCGAGAACAAGCGGCTGACGATGGAGCGCGACATCCTGAAAAAAGCGACGGCCTTCTTCGCCAGGGAGTCGTCATGAGGTACGACTTCGTCGAGGCCCACCGGGACCGGTGGCCGGTCCGGCTGATGTGCCGGGTCCTGGCCCTCTCCCCCGGCGGCTACTACGACTGGCGGGGAAGGCCGACGAGCGGCAGGACGAGGCGGAGCGAGGCCCTGGTGATCTCGATCAAGGCCATCCATGCCGAGGTGAAGGCCCGCTACGGCAGCCCGCGCATCCACGCCGAGTTGGCGGCTCGGGGCGAGGCGTGCTGCGTCAACACGGTGGCCAAGCTGATGCGCGAGCACGGGGTCGCCGCCAAGACCAAGCGGAAGTTCCGGTGCACGACCGACTCGAACCACGACCGCCCGGTGGCCGACAACGTCGTGGACCGCCAGTTCGAGCCGGCGGCGCCGGACCGGGTCTGGACGGCCGACATCACCTACATCCCGACCCGCGAGGGCTGGCTGTACCTGGCGGCGGTGGAGGACCTGCACTCCCGGCGGATCGTCGGCTGGTCGATGGGCGAGCGGATCGACAGCCGGCTGGTCGTCGACGCCTTGGAGATGGCCGTCTCCCGGCGGCTGCCGGGCGCCGGCCTGGTGGCCCATTCGGACCGGGGCAGCCAGTACGCCAGCGAGCACTACCGGCGGCTCTTGGCCGGCCACGGGATCGCCTGCAGCATGAGCCGGAGGGCCAACTGCTGGGACGACGCGCCGATGGAGAGCTTCTTCGCGAGCTTGAAAAAGGAGCGGAGGACGACCACCTATCGACAAAGACGTTGTCGGCGAGGATACAACGGAGGTAGTCGCGTGTCCGTGGGCCTTGCTCGACCTGGCCCGCTTCTGTCAGGAGCATCACGCCAGCGCCGAAGGAGCTGCACTATGCCCGACCGACCCATCCCCGTCCCCCCCCGCGCCTGAACCCGCCCCGACCGACCGGGCCTCGGTGGCAGGACCTGCCGTCCGGCCATCGGGAGGAGCTGCTCCGGCGACTCGGTCTGATGCTCGCGGAGCGACTCGCCGGCCCCGACGCACCAGCGGAGGGGACGCATGAGCCGCATTGACGCCGCCTCGCCGTTCGCCCACAAGATCCGGCCCCGGCACTGCGACCGCCTCGCCGTCGTCTACGTCCGCCAGTCCACCCCGCAGCAGGTCGCCGGGGACCGCGAATCGGCCGACCTGCAATACCAACTGCGACGACGGGCCGTCGCCCTGGGCTGGGCCGACGACCGGGTCCTGGTGATCGACGACGACCAGGGGATCAGCGGCGCGTCCGTCGAGAACCGGCCGGGGTTCCAGCGGCTGCTCGCCGAGGTGTCGCTCGGGCACGTCGGCGTCGTGTTCGGCCGCGAGATGAGCCGGCTGTCGCGGTCGTGCAAGGACTGGTATCAACTGCTGGAGCTGTGCGGCCTGTTCCAGGTCCTGCTCGCGGACGCCGACGGCGTGTACGACCCGACCGATCCGAACGACCGAATGTTGCTGGGGCTGCGGAGCGGTGCGACATACCCCACAGTCATTTCACATCGGCGGTCTACGAGTCGGTATCCTCGAGCGCCACCGCCGCGACGTCGGCGACCTGTTCGCCACCGTGACGGACTACTTCTGGAGGGAGGACTCACCATGGCTCGTCCTGCAACTGCCCGACGGACGGCGGTCGGCCGCACCGGCCTCCTGGACCGACCTGCCCGACGATTCCTTCCCGCAGACCCGGGATCTCCCGCCCCTGCTGGCCCACGCCCTGCCGCCGATGTCCCGGCTCTGCCAGCGACTCCGGAGCGCACGATCGACCCGCCGCCGACCGTCGGCGTGACGCCCGACGCGTTCTGGGCCCTGCTCCCGGCGGCCGACCGCGAGCGGTTCGGCCTGCGGCTGACCCGCCTCGTGCTCCGGGCCGTCCGCACCCACGACACCGAGGAGGACGGGTGATGCCGACCGACGCCAAGATCCGCACCGACCACCTCCGCCGTCAGGCCGTCGTCTACGTCCGCCAGTCGACCCCGCGCCAGGTCCGCGACAACCGCGAGAGCACCGCACGCCAGTACGCCCTGACCGACCGCGCCAGGGCGCTGGGGTGGCCGGCCGCGGCCGTGCAGACGATCGACGAGGACCAGGGCCGGTCCGGGGCCCGCTCCGACCACCGGGACGGGTTCAAGAGGCTCCTGGCCGAGATCGGGGCCGGCCAGGTCGGGTTGGTCCTGGCCCTGGAGGCGTCCCGGCTGGCCCGCTCGTCGGTCGACTGGCACCGCCTGGTCGAGATCTGCGGCATCACCAAGACGCTCCTGGCCGACGAGTCGGCCGTGTACGACCCACGGGACCCCAACGACAGGCTCTTGCTCGGAGTGAAGGGGACCCTGAGCGAGGCGGAGCTGATGACCATCCGGTGTCGGCTCCACGACGGGCGGTGGAGCAAGGCCCGCCGCGGCGAGATGGCCAAACCGCTGCCGGTCGGGTACGTCCGGACCGAGGCCGGCGGCGTGGCCGAGCACCCCGACCGCCAGGTGCAGGCCCGGCTGCGGTACGTCTTCGAGCTGTTCGCCGAGCTGCGGGTGGCCCGCCGGGTGGTCGCCCGGCTGCGGCGGGAGAAGCTCCAGATCCCTGCCCAGGCGTGGGGCGGCCCTGGGCACGGGGAGGTGCGCTGGAAGGTGCCGACGTTCGGGGCCGTCATTAGAATTTTGCACAACCCTGCATATGCCGGTACGTACGCTTACGGGCAGAAGGAGTACGACCCGTTCGACCGCTCCCCTGTCACCGGCAAGGCCAAGACGACGGCCCGGCAGATGGCCGACTGGCCGGTGTGCGTGCGGGGCGTCTACCCGGCCTACCTGACGTGGGACGAGTTCCTGCGGAATCAGCAGACGCTCCGTGAGAACTGGTTCCGGGCCGGCACCCGCGGTGCCCCGCGCCGCGGGCGGGCGCTGCTCCAGGGGGTCGCCCGGTGCGGCCGGTGCGGGGCCCGGATGAGCGTGTTCTACTACTCGACGAAGGAGAAGCGGGCCCCGGGTTATGGGTGTGTCGCGGGGTACGTGGACGGCGGGGCGACGTGCCAGATGATGAGCTCGGCCCCGGTCGACGCGGCCGTGGCCGAGCTGTTCCTCGCGGCCGTCACCCCGGCGCAGGTGGACGTGGCGCTGCGGGCCCTGGACGCGTACGAGGCCGAGCGGGCCGAGGCCCGCAGGCAGCGGCAGATGCAGGTTCAGCGGGCGGACTACGAGGTCGAGATCGCCCGCAGGCGGTACGAGGCGATCGACCCGGCCAACCGCCTGGTCGCGGCCGAACTGGAGGCGCGTTGGGAGCAGGCGCTGCGGGAGCGGGAGCGCCTCAGGCGGGAGGCTGAGGAGTTGGACCGGCGTTCGGCCAGCCCGCTGGGGGCGGCCGAGCGGCGGCGGGTGCGGGAGATGGCGGCCGACCTCGGGAAGGTGTGGCACGCGGCGACGACGGGGATGGAGGACCGGAAGGAACTGCTGCGCTTCCTGGTCCACCGGGTATACCTGGACGGGGTGACCGAGGCCGGGCAGATCCGGATCGAGGTGGAGTGGCAAACCGGGGCGCGGACGAAGGTCACGGTGCCGCGGCCGGCGGTCGGTGCGTGGGCTCCGAAGACGCCCGCGGCCGCGGTCGAGCGCATCCGCGCGCTCCTTCCGGATAATGAATACGTGAAAATCGCAGAGATCCTTGAGTCGGAGGGGTTCCATACGGCGAAGGGTCTGAAGTTCGACGTATACTCGGTGGGCTACGTGGCCCGCAGCCGCGGCTGGGGCCGGTCGACGGCGAAGAGGTCGTAAGGCGAAATGTAATCCCCTGTGCTTTATCTCGTGGAGCTCTGCAGGCCGAGAAGGAGCCTGTCGTTGTGGTCGGTCGGGTCGTAGAGACCGTCGGCGTCGGCCAGAAGGGTGTGGAAGCGGGCGCACAGCTCAAGCAGCTGGTGCCAGTCCTTGCAGGAGCGGGCCAACCGGCTCATCTCGAGGCCGAGGATCAGGCCGACGCGGTCCAGCGCCACCTCGGCGAGCAGCCGCTGGAACCCGGGCCGGCCCTCGACGGACTGGCCGCTCCGGCCCAGGTCGTCGTCGATGACGGAGACGCGTCCCCGAGTCCAACCGAGTTCCTCCGCGCGATCGGCGAGGGCGTACTGGCGGGCGGTCGACTCCTGATGATCGACGACCTGCTGCGGGGTGGACTGGCGGATGTAGACGACGGCGTCGCGGTCGAGATGCCAGGGCCTGAGCTTGGGAGATCGCGGCGTGTCATTCACGGCCGACCTCCTCGAGGCGACTCGCCTCGTGGAGCCGGACGAGCAGCCCGCCCAGCAGGTCGCGGAGCTGCCGCCTCCTGTCGGTCGGCAGCCGGGCCCAGAGGATGGCCGGGCTCGAGGGCGAGACCGGCGCCTTGCGGCCGGTCAGGCGCGGGGGGGAGCGGTGGGGTGGGCGTCGATGGGCATGCGATGGCTCCAGGCTGTCCCGTCAGGAGTTGTCGGCACGATGCGGCGAGTTCAAGCAACGCCGCGACGCCGATGATAATCGGGCGTGCGGGCTCCGCACCACCTGTGCCTTGAGGTGTAGTGCGGTTGGTCCTTCTCCAGCGAGAACCGGTCCGCCACGGTCGTCAGGATGTCCGCGACCGAGGCCGACGGGTCGGTGCAGAAGAAGGCACGCCACCCCGTCGGCTCAACCACCAGGACCACCCGGATCACGCCCCCGGCCGGCCGCCATGTCGCCAGGAACGTCTTGTACCGCTTGGTCGCGCTCTCGCCGTACAGCGTGAACTCGCCGGCCGTCCAGCCGCGCCGCTGCCCGCCCCGCTTGGCCAGGCTGATCCGGTCGGGGCCGTAGGTCCTCGGCCGACCGCGCCCCCGTCGGCCCTCCGGGATCTCCGGCGGCAGCGACCGCAGCGCGGCGTCGCACCGCAACCGGCTCACCACCGTCAGCCCCAGCGCGATCGCCGGCCTGAGGAACTCCTTCTTGGCGTAGGCCCCGTCGGCGACCACCCACAGCGCCTGGCCCCACGACCTCAGCAAAGGCTTGGCCCACCGCAGCAGCTCGACGGCCAGCTCCAGCTTGGTGCGGAACTCCGGGCGGTGCTTCGGGCCGATCCCGGGCAGGTCCTTCTCGCGGACGTACAGCCGGGACAACAGCGGCAGCGCCACCACGCCCCAAGCCGGGTGGGCGAGCAACAGGCCGAGGACGACGAAGACGTGGCCGTAGACGTGGGGGGATCCGGCCGGGCCGGGGGTCGGGTTGTGGTGCACGCCGGCACCCTGGACGTGCGGCCCGTAGCGCCGGGTCGGGGTGTCGTCGATGGCGAGCGTCAGCCGCCCGGCCCCAACCGCCAGCGGCTTGATCACCCACAGCACGAGGTATGCGGCGACCGTCTCGGCCTTCTTGCCCGTCGCGGCCACGGCCGTGTAGCAGGGGCGGAACTACTCGCTCAGCCCGGCGGCGCGGATCCAGGTCGTGACGGTACGGCGGCCGCGCGCCAGCACGGCCCCGAGGAACAAGAGGGCGAGGCGTGCCGCGAACCGCTTGTCGAGGGCGGAAGCGAGTCGGTCGAACCACTGGCACGGCGCGGGCGTCCGGTGCGAAGATGTCATGGCTGGCTCCGTCCGGGGTGATGGTCCGGTGTGGCAACCGCCATCGTCCCGGACGGGCCGGCATCCGTCCATTCGTTACCCGCTCGGCTGAGGTACGGACATGGGCCCGACGTGCGAGGTGATGCTCGAGTCCGACGGGCCCACGGTGCTCGATGCGGCCGACGCCTTCCTGGCCGCTGCCGCCGAACAAGTGGAACGAACGCGCCGGGGCCGGGCGTGGAACATCCGGATCGACGGGCGGCCGGTCCACGTCGAAGTCACCACATCGCCCCCCGCGATCGGGCTGTCCGCGGGGTGTAATGGTGCCGAAGACGACGAGGTGCTACGGCGGCTCGCCTCGGGGCTGGCGGCGGCATGCGGCGGGGTGCCGTCGGAACCGGTCAAGTGACCGGGACGAGGGACTCCGCGGCCAGCGTGGCTATAAGGAATTCCGGAAAGTGCAGTTATGAACCTAAATGCAATTAATTTAAAATTTATCTTGGCGAGTTCGGCTTCCATCATGGCGGCAATTTAGGACCCACGCTTGCTTTTACCATCTTCGTGGCAGCCGCTGACATGCAACGAGCATCCTGCGTGACGCTGGCCGCTAGTCCATAAACCGCAGCAACTTCCGGTGCATGAGTGAGATGTTCCCACAAATCAGAGTAGACCCCGTTAAAGCCGTTCTGTACCTGAGGTGTAAGGAATCGAGCATCTTCCAAACCCCATTGGTGAATGGCTGAAAAAGCGCGTGGAAATAAGGAAAGCACATCTAAAGCGACTGGAACTGCAAGAGCAAATACATTTGCGAAACCAACCAATGAGAACTTCTCACCAATAGCAAGGACATTCCCAGTAAGCAGATAAGTGGATGCATCGCCGAGATCAGTACCTGTCGAAGGGTAAAATTGACCGAATGCCGATATTGCGTTCACCAGGTGGGGCGAATTGCAATTGGGAGAGCTCTCAATGGCAAGGTCTGCGTAGTCATGAATTTGATGCTTTGCTCCGTTTCCCCCAGCATGACCAACACTGCGCTCATTAGGCAACAGGCCGGCGCCTCCGCCTATCGACCCTTCTGGCCCCAGATCCACGCAATCATAATCGCCTTTCTGATAATTCCATACGCAGTGGAGTCTGATTTGCTTCTCCAAAAGACCGAGAGGGTCGACGAAGTTAATAGGATCATTCTTTGAATATTGGTAAAGATTGCGGACCGAAATTGCGGCAGATCTGCCGCTTACGTTCAATGAGGCCAAAGGGTCGGCTTGGATAAACCGTCCCTGGCGTGCGTCGTAGAATCGGTTGATCGCGTAGTCCAAGCCCGTGGCCGCGCTTCGCTCGTAGGTGGTGAAGGGGCGATTGCTGATTGGAGCCTGCTCTCCGAGCCACGTTCCGAACGGGAGCGCCTCGTGGTGCTGAATCTGTGGTCGGGTGGAGCTTGAAGTGAGTCGAGTCCCGAGGCGGTCCGGATGGTGCAGCCAATCGGCGACAGGGGCATTAGGGACGACCACGCGGGTCGCGAGGAGGCGGCTACCGAGGTGAACGTAGCTCCGCGCCTCGAGCCAGGCGTCCGCCGGGTGGCCCGATCGGAGGTGGTCGGCCACCACAGTGTCTCCGATCCAGATGTGATACGTCCGCGGGCTGGCTGCATCGCCGTGTGCGGTCATGAGCCGGCGCCGATCGGAGCCGTAGGTGTATGCTTCGATCACCGATCCATCGGCCGCGAGAACCAAGGCAAGCCGGCCCGCGGCGTCGTATCGGTATCGTCGAAACTGGCCCTGGCCCTCCTGAACCGCCGCCAGGTTCCCGGCCTCGTCGTACAGGTAGTCCCCATCCGGGGTTTTCAGCCGATTGGTCCGCTCGTCGTAGGTGAGGTTCGCGTAGCCATCCACGGGAACCGTGGCAGGACGGTGATTCACCGTCAATGCGATGGACAGACGGTTTCCGTATCTATCGTATTGGTATTCCTGCTTCCAGAGCGGGGTGCCCAGCGCGCCGCCGAACACACGCTTTATCCGTCCCAGTGCATCGTAATTGTAAAACAGGCTACGTTCCGGCTGAAGGTTGTTGGTGATCCCATTCAACTGGCCGGTTCGCCAGGGGGTCATCAATCCCAGCGAGTAGTCATATGACAGATCTAGCAGTAATGTGCCTGCTCTCTGCACCTTCTGGCCCATAAGGTAGCCTGCTGAATCATACTTGTAGGTCTCCGTGACCTGGTTGGGGCCGGATGGACCGATCTTCAGCGAGACGACCCTTCCCTCCGGGTTGTATTCGATCTCAGAGGCGTATAGCTCACCGTCTACTTTCATGACTCGGGGCCGGCCCACCTCGTCCAGCTCATACTCGATGAGGCGGCGAGGCGCCCCGGCGAGCCAGTCCTCGGCGGGCAGTCGAACGGCCCGCAGTCTCCCGAGCCCGTCATAGGTGTAGTCGGTGACTTGCGGGCGGCCCGGCCGGCTCAGAAGAGTCATGGTGATTCTGGCGAGCCGTCCCTCCTGGTCATAGGCGAATCCCTCGGTGCCCACGCCATCGATGGTGTTCAGGCGAGGCCGTCTCAGATCGCCCGTCTTCATATACTCGAAGCGAACTGCAGGAGCCGACTGGACCGGGTTCTGTTGCTGCGCATCGGTCATTGGGTCCGGAAGATGATACTGAATGCGCTGGATGCGGTTGAGCGGGTCGCCGCTGTAGTCGTAGAGCGTTCCGACGCCCCGGGCATCCACGTGATTTGTCAGGTTCGAGAGATTGTCGTAGGAGAACACATCAGACCAGGGAACTGCCATCGGATCATCGGCGACGTAGTTGCCCCGCACATCGATGGTCCGGTCTTTCTCCGCCAACGCTTGAAGCCTGAGTCGTCCCAGCCCATCGTAGACAAACTCACGTTTCTGCACCCCCTGATCGACCCCAAGCAGCCGGCCGAGGGCGTCGTAGCGATACCGTGTGACGAGATGACCGGGACTGTAGACTTCGCCGGTTCCATCAGGATTGGGATCGACAACCTCGACCAACTGCCCCAGTGCATTCGAACGCGACCATCGCTCTCGCCCCCAGGGATCCCTGACACGGACGGTCGAGCCCGCCTCGGTCGAGGCCTGGCCAGGGCGGCTGGCCTCGTTGAAGAAGCTGCGCGTTTCGCTGCCGTCGGGCGATCGAAGGTTCACGATGCGACTCAGTGCGTCGTAAGTCACAGTATTCCACGCGGTGACTGGCTCCTCAGTCCACTGCTCCGGGATTGGCCCCTTCCGTCTCGGCGATGAAACCCTGGTGGACCGTCCCAACGAGTCATACTCAACGTCGACGACATCCCACCCGCCCGGAGCGAGCCTGGCGGTGCGACGCACCTGGCCCCTCCCGTTGTACCAGAGGATCCGGGAGGCGAATTCTGGGGACGACTTCGAGGCTCGAGGGCCGCGCTTCCGGTCGCAGGCCACCCCGTCGCGATCGCCGTCGAGCCGGTTGGGATCGCGCGGATCGGCCCACAGGACGGCCTGGGCCTCTGCCTGGCTGGCGAAGCTCGCGCAGTTGTACCGGTCCTTCTGGCCGATGAAACGAAGTGGGTCAAATCCATCGGAGAGACCCAGCGAGCCACCATAGGTCAACTCGCGGACTCTCATGTCGGCGTCGTTGTACTCGAAGAAAGTCGCTACCCCATTCGCTGCGCGGACCTTCGCGAGCCGCAGCGACGCGGGGTCGTAATCAAAGCGAGTCGTTCGGCCGTTCAGGTCGGTCGTCTCGAGCGGCAGGCCCGAGGAAAGGTCGTACCGAGTCGAAGTGGCCATCAGTGCCGGGGCCTCTCCCTGGCCCGGAGGCGCCGGTTCCTGGATCGGGCGGAACTCCTGCTTCTCCGGGAAGGCATACTGCGTCGCTAACGAGTAACGGAATGCCTGCTTGCAGCATCCTCCAAGTGTCGTAACGAGGTTGCCCGTGATGTCGTATCGATTTTGACGCACAACCGGGCTGGTGCCTTTGGACGCGTCTGCATAACTCCGGATCTCTGTGACATTGCCGCGTGAAGCGCTCAGCCACGGGGCGTGCTGCAGAGCGTTCGGAGCGGGCTCCAAAGGCTGGCCATCATAGATGAAATCCGTGCGTGAGAGGGGGACGTTCGATGTGCCCTCGAAGACCCGGACGATCCTGGGAAGGCTGAGGATGTGCCGATCCTTGACGTACTGATCGTCAGTAACATACTCGGTGTTCACTCGCTTCAGCACGTCGGTACGCTGCAATCCGTACTCGAATCCGTAGTCGAGCACTTCGATGACGCGCCGGTACGCACTCTGATCGTATCGGAAATCGGTGGCTGTTTTCGGCAATCGCTCCTGGGTTCGCTCGATGCGCTGGGGAATCCAGGAGACGTATGCGGCCGGGTCATTGACTGCGGACCATTTCGTCGAGATCGACTGCAACTGGTTGCCCTGCGCATCCTGGACTGTCAGCTCAGTGGGCAATCCAACTTCATTGGTAATCTGAGTCGTGCGAGTCCCGTCAGGACGAGTCATCACGACTGTCGTTTCGTTTCCGTTCCTTCTGATCTCGAAGTTGGTAACTGCCTGGTTTGTCGGACCCCCCTTGGCCCAATCCTCCACGAGCTGGGTGTAGGTGGGAGCGGCTCGCTTGATTGCTGGATCCGGTGTGATTGGATAATTGTACGTCCGCATGCGAGTCATAGACCCGGACGAGACGGCTCCTTGATCCGTCGGAGATGTCGCCGAGAATCCCATGGCTCGCTGCTCGCTGACAACTCTCAGCATGCCATAGGACGAGTAGGAGGTGCCGTCGCCGAACCAGTATCCAGACCCGTTGCCAGGGTAGAAGATAGCGTCGATGACCTTCACGTCGGCGGGAGTCGTCCGGGCGTCATACGAATGTCGAATCGGCAGCGTCCCGTAGTGCAGGCGGACAAACTCCCTCATTGCCCCGTTGAGCCCAGGGCCGGTCACGGCCGTCAAATCATCCGAGGGGCTGTAATGGAAAGAGATCACTCTCCCAAGCGTGTCCGTGACGGTTTCCAGGCGAGGCCCTTGGCCTGCTACATAGTCGATTATGATAACATTGCCATTAACATCAATGATGCTCGTGGGATACAACGTGCGATCCGAGACCGACTTGAAGAGCGCGACTCTTCCATCCGCATAGTTCACCACGGCGCTGACGAGTGCCTGCAGCGATGACACAAGCGTAAAGTCGATGAGTGATCCGTCCGTCGTGTGATAGAGGCTCTCGAGTGTCCCGCCGCCCAGGTCCTTTGTCTCCGTGGCCGTCGATGGATGCCGTGTGCCGTCGGCGTCGATCAGGATGGCCTCAAAATCCTTCGTGACGATCAGCTTCCCAAAGCCGAGCGACCAGCCGGGGGCGGGCCAGTCGTCATCCGGATCAAAGACCATCCTTGTGATGCCGAGCGCGCCGGGCGTCTGATTCCAAAGGAGAGAGTTGTAATGGAGATCGAGCGAGAGATCGAGGCCGCGGCCCGTGAGGCGGACGACCGGGATTGCGACGTAAAAGCTGCTATTGCCGGCGCCAGCTGTGCGATCGCCAGGGGGGGCAGTCCTGCCGGACCGAAGCGCGGTGTGCGTGGCGGCGAGGACGGCGACCGGGCTGCGACCACGCCGGTTGACAGGGTCGAAGGCCGATCCAATGTTCGTGTCATCCCAACCCGGACCTCGGCCGGCCAAAGCCACCGGTTCCATTTCAGGGCGATCCAATCGAGACGGTCTCCCTGCCCGAATTCCCGGGCCCGGTCCATCGTTGGGCGTCCGATCATCGGGACGAATGGGGCCGCCCCTGGTGGAAGCATGTCGATCGCGCTTCGACTTTCCCACAGCTCCTTCCTTTCGTACACCTGAGGCGAAGACGTTATTGGATTGGGAAATACGTCGTACCGCAACAGAAAACTGAACACTTTTCGCTCATCCCGACATGGTTTCGACCTAAGGCCTAATGAGCCAATGGGTTGAAGGCGATTTCACCATCAGACTCGAGTCGGTGGTGGTCGGGGAACCCATACCCTGCTACGCCGAGGCTGATTCCGAGCCCCGGCAAAGCCCGGCGGCTGTCGGGCTCAGCGAGAAGTGTCGAAATCTGGCACTATTTTCATCACCGGATGGCAAACCCGAAATGGAGCGTTTTTGAGACAAGCGGTTGTGCATAAGAAAGGGGGTTATCCTGCACAAAACCAGCGGCAGGAACGGACCGCCGCGAGAGTCACGGCAGTCCGCCTCAATCCCGAAGGGACGCGACTTAACGGTGGCTCGCCTCCGCACCCCTCGACGCCTGTGCCTGGGCGTCCAACGCGGCTTTGACCCCCTGGGCCAGCTCCTTGGCTGAGCCTTTGCCCCAGAAATGCGTGAAGTAGAAGGCGGGCTTCTCGCCCACCATGTGGTTGTGCAAGGCCACGATATGGATGCCCGACTTGCGGAGGGCCCGCAAGACCGTCTGCACCTCCTCGGCGGTCATGATGAAGTCA
>NZ_JAALJI010000041.1 GCF_011064595.1 Paludisphaera soli | reverse complement strand
GAGTACTAGACTGAAACCGGAGGCACATGGATCTGTACTTTCCGGTACTTCATGCGGCGAGACTGCTGCCGCTTGCGTACGGATAGCCGGGTATCGTTGAGGCTCGACAGTTGTGAATGTACAGCCAGCGGTCGGGGTCCGCAGCCTGGGCGCGAGTTCAGGCCTTGGCTGACGACACGCCAAGGCGATCCTCCAACCCTTAGACGACCGCCTCGGCCGTCGTCAAGGCGGTCGCCGCGTGGCTGCGGGCGGAAATCGGCGACTCGCCGACCGAGGCCGCGCGAATTGGACCCCGAGTGGGCGTGCTGAACACCGGCGGCGAGTCATTGGGGAGAACCTTCGGCTGGGCCGTCCGATTTGCACGCACCGTGTCGCTTGCGTAAGTTGTAGATGCGATTGATGCCTCGTCGACTCGAACATTCGGATCGCGCCGGAGCGAACGGCGTGCGGACGCCCGGAGATCGGAGGACTTATGGGCGGGAAACTCGGGCCCGAAGCCGGTGGATCGCCCTTCCAAGTCCAGCGCATCTGCCGCTACCTATCCGAATGGTCGCCCCGGCCGACGGTCGTCGTCGAGGGGGAGTCGCACGTCGTGATCTATCTCAACCCCGCCTTCGCCCTCCTCGTCGGTAAGGCGAAGGGAAGCCTCATGGGCCGGCCGTTCGCCGAGGCCGTGCCGGAGGGGACGGGGAACGGCTGTCTCGCGCTCCTCGACCGCGTCTTCCACACCGGACGGCCTGAAGACCTGGTTGAGCAGGAGCATCGCCAGCCCGACTCCCACCCCGTCTTCTGGTCGTACGCGGTCTGGGCCGTCCTCGGGGAGGACGATCGTCCGGCGGGCGTGTTGATCCAGGTGACGGACTCGACGGAAATCGCCCTCTTCCGACGCCAGGCGGCGGAAGTGAACGAGGCGCTCGTCGTCTCGGCGGCCAGTCAGCACGAGCTGGCGGACGAGGCGAGGAAGGGCCGCGACCACCTCGAGGAGCGAGTTGCCGAACGAACCGCCGATCTGTCGCGAGCCCTGGCCCTGGTGGAGCAAGAGGGGGCCGAGAGGCGGCGGACCGAACAGGCCAGGTTGGAGCTGCTCCGACGAGTCGTGGACGTCCAGGAGGAGGAGCGGGCCCGGATCTCGAGGGAGCTTCACGACCAGATGGGCCAGCACCTCGCGGCCCTCGCGATGGAACTGCAGATCCTGCGGGACGCGTTCGACGAGTCGGCCGTCTCCGTAGGACGCCTAGGCCGCCTGCAGGAGACGACCGCCCAGGTCGGCGTCGCGCTCCACCGTCTTGCCTTCGAACTCCGGCCTCCCTTGCTCGACGACCTGGGGTTGGAGGCCGCCGTGCGGGACAACCTCGAGGAATGGTCTCGACGTTCCGGCGTCGCCTTCGATTTCTGCGGCTCCGGCTTCAACGGGGCGCGTGTCGGCACCCAGGTCGAGACGACGGTCTACCGCATCTTTCAGGAAGCATTGACCAACATATCCAAACACGCGCGTGCGGCGAACGTCTACGTCGTGCTCGAGAATCGCGGCGGCTCGCTCCAGCTCACCATCGAGGACGACGGGCGGGGCTTCGACCTCGAGGCGGTCCTGGGCTCGCCCGATGCGAGGCGCCGACTGGGGCTGATCGGCATGGAGGAGAGGGTGTCCATGGTGGGCGGGACACTCGTCGTCGAATCGCGTCCGGGAGGGCCGACGACCCTCTACGTCCGGATCCCCGCCCACACAGAAGGAGGGGGGGATCGGCGATGACCAGGCTTCGCATCTATTTGGCCGACGATCACGAAGTCGTGCGCGAGGGCCTGCGCTCGCTCATCTCCGCCCAGGATGACATGGAGGTCGTGGGGCAGGCGGCCGACGGCGCGACCGCCGTCGAAGAGGCGACGCGGCTCGCGCCCGACGTCGTGGTGATGGACGTCTCGATGCCGGAACGGGACGGAGCGAGCGCCGCGGAGGACATCAAGCTGGCGCGGCCGGCGGTCAAGCTGCTGGCCCTCACCGTCCACGAGAACAAGGCGTACATCCGACGGCTGCTCGCGGCCGGGGCGTCCGGGTACGTCCTGAAGCGTTCCGCCGCCGCGGAGTTGATCCGGGCCATCAGGACGGTCGCCGCGGGCGGCGTGTACCTCGACCCTTCGCTCGTCGAGACGGTCCTCGTCGACTTCGTCAAGGAGCCGGGGCGGCCCGAAGCCCAGACCGGCCGGACGCTGAGTGGACGCGAAGAGCAGGTCCTGCGCCTCATCGCCAAGGGGCTGACCGGCAAGGAGATCGCCGCCCGATTCGAGATCAGCGTGAAGACCGTCGAGACGCACAAGCATCGAGCGATGGAGAAGCTCGGCCTGTCGGGCCGGGCGGAGGTCGTCCGCCACGCCCTGCACAATGGTTGGCTCGACGACTGACGCCCGGCGACGATCTCGAAGCCGGCGCGTAGGGGTTCTTCCGACGAGGGATTTCCCGGAAGCCTGATACCGCGGATCCCTCCTCGGCCCCGATGATCGAGGTGGATGCCGAGGTGGATGGCCTCGATTTCTCATCACGCGTCTCCACGACGGGGACGGCCTCGTCGCGCGCCGAGCCAGGGAGGTCTCGCACCCGAAAAGGACGACCGTATGATCGACGGAACGCCCGCGTTGCCGCATTGCTGGGATCGCGGAAGACCCCGTCGCTCCGACGCGACGACGCGGAGGGACGAACTGCTCACGAGGCTCGCGCACGAACTCGGCGACTCGATAGCGGCCGTCTGCACCGCGGCCGCGTTGATCATCGCGTCCGAATCGGAAGAGCATCTTCGGCTGGCCGTCGGCGTGATACGCCGCCAAAGCTCTCAGATGACCCGCATGGTCGACGATCTGACGCAGGCCCTTCTCCTGGGTCGCGGCGACCAGCGGATTTCCAGGGATCCGCTCAATCTCTGCGACGTCGTCGTCGCCGCCGTCAATGCCATCCGACCCCTCGTAGACGGCCGCGGGCACGCGCTGGAGGTCGTCCTGCAGCGCGAGCCGATGACCGTGAACGGGGACCCGATCCGCCTCCGCCAGGTCTTCGTGAACCTGCTCGCGGACGCGGCCTGGTTCACCGACAAGGGCGGCCGGATCACGATCGATGCGAGGCGCGAGGGGGCGGAGATCACCGTCGCGGTTCGGGATACAGGCCGTGGCGTCGCGCCCGAGATGGTCCCACTCCTCTTCGAGACGTATGACCGGAAGACGCGCTCCAGCGACCCTGGGTGGGGACGGATGGGGATCGGGCTCTCGGTGGCGAGCGGGCTGGCGGCGCTCCACGGCGGGAGCGTGACCGCGGCCAGCGACGGGCCCGAAGCCGGGAGCGAGTTCACTGTCCGGCTGCCCTTCGTCGAGTCGCCGCAGGCGTAGCAGTCGGCAGCCAGGGATTCGACGCGTGCGCACGGGCCACGCCCATGAGCGGCCGCCTTGACGAGCCTCCATGCGCAATTTGGAGAGGCCGGACATATGAAATCAGCTCAGGACCATTCACTTGCGCCCGCGAATAGTCCTTCCATCGCCGTGATCGAGAGTCTGCAGGATTACGTCGAGGGAAATCTCTCGCTCCTCGCCCCGGTCGAGCGTTGCTGGCAGCCGACCGACCTCCTCCCTAACCTGACCGCAGAAGGCTGGCGAGAGGAGATGCAGCGGTTTCGTGAGCAGGCCCGCCTGCTGCCCGATGATCTGCTGGTGGTCCTCGTCGGCAATATGATCACCGAGGAGGCGCTGCCGAACTACGCGATCGCGCTCGAACGCGTCGCGAGGGACCCGACCGGCGCGACCGAGACGCCGTGGGCGCTATGGCTGCGCGGCTGGACGGCCGAGGAGAACCGTCATGGCGACCTGCTCAACGCCTACCTCCGCCTCACGGGCCGCGTCGACATGCTCGCCGTGGAACGGACGGTCCACCACCTCATCCACAACGGCTTCTCCTACGGCAACGAGAGCGACGAGTACGCCGGGCTCATCTACGCCGCATTCCAGGAGCGGGCGACCCGGCTGAGCCATGGCAACCTCGCCCGGCTCGCCTCCGGTCGCGGCGAGTCGAACCTCGCCGCGATCTGCCGCAAGATCGCCGCCGACGAGGCGCGGCACGAGGTTTTTTACACCAAGGTCGTCCGCGAGCTTTTCAGGCGCGACCCCGCGGGGGCGGCCCTCGCCTACCGCGGCGCGCTGAAGAAGCTCGTCGCGATGCCGGGCGGCCGGATGGCCGACGGCCGCGACCCGGATCTCTTCGCTCACTACTCCGGCGTGGTGTCGCGCGTCGGCGTTTATACGATACGGGATTACGCGGCCATCATTCAGCATCTGAACGAGGCCTGGGACCTTCAAGGGCTCCAACTGGTCGGCAAGGCGGCCAAGGCCCAGGACTACATCTGTCGGCAACCGGGTCGGTACGCGGAACTCGCCGACGAGATCGAAGGGCGCACCGGCGAGACGCCGACGGCCCGATTCTCCTGGCTGTTCGATCGGCCCTCGTGAGTCGGCCCTCGGGCCGAGAACCCGGGCGCATTCGATCGGCCGATCACGGGCGCTTCTCCTCGGCCCAACGCACCTGTCGCGACCAGTTGCCCCGGACCAGGAAGCGTCCGTTCACCCGGCCGGAGAGCCAGGAGACCACCTTGAACGTCACGCCGGGATGAAGCTCGGCGAACCGCTCGACAGTCGCGACGTCCATGAACGTGCCGACTCGTCGGCCGTCCAGGCTCCGAAGCACGAGCCAGTTCGCCGGCCTTTCCCCGTCGCCGCCCAGCATCCGATAACAGCGCCCCCGGGGCGTCGACATTCCCCACGTGCCTCCGACGTAGAATTCATCGCCCTCGCCCGGCGAAGACGGGAGCGCCGCCGCCTCGCGGGATTTCGGCGGCGGCGCTCCCCGTGCTCAGGGACCGGTCGCGCGGGCGAAGTCGCCTGAGTCCGCACACGATAACTCGACCTCGGTGCGGCGGCGATCGCGAATCCAAGAGAGATGTGGATTTGTCTGAAGGTCCTGACGCGCCGTCGGGTTTTACCCGACCCGAAGAAGACGGCCTCAGATCGTGACAACTCTCGAGCGGCAGGGAGACGAATGGTCATGCATGCGAAATCGACGCGGGGGACGACTTCGTCCCGCGGCTTGCCCTGCACCTGACGACCTGGCAGGCGACGACCAGAGGAGAGATCACTTCCTCGCGGTCCTGAGCCACGAGCTGAGGAATCCGCTGGCCGCCGTCCGCAACGCGGTCACCCTCGCGACCCGTTCGGACACGAGGGAGAACCTCGAGTGGAGCCGGGACGTCACCGCCCGCCGGGTGAAGAACTTCGGCCATCTCATCGACGACCTTCTCGACGTCTCCCGGGTCAGCGAGGGCAAGATCCAGCTGCAGAAGGAGGTCGTCGCCGCCGCTACCATCCTCAGCCACGCCGCCGAGGCCGTTCGGCCGATCGTCGAAAAGCGGAAGCACGAGCTTCCGGTCTCGCTCACCTCCGCGACCTTGAAGTTGGAGTCCGATTCAGCTCGGCTTGAGCAGATCCTGGTCTACTTGTTGACGAACGCCGCGAAATTCACGCCCCCGGGGGGTCGCATCCAGCTCATCGCCGGAACGGAACGACAAGAGGTGGTCTTTCGCGTGCGGGACGACGGGGTGGGCATCTCCCCCGAGCTGCTGCAGACGATGTTTGACCTCTTCGTCCAGGCCGACCATTCGCTCGCGCGGTCCGAGGTCGGCCTGGGCATCGGCCTTGCCTTGGTCCCGTCGCTGGCCGCGCTGCATGGGGGCACCATCACCGCGACGAGCGATGGACCCGAGAGAGGGAGTGAATTGGTCCTGAGAATTCCGGCCACCTCAAGCCCGGCGACCCAAGCTCACTCATACAAGGAACCGGAAAAGACGAAGAATCAGCTCTTGCGAGTGCTCGTCGTCGATGACAATGAGGACATCGAAGAACGACAACCTTGCGGCAGTCGTGGGTCCCACCGATCCGGAGGCCTCGGCGGGTGGACGGGCTCGCATCGCGCCCCAACAATTCCCGGGTCGTCGGGGGTGAACATCAGGATCATCCGACCCGCGATCGCGAGATGCAGTCGACGATGCACTGGATCTCGACGGTCATCCGGCCCCTCACCGTGACCGTCCGCCCAAAGTGCCTGACCTGGGCGTCGCGCGGCCGGTTCAGATAGCCCTGGAGCTTCTTCGGAACGATCAACCGCCGGCGTTCGATCCGGTCGCCGTGCTTGTCGACCGTCGTCGCCTCGTCGCGTTCGGCGGCCAGTCTCCGAGCGTAGGGGGCAAGCCACGCCCGAGGCCGCCGCATTGGCGTATGACCAAGTGGCCATCCGGCTCAGGGGCGACTTCGCATCGATCAACCTACCGGCGGCTGATCTTTTGCAATTCTTCTACACGGTCTGGCCGCGTCAGCCCAACGCGGGTAAAATGCCCTAGGGACGAGTGAGCATCGTAACTTGTTCGCCCAAAAGCAGTTTAAGTGTTATCGCAAGGTTAGAGCGATGCCACGCCAGGGCGAGAAGACCGGGATCTAGGTTCGTGCGCCGCAAGGCGCGAGGGTTCGAGTCCCTCCTCTCGCATCCCGAACTTCCCTTCCCGACCCGCACGCGGCGAGCCGCAAGGCCGGGCCGCGTCTCGGGCGTCTCGGGGCCTTGGCGAAGGCCCGGGCCCCGGCCGCGGGTCGGCCGCCGCGGGTCGGGTCTCGTGAGATGGGGGCCCCTTCGCGCATGGGCGAGCCTCGGAGGAAATCGACGGCCCCGATCGTGCTGGTCGCCGTCGCCATGACGGCCGCGGCCGTCGGCGGATTCGCCATCGAGCGGATCGCCGGGATCGCGTCGGCCCCGGTCGACGCCGGCCCGCCGATCGCCCACGCCTGGCACCTGATCGCCATCCAGGGCCTGATCCTGGCGGTCGTCTGCCTGGCCGGCCTGGCCCTCTGGCACCTCCGCCGCCGCGACGAGGCCGCGGCCGGCGAGGCCGCCCTGCGCGCCGTCATCGAGGCCGCCCCCAACGGCGTGGCCCTGGTCGACGGTTCGTGCCGCATGATCCTGGTCAACGCGCGGATCGAGTCGCTGTTCGGATACCCGCGCGGCGAGCTGCTGGGACGGTCTATCGAGATCCTGCTGCCCGAGGCTTCGGAGTTCCTCTGCCGCCGCACCGCCGCCGAGGCCCCGCCGGTCCTCCGCCGCGACCTGGGGGTGATCCGGGGGCTGGAGACGAAGGGCCGCCGCAAGGGGGGCGGCACGACGCCGGTGGCGATCAGCCTCGGCATCGTCGAGATGCACGACGCGCCCATGGCCGCCCTGATCGTCCACGACCTCTCCGATCGGGTCCGCGAGGAGGCCCGGCTCCGCGAGGCCTATCGCGCCCTGCGGTTCGCCAACGACCGGCTCAGGGGGGTCGTCGAGGGGACCGACGACCAGATCGCGGCCCTCGACCGCGACCGTCGCTTCATCCTCCTCAACGCCGCCTACAAGGCGCGGTTCGCCGGCCTCTTCGGCCGGGCGGTGGAACAGGGGATGCGGCTCGACGAAGCCCTGGCCGACCGCCCCGACGACCTCGCGCGGCTGCGATCGCGATGGGACCGGGCGCTCGCCGGCGAGCGGTTCCAGGTCGTCGCCCCCTATCCCGGCGGCGACGGGACGGTCACCCACCTGGAGCTGTCCTTCAGCCCGATCCGCGACGACCACGGCGACCTCATCGGCGCCAGCCAGATGGTCCGCGACGTGACCGACCGCGTGGAGACCGACGCCGCCCTCCGCCGCAACGCCGCGCAGCTCGAAGCCCTCGGCCAATCGCGCGAGAAGGCCTACCTCGCCCTGCAGGGGGCCTACGAGGAGCTGAAGCTGGCGGAGAGCCGGCTCGTGCAGGCCGAGAAGCTCTCGGCCCTGGGCCAGCTCATCGCCGGCGTCGCCCACGAGATCAACAACCCGCTCGCCTTCGTGGGGAACGACCTGGCCATCCTCCAGCGCGACGTGGCGGGCCTGGTCCAGCTCGTCCGCCTCTACCAGCAGGCGGCGGCGACGCTCGCCGAGCGGCACCCCGAGCTCGCGGCCGAGGTCGACGAGCTGGCCGACCGCATGGACCTGGAATACTCGCTGGAGAGCCTGGAGAGCCTGACCAACCGGGCCCGCGAGGGGCTCGGCCGGATCCGCCGGATCGTCAAGGATCTCCGCGACTTCGCCCGCCTCGACGAGGGGGACCTGGACGAGGCCGACCTCAACGCGGGGCTCGCCTCCACCGTCAACATCATCGCCGGCCTCGCCCGCGAGCGCGACGTCCGCGTCGAGCTGGACCTCGCGCCGCTCCCCAAGGTGACCTGCTCGCCGGGCAAGATCAACCAGGTGGTGCTCAACCTCCTCATCAACGCCGTCGACGCCAGCCCCCGCGACTCCACGGTGACCCTCGCCACGCGGCCCGAGGGGGGCGAAGGGGTCGTGATCGAGATGACGGACCGGGGCGTCGGCATCCCGCCGGACGTCCGCGACAAGATCTTCGACCCGTTCTTCACCACCAAGCCGGTCGGCAAGGGGACCGGCCTGGGGCTTTCCATCAGCTACGGCATCGTCCAGGACCACGGCGGCCGGATCGAGGTCGACTCGACGCCCGGCGTGGGCTCGCGGTTCTCGGTCCACCTCCCCCTGACGCCCCCCCGCAAGCCGGACGTCGAAGCCGCCGCGCCCGCCCTCGTCGACGGCAACTGACGGACGAGGTCCGCGGCCGCGGCCGCGGCCGCAGGATGGAGGCCGGGATGGATCACGAAGAGGCGGGACGATTCTGGGACGCCAACGCCGACGCCTGGACGAGGCTGGCGAGGGCGGGATACGACGTCTACCGCGATCATCTCAACACGCCGGCCTTCTTCGAACTCCTGCCGGACGTGGCCGGCCTCCTCGGGCTGGACATCGGCTGCGGCGAGGGGGCCAACACACGCCTCCTCGCGCGTCGGGGGGCCCGGGTCGCGGCCATCGACGTCTCGGAACGGTTCATCCAACATGCCAGACGGGCCGAAGTGGAGGAGCCGCTGGGCATCGACTATCGGGTCGCCTCGGCGGTGGACCTCCCTTACTCCGACGCCGCGTTCGACTTCGCCGCCGGCTTCATGAGCTTCATGGACGTGCCCGAGACGGACCGCGTCCTGGCCGAGGCGTCTCGCGTGCTCCGGCCGGGCGGATTCCTGCAGTTCTCGATCTGCCATCCTTGCTTCGACACGCCGCATCGCCGCAACCGGCGAGACGCCCGGGGTCGGACCTACGCGATCGAGGTCGGGGACTATTTCCGGAACCTCGAGGGCGAGGTCTCCGAGTGGACCTTCGGATCCGCGCCGGCCGAGGCGAGGGCCGGACTCGCGAACTTCCGCGTCCCGAGGTTCACCCGGACGATCAGCCAGTGGCTCAACCTGCTGATCGACGCCGGATTCCGCCTGGAACGCCTCGCGGAGCCTCGCCCGGAGGACGCAACGGTCCGGTCCCACCCCGCCCTGCAAGACGCCCAGGTCGTCTCCTATTTCCTGCATGTCCTGGCGAGGAAGCCCTGATCGGCGGCTATTCCACGGGCCGCCCCTGGCGAAGTCGGCGTTCGGCCCGCTTGTCCTCCCGGCGCTGCTGGCGGATCTCCTTCTGGACCTGCCGCTCCTCGGGCGTCCGCGAGAACGGCAGGCGGAAGCCGGGTAAGAGGATCTCGCCCCCCGGGGCGACGCCCGGCTTCGGCGGCGGCGGGATCGCGTCGCGGCCCCGGTCGACAGGTTCGTCCTGGAGTCGGGGCACGACGCCGGGCTCCCGCGCGGCGGGCTCGTCCCGAAGGCGCGGCACGACGTCGCGAGGGCCTTCGAGGGCCGGGCCGTCCAGCCGAGGGCCGTCGACCGGCGGCTGCACCCGGATCGGGGGCGCGGGGGCGGGGCGGGCACGGCCGGGGCCGCGGCGGAACATCTGGCCGATCCCCTGGCCGACGCCCAGCGTCGTCTCCAGGATCGACTCGCCGAAGTCCTTGAACCGCTCCTTGATCTTCTCGCCGTCGATCTTCGGCTTGTCGAGCGTCCCGGTCAGCGGCACCTGGATGCGGGCGTTCTCCAGCAGTACCGAGACGACCGGGATGTTCTTCTCCGGCGGCACGACGGCGAACGTCGCCAGCATGTCGATCCGCTTGTCGAAGTCCATCCAGCCCTCGATCCCGATCACCGCGACCTCGCCCACGGGCAGGATCAGGCCCTCCTGGTAGATCTTCCGGCCCAGGATCTGGACCGAGACCGGGTCGCGCAGGACGAAGATCGCCTTGCGCTCCAGGTTGAACGTGTTGATCAATTGATCGACCAGCGGGCCGGGCATGAACCGCACGTCGTCGAACTGCACGTCCCCCTCGACGCGGGTCTTGGTCGTGTCGCCGTCGAGCGGGAACTGGGCGTCGACCAGGTCGAACGACACGCTCCCCTCGACGCGGGTCGCCTGATCCAGCACCGGCGCCACGAACGAGAGGACGCGGTGCGAGACCTCGTCGTTCACCACCGCCCCGGCGAGGCTTGATCCCTGGCCCAGCCGGAGCCAGCGGCCGCCCTGCTCATCCTTCTCGATGGTCGGGTCGAGCTGGAGTCGGCCGCCGTTGAGCATGGCATCGATCGGGGAAATCGCGACCTCGCCGTCGGCCGCGCGGACGGCCAGCGTGGTCCGCTCCAGCCTCATGCCGAAGACGTCGACCAGGTCGAGCTGGACGCCCACCGCGCCCTCCAGGTCGGCGGCCTCCCCGCTCGACTGGTCCAGGGGGATCCGGCCGGCCAGGCTCCAGGCGTGCGGTCGGCCCTGGATCGAGGCGTTGGGCTCGACGCGCGCGGCCAGCTCGCGGGTGAGGAGTTCCCAGTCCGGCGCGAGCATCCCCTTCAGGTCGACCACCGGCGCGGCGCCCAGCTCCTGGATCGTCCCCTCGCCGTTCGCCCGGAGGTACGGCGTGTCGAGCTTCAGCGCCGTCACGTCGAGCCGACGCTCGTTCGCGGCGACCTTGGAGTCCAGCGACAGCGTGACCGCGCCGATCTCGCGCTTCGTCCCGCCGGCTTCCAGCTGGACGAGGTCCTGGCCCTGGACGACCGCGTCGAGGTCCCAAACGTCCCCGGACTGCTTGCCGTCGACCTCGGCCGCGAGCACGCCGGCCACCTTGGGCTCCGGCAGGCCGGCGACGTCCTGGATCGAGACCAGGTCCCCCGAGAGGTCCACCTGGAACCAGGCCGCCCCTTGCGAGCGGAGGCCGCCGGCCAGCACCTCGTCGACCGAGAACGCCGCGGGCTTCTCGTCGGCGCCCGGGGCCGCGTCGCGCCGGGTCAGCTTCAGCTCGTCCTTCTTCACGTCGTACCGCGCCACGCCTCGCCAGACGTAGCCTTCCCCGGGGGCGAACGCGTCTCCGGGGCCGACGACGGGCGAGGCCGACACCTTCAGGTTGCTCGCGTCGACCGATTCGGGGCTCGCGACGACGGTCCCGGAGACCTCGACGACCCGCTTCGCCCTGCCGGCCCCCAGGTCGACCGTCGTGCGGGCGAGGGCCTTGACCATCGAGGGGGTGGGGACGCCGGACTCGGAGGTCGTCTCCAGCTTCAGCTCGTCCTGCTCGCTGCGGGCCTGGAGCGACCCGAACCGCCAGTCGCGCGGCAGGCCCGACGGGTGGGCGTCGCCGCGCACGGCCAGTTCGCCGCGGATCTCGGCCCGGGAGACCTCGTCCACGACCGGCAGCCCCGCCAGCACGAGCTTCTTGATCGCGGCGTCGGCGTCGAGCTGGAAGCGGCCTTCCTTGCGGAGGTACTTCGCGTGGAGCGTCCCCGAGCCCGAGGCCTCGAAGGCCCCCAGGTCGACCCACTCGCGGAGCCGCTTGTGGGCCTCGGCCAGGTCGTAGGTCGCGTCGGCGACGATGCCGTCGTCCAGGTTCCCCTTGCCGGTCGCGGTGAGGAACGGCGTCCGGAGGTCCAGCTGCTCCAGGGCGATCGCGTCGGGCGTGCGGTCGAGGCGGACGACGAGCGTGGTCGGGTCGTTCCAGGCGAGGTGGCGGTCGCCCTTGGTCGCGGCCAGGTCGTCCAGGCTGGCGGTGACCTCGATGCTCTGGCCGGGCTCGCCGCCGGCCGGTCGGGCCCGGGCCTCGGCGAGCAGCCGGACCGCCCCCTTCTCGACGGTCACGTCGTCCTGGAGCCGCAGAGTGTGACGAAGCTGGCCGGCGATCGCGGCGAGGTCGACGCGGCCCTCCAGCTTCGCCGAACCGTCGGCCGCCGGGGGGAACTGGCCCGAAGCCGCCAGCGTGGCGGCCGGGGCGTCGAACGCGAACCGCTCGACCTCGTACACGCCGTCCCGGCCGTGCGCCTTCCAGCCGACCTTCACCTCGCCCTGGCGGAACTCGTCGCCCGAGAGCTTCGGCCCCTTCGCCAGGAAGTCGAGGATGTGCGCGTCCCCCTCGGTCGTCGCGGCGCCGTCGACGACCTGGACGCCCAGCGAGCCCGAGAACTCGCCCGAAGTCTGCACCCCTTCCAGCTCGCCGAACGTGGGGGCGATCCGCCAGGGCCAGCGGTCGCCCGTGACGGCCAGGGCCACGTTGCGCATCGGGTTGACCCCTTCCTCGACCCTGCCGAGGCTGCCGGCGATGGTCATCCGGCCGGGCTCAGCGCCCTCCTTGTCGCGGGCGAGCTTCAGGTCCCAGCCGATCGGCTCGGGGTAGCGGGTCAGGTCGATCGCGATGTCGGCGTGGTCGGCGTAGAACGGGTCCGCGACCCCTTCCTGGGTGAACTGGAGGGTGGAGTCGACGATCCGGATCTGGATCGTGTGCTCGGGCCGATCCTGGAGGATGGGCTTGAGCGTCTCCAGCAGGTCGACTTCCCCCTCCGTCGACCGGCCGATCTCCACCGCTCCTTTGGGCATCGTGAGCGTGCCGACCACCGGCCGGGCGAACAGCATCTGCGAGAAGCTCCACGAGAACGTCGCCGTCGGCGCGGCGACGAGCTTGCGGCCGCTCGCGTCCAGCAAGGCCGGGGCGACGAGCCGCGTCGAGCGGAACCACGACAGGCTCACGCTCTCGAACGACACGCCCCCGGGCGCGAGCACCTGGTTGGCGGCGGCCAGGATCTTCGGCCGCGCCCAGGCGGAGCTGGCGATCCAGGGGAGCGACGCGAACGCCAGGGCCGGGATCGCCAGGAGCAATGCCAGCCCCGCCCAGATCCACCGCCGCCGCCTCGGCCGGCGCGGAGCCGGGACCTCGCTCGAAGTGCTCATGAAGTCCGCTCTCGATCCCGAAGGCTGGAGGATTCCGCCGGCCGACGCGCCCGGCCCTGGCGATGGAATCACTATAACCGGCCCCCGCCCGATCCGTCCCGCCCATTCGCGGGGCCGTCGCCGAACCGAGGGGCGGCCTCGGGATGTCCCCTTGACCATGGGGCCCGTCGATTTCGACAATAAGGACCGGCCCTTCCGACGCCGTCCATCGTGCCGCCCCGCGAGACCGCGAGCCGATCGCCCTCGTCGCCATCGATCATAGATCAAGGATCGCGAGCAGATGACCCAGCCCGCATCGACCGAATCGTCCGCGACCCCGACGATCCCCCAGACACCCGACACCCTCGGCCGCTTCGGCGCGTTCGGCGGGCGGTTCGTGCCCGAGACGCTGATGGACGCCCTCAACCAGCTCTCCGAGGCGTACGAGGAGGCCAGGGCCGACCCCGAGTTCGTCCGCGAGCTGGAGTACTACTGGAAGGACTACGTCGGCCGCCCCTCGCCGCTCTACCGGGCCGACCGGCTCTCGAAGTTCGCCGGCGGGGCCGACATCTACCTCAAGCGCGAGGACCTGAACCACACCGGCGCGCACAAGATCAACAACGCCATCGGCCAGGTGATGATCGCCCGGCGGATGGGCAAGAAGCGGGTCATCGCCGAGACCGGCGCGGGGCAGCACGGCGTCGCCACGGCCACCGCGTGCGCCCTGTTCGGCATCTCCTGCACGGTCTACATGGGCGAGGAGGACATCCGCCGCCAGAAGCTCAACGTCTTCAACATGCGGACGATGGGCGCGACCGTCGTGCCGGTCGCCAGCGGGTCGAAGACCCTGCGCGACGCCACCAACGAGGCCTTCCGCGACTGGATGGGCTCGTCGAAGGAGACGCACTACACGATCGGCAGCGTCGTCGGCCCGCACCCGTTCCCGATGATCGTCCGCGACTTCCAGTCGGTTATCGGCCGCGAGGCCCGCGCCCAGATCCTGGAGAAGGTCGACCGCCTGCCGGACGCCGTGGTCGCCTGCGTCGGCGGCGGGTCCAACGCGGCGGGGATCTTCTACCCGTTCATCGGCGACGCCGAGGTCGAGCTGGTCGGCGCCGAGGCCGGCGGCCGGGGGGGCAAGGCCGGCGACCACGCGTCGAGCCTGACCCAGGGGAAGCCGGGGGTGCTGCACGGCAGCTTCAGCTACGTCCTCCAGGACGACGACGGCCAGACCCAGGACGTGCACTCGATCTCCGCCGGCCTGGACTACCCCGGCGTCGGCCCCGAGCACGCCTTCTGGAAGGACTGCGGCCGCGTCCGCTACGAGAGCGTCACCGACGCCGAGGCCCTGGCCGCCTACGGCGAGGCCGCCCGCCAGGAGGGCATCCTCCCCGCCCTCGAATCGAGCCACGCCATCGCCCAGGCCTTCAAGGAGGCCCGCCGCCTCGGTGCCGGCAAGGTCCTCATCGCCTGCCTCTCCGGCCGGGGAGACAAGGACGCCTACGAGGTCGCCCGCCTCCGCGGCGAGCCCCTGGGCTGAGACCTCGACAGCCTTCCCCCCTGGCGGGGGAAGGTGGCCCGAAGGGCCGGGTGAGGGCGAAGACCAGCACGAAGGCCGTCGGAGAAACAGGTGGGCGGCCGTCGCGAATCGTCCTTCTCCCCTCGTGGGAGAAGGTGGCCGAAGGCCGGATGAGGGGGGCGCTCCAAGAAGCCGTCGCTCATCCGCGAAGTCCTCCTTGATGGTCCCCCTCATCCGGCCCTGACGGGCCACCTTCCCCCACCCGGGGGGGAAGGAAGGACCGCCCACCTCGGCCCGGTTCGTGATAAGGTACATCCAAGAAACGTCGCGCCGACGCGGTTCGTCGGCCGGCTTCGCGAGGGGGGACTCGCCCGTCTTCCCCCCAGGCGAGCGATCCATCGGAACGAGACGGGCCGCCTCGCGCTGCCGCCGGCCCCTCCATCATGAACCGCATCGACGCCCTCTTCGCCCGCCTCAAAGCCGAGAACCGGCGGGCCCTCATGCCGTTCCTCACCGCCGGCGACCCCGACCTGGCGACGACGGCCGTCCTGATCCAGGAGTTGGTGCGCCGGGGGGCCGACCTGCTGGAGATCGGCATCCCGTACTCCGACCCCGTCGCCGACGGCCCGGTCATCGCCGCGAGCTACCACCGCGCGCTCACCCAGGGCGTCCGGGTAGGCCACATCTTCCAGACGCTCCGCACCCTGCGGGCCGAGGGGGACGAGGCGGTCCGCGAGACCCCCTTGATCTCGATGGTCTCGTACTCGATCGTCAACCGCATGGGCGTCGAGCGCTACTTGAACGACGCCGCCACGGCGGGCCTCGACGGCCTGATCGTCCCCGACCTCCCCGTCGAGGAATCGGCCCGGCTCCAGGAGAAGGCGACCCAGCGCGACCTCAAGCTGATCCAGCTCATCACGCCGACCACTCCCCGCGCTCGGGCGGTCGAGATCGCCCGACTGACCACGGGCTTCATCTACTACGTCTCCGTCGCCGGCATCACCGGCGAGCGCAAGGCCCTGCCCGAGGACCTGAAGGAGAACGTCGCCTGGCTGCGGACGCAGACCGACCTGCCGATCTGCATTGGCTTCGGCATCGGCTCGCCCGAGCAGGTCCACGAGCTGGCCTCGGTCGCCGACGGCCTCATCGTCGGCTCCGCCCTCGTCCGCCGCCTCGCCGACGCCGCCAACCGCCCCCGCGCCGACGTCGTGAAGGAAGTCGGCGACTTCATCGGATCGCTGTCCGAGGCGTTGGGCGGCCCCGCGAACTGAGCGGCGCCCCTCCCCAGTCTCGTCGGAAGTCCACGCCGAGGTAATTCTCGCAACGGAGGCCGCACGAGGGCTCCCGTGGACAGGTCGGGGGCGGGGCCGGAGCGATCGCCCTCGACCGCAGCCCCGGCTGTTCAGGCGCCCGTCAGGGAGTTGCGGCATCCGGGGCGGGATCTCCTGTTCGGGAACATCCGGGTTGTCGACGACGAGGTCGTACCAAGGCGCGTCCGTCTCGACCTCGACCACCGGGCCCGCCGGTCTCTCGCCCCGGATGCAAGAGGATTCTATGCGCGTGACGAGTCCACCAGCGATCCCCGGGGGTGGGACGCCCACCCTGGGACGCCGCGCTCGAGCCGACCCCAACGACCTGCAGCAGTCCGTCTGCGGGACGGCACGGGTGCTTCATGGTGCCTCATCGGACGGGGCGGTCACCGATCCTCCCCCGCCACGAGACCGGCCGAAGGCGACCATCCTGGGACCTCGTCCCTTCCGCTTCGAGGGCCGAGCGCGAGCCGAGGCTCTCGATCGACGCGCCCCGCATGCGATCGCCATGCTCCGAAGGCGACCGGCGTCAGTAGGCGAAATCTCCGGCGCGGTGCGTCGCGAGTCGACGCAAGAGTTCAGGACGGGTCGTATTCCGGAGGAATCGCACGGAGCCGTCGCAGAGGGCGAAATTCACGCCGCCGGGGTGGATCCCGCGGAACGCGTCGTGCCCGGCCTGATTCGAGTCCAGGACGAGGATCGGCGCCGTCGCCCCCCGAGGCGGACGGGCGAAGCCCAGCACCATGCCGAAGACGCCGCCGACGGACGGCGACGGCCAGGACGGGTCCGTCCCGTGTCGCGCTCCGGTGACGACTCCGTCCGGGACGACGCCGGCCCAGGTCGCGTCGGAGAGGCCTCGGGACCGCTCGCCGATCATCAGCGTGTTGGACGTGCCGTCGATGACGTCGAACATCCGCCGCGAAGCGTCGCGGGCGAAGACGCCGTCGACTTCGTCCGATGCCGGCCCCCCCTCCGGCCCCGAGCCGCCGCAGCCGACGTATTGCGCAGCGGCCAGGTCCGCAGGCAAACCCGGGACCGCTCGGCCGGCGTGATATGCCGCCGGGCCGGTGCGGAATTCGCTCGGGCAGAGGAAGACGGCGAGCGTCGTCGACCTCACGGTTTGCGACTCTGGCGCCTCCACCGAATGTTCCATGTTCAACCCGCCGTACAGGGCCGATTGCTCCAGGAACGGCAAGGACAAGGCCCCCCAGGCCCATCCGGGGCCGGTCTCGGCCCCTTCGATCGTCCGGCCCAGGTAGCCCGGCGGGAAGGCGGTCCAGGCATCATGATAAAGGTGCTGGCCCAGCACGAGCTGCTTGAGATGCCCCTGACATTGCGCCCGCCGAGCCGCCTCTCGCGCGGCCAGGACCGCCGGCATCGCCAGCGCCATCAGCAGGGCGAGGATCGCGACGACGACCATCATCTCGATCAGAGTGATCGCGCGACGCCGGCCGCCGTCGGCCCTGACGAGGTCGCCCATCATCCCCTCCAATTCATGGCACAGGTCCAGGGGCCAGTTCGTTTATTCTACAGATGTAAGACGAGCGATCAACCCGATGACGTCGCCGAGCAACGCCCGCAGGTCATCATCGGTCCGCCGCCGGTCATGCTTCTTCAGGTCGTTCGCCTTCGAAGCCGTCGGGAGCCTTGCGAGGCCTCGGCGAGCCGAGTACGGTGGTCCGGGGTCCGGGATCGAGGCGCAAGCGGAGGTCGACGATGGGCGGTTGCAGGCTCGTGGCTGCGTTCGTGCTCGCGGTCGAAATCGGGTCGCTCGGCACCGGCCGAGCGGACGAGCCGCCGACGATCCCGGTCGGGGCCGACGCCTACCTGCGCTGGGACCAGTGGCCGTTGCAGCGCATCGGTATCCGAGCTTACATGCGGAGCACGTACGACCGGACGGGCGGGAACGAGGGGGCGGACGCTTCGCACTTCCTCTATCAGGAGCGGGAAGACCTGAACGTCTCGCTCGACGTCGAGGGGCGGGGAGCCCTGTATTTCGCGCGGTTCAACCACTGGCACGGCAGCCCCTGGACGTTCGAGGTCGACGGCAAGCCGCACGTCGTCCGCGAGACCAGCACGGCCGACCCGGACCACCCCACTCCGGGCTCGGTCTTCCTCCCCGAGGCGGCCTTCCCGAAGCCCCTGGCCTGGACCTGGCCCGACACCAAGGGGGCGGACCTCTCGTGGGTGCCGATCGCGTTCGACCGATCGTTCCGCATGGGGTACGGCCGGACGCACTACGGGACGGGTTATTATATCTACCACCTTTATCCCCGAGGCTCGCGGCTGTCGCGGACTCTCGCGCCCTGGGACGGCGCGTCGGCGCCGGACCCGGCCGTCCTCGCCCTGATCGACCGCGCCGGGACCGACCTCACGGCCGGCCTGGAGCTGGCCGAGGAGCGGGGCGAGGTCCGGGTCGAGGGGCGGGCGGTCGAGATCGCGACGATCGAATCGGCCCCTGCGACGATTCGCGTGGTGGAGTTCTCGGCGCCGAAGGCCTCGGCCCCGGCGTTCGGCCGGGCCCGGCTCCGCGTCACCTGGGACGGCCGGCCGGACGCCTCGATCGACGCGCCCGTCGCCCTCTTCTTCGGCACCGGGACGCTCTTCAACCGCGAGGGCAAGGAGCACCTCGTCAAGGCGTTCCCGGTGAACGTCCGGTATGACGCCGACCGCGTGCACCTCGCCTGCTACTTCCCGATGCCCTACTTCCGGTCGGCCCGGTTCGAACTGGTCGGGACGGACGACGCCGAACCCGTCGACGTCCGCTGGTCGATCCGCCGCGAGCCTTACGACGGGCCGCCGAACCACGTCGGCTACTTCCACGCCTCGTACGTCGACCACCCGTCGCCGACGCCCGGCGAGGACCTGTCGCTCCTGGACACCACGAAGGTCGAAGGCGGCGGCGACTGGTCGGGCTCGTTCGTCGGCACCTCGTTCATCTTCTCGCACGAAGCCGACCTGACGACCCTGGAGGGCGATCCGCGCTTCTATTTCGACGACGCGAAGTCGCCGCAGGCCTACGGCACGGGCACCGAGGAGTGGGGCGGCGGCGGCGATTACTGGGGCGGTCGCAACATGACTCTGCCGTTCGCGGGCCACCCCGTCGGCGCGAAGGACGCCAAATCCGCCGTGTCGGACGAGGACCGGATCGAATCGGCCTACCGGTTCCTGCTGGCCGACCTCATGCCCTTCGGCCGGAACGCCCGCATCACCCTGGAACACGGCGGCACGAACGAGTCGACCCAGCACTACGAGACCGTCGCCTACTGGTACGGCCTCCCCGCGCCGTCGCTCATCCCGACCGACGTGCTGGAGATCGGCGACGAGGTCAGCGAGCAGGCCCACGACTACCGATCGCCCGACGCCTCGGCCCCCGTCGAGATCGTCTCGCGCTACGAGCGCGGCGTCGACCATCTCCGGGGACGGGAGATCTTCCCCGCCCACGCCGAGCGCGGCCGGACGACGACGGGGACTTCGGAATTCACCCTCAAGCTCGATCCGTCGAACGTCGGCGTCCTGCTCCGCCGGACGCTCGACTACGCCTACCCGAATCAGCGAGCCGAGGTCGACGTGGCCGACGTCGGCCCCGACGGCGCGGTCAGCCCCTGGCGAAGCGCCGGCGTTTGGAACCTGGCCGGCTCGAACACCTGCTACTACTCCAACCCCAAGGCCGAGCTGGGCCCGCCCGAGCCCCTCGTGCAGACCTCCAACCGGCGCTTCCGCGACGACGAGTTTTCGATCCCCCGCGACCTCACCGAGGGCCGGTCGGCGATCCGGGTCCGCATCCGCTTCACGCCCGTCCCGCGTCCGCTGCTCCCCGGCCGCCCGCTGCCGGACCTCGCCTGGAGCGAGATCCGTTACACGGCCTACAGCGTCGTGACGCCGAGGCTCACGCCGCCGCGATGACAAGGCGGGCGATCGCCCCCGCCCGCGTGCCACGGTCATTCCGGGGCGACCGCCGGTGCCGGCTCATCCAGAAGCGCCGCGACGGCGGGTCGAGGCCGCCAGCGACACAGAGCCTTGCACGGTCCTCGTCCGCCTTCCTCGGGTCTCGCCCGGTTCGTGACTTCGGCTCCTGGCCGGGATTGCGGCCCAATCTTACATTTGTCAAGATGCGTCCGGGGACGGATCCGAGGAGAGATCGCCGACCATGCGTCATCACGCCCTGGCCCTCGCCTTCGTCGCGTCGCTCGGTCTCGGTTGCGGTGGGGCGGGCGACGGCGCCCTCGACGTCCCCCGCGCGACGCCGGGGCTCGAACTCCAAGCCGAGGACTACGCCCGCGCTCGGTCAGGCTTCGCGACCCGGCTGCTCCGGCGCGGGCCCTCGCCGTCCTCGTCGGGAGAGGGGCTGGCTCCTCCGGCCGGCGCCCGGGCGGTCGAATATGCCTCGGGCGGGCGTCGCTTGACGGCCTTTCGGAGCCTCCCCTCGCCCTCGGGGACGAGGAGCCCGGCCGTGCTCTTCCTCCACGGCGGGTTCCGGTTTGGGGAGGGGCACTGGGAGATGAGCCGCCCTTTCCGGGAGGCGGGTTACGTCGTGATGACGCCCGTCCTGCGCGGGGAGAACGGCCAGGCGGGGGACTTCTCGCTGTTTTACGACGAGGTCGACGACGTCTTGGCGGCGGCCGAGGTCCTGGCCGCGGCACCGGACGTCGACCCGAAGAACGTGTTCCTCGCCGGCCACAGCGTCGGCGGGACCCTGGCCCTGCTCGCCGCGATGACGTCGTCCCGGTTCCGGGCCGCGGCGTCGTACTCGGGCTCGCCGGACCTGGGCGTCTATCTCGCCGTCAGCCGGACGTCGCCCCCCTTCGACGTTTCGTCACCGCCGGAGATGCGGCTCCGATCCGCCGTCGCCTATGCCACGAGCTTCCAGAATCCGGTACGCCTGTACTGCGGCGAGGACGAGTTCTGGGTCCAGGGCGCGACCCGACGTACGGCGATCCTGGCGACGCGGGCGGGGCTCGACGTCGAGGCGGTCGAGCTGCCGGGCGATCACTTTTCATCCGTCCCCGAGGCGATCCGACTGACCCTGAACTTTTTCCGAGGCCGCCTGGTGCGGGAATGACGTCGCGGGCTCAGCCCGCCTGGAGCCGCTTCAGGACGGCGTGGCCGACCCCCTCGGCGCTGGCGGGGTTCTGGCCGGTGATGAGGCGGTCGTCCTCGACGACGTGGCTGGCGAGGGCGAACCAGGCCTTGGAGTACTCCGCCCCCCGGCTCTGGAGTTCTTCCTCGAGGTTGAACGGGACGACCTCCTGGCGCTGGACCTTGGCCTCCTCGTTCCAGGAGAAGCCCGTCGCCTTGCGGCCGGCGAGGAGGAGCGAGCCGTCGGCAAGCCTGACGTTGAGCAGGCCCCCCGGCCCGTGGCAGACGGCCGAGACGACCTTGCCGGCCTCGTGGAACGCGGCGACGAGCCTTTGCAGCTCGGGCGAGTCCGGGAAGTCGAACATGGTGCCGTGGCCGCCTGTCAGGTAGATCGCGTCGTAACGCGCGGGGTCGACCTCGGCGAGGCTCAGCGACCGGTCGAGCCGGTCCATGTAGGCCCGGTCCTGGTACCGCTCCAGCGTCCCCCCCTGGGCCAGGACTGCCTGGGCCAGGCTCTCCGGGTCGAGCGGCACCTTGCCCCCCTTCGGGCTGGCGACGTCGACCGTATAGCCGGCCTCCTCCAACACGTCGGTGAAGTGGGTCAGCTCGCCGAGCCAGAGGCCCGTCCGGTAGCCGGCCTTCTCATACTCGTCGGCGCTCGTCACGATTGCCAGGATTCGGTTGGTCGCGGCCATGAGCAGGGTCCTCGGTGGGGGTCGCCGTCGCGGGTCGGGCCTTCCCACCCTCGCCCTGCAAACGCCGATCCATTCGAGGAATTCGTTCTCGGACCGGGCGATCCGGACCATCGTCAACAGGAGGGACCGCTACGCGCGGGACGCGGCGAGCCCCTGCGGCGATACGGCGTACTCGCCGCGGCCGCGACGAAAAACACCCGCGAAGCGCGCCGAACGAACCCAATTTCCGGGCACGAAAACCGATCTTAAAGACTTTTCGAGAAAGACTTTGCAGCCGATGGGTTCGTTTTCCGGCGGCGCGAACGAACCCAATCCGGCCGGGGCCGGGGGCAGGCCTCAGACTTCGAAGCTCTCGTGGAGGTCGGGGATGTGGACGGGATTCTTGACGAACGGCTGCATGACCGGGGCGAGGGCGTCCATCGATTCAGGCTCGCCGTGGACGATGAAGCCGTGCTCGATGCCGCCGCCGGTCTGCTCGTACCACCAGGCCAGGTCGTTGCGGTCGGCGTGGCCGGAGAAGCCGTCGAGGACGTAGACGGCGGCGTTCAGGTCGTACCACTGGTCGAGGATCTGGACCCGCTCGACGCCGTCGGCGAACTTCCGGCCCAGGGTACCCTCGGCCTGGTAGCTGACGATGACGATGGCGTTCTCGGGATCGGAGACGACGTGCCGCAGGTGGTGGCGGATCCGGCCCGCCTCGCACATCCCCGAGGAGGAGATGATGATCACCGGCCCGCGCAAGTAGTTCAGGCGGCGGGAGTCCTCGAACGACTGGCAGTATTCGACGTACTTGGAGCCGAAGTAGAGCGGGTCCTTGTCCATCAGGGCCCGCGCCTCGGGAGTGTAGGCGTCGGGGTAGTCGCGATGGATCTCGGTCAGGCGGTTGGCGAGGGGGCTGTCGACGTAGACGGGGATCGGCCGCAGCTTGGTCGTGGCGAACAGCTCCTGGAGGCAGTAGACCATCCGCTGGGTCCGGCCCAGGCTGAACGCCGGGATGACGATTTTGCCCTGGAGCCGGATCGCCCGCGCGACGATGGCGTGGAGCTGCTTCATCAGCCGTTCGTAGGGCTCCAGCTCCTTGCCGCCGTAGGTGCTCTCGGTGACCAGGACGTCCACGTCCTTGACGATGGTCGGGTTGGGATGGAGCCCGGTGTCGCGACGGCCGAGGTCGCCGGTGAAGACGAAGCGGCGGGCCCGGCCCTCCTCCTCGTAGTCGATCTGGACGATGGCTGCGCCGAGGATGTGGCCGGAGTCCCGGTAGGTCAGGTAGACGCCCGGGGCGATCTCGCGGGGCTCCTCATAAGGGAGACGCTCCAGCCGCTCGACCATCCACTCCACGTCATGCTGCTCGAACAGGGGCCCGGGGGACTCGACGTGGGGATGGCGGATGTGGGCCATCCGGACGTCCTCGCGCTGGATCCGCGCGCTGTCGCGGAGCATGATGCTGCAGATGTCGCCGGTGGCCGGGGTCACGTAGATGGGGCCGGAGTAGCCCATCTTGACCAGGTACGGGAGGCGGCCGATGTGGTCGTTGTGGGCGTGCGAGACCACCACGGCGTCGAGCGACTGGGGGTCGAAGGGGAGCTGGCGGTTGGGGCTCGCGGGGTCGATCCGGTCGGAGTCGAACAGTCCGCAGTCGAGCAGGATCCGCGAGCGGCCGATCTCCAGGAGGTGCGCACTCCCCGTGACCTGTCGGGTCGCCCCGTGAAACGTGATTCGCAACCCAAGTCCTCCTGACGATCGCTCCCGCGGCCAGGCCCTGTCGAGCGGGCCTCGAAGCCGTGATCGCCGGTGATTCCCGTTCGTCCATCATGCGAAGGGGAGCCGCGGGACCGCCTCCCCTGCGAGGGGATCGAAATCCCGTCCCCGATGGATCTTGCGAGATCGCCGCGATTCCCAGCGATTTCATCATGACAGGATCGAGCGATCCGATCAAGCCATACCGAACCGGCTGAGCCCGCCGCGATCGACCGCGTCGGGATGTTCGGGCTCCCCCCAGGGTGCGGCGAACCAGGACCTTCCGGCCCCGAAACGGCCGATCCCCCGACCCGGACCGCGACGCGATCGCACATGCACTCCCCAGATTCAGGGTGGATCGACGACGCGGTCCATCAGGCTCGGGCCCCCGCGATGAGGTCGCGATAGAGCCCGACGTACCGATCGACCACCGCCCGCAGCGAGAACTCGTCCTCGACCCGTGCGAGCGCGTTGCGGCCCAGGCGGCGGGCCTCGGCGGGATCGCGGAGGAGCGACAGCAGGGCGGCGGACCAGGCCTCGGGGGTCGGCTCGAGGACCAGGGCGCCGTTCGAGCCGGGCGTGACGAGATCGGTGTTGCCCCCGACGCCGGAGACGACGCACGGCAGTCCCGAGGCCATCGCCTCTAGCAGCGAGTTGCTCATCCCCTCGGCCACGCTGGGGAGGACGAACAGGTCGCCGGCGCGGAGGTGCTCGGCCGGGCTCGGCACGGCCCCGACGAACTGGACGCGGTCGCCCAGGCCCAGCGAGGCGGTCAGGTCCATCAGCGCCTGACGGTCGCTCCCGGGGCCGACGAGGATCAGATTCGCGGGCGAACGGCGGGCGACCTCGACCCAGGCGTTCAGCAGGAGCGGCAGGTTCTTCTGCGGGTGCAGCCGGCCGGTGAAGACGACGCGAGGGCGCGGGAGCAGTTCGGCCTCGACGGCGCTCGGGCCGGGATGGAAGACCTCGGTGTCGACGCCGCTGGCCGTCCGGGACAGGCGGTCGGGCGGGACGCCGAGCGCGAGCCACTCGTTCGCGATGTCGTCCGAGATGGCGGCGAAGTGGGTGTTGCGGAGGATCGCGCGGCGGAGCAGGGGGGCCCCGCGCGTCCGCAACAGCTCCCGGGCCTCGCCGTAGTAGCCCGAGCTGGCGGGCTGGACGAGGGTCTGGACGCCCCGAAGGAAGGGCCGGGCCAGGCCGGCGGAGACCGCTTCCCACAGGGCCTGATGAGTGTGGACCACGTCCAGTTCGCCCCGGAGCCGCCGGAGGGCGCGGACGAGGCTGGCGACGTACGAGACGCCGAAGAGCGGGCCGCGATCGGACGTCCGGATCCAGCGATGGATCTGGACGCCTCGATGCTCCTCGTCGTCGATCGGGTAGCCGGGGACCGACCGCGTGAGGACGCGGACCGAGAACCCCCGCCGCGCCAACTCGGCCCCTTGCGCCAGGGCCTGCCGCTCGGCGCCGCTGGCGAAGGGGTGGAAGTAGCTGACGACCAGGCCGACGCGAAGGGGGTGGCCGGGCGGAGGCGACGGCGGAAGGTCAGTCGCTGAGCGGTTCGTGGACGTTCTTCAGGTCCTGGAAGTGCGGGTAGTTCGAGAGGACCTGCAAGGCCCTCCGGGCGTTGTTCGAGGTGACGTAGACGCCGTGTCCGGATTCGAACGGCAGGCCCCCGAAGACGCCGCCGGCCGGGGTGGCGTCGCTGCGGGCGGGGATGCCGTCGTCCTTCAGGAGGTTGACGACCAGGGTCGCCTCCACCTCGTTGGCGACCTCGCAGAGGCGGACCTCTTCGAACTGGAGATCGTCGCTCATCGGATTCCTCCCTCGACCGACGCCCCGCGGGCGGGGCGTCGGCGTGGTTCGTGGCGGCGGGGGGGCCGGGCCCGCCCCGCCTGGGCCGCCGATCGGATCGATCAGCGGGTGATGGTCAGGCTGGGGACGTCCCGGCCCTCGTCGTCGGTGATCAGGCCGTTGCTCACGGTGATCTCGCTGACGGCGTAGACGCGGCCGCTGGGCATGGCGACCTTGACCGTCCAGTCGCCGTCGGGGACGCGGACGGCGAACCGGCCGAAGGCGTCGGTCATGGCGGCCCGGTCGTCGAACATGCCGGTGCGGTTGGAGAGCAGGACGCGGACGCCTTCCTCGGGCTCGCTGCTGTTCCGCTCGCGGACGCGGCCGAACAGGACGTTGCGGGTGGCCGGGTCGACGGCTCGGGCCGGGTCGTAGACCGGGCGGAGCGACTCGCGGCGGTTGAAGCCCAGGGTGTCCTGCGGCGCGGGGAGCAGGCCGTCGTCGACCGGGCCGGCCGGCGGCGGGGTGCCGTCCGCGGGAGCCTTCGGGGCGGGGCCGGCCGGGGCCGGGATCGGCTCGGGGGCGTTGGAGCCGCCGTTCGGCCGGGCCGTCGACTGCTCGCGCTCGGCCGACTGCGGGGCGGGCGGGCTCGAAGCTCCGGCGTCGGCGGGGGCCGGCCTCGGGGCCGTTCGGGGCCGCGCGGCGGGGGCCACGGGGTCGACGTTCGACGGCAGCGCGGGGGCCTCGTCCAGCTCGTCGTCGGTGCGGACGGTCGGGGCCCGGCGGGTCGGCTCGGCGACCGACCGCGTGGACGATTCGGGGGCGATCACGCGGATCGAGGTCGGCGCGACCACGGCGTCGCCGCAGCAGGAGGCCGGCGGGACGTAGGCGGTCGCCACCACGCCGCGGTCGACGACCGTGGCGACGCTGGAGAACGTCGTCGGCACGACGTACGACGACGGGTAGTACAGGGTGGTCGGGAAGTAGCTGGGGGTGTAGCTCGTCCCGTAGTAGGCCCGGGTGCCGGTCGGGATCAGGCGACGGCCGAACAGGCTGCGGCGGAAGCGGGTCTCGTAATAGGTGGGCACGACGTAGCTGCTGGGGACGACGTAGCTCGACGGCGCCAGCGCCACGGTTTCGGTGGCGTAGGCCGTCGCGTAGACGGTCGGGGCGACGTAGGAGGTCGGCACGACGTAGGAGGTGGCGAGGTACGACGGGACGCTGCTCACCACGCTCGTCGTCGGAACCCAATCCACCGTCTCGACCCATACGTCGTACGCCGAGGCGTCGCGCCCGGCGCCCAGCGCCAAGAGAGTCGCCGCCAGGACGGGCGACCAAAAGCCACGGGAGCGCATCGTAGGTTCCCTCGAAGGATGCTCGGCGGGCCCCGGTGAACCACCACGGCTTCATGCCCAGGGCCGCCGCTCGTCATCATAACAAGTTTACAATACGGACCAAGGAGTCCGCGTTGTCGGAGCCAGGCCGACTTTTCGGGTTGTAGCGAATGTGAGGCCGAGCCGGTCCGCCCCCCCCGGTCCCTTCGATTCGCCGCGCGCCGGGCGGCCGTGCCATCGCCTCGGGTCGCTGGGGACGACCGCACGCGGATCCACGACGACCGCCCCGGCGGCGCGGCTCCGGGCTCGTCGGGCCAAGAGGGCTTCCGAACCGGCCGCGCACGGACTAGGCTTGTGTGGGATGGACCGGCCGTCGCGTGTCCGTCGGCGAGGTCGGCCGCGATGCGGCATCGACGGGTCCGTCGCGGAGCCCGCCCGCCCATCCATCCCGGTGGCCGGACTTCGCATCCAACGGCCCCTCGCCGCGCGGCGGCGCCCCATCGAGGATCGACCGAACGTGCAAGCTCTCGTCCCCGTCGCCCTGATCGCCTGGGTACCGGTCTGCTTGATCCTCTTCATCGTCTTCCCGCGTCGCGTCGCCGTCGTCACCGCGATCGTGGGCGCGTGGTTGTTCCTGCCGCCGTCGTCCATCCCGCTCGGCGGCCTGCCCGACTACTCGAAGGTCTCCGCCTTCACCTGGGGCATCCTGCTCGCCAGCCTGATCTTCTGCCCGGATCGGTTCGCCGCGCTGAGGTTCTCGCCGCTGGACATCCCGGTGGTGATCTTCTGCACGAGCTCGATGGCGACGTCGCTCGTGAACGGCCTGGGGCCGTATGACGGGCTGTCGACCTGCATCGGGGTCCTCAACTACTGGGGCCTGCCCTACCTGGTGGGCCGGATCCACTTCAGCGACGCCGCGAGCCTGCGCGACCTCACGGTCGGGATCGTCGTCGGCGGCCTGATCTACATGCCGCTCTGCTGGATCGAGATGACCATCTCGCCGATCATCGCCTCGAAGGTCTACGCCCTGCGGTTCTACGAGGACGTGAGGCTCGGCGGTGCGCGTCCTCGCGTGTTCCTCTCCCGAGGGCTCGAGCTGGGCATGTGGATGTCGGTCACGAGCCTTTGCGCCCTCTGGCTGTGGCGTTCGCGGAATCTCGACCGCCTCCTGGGCCTCTCCTTCGGCCGGTTCTGGCTGCCGTTGCTGCTGCTCACGACGGTCCTCTGCCGGGCCAGCGGCGCGATCGGGCTGCTGGGCGTGGGGGTGGCGGTGCTCTGGCTCTCCACCCGCTTCAACACCCGGCTGCCCATGCTCGCGCTGATCGCCGCGACGTTCGTCTACGTCGGCGTCCGGGGCATGAACACCTGGGACTACCGCCCCCTGATCTCGTTCCTCTCCCAGAACTTCGACCGGGCCCGCGCGCAGTCCCTGGAGTTCCGGTTCCAGAACGAGGACCTCCTGGTCCGCAAGGCGATGGAGCGGCCAATCCTGGGCTGGGGAGGGTGGGGGCGGTCGCGCGTCTACAGCGACAGCGGCAAGGACCTCACGATCACCGACGGGCTCTGGATCATCTTCTTCGGCACGTCGGGGTTCGTGGGCCTTCTCTCCTTTCAGGGGCTCCTTCTGGGGCCCGCCTTGATGTTCACCCTGCGATACCCCGCGCGTCGCTGGACCGAGCCCGATCTGGGGACGATGGCGGCGATCTCCGCCTTCCTCGGGATCTACTCGATCGACTGCCTGCTGAACGCGTTTCCGAACGCGGCGTACGCGGTGGCCGCCGGCGGCCTGGTCGCACGGCTGCGGTCAGGAGACGGGGGGTCGGTCGAGTCCGCCGGGGACGAGGCGGCGGTCCGAGCCGCGCTCGCCGGCGCGTCCTCGGGGCCCGCGCCCGAGGCCCCGCTCGAGGTCCGGCTGGCCTCGCGATACATCGCGATGGCGCGGTCCTCGCGGGCCGCGGGCGACCTCGACGAGGCCGCCGCCGCCCGTCGCCACGCCCTGGAGCTTCTCGCCGGCCGACTGGAGGTGGATCCTTCCGACGCGTCGGCGGCCCGGCTCCGGCTCGACTGCCTCAACGACCTGGCCTGGCTCCTGGCCACCCGGCCGGACCCCGGGATCGACGAGCGCGGGTTCGCCGCCGAGCTCGCCCGCGAGGCCGTCGCGGCCTCGCCGGACGACCCGACCTACTGGAACACCCTGGCCCTGGCCCTCTGCCGGGCCGGCGACCACGCGGGGGCCGCGACCTCGGCCCGACGGTCGATGGAGCTGGACTCGGCCTGGAACGGCTACGACATGGCCGTCCTCGCCATCGGCGAGGCCCGCGCGGGGCTCAAGGAGGAGGCCGCCCGCTGGGTCGTCGAGGCCGCCCGCTGGCACGAGGATCGCGGCGGGTTCGACCCGACCCTGGACGAGCTGATCGCCGAGGCGCAGGCCGCGCTGGCCTGAGCCTCGCCACCGCCCGCTTCAGGCGCCCCGGCGGGCGTCGGCCTCGGGGGCGCGGCTGGCCTGGGCCGGCAGGGCGCGGTAGTAGAAGAAGACGGCCGCGAGCGCCAGCAGCAGGCTCGACAGGGCCCCGGCGAAGCTCAGCAGGCGGTAGCGGCCCAGCTCGACGTGGGCCTCGTTCGCCTTGATTCCCTCGGCGGTGGCGAGGATCGCGCGCTGGTCCTGGATCTCGCGGCGGTCCTCGTCGGCGGATCGCTCCAGCTCGACGACCCGCTCGCGGAGCTTGGGGGCCTCCTTGGCGTCGGCCTCGTAGCTCGTCAGGGTCTTCCTCGCGGCCTCCAGCTCCCCCTGAAGCGAGGCGGAGAGGGTCGCGAGGTCCTTCACGCGGACGCCCAGGGCCTCGTTCACCGACTGCTGTGCGGCGAGCTGGCGGCGGGCGTCGTCGCGCGACCGGGCGAGGGTCTCGTACCGCGCCACGAACAGCTCCGGCGTCTCGCCGCCGACCTTCTCCAGCAGCAGGTCGGCCGCGACCTTGCGGGCGTTCGCCGAGTCCTCCAGGTCGCCCTTCAGGGCCGCGAGGGCCGCGCCTTGCTCCGCGAGCCGGGCGTCGACGCGGGCCAGCCAGAAGCCGGCCGCCGCGACCAGGACGAGGAGCAGGGCTCCGAGCAGTCCGCCGAGCGCGGCGAGGGCCAGGCGGTCGCCCGGGCCGCCGAGGGGGGGGGCGGGTCGATTCATCATCTTGAGCAGCTCCGCCTCGAGGCGAGGGGACAGGGTCGCGCCGGAGCCGACGCCGGCCGCGACGGGGAGGTTCTCCATCTGGTCGACCAGCCGCGAGAGGGCCACCCGCTCGGATCGCTCCGCGCAGAGCCAGAAGCCGGCCACCTGCACCATCCGGCCGTCGAGCCACCGGAAGAATCCGCGCGTCCCCTGGATCGGGTCGACGACGTAGGCGGTCTGCAGCGGCTGCGAGAAGAAATTCTGATGGATGAACAGGTCGTGATGGGACAGGAAGATGCCGAAGCTCGGGTGGGTGTGATACCAGCCCACCACGTCCAGGTCCGGGTGGAGCCGCTCGCGCTCGCGGGTGATCTCCTCCCAGGAGTCGTGGGTGTAGGTGAAGCTGGCCTGGGTGTTGGCGTAGTGCTTGGCCTCCAGCGCCTGGGTGATCCAGACGAACGGCCGGCCGCCGTCCGGGTCGACGCACTCCTTCCCCAGCAGCACGCCCCCCAGCTCGACGGAGGTGTCGGACAGCGCGTGCCGCTCGATCAGGTCGGCCGGGGCGCGGTCGAGGAAGATGGGGAGGTCGTCGGGGCCGGGGGACTGGCAGGCGACGCAGGCGAACCTCGGGTCGCGGTCGGGCCGCCTGACCCGGGTCGGCTCGCGGAACCGGACCTCGCCGAAGACCATCTCGTCGCCGCTCACGGCACGCCCCCCCCGCCGGCCGCGAGGCCCTCGCGGTCGGCTTCCAGGAGGAAGAAGCGGGACTCGCCCCCGCCGTCGACCCGGACCACGTCGAACGGCGGGATGCCGACCTCGGCCAGCGTCCGCCCCGCCAGCGGCGAGTCCTCGGCGATCGCGCTCAGGACGACCGGCCGTCCTTCCTCGCGGCAGTCGGGGCAGAGGGCCTCCGCCTGGCGGACCCGGGTCCTCGGCCGCATCACCTCGCGGCGGCCGTCGCAGCGGGGGCACTCCACCGCCTCCACCAGCTCGCGGTCGAGCCCGAGCGACATCGGCCCCTCCAGGCCCTCGTGGGCGGCGGCGTCGAACAGGGCGCGGACGGTCGCCGATCGGCCCAGGTCGATCCCGGTCGGCTTGGGGTAAGTCTCGTGGCTCAGGCAGTCCTCGCGGTACGGCAGCTTGGTCGTGTAGAACTGGTTGCCGACGCCGTTGAAGACCAGGGCCGTCCCCGCCGAGACGGCCATGCCGTGCAGCAGCTTGAGCGCCTCCTGGACCTGCAGCGCCGCCATCATCGAGGCGATCGTCGGCGCGGTGGGGACCTTGCCGGCCAGGATCTCGTCCCGCTTCAGGAGCGGGCAGCTGTACCGCAGGTTGAGGAGCTGGTAGTCGCGCTCGGTCATCGTGCATTCGTAGCAGGCGGAGGCCGGCGGGGTGAAGACCTTCACCACCCCCTGGATCTCCTGGATGCCGGCGTCGATCCAAGGGACGCCCACCTTCCAGCACTGGCGGTTGACCCAGAGCCGGGCCTCGCGGTTGTCCAGGCAGCCGATCACCAGGTCGACGTGGGCGAACAGCCCGAGGCCGACGTCGGTGATCACGTCGCCGTGGATCGGGATGAAGGCGACCTCGGGGTTCAGCTCGGCGGCGCGGCGGGCGGCGACCTCGGCCTTGGGCCGGCCGCCGTCCTCGGCCCGGAAGAGGACCGATCGCGAGAGGTTGGAGGGTTCGACCTCGTCGAGGTCGACGACGTAGGTGGTCCCCAGGCCCACCAGGGCGAGGTTCTTGAGGACCTCGTTCCCCAACGCTCCGGCGCCGACGACGAGGATCCGGGCGGCGGCGAGCCGCTCCTGCCGCCACCACGAGATCAGGCGGAGCCGTCCGTAGCGGTCGTCGTCGTCGATGCGCAGCGGGGGCTCGTCGGTCGTGGGGGGCGGCTGCGTGGTCATGGGCCTCTCGTCCCGGCCGGGCCGGCTCGGCTCGCGCTCAGTCGATGAAGAGGATGTCGCCCTCGTTGCGGGGGGCCGGCGGGGGGTCGCCGGCGACGGCGGCGTCGACCGTCGTCTCCAGGATCACGACCCCGTCGTCCGGGGCCGGGCCGGGGGCGGGCTCGTCGATCGGCCGGTTGCGCCAGTCGAGGAACCGGCGGACGCGCCCGGCCGCGGCGTCGCTCGCGCCGCCCAGCAGGCCGCGGATCCCCGAGCCGGCGTCGGCCCTCGGGGCCGGCGCGGGGGCGGGGTGGGCGTCGCCTTCGATCTCGACGCGGCCCCGGGCCTCGCGGACGTCCCGGAGCGGGCGCGGGTCGGTGGGGAAGGGGATGGCGGTCTGGTTGCCGGCCCAGAGGGCGGCGTCGCGGTTGTAGGGGCTCCGGACGTCGTAGTTGTGGTAGCGGGCCATGTCCCAGAGCATGTTGCACAGCTCGTCGAGCTGGACGCTGGGGACCCAGTGCGTCCCGTAGCCGCCGAGGCAGACCATCCCGATCTCGGAGATGTTGGGATGGTACACCGGCGTCAGCCAGCGGATCTCGGGGATCGACCGCGGGTACGACGAGCCGAGCTTGATCTCGACCTGGTGCGCCGCGGCGAACTTCACCTTGCCGTCGTCGCGCTGGAGCCCCCGGCCCCGGAAGTGGATCCGGTAGTGGTGCGGGGGGTCGCCCTGGGCGCGGAAGTCGAAGACGGTGCTCTCGGCGCGGAGGCGCTCGAGGGCCGCCAGGTCGTTGCGGAGCCGCCGGAGTCTTGGCGATTCATGCATGTTCGTGGATCCGTCTCGTCGCGCCCGACCGCCCTCGCGCCCGCCCGTCGACCGCCCCGGTTCAGCCGGCGACGACCTCGGGATAGACGATCAGGTGGTCGCCGTCGCGGATGCCGGCGTCGACGAGGTTCCAGTTCTCCAGCAGCCGCCGCCCCCCTTCCTTGTGGTCGAGGGCGTAGCTCATCGGCTGGCCGTCGGGGCTCGTGGCCGGCAGGTTCATCTTGGTGATGATGTTCGGGATGATTCGGCTGACGGGGACGGTGAACGCGATCACCGCCTTCACGGACTTGGCGCCGGTCTGGTCCAAGAACGTCACCTGCACACCCGTAGGATCGCTCGTTCCGCCGTATGACATGATCAGGATACCTCCCACATGCCTTTCGCCCGCCGCCCGCCGATATTGGCCCCGGACCGCGCGGATTCCCCGCTCGCGGCCCCGGGGGCGGCCGCCCCGTCCGCGTCCATCCCACCATGAAGATAACGTTTGACCACCACGGGCGGAAGGGCCTCTCGCGGCCGGACTCTCGTTCGCGAAGCTTCGTCGGTCGCTTAATTTTTCAGAAGAATCCTGGCACCCCCTTGCAGGTGCCCGAACCGCTCGATACTTTGTGATCAATTGCTCAAATCTTGATCTCATGTGGATAGGCCTCCGGCCCGTTCGGGCCGTCTCGACCCTCTTCTCGATCTCGCCCATGATCACGTCGAGATCTCGTCGCTGCATCCCCGGATGCGAGCTGCTGGAGACCCGCATTCAGCTATCGTCCGTCGTCCCGGCAATGACCCAGTCTTTCTATCCCGTCGACTTCGTCGGGCCGATCCCTCCAGACGAACTGGGACCTATCGTCCAACCGATGCAGTGGGTCTCCGGCATCACCCTGTCGTTCGCGACACCCACCCTCGGCCGGGGGGTGTTGGCCACCCTGTCGGTCGACAATTTCGGCGGATTCATGATCGCCGGCACGACATGAACTTATACCATCAGCTACGGCGGATTCACGTCGCCCCTCACGACCCCTCCCATCAAGACGAACACATCCGCGACTGTCTACCTCCCAGTCCCCGGCGTCTACCAGATCAGAGCCGTCACGACCTACACCTCGACCAATCCCTCAGCTCCGCCTCCCCCGCCCACGACCTATACGGCCACGGCCACCGTCTCACCCCCGACCACGGCGACCCCCTTCGCCGGATTCGACACGCCGATTTTTCTCGGTTCGTCGACCGAGGTGATGAGCGACGTGACCTCCTCGAGCGGGAAGCTCGGAGTCTACGCCAGCGGGATGATCCAGGAGCGGATTCCGTTTTTCATCGATTTCAACGGTGGAATCAAGGTCTTCAATCCTGATTGGTTCCCAGCCAATGGCCCGACCACGTCATTCCGCCTGCCGAACGGTGCCCTTTTCGATCAGGTCGCCGTCGGCCACGACCATCTCGGCGGCGTGGGGGTGAACTGGAACACGATCCTCGTCGGCACCACGTTCGTCACCTACGGACAAGAGATAAATGGACGCTCACGGCTCTGGTCGGAGGGGACGTGATTCGGGTGGATTTCGATGTCCTTCTCAACACGCTTTCCTGGACGATGGTTAAGACTTCGTGGTTCCAGTGGGAACTCCGGAGAGATTGAGGGAGGACATGCGATGCCTTGGGCGTTCAAATCGGTCGCCGTCGTCGCGGCCGCCTCCGCCTCGATCGGTCTCGCCGGGTGGGGGTGGCGAACTGTCGGCGCGGCACCCCAGCGCGAGGTCCCGCGTGAAGAGCCGTCGCGTCGTCCGTCGGACGAGGAGCCCCCGCCCCGTCCGCGAGATGAAGGGGCCGGACCGCTCGTTCCCGTGGGTCCACTCAAGCCGAACAAATACATCTTGCCGATGGACCGATCCTACCTCACCCGCGCGGAACGCTTGCGGCTTTATCAAGAGCCGGGGGAGAAGTTCATTCGGCGAGGACCGAAAGGGCGTCCGTTCTATGATAGTGGGTTCACGATCAAGCCCTACGACGAGGACCAGTTCCATGTCAACGTCGTCTTGGGTTTCCACGCCGACGACGTGAAAACGATCACCCCCGAAGAGAGGGAGCTGGTCAAGGAGGCCCAGCGGACGATCAAAGCCGATCGTCCGGAAAACCCGGATCGCGCCGCTACGTTCCCCAGGGGCCTGGTGTCGATCCCGATCCCGAAACTGGGGACTGATCCGACGGAGTATGAACCATCGGCCCCTTGATCCGTTGCGGTTGGAGTCTCTGGATCCGTCAAGTCCGGCCGATCCCCAGCGGCTGGTGGGCTCTCGTCGAGGTCAATCCCGCGGCCAGAAACGAGTACTACGAGTCGATGATCGTGCGGGACAAGTTGATCGAGGAGTACTCGTTCAAGGACGACCGGCTGACGCTGGAGCGGAGCTACCCGGACCCCGATCGGAAACGCGATCCTACGAAGGGCGTGTATGCCGTACCCGCCCATTGATGGGGCCGCCGTCCGCCGACTTTCGGATTATTTCGCGGCATGTCCCCCGCAACCCGCTCCGGCGGGGAGGGGGATGGGAGGTGGCCCAGTCCGGGACTTCCACGTGGAGGCCTACTCCTGGAAGGACGGCTCGCTCCGGCTGGATCGGGACTCCCTGGATCCCGGCCGTGCGAGCGATCCCGACGCGGGGAGCGAGTGCGTCGTCCTCGAATGACGCGGCTCCGAAAGCCCCCCGCCGAGGGTCCGCGCACCCCCCATTTCCCCGCGCGCCCGATGCGGGGGCGGGAGGGATGTGGTAGATTGGGGTTTTCGTCCCGGAACCAGGCCGCGCCGCGGACAGCAAAGGCCCGCTCCGAGCCGAGAGAGGACCCGGATCATGCAGCCCGACCCGACGATCGAACCGACGGGCGACGACGAACCCGACGTTCCGGCCGAGGACCCGCGCCCCCAGGCCCCGCCCCAGGGGGGCCTGACGATCCTCGACCAGGAGGACGCCTTCGTCGAGGACGAGGAAGGCTTCGACCCGGACGCGGAACTCGACGATTTCGACGTCGACGACGAGGCCCGGACGGTGCTCATCACCGGGGCCTGCGGCGACCTCGGCCGCAAGCTGCGCGTCGCCTGGGAGGACGTGTACGACCTGATCCTGCTCGACGCCGACCCCGGCGAGGACGACCCCGAGGTCTTCAAGGCCGATCTCGGCGCCTTCGACGAGGACTGGACCACCCACTTCCACGACGTCGACACCGTGGTCCACCTGGCGGGCGAGACGGACGAATCGGCCGAGCTGGCCGACCTCGTCGGGCCCAACCTGGACGTCCTGGCGAACGTCTTCAACGCCGCCGCCCTGGCCGGGGTCGAGCGGGTGGTCTTCGCCAGCTCGGTGCAGGTCATGGCCGGTTGGCGCCAGGACCCTCCCGAGCTGATCTCGACCGACCTGCCGCCGAAACCGGGCGGCGCCTACGGGGCCATGAAGTTCGCCGGCGAGCGGTTCGGCAGGAGCCTGGCCCGCGCCTTCGACGTCACCTTCATCGCGCTGCGGTTGGGCGTCGTCCAGCCCGGCGCGAACCGTCCCGAGGCCCTGGCGGACGACTGGGACAAGAAGCGCTGGCTCTCCAACGGCGACCTCGTCCGGCTGTTCGACGCGGCCGTCGAGGCCGAGATCGAGGACCGCCTGGTCCTGGTCGTCAACGGCGTCTCGCGCAACCATGGCGGCGTCTGGGATCTCACCGACGCGGCCGAGGTCCTCGGCTATCTCCCCGAAGACGACGCCTTCGCCCCCCGCCACCAGGCCGAAGCCGTCGACGAACGCCACTGACCGGGCGATGGACGGGACGCCGGGTTTGGCGTAGACTCGCCGCCCGCGTCCCCGTCCGACAGACCGAACGCCTCGTCCTTCCCCCACTTCCGGACCCGGATCCGTCCCATGATGCACCCCTGGCACGACGTCACCCCCGGCGAGCACCTGCCGCTGGAGTTCAACGCGCTGATCGAGATCCCGATGGGATCCAGCGTCAAGTACGAGCTGGACAAGCAGACCGGCATGCTCCGGCTCGACCGCGTCCTCTACTCGGCGGTCTACTACCCGGCCAACTACGGGTTCATCCCCCAGACCTACGCCGAGGACGACGACCCGCTCGACGTCCTGGTCCTCTGCCAGGAGGCCGTCGCGCCGATGACCCTGGTCACGGCCCGCGCGATCGGCCTGATGACGATGGTCGACGCCGGCAAGAAGGACCACAAGATCCTGGCCGTCGCCGTCGGCGACCCCGAGTTCAACAGCTTCCGCGAGGCCGCCGAACTCCCCCCCCACCGCCTGATGATGCTCCGCCGGTTCTTCCAGGACTACAAGTACCTGGAGGGCAAGTCCGTCGAGGTCGACGAGATCCAGTCCGCCGACACCGCCCGCCCCGTCATCGAGGACTCCCTCCAGCGCTACAGCGCCCAGCGCCGCCGCGGCTTTCACCACAAGCACTGAGCCACCCCGAATTCGGCCCTCCCCCCCGCCCCCGCCGGCGTCGGGGGGGGGGCCGGCCCATTCCGCCGGAGGTTGGCTTCGTTCGCGCACCCC
>NZ_JAALJI010000040.1 GCF_011064595.1 Paludisphaera soli | reverse complement strand
GCCCCGCCACCGGGGCGACGTCCGGGATCATCATGCCCGGACTGGACGCGGAGGCGATCGACGTCTTCCTGGCCGAGCTCTCGCGCCGGCTCGCCCCGGAGGTGCACGCCGTGCTGATCTGGGGCGGGGCGGGGTTCCACGTGGCCGGGGCGCTGGAGGTGCCGGAGAACGTCTCGCTGATCCGGCTGCCGCCGTACTCGCCCGAGCTGAACCCGATCGAGAACTTGTGGCACCACTTCCGCTCGCACTCCTGGTCCAACCGCCTCCACCCCCGTTGGGAGGACCTGATGGGGGCCGCCGTCGCCGTCATGGACGTCGCCCTGGCCGACCCCGAGCTGATCAAGCCGGTCTGCGCCGCCCCATAGCTGACGCGAGAACGGCGTCAGAACTAAATGGAGTCCGTATCAGTGCTACAGTGGTAACTACTGACTCCAGCCTGCCCAAAGCGACGGTTACAATCGGAGCGGGATCTCGGCGAGGCGGATGAACGAGGCCAAGAGGTCCGGCCGTCGACGCAGGGCCGACAGCTCCCGGCAGAGCCGGAATCGCAGCTCGGCCGTGTCGTCCGGGGCGTAGTTCGGCAGTCGGTGGTACTTGGTCCACCCCCACACCCCCTCATCCGGGTTGACCTCCGGGGCGTGGCCGGAGAAGTCCTCGGCGACGATCTCCGGATGCTTCGCCAGGTAGGTCTTCACCAGCCCGATCGGCCATGGATCCGGCTCCGGTCCCAGAGGATCGTCATCGGCCCGCCGAGGTGGGCCCGCAGGCCCTTCAGGAAGGCGACGGAGTCCTCGCCCCGGGCGTTGGCGTCGTCGGGCAGGAGTCGGAAGTCGAGCTTGGGCTTGCGCCGCCTCGGGCTGACGGTCACGGCACCGATCGCCGAGGTCCGCCCCTTGCGATGCCACGCCTCGACGATGAGCGTGCGGCCCCTCGGGGCGTAGGTGTGGCGGATCACCGGCGTGAGCTGGAAGCCCGATTCGTCCAGGAAGATGAGGTGGGCCTTCCGCTCGCGAGCCTCCTCGATGATCCGAGGGAGCTCCTCGGCCCTTCAGTGGGCGATCCGCTCCTCATCCCGCTGCCGGGCCTTCTTCTGCGGCCGCTGGCTGCTCCAACGCAGCCGCCGCCGGAGGATCTTGCGGACGTGCTCGACGTGGTGCTCGACGCCGAAGCGACGACGGACGAGTTCGGCGACCCGGCCGGCGCTCCAAAGGGCGTCGGGCCGGCCGTGGGCCCGGGCACCCTCCAGCAGCAGGAGCTCCAGCTCCCGAAGCCGCTCGTCGGTCGGCCGGGGCCGGGGGCCGGGATGGGGCCTGGCGGCCAGGGCCTCGGGGGACTTCTCGGCCAGGGCGAGCCAGCGGTACAGCGAAGTCCGGCCGACGCCCAGGATGCGGGCGACGACGGTAGGCGACTCCCCTCGCCGCATCAGCTCGACGGCGTGGCGACGGCGACGTTCCAGTTCCTGCGCGGTTCCGACGGGTCTCATGCCCTTACCACGACGGAAGCCGCCCGAGTGTTCCTTTGGCTACGATGGAGTCAGTAGGTTAAGCGAGGTGGATCAGTTGAAACCGCCGGCGTGGCAGGCCGGTAAGCCCGCAATGCTGGACTTGTCAGCGACGATGTTCCTCGACCGCGACCGGCACCCTATGCAGGAGATTACGCCGAACGTCCGCGACGCGGTGTCCCCATGGATCGGATGCTATCTTCATGGAGCCGCCCGGAAGCGGTCCGGGCGGCCCGGGCGGAGGATTGCCCGCGCCCGGAACGTTCCTTGTGGCTCCTCATGGGGCGGGCACCTGCCGGGACAAGATCCCCAGGAAGATCTCGACAACCCTTGGATCCAGGTGCGTCCCCGCCAGCGACCGCAGATGCTTGATGACCCTGGCGCGCGTCCACCCCTTGCGATACGGTCGGTCGCTACCCAGGGCGTCCCAGATGTCGACGGCGGAGAAGATCCGGGCCGCCATAGGGATCTGATCAGCCTTCAGGCCGCGCGGATACCCGGTGCCGTCCCACTTCTCGTGGTGACAGTACGGGATGTCGAGCGCCGGGCGGAGGAAGGCGATCGGCGCCAGCATCTCCAGCGCGAGCTGCGGGTGGCGGCGCATGATCGCCGCCTCTTCGTCGGTGAGCGGCCCGGGCTTGAGCAGGATGCGATCGGGGATGCCGATCTTGCCGATGTCGTGCAGCAGAGCCCCTCGGCGCACCTGGACCAGCTCGGCCTCGTCGAGGTGCATCTCCCGGGCAAGGCGGAGGGTCATCTCCGTGACGCGCCGGCTGTGCCCTTCGGTCTCGTGGTCGCGCAGTTCCATCGCCCGCGACCAGCCCTCGATGGTGGCGTCGTACGCCAGGGAGAGCTCCAGGTTGGAGCGACGCAGCCCCTCGTACAGGCCGGCGTTGTCCAGGGCTATGGCCGCCTGACCGGCCAAGGCCTCCAGGAACTCCAGCCAATTGGGATCGGGCTCGAGCGGGGAGCGGTGGCCGATCTCCAGCACGCCCCCCACCCGGCCCTTGATCACCAGCGGCACGGCCCAGTAGGCGGCGAACGCCTCCGCTCCGGGCGGGTCGAGGACGTGTTGCGTGCGGCGTTCCTGGACCGCGCGTACGGCCGGACCGGAGTCGAGCCGTCCTGAGGGCCCGTTCGTCCTTCCGTGGCGGTATCCCTTACGGGCGGCGTACTCGAGTGTAGGCATCTGCGGGCTGCCCAGCAGGATGCCGGCGGCGTCGACCTCCAGCCGGGCGATCGCCTGATCGACGACGATCCCCAGCGTGAACGGCAGGTCGAGGCAGTTGGCGATCGCCCTGTCGATCTCGCGAAGGGACTGGAGGCGTTCCAGTCGGATATCCAGCTCGGCGTTCAGGGCGAAGATCTCCTTCTCCGCCCTCTTGCCCTCGGTGATGTCCCGGCCGACGCCGATCACGCGGGCCGGCTGCCCATCGTCCGCGCAGACGACCCGTCCCTTGATCGACATCCAGCCGATCGAGCCGGCCGGTCGGGCGATGCGGAAATCGACCTCGTAGCCCGACCTCGCCTCGATCGCATGGTCGATCGCGCATGTCACGGCCTGCCGGTCGGAGGGATGAATGAGCCGCTGGAAGCCCTCGGAGGTGCCGTCGAGCGTCCCGGGAGCCATCCCGAGGACCGCCTCCGTGTTGTCCGACCAGACGACGGTCTTCGAGCGGAGGTTCCAGTCCCAGGTCACCATTTGTCCGGCTTCCAGGGCCAACCTCAGCCGCTCGCCGCCCTCCCGCAGGGCCGATTCGGCCCGCTTCCGCTCGGTGATGTCGGTGGCGATCCCGCAGACGGCGTACGGGACGCCGTCGGTCCCGAGCAGCGGGACCTTGATCACGATCGAGGTGTGCGGCCCGTCGAGGTACGGGGCGACTTCCTCAGTCTCCACGGGCACTCCCGCGTCCAGCGCCCTCAGGTCGTTCGAACGGAAAGTCTCGGCGATGTTCGCCGGGAGGAAGTCGAAGTCAGTCCTGCCGACGACGGCCTCCTCGGTCACGCCGAAGAGCTCGGCGAATCGGCGGTTGATCAGGATGTAGCGGCCTTCGAGGTCCTTGAGGAAGATCGCCGCTCGGACGTGGCTCATTACGGCGTGGAGCCGCTCCCCGCTCCGGGCGAGTTCGAGCTCCATCTCCTTCCGCTCGGTGACGTCATCGTGGGTCACCACCGCCCTCGGGGGGCCGTCGCCCGCGAGGGGCACCACCCGCCCGACGAACCAACGCCGCCGACCCGCGGAGTGGCAGGGATACTCCTGCGCGAACTCCGGACGACGGCGGGCGAGCACGTCGCGGATGCCCGCGGCGAAGGCCCTCGCGGCCTCGACGTCCTCTCCCTCGGCCTCGTCGCAGACGCGGAGGTAGTTGGTTCCCTCGGAGACGCGCGCCCCGGCCGGGGCGTTGGCCGCCGCGAACGCGCGCCAGGCCCGGTTGACAGTCAGGATCGTCCCCGATGAGTCCAAGATCGCGAGATGCGCCGTAAGCGAGTCGAGCACGGCTCGGGCGGATGGTTCGGCCTCCCGGCTCGCCGGCTCCGCGTGTTCTCGGCGGTAGGCGCAGGGAATCGAGCAGGCCGGCCGAACTGGTCCGCCGGTCTCCCCCACGTCGGTCGGGGGACCGATCCATGCCGGAACCTTCGCGGAATGGCACTCCGGCCTCAGCTCGGCTCCCTTACGGACGACCATGGCGCGGTCTCCATCGACCTAAACGCTGGATACTCAACGGAGTCGGGATGGCGATGTCGGCTATGGACCCGGGCGATGTTCCCGGAGGCTTCGCGCGGTCGACCGCCAGGGGCTGAACCATGCCGACACAGGAGAAAGGTGGGACGCGGCCCTGGGATCGTCCATAGGGAAATGCCCGGTCGACCCACCGGGGCGTCCCCCGTGGGCCGAGGGGTCCGCTCCGTCGGCCGTGACCTCCGGCGGTCGCCCGTGGCACCGAAATCCGCGCATGTTCGGCTGCGGCAGGCAACAACCCCTCGACTGCCGCAGCTGGGATTCACGTCATCCCAGCCTATCGCTCCACGCGGATGTAGGCGCGGCCCAGGTGGACGTTGATATCGATTTCAAGCCCGGTGACGCCGGGGACCTCCACCTCCAAGTAGGCCCAGCCTTCGCCGTCCCACCGCTCCGGCGACCTTGCATCGATGGCCTGGGACTGTTCCGCCATGCGTTCCAGGCCCTGGACTAGCTCCACGAGGAGCTCCGACACCAGTCGCGGGCCATCGGTGGGCGGGGCGGGTCGATTGCTTTGCTCGCATTCGTATGCACTGTTCGCGATCGTCATGGTCCTGGGAAACCTCAACTTTTGGGATTATGGATCAAGGCCTTATCGCCGACGAGGGAGATCCGGGGTCTTGAGGGATGCCTGGACGACGCAACGGGCTTGGACCAGCCACGGGGCCGTACGAGACGGTCCTCCGGATCGGGTCGATCAGCGTGCCGATGCGCACCAGACTGGTCAGGTGGTGGTCGAATCCCGCCACGCGGCTCTCGCAGGTCGTCGTCCATCCCGTAGCCGCTGAAGGCGATCCCACAGAGGCCGTAACTTTCCCGGGCGTGGCGCATGACCTCCAGCCCGCCGCCGACTCCACCTCGAAGTTGGACGCCGCAGCAGGCGTGCGATGGACCGCGATGTATCAGGGCGTCCTCAATGGAGAGGATCTTCAGGGCTCGGCCCGGCACCCATGAGCGGCTACCAGCGGCCGGGGCATAGACTCCTGCAACCCCTCAGGAGATGGTGTCCTTGATCAAAGAGGCGTACGTACGTCCGTTTCGAGAAGGTCCTACGGATCGGGATGGGAAAGGACTTCCGAGTTCGGCGGACGGGTCCGCCACGTCGCGACCTCCGTCCTGCCCCGAACGTATCCGAATGAGCTCGATCGCCCCGGGCGACGTCCCATCCCTGGCACGATCCGGCGACTGCTTCGCCAGACCCCGAGCGGCCCGCTCGGTCGTCACCGGGGTCGATCGACCTATGACATATTATGATCCCAGGATCCGACCGTCTCTCAGAATTCGCCCGGGTCGGAGGCCGGGGAATTGCTGGTCCTCCGGTGGATGCCCCGGGGGAAGGGAGGGCAGGCCGCAGGCGAGATCGTGCCGCTGCTCCTGAGATGGGGCCTGGACCGGCGGCCCTATCTGATCGATCCCGGACGTCACGAATCTGGGATGCGGCGGCCCCCGCCCCGACGATCGTCTTCAGCCTTCACGCCGGTCGCGCTTCCCTCCGGGTCCCTGCTGCAAGTCCCTCGCTCCTGGGTCCTGCTCCGCGCGTTCAGGGCGATAAGGACCCCGCGTCGATCCCGCCGCATTCGACTCCGCTCGTGGTCCTCCCGGCGGCGTCGATCCTGGCGCCGGTCTCCCTGGCACGAAGCCCAAGCCGGCTTGTTTCGGGCCATTTGAGGCCCTCCACGACCGGGGACCGATGGGGCATCTGCTATGGCTCGGTCGTGATCAGGCCGGCCCGGATGGCGTAGCGGACCAGCCCGGGGACGTCGTGGATGCCGAGACGCTCCATGAGCAGGGTTCGGTGCGATTCCACCGTCTTGATGCTGATGCCGAGCCGCCGGGCGATCGCCTTGGTCGTCTCCCCTTCGGCGATCAGCCGGAGGACCTCCCGCTGCCGCGGCGTCAGGCCGCCGGCCGGCCCGGGCTGCTCGCCCGCCTGCCTCCGGTAATCGGCGACGAGGTGCTTCGAGACCGCCGGGCTGAGGTAGGTCTCCCCCCGCGCCACCGCGCGGAGGGCCAGGCCGAGCTCCTCGGTGTCGGAGTCCTTAAGCAGGTAGCCGGACGCGCCCGACAGGACCGCACGGCGGACGTACGCCTCGTCCTTGTGCATCGAAAGGATGAGGACCTTGACCTCGGGCCGCTCCTGCCGAAGCCGCGCCGAGACGTCCAGGCCGCTCAGGTGCGGCATGGCGATGTCCATCAGCACGACATCCGGCCGGTGGGCCTCGACGAGGGCCAGCGCCTCGCGGCCGTCGGCCGCCTCGGCGACGATCTCGACGCCGGGCAGGTCCTCAAGCAACGCGCGGAGCCCGGCCCTCAGCAGGGTGTGGTCATCGGCCAGGATGACGCGGATAGTGTCCATCGCCTATTCCCCCGGTGGGTCGTCGCCGACCGCCGGCCGGGCCTGCTTCAGCGGGAAGATGGCCCGAACCTCCGTTCCCCGGCCCGGCTCGGAAGCGATCTCGACGCGGCCGTCGACGAACGTCGCCCGCTCCTGCATACCGAGGACGCCGAGGCTGGATCCGCCCGCCGCCCGCGCCGTCGCCGCCGCCACGTCGAACCCGGCGCCGTCGTCGGCGACGACGAGCCGCAGCTCGGCCCCCGTGCGCCGCAACTCCACGCGCACCCGCCCGGCCTCCGCGTGCCGCGCCACGTTCGTCAGCGCCTCCTGGGCGACGCGGTAGCAGGCCGTCTCCACGTCCGGGTCCATCCGGCCGAGCGCCTCGTCCGCCGCGAATTGAGCCTCGGTGCCCGACCGCTGGCCGAACCCGAAGACGTAGGAGCGCAGGGCATCGAGGAGCCCCAGGTCATCCAGCATGGAAGGGCGGAGGTCGAGCGAGAGGTCGCGGACCTGGCCGATCGTCCGCTCGGCCAGGGCGATGGTCTCCTCCAGCCGTCGGGAGGCCGACGGGGAGCCCGGGTCGCGCAGGGCCAACCGCACGTTGAGCCTCATCGCGGTGAGGGCCTGGCCGATCTCGTCGTGCAGCTCGCGGGCGATGTGGCGGCGCTCCTCCTCCTGGGCCCGGATCAGCCGGCGGGAGAGGTCTTGGAGCCGCTCCGCGGCCTCCCGCAGGCGTTCGTCGGTCCGCCGCCGCTCGGTCACGTCGGTAAAAAAGACCGACAGCCCGTCGGCCGACGGGTAGGCGTGGATGCTGAACCAACCGCCCAAAGGCGGATAGTGGACCTCGAAGGCGACCGGGACGCGCTCGGTCGCTACCCGGTGATATTCATGATCGAACACGGTGCCGAGGGCTTCCGGGAACTCTTCCCACACGTTCCGGCCCAGCAACTCGGCCCGTGACCTGCCGAGGATCCGCTCGGCCTGCGGGTTGATGTAGTTGAAACGCCACTCCCGATCCAGCGTATAGAAGCTGTCGGTTATGCTCTCCAGGATGGCGACGCCTCGCCGCTCCGACTCCCGCAGCGCCTCCTCGGACCGCATCCGCTCGGTCATGTCGCGCAGGACCGAGAGATGACGGCCGGGGAGGATGTCGGCCGTGGCCGCATACTCCGTCTCACGTGCCGTCCCGTCGGGCCGGACCAGGCGGAAGAAACCCCGGGCCGACCCTGAGCGCCGGAACTCGGCCCAGGCCTTCTCGGGCTCGATTCCCGGCTCGGCGAAGTCGTCGAACCGACGGCCGATCAGCTCCACACTGGACAGGCCGAACAACGCGCAAGCGGCGGGGTTGGCGTCGACGTATCGGCCCTCATCGTCGGCGAGGATCATCGCGTCGAGCGCTCCTTCGAAGATCGCCCGGAACTGCCGCTCGCTGGCCCGGAGGCCTTCCTCGGCACGCTTCCGTTCGGTGATATCCAGCCCGATGCCGATCGTGGTCGCGTCTGACAGCCGGACGACGGCCCAGGCCGTGTCGAGCACCCGGCCGTCCCGGACCCGCGTTCTGAACCCCCGCCATTCGCCTCGGGAGTTGCGTACGAAGTCGAGGGCCTCTCGACGGCTCTCGGGGTCCGGGTAGAGTTCCGCCACGACGTCGCGGGCTTGCGCATCCTCCAGCGACCAGCCCAGCACGCGCTCCCACTCCCGGTTGACCAGCAGGACCCGACCGTCGGGGCCGAGGAAGTTGATCATGACGGGGATGTGGTCGAAAATCGTCTGGAGGATCTCCTTCTGGCGGGCCAGCTCCGCCTCGGATCGGACCCGATCGGTGATGTCCTGCGAAATCCCGACGATGCCGATGATCCGACCCCGGTCGTCCCGATGCGGTGCCTTGGTGGTGAGGTAGGTCCGGCTGACGCCGGCCGGGTTGGTGATCTCCTCGATGAGAGTCCGGGCTCGTCCCTTGGCCATGACCGTGCGACAGGCCTCGGCGATCCGGCCGGCGGTGTCGTGCGGGAACAGCTCTGCGTCCACACGGCCGAGGATCTCGTCCGCCGTGCGGCCTATCACGTTTGCGGCGGCCTCGTTGACCAGCAGGTAGCGTCCCCCTTCGTCCTTGGCGTACACCGGATGGTCGATCCCCTCGACGATGGCCCGCAGCAGCGACTCGGATTGCCGCAAGGCGGAGTTCTCGGCCCGGAGTGCGCGGAGTTCGTCGACGAGTCCCTCACTGATACCTTCCGGGTCGGGTTCGTAGGCTACTTCCGATTTCATGAACCAGCTCCAACGGGCCGTCGAACCGCGGGGATTCCGGGATCGATAGCCCCAGCTAATTGTCACCGACCCGATCTATTCGCCGAAGCAATTGGAAGAAGGGAAGGTCTGCATCGGCAGCCTCGACGCACTGTCATTATATCGAAGGTCCCGTGATTTCCCGAGAAATGTCAATCGCCCGAGCGCCCCGGTTTGCCCGGCAGGAGATGACAGCCCAAGCTACGGCGGAAGGGGGGGACTGTACGGCCTTTGGGTTCTCTGGCCGGTGGCTTGATGGTACTCACGCCGTAGTCGTGAGTCTCAGCGGAGGTCCTGCAAGAAGGCTTCTGTCGAGCCGCCGTCCTGATCCCGGAGGCGAGCGCCTGGACGAGGGACACGATCGACGGGGCATTCCGCCGTCTCCGGCTCGCATTGGGCCTTCGGACGCCGCGGACGATGGGCGTCGAGGCGAAGGTCCTGCTCCGCTTCCGTGAAGGGGGCGCCTTACCGAGGCGTCTCGTGTAGGCGAGGACGAGACACGAGGCGGGGCGGAGCCGGCGACCTCACCTAACCCGTCCCCGGCTCGCCTACTCTCACACGCGAACTCGCTGATGCTGTCCGGTCCCTGAGCGCCCATCAGGCATAATACCGCCGGGAAAGCTCGGACGAACCGGAACTTTTCAGCGAACTCGTGGATCAGAGGCAGGCCTACAGGATGTCCAGTCGCTGCCGCGCGACCTCCCGGTCGATGGTGAGGGCCGGGAACAGGTTCAGCAGGTTCGCCGCCTCCGCGCTCACCAGCAAACCCGCTTCCCGGCACCGGTCGCCGAGCTTCGAGGCGTAGTCGCCACGCTCGCCGAACTCCACGCCCATCGCCAGGCCGACGACCCGGACCGACACCGGCTCGGCGAACTTCATCCCGGTGAGCGGGGTGCGAAAGTAGTCTCCTCGCGCGAGTCCACGTTCCGAGCAGCGTGGTCACGCGCTTTCGCCGGTACTTCAGCCTGGCGACCGCCGCCGCCAGCGAAAGCGGTTGCCAAGCGTCGGTCGAGTCGAAGCGCACGCCGGCGGCCGTCGTCATCGCCGTCGCGCCCATCGGCGGGTACCACCGGTGATCGCCTTCCCCAGTCACATGACGTCCGGGTCCAGGCCGAAGTGCTCGGATGCGGACGGCTTGCCGGTCCGCCCGAATCCGCTCGCGACCTCGTCCGCGGCGCGCATCTTCGAATACATCGAGGTGTTCTACAACCGAATCCGAAAGCATTCTTCCCTGGGGTTCCAACCCCCCAACGTGTTCGAGCGGGCCGGATAGCCGTTAACCCCGGGCTCGCCATTCGTGGGGAAGTCCAATCCGTTGTTTCCCCTCCGTTTGTGATCCCAAGGCCCTACCGGACGGCGCGCACGAGCTTCTTGTTCACGAACTCCTGGATTCCCAGCTCCCCGGTCTCGCGGCCGTACCCGGACTTCTTGATGCCGCCGAACGGCATGTCCTCGTACGTATAGGCTGGATGATTGATGTAGACCATGGCGGCCTCGATCTGCTCCGCGACGCGACGCCCGCGCTCGAGGTTGCGAGTGTAGACCGAGCCACCGAGTCCGTAGATGGTATCGTTGGCGACCTCGATCGCTCTGGCCTCGTTCGGGACGACGATCACCGCGGCGACGGGCCCGAAGAGTTCTTCGTCGTAAGCGGGCATCCCTTTCTTGACGTCTGTCAGGATCGTGGGCTCGAAGAAGGCACCTTCCGGGACGGGCCGATTTCCTCCCAGGATGAGCCGGGCACCGGCGGCCACCGATCGGTCGACCTGATCTTTGAGCTGGGCCGCCGCCTGCGCCGAGGAGACTGGCGCCACGCCGGTCGACTCGTCCTGAGGGTCGCCCATCTTCAGGGCGGCAAGTTTCTCCCGGAATCGCTCGACGAACTCCTCGCTCACCTTCTCGAGCAGGATGAACCGCTTTGAGGCGACGCAGGATTGACCCATGTTATTCATCCGGCCGAAGACCGCCCGTTCCACCGTCAGGTCCATGTCGGCATCTTCCAGCACGATGAAGGGGTCGCTGCCGCCCAGTTCAAGGACCGTCTTCTTGACGTTCTTGCCGGCGCGCTCCGCGACCCGGGCGCCCGCATCGTCGCTCCCCGTGAACGACACCCCCTGCACCCGGTCATCGTCGATGACCCTCGACGCCAGGCGTGCGGAGGCCACGAGGTTTGTGTAGGCCCCCGGGGGGAAGCCCGCGTCGTGGAACAACTCCGCCGCGGCCGCGGCGCATTGCTGCACGCTGGTGGCGTGCTTCAGCAGGACGACGTTCCCCGCCATCAAGGTCGGCGCCGCGAACCGGACGATCTGATAGAACGGGTAATTCCAGGGTTCAATGCCGAAGATCACGCCCAGGGGCTGATTGAACAGCATCCCATCGCCGGCCGGCGACGGGATGAGCTGGGGTCGCAGGAATCGTTCGCCGTTCTCGGCGTAGTAGTCGAAGATCCTGGCGCACAGATCAATCTCCTTGCGACCTTCGACGACTCGCTTGCCCATCTCAAGGGCCATGAACCTTGCCAGGTCATCCCGCCGTTCGCGGCATAACCCGGCCGCGCGCTGGAGCAGGCGTGCGCGTTCCGGGGACGGCACGCAGCGCCAGCTCGCGAAGCGTTCGTGGGCCGCCGCGACCGCACGATCGACTTCATCCTCCGACATCTCCTCGAACGTCTTCAGCGTCTGCCCCGTGTAAGGATTGACGGACCGGAGCACGCCGCGCTCCGCGCCCGATTCGGTCGGTGGAGCCGTGACGGATGTCGCCATTGTTCTGCCCTCAAGCGTTCTCGACTCGCCGCTCTCGTCTGTCGTCGACGACGCGTCGCGATGAATACAGACGAGTTCGTTCAGGACGTGTTGGTTGGGGCGATCACTCGCCGAGAGTGACCACGATCTTCCCGAAGTGCTGCCCGCTCTTGAGGTATCTGATCGCGTCCCGGATCTCCTCCATCGGGAAGGTTCGATCGATCGTGGGCCGGATCTGGTGAAGGTCGATGGCGCGGAGCATGTCCTCGAAGACCGCGCGACTACCGACGTAGACCCCCTGGATCCTGACCTCCTTGAACAACGCCTTGTACGTGGGTACCTCGCCCGCGAAGCCCGTTAGCAGGCCGATGTTGCACACCGTGCCCGACTCCCGCACTGCGTCGATGGACTGGCCGAGCGTTCCCGGCCCCCCCACGTCGACGACATGGTCGACGCCTCGATCTCGGGTGATCTCCCTGGCCTTCGACGCCCAATCCGGGTTGTCCCGGTAGTTGATCCCCTCGAAGGCCCCGAGTTCCATCGCCCGCTTCAACTTCTCGTCGCTTGATGAGGTCGCGATCACCCTCGCCCCATGTGCTCGGGCGAACTGGAGGGCGAACAGGCTCACCCCGCCGGTCCCCTGGACGAGGATGGTCTCGCCGGCCTTCAGGGAGGAGTGCCGCACGAGGGCATTCCAGGCCGTGACGGCGGCGCACGGCAGCGTCGCCGCCTCCTCGAACGTGAGGAAGTCGGGGATACGGACCACGCCTCGCTGGTCGAGCACGACGTACTCGGCCAGCATCCCATCGATCGCCCCGCCCAGGGCGGTCGGCGGGTACTCGGCCGTGAGAGGGCCCGCGATCCACCCCTGCATGAAGATGCCCGCGACACGGTCGCCGACGCCGACTCTCGTCACACCGGGCCCGGTCTCGACCACCTCGCCTGCACCGTCGGAAAGGGGGACCAGCGGCAGTCTCAGGTGGGGATCGTACTCCCCGACGGCCACGAGGTAGTCCCGATAGTTGAGGGACGTGGCCCTCACCCTCAGCAGCACCTCGCCCGGCCCCGGCGAAGGCAGCTGCCGCTCCGCGAGCGTGAGGGAGTCGACTCCGAACGTGTCGCGAAGCTCCACGGCACGCATGGTCGTTCGAGTCGAGGAGCGTGGGAAGGGCGTCGGCATGGTTGAAAGAGTCGTCATGGGTCGATCTCCGATGCAAACGATTCTGAAATCTTTCGTCCGCAAAGCCCGCAAACGGTTGTCTCCAGCACGAGACAAGGAGTCGGCCCGTCAGTTCTCGGAACCGGCGCGGCGGAGTGGCTCGCCCTTTTCCCTCGGTCTTGAGCCGCGGTACTCGTTCGGAAGCGATCGGGGCGTCCGCCGCCTGGACGGATCCCGGTCTCGGTTTCAAATCTCCTTCATGAATTCGTGCACGAACTGGACCGCCATCGCCCCCTCGCCGACGGCCGAGGCGACGCGCTTGACCGAGCCGGACCGCACGTCACCGGCGGCGAAGACGCCCGGTCGGCTGGCCTCCAGCAGGAAAGGCGGCCGCTTCGCGGTCCAGCCGGGGGAATGGGCCAGGGCCGGGCCGGTCCGGACGAAGCCTCTCTCGTCCCGCTCGATCTCGGCGGGGAGCCAGTCGGTCCGCGGCACCGCCCCGATGAAGCTGAACAGCGCCGGCGTCCTGAGCGTCCGCACCTCCCCCGTCTTGTTGCTGACGAGTTCGACCTCGCCGAGGTGGTCGTCGCCGGAGACCCTCCGGACCTCCGTGTTGCGGAGCACGTCGATCATGGGGTTCTCCTCGATCCGACGGGCCAGGTAGGCGGACATGTCCTTGGACAGGTCGTCGCCGCGGATCACGAGGTAAACCTTCCGGACCTGAGTGGCGAGGAAGACGGCGGCCTGGCCGGCGGAGTTCCCCCCGCCGATGACCACCACGTCCGAGCCCCAGCACATCTGCGCCTCGATGGGCGTCGCGGCGTAGTAGACCCCGCGGCCCTCGAATCGCTCGCACCCCTCGACCCCCAGGCGGCGGTATTCGGCCCCGGTGGCGATCAGCAGGCACCTGGCCGAGACGGACTCGCCGCCGTCGAGGTGGATCACCGCGTGCCCGTCATCGAAGTTCAGGCGCAACGCCGGCGCGGCGACTGACAGGATCGCCCCGAACTTGATGGCCTGGACGAAGGCACGCTCCGCCAGCTCGGCGCCCGTGATGCCGATGGGGAAGCCCAGGTAGTTCTCGATCCGCATGCTGCGGCCGGCCTGGCCCCCGGGGGCCGTGGTCTCCAGGACCACGGTGCTCAGCCCCTCCGAGGCGCCGTAGACCGCGGCGGCCAGGCCGGCCGGCCCGGCCCCGACCACGGCCAAGTCGTACTCGCGGGGTTCCAGCGGATGACGGAGGCCGAGGGCCTCGGCCAGGTCGCGGTCCGAGGGCTTGCTCACCACCCGCTTGCGGCCCCAGGCGACCACGGGCGTCTCGGCCTCGGAGGCCCCGAACTCCCGAAGCAGTTGCCCGGCCTGAGGTCCGGCGTCGAGGTCCAGCCAGGTGAAGGGCACCCCGTTCTTGGCCAGGAACGTGCGGACGCGGAAGGTCTCCGGCGAGTCGCGCCGGCCGATCACGCGGAGCCCCGTGAAGCGCCCCGGCTCGCGCAGGTACCGCCATCGGGCGATGAACGCCTGGAGGATGATGTCGGCAACGTCCAGGTGGAGATTCAGGAGGTCCCTCAGGGCCTCCGGCGAGACCTCGTAGACTTCGGTCTCGCCCCGGGCGACGCCGGCGACCAGCGCCGGGCTGCCGGCCAATTGCGCCACGTCGCCGGTGAACTGCCCGGGTCGGAGGACGACGATGACCTTGGGTGTCTCCCCGGATTCGTCGCGGATCTCGACCTCGCCGGACCGGACCACGTCGAGCTTGCACTCGCGGTCGCCGGCCTCGAAGAGCCTCTCTCCGTCCCGGTATCGCCTGAGCCGGGTCAAGGGGCAGCGATCGAACGCGGCCATCCGGACCTCGTCGAGCACGGGGAAGGCGATGGCGTCCAGGTCCTGCTCGAGCATGTCTCGGTCTCCTCTGAGGGCGGCGATCCGGCCGGACTACCGCAGGTATGGGACGGACTCGGGCGGGACGTCGATCTCCGCCTGGTCGACGTAGCACCAGGCCCATCGCTCGCCGGGCTCGAAGGAGGCGACGACCGGGTGCGTCGTGTGGTGGAAATGGCGGGTGGCGTGGCGGCCCGGCGAGCTGTCGCAGCAGCCGACGTGGCCGCAGGTCAGGCAGAGGCGGAGGTGGACCCAGCGCATCCCCAACTTCAGGCACTCCTCGCATCCCGGGGTGCGCGGGGGGACAGGCTCGAGGCCGAACACGTGCGGACACAGCATCGGACACCTCCCGGTTCAGAAGGGATATCGACCCGGCTCATGCTGGACCGAGACCCGGTGCGTCGTGGTGAACTCCTCGATGGACCACTGGCCGTCGTAGCGGCCGATGCCGCTGTTCTTCTCGCCGCCGAAGGGGCGGTTGGGCAGGTCGTCGACCGGCGAAGTAGCGCGTCGGCCCGGTACGCGAGTCCTTCTCCGGGACTGGATGGACCATCGGACTCATTCCTTTTTTCGCGCGACCCGAAAGGCGGCGGTCGGATTCCGGGGGTAAGAGGATCGCTCCGGCGACAGAAACAGGTCGACGTCCGGGCCGGCTGCGACGGGAAGGCATCGCTCGAATCCGGCGACGCCGATCACCGCCGTCGACGGCACCTCCTCATTCGAGGATGGCTCTACAACATCGGCAACTCGCGGGGTCGGGGTCCGCGCGGAAAGGCCGCGTCGATCTGGGAGAGTTCGATGTCGCTCAGCCGGAGATCGCCGGCCTCGGCGTTCTCGGCGGCGTGGTCGGGGCTGGAGGCCTTCGGGATCGCCAAGAGCGAGGGGTGCCGCAGCAGGAAGCGGAGCGCCACCTGGCGGGGTGTCGCGTGGCGCACGGCGGCGATCTCTCGCAACAGTCGCCCGCCCTCTGTATTCGGGCCGGGGAAGTCCCCGTGGCCGAACGGGCTGTAGGCGACCACGGCGACGTCGTGGGCCTCGCACCAGGGGATCACGGCGTGCTCGATCGCGCGCTCCTGCAGGTGGTAGAGCACCTGATCGCACGCGATGCGGCCCTCGCCGACGATGTCCAGGGCTTCGTTGAGGTCCGGCTCGTCGAAGTTGCTCACGCCCCAGGAGAGGATCTTTCCCTCGCGCCGGAGTTGCTCGAAGGCGTCGAAGGTGTCCTCCAGCGGATATTGGCCCCTCCAGTGCAGGAGGTAGCAGTCGAGATGGTCGGTCCTCAGGCGGGCGAGCGACCGTTCGCAGGCCCCGATCGTCCCGGTCCGGGAGGCGTTCTGCGGGAGGACCTTGGAGACGAGGAAGACCTCGTCGCGCCGGCCGTCGATCGCCTCGGCGACGATGGCCTCGGCCTCGCCATACATCTCCGCCGTGTCGATGTGGTTCATGCCGAGGTCGAGCCCCTGGCGCAGGGCGGCGACCGCCGAGGCGCGGTCGCCGTCGTCGATGGACCAGGTGCCCTGTCCGATCACCGAGATCTCGGAGCCGGTGGTGCCGAATCGTCGCCGTTCCATACCTTCCCTCCGCCCTGGGTTCGGGCTCGGTGCGGGGTCGAACTCCTCAAGCGATCGCGCGTTCGATCCGTCGTACGATCTCGGTCTTGGGCTGGACTCCGAGGATGCGGTCGACTTCGCGGCCGTCCCTGAGCAGCAAGAGGGTCGGGAGGCTACGGATGTTGAAGCGTGCCGCCGTCGTGGCGTTCTCGTCCGAGTTGAGCTTGGCGAAGCGCACACGGCCCGCGAACTCCGACGCCAGTTCGTCGATCACCGGCGCGATCATCCGGCACGGCCCGCACCACGCCGCCCACACGTCGAGGACCACAGGCAACGGCGAGCGCTCGACGTCGACGGCGAACGTCGCGTCCGTGACGCTCACCGGTTCGGCGCGGGCCGAGAGAGGCCTCTTGCACCGTCCGCAGACCGGGGCCAGGCCACGTTCGATCTTCCCCTGGGCCTCCTGCGACACCCGATTGGTCGCGCCGCATGAGGGACATCGGATCAGCTGCGTCTCTGCCATGAGCCCTCACTCCACATGCGTCTGCTGCCGACGCGACCGGCCGAACAGGGAGATCATCTCCCGTTTGAATGCCGGGATGTCGTCGGGGTTGCGACTTGAAACGAGGTTGTCATCCATCACGACCTCCTCATCCACCCATTCCGCGCCGGCGTTGCGGAGGTCCGTCTTGAGCGACGGCCACGACGCGATCCGCCGCCCCCGCGCCGCGCCAGCCTCGATGACGGTCCAGGGGCCGTGGCAGATCGCCGCCACCGGCTTGCCGGCGTCGAAGAACGCCCTCACGAAGTCGACCGCCGCAGGCTGCGTCCGCAGCTTGTCCGGGTTCAGGACGCCGCCGGGCAGCAGCAGCGCGTCGAAGTCGTCCGGATTCGCCTCGGCGAGGGCCACGTCGATCGGGAAGTAGCCGCCCCAGTCGGTGAAGTCCCAACTGCGGACCGGTTCGCCCTTGGGTGACACGATCCGGGTCTCGGCGCCGGCCTGGTCGAGTGCGTGCCGGGGCTGGACCAATTCGACCTCCTCGAAGCCGTCGTCGACCAGGATCGCGACCCTCAGCCCTTGAAGACTCTCCATCACTCGCCTCCTCCGGAAACCTCACAGAATTGGCCATGCCCCACGACCAGGACGTGATATTGCTCTTCTCGTTTCCGGGTCGACCGTGACGACCTCCCGGACGAATCGGCGCATCCATCCCGCGGCAATAGGATCCTCCCCTCGGCGGTAGGGTCCTCGTCCGCCGCGTCCACACGTGGGGTGATGAGGCCCGGTTCGAGGTCGATTTGCGAGCAGAGCCAGTCTCTGACCCCGTCCATACTGGACGCGAGGCGTGATTCGGGAGACCTCATCGGTTCGACTCCCGCCTCCAGGCACGAGGGTTGTCCGCATCCGTCACGCAAAGAAGCCCCGGCTCCCCGAGGGGCGCCCTTCAGGACACTCGACGGCGGCCGCGCCGCCGGGGCACGCTTCCGGTAAGGAATCGTGGATCGTCATCTCCTCCTCGGCCAGACTGCGCTCCTCCGCGAGTAGGCCCAGGAGGTCCCGCTCGATCGTCCGGCAGATGTCGTCCAGGGGGAGGGCCCCGAGGTTGCGGTCCGCGAACGGGTTCTGGAGTTCGGCCCCGAGCAGGTCGACGACCAGGAGGGCATAGGCTACGAGCATGGTCAGGAGCGGGGTGACCCAGCCGAGCTCCTTCGAGATCAGGGCGATGGTCAGCGTCACGAGGAACAGGGCGATGAAGCGGCGGATCTCGATCGAGTAGACGCGCGGCAGCGGCGTCCTGAGGATCCTCTCGCAGCCGCCGAGGTGATCGATCAGGGTCGTCCTCTGACGCTCGGCCTCCTGGAAGGCGAAGCCATCCATACCGCCGCCCGCGCGGGCCTCTTGGAGCAGCCCGCCGATCCTCCGCGCGATGGCGCTGGGCATGTGGACGGCGGCCGCGACGCGGTCGGCCGGCTCCCGACCGAGCAGGGCGGCCAGCTCCGGCAGCTCGCGCTCGCCGCGCAGGCTCCTGCGGGTCGCGTGTGCGAAGGCGATGGTCCAGCGGACGACCTCCTCCCGCCACCGCGGGTCGCCCGGCCCGTAGGACAGGGCGATCGTCGCTAGGTTCCGCGCCTCGTTGACGATCCCGCCCCAGAGTCGCCGCCCCTCCCACCACCGCTCGTAGCCGGCGTTGGTTCGCAGTACGAGGATCAGGCCGAGCACCGTGCCGGCGATCTCGTGGGGGCCGACCGGGATGCCCATCTGAGGCCCGACTCGGGAGGCGGCGTAGACGAGGGTCGCGATCACTCCGAAGACGGCCACGAGGGGCAGGACCCGTACGGTGGCCGCCCCCTGCCAGGCGAGCACCTCGCCCCAGAAGTCCCTCGCCTCTCCCCAGACGTCTCGCGAGCCGCGTCGGGTCACGAGGTCCCCTCCTCTCCGGAATGGCACGCCACCGCGGCGGGACCCCTTCGGTCTCCTCTGGCTGTGCACCGGGACGGATTGATCCACGCCCGGATTGTGCGGGCCGTGGTCGCGGTCTCTCCCGGCGGGCCGGTCACTGAGACCTCCCGGCCGAACCCGGGCCGCCCATTTTGATCTCCTTGGGCCTGGCCTCCTCGGCCTTGGGCAGCCTCAGCATCGAAACGCCGTCCTCATGCTGGGCCTGGACCTGACTGGCGTCGATCGGGGTCGAGAGGCTCGCCACACGCTGGAACCGGCCGTAGCGGCGCTCGCGCAGGTGATACCGCTCGTCCTGCTTTTCCTCCACGGTCTTGATCTCCCCGCGGGTCGTCGGCGTGTCGCCGTGGGCCGTCATGTGGACGTCCTCGGGACGCACGCCCGGCAACAATGCCTTGACGACGAACTCGTTCTCGTCCTCGAAGACGTCCAGGGGGAGTATCGTGGGGCCGCCGCGGGCCAGCAGTCCGGTGGGGCGGACGAAGCTCTCCTGTAACAGCGCGTTCATCGCGTCGCGAAGGTTCACCATCTCGCGGAGTGGTTCCCAGCGTAGGATCGCCATGGCGGCTGTCCTCCCGAAGCGGGTTGATGGGCGTTTACGAGATGGGAATGACGGCCGGGCTCAGGTCCGACGGTCGAGCCGCTGAAGCTGGGAGCACGGGGAACGGACGACATCCGCCGTCTCGCGACCGGGCGGGCTCGGCTCAGTCCCCTCGCGATCGACCCGGCCGATCGACCCTTGCCGGCCCTCCGCCCATGAACTCGACCAACGCAAGAGATGTGCCCGAACGGGCCCACACCGCGCTTCGACAGCGGGGTTGGTCGCCAAGCCCTTTACTGGACAGATTTTGTAACGCCGCGTCCGACGCGCGGAACGCCCGCTCGCTGGCACGTCGACCAATGCGGGAGTGCGACAGAATGTCGCTCGCTCGGGGACGACGGACAGATTGTCGCCTCGCGAGTCAGCGACCCAGGAAGCGCCGATTGCTCCAGGAAACCCAGGGCGGCCGCGGTGAGGAAGTGGCACGAGCCGCTCAAGCGAGGATGCTATCCGTTGGGCCACGCGGCCGGGTGCAACGGATCCTCCAGCTTGTACTCTTGGATCTTTCGCAGCAGGGTGCGAGTGCTGATCCCCAACCGTCCGGCGGCCCGCTGCCGGTTCCCACCGGTCTGGATCAGACACTCCTGGATCGCCCTGCGCTCCAGCTCGGCCAGCGTCCCGACCATGAGGTGATCGACCGACGCCCTGCTCGCCCGTGTACTTTCGAGCAGGTCGTCGGGCAGGTGGGAGGTGAGCAAGACCGAGTCGGTGGCCCGGAGCAGGGCCTGCTGGAGGACGCTCTGAAGCTCCCGAACGTTGCCCGGCCAGGAATAACTGCGAAGGCGATCCATCGCCGCCGGGGCCACTTCGCGGACATCACGCCCCAGCTCGCGATTGAACCGACGCAGGAAGCGCTGCACCAGCAGCAGCAGGTCGTCGCCCCGCTCGCGCAGGGGGGGCACGTGGATGGTGACGACGCCCAGCCGGTAATACAGGTCCGGCCGGAATCTCCCCTCCGCCGACCACGCCTTCAGGTCGCGGTGGGTGGCCGCGATCAGCCGCACGTCGGTCCGGACCGTCTCGTTGCCGCCGACGCGATCGAACTCCTGCTCCTGCAGCAGGCGGAGGATCTTGGCCTGGGAGGCCGGCGCCATGTCGCCGATCTCGTCGAGGAAGATGGTTCCGCCGTTGCACTGCTCGAACTTGCCGATCCGCCTGCGGTCGGCGCCAGTGAAGGCACCCCTCTCGTGGCCGAACAGCTCACTCTCGAGCAGGCCCTCGGGGATGGCGGCGCAATTGAGGGCCCGGTACGGCGCGCGGGCCCGTTTCCCGTGCTGATAGATGGCGCGGGCGACCAGTTCCTTGCCGGTGCCGCTCTCGCCCAGGATCAGGACGGGGACGTCCTGGTCGGAGACGAGGCCGATCACCTTATACGCCTCGCGCATGGCGGGGCAGCTGCCGACGATGGCGCCCTCGAGGCCGGGATCGGTGAGTTCCTCCGCCACCGCGGCCGGCCGGAGCATCCGCCGGCCCACGTCCAGCGCCTCGTCGACCACCCGCCGGAGTTGTTGCAGGTCGAGCGGCTTGAACAGATAGTCGCAGGCGCCCTGCCGCATCGCCTCGATGGCCGCGTCCGCCGACCGGGCGAGGGTGATGAAGATCACGGGGATGCGCGCGTCGATGCGGCGGATCGCCTGGTAGGTCTCCAGGCCGGACTGGTCGGGAAGTCGGAGGTCGAGCAGGACGACGTCCGGCGGGTCGGCCCGGACGCGCCCGACCCCGTCTACGCCCGAGCAGGCCACCTCGACCCGGTGCGTGGGGGCCGGGAACGCCAGGCGTACCTGCTTAGGGATCAGGGCCGGGTCGTCATCGATGAGCAGGAGGTGTGCCATGGAGGTGCGCCATAACGATGGGCCCGGGGGATTCGAGTCGGTGGATGGCGACGGTTGGCCTCCGCCGGGAGGAGGTCGCTCGCAGCCTGTCGCCGGCATGGGCCCGGGGACGGCTCTCGGAATCCTGACAGGCATGGGGGATTGGCCCATGTCGCAGTCGCCTGGGGTCGTTCGAGATCCGATCGATGGCCGGGGGAGCGACGAGCATCCACTCGTCACGCCTCCTGCGGGGAGGTCAGGCGACGAGGGTGAGGTAGAATCTTGGGATGAAAATTCGACATAAATCCCCCTCATCTCGTTCTTAATGGAATTTTATACCACGATCCCTCGCTCGCCGCAATCAAGTCGGCCACCCGGTTGAGAGCGAACTGGATCACAAGCTGCGGAAATCATTCCATCCCAGGGGGGGGCGAACCGAAGGGGCTTGACAGGGTACACTGGCGTTTCTTCCGAACTTGGGAGGCTTACGAGGACGCGGCCCGAAGAAGGACATACCGATGGGACGTCGCGACCTGCATGCTGATTGCCTGGCTGGCGACGGCGAAATGGCCGCGCTGATGCGTTCCATCGACTGGTCGGCGACGCCGATCGGCCCCGTCGCGGGCTGGTCGCTCGCCCTCCGCACCATGGTGCGACTCCTCCTGGTCAACCGCTTCCAGCTCTTCCTCTGGTGGGGGCCACGCTACGTCCAGTTCTACAACGACGCCTCGCGGTCGATCCTCGGCGGCAAGCACCCGGGCTCGATGGGGCAGCCAGCCGCGGAATGCTGGTCCGAGATCTGGCGCGTCATCGGCCCGCTCATCGACTCGCCCTTCCACGGCGGCCCGGCGACGTGGCAGGAGGACATCCACCTGGAGATCAATCGCTACGGCACGCCGGAGGAGACCCATTTCACGATCGCCTACAGCCCCGTACCCGATGACGGCGTGCCCAGCGGCATCGGGGGGGTGTTCGGCACCGTGCACGAGATCACCGGGAAGGTGGTCGGCGAGCGCCGGGTGGCCGTCCTCCGCGACCTCGGGGCCCATGCCGCCGAGGCGAAAACCGCCGAGGAGGCATGCGTTGTCGCGGCGAAGACGCTGGAATCCCACGACAAGGACATCCCGTTCAGCCTGATCTATCTGGCCGATGCCGACGGCCGGTGCATCTCCCTGGCGGCCTCGAGCGGAGTGGACGAGTGCGAGGCGATCCGTCCGCGAATCCTCGGCATCGACGACGGGGGCCACGGCTGGCCGCTCGCCGAGGTGCTCGGGTCCGAGGCCTCGCGGGTCGTCTCCGACATCTCGGACCGCTTCGGGACCGTCCCGCAGGGGCCCTGGTCGGACCGGCCGACCTCGGCCGTCGTGCTACCGATCCCATCGACCAAGGCACACCAGCCGGCCGGTCTGCTCGTGGCCGGCGTGAGCGCCCGGCTGAGGTTGGATGAGCAGTACGGCGCGTTCCTGGAGCTGGTCGCGGGCCAGATCGGCACCGCGATCGCCAACGCCCGCGCCTACGAGGAGGAGAAGATGCGGGCCGAGGCCCTGGCGGAGCTCGACCGGGCGAAGACGGCGTTCTTCTCAAACGTGTCGCACGAGTTCCGAACCCCGCTGACCCTGATACTCGGCCCGGTCGAGGACGCACTGGCGGACACGGCCGCCCCCCTGCCCGCCGTGCAGCGGGAGCGGCTGCAGACCGCCCACCGCAGCAGCCTGAGGCTGCTGAAGCTGGTCAACACCCTGCTGGACTTCTCGCGGATCGAGGCGGGCCGAGTCCAGGCGTCCTACGAGCCGATCGACCTGGCGACGCTGACCGCGGAACTGGCCAGCAACTTCCGCTCGGCATGCGAGAAGGCCGGGCTGAGTCTGGTCGTGGACTGCCCGCCGCTGCCCGAGCCAGTTTACGTGGACCGCGACATGTGGGAGCAGGTCGTCCTGAACCTCGTCTCCAACGCCTTCAAGTTCACCCTCGAGGGGGCGATCGCCGTCGGCCTCCGAGCCGCCGGCGTCGCGGCGGAGCTGACCGTCCGCGACACCGGGACCGGCATCCCGGCCGAGGAACTGCCCCGCATCTTCGAGCGATTCCACCGGGTCGAGGGGGCGGGCGGCCGGACGCACGAGGGGACGGGCATCGGCCTCGCCTTGGTGCAGGAGCTCGTGAGACTGCACGGCGGCTCGGTGCGGGTGGAGAGCACCGTCGGAGGAGGCAGCATCTTCTCCGTCACGATCCCGTTAGGGGCGGCCCACCTGCCGGCCGATCGGGTCGGCGTGCCCCGCGCGCTCAGTGCGAAGGCGGTCGGGGCGGGCGCCTTCGTCGAGGAGGCGCTCCGCTGGCTGCCCGACGAAGAGACGTCCCGAGCGTTCCCGGGCACGGTCGGGAACGCCCGCGAGGCGTTCCCGCCGGGGGCCTCCGCCTCGCGACCGGCCGGCGCAGGGGCACCGGACGAAGTCGTCGCGAAGCGGCCGCGCATCCTCTTGGCCGACGACAACGCGGACATGCGGCAGTACGTCCGCCGGCTGCTGGGCGAGCGTTACGAGGTGGAAGCCGTACTGGACGGCGAGGCGGCGCTGGAGGCCGCCCGCGCCCGCCCGCCGGACCTGGTGCTGTCCGACGTGATGATGCCGCGCCTCGACGGCTTCGGCCTCCTGAACGCGATGCGAGCCGATCCCGCGACTCGAGCGATCCCGGTGGTCCTCCTGTCGGCCCGCGCCGGCGAGGAGTCGCGCGTGGAGGGCCTGGAGGCCGGTGCGGACGACTACCTGGTCAAGCCGTTCAGCGCCCGCGAGCTGCTGGCACGCGTCGGCGCCAACCTGGAGATGGCCCGCGTCCGCCGCGAAGCCGGGGAGCGGGTCACCCACCTCATGGAGAGCATCCCGGACGGTCTGATCACGCTCGACCGGGTGTGGCGCTACACCTTCATCAACACCCCGGCCGAGGCCCTGCTCGGCCGGACGCGCTCGGACTTGCTCGGCAAGTGCGTCTGGGACGAGGTCCCGTCCGGGGAGGGCCACGAGGTGGAGCGGCAGTTGCGCCGGGCGGCAGCCGAGCGGGTGATGAGCGAGTTCGAGGGGCAAGACGACGGCAGAGGGCGGTGGTTCGAGAACAGGGCCTTCCCGATGCCCGAGGGGGGGGTCGCCGTCCATCTCCGCGACATCACCGAGCGCCGGCTCGCCGAGCAGGCCTTACGCCAGAGCGAGGAGCGCTTCCGGCGATACTTCGAACTCGGGCTGATCGGCATGGCGATCACCTCCCCGACCATGGGATGTCTGGAGGTCAACGACGAGATCTGTCGGATTCTCGGGTACACGCGTCAGGAGCTCTTGCGGAAGACCTGGTCCGAGATGACCCACCCGGACGATCTGGACGCCGACGTCGCCCACTTCGACCGGGTCATGGGCGGGGAGATCGACGGCTACACGATGGACAAGCGGTGGATCCGCAAGGACGGCCGAACCATCGACACCACCATCTCCTTGAAGTGCCTGAGGCGCGAGGACGGTTCGGTTGATTACTTCGTGGCGCTGCTGCAGGACGTCACCGAGCGGACGCAGGCCCAGGAGGCGCTGCACCGGGACGCCATGGTGCTGTCCAACGTCAGCGACTCGGTCATCGCCACCGACCTCGAGGGGACCATCACGTTCTGGAATGAGGGGGCTACCCGCCTCTTCGGGTGGACCGCGGCGGAGATGATGGGACGCCCCTACGGCGACCGTTTCCCAGAGCCGGGGCGGGCGTGGATCGCCGATCTGATCCACTCCCGCGCCGCGGGCGCAGAGTGGGTCGGGGAGTATCTGGACCACCGCAAGGACGGCTCCCCGTTATGGATCGACGCTCACGTCCGCCGCGTCACGGACACCGCGGGACGGCCGCACGGGCTCATCGGGATCGCGAGGGACATCACCGGACGTAAGATAGCTGAAGAGTCGCTGCGCGAGAGCGAGGCGCGGCTGGCCGCCGAGCTGATCGGCATGGAACGACTCCAGGAGGTGAGCACCCGGCTGTCGCAGGATGGCGACACGACCTCGCTCCTGCTGGAGATCGTGGACGCCGCCATCGCCGTCACCGCCGCCGACATGGGCAACATCCAGTTACTCGACAGGGGCTGCTCGACGCTCCGGATCGTGGCCAGCCGCGGCTTTGAGGCGCCGTTCCTCGAGTTTTTCAATGTCGTTCACGATGGGCAGGCGGCCTGCGGCTCCGCCATGCGCAGTCGCGAGCGGGTCGTCCTCGGCGACGTCACCGCGAGCCTGGCGTTCGAGGGGACGCTGGCCCTGGACGTGTTGCTCGGCGCCGGCGTGCGGGCCGTCCAATCCACCCCCCTCGTCGGCCGGTCCGGGCAGCTCGTCGGGATGCTGTCCACGCACTACCGTACGCCGCGCGTCCCGTCGGACCGGGACCTCCACGTCCTCGACCTGCTCGCCCGCCAGGCCGCGGACTGGATCGAGCGGGCGCAGGCCGTGGAGGAACTGCGGCAGGCCAAGGCGGCTGCCGAGGCGGCGAACCGGGCCAAGGACGAATTCCTGGCGAACGTCAGCCACGAGATCCGCACACCCTTCGGCGCCATCCTCGGCATGACCGAGCTCGTGCTCGACACCCCCCTGGCCGACGACCAGCGGGAATGCCTGGAGACCGTCAAGTCCGCCACTGACAGCCTCCTCGGCCTCATCGACGACCTGCTCGACTATTCGAGGATCGAGTCCGGCAAGCTGGAGCTGAACCAGTCCGACTTTTCGCTCCGCGGAGCGCTGAGCGACATCGTGCGGACACTGGTCGTGAGGGCCCGTCCCAAGGGGCTGGAGCTGGCCTGCGACGTGTCGTCGGACGTGCCCGACCCCCTGGTCGGCGACGCGGGCCGGCTGCGGCAGGTGCTGCTCAACCTGATCGGGAACGCGATCAAGTTCACCGATCAAGGACGAGTGTCCGTGCGGGTGGAAGGCGCCGACGGCCCCGCGCCCGAGTGGAAGGCCGCCCTCCTCTTTCGGGTGATGGACACCGGCATCGGCATCCCGCCCGACGGGCGGGAGCGGATCTTCCGGGCCTTCGAGCAGGTGGATAGCAGCACCACGCGGAGGTACGGCGGCACCGGGTTGGGCCTGACCATCGCCGCGCGGCTGGTCGGCTCTATGGGCGGAACGATCGGCGTGGAGAGCGAGCCGGGGCGGGGCAGCACCTTCTCCTTCACGGCGCAGTTCGCGCGGCGGCCGGGTCCCCTTGATCGAGTCGTCGCCCAGCCGTCGGACGTGCTGCACGGGGCGGCGATACCGACCCCCGTCGCGGCCCCTCTGCGCATCCTGGTGGCCGAGGACAGCGAGTTCAACTCACGACACCTGGAGCGGCTGCTGACCAGGTGGGGTCACGCCGTGCGGGTTGCAGCCGATGGCCGGGAGGCGCTGGAACTGGCGGTCGGAGAGGCCTCCGACCTCCTACTCCTGGACCTCCACATGCCGGAGCTCGACGGCTTCCAGGTCGTGCAGGAGATCCGACGGAGCGAGCAGGCGACCGGGGGGCATTTGCCGATCATCGCGTTGACGGCGCGCGCGGGGAAGGAAGACCGCGAGAGGTGCCTCGCGGCCGGCATGGACGACTACCTCGCGAAGCCGGTCCGGGCCGCGGAACTGTGCGCGACCATCGGCCGGCTCGCAGTCGGCGGCGACGCTTCCCGACTGGAGACCGGGGACCGCGCGAGTCTCCTCGACCCGGCCACCTTGCTGGCTGCGTGCGGCAACGAAGCCGGGCTGCGTGCGTTACGCCAGGACTTCCAGGCCTACGCGCCGGCCCGGCTGGCCGAGGTGACCGATGCCTCGCGGGCCCGCGATGCACCCCGGCTCCGCGAGGCCGCTCACAAGCTCTGCGGGCTGTTGTCGGTGTTCTCCACGGCCGCCGGCGAGGTGGCGTCGGACCTCGAAGATCATGCGGCCCGCGGACGGCTCGACGAGGCGAGGCCCCTCGTGGCACGGCTCGGACCGATCCTCCGGGGGCTCATCCTGGAGGTCGCCGACATCTCGTACGAGGGCCTGCAATTCCACGCGCAGATCGCGGAAGGCCCCGGCTGGAGGGCCGAGCCCTGACAGGGGTCGGGGCCGCGACCCGGCCTTCGTCAAATGGGTCGTGCGGCCTCCATCCCCTCGGACGGTCGTCTCGAAGGCCGGACAGGCTGTGACCTGGTTCGCCTCATGTCCGGGACGACCCCCTCATTTCGGATGGCCGCGGGCGCCTGCCCTCCCGGCTTCATGACCGACCGCCGCCGCGGGTCGAGACGGCGGCAATCCGTCGGTCATGCCCCCTGCCCGTGAGGGCTTCAGGACGCCGTCGAAGCGGTCGTCCTGCATGTCGCGGAACATCCGGTACATACGGGGGCGTCGTCCAAACATCTCACCGACGACCGGCTCGTCGACCGGGTGTTCGTCGCCGACCAGGCGCACGGGCGACCGCTCGTGGAGGCGGCCCTTGGCCTCGGTGAAGTCCTCCTCGGCGGTCCCGGTGACCCGCGCCCCTGGGACCACCGCCAGGACCAGTTCGTGCTCGGGTCGTAGGCGAAATGGTCCAGTAATCCCCCCTGTGATCGTCGCCGGGGTCGCCCCTGTCAGCCGGGTCGTAATCGGATCAGCGAGGGGAACGGACACGTGTCTGGCATTCCTACCGCTGATTCCCCGCAGGGTGCTCGATCGCTCCGAGACGCGACCCGGCTGTCGTGGGCCTCGAAGGTACGGGGTCCGCCCCGTGATGGCGACCCCGGGCCAGGGAAAGGAAGGTCAGCGCCCGGCCTCTCCCCCGGGGACGAACGCCATGACGCCGGCCTCGGCGACCTCGTGATCCTGGTCGGGGGTTCCCCCGCTGCAGCCCACCGCACCGACCACCCGACCGTCGGCTATCAGTGGGATGCCCCCGGCGAAGATCACCACCCGGCCCTCGTTGCTCGCGTTGATCCCGAACAAGGGCTGGCCCGGCTGGCTCGATCTCGCCAGTTCCTTCGTCGGCATGTCGAAGGCCCGGGCGGTGAATGCCTTGTCCTGGGCGATGTCGATGCTGCCGAGCCAGGCCCCGTCCATGCGGATGAAGGCGACGAGGTTCGCGCCGGCATCGACCACCGCGATGCACGACGGCACGGCGATCTTCTCGGCGTGCCTGCGAGAAGCCTCGATCACTTTCTGGGCGGCGGCGACAGTTACTTTCTGGGACATCCTCGCTCCTCCTTCAACGAATCACCGACGCCCAACCCCTGGGCATCGCGTTGCGACGGCCGACGACGCATCGTCGATACGCCCGAGAGCGGCTCTGGCCGCCCTCGACTCCTCCCCAGACATCCTCGTGCGAACGGCCGGGACGTCACGGGACCAGTACGGCCCTTACGCCTCCAGCTCGCTTCTTTTTGAACCTCTCTCAACCCCTCCCGACGAGCGAGCGGCTTACAGGTCCTACTTGCGGACGCTCCCGTGCGGGTCGATGACGAACTTCTTCGGCGAGCCCTCGTCGAAGATGTGATACGCCTCGACCGCTTTCTCAAGGGGGATGATCTCGGTGTTGACGACCTCGCCCAGGTAGTCCATCCGGCCCCAGAGGATGGCCTGCATCAGCCCCCGGTTGTACTTCATGACCGGACACTGGCCCGTCGTCAGCGACGGCGACTTGGCCCAATGCTTGCCCCAGTCGAGGCCGTATCGACCTCGCTTGTGATCCTCCGTCTCGGCCTGGGGGTCGCCCGCCGTGTAGACGCCGGGTAGCCCGAGCCCGGCGGGCGCGCGGACCACTTCGAGCAGGCCGTTGATCACCGCCGCCGGATCCTCCCCGGCGGACGGGCCGTAGCCGTGCGCCTCGAACCCCACGCAGTCCACGCCGCAATCCACCGCCCGCTTGCCAAAGATGGCCTCGATCTGGTCGGGCAGCGGGACCTTATCGGAGATGTCCACGACCTCGTACCCGGCCTTCTTCACCAGCGCCAGCCGTTCCTTGTTCGAGTCGCCGACGATGATGCAGGACGCCCCCAGCAGGCGGGCGCTGGCCGCTGCGCAGCGGCCCACCGGCCCCGCCCCAGCGATGTACACCGATGACCCGGTCGTGACCTTGGCCACGACGCACCCGTGGTAGGCGGTCGGCAGGATGTCCGAGAGGAGGGTGAGGTCCCGGATCTTCGCCATCGCGTGGTCCCTGTCAGGGAACTTCAGCAGTTGGAAGTCGGCGTAGGGGACCATCATGTAGTCGGCCTGCCCGCCCTGCCAGCCGCCGAGGTTGAAGCCATAGGCCCCGCACGCCATCTCGGGATTGGTGGTCTCGCAGACCTCCGTGTGCTGCTCGCGGCAGTTGCGACATCTCCCGCAGGCGACGTTGAACGGGACGGAGACCAGGTCGCCTACCTTGATGAACTCCACGTCCCGGCCCACTTCGACGACCTCGCCGGTATTCTCGTGCCCCAGGATCATCCCCTCGGGGGCCGGGAAGCGGCCCCGGTAGATGTGCTGGTCGCTCCCGCAGATGTTCGTGGTTACAAGCTTGAGGATGACACCGTGTTCGCAGGGCTTGCCACGCGGGTCGACGAGTTTCGGGAAGTCGAGATTCTGAATCTCGACCTTCTTGGGCCCCACGTACGCCACCGCGCGGTTGCCTGGCATGCCTGATCCTCCTCGAATGTCGAACGACCGAATGGAGAGCCTTTGGGCGAACGCCGAAAGCAACGTCCGTGCCGATGCCCAGGGCCGGTTAGACCGGTGATCACAAGCCGTGGTGACGACTAGACGTGCACCTCGCGGGCTTCGACGACGATTGCCGCCACTCGACCTCGGTGGCTGATCTCCGCCGTCCGGTTCGGACAATGTGTCCGCGCTCGCCGTGCGGCTGGACCGAGAGGTCTGCGTCGCCGCGTCGGCTGAAATGGTGCGATCGAGCGTCTGGCAGCGGAAGCGCGCGAAATCGTACGTGATCCAGGGGCACTACGTCGGCGGGGGCGATGGATCGAGGATCACGATGGGTAAGCGTTTGGCATTGCTTTGCCGATCCCCCCGCACAATAAGCAACTGTTCCAAGCCACGACCAGAATTTACGACGATCGAAGCAGTCCCGCCGCAAGTCGAAACCGCTCCTTGCGCCATTGGCCCATGGCGGCTACTCTCGCCCGTTGTGACGAAATGTCAGTCATCCGGTTCGATCCCGACAAAATGTCACATGGAAGCGGCCGGGAATGGGAAATGCCAGTGACAACGACCCCCGCAGCCTCTCGGCGTCGAATCCCCAACATCTTGCGCAGAAACGTGATGAAGTCGATCGACTCGAACTCCTCTCAGGCGGAGTCGACCCGGCGCCAACGTTGCGATGGCAGGCCTATTCGTCGGCCACGAGTCAAGGGGTCCCGAAATCGGGAAGGCGTGCGTCGATCGAATTCCCCCGAGGTTTCGGACGCAGAGGAGGTCGCATGGCGAACGGGAATTCCGCGGCCGGCGAGGACGAATCGACGAGCTTCCGGAGGATGTTCGCGCCAGGCCGGCTGACGCTGGGCGTCTTCTTCCCGATCGAGTCGTTCCAGGGCGACCGGCCGACGATGCGCCACCAGGAGCGGCTGGCGGTGCGGGCCGAGGAACTGGGCTTCGCCGCCCTCTGGGTGCGCGACGTGCCGCTGCGCGACCCGAGCTTCGGCGACGTCGGCCAGGTCTACGACCCCTGGGTCTACCTCGGTTGGATCGCTGCTCGGACGAGCACGATCGCGCTGGCGACCGGCTCGATCGTCCTCCCCTTGCGCCACCCGCTGCACACCGCCAAGGCCGCGGCCTCGGTCGACCGACTTACCGGCGGCCGACTAGTGCTCGGCGTCGCCTCCGGCGACCGGCCGGTCGAGTTCCCGGCGTTCGGCGTCGACTACGAGCGGCGTGATGCGCTCTTCCGGGACAACTTCCGCGTGCTCCGCGTGGTGCTCTCCGAGGAGTTCCCGACGGTCCGGTCGGCCTACGGGGTGCTGTCCGGGACGGCCGACCTCGTGCCCAAACCGACCGGTCGGCTGCCGATCCTCGTCACCGGCTCCAGCCGCCAGAGCCTGGAGTGGATCGCCGAGCATGCAGATGGCTGGATCACCTACCCTCGCCCCCTTGATCAACAGGAGCGACTCGCCGCGAGTTGGAGTTCCGCCGTCTCGGCCGCGTCGCCGGGCGTGTTCAAGCCATTCGTCCAGTCCCTGTATATCGACCTGACCGTCGATCCGGACGGTCCGCCGGAGTCGATCCACCTCGGCTTCCGCGGCGGCCGCAACCTCGTCGTCCGCTTCCTCAACGGGCTCCGCGCGGCCGGGGTGCACCACGTCGTCCTCAATTTCAAGTATGCCAGGCGCGACGCGGCCGAGGTCCTCGAAGAGGTGGGGCGGGAGATCCTGCCGCGTCTCAAGGCGGAAGCGCCCGCCGCCCTGGCCGCACCGCCCGCGGGCTGAGCGAGTGCCGCGACGATCGATGGGACCGACGCGGTGGGGGCTTCGATTTGCGCCAGGGCCGCCGTCGATTGCGACGGCCTGGAACACCGACGGCCCGAGGGACGCACCGTGCCCGAGCCGGGGCCGTGCGACTTCCTATCCCGGGCGACCATGACGTCCTGGGGCACTAGGGCGAACGGCCAACCATCGGAGGGCCTCTGGCGTCGCCATGAACGCGGTCTTCTCACTTCTCACCGTGGTGACTCTCTCCCTGCTCGTCACGCGACTGGCCGTCGCGGCCCTGATGTTGACGGGCGTCTCCCATCAATTGGCACGCCTTCAGATCCTCTCGGCGTACCTCGGCGTCGGTTTCACGACGTCGGAGTCGGAGCATCTCGTCAACCACCCGGTGCGGCGGCGAATCCTGACCCTGATGATGATCGTCGGCAACGTGGGGGCGGTCTCCGGCGCCTCCACGCTGATCCTCTCGTTCGTCGGCGTCACGACGCGGGCCGAGGGCCTGTGGCGTGCGGGTTGGCTCCTTACCGGCTTAGCCGCCCTCGTGCTGGTTGCCAGGAGTAAATGGGTCGAACGCCGCATGCTCCAAGCGATGCGTTGGGCCTTGAGCCGCTGGACCGACCTCGAGGCCTACGACTTCGTAGAGCTGCTGGAGTTGGCCGGTGGATATCGCGTCCGGACGATCCTCGTCGAGCCCGGAGACTGGATAGAAGGCAGGCGGCTCGAGGAGCTGAAGCTGTTCGAAGAGGGGGTCACGGTGCTGGGCATTCACCGCGCCGATGGAAGGTACCTCGGCGTCCCGCGCGGCGAGACGGCGATCCGGGCGGGCGACCGGCTCGTGCTCTACGGGCTCGACGAGCGGCTCCGGGATCTGGACGCTCGCCGGAGCGGTGAGCATGGCTCGCAGGCGCATCGCCAGGCCATGGCCGACCACGAGCAGCGCTGCCTGGAGCAGTCGCGCTCCGATGAGGCCCTCCTGCGGGTTGAGACCGGAGGCCAATCGCCTCGGTGACCCGAGCACGTCTCCCTGGTCCGCCCCGGGAGGGAATGCGACAAGTCGTCACCCCCTCCAGGACACGGCGACAGACTGTCCTGGTCAATCGGCGGCCCCGGCGAGCGTGCGAGCCGTCGCAGCGGCGGCAACTCAATCCCCAAGTCGATTCCAAGTGAGGCATTGCACCGCGGCGATCAACACGCCCACCGGTAAATGTCGATATGGTCTACCCATTGCAATAGGACGTATCGGTCGGCAGCCCCCCTGATGAGGCAGGGCCAAGCGGACCGGCACCCGGAGACAAAGGAGCAACCCATGAGCACGGCCTTGATGACGGACAGGGATCTGCAGCGCGAGGTCCTGGACGAGCTGGGTTGGGAGCCGAGCGTGGATGCGGCCCATATCGGCGTCTCGGTCAAAAGCGGCGTCGTCACCCTCTCCGGCCACGTTCCTTCGTACGCCGAGAAGTACGCCGCGGAGCAGGCGGCCAAGCGCGTCTACGGCGTCAAGGCCGTCGCCAACGAGCTCGACGTCAAGCTGCCTGGCAGCAGTCGGCGCACCGATGAGGACGTCGCCGCGGCGGCGGTCCAAGCCCTGAAGGCCAACCTCTCCGTGCCGCACGACAAGATCAAGATCACCGTCAGCAACGGTTGGGTCAAGCTCGAGGGCGAAGTCGAGTGGCAGTATCAGAAGACGGCCGCCGAGAACGCCGTCCGCTACCTGGCCGGCGTGACGGGGGTGAGCAACCTGATCACGGTCGAGCCGAGCGTCTCGCCGAGCGAGTTGAAGGCGAAGATCGAGAAGGCGCTGGAGCGCAGCGCCGCGATGGACGCCCAACGGATCACCGTCGAGGTGTCCGGCGGCAAGGTGACCTTGCGCGGCACCGTGCGCTCGTGGGCTGAGCGCGAGGAGGCCGAGCGGGAGGCCTGGTCGGCCCCGGGCGTCACCAATGTCGAGAACCACATCACCGTCGCGCCGTGACGGTGCGCCGAGGCGCGGCCGGCGACACGTCCCTGGCCGGCCCCAGGCCTTCCACCTCGCCGAGCAGTTTCCCTCGCGGGGCGCCCCGATTGGGGATCCTCGAGCGTTCGGGAGGGGTTTCGACGACGTTGAACACGGACCCGACCCACGCCACCGCGGCGACTGCAGCATCCGAGGCCTGCCAAAGGTACGAGAATTTCCACACGCAAGAACTCCAGGAGCATTGAGCATGAGTTACGTTCATCGGATGACGACCTGGCGATCCTTGGCCGCGGGCCTGATCGCCCTGACGGTCACGACCGGCGCCGTGCGGGGAGAGCAGGATCCTTCGAAGTCGGCCGACGCCGACAAGTCCCAGGAACGGTCCGAGCCCGTCGTCCGGTCCTTCGGCGAGGAGGGCGGCTTCCGCACCGAGACGTCGACCAAGACCGAGGGGAAGCTGACCGCGGAGCACCTGCGACAGGCCTCGCTCCTGGTGGCCGAGGTCTTCCAGCACATCAAGGAGGCAGTCGACGCGATCGACGCCGACGACAGCGAGCGGGCCCGCGACCAGGTGAACAAGGGACGCGAGGCGATCCGGGCCATCCGCGCCCTCTTGCCCAGGACGGCGTTCCACATCAAGACGACCTCGCCCGACGGCAAGGTGGTTTACCAGGACGAGCGCGAGGCCCAGCCCGATCGCATCCCCCTCTACGAGGGGATCATGCACGCCCAGACGCTGGCCCCGATCCTGGCCGCCCGGCGGAACGCGATGGAGGTCGCGGGACTCCAGGTGGTCGAGTCGGAGGTAATCTCCACGGAGGTCATCGCCGACATCGGCGCGATCGATGGGGGGCTGTCCAGGGCGGCCAAGGCCCTGGAGCAAGGCAAGTCAGAGGATGCCTCGAAAGCCCTCGGGGCGGCCTTGATCCGCGGACTCTCCCTCCGCTACAGCAAGGACGACTCGCCGCTGATCGCCGCCCGCGACGCCCTTTGGCTGGCACGGCGGTCGCTCGAGGAGAACAATGCTGCCCAGGCCCAGGCCAATTTGCTGGCCGCCAAGCGGCGGCTGGAGACTTACCGCGACGTGCTGCCCGAGGGGCAACGCCAGGCGGTGCAGCAGATGCTGGACGAGGTCGAGCGGCTGGAAGCCCAACTCCGCCAGGAGGGGAACCGCGTAGCCAGCCGAGACGAGCGGCACAGCCAGGGAAACCTGATCACTCGGTGGTGGGATCGCGTCAATGAGTGGCTCCACTGACGCGATCAATTCCTTGAATCGAAACCGAGTCTCCGGGGGACGCGGCCGAAGGCGTCGCGGTGGACCGAAACCACTCCGTGCCGCGGGCGATCGTGGCGAGGGCGGTCTCTCCGGGCGCCCGAACCCCGGTTGCTAGAGAGGAGGATGATCGTGGACACGCTGGCTCGCAACTGGTGGGCCCTGGCATTGCGGGGGCTGTTCGCCGTGCTCTTCGGGGTCCTGGCCTTCGCCTGGCCGGGGATCACGCTAGGGGCCCTGGTAGTCCTCTTTGGCACCTACAGCTTGGTGGACGGCGTCCTCGCCCTCGTCGCCGTTCTGTCCGGCCGCACCGAGGGCATGCCCTGGTGGGCCATGTTGCTGGAGGGCTTCGTCGGCATCGCGGCGGGATTCGTGACCTTCTTGTGGCCCGGGATCACGGCGCTCGCGCTGCTGTGCGTGATCGCGGCCTGGGCGATCGTCACGGGGTTCTTCCAGGTCATCGCGGCCATCCGGCTTCGCAAGGAAATCCGCGGCGAATGGCTGCTCGTCGTCAGCGGGCTCCTGTCGATCGCCTTCGGCGTGATTCTTCTGGTCGATCCCGCCGCCGGGGCGCTGGCCGTCGTTTGGCTGATCGGGACCTACGCTGTCGCCGCCGGCGTCTTGCTGATCGTTCTCGGGTTCCGCCTGCGGAGCCGGCTGCATCGGGGGTCGCTCGGGGTCGTACCTCTCTCGGGCGAGGCGGTGGGTCGTGGGGCGAGGAATGCCGAACGAGATCGGCATCACCGAGTGACCCGAGACGGAGAGGCGTGAGGCTCCTGGAACACGAGGGCTGTGTTAAGCCCTGTCGTCTCGGTGCCGCGGCAGGATCATCTTGAAGATCTCGTCGTCAGGCCCGGGTGACGGGCATAGGACCCGGAAGGAGGTTCATCGTGGCAGAGGGTGAGAAGATCATCGGCGTCGACCTGGGCACCACCAACAGTGCGGTCGCGGTCATGGAGGCCGGGGAGGTGACGGTCATCCCCAACCAGGAGGGGAGCCGCATCACGCCGTCGGTCGTGGCCTTCACCGGTAGGGGGGAGACCCTCGTCGGCGAGCCGGCCAAGCGGCAGGCGGTGACCAACCCCACGGGGACGGTCTATTCGATCAAGCGCTTCATGGGCCGCCGCCACAGCGAGGTCCGGGGTGAGGAGAAGATGGTCCCCTACGAGGTCATCGGGGGGCCCGACGACTTCGTCAAGGTCCGGGTCAACGGCAAAGAGTACACGCCGCCGGAGGTCTCGGCGCTGATCCTCCGCAAGCTGAAGGAAGCGGCCGAGAGCTACCTCGGGCACAAGGTCCGCAAGGCTGTCATCACCGTGCCGGCCTACTTCAACGATTCCCAACGCCAGGCCACCAAGGACGCCGGCCAGATCGCCGGCCTGGAGGTCGCCCGGATCATCAACGAGCCGACGGCGGCGGCCCTGGCCTACGGGCTCGACAAGAAGAAGGACGAGAAGATCGCGGTCTTCGACCTCGGCGGCGGCACGTTCGACATCTCGATCCTCGACGTCGGCGACGGCGTCTTCCAGGTGCTCTCGACCAACGGCGACACCCACCTGGGCGGCGACGACTGGGACGAGGCCCTCATCAACCACATCGCCGACGAGTTCAAGAAGGAACAGTCCATCGACCTCCGCAAGGACGCGATGGCCCTCCAGCGACTCAAGGAGGCCGCCGAGAAGGCGAAGAAGGACCTGTCGTTCCAGGCCCAGGCCGACATCAACCTGCCGTTCATCACGGCCGACGCCTCGGGCCCGAAGCACCTGACGATGACCATCACCCGCGCCCAGTTCGAGAAGCTGACCGACAGCCTCTTCGAGCGGCTGAGCGGGCCGGTGATGAAGGCGTTTGAGGACGCCAACCTGAAGGCCTCGGACATCGACGAGGTAGTGCTCGTCGGCGGATCGACGCGGATGCCGCGGGTGCACCAGATCGTCCAGGACATCTTCGGCAAGGAGCCGCACAAGGGGGTCAACCCCGACGAGGTCGTGGCTATTGGCGCCGCCATCCAGGGGGCGGTCCTGGCCGGCGACGTCCAGGGGGTCGTCTTGCTGGACGTCACGCCGCTGTCGCTGGGCCTGGAGACCAAGGGCGGCGTCTTCACCAAACTCGTCGAGCGCAACACCACCATCCCCACCGAGAAGAAGGAGACCTTCACCACGGCGGAGGACGACCAGTCGGCCGTGACGATCAAGGTCTACCAGGGGGAGCGGTCGATGGCCGGCGACAACCGCCTGCTCGGCGAGTTCAACCTGGACGGCATCCCGCCGGCGCCGACGGGCGTGCCCCAGATCGAGGTGTCGTTCAACGTCGACGCCAACGGCATCCTCAACGTCACGGCCAAGGACAAGGGGACCGGCAAGGCGCAGACGATCAAGATCGAGTCGTCCGGCGGCCTTAGCAACGACGAGATCAAGCGGATGCAGCGGGACGCCCAGGCGCACTCCGCCGATGACAAGCGCCGCCGCGACCTGGCCGAGTTCCGCAACGCCGCTGAGCAGCGCGTCTACCAGCTTGAAAAGTTGCTGGGGGAGAACCAGGGCCGGCTGTCGGAAGCCGACATGGCGGCCGTCCGCGGCGCCATCGCCAAGGTCAACCAGGCGAAAGAGGGGGACGACCCGGCTGCGATCCAACGGGCCCTCGACGAGCTCCAGCACGCCAGCCAGGCGATGTCCGAGCACCTCTACGCCGGGGCGGGCGCGGCCGCGGCCGGGAGCCGGGCGGGGGCGAACGGCCCTTCGGCCTCGTCGGACGGGGGTCCGCGCGGGGGCAAGGAGGATGAGGTCATCGACGTCGAATTCGAGGAGAAGCAGTAGACCTCGTACTGGCGTGGCATAGTTGCATGAAGGAGGCAGGTGACCGAATCGACGGATCCCGCCCGGTCGCACCCGGTAGTCACGCCGCCATCCGCTTGCCCTGCGGCATCCCCTGATGCGCAATGATGTTCATCGCCCGGCAGCGGATGCCCGGCACCGTCGCCTGACGCCTCGACGTTCGACTGGAAACCCCATCGCCAAAGAGGGCCTTC